>NZ_CP117996.1:1200000-2400000 GCF_028743715.1 Microbacterium sp. Clip185 | reverse complement strand
GGCGTTCCTCGGTCGCCCGCGCCGACGGACGAGCTGCTGACCGACCGATAGACAGGGGTGGGGGATCTCGAACGAGGTCCCCCACCCCTCTTTCACGGCGTGTGGGTGATGCGTCGATGCGTCGATGCGTCGCGCGCGGCCTCCGTCTGCGCGCCCCGTCGGAGACACCTGCCCCTGCGTTCTGGGCACCGGCCGCATTGGCGGTCGGTGATTGAGGCGGCGCTGATCGCAGCGACGAAACTCCGACGCTCGTATCCGTCCGCGCCGCCCATGAGCAGGATCGATCGGACGAAACAGCAGTCTCAGGCGGCGCGGCGGCGTGTCACCCGCACCATGATGCCCATGACGATCAGGAGGCACGCCAGGATCCCCGTGGTGAGGGGTGAGCCGGTCAGTCCGGACGCTGCGAGGGCGTGTGCCTTCACGACCTCGATGGGTAGCGCGGTCAATGCCGACCCGTCGGCGCGCGTCACGATGAGCTGGTGTGCGCCGAGGGCGAAGTCGGACGGGACGCGCACGAGGAACGTCACCGCGCCGCTCGCGTCGGCGATCGGGATGCCGGCGACGACCATCGGCTCGCTGTGCAGTGTCGCACGCACCTGCTCGCCCGCGCCGAGGCCGCTCACCGAGACGGTGAAGGAACCTCCCTGGGTGACCTGTGCGGCACTCGCCGTCGCGCGGGCGGTCGGGGCGGGCGGGCTCGTCGGCTGCGCCGTCGGAGTGGGCTCTGTGGTCGGTGTCGGTCCCTGCCCCGCGGCGATGGTCACCCGCGCGACGACCGTGCGATTCTCGGGCGCGACCTCCTGGTCCTTCGTCAGAGAGAGGTCGAGCCGCCCGTCGGCGCGCACGTTCACCGACTGGAACCACGTGTTGCGGTCCGGGTCGAAGAGCCCGCCGGCGCCGGCCGGATCGGTCACGGTGTGCGGGTCGGGATACGGGCGCGCGTGGTAGGCGAGAAGCAGATTGCCGTTCGCGTCTGCAATCAGGGCGTTGTGGCCGGTGCCGGCTGTTTCCCGCGTGGCAGTCGACTCGTCGGCGCTGAGGCGACCCTGATACGTGTCGTTCGTGTCGAGGATGGGGAACGCCGTCTGCGTCCAGCTCGCCGGATCGGTGAGGGCGGCATCCGCTGACGCCGTCAGCAGACCCAAGCTGTAGTACTTGTCTACCGTGCCGCCCGAGTAGGTCACGTAGATGCGGTCGCCGTGCTGGAGCATGTAGGGGGCCTCGACCACCGCTTGGTCGCTGCCTTCGTTGGTGTCGGCCGGGGTGGGAGCCTGCTTGCCCCGCTCCCACACCTGGCTGGTGGTGTAGATCGTGGTGGGTGCTCCGTCGAGAAGGGGCACGACGCCGTCGCCCATGCGCGCCTTGGCGACGAGCAGGCGTCCACCGTTGGGCATGATCCAGTACCCCTGCGTCGAGCCGTTCTCGGTGCGTTCGAAGTAGGACACGTCGAAGGCGGCTCCTTCGAGGACCGTGGGCTCGCCCCAGTTCGCCTCGTCGAAGAACCCGCCCGCACGAATGGATGCCTCGTCGCCGGTGTAGGGGATCAGCACGGTGTTGTCGCACCAGCCGCCGGTCTGAGCGAAACCCAGGTTCATACCCGCGACGATCCACCAGTGTCCGTTGATCTTGTGGAACTCCTGCGCCCAGATGAACCCGCCCCATCCGAAGAAGGTGTTCGGATACTGCGCTTCGCGGCCGACCGTGCCGTTGTCCGGGTCGATGACGATGTGCTCGGGCGCGGCGGCGAGACCTTCGAGGGTCCTCGCACGTTTCAGCCCGATCTTCCGGTAGCTGCTCGCTTCGTCGATCCGGCCGTCCGACGGCTCGGCGTAATGCGAGCCGGTGAGGTAGTAGTAGCCGTCGTCTTCGTTGTAGAACACGTGCGGGTCGGCGCGAGCATCCGAGACCATCCGCTGCTCGTGCTGCTGGACCGCCCCGGTGATCTCGTACGTACCGGCGCCCGCCGCCGCGGCATCGGCGATCTGCTCGGCGCTCCACGTGACGGGGAGGCTCTTCGAGCTGCCGTCGTTGTACGTGTACGTCGCCGTGGGCGGCAGGGCTGCGGCCACCGTCGCGGCATCGGCTCCCGAGGCCACCCGCGCGTCGATGGCCTCGACCCCGGTGTTCTGCAGGTCGACGTACGCGTTCACGAAGGCGCTGAACTGTTTCTCGGTCACGGGCGCGGATGCGGCGTCGGCTGCCCATGCGGGCAGGCCGTCTCCGTCGACGCCGAGCGGGTGTACATCGGCGCGTGTTGCTGCCGACACCGATGCGCGCCAGTCGAGCGCGGAAATCGTTGCCGTCAGGCCCTCGCCGCTCGCGAGGTCCGTCCACCGGACCTGATAGCCGCCGCCGGGAGCGGCGATCAGTCGCGGGGCCGAGACGATTCCCGAACCGAGGTCGACGACCTCCTGGTCGGTGAAGGTGCGGTTATCGGTCGAACGCCAGACGTAAATGCGACTCGTGGAGTCGTTCTGCGAAGCGACGACCCCCAGGTGGCCGTCGGCATCGCGGAACAGGCTCGGCGAGCCCATCTGCGCCCAGGGCTTTGCCGCCTGCGTGTCGTCCCACAACACCGAGAGGATGGCCTGACCACGGTTGAGCGGTTGCCAGTGGTCGCTTCCGACCGGGCGGGCGGCGACATACAGGGAATCGGCGCGGCGGTCGTCGTCGTAGGCGAGAGGGTCGTCCTTCACGCCGTTCACTGTCGTCACCTTCTTGACGTAGCTCGCGATCTCTCCGCCCGGCTCCTGCAGGGTCACATCCCAGGTCAGCGGCTCTGTGGCGCCAGCGACACGGGCTTCGAGGCGCACCGCGACGCCATCATGTAGCCCGGCCGTGTCGACGGCGCCGTCCGGAGACACCCGCGCGGCGCCGGGGCCCGTAGCCGACCATACGACCGTCTGCCCGCGCACGGAGCGTGGAAGATCTCCGAGGACGACGGAAGGAACACCCAGGGCTGCACGGTCGTCGACAGCGGCGCCCTCTACGTCGAGTTCAGCCGGGGTGAGGGCGCGATCGTAGATTTCGAGGTTGTCGAGGAGGCCGGAGAAGTACTCGCCTCCGGCCCAGTTGGCGCGTCCGATCTGCAGGATGCCGCCGGAGGTGCCGAGGATCTCGTCGATCGACGGTCCGCCGAGGCGTGTATCGACGAGCTGCTTGTCGACGTAGAGCCGCGCCGTGTTCTGTGCCAGCACCAGATCGACGTGCCGCCACCGGCTGGTGCCCGTCGCGGTGAGGATGCCGGAGGTGTCGCGCACGCCGGTGTTGTTGTACCGCTCGACGACGATGTCGCCCGCGCGGTCGAGCACACCGAGGTATCGCTCGCTTCCATACGTCTGCGTCGATGCGTCCGCCGCGGCGAAGACCGTCCACCCCACGTTGCCCTGAGCCTCGGCGAGGCTGTCGTACGAGATCGTCACTTCTTCGTCGCCCGCCAGGAGCGCGGTGCCGTCCGCCCTGGTGACGGTCAGCCAGAACGCGGGGGACAGGCGTGCTGCCGTGCCCTGTCCTTCGCGACTGGTCACGAGGTCGGCGGTGCCTTGGACGACAGCGCGGGCGTCGGCCGACGCGAACGCGCCCGCCTGTGGTGGGGTCTCGAAGTCGAAGGACGCCACGGGGGCGGGCGCAGCTTCGGTGGCCGCAGCGACCGAAGCCGAGGTGACCGACGCGATCGAGGTGCGCACGGGATCGGCTGCCTGGGCCGAAGCGGCGCCGACGAGTCCGCTGCCGACCAGGGTGGTTGCCAGAACGAGGGCCGCGGTTCCGCGTGCGCGCATGGAGGTGCCTTTCGGGCGTACGGTGAGGATGCGCGTCCTGGTCGCTCGGGGCGAGCGGGGTCCCACATCTTCGTGGTCTCTCGATGCATCGATGTCATCGGTAACCTCGGGTTGCCACTGACCATAGGGCGGGCTCGAGGTGCCGCGCAAGGAATTTGTGGGCAATATGTGAGCGCTAACGATTCGTGCGGGACAGAAGCGCTGTGCGACGGAATGCAAGAAGAGGCCGACCCGAAGGTCGACCTCTTCTGCTGTGCTGTCGGGGTGACAGGATTTGAACCTGCGGCCTCTTCGTCCCGAACGAAGCGCGCTACCAAGCTGCGCCACACCCCGTGGCAACCGTTCGAGTCTACCCCAGCCCGACCGATTCCCCGAATCGCGGGCGCGTCACAGGCGCTGCTCGCGCTGGCGTCGCAACGCGACGACGGATGCGGCTGCGAACCCGAGGGCGAGCGCGCCGACGCCGAGCCCCGCGACCGTACGCATCGAGGGTCCGCCGCTGAGCGCCAGCATGTCGACGAAGGTCGTCTCGCCTTCCTCGCCGCAGGTGCCGGTGTGCAGCACGACGGGTTCTGCGCCCGGAGAGGGCCGGTAGGCGAGTTCGGCGATCCAGAGCTTCGTCCCCTGCTCATCCGACGTGACGTCGGGGGAGACGTACTCTCCGGAGTCGGACACCGCCACCGGAGCCGTCCGATGCTCGAGGGTCTCGGAGTCGCAGCGGGGCGCGGTGCCGGGCTCGTTGTGGAACACAGAGAACACCAGCTGCGCGTCGACGCCCTCGCCGAGCCCCGTGACGATGGCCCGGTCGAAGAAGGGGTCTCCGACGCCCGCGTGTTCGACCGCGCGAGTGACGACGGCGGGCCGCTCGACGAGCGTGGTCTCCTCCGCTAGCCCGCAGGATCCGCGAGCGAGCAGCCGAGCCTCGCCATCGACCGGCATGTGCCAGAGCGACTCGATCCAGTAGTGCACTCCTGTGTCGTGCAGGCGCACTGCGGGGGAGGCGTACTCGCCCGCGGCTGTGACGGCGACGGGGGACGCGGATGTCTCGGCGACACGCGTCTCTGTCGTGCACGCGTCCGCGGGAGCGGCACCCTCGGGGGCCCGGAACACCTCGAAGCTCAACCACGTGGTGCCCGACGTCGGGACGAGACCCTCGACCACGGCCGTGTCGACCGCAGCGCCTCCGAGCCCCACGGAGCCGACCGCTCGCGTCGACACCGTCGGCACGGGAGCGCGGGTCGTCTCGCTCTCGACGCCGCACGCCCCCTCGTGGATGAGCCGGCCCTCGATGTCGGTCGCGCGTTCGCGCCAGACGTACGTGCCGAAGTCGGGAACCACGGGCCCGGTGACGCGCACCGATCCCGGCTCCGTGACGCGCATCGGTTGCTCAGGTCCCTGCCAGACAAGGTTGTCGGCCGTGCAGGCATCCGTCGCCGCGATGCCGTCGGGAACGCGGAACACAGACGCGGTCACGAGAACCCCCGTCGCGGGCAGAGGCGCCGCGACGATCACCTCGTCGGACATGCGGTCGCCGACGGCGACGAGTGGGTCGGCTATGGATGAGATCTGCGGAACCATCGTGATCTGACTCTGCACCCCGAAGCGCTCTTGCCAGACGTAATCAGCGGTGAACGCCGCGGCGGTCTCCGGGCTCTGTCGGGATCGCTCGATGCGCCAGACAGCGGTGTAGAAGCCGGGACCCGGCAGGGGCTCGGCAGACTCGACCCGGTAGGGGGCGGTCGGTCCGATGGTGGAGTCGGTGGTCACCTCGAGCGAGGCGACCTCCTCTGCGCCGGTGGGGGGAGCATCCGTGAGCTGCGGCTCCGTCTCGGTGCGGTACAGCGTCGCGGTCGCCCTCACGGGAAGGTAGCCGCCGTCGGCCGTGCGACCCCAGGCGCCGCGGGCGCTGGCGAACGTCACGTCGTCGACGTAGGCACCGCCCGGGATGTAGCGCGAGATCACCTGCGTCGTGACGATCGGGTCGAACGTCGTGTCGCGCTCCTGCTCGTCGGCGCCCTCGAGCGGGAACTCGAGGCGGCCGCCCGGCCCTGCCGTGTCCTGGCCGCCGGCCGTGGTGAAGTGCCGCACGACCGGGAGGAAACCGCCGATGAACTGCCCCTGGCCGGAGACGCGGAATCGCGTCCCTCCGGCGGGAGCGGCCGCGAGGATGTCGTAGGCCACGCCGATCTCGGCGTCGTCCCGGGTCGCGGAGCCGGTGTCGGCGAACACCGCGTTCTGCAGCGTGATCCGCCCGCGTGCGCCCGCAGCATCCGCAACCGCGGTCACCGTGCCACGTAGCGGAGCGGCCGCATCCGTCGCGAACTGCAGCGACCCGGTGGCTGTCATCTGTCCTGCCGGCAGGGCCATCGCCTCCGCGTAGTAGGCGGCCGCGAGATTCTGCACCGCTCCGTTGTGGTCGGGGGCGACATGACGGAACACCCAGTCGATCGCGCCCTGCAGGGAATCACCGGGGTAGCCGAAGTGGTGCAGCGATTCGTTCCAGTTGGCGATCGCCTTGACCGCCCAGGCGACCGCCGCGGCTTGCACCGGGTCTTCGGTCTGGCCATAGGTCGAGACGAGCATGTTGATCGCGGTGAGCCGCTGCGGGTCGAGGCCCGCGGCATTCGGACTCAGACCGTTGTCGACGCTGTCGCCGGTGGGGAGCGGCCGCCCGGGGAAGATGCAGTAGGTGTGGATGCCGTTGATCGCCATCGAGCCGTGCCAGCCGTAGCGGGTGGAACTCGCCCATTCACCGAACCCCGTTCCCGGAGAGGCCGCGGATGCGGGCATGATCGACACCACGGCGGCGACGACGGCAGCGGCGAGGACGAGGAGAGCGGCGAGCACACGTTTCATGTCCCCGATGCTCGGCGGCACCTCCGTCCAGCGTCGGGCGATACCGGCGAACGGGGGAGGGCGCGCGCACCGCGTCCGGCTGTGGAGAGCCGGAGAGCCGTGGTCAGGGCGCGGGCACCAGCGTCAGCAACGAGGCCTCGGGGCGGCAGCCGAAACGCACGGGCGCGAAGATCGAGTGGCCGATACCGGCGCTGACGTTGAGCGGCACACGGCGCCCGCCGTGCGTCCACGTGCTGAGGCCGCGGGCCTGGTCGAGCGGGATGTCGCAGTTCGCGACGAGCGCCTTCGAGGAGAACGGGATGCGCACCTGGCCGCCGTGCGTGTGTCCCGCCAGCAGCAGATCGGCGTCGAGGTCGACGAAGGCATCGAGAACTCGCCGGTACGGCGCGTGCGTCACGCCCAGCACGAGGTCCGCGTCGCCGGTCGCGCGCTGTTCGGCCCGCTTCGACACAACAGCGGCAAGGTCGTCCCAGCGGCGGTGGGCATCGTTCACGCCGAAGGCATCGATGCGCAAACCCGCCACCTCGAGCGTCGCCGCGGTGTTGTCGAGCGCGTGCCAGCCGAGTTCGTCGGTGAGGAAGCGGTCGAGGGCACCGGTGTCGAGGGACTCCGCCGAGCGGTGCGCCTTCGACGGTCCCGTGAAATAGCGCAGCGGATTGCGGGGCGACGGCGCGTAGAGGTCGTTCGAACCGTGCACGTACACGCCGGGAACGCCCCGCAGTCCCGCGAAGGCGTGCCGGATGCCGGCGAGCCCCTCCGCGTGACCGAGATTGTCTCCCGTGTTCACGACGAGGTCGGGAGCGAGGTCCGCGAGGCGTGCGATCCACTCCTGCTTACGGCGCTGCCACGGTGCCATGTGAGCGTCGGACAGGTGCAGAACACGGAGCACGCGCGCGCCCGCGGGCAGGATCGGCAGGGTGTGCTCGCGCAGCGTGAACAGGTACCGTTCGACACCCGTGCCCCACACTGCAGCGCCGACGCCGACCGCCCCCACCGCTGCGAGAGCGGTGAGGGCGGTGCGGCGGGGACCGCCGGTCAAGGACAGGTCTTCTTGGAGTAGTTGATCAACACCTGAGAGCTGCGGTTGACGGCAGTACCGGCGGCGGGGTTGGTGCCGGTCGCCGTCGCCTGGTTGTCCGGAAGCTTGTCATCCGGGGTGCACGTTCCCAACGCGATGGAGGTGAAGCCCGCATCCTGCAGTGTCTTCTGTGCGTCCTGCACCTTGCCGCTGACAGCCGGGATGGTTGCGCCCTGGCCATTGCTGGGGTTGATCGTGATCGTCGTGCCGCCGGCGACCTGACCCGCGCCGGGGTTCTGCGCGGCGATGATGTTCGTCGGCGCATCCGAGTCGACGGGGTCGCCCACGGTGACTTCGAAGCCGGCGTTCTGCAGTGTGGTCTGCGCCTGCTCGATGGTCTGGCCGAGCACGTTCGGCAGCTCTTTGAGCACGCGCTTGGTCAGGTTGGGATCCGGGTCGGGGAAGTCGCCTGCCGGGTAGACCTGGTCTGCCGTGCGTTGCAGGTTCTTGGCCAGCGTGTAGCGGATGTTCTGCAGCCCGCGGCCGAACATGTCGTTGTCGCCCTGCACGGTGCCGACCCACGCGGCGTTGACGACGCGGGTGCTTCCCTCGATCATCCAGGTCTGCAGCGCCTCGTGCGTGCCGGTCTTGCCGATCAGCTGGGTGCCGTCGTAGGGGTTCGCGCCTCCACCGGTGCCACCGTTCATGACGCCGCGCAATGCGTAGGCTGCGGTGGCGGCGACCTGGGGAGAGATCACGGGGGAGCACTGGCGATCGGGCTTCTTGAGCTCGTTGCCGGCTGCGTCCGTCACACGATCGATCGCCTGGGGCTGGCAGTAGGTGCCGTTGTTCGCGATCGTGGCGTAGGCGCCGGCCATCGCCAGGGGAGAGATGTTGTCGACACCGATGACCTCCGCCGGGTTCGACATCGTGACGTCGCGCCCGTCTCCGGTGGTGACGCCCATCTTCTTGGCGACTTTGGCGATGTCGCACATATCCAATTCGGACGCCATAGCGAGGTAGCCGGTGTTCAACGACTGCGCTGTGAACGACATCGGTGTTCCCACGCCGCCATTGACCTTGCCGAAGTTGTTGATCGGTGTGTTGTTGACGATGTTGCCGGTGCACGAGTTCGTGAAGTTCTTGAACACCCGCATCCGGCCATCGAGCACCTCGTTGACCGAACGGCCCTGTTCGAGCCAGTCGACGAGCGTGAACAGCTTGAATGTCGAGCCGGCCTGGAAACCGCCGGAGTTGCCGAATGTCGAGTTACCGGCGTAGACGAGCGAGCTGAAGCCTTCGCCCGCGTTCGCCTCTTCCGAGAAGTTGGTGTTCTGGGCGATCGCAAGGATGCGGCCGGTGGACGCCTCGACACTCACAGTCGCCGCGCCGAAGTCGATACCGGACACGGATGCGGGTGCGTTGTCACGCATGCTGATCGTGGCCGTGTGCTGCAGATCGGGATCGAGCGTCGTGTAGATCTGCAGCCCACCACGGCGCAGGTTCATCGCGCGCTCGGTGTCATCGGCGCCGAAGGCGGGGTCGTTCTTGACGACAGAGACGACGTACTGACAGAAGTACGGTGCGCCGGTCGCCGCGCAGCCGGAGGTGGGCTGCGTGATCTGCGGCGTGATGGGCTCCGCCACGGCGGCGTCATGCTGTTCCTGCGTGATCTTGCCGTCGGTGAGCATGCGGTCGAGCACGTACGTCTGACGCTTCTTTGTCAGCGCGTAGCCGTCAGCGGCGCCGTTCGTCTCGCGATCGGGCTGATCGATGCGATACGTGTTCGGGTTCTGCACGATGCCCGCGAGCGTTGCGGCCTGGCTGAGGCTCAGGTTGGCGGCGGGGACCCCGAAGTAGTAACGGGCGGCGGCGTCGATGCCGTAGGTGATTCCGCCGAAGTTGGCGATGTTGAGGTACCCGAGCAGGATGTCGTTCTTCGAGTACTTCTGCTCGAGTCCGATCGCGTAGCGCATCTCCTGCAGCTTGCGCTCGATGCCGCTCGTGCCCGACGAATCGGTCGCCTGGAGGAAGCAGGACTGGCGCTCGTCCTCGTTCTGCGCGTTCCACTCGCAGCGCTGGATGAGGATGTTCTTGACGTACTGCTGGCTGATCGTCGAACCGCCCTGCGTGTTCGCACCGCCCTCGAGGTTCGAGAGCACGGCTCGCGTGGTGCCGATCAGGTCGACGCCGCCGTGGTCGTAGTACCGCGGGTCTTCGCTGGAGAGGATCGCGTCGTACATGACGGTCGCGATCTGGTCGAACGTGACCGGCGAGCGGTTCTGATCGTAGAAGGAGGTCTGCGGGACGTAGTTGCCCGAGCCGTCTTTCCAGTAGATCGTCGACGGCTCCATGATGTCGTCGATCTCGAGATAGTTCGGCATGTTGTCGAACAGCTTGATGGCTTGCGATGTCGCAGCGCCGGTGACGGCGATCGCGGGCGTGACCGTGGCGGTGATGAGAACACCGGCGACGACGCTCAGGCCGACGAGTCCGGCGAGGCCGGAGAGCACACCGGTGGCCGTGCGTTTCTTATCGGGCATAGGGTGATCGTAAGCCAGGATGCTGGGCGAACACTCGATGGCGCCGCATCCGGTTCCCGCTGTTTCCGGGGCTCAGACCCCGTCCTCACCCACGAACGGGAGACGCCGTGACCACCTGGGAGTACCTCACCACTCCGCTGTTGATCCACAACACCGCCGCCATCTTGAACAACTGGGGCAAGCAGGGCTGGGAACTCGTCCAGGTCGTGCAAGGCCCGGAGGGCGGACTCGTCGCCTACTTCAAGCGCCCGGTCGGCACGGATGCAGCCGCCAACGCCGGTCTCGGTGCGGCGCAGGTCGCCGCGCGTCAGTTCGAAGGAGAGAGCGCATGAGCACCGTGACCGAGCGTCTCGCCGAACTGGGGATCGTCCTCCCCGAGGTCGTCCCGCCCGTCGCCTCCTACCTCCCGGCCAAGGCCTTCGGCGATGTCGTACACACCGCCGGCCAGCTGCCGTTCGTCGCGGGTCAGCTGCCCGCGACAGGCAAGGTCGGCGAGACAGACGGCCTGGTGGCGCCGGAGGATGCGGCGACCTACGCCCGTCAGTCGGCGCTCAACGCCGTCGCCGCGGCCGCATCCGTCGTCGGGGGCGTCGACCGCCTCACCGGCGTGCTGAAGGTCACCGGCTTCGTCTCGTCGGTTCCGGAGTTCACCGGTCAGCCCGGCGTCATCAACGGTGCCAGCAACGTGCTCGCCGAGATCTTCGGTGAGTCCGGCCGTCATGCCCGCTCCGCCGTGGGGGTGCCCGTGCTGCCGCTCGACAGCCCCGTCGAGGTCGAGGTCGTCTTCACTCTCGCCTGAAGCGCGACGAACGGGGGGGCGGGATGATTGACGATGGCGTCGGTCGTGTTGCGCGTGCCGCAACCTTGATCTCGGTCTCGGAGGAGCTCCAGCGGCTGCGTCATGAAGCCGGCGGAGTGAGCTACGCAGAGATCGCGGCGCGGATCACCAGCCTGAGGGCGAACCGGTCCGGGCGTTCCTCGGTCGCCGTGTCGCGCTCGACGGTGTATGACGCCTTTCGCCCCGGACGTACTCGTCTCGACGCGGAGCTCGTCGTCGACATCGTGCGGAGTCTCGGCGTGTCCGAGGCGGAGGCGGAGGGCTGGCGGGCCCGATGCGTCGCGGCCAAGCCGGCCGTGCCGCGGCCCTCGTCGCGTGCGGGGACGGCATCCGGCGCCGAGGCGCCGCCGGTGAGCGCGGTATCTGTGCTCCGTTTCGACGCGCCTCGTCCCGCCGGGCGACGCGTCGCTCTCATCGTCGCCGTGATGATCGGAGCCGTCCTCCTGAACGTGACGGGTGGCCGCGTCGTCCTCTGGCTCGACCTCCCGCTCTACCTGGACATGGTCGGCACCGCCGTCGTGGCATTGGCTCTCGGCCCGTGGTGCGCGGTCGCGACGGCCATCGTCACCCAACTCGGCGGTGTGCTCGTCAACCAGAGCACCTTGGGGCTTCCGTTCACACCCGTCGCGGTGGCCGGAGCGCTCCTCTGGGCGTATGGCGTGCACCGCTGGGGATGGGGGCGCTCGCTCTCGCGGTTCCTGCTGCTCAGCGTGGTCGTCGCCGTCGCCTGCACGATCGTCGCCGCCCCGATCACGGAACTCGTCTACGGCGGCTTCAGCGCTCACGTCGCCGGGAACTCCCTCACCGCGCGCTTCCGCGACGCCGGCATGGTGCTCCCCTTCGCGATCGTGATCGCGAATCTCATCACCTCACTGTTGGACAAGCTGATCGCGAGCTTCGTTGCGCTCTCGCTCGCTGCCCCCCTCCGGTACTCGATCACGCGGGATCGGACGCCGTCGCCGAACCTGCCGCCGCTGGCGCTGTTCTCCGCCGGAAGCCCCTCGAGGGTCCTGCGCGTGGGGGTCACGGCCAGGCGCGCATCCGTCCTATGAGTGCCGCGACCGTCTCCTCAGTGCCGATTCCGTCGCGCGGCTGGCGCAACGACATGGTCGCCGCACTCTTCTGGCTCCTCACGGTCGTGGGCGTGCTCATGATGACGGGCGCCTGGTTCCTGCTCGCGCTCGCCTCTCTCGAGGAAGGCACGGAGCAGCCGAAGGCGCTCGCCGCGGGAACGACGATGGCGGGGACGACCTTGTGGCTGGGCATCGTGCCGCTGGTCTTCGCGCACATCGCCGGCTTCGCGCTGTGTCTGGTGGCGACCACGGGCCGGTTCGATCGAGCCAGGGGAGTGCTCTGGGCCGGTGAGGCTGTGATCGGCGCCTCCCTCATCGGGCTCGCCGTCGTTCTCGTGCTCTCCGGCGGGCAGCTCCTCTACACGCCCCCGGACTACGTGCCCTGAGCTCCATCGAACGAGCCCCGCATCCAATGGAGGACGCGGGGCTCGTTCGTCGGCTGCTACTTCGTGGAGAGCTTGGCCTGGATGGTGGACATCACCATCGTGTCGGCCAGGGTCGTCGTGTCGCCCACCTCGCGCCCCTCGGCGACGTCGCGGAGCAGACGCCGCATGATCTTGCCGCTGCGGGTCTTGGGCAACTCGGTGACGATGTAGACGTCGCGCGGGCGGGCGATCGGACCGATCTGCTCGCCGACCCAGGCCCGCAGGGTCTGGGCGAGGCCCTCGGGGGAGTGCTCGCGCAGGTAGCTCTCCTTGATGATCACGAACGACACGACGGCCTGCCCGGTGGTCTCGTCGCTCGCTCCCACGACGGCCGCCTCGGCGACCGCTTCGTTGCCCACGAGCGCGGACTCGATCTCAGCCGTCGACAGACGATGCCCGGAGACGTTCATGACGTCGTCCACGCGGCCCAGCAGCCAGATGTCGCCGTCCTCGTCGCGGCGCGCGCCGTCGCCTGCGAAGTAGTAGCCGCGGTCGGCGAACTTCTCCCAGTAGGTCTCGACGAAGCGGTCCGGGTCGCCCCAGATGCCGCGCAGCATGCTGGGCCACGGTTCGGTGACCACGAGCAGTCCGCCCGCGTCATTGCCGACCTCCTCGCCCGACTCGTCGACGACGTCCACAGAAATTCCGGGGAGCGGCACCTGCGCGGACCCGGGCTTGGTCTCGGTGACGCCCGGGAGGGCCGAGATCATGATGGCGCCGGTCTCGGTCTGCCACCAGGTGTCCACGATCGGCGTGCGCTCGGCGCCGATCACGGTGCGATACCACATCCACGCCTCGGGATTGATGGGTTCGCCGACGGAGCCGAGCAGCCGCAGCGACGAGAGGTCGAACTCCTGCGGCACCTGGCGTCCGATCTTCATGAACGAGCGGATGGCGGTGGGAGCCGTGTAGAGGATCGTGACCCCGTACTTCTGGACGATCTCCCACCAGCGGCCCGGATGCGGCGTGTCCGGGGTGCCCTCGTAGATCACCTGTGTGGCGCCGTTCGCGAGCGGACCGTAGGTGACGTAGCTGTGGCCGGTGATCCACCCGATGTCGGCCGTGCACCAGTAGACGTCGCGCTCGGGGTGCAGATCGAACACGTTGCGGTGGGTGTAGGCGGCCTGCGTGAGGTAGCCGCCGGACGTGTGCAGGATTCCTTTGGGCTTTCCGGTGGTGCCGGAGGTGTACAGGATGAACAGGGGGTTCTCGGCGCCGAACGGCTGGGCTTCGTGCTCGGCGGATGCGGCCGCTACCGCCTCGTGCCACCAGATGTCGCGCCCGGGCGTCCAGTCCACGTCGTTGCCGCCACGGCGCACGACCAGCACGTGCTCGACCGTCTCCTGCGCGCCCGAGCCGCGATCGGCGAGGGCCTGGTCCACCGCGGGCTTCAGGGGCGAGACCTTGCCCTTGCGGTAACCGCCGTCCGCGGTGATCACGAGCTTCGCCCCGGCGTCGTCGATGCGTGCGCGAAGGCTGTCCGCGGAGAACCCGCCGAAGACGACCGAGTGGATGGCGCCCACGCGCGCCACGGCGAGCATCGCTGCCACTGCCTCCGGGATCATCGGCAGGTAGAGGGCCACGCGGTCGCCCTCGCCGATGCCCAGCTCCGTCAGGACGTTGGCGGTGCGCTTGACCTCGTCGGTCAGCTCCGCATACGTGACGCGGCGCTCGTCGCCGGGCTCGCCCTCCCACAACAGCGCGACACGGTCGCCGTTGCCGGCGAGCACATGGCGGTCGAGGCAGTTGTAGGCGACGTTGAGTTCGCCGTCGCCGAACCAGCGGGCGAAGGGCGGGTTCGACCAGTCGAGCACCTCCGAGAAGGGCATGTGCCAATGGAGGAGCTCGCGCGCCTGGTCGGCCCAGAAGCCCTCTCGGTCGGACGCCGCCCGCTCGTAGAGCTCGGCGGTGGCGACCGCGCTCGCTGCGAACTCGGCGCTGGGGGCGAAACGACGGGTCTCGTTCAGCAGGTGGTCGATCTGGCTGCTCATGGCTCGCTCCTTTGCGCGCTGTTCGGGATGACGTGCGGGACGTCTCGCACATCATCGCCCCCTCCGGACGGGGGCGGATACCTCCATTAGAAGGTGGACGGCTGAGACCGATATATCAATCCGATTGGCCCGGCATGCCGTTTGGCCGCCGGTGTGAGGTTGCGTATGCTCGTGTGCGCCCGCCCCTCGCGGCGGGGAGTACGGCCCTCATCACCCCCAATTTGCGGGGCTGTGCTCGGCGGCATCCCAACCCCCCAATGGGATGCCGCCTTTTCCTTTGCCCGGAGTGCAGTGCGCGGCGTCTCGCGCTCTGATCTCCCCAGCCGTTTCGCCGCCGCGGTTCCTCAACCGCGCGTCACCGTGCACCGCGTCGGCGGCAGGCACGCGCTTAGCGTCGTCGTCATGCCACAGCCTTTCGTCGTCGCGCCGCGCGGAGCGCCCGCATCCGACGGGGCTCCGACGCGGGCGGCCGACAGGGAGCCGGAGACATCGCCCCTGACGCTCGGCGCACTGTCGGTCGCGGCGTGGGACCCGGTGCGTGTGCATCTCGGCGACCCCGAGGTCACCGACATCTTCATCAACGGCGAGCACGGCCTCTTCGTGGACCGCGGCCGCGGCGCCGAGCAGGTTCCGCACTGGCATGCGACGGAGAGCGAGGTTCGCGAGATCGCGACCGGCCTCATCGCACGGGGCGGTCGGCACATCGACGATGCGACGCCGTGCGTGGACGTGCGCCTCGACGGAGGCGTGCGGGTGCACGCCGTGCTTCCGCCCGTCAGCGCAGACGGCACGACGATCTCGATCCGTGTTCCGCGTGAGCACCTCGGATCGCTCACCGCGCTGCGCGAGGCGGGGATGCTCGACGCCCGCGCCGAGCGCGCGCTGCAACGACTCGTCGGGGCCCGTGAGAACCTGCTGGTGACGGGCGCGGCCGGCAGCGGCAAGACGACACTCCTGGCGGCGCTGCTCTCATCCGCTCCTGAGCGCGAGCGGATCGTGACGATCGAGGATGTGGCGGAGCTCCGCATCCGTCACCCGCATCACGTCCGGCTCGAGGCGCGCCAAGCCAACCTCGAGGGAGCGGGCGGCATCGACCTCGCACGTCTCGTGCGCGAAGCGCTGCGGATGCGGCCGGACCGTCTCGTCGTCGGCGAGTGCCGCGGCGCCGAGGTACGCGAGCTGTTGACGGCGTTGAACACCGGACACGACGGCGGAGCGGGCACGCTGCACGCCAACGGCATCGACGACGTTCCGGCGCGGCTCGAGGCGCTGGGGGCGCTCGCCGGGCTCGATGACATCGCGCTCGCGCGTCAGGTGGTCAGCGCGATCGGCGTGGTGGTCCACGTCGCCCGCGACCGCGGCGGCGTGCGGCGCGTGGCGGGCATCGCGCGTCCGAGCCTGGTCGACGGACGGCTGGGGATGGAGCCGATCCCATGGGACTGATCGCACGGCGTC
Organism: Microbacterium sp. Clip185; assembly: GCF_028743715.1. Lineage (NCBI taxonomy): Bacteria > Bacillati > Actinomycetota > Actinomycetes > Micrococcales > Microbacteriaceae > Microbacterium > Microbacterium sp. Clip185. The sequence continues at coordinate 2,384,019 of NZ_CP117996.1, read as the reverse complement.
GACCTGCTCCCGACGGTGTGGGGGATGCGGCCCAGCGGCTCTCGGTGCTGTTGCGCACGGGCATCTCGCCGGCCTCGGCCTGGGCGTTCCTCGCCGCCACCGGCGACGCGGACGCGGTCGCCATCCACGCGGCGCACACGCAGGGGCAGCCGTTGCCGGGTGCGATCGCCGCCCGCGGCGCCAGGTGGCGTCCGCTGGCCGCGACCTGGCGGGTGGCCACCGCTGTCGGCGCTCCGCTCGCCGAGAGCCTCCGGGCCGTCGCCGCAGCGGTGCGCGACGCGCAGGAGTGCCGCGACGAGGTGCGTGTCGCCCTCGCGGAGCCCGCCGCCACCGCGCGACTCATGGCCTGGCTGCCGCTCGTGTCCATCGGCCTGGGCGTCGCGCTCGGGTTCGACACGATCGGCGTCCTCACGGGCAGCCCTGTCGGTGTCGGATGCCTCATCGCGGGCATCGCCCTGATGCTCGTGGCCCGCGTGTGGACCGGTGCGCTCACCCGCCGCGCGACACCGCCTCCCGCGATGCCGGGCCTGCACGCCGAGCTCGTCGCGATCGCGCTCTCCGGCGGCGTGTCGATCGAGCGCGCCCGGGCGCTGGCTGATCCCGAGGTCGAGACCGCCGACGAGGGACTCGACGCACTGCTGGAGCTCTCGCGCTCCGCCGGCGTCCCCGCCGTCGAGCTCCTCCGCGCGGGAGCATCCCTCGCGCGCCACCGCGCCCGCACGGACGGTCGGATGCGGGCGGCCGGACTCGGCGCCGCGCTCCTGCTGCCGCTGGGTGTCTGCATCCTTCCCGCCTTCCTGCTGCTGGGGGTGGCGCCGATGCTCATGAGCGTGCTCGGCACATCCGCACTCCCGCTGTGACCGCGTGCCCACCGCCGGTGCCCATAAGAGAGGAGCAACACATGACACCCACCGCCAGAGCCCACGGCCGGCTCCCGGCTCTCACCCGCCGCCGTGCGGCGGAGCTGTTCGGCGATGAGTCCGGAGCGGCGACGGCCGAGTACGCGATCGCGACGATGGCCGCCGTCGCCTTCGCGGGACTTCTCGTGGTCATCATGCGATCCGATGAGGTGCGCGGGATCCTGGAGGATCTCGTGCGCCGCGCGCTCACGGTCGAATGAGACCCCGGCTCGGCGATCGCGGCTCGGCCGCGGCGGAGTTCGCGGTCGCCGTGCCGGCAGTGCTGCTGGTGCTGACCCTCGGCATCGGCGGGCTCGCCACCGCATCCGCCCAGGTGCGCTTGCAGGACGCCGCCGCGGATGCGGCGCGGCTCGCGGCCCGCGGGGAGGACGCCGCGCGGGCGCTCGGCCTCCTCTCCCGCGCCGTCTCGGGCGCGAGCGGCACAATCGGCGAGGAGGGTGACCTCGTGTGCGTGACGGCCTCGGCCCCTGCGCCGCTGCCCGCGATCTCGCTCAGTGCGCGCTCGTGCGCACTGTCGGGCGGACGCTGATGCCCGGGGCAGCGGCGACGGTGGGCACGATCGGTGCGCTTGCCGTCCTCGTGGCCGGCCTCGGCGTGGTCGGCGCCGCGAGCGTGCATGCGCAGCAGTTATCGGCAGCAACGGATGCGGCCGCGCTCGCCGCGGCGGATGCCGCATCCGGCGCTGTGACGGGCGTCCCGTGCGAGCGCGCCGCCCAGCTCGCAGCCACGGCATCCGCAGAGGTCGTATCCTGCGAGGTGGAGGGTCTCATCGCGACCGTGCGCCTCAGCAGCGCCTTCGGTCCGTTCCCCGCCCAGGCCGCAGCCCGCGCGGGTCCCGCGCCCGAGCCGCGCGGCGACGGGTGAACCGGCCCTCCAGCCGACCACCGTCCCGAGGTGTGTATGGTGACAGCGACGAAAGGACCACCGTTGGCAAAGGGTTCTCAGACCACGACGAAGAGCGGTAAGACGCTCGTGATCGTCGAGTCGCCGACCAAGATGACCTCGATCCAGGGCTACCTGGGTGATGACTACGAGGTGCTCAGCTCCGTGGGGCACATCCGCGACCTCGCGAGCAAGAAGGACATTCCGGCCGACAAGAAGGCCGCGTACGGCAAGTACTCGATCGACGTCGACAACGGCTTCGACCCCTTCTACGTGGTCAACGATCGCAAGACCAAGACCGTGGCGGAACTCAAGCGGGCGGTGAAGGATGCGAGCGAGGTCCTGCTCGCCACCGATGAAGACCGCGAGGGTGAAGCCATCGCGTGGCACCTGCTCGAGGTGCTCAAACCCAAGGTCCCCGTCAAGCGCATGGTTTTCCACGAGATCACCAAGGACGCCATCCGCGCCGCCGCCGAGAACACCCGCGAGCTTGATCTCGCTCTCGTGGACGCGCAGGAGACCCGTCGTGTGCTCGACCGTCTCTACGGCTGGGATGTCTCACCCGTGCTGTGGCGCAAGGTCGGCAGCGGTCGTGAGGGCGCCGCCCTGAGTGCCGGTCGCGTACAGTCCGCGGCCACCCGTCTGGTCGTCGACCGCGAGCGCGAGCGCATGTCGTTCGTGTCGGCCAGCTACTGGGACATCGAGACGCTGGCCGTCAAGGGCGACCAGTCGTTCACCGCGCGCCTTGCCCGCATCGACGGCGCACCGCTTGCGCGCGGCACCGACTTCGACGACAAGGGTCAGCTGAAGAAGGCCGTCGTTGTCCTCACCGAGGACGACGTGCGCGCACTGGCCGCGGCCATCGAGAGCGTCGGCACGGCTCAGGTCTCCGCGCTCGAATCGAAGCCCGGAACGCGCAGCCCCCGCGCCCCCTTCACGACCTCCACGCTGCAGCAGGAGGCCGGTCGCAAGCTCTCGATGAGCGCGAAGCACACGATGAGTGTGGCCCAGCGTCTCTATGAGAAGGGGTACATCACCTATATGCGCACCGATTCGACCTCGCTCTCGAAGCAGGCGGTCGAAGCGGCGCGCGAGCAGGCCGTGAGTCTCTACGGCGATCGCGCCGTGCCCGCCAACCCGCGCGTCTACGCGAGCAAGAGCAAGAACGCGCAGGAGGCGCACGAGGCGATTCGTCCCTCGGGCGAGCACTTCCGCACGCCCGCATCCGTCGCCTCCCACCTCGACCGCGACGAGCAGCGCGTGTACGACCTCATCTGGAAGCGCACCGTGGCGAGCCAGATGGCCGACGCCAAGTACGAGACGACCACGGTGACCCTGTCGCTGACGGCCGACCAGAAGGCGCTCGAGTTCACCGCATCCGGCACCGTCTACACCTTCAAGGGCTTCCTGGAGGCCTACGAGGAGGGCCGCGACGAGAAGCGCGCCGACGCCGACAAGGCCGACGACCAGTCGCTGCCCGCTCTGAGCGTGGGGGACGAGCTGGCCACGCGCGAGGTGGAGCCCAAGGGGCACTCGACCTCGCCGAAGCCGCGCTACACCGAGGCGAGTCTCGTGAAGGCGCTGGAGGAGAAGGGCATCGGCCGTCCCTCCACGTTCGCCAGCATCATCGACGTGATCCTCGATCGCGGCTACGTCTCCAAGCGCGGTCAGGCGCTCGTTCCCAGCTGGCTCGCCTTCAGCGTCGTGCGCCTGCTCGAGCAGCACTTCTCCGACCTCGTCGACTACGATTTCACCGCCGCGCTCGAGGACGACCTCGACGCGATCGCCCGCGGCGAGCAGCGGCGCGAACAGTGGCTGCGCGAGTTCTACTTCGGCTCGGAGAACCACGTCGGACTCCGCCACATCGTCGACAACCTGGGTGACATCGATGCGCGCGAGCTCAACGCGACCCGCATCACCGACACCGCGACCCTCCGTTTCGGCAAGTACGGTCCGTACCTCGAGGTCGTCGACCCCGCAGACCCCGAGGCCAAGCCCCGGATCATCAACATCCCCGACGACCTCGCACCCGACGAGCTGACGGCCGAGAAGGCGCAGGAGCTCGTCGACGCCCCGATCGCCGGCGACCGCGTGCTGGGCGAGAACCCCGACAACGGCAAGCTCATCGTCGTCAAGGACGGCCGCTTCGGTCCCTACGTGCAGGAAGTCGACCCCGTCGACCCGGATGCGGTGGACGAGGCGACCGGTGAGGTCGCGGAAGCGCCCAAGAAGCGCGGCGCCAAGAAGGAAGCCGCACCCAAGCCCCGTACCGCCTCGCTGTTCAAGAGCATGTCGGTCGACACCGTCGATCTCGACACCGCGCTCAAGCTCCTCGAACTGCCGCGCGTCGTCGGCGTCGACCCGGCGACCGAGGAGGAGATCACCGCCCAGAACGGCCGCTACGGCCCGTATCTGAAGAAGGGTACCGACTCGCGCTCACTCGACTCAGAGCAGCAGATCTTCGACATCACCCTCGAGGAGGCGCTCGAGCGCTACGCGCAGCCCAAGTACGGCGCCCGGCGCGCATCCAGCGCTCTCAAGGAGTTCGACGCCGACCCGGTCAGCGGCAAGCCGATCAAGATCAAGGACGGCCGCTTCGGCGCCTACGTCACCGACGGCGAGACCAACGCGACCATCCCGCGCGGCGAGACCGTCGACGACGTCGACTTCGAGCGGGCGAAGCAGCTGCTCGCCGACAAGCGCGCCAAGGGCCCCGCGCCCAAGCGCACGTCGGCGCGCAAGACGACCACCCGCAAGACGCCCGCGAAGAAGTGACAGAGACGACGCCGTCGGGTCTGTGGATCACCTTCGAGGGTGGCGACGGCTCGGGAAAGACCACGCAGGCAACGCTCCTCGAACAGTGGCTGCGTGAGTCCGGTCGCACGGTCGTGCGCACCAGGGAGCCCGGCGGAACCGAGGTCGGTGTGCTGGTACGCGACATCGTGCTGCATCACCGGGGCGAGGTCGCCGCGCGGGCCGAGGCGCTGCTCTACGCGGCAGATCGCGCCCAGCACGTCGAAACGCTCGTGCGACCCGCGCTGGCCCGCGGTGAGATCGTCGTGCAGGATCGCTATCTCGACTCGTCCGTCGCCTACCAGGGTGCCGGACGCGTGCTGGATGCGGGGGAGATCCGCCAGCTGTCGCTCTGGGCGACGGGAGGCGCTCTGCCCGACGTGACCGTGCTGCTGGATCTCGATCCCGCATCCGCACGCTCCCGCCTCGACGCCGCCGACAAGCCGTTCGATCGGCTGGAGGCGGAGAAGGACGAGTTCCACGCGCGGGTGCGCGCCGCCTTCCTCGACCTGGCCGCCGGCGAGCCGCAGCGATTCCTCGTGGTGGATGCGGCCGCGGGCGTCGAGGAGATCGCCGCGACCATCCGCGCGCGCGTCGCGAGCCTGCTGCCTCCTGTGGACGCCGACGGGAGCGTCGACGGCCGCGGATAGGCTGGGCGCATGCACACCATCACGTCCTCTCTCCCGTGGGAAGACGTCTGGGGGCAAGACGATGCTGTCCGGCTGCTGCAGGCTGCCGCATCCGATCCCGCGCAGCTCACGCACGCGTGGTTGATCACGGGCCCTCCCGGCTCGGGCCGTTCCACGTTGGCGTATGGGTTCGCGGCGGCGCTCATCGCCGAGCCGGGCGACGAAGCTGCCATGCGCCAGGTGCTCGCGCGCAGCCACCCCGACCTCACCGCCCTGCGCACGGAGCAGGTCGTCATCCGCATCGAGGAGGCCCGCCAGCTCGTCGAGCGCGCGTACTACTCGCCCTCACTGGGGCGGTATCGGGTGATCGTGGTCGAAGACGCCGACCGCATGGCCGAGCGCACCTCGAACGTGCTGCTCAAGGCGCTCGAAGAACCGCCCGAGCGCACGATCTGGGTTCTGTGCGCGCCCAGCGACGCCGACCTGCTGCCCACCATCCGCTCCCGCGTGCGCACCGTGCGTCTGCGCGAGCCGGATGTGTCCGACGTCGCCCGTCTGATCGCCCAGCGCACCGGGGTCGATGAGGCGGTCGCCGAGCAGGCCGCGCGGCACGCGCAGCGCCACATCGGCATGGCGCAGCGCCTGGCGACGGACGCCGACGCGCGCCGCCGGCGCGAGGAGACGCTGCGCAGCGCCCTGGCCGTGCGCGGCGTCGGCGACGCGGTCGACGCGGCAGCTCGCATCGTGCAGGTCGCCACCGACGACGCGAAGGCGCTGACCGTCGAGCGCGACGAGGCGGAACGGGCATCGCTCCTGCGGACGGTGGGGCTCGCCGAGGGTGCTGCGGTGCCGCCCGCCGTCCGATCGCAGCTCAACGCGCTGGCCGACGAGCAGAAGCGTCGCGCCACGCGCAGCCTGCGCGACGGCATCGATCGCGTTCTCACCGATCTGCAGTCGCTGTTCCGCGACGTGGTGATGGTGCAGTTCGGTCGCACCGACGGCCTCATCAACACCGAGCTTTCCGACGACCTGCACGCCCTCGCGGGCGCGTGGGAGCCGGAGCGTACTCTCCTCGTCCTCGACGAGATCGCCCTGACCCGCCGGAATCTCGAGCGCAACGCGGCCCCCGCGCTGGCGTTGGAGAGCCTGTTGGTCGCCGTCGCCACCGGAAGGAGCTCGTCATGAGCGCCGCCCCCCGCATCCGCCGCCTGATCGCCGTGACAGGCGTGGTCGTCACCCTCGCAGCCCTCGCCGGGTGCGCGTTCAAGGTCGATGTCGCGCCCTCGCCGACCCGCAGCGCCGAGCCCGACACGACGGGCATCTCCGAGGAGCTGCTGCCCTTCTACGGGCAGGAGCTCTCGTGGAACTCCTGCGGGACCGGGCTCGACTGCACCACGGTCACCGCGCCGCTCGACTGGAACAACCCGTCGGCGGGTGAGATCGACCTCGCCGTCGTGCGTCACCTCGCCACCGACGGAGAGCCGCTCGGCAGCCTCCTGACGAACCCCGGCGGCCCCGGCGCCAGCGGTGTCGCCCTCATCCGCGACTCGCTCTCGTTCGCGGTGGGCGACGCCCTCCAGAACGACTACGACGTCATCGGTTTCGACCCGCGCGGTGTCGGCGAATCGAGCGCGGTGCGATGCTTCGACGCGCCCGACATGGACCGCTATCTGTTCGACATCCCGACGGGTACCCGTGGATCCGCGGAGTGGAACAGCCAGCTCGAGGCGCGCAACGCCACCTTCGCCCAGGCGTGCGAGGCGAACAGCGACGGCATCCTGCAGTTCATCACCACCGAGCAGTCCGCACGCGACATGGACCTGCTGCGCGGCGTGCTCGGTGACGAGAAGCTCAACTACCTCGGCTACTCCTACGGCACGTTCCTCGGCGCGACGTATGCGCAGCTCTTCCCGGAGCGCGTGGGCCGCCTCGTCCTCGACGGCGCGATCGACCCCGAGACGTCCCAGCTGGACGTGTCGACGACGCAGGGCATCGGATTCGAGTCGGCGCTGCGCGCCTACATGGCCTCCTGCCTCCAGGGCTCCGACTGCCCCTTCACCGGCACGATCGATGACGGCATGGCGGACCTCAGCACGCTGCTTGCGAGCGCCGATCGCAATCCGCTTCCCAACGCCGACGGCCGCCGCATGGGCGCCGACTCGATGATGACGGCGATCATCGCCGCCCTCTACTCGCAGGACAGCTGGTCGTACCTCACCACGGCCCTCTCCGACGCGCTGCAGGGCGACCCGTCGGTCGCATTCCAGCTCGCCGACTTCTACTACAACCGCAGCGGCGGCGCCTACAGCGACAACTCCACCGAGGCTTTCATTGCCTACAACTGCATGGACTACCCGGACGACGCGACTCCGGAGCAGGAGGCCGCGTCCAAGGCTCTGCTCGCAGAGCGCGCGCCCACCGTGGCGCCGTACTGGTCGAGCGACGTCGACTCGTGCGCCTCGTGGCCGTTCCCGCCCAGCGGTGAGCGCAAGGCCCTGACCGCGCAGGGCGCCGCGCCCATCGTGGTCATCGGCACGACGAACGACCCCGCCACCCCCTACGACTGGTCGGTGGCACTGGCCGATCAACTCGCCTCCGGCGTGCTGATCACCCGGGTCGGCGAGGGCCACACCGGCTACAACAAGGGCAACACCTGCGTCGACGACGCAGTGGAGGCGTACTTCGTCGACGGCACGGTGCCGCAGGACGGCCTGCGCTGCGAATGAGCGCCCGCCGAGCGTTCGCGGCGGCCCGTTCGAGCATGTAAGATCGTTGCTTGTGCATCGCGAAAGCGGCGCGCGCCGCCTTAGCTCAGACGGCAGAGCGATTCACTCGTAATGAATAGGTCAAGGGTTCGATTCCCTTAGGCGGCTCAGCACGAGAAGAGGGGTCCCGGAAGGGGCCCCTCTTCTGTTTTCTCCGCCCCCGTCGGTCCCGCGAGCGACGGGGAGGGAATGAGGAGCAGGGTGGGAGGGGGATGGGATGATCGGAGAGTGGGTCACACCGTCGATGTGCTGCTGGAGACGTTCACCTGGGTCGGTTTCCTCGGCGCAGTGGCCGTCGGTGTCCTCTGGCTGATCCTGCTGCTGGTCGACGGCACGTGGGTCCCGGCACAGGCCGTCATCGAACCTGGTGAGACCGGACGCGTCGCGCACTGGTTCACGGCGGAGGGCGGTGTGGGTCGCGCGGTGCTCACCGACGCAGACGAGGCGCATCTCGCGGGCGCGGACGAAGCGGCCATCTACTACCGACCGGGCTCGGACGGTCGGATGCGGCTCGTCGCGCGCTCTCCGCTCGTGCGCCTCACCGGTTGGTTCACCGTGGGTTTCCTCACGGTCGGCGTCCTCGCGCTCGTCCTGTCATTGGTCACCATGTTCGCGGCCTGAATCCGCCAGGCCGGAGCAGGAGAGTGGCGCCGAACCGATATAGCTAGATAAGCTAGCGACATGGCCGCATCCTCGACTCCGACCCAACCCTCGCGCTGGCTTCGGGTCGGCATCCCCGCGTTGCTCGTGCTCGTCTGGCTCGTGGTGGGCTCGATCGGCGGCCCGTACTTCGGCAAGGTCGACGAGGTCTCCACCAATGACCAATCGACGTTCCTGCCGCAGAGCGCCGCCTCGACCCAGGTCAACGAACGGCTTCCCGACTTCCTCGCCGGCGACAGCATCCCGGCCGTCGTGGTGTTCTCGGCAGACCAGAAGTTCACCGAGGCGCAGCTCGCGCAGCTGCAGACCGTGGCTGATGACATCGCCCAGACGCCCGGGGTGCTCGACGGGATCTCGCCGCCGATCGTCTCCGACGACGGCCTTGCCGCGCAGATCTTCGTTCCCATCGACGCATCAGGTGAGGTGCCGGAAGCCGTCGAAGCAGTCCGTGACGTGGTCGCCTCGGACGCACCTCCGGGCATCGACGGATGGGTGACCGGCCCCGCCGGGTTCACCGCAGACCTCGTCGAAGGCTTCCTCGGCATCGACGGGCTGCTGCTGGGCGTCGCCCTCATCGCCGTGTTCGTGATCCTCGTGATCGTCTACCGGTCGCCGCTGTTGCCGGTGCTCGTGCTGCTCACCAGCGTCTTCGCGCTTTGCGTGGCGCTCCTGACGGTGTGGTGGCTCGCCAAGGCCGGTGTCTTCGTGCTGAACGGCCAGGTGCAGGGCATCCTGTTCATCCTCGTGATCGGCGCCGCCACCGACTACGCGCTCCTGTTCGTGGCGCGCTACCGAGAGGCGGTGGCCGAGGGGCAGAAGAGGTGGCCGGCGACCCTACAGGCCTGGCGCGGAGCGTTCGAGCCCATCCTCGCCTCGGGCGGAACGGTCATCGCGGGACTGCTCTGCCTGCTGCTCTCGGACCTGGCCAGCAACCGCGCGCTCGGACCGATCGCGGCGATCGGCATCGCGTTCGCGATGCTCTCCGCGCTCACCTTCCTTCCGGCACTGCTCGCGCTGGTGGGGCGCGCCGCCTTCTGGCCCTTCATTCCGAAGCACCCGGCGGCGGTGCCGTCGGACGACCCGAACGCACCGGCGAAGGGTCTCTGGCCGCGGGTGGCGCGGTTCGTCACCCGGCGTGCCCGTCCGGTGTGGATCATCAGCACCGTCGTCCTTCTCGTCGGAGCCGCCGGCGTCACGCAGCTGAAGGCGGACGGCGTGCCCTCGAGTGACCTCGTGCTGGGGTACTCGCAGGCACGCGACGGTCAGGACGTGCTCGCAGAGCACTTCCCGGCAGGGTCCGGCAGCCCGGTGTACGTCGTGGTCTCCGAGGCGGATGCGGCCGCCGCCGTCGCTGCGACATCGGACGCCCAGCGCATCGACAGCGTGGCGATCGCCGCCGCGGACTCTCCGACGGGCCAGGCGTCGGTCACCGTCTCGGGAGGCGCGCTCGAGCTCGCGGCGGTCGGCCCGCCCGGTACGCCTGCGCCGGAAGCCACCACCGTCGACGGCGATGTCCTCCTGATCGCGACGCTTGCGGATGCGGCGGACTCCGCCGCGGCCGACGACGCCGTCGTCGCGTTGCGCGAGGCCCTCGATCGCGAACTCGGCGAGGGAGCGGCGCTCGTCGGTGGGCAGACCGCCATCGACGTCGACACGAACGCCACCTCGATCCGCGACCGCACCGTCATCATCCCGGTCATCCTCGCGGTCGTCTTCGTGATCCTCATGCTCCTGCTGCGCTCGATCCTCGCGCCCGTGCTGCTGATCGTGAGCACGGTGATCTCCTTCGGCACGGCGATGGGGGTGAGCGCCCTCGTGTTCAATCACGTGTTCGACTTCCCCGGCGCGGACCCGGCGGTGCCGCTCTACGGCTTCGTCTTCCTCGTGGCGCTCGGCATCGACTACAACATCTTCCTCATGTCGCGCGTCAGGGAGGAGTCGCTGCGCTACGGCACGCGCGCGGGCATCGTCCGCGGTCTCGTCTCCACCGGGGGCGTGATCACGTCGGCCGGGCTCGTGCTCGCGGCCACGTTCGCCGCACTCGGGGTCATCCCGATCCTGTTCCTTGCGCAGCTGGCGTTCATCGTCGCGTTCGGTGTGCTGCTGGACACCTTCGTCGTCCGTTCGCTGCTGGTGCCGGCTCTTGCGTCCGACATCGGGCGTGCGGTGTGGTGGCCCTCCAAGCTGTGGCGCGCCGGGCCGGAGACGAAGGATGCGGCGTCGATGACGCGTGCCGAGTACCGGCGTACGCTCGGATCATGACCAAGGCGCTGTTCATCGTCGACGTCCAGAACGACTTCACCGAGCGCGGTGCTCTCGGCGTGGCGGGAGGCGACGCGGTCGCCGAGCGGATCTCCGCCTACCTCGCGGAGCATGCGGGAGACTACGGCCTCATCGTCGCGTCCAGGGACTGGCACGACGCCGAGGGCGACAACGGCGGCCACTTCGCCGCAGAGCCCGACTTCATCGACACGTGGCCGCCGCACTGCGTGGCGGGAACCTTCGGTGCCGAGTACGACGAGGTCTTCGACACCTCCGCCGTGACGCACCACCTCAAGAAGGGGCAGGGAGAGCCGGCCTACTCGCTCTTCGAGGGACGCACGGATGACGGGCGCACGGCGACCGAGCTGCTCGAGGAGCACGGCATCCTCGACATCGACGTGGTCGGTCTCGCGACTGACTACTGCGTGCGCGCCTCGGCGCTGGACGCCATCGCGGCCGGTCGTCACGTACGCGTGTTCACCGACCTCGTCGCCGGCGTCCACGCCGAGTCGAGCGAGAAGGCCCTGGCCGAGATCGCTCATGCAGGTGCGGAGGTCACCGCGTCGCGCTGAGCGTCGGGCACGCTGTCGAACGAGCGGCAACCGCTCGGCGCAGGGCTGGCTTACGGATGCGGCTCGATCACGCGACCCCGGGATGCCTCCAGCGCGCGGATGAGCGACGCGGAATCCCACGGGCCCACGTGGCGGATCCCGCCGATGAAGAACGTGGGCGTCGAGTGCAGATCCATGAGCTCCGCGTCCAGGCGGTCGTCCTGGATGTGGCGCAGGACGGCGGGGGAGCGCAGGTCGTCGGCGAAGCGATCGGTGTCCAGGCCCAGCTCGTCGGCGTAACGGATCAAGTCTGAGAGCTCCAGCTGGTCTTGGTGGGCGAACATCTTCCGCGTCATCTCGTAGAAGTGGCCCTGCGCCGCGGCAGCCTCCGAGGCCTGCGCCGCCTGCTGCGCGTGCGGATGCGGCGCGTCGAGCGGCAGGTGCCGCCACACCCAGCGCACCTGATCGCCCAGCGCGGCGAAGACCTCGTCGATCGAGCCGGTCGCGCGGCCGCAGAACGGGCACTCGAAGTCGCCGTACTCGACGATCGTCAGCGGCGCGTCCTTCGGTCCCTTGATGTGATCGCGCGCGGGGTCGACAGGGCGGTTCAAGTATTTGCCGACGGCGACGGGCGGACGCACGCGGTCGCCGATCGAGATGATCGCCCATCCGGAGAGAAACGCCAGCACGGATGCGGTGAGCACGCCGACGCGGGCGAGATCCTGCGTGTGGGGGTCGTCGATCGCGATGGGCACGAGGAAGAGCGCGATCGTGAACCCGATGCCCGACAGGGCTCCGCCGCCGGCGATCCGCGTCATGCCGAGGCCGGGGGCGAGCACGCCCTTGCCCGTGGCGCGCAGCAGCCAGGTCGCGCCCGTGATGCCGACGAACTTGCCGGCGACGAGCGCGACGATGATGCCCCAGGTCAACGGAGAGGTGAAGGCCTCCTGCAGCGTCGCCGCGTCGAGGTGGACGCCCGCGTTCGCCAAGGCGAACAGGGGCAGCACGCCGAAGGAGATATAGGGGCGCCACCCCGCATCCACGCGTTCGTTGATCGACAGCGAGTCGCGGACGCTGCGCTGCACGGCGGCCGCGTAGACGGTGTTGGGCGACTCGCGGAAGGCGCGGGTGAGCTCGGCCGTGCGTTCGACATCGCTGCGCCGAGGAGGGAACACCGGGATGAGCAGAGCGATGGCCACGCCGGCGAGGGTTGCGTGAACGCCGGAGAGCAGCACGACGACCCAGAGGGCGATGCCCAGAGCGGCATAGGAGAATCCGCGGCCGTAGGGCAGGAAGCGCACGAGGGCGATCAGCCCCATGAGGACTGTGGCCACCAGGAGGGCGACGAGGTTGAGGCTGTCCGAGTAGAAGACGCCGATGACCAGGAGCGCCCCGATGTCGTCGACGACGGCCAGCGTCAGAAGGAAGGCACGCAGACGGGCCGGGAACTTCGGGCCGATGATCGCGAGGGCGCCGAGGAGGAATGCGGTGTCGGTGGAGATCACGACGCCCCACGCGTGCGTCTGGTCGGTGCCGAGAGTGAAGAGGATGAAGATCCCGGCGGGCACCACCAGGCCTGCGACGGCCGCCGCGATCGGCAGGGTCGCGCGGGCGCGATCGGTGAGCTCGCCGATGGTGAGCTCACGCTTGACCTCGAGGCCGACGAGGAAGAAGAAGAGCGTCATGAGGCCATCGTTGACGAGCGCATGCAGGTTCGAGGCGATCTGCATGTCGCCGACGGCGATGGTGATCGGTGTCTCCCAGAAGTGCTCGTAGCCCGCACCCCAGGGGCTGTTCGCCCAGATGATGGCGAGCGCCGTGGCGATGAGCATGAGCGCCGCCGACAAGCGATCCGGAGCGATCGGACGGCGCTTCTTCTTGACGGGGCCGCTGCGGTGCAGTTCGACGCTGGTCATCGGGCTCCTCCCGGGCGCGGATGCGGGACCACGGGCGAATGCCCAGGAGGAAGTCTGCCGCATCCGGAGCCTACCCGGGGCGTGTGAGAGGGGCCCCGTCGAGCCCACCTTGACCCCTCGCGCCCGATCAGCGCTGCATCGGGCGCCAGGACTCCAGGAACGCCGTCACCGTGAGCGTCTCCATCTCCAGCTCGATCTTGCCGAGAAGGTGCGACGCCATGTTGGCATCGGTGGGGATGCGTAGCACGAGCGCCTGGGTGTCGATCCGGCGGACCTCGACGTCGTACATGTTCAGCACGCCGGAACCGAGCAGGGCGTCGATTCCCGCGCGCACCCAGTTCGAGGGGCGCGGCACGAGCGTCGCGCTCAGGTAGTCGGCGGCGACGTCGTCGTCGGGTGCGGTGTCCATGCCTCCATCCTCTCGCGAGGGGCGCGGGCGGACGTGACGCAGCTCGGCGAGAGCCGGGCGCGGATCCAACGCCGCGGGTGTGCGGCCACGCAGAGGCGGGTTCCGGCGTAGCGCACGCCCCCGCGTGCCCGCACGGCGACGGCGCACCACGCGGTGACCGCACGCTCCGTGACCCACAGCGGGGCCCAGGCGGCGCTCGTCGCGGGGAAGACGGCCCGACCGCCGTGCCTCCGACGGCCGGCCTCCGCCCACGCGACGGCCGCCACGGCGGCGATCGCCGTGGTCCGCAGGCGGTGGCGTGTGAGCAGCACGACCGGCAGCAGCGCCAGCTCGAGGGCCAACCGCGCCGGCTGTGCGAGGCTGTCGTACGCCTGGCGCACCCGCTGGCCGCGGAAGTGCCGGAAGCTCGGCGGGCGCCGAGCGGCGTAGAGATGCGGACAGGAACGGATGCGGCCGCCGCCGGCGCGTACCGTGCGTTCGAGCTCGAGGTTCTCGAAGAGCACGCGCGGGTCGTAGCCGTCGAGCTTCGTGAACGTCGAGGCGCGCAGGCCGTACGTGCCGGGGTAGTCGCTGCCGACCGCCCGGTTGAGCAGCGAGCGGGCCGTGTCCCAGCGCGCATGCCACGGCAGGGGCGCGAAGTGGTTCTGCGGCTTCACGAGATCGGCGAACTCCAGCATCCGGAGAAGCTCGCGGAGCGTGCGCGCCCCGTAGCGTACGTCGTCGTCGGCGATCACGACGTGCTCGTGGCGTGCGGCGGCCACGCCGATGCCGACACCCCACGCCTTCCCGTTCACGCCGTCCGGGCGGGCGACCTGCAGATGACGGGCGTAGGGCGACCACAGCTGAGCGTGCCGAGCAGCGAGCTCCGGCGGCGACGCGTCGACGACCGTGATGTCGATGTGGTGGCACAGCGCTCGCAGGTAGGCGGTGAGATCCGCCGCATCCGCATCGTCCGTCCACCGCAGGGGCAGGACGTACTCCGCGTGAGCCGGCATCACTCGTCCGTGCGGAAGCCCGCCGCCTTGTGCGTGCCGTCGCAGAAGGGCTTGATGCTCGACAGTCCGCAGCGGCACAGGGCCACGGTGCGGCGGCGGCGCTCGACCGGGTTGCCGGACGCATCCACGATCCGCGCTTCCCCCCGCACGAGCAACGGCCCGTCCGGGTAGGCGGTGATCGTCACGGGCTCGTCGCTCATGCGGCACCGCCACGCAGCGAGGAGACGCCGCTCGTGAACGCGTCGTACATGTGCTGCGCGACCCAGCCGTCGACGGCCAGGCACGCGGCGGCGCCGAACATGATGTCGGGCAAGAGACCGGGTCGATCTTCGGCGAGGGCGCCCGCGAGATCCCGTCCGGCGATCTGTTCGTGCACCGCGTCTGCCTCGACGTGCTCGTCGAAGTAGTCGGTGACGTCCTCGCCGTAACCCAGTCGGCGCAGGCCGTCGCCGTACAGGCGATTGGGGATGGAGGAGGTCATCTCGAAGGCTGCCAGGTGGCCGACGATGGCGCCGAGCAGGCGACGGTTCACGCCGAACATCGACATCATGTTGTGCGAGGCCAGGGTCACAGCGGGGACAGCGTCGACGTAGGCGCCGTAGCGATCGTCGAGGCCGGCGGCGCGGACGGTGCGCGCGAAGATCTCCGCGTGCACGCGATCGGCGCGGCCTCCGCCGTACTCGTCGGACTGGATCTCGACCAGCGCGGCCTTCGCGCGCCCGCGCAGCCGAGGGATCGCCCACGAGTGCGGATCGGCCTCGCGCAGCGTGTAGATCGTGCGCTGGATGAGGAACTCGCGCGCCTGCTCATCGGTCGCCTTGCGAGCAAGGTAGCGGGACAGGCTCGGGCCGCTGTCGTCGGAAGTCAGCGTGAAGAGCGCTTGTGCGACGTCGGCGGCGTCGGGAGCCGGGAGGGCGGGGACGGCGACGTCGCGGCGCAGGGCGGCCTCGAAGGCGGATTCGAGCACCTGGCGAGCGGTGAGCAGCTCAGCATCCCACTCCAGTGCGGCGTCGAGGCCGTCGAGGGAACCGTAGGCGTTCGCGTAGAGGCAGAAGAGCGCGAGCTGGATGTCGTCGTCCGAGGCGATGTCTGTCGTCGCCGCGACGGCCCGTCGTGCGATCCCGTCGAGATCGCTCGGGGTGGCGACGCCGGAGAGGCGAAGGGCGACGGCCTCGCTCAGGGGGCCGCGAGCGGAGAAGGGCAGGCCGGGCAGCATTGCTCGGGGGATGGCGGTGAGGGACACGAGTGCTCCGATCGTTCGGGGGAACGTCTGCATCTCACCCGTTCCCGCGCCGGGGCGAAGGGGGCTTGACACATCGGAGCGTGCGGCGCGGTCAGTCTCTCTGATGCCGGCTGCGCACGCGGAACCACAGGGTGAGCTCGCCGATCGCGCGCAGTACATTGTCGGGGTCGTCCTCGTCGCCGAGGTCGTCGAAGGTGTCGCGGAAGCCCTCCGGTACCGGATGCGAGGGCGGTGAGATGGGCTCGTATCCCATGCTCCACTCCGAGAACCGTCTCTCGGCGATCTCCTCGTCCCGCACGATCCGCACGTCGGCGTGCCGCGGGTCGGTCTGGATGACCCGCATCAGGTCGCGCACCGCCGCATCCGGGCCCTCGAGGATCTGGATGAAGTGGCCAGCCCGGTACAGGAGCATGCCGGTGACGCCGCGGCGACGGTTCGACGCGCGGCTCGTGGCGAGCAGCTGTTCCAGGTCGGGGTCGGTGAAGGGGGCGCGCGCGTGACTCGTGTAGACCACGCAGATCAGCTGTTCGGGCACAGTGGTGGACTCCTTCAGCGGACCGGATGCGGGCGCGGGGGCTGCGCGGTGAGTGCGTTCATCGCGTGGGTGAGGGCGGCGAAGCGTCCGGCGGATCGCGAGTGCATGTCGAAGGCGACGAAGGAGCCGTCGCTCTGCCGCTCGATGTAGCCGAGGAACTCGCCCCACCTGCTGCCGACGTGGAAATCGTCCTCGACGCGCGCCCAGACCACGCCTGCTGCGTTCGAATTCGTCGTCATGAGGCGGCCGCCTTGCCGTCGCGTCGCGCGGCCCAGATCGCCTCGACGGCGTCTCGGTGCGAGCTGTGGAGATACAGGGAACGGTAACTGAGCGAAAAGCTGTCGGGAGTGATGGCGTCGGTGTAGTGCACGACGATCGCGCTGTCGAGCTCGAGCAGCCGCTGCACCTCCGCATTCACGCGCTCAGGCACGTTCGCGCCACCCTCGCATCGAGGCGGCGGCCGTCGGGATACGCGCCGTCATGTCACGAACGTACGTGATGGTGCCTGACGATCGGCGGGGCTTGCGCGGGAGCGCGAGATCGCCTCGCCCGCGTGGCGTCAGACGGTGAGGCTCGTTCCGCATTCCGCGCAGAAGCGGGACGTACCGGGGTTCTCCGCGCGGCAACCGGTGCACACGCGGACGCTGACCAGAGGTGCACCGCATTCGCCGCAGAACTTGCCGCCGTGCGACTGCGCGCCGCAGGAGGGGCAGCGCGGCTGGGCCTGGCGGCCGAGATCGATCCCGCCGACGAGGTCGACCGTCTCCAGCCGCTGACGCATCTGCTGACGCCGCGCCTCGGCCTGCAGCTGCGCGAGCTCCTCGGTGAGAGCGGGGGAGCAACGCACGCACTGGCCCACCTGCTCGTTCCAGCACACGTCGCCGCACACCCAGTCGCTACAGCCGCGGCACTGGTGGAAACGGGGACCGATCTCTGCGGTGGCGGCGCGCAGCGCCTCATCCTTCGCCGGCGAGTTGGTGCTGCGATCGAGCAGGTTCTCCGCCATCGAGGTGAACTGCGACAGCTGCCCGCCGAACAGGTTGCCGAGGCCGCGGGCGATCTTCTGCCCGGCTGCTCGCGGGTCGCGACGGAACGCCGAACGGTAGCCGTTTCCGCAGCGCTCGCAGCGGAACTCGAACTGGTAGCCGTCGGCGTTGGAGAGGTCGCTGAAGTTGTCGGTGAACGGCACGTGTTCAGACATGTCACTCCTGGGAGAGTCGGTCGGGTCCGAGAGGAATTCGGATGCCTCGTGTCGGTGCGCCCGAGCGCGATCTGCGTCCTGATCAGACGATAACACCGTGGATTCGCCGTCTAGAACCGCTGTGGAATGCCGCATCCGCTCGGTCAGTGGGCGAGGCTGGAGACCAGGTTGATCGTCGCTGCCACGACCACGACGCCGAGCAGGAACGACAGGAGCGCGTGGCGGAGGGCCTCGCGACGGATGGCGCTGCTCGTGATGGTGGTGTCCGATACCTGGTAGGTCATGCCGAGCGTGAAGGCGAGGTAGGCGAAGTCCCGGTAGTCGGGGGGATCCGATTGGTTGAAGTCGATCCCGCCGTGCTGCGCGTAGTAGAGGGCCGCATAGCGCAGGCTGAAGAGCACGTGGATGAGGAACCACGACGCGGCCACGGTGACGACTGCGATGCCCGCCAACTCGAGCCGGGCCGAGTTCGAGCTCACGGTGCCCGCTTCGACGAGCACGAGCGCGATGGCGCCGAAGCTTGCGAGGCTGGCGAGCACCAGAAGGGTCTGGGCGGTTGTCCGGGTCGGATCCTCGCGGGTCGCGTGCTGCTCGGTCTGCGCGGCATCGAGGCGCAGGATGCCGAGCCACACCCACACGCAGAACGTGCCGGCTCCCGCGATCCATCCGATGGCGGGGGCGTAGATCCATGAGGCGGTGAGTCCCACGGCGACGGTGACGATGAAGAACACGCCGAACAGGAGCGTGACCCGCCACCCGGCGCGGTGCCGGCGGGAGGAGAAGTCCGTGGCCGGGGTGCTCACGCGCGGGCCCTTCGCTCTTGCATACCCGGATCGTACGGCGTGGGCGGGGCGGGTTGCCCTTTGCGTGCGTTCAGCGACTGCTGTGTTTTGCCGTGGGTCGTTCGAAGCGGGCTTCGGGGGCTCAAATCCACCGAGGAGCGTGAGCCCGTGCGCGCGCATCCGCCACGACGCGGATGTCGAACAGGTGTTCCGAATCGACATCGAGCTCGTGCCACGTGAAGACGATTCCGTGGACGGCGGCGCTCGGCGCGACGGGCGCGTACAGGATCAGATCGCACGCGTGTTCGCTGCCTCCGCCCCGGAGGATGGAGAACAGTTCATGTCCGTCGGATCGGACGAGCTCGAGTCGCGCGCCGAGCGGGTCCAGTGCCGCGTTCGGGTTGCGCATCAGACTGTCGCGCAGGTCAATGCCCGGGGCGCTGCACACCATGAGCCGTGCTTCGATGCCCTCAGGAAAGGCGCGGATGCTGACCACCACCAGGAGGCGATCGTCGTCGACGAGAACGAGATCATCCGCGCCGGGCACGCGTGCGCTGATGACATCGTTCGGAGGATAGGTGCGTTGCAGCATGGTGATCACTCAACCACTCACGACCCGCTGTGTTATTGGTATGCGTCGAGCCGCGGTGGCGATGGGGGACGAAGCGTCCGCGTCCGTGGCGTTCGCGTGCGCGCGGCAGATGGGAGAGCTCACGATGCCGCCGGACGCCTATCGGGCCTGAGGTGCCAGGATCGAGAGGGCTCAGACCTCGGCTACCCGCACGGGGGTGCCGCGGGTGAGGGTCGTGAGTTGATCGAACGTCAGTGGCATGACCGTGTGCGGAGTGCCGCCCGCGGCCCAGATCGTCTCGTAATCGGCCAACGCGGTGTCGATCACGGTCCGGATGGGCGCGGGATGCCCGACGGGTGCCACGCCGCCGATGGCCTGCCCGGTGATCGCGCGCACCTGCTTCGCCGAGGCCATGACGATCTTCGTCGCTGCCAGCTGGGCCTCCAGGATGTCGGTGTCGACGCGGTGGCGACCGCTGGTCATCACGAGAACCGGTACGTCGTCTGCCAGGAACAGAAGACTGCTCGCGATCGCTCCGACCTCGCATCCGAGTGCCGAGGCGGCGTCGGCGGCGGTGCGTGTCGAGTCGGGCAGCTCGCGCACCTGCGAGACGATCCCCGCATCCGTCAGGTGCTGCTGGACGATCCGGCTCCGTTCCGGCAGGTGCTGGTCATCGGTCATGGGGGAGGGGTCCTTCCTCGGATGGGGTCTGCGGTGGGTAGTGCATGAGCAGGATGACGTCGGCGGTGTCATCGAGCGCCTGGAAACGATGCGGCGCATCCCCCGGATACCGGAGGCTCTCACCCGCATGCAGCTCCTGTGCGGTGTCCGTCGCGCCGACGAGCACGCGCCCCCGGATGACGGTCACCGTCTCTTCGACGCCGTGAGCGTGAGCGCGGGACTTCTGGTGGTCTGTCGTGATAGTGGCGCGGTAGGCCTCGATCAGAGTTGAGCCGATCGTCCATCTGTCGAGCAGGGTGGCGGACACCGAGGCGCCGGCGACCGGCTGGGCGTCCGCGCCGCTGCCGGGAAGCAGGGCGCCCAGCGGAGCGTCGAGTGCGGTCGTCAGCGCGAACAGGGTGTCGAGGCGTGCACCTCGGCGATCGTTTTCCAGCTCGGAGATCGTTCCCTTGCCGATCCCGCTCACGCGGGCGAGCTCGGAGAGCGACATGCCGCGTTCCTCGCGGAGTCGCCGCAATCGTACGCCGACGGAATCGCCCATACCTCACCACCGTTCTGAAAACAGAACGATACGGGTGTGGGGTGACCGGCGCAACCGCGCTGCACCGACCGCACGCGAGGACGAGACCGCACTGTTGAGCGGCGACGGTGCCGCGGGCCAGAATGAGCCCGAGGCTTGGAGGGCTCATGGCGCGACGGCTGACTCGGCGCATCTTTGGGACAGTGACGGCAAGCGTCGCGATTGCCATGGCGGTCGTGATGCCGAGGTTCAGTGCATCGGCGAACGACGCCGTGCCGCCTCCGGAGGTGGAGGCCGCGTTCTCATGCTCAGCAGCTGGCAGCGTATGGCTGGAAGGCCTCTGCGCGCAGGGAGTTCACTTCAGCGCCCCGCGCCCCGTTCACCTCATGAGTCAGGCGTACATCGATGGCAGGAGCGGCGACCCTGTCGGTGATATCGACCATTGGATTGCCGCGGCCTACGACGAGAACGGCGGGCTGCTCGGCACCGTTTCCGCGCAGCCGACCGGCGATGAGTGGCAGTTCTCCTCGCTCGACACTCGTGAGTCCTTCACTACGGACATTGCGAGGCACCCTGCGGCTGATCTGGTCGAGCTGCGAATGACGGGCGGCGCGTTCTTCGCCGTGGAGACAGGCACTATTCTCGGACTCAACGAGCCGGCGCGGATGATCGCCGCCACACCTCGTTCGGTTGCCGACGCTCAGCGGGACATCGCGTCCGCCTACGACCGCTCGTCGGGTGGCGGCGGAGCCCTGCCAGGAAGCAGCGCCGGAGTG
Organism: Microbacterium sp. Clip185; assembly: GCF_028743715.1. NCBI lineage: Bacteria > Bacillati > Actinomycetota > Actinomycetes > Micrococcales > Microbacteriaceae > Microbacterium > Microbacterium sp. Clip185. Next base: position 2,362,928 of record NZ_CP117996.1, on the reverse strand, counting down.
GCCCCCGTCGTTGGCTTCTCGATCTTTGCAGCGGTCGTTATCGGAGCCTTCGGGCTCCTGGCTATGCGCAGCGACCGCAGTGCAAAGCCCACGTTTCGGCCGCAGGACTAGGGCCGTCTCGTGAAGTAATTGAGGGGGTAACAACGTGAGAACACAACGACATGTTTGGTCCACGGACCGTTACGGCGCTGGCGGCGACGACGATGTCTCGCTGGCTCGATCCTCACAGCTACTCGACACGATCAAAGAGGATGACGGCGATAACGAGCATCGGAGCATCTCAGTCTCCGATGAGAACGAATGGAATCTCGAGTTCTATCCTGGCAGTGTTCTTTTCGAGAACGTCGGCGAAGATGGCGGAGAGGTCGGGACGCTCTTCGGTCTTTCTGATAGTGATCTCCTCTCGCTGGCGCAGCAGTTTATCGACGGACACCTCGAGGCGGTACGGGCATGGAACTGGAGCTGATCCGCCTCAATCTCCGGCATTCTCGTTCTTTCTTCGTGCGCTGACGAAAGAGCGGATTGCGCCACGGGACCAGCACATTGAGCGGTGATTCGGTCGACGGGTCGGGTTACCTTGATCGTGGTACGCAGTCGCTGACGGACGTTGCCCTCGCCACCACAGGACAGGGAGATCTCGTGTCTCGACCGGAGAGGTTCATTCCGAGGATGAGTACTCGCGAGGATCTCCCATGATCGCTTCGATGCTGCGCAAGCGCGCCCTCCGGCTGGTGGCAGGCATCGTCACCGTCGGCCTAGTTTCTGTCGTCACGGCATGCGCGCAAGGGGAATCGATGACTCCGCAGGAATCCCGCGACAGGCTCGTCACGTTGATCAACGACACTGCAGCACTCATCTCGTCCGAGGGCTGGGATGAGACGGGTGCGCCGATCGGGTCATGCTCCAGCGGGTCTGGGGAAGGCGTGAACGCGTCGTGGGGGTTGGCCCGCGAACCAATGGCAGACCATCTCGGTGACGCGCAGAAAGTAGCGGACTTCTGGAAGTCGAAGGGGTTGGACGTCCAACTTCAGACGGAACCGACGATCGTCGTTTTCGCCGGCGGAGCGGGCATCAACGCGGTGTCGTTCTCAACGGAGCCTGGCTTGTACATGATCGATGGCTCGTCGCTCTGTGTTCCCGGCGCCCCCGATGACATCTCGAACGAGGACCCAGGCGAATGAGCATCTCATTCAGCGCGGATCGACACACCGAACTGGTCGCGGAGCTCACTCGCGCAACGGACGCACTAGAGCGGCTCAGGCCCATACGACCCCGCTCAGCGCGAGTGGATGTCCACGATGGGCGCTCTCCGCGACGCGCTACGCCCAGCCATAAATGCTGCGGTGTTCGCAGGCTCTCGGCTCGCGCAGGTCGAGCGCGACGTGGCCGCGATCTGGGAGTGAGCCGAACCGCCGTACGAGCGCGGCATCAATCGCTTTGGACGATGTTTCGAGTAAGCGCAACACGGTGGGCCCCGTGGGGCTCGAACCCACGACCCGCGGATTAAAAGTCCGATGCTCTACCGACTGAGCTAGAGGCCCGTGACCTCCAGCCTACTGTTTCGAACGGCCTCCGTTCGCCGCATCCGCTGCCCGTCGATCGCGCTGGGAGCGCGAGTACCCTTGAGGGGATGACTGACGAGCAGCGGCCCTTCCACAAGCCCATTCGGCGTCCCGCCGAACTGTTCGACCGGCTGTTCTCGGGCGATGACCCTGCCGAGGTGTCGCGCATCGCGCACTCCACCGCCGCGGCTCTGCTCGCACGCGTGCGGGCGGACCCGGATGCGGAGGTCGTCGACCGCCTCGTCTCCTTCGCGACCGAGCACGGTATCGACGACATCGCGGAGCTGTGGTCGCGCGCGCCTGCCCGCTCCCTACCGGGCGCGCTCTGGCGTCTCTACCTGCTGCAGGCGATGATCCACGATGACCCGCGCACCGCGGCGCTCCTGTACGAACGTGGCCGATCCGCGCTCTCCTCGATAGACGATCTCGTCGCGGGCGCGCCGGCGCCGGCAGGGCCCGAGGAACTTGTGGCGCTGATCGACATGATCCTGCGCGGGCTCTTCGAGGGTGATTTCGCCGTCGCGCTCGAGCGCGCCGCAGCGTTCTGCCGTGTGACGGCCGCCGGTGCCGTGCAGCTCGCCGACGACCACGAGGTGAGCGAGCCGGAACGGGCGTCATCGTTCACCACGCGCGCTCTGCGCCTCACCACCTACGCGGAGGATCTCACCGCATCCGCCTCGCTCTGGCGCCGCGACAACCTCACCTGAGCCCGTCTTTCACCGCGAGACTGCATTTCGCGCACGAGATCACGGTGATTACCCGTGATCTCGTGGCGGGGATGCAGTCTCGCGGAGGGCGGACGGAAGGGCGGAGACGCTCAGTCCCGCGCGTTCCACTCCGTCGCCCCGATGTGCTCTTCCGTCACGTCAGCCAGCGAGACTTGGCGCGCGTCGGGAAGGTTGAGCTGCACGATCCACTCGGGACAAGGGACGTCGTGGATCCTCGCGAGCGCGGCAACGGCGTCAACCCGAATCCTGCCGCAGCCGAACTGGGTCGTCGATTCGCTGTACAAGCCAGCATTCACCTGCGAGTTCGCGGGAACGAAGATGTCGACGGACGTCGCATCCAGGCTGGTGGAGAAGCTATAGATCGTCGACGCGCGCCGCTCGTCCTCGGCCGTGAGTTGCTCCTCCGGTGTCAGCAACACGTGCGCAGCGAGCGGAAGAAGGTCACCCCTTGTGACGACACCGTGCTCTGCCGAGAGCACCGTCTCCAACAGGCCTTGAGCCATGAAGTCCACCTGCGCAGCAACGCCTTGCGAGGCACCCCGCTCGGACGCTCCGTATGGCGTCGAGATCGTCCCACAGGCTGTGAGCAGCAGCGATCCAGTTGCGGCGATCATCGCGATAGCGGCGCTACGTCGTCCCCGCAGAGATCGGCGTTTCATGGACGCTCGCTGCGGTGCGGCACGACCCACGCACGGAACTCGTCCCAGGCAAGACTGCGACCGCCGGAGTGGTAACGGAAGAAGAACGCGTATTCCCCGGCGTCGTTCATTCTGCCGTCGTCGCTGATCCGTCGCGGTAGCCCCGCCCACCAGAGCGACTGCACGGTCGCTCGGGGCGGCCACGGCGCCCCGTCGATCTCTATCACCGCGAAGAGTCGCCCCGTGCTGTCTTCCAAGGTCCAGGCGACGCGGCCCGCGACCGACGCGAGGTAGAACTTCTCGACAGCGCGGAGGATCACTTCGCCGAGTGTCGCATCGTCTGGCATTTCCCAGGTCTCGGCGTGGCTTTCGACATCGTCTCCCATCGCGACGGAGTCGCGGTCGACCTTGATCGTCAGCACGGGATCAGGCTAGCGAACCCGTCGGCTCGCTGAACGGGCACGGCTGCGCCGGAAAAAGTAAGTGCCAGGCCGCAGAAACGCCTCTCGGCGCAAGGCCGCTCGCAGCGGCAGAAGTTGGAGCCCGGGGTTACTGCGGCCCGGCTGTTCCAGTGTAACGGAGCCTCGCCGCGAGGTATTCCGCCCGCGTAGGCTCGGGGAATGGCCTGGCGATACGCACTCCTGCTCGCACCCGCCGCATCCGATGACGCGCGCACCGACTTCTCCGGCACGTTCACGCCGATCGACCCGTCCGCACCGGCGCTCAGCGTCGGTGAGCTGAGCACGCAGCGCGGAGACGGCATCTTCGAGTCGATCGGGGTCGTCGACGGTCACGCGCAGGAAGTGTCCGCCCATCTCGAGCGACTCGCGCACTCGGCGCGGCTATGCGATCTTCCCGTGCCGAACGTCGTGCAGTGGGAGCAGGCGGTGGCGGCGGCCGCATCCGAGTGCCCGGCGGGGGAGTGCGTCATCAAGCTGATCCTGAGTCGCGGGGTCGAGCACGGCCCGACGCCGACCGCGTGGGTGACGGTCGCCGAGGCGCCGGACAACACCCGTGCGCGCCGTGACGGCATCCGTGTCGTCCTGCTCGACCGCGGCTACGACAGCGGCGCGCCTGAACGCGCGCCCTGGCTCCTGCTCGGCGCGAAGACCCTCTCCTACGCGACCAACATGGCCGCCATCCGTGAGGCCCATCGTCGCGATGCGGATGACGCGGTCTTCGTCACGAGCGACGGCGTGCTGCTCGAGGGCCCCACATCCTCGCTCGTGCTGCGCCAGGGCGATCGCTTTGTGACCCCCGCGCCAGGCGCCGGCATCCTGCACGGCACGACGCAGCTCAGCCTCTTCGCGCACCTTGCCGAGCGAGGTTTCGAGGTCGACTACGCCACTCTTGGCGTCGACGCGCTGCGCGAAGCGGATGCGGCCTGGCTCGTCTCCAGCGTGCGCCTCGCCGCCGGCATCACCGCGGTCGACGGGGCGCGGCTGCCATACGACGCGGCCTTCACCGCTGAGCTCAACGCCTACCTGCTCTCGCCGCGGGACTGAGCCGCATCCGGGGCCTGCTGCTCGGCCCTGTCAGCGCCAAGGCGCCACACTTTCACGCACCCGCGCCAGTGATCAACTGTGGCGGATGCGGAGAAGTGGCGCATCTGCGCATATGCGACGCAACTCGGGCACCGGCAGGAGACCCCCACACGCGGAAGGGGCGGCCGCGCCGAAGCGCGACCCCCCCTCACGGGTGTCGGCGGATCAACCGAAGCGGCCGGAGACGTAGTCCTCCGTGGCCTGCACGCTCGGCGTCGTGAAGATCGTCGAGGTGTCGTCGTACTCTATGAGCTTTCCGGGCTTGCCGGTGCCGGCGATGTTGAAGAACGCCGTCTTGTCGCTCACGCGCGAGGCCTGCTGCATGTTGTGCGTCACGATCACGATCGTGTACTCGCTCTTGAGCTCGTCGATCAGCTCCTCGATCGCGTACGTCGAGATCGGGTCGAGAGCCGAGCACGGCTCGTCCATCAACAGCACGTCGGGGGAGACGGCGATGGCGCGGGCGATGCACAGACGCTGCTGCTGACCGCCGGAGAGGCCGGAGCCCGGCTTGTCGAGACGGTCCTTGACCTCGTTCCAGAGGTTGGCGCCCTGCAGCGACTTCTCGACGAGAGCATCCGCGTCGGACTTCGAGATGCGCTTGTTGTTCAGCTTGACGCCGGCCAGCACGTTCTCGCGGATCGACATCGTCGGGAACGGGTTCGGGCGCTGGAAGACCATGCCGATCTGGCGACGTACCAGCACGGGGTCGACGCCCTGGCCGTAGAGGTTCTCGCCGTCCAGCAGCACCTCTCCCTCGACGCGCGCGCCGGGGATGACCTCGTGCATGCGGTTGAGGGTGCGAAGGAAGGTGGACTTGCCGCATCCGGACGGACCGATGAAGGCCGTGACGCTGCGCGGCTGGATGTGGAGGCCGACGCCCTCGACGGCGAGGAAGTCGCCGTAGTAGACGTTGAGGTCGTTGACTTCGATGCTCTTTGACACGAAGGGGTTCTTTCTCTCGGGAGGTCAGCGGCCGGTCTTCGGCGCGAAGACCTTCGCGACGATCCGGGCGACGAGGTTGAGGAGCATGACGATGAGGATCAGGGTGAGAGCGGCCGCCCAGGCCCGATCCCAGTACGCCTCGGGTGGGATGCCCTGGTTCGCGTACTGCGTGTAGACGAAGACCGGCAGCGTCTGCATGCGGCCGTCGAAGAGGTTGTAGTTGAGCGAGTCCGTGAAGCCGGCCGTGATCAGCAGCGGCGCGGTCTCACCGATGACGCGCGAGATCGAGAGCATGACACCCGTCGTGATACCCGCGATCGCGGTCGGCAGCACGACCTTCACGATCGTGAGCCACTTCGGCACGCCCAGCGCGTACGACGCCTCGCGCAGCTCGTTCGGCACGAGCCGCAGCATCTCCTCGCTCGAGCGCACGACGACCGGGATCATCAGCACAGCCAGCGCGACGGCGCCCATGATGCCCATCCGGATGCCGGGCCCGAAGAACAGTGCGAACAGGGCGTAGGCGAACAGGCCGGCGACGATCGAGGGGATGCCGGTCATGACGTCGACGAGGAAGGTGATGGCCTGGGCGAGTCGGCCGCGACCGTACTCGACGAGGTAGATCGAGGTGAGCAGCCCGATCGGGATCGAGATGATCGCCGCGGCGAGCGTGATCAGCACCGTTCCCCAGACGGCGTGCACGACGCCGCCGCCCTCGCCGACGACGTTGCGCATCGATGAGGAGAAGAACGTCGCATCGAAGCGCGCCACGCCGTTGGCGATGACGGTGAAGGCGACCGAGACCAGCGGCACCATCGCGATGAGGAACGCGCTCGTGACGACGCCGGTGACGAGGCGGTCGACGGCCTTGCGGCTGCCCTCGACGATCGTGGAGATGACCGTGATCAGCGCGAGGTAGATCAGCGCGGACGAGACGAGCCAGCCCGCGACATTCACACCTTCACCGGTCGCGGTGCCGAGGATGGCGAAGACGGCGAACATCGCGCCGAGAGATGCGCCCAGCAGCACCCAGGGGAACCATCCCGCCAGGCGGCCGGCGCGCAGCTGAGCACCGGATGCGGTGCGCGCGGGAGCTGCGGATTCGGTGATCGTCATGTCAGTTCGCCCCCGAGAATTCCTTGCGGCGGCTGACGATCCAGCGCGCGATGGCGTTGACCACGAAGGTCACGATGAAGAGGATGAGGCCGGTCGCGATCAGCACGTTGATGTTCGTGCCGTAGGCCTCGGGGAAGGTCAGCGCGATGTTCGCGGCGATCGTCGAGGGGTTCTGAGAGGTGAACAGCTGCCAGGTGACGGCGCCCGTGGTCGAGAGCACCATGGCGACGGCCATGGTCTCGCCGAGAGCGCGGCCGAGGCCGAGCATGGCGCCCGACACGATGCCGGAGCGACCGAAGGGCAGCACGGCCATCCGGATCATCTCCCAGCGGGTCGCGCCGAGGGCGAGAGCGGCTTCCTCGTGCAGCTTGGGCGTCTGCAGGAACACCTCGCGGCAGATCGCCGTGATGATCGGGACCACCATGACGGCGAGCACGATGCCGGCCGTGAAGATCGTGCGGCCCGTAGCCGACACGTCGCCGGAGAAGAGCGGGAACCACCCGGCGTTGTCGCTGAGCCATGAGTAGACCGGCTGCACCGCGGGCGCGAGCACGAGGATGCCCCAGAGGCCGAACACGACGGAGGGGACCGCGGCCAGCAGGTCGACGATGTAGCCGAGACCTTGCGCGAGGCGGCGCGGTGCGTAGTGGGTGATGAAGAGGGCGACGCCCAGCGACAGCGGAACGGCCATCAGCAGGGCGAGGAAGGCGGCCCAGACCGTGCCGAACAGCAGCGGCGCGACGTAGGCCCAGAAGTTGGAGGAGAGGAGGGAAGCCTGGGAGGCGTCCGCCCCGAGAGCGGGGATCGACTGGATGATGAGGAAGATCGCCACGGCGGCGAGCGTCACCAGGATCATGCTGCCGGCGGCCAGAGCGGAGCCGGAGAACCAGATGTCTCCGGGTCGCCGTTTGGCAGCGGGGCGGGTGGGTCCCGCGGCGGTGGCTGTCATCTATCGCTTTCTCGTCGTGTTCGGGTCAGGACGGGCCAGAGCGGCCCCGGGAGAACCCGGGGCCGCTCTGTGCGTGTCAGGAGATGGCGTCGATGGCCTTCTGAGCGCGCTCGCGCAGCGTGTCGGAGATGGGGGCGCTGCCGGCGTTCTTGGCAGCGGCCTCCTGGCCCTCTTCGCTGATCGCCGTCGTGAAGAAGCCCTGGACGAGCTTCGCCGCAGCGGCGTCGGTGTACTTCTCGCAACCGATCAGGTAGCTGATGAGAACGACGGGGTAGGCGCCGGCCTCGGTCGTGGTGCGGTCGATCGTGATGGCGAGGTCGTTGTCGCCGCGGCCGTCCTCGAACGGAGATGCGTCGACGGCCGTCGCGGCACCCTCAGCGGAGTGCTTGACGAAGTCGTCGCCCACCTTGACGGCGACCGACGAGATGTCCGCGGCCTGCGACGAGTCGGCGTAGCCGATCGTGCCGTTGCCGCCCTTGACCGCGTTGACGACGCCCGAGGTGCCCTGGGCAGCCTCACCGCCGGCGATCGGCCACTCCTCGACGGAGCCGTACGTCCAGCCTGCGGCGTCGGTCTTGGAGAGGTAGTCGGTGAAGTTGCCGGTCGTGCCCGACTTGTCCGAGCGATGCACGGGCGTGATCGCCAGGTCGGGCAGCTTCGCGTCCTTGTTGGTCGCGGCGATGGCCGGGTCGTTCCAGTTGGTGATCGTGCCGGCGAAGATGCCCGCGATCGTGGCGGGGTCGAGGTTGAGCTCCTTGACGCCCTCGACGTTGAAGATGATCGCGATCGGCGACACGTAGGCCGGGATCTCGACGAGGCCCGAGTCGGGGGCGCAGGCGCTGAACGGCCCGGCGGTGATCTCGTCCTTCTTGAACGCGCGGTCGGAGCCGGCGAACTGCACGGCGCCCGACTGGAACGACTCGCGGCCGGTGCCCGAACCCTGCGGGTCGTAGTTGACGGTGAGGTCGGCGTTGGCCGTCTGCAGCAGCTGCGTCCAGGACTGGATGGCGACCTGCTGCGACGTGGCGCCGGAACCGTTCAGGGTGCCGGAGAGACCGGTGGGCAGCGTCGACTCGGCGCCGGCGGAGCTCTCGGTGCCGGCGGGTGCCTCGTTCGCGGCACAGCCGGCGAGCGCGAGTGCCGCGATCGCGGCGATGGCGCCCACCTGGGCGATACGGGTGATCTTCACTGTGAAATCCTTCACGTGTCAGGGTTACGGGCCCGGTGCAGGGCTCGCCGAAGACGCTAAGCAGGTGCGTTTACCAGCGTCCGCTGTGCGGGTGAACGGAAGGTGAACGGAGCGAGGCGGATGCGCTCTCACGAGCGCGCGGCGACACCATCCGTTCACCCGCGGTCCCTACTTTCGGCGCATGCTCTCCGAATCTCAGGTCGTCCTGGACCGGTCCGCCGCGGCGCCGTCGCCCCGCACCCTGGTGGACATCCTGCGCGAAAGTGCACGGCGCCACCCCGAGGCATCGGCGATCGACGACGGCTCGGGAGCCCTCAGCTACGCGGAGCTTCTTGCGCACGTCAGCCGCACCGCCGCCCGCCTGCTCGCCGCGGGCGTCCGCCGCGGCGACCGGGTGGGTGTACGCATGCCCTCGGGATCGAAGGATCTGTACGTCGCGATCCTCGGGGTGCTGGTCGCGGGAGCAGCGTACGTGCCGGTCGACGCGGACGATCCCGACGAACGAGCGCGGCTCGTTTTCGGGGAGGCGCGGGTCGCCGGTGTGATCGGTGCCGGAGGTGTGTACGTGCCTGCGGGCGGGTCGGCGCCGGCGACCGAACTCCACGGCGGGGATGCCCCGCATCCGTCGACGCGCGCCTTCGACGCGGTTCCTGAGGTGACGGTCGAGGATGATGCCTGGATCATCTTCACCTCCGGCTCGACAGGTGTGCCGAAGGGGGTGGCGGTGAGCCACCGGTCAGCCGCGGCGTTCGTGGATGCCGAGGCGCGCATGTTCCTCCAGGATGCACCCCTCGGACCGGGCGATCGGGTGCTGGCGGGCCTCTCGGTCGCCTTCGACGCATCCTGTGAAGAGATGTGGCTGGCGTGGCGGCACGGCGCCTGCCTCGTGCCGGCGCCTCGCTCGCTCGTGCGCTCGGGGGAGGATCTCGCGCCGTGGTTGATCCGTCAGGGCATCACCGTGGTTTCGACGGTGCCGACACTCGCGGGGATGTGGCCCGCGGAGGCGATCGAGAACGTCCGGCTGCTCATCTTCGGCGGCGAGGCGTGCCCGCCCGAACTCGCCGCGCGCCTGCAGTCCGAGGGCCGCGAGGTGTGGAACACGTATGGCCCGACCGAGGCGACCGTGGTGGCGTGCGGCTCTCTCATGGACGGATCGGCCCCCGTGCGGATCGGCCTGCCTCTGGACGGGTGGGTGCTCGCGGTGGTGGATGCTGACGGCGCCCGCGTGGCCGAGGGCGAGGTCGGGGAGCTCATCATCGGTGGTGTCGGCCTGGCCCGCTATCTCGATCCGCTGAAGGATGCGGAGAAGTACGCGCCGATGCCCTCGCTGGGGTGGGAGCGTGCGTACCGCTCCGGTGACCTGGTCCGCTTCGAGAGTGCGGGCCTCGTCTTCCAGGGGCGTGCCGACGACCAGGTGAAGGTCGGCGGACGGCGGATCGAGCTGGGCGAGGTCGAGTCCGCGCTGCAGGAGCTTCCCGGCGTGCATGCCGCGGCCGCCGCGGTGCGGCAGAGCGAGGCGGCTGTCTCGGTCCTGGTGGGCTACCTCGTTCTGGAGCCGGGGGTCGAGCTCGACCGCGCCGAGGCGAGGGCGCGGCTGGCGGAGAGCCTTCCGGCGGCGATCGTGCCGCTTCTCGCCGTCGTCGACGAGTTACCCGTGCGCACATCGGGCAAGGTCGACCGGGCCGGGTTGCCGTGGCCCCTGCCGGGCGTCGAGACGCCGCCGTCGGGGCTCGATCCCGCGGAGGCTTGGCTGGCCGAGCAATGGCAGGCAGTGCTGGGTGTTCCGGTGCCGGGGCCGAAGGCGGACTTCTTCGACCTCGGGGGTGGTTCGCTGGCCGCGGCCCAGCTGGTCTCCCGCATCCGTGCGCGCGTGCCGGAGTTCGCCGTTGCCGATATCTACGACATGCCGCGCCTGTCGACCATGGCCAAGGCCCTCGGACCCTTCCTCCCCGACGCGGTGAGCGGCGACTACCGGCGTCCCGAGCCGACGCCGCGGGCGACGCAGTGGCTGCAGACGCTGGCGGGAGCGCCGTTGTTCATCCTCTCCGGCGTGCGGTGGCTGCTCTACATCCTCACCGCAGGCACGGTCCTCAGCCTCTTCCCCGGCTTCGGTGCCCTTCCGACGGCGCCGGCCTGGCTGCTCGTCGTCGGGTGGCTTCTGTTCGCGACGCCGTTCGGGCGAATGGCGCTCGCCGCCGCATCCGCCCGCATCCTGCTCGCGGGTCTGCGCCCGGGAGACTATCCGCGAGGGGGAGCGGTGCATCTGCGCGTGTGGCTGGCGGAGCAGATCGCGGAGCAAGTGGATGCGGTCGGCCTCGCCGGTGCGCCCTGGATCACCTACTACGCGCGGGCGCTGGGGGCCCGGATCGGTCGTGACGTCGATCTGCACACGCTGCCTCCCGTCACCGGGATGCTGGAGGTGGGCGACGGAGCGTCGATCGAGCCGGAGGTGGACCTGCGCGGCTACTGGATCGACGGCGACCTGTTGCGCGTCGGTGCCATCCGCATCGGCGCCGCGGCCACCGTCGGCGCACGCAGTACCCTCGCCCCCGGCACGCGCATCGGCCAGCGCGCCGAGATCGCTCCCGGCTCTGCCGTGTTCGGGCGGGTTCGTGCGGCGCAGACCTGGGCGGGCTCTCCCGCGGTCCGTGTCGGTGCGGTCGCGGAAGACTGGCCCGCAGAGCGGCCGCCGACTCCGCACCGCTGGATGTGGGCGTACGGCGCATCGGCACTGGCACTCGCCGTGCTCCCGGTGTTCGCCATCCTCTGCGGTGCGGTCGTCCTGGCCGTCGGTGTGCGGGGCGCCTCGTCGTTGTCCGCCGCCTTCGGTGCGGCAATGGTCTGGCTCGTGCCCGCTGTGCTCGTGTGCGGTCTCGTGCTCGCCGGCGTCGTCGTGGTCGCGGTGCGCCTGCTCTCGATCGGACTCGTCGAGGGCACGTACCCCGTGCGCAGCCGGGTGGCGTGGCAGGCGTGGACGATCGAGCGCCTTCTGGACGCATCGCGCACCATCCTCTTCCCGCTGTACTCGAGCCTGTTCACACCCGTCTGGCTCCGGATGCTGGGCGCCCGCGTCGGGCGCGACGTCGAGGCGTCGACGGTGCTTCTGCTGCCGTCGCTGACCCGGATCGAGGACGGCGCGTTCCTGGCCGACGACACGATGGTGGCCTCCTACGAACTGCACGCCGGGTGGATGCGGTTGGGCGCGGTCCGCATCGGCAAGCGCGCCTTCCTCGGCAACTCCGGGATGGCGGCGCCGGGCCACCGCGTGCCGCGCGACGGGCTGGTGGCCGTGCTCTCCTCAGCGCCGCGCAAGGCGAAGCCCGGATCCTCGTGGCTGGGCTCACCCGCCGTGCGGCTACGCCGCGCCGTCACCGAAGCCGATGAGTCGCGCACCTACCGCCCGACGCCGGGATTGCGCCTCGCGCGAGCGCTGTGGGAGCTCTGCCGGTTCGTCCCCGTGGTCGTGACCTGCGCGATCGGGCTGTCGGTGCTGTTCGCGCTCGCCGCACTCACGAGCTGGCTCGGCTGGCTGGGGGCGCTCCTGCTGTCGGGGGTCGTTCTGTTGGCGGCGGGCGCCGTGGCGGCAGCGGTCACGGTCGTCGCCAAGTGGACGATCGTCGGCCCCATCCGCGCTGGTGAACAGCCGCTGTGGTCGAGCTTCGTCTGGCGCACGGAGGTCGTCGACACGTTCACCGAGATGGTCGCGGCGATGTGGTTCGCACGTGGGGCCGTCGGCACACCCGCCCTGGCGGTGTGGTTGCGGGCGATGGGGGCGCGCATCGGCACGGGAGTGTGGTGCGATTCGTACTGGCTCCCGGAACCCGATCTGGTCACCCTCGGCGATGGAGCGACGGTCAACCGAGGGTGCGTCGTGCAGACCCACCTGTTCCATGATCGAATCATGAGCATGGACACCGTAGAGCTCGCCCCCGGCGCGACGCTGGGTCCGCACAGCGTGATCCTGCCTGCTGCCGTCATCGGCGCCGATGCGACTGTCGGGCCCGCGTCCCTCGTGATGCGCGGCGAGACGGTGCCCGTCGGCACCCGCTGGAGCGGCAACCCCATCGGCCCGTGGCGCGCGGTGAAGGTGCGTCCCTACCAGTCCACCTCGTGAGCGGCGACGCCTACGCTCCACGCAGTGGTGATGTCTCGTACGACGTCGCCTCCTACCGCCTCGACCTCGATTACCGTGTGCGCACCAACCGTCTGAGCGGTACCGCGACGATCGAGGCGACCGCATCGATCGACCTGCGCGGCGTGAGCCTGGACCTCATCGGGATGCGGGCCACCAGGGTCCGCGTCGACGGCGTGAGCCCGGCCGTGCAGCGCCAGAGCGCGCAGCACCTGCAGATCGGGTTCGGTCGCGACGTCGCGGCAGGGGAGACGTTCACGATCGAGGTGCGTTACGAGGGATCGCCCGCGCCGAGACGCTCGCCGTGGGGCGCCATCGGCTGGGAGGAGCTGACCGACGGGGCGCTCGTGGCGAACCAGCCGACGGGGGCTGCGACCTGGTTCCCCTGCAACGACCGCCCCGACAATCGTGCCCGGATGCGGATGAGGATCGCCACCGATCGGGAGTACACGGCCGTCGCGGTGGGCACCCGCATCCTCGATCAGACGCAGGGACGCCGTCGGGTCGTGGAGTACGTCTGCGATGTGCCCACCGCGACGTATCTGGCGGCGGTGCACGTCGGCCGTTACGGGCGCACCGAGATCGACGCTCCCGTACCGGTGGAGCTCTGGGCGCCCGCCGCCCTGACGGCTCCGGCCGCTGCCGCATTCGCCGATCTCCCGCGGATGATCGCGGCGTTCGGCGAGCGGTTCGGCCCATACCCGCAGAGCGGGTACCGCGTCGTGGTGACCGCTGACGATCTTGAGATCCCGCTCGAGTCGCAGGGAATGGCGGTGTTCGGCGCGAACCATCTGGATGCGGCGAGCGAGCGACTCGTGGCGCACGAGCTCGCTCACCAGTGGTTCGGAAACAGCGTCGGTATCGCCCGATGGCAGGACATCTGGCTCAACGAAGGCTTCGCCTGCTACGCCGAGTGGCTGTGGTCTGAGGCATCGGGCGGACCGGACGCGGACGGGTGCGCCCGCGCTCACCTGCGGCAGTTGACTGCCGAGCCACAGGATCTGGTGATCGCCGACCCCGGCGCGGCCCGGCTCTTCGACGATCGGGTCTACAAGCGCGGCGCTCTCGCTCTGCATGCCCTGCGGCTGCACCTGGGTGATGAGGCGTTCTTCGAGCTGCTGCGCTCCTGGACCGCGGCCCACCGGCATGCTCTGGTGGTCACCGACGACTTCCGTCGCCTGCTGGACGACGAGTCCGCGTCGCTGCTCAGCTCGTGGATCGATCGGGCGCCGCTGCCGCGGCTCGCGCCACGCTGATCACGTACCCGGTGGGGGCGTCGACATCCCAGCCGTGCACGAGGCGACCGGCGACGTCCGTCTGCCAGTCTTCTCCTTCGACGACCGCCGGCAGATGGGCGCCGTCACGCAGATCCGCCCCGACCGCCTTGGTCGCCGCCTCGAACCTCGTCCAGTCGCGCAGCGTCGAGCCGGGAGCCAACCGCTCGATTCGCGCCGATGCGGATGCGGATCCTTCCTCGACGTCGACACCGATGTCGCCGTCGTCGGCGAGTGCCGCCACCACGAGGTCGCCGGCATAGGCGAGGGAGACGGATCCGCCCTCCTCGAGGCGGGGGCGTCCATGGTCGCCGCCGCACCTGCTGCACGGCCCGTGCCGGAGCGTGCACCCCGTGGCGGCACGCACCAGACGCGCGGCCTCCGCTCGACGGTCGGCGTGTTCTCGTGTCGTCCACACCACGCGGACGGTGCGTGGCACGTGTCAGACCTTCGGCAGGTGCGTCTCGATCGCGGCGATTCCGGAACCGGGGTTCGTGCGCGACAGGTGCACCACCGAGAACCCTCCGACCTCGAGCGCGGAGGCGCTGCCGAGATAAGAGCCCCGCAGCGTGCCCGTCGCGAGGGCCAGCTCGTGCAGGATGTCGGGCAGAACGGGACCGTGGCTGCACACCACGGCGGGCTTTCGTGAGCGCACCCGCTTGCCGACGACCGTGCGTGCGTCGGAGCGGCCCTCCTCCCACGCGTCCTGGCTGATCAGCTCACTCGTCTTGACGGAGCGTCCGAGGGCGGCGGCCAGCGGTGCCACGGTCTCGGTGCAGCGAACCGCATCCGATGAGACGATTCGGCGGATGCCGAACGAGGTGAGCGGTCCGACGATCGCCTCGGCCTGCTTGCGTCCGCGGGCGGTGAGAGGGCGCGACGCATCCGAGTTCGACCACTCATCCCGCGGGGTGGCCTTCGCGTGGCGCAGCACGACGATCGGGAACGTCTCGAGCACGCCGTCCTCGACGAAGCGGAGGAAGTTCTCCACGATCTCCACGTCGACCGGGTAGCTGAGGTAGGTGAGCGCCTTCTTCGGGCTCACCCACTCGATGGCCGCGATCTCCTTGTTCGGCACGAACGCGGATGCGCGGATCGCGGCGTCGGTGGCCTCCGCCGACCAGTAGTGCACGATCTTCTCGCGCCGACTGGGCAGCGTGTAGCGGGAGACGCCGACCGGGAGCCCGAGCGAGACGGCGATGCCGGTCTCCTCGAAGATCTCGCGCACGGCCGTCTCCACCAGCGCCTCGCCCGGGTCGACCTTTCCCTTCGGAAGGGTGACGTCGCGGTACCGGGTGCGATGGATGAGGAGGATCTTCAGCTTGTCCTCGACCCGGCGCCAGACGATTCCGCCCGCGGCATAGACGGCGGTGTGCGTCATCGCACCGCCCTCGAGCGCCGACGACGCTGCACCTGGAACATCGTCTTGTCCTGCAGGTCGACGAGCGCCTTGTCCTCTGCGTCGGTCGAATGCCGCGTCCAGGTGCCGTCGCCCGCGAGCCACCAGGAACTCGTTCTCTCGCTCATCGCGAGGGAGAACAGCTCGCTCAGCTCGGCGATCTGCGCGGGCGCCGTGATGCGCACGAGCGCCTCGACGCGACGATCGAGGTTGCGGTGCATCATGTCGGCCGAGCCGATGTAGGTCTCCGGGTCGCCGTCGTTGTCGAACGCGAAGATCCGCGAGTGCTCGAGATAGCGGCCGAGGATGGAGCGCACCGTGATGTTCTCGCTCAGTCCTTCGACGCCGGGGCGGATGCTGCAGATGCCGCGCACCCAGATCTCCACGGGCACCCCGGCGCGACTGGCGCGATAGAGCGCGTCGATGATCTGTTCGTCGACCATCGAGTTGACCTTGATGCGGATGCCCGAGCTCTTGCCGTCGAGGGCGTGCTTGCGCTCGCGCTCGATGAGGCGGACGAGACCCTTGCGCAGGTGCAGCGGAGCGACGAGCAGACGCTTGAACTTCTTCTCGATCGCGTACCCGCTCAACTCGTTGAACAGGCGGGTGAGGTCGCGGCCGACCTCGTCACTCGCGGTGAACAGGCCGAAGTCCTCGTAGATCCGGCTGGTCTTCGGGTTGTAGTTGCCGGTGCCGACGTGGCAGTAGCTGCGCAGCACGCCGTTCTCCTCGCGGATGACGAGGGCGAGTTTGCAGTGCGTCTTCAGCCCGACGAGACCGTAGACGACGTGCACGCCGGCCTTCTCGAGCTTGCGGGCCCAAACGATGTTGTTCGCCTCGTCGAAGCGCGCCTTGACCTCGACGAGCGCCAGCACCTGCTTGCCGGCCTCGGCGGCGTCGATCAGCGCCTGCACGATGGGGCTGTCGCCCGAGGTGCGGTACAGCGTCTGCTTGATCGCCAGCACGTGCGGGTCTTTCGCCGCCTGCTCGAGGAAGGCCTGCACGCTGGTGGCGAAGGACTCGTACGGGTGGTGCACGAGAACGTCGCCCTTGCGGATGGCGGCGAAGATGTCGGCGCGCTCGTTGTTGTCACCGGGCTGGAACGCCACCGCGGTCGTGGGGACGTGCGGCGGGTAATGCAGATCGGGGCGGTCGATGCGCGACAGATCGAAGAGCCCTCGCAGATCCAGCGGTCCGGGCAGGCGGTAGACCTCCTGCTCGGTGATGTCGAGCTCCTTGATCAGCAGATCGAGGGTGAGCTCGTCCATGTCGTCGGTGATCTCGAGGCGGATCGGCGGCCCGAAGCGTCGGCGCATGAGCTCCGCCTCGAGCGCTTGGATGAGGTTCTCGGTCTCGTCCTCTTCGATGACCATGTCTTCGTTGCGGGTGAGGCGGAAGGCGTGGTGGTCGAGGATCTCCATGCCCGGGAACAGGTCGGAGAGGTGGTTGGCGATGAGGTCTTCGAGAGCGAGGTAGCGCACGCGCTCGCCGTCGCGCGAGACCTCGACGAACCGGGGCAGCATGGGCGGCACCTTCAGGCGCGCGAACTCCTGGCGGCCGGTCTTCGCATTGCGGATGCGGATGGCGAGGTTCAGCGAGAGGCCCGAGATGTAGGGGAAGGGGTGCGCAGGATCCACCGCGAGAGGCATGAGCACCGGGAACACCTGCGACTGGAAGTAGTCCGACAGGCGCGTGCGGTCGTCGCCGTCGAGGTCGTCCCAACCGATCACCGCGATGCCGGACTCCGCGAGGGCGGGGCGCACGAGCTGCTGCCATGCCTCGGCGTGACGCAGCTGGAGGGCGTGGGCGTCGCGCGAGATGTCGGCGAGGACGTCTTGCGCTGCGCGGCCGATGTTGGTCGGCACGGCCAGACCCGTGATGATGCGGCGCTTGAGCCCCGCGACGCGCACCATGAAGAACTCGTCGAGGTTGCTGCCGAAGATGGCGAGGAAGTTCGCGCGCTCCAGCGTCGGGACCGTCGGGTCCTCCGCGAGCTCCAGGACGCGCTGGTTGAATGCCAGCCAGCTCAGTTCGCGATCGAGATAGCGCGCCTCGGGCAGTTCTGTGTCACCGCCGTCGGTGACGTCGAAGTCGTCGTCGTCGGCATCGCCCAGGCCCGCATCGAGCATCACGTCGGAGATCATTCCCACATCCTTGCAGCCAGAGGTGACACGAGTGTGAACTCCGCGGGGGGTCAGGATCCGGCGCGCTCCCCGGCAGCCGGGATCTGATCCTCTTCGTACACGTTGAAGCGGTAGCCGACGTTGCGCACCGTGCCGATGAGCTGCTCGAGATCGCCGAGCTTGGCGCGCAGGCGCCGTACGTGCACGTCGACCGTGCGCGTGCCGCCGAAGTAGTCGTAGCCCCAGACCTCGCTGAGCAGCTGCTCGCGGGTGAACACCCGCGACGGATGCGTCGCGAAGAAGTGCAGCAGCTGGAACTCCTTGTAGGTCAGATCCAGCGGCTTGCCGTGCACCTTGGCGGAGTAGGAGGACTCGTCGATCGTGATGCCGGAGGTCTGGATGCGGGTCGAGACCTGCTCCTTCGACAAACGCCCGACGGCGAGCCGGATGCGGGCATCGACCTCGGCGGGCCCGGCTCCGACCAGGATCACGTCGTCGACGCCCCAGTCGGTGGACACGGCGGTCAGCCCGCCCTCGGTGACGATCAGCACGAGCGGCGCGTCGAGTCCCGTCGTCGTCAGGATCTTGCACAGCGACTTGGCGCCCACCAGATCGTGGCGGGCATCGACGAAGACGACATCCGCGTTGGGGGCGTTGACCAGCTGTGCGGGCTCTGCGGGGATCTGGCGGACACGGTGGCTCAACAGCTCCAGCGCCGGGAGCGCGGGCGCGCCACCGGCGGAACTCAGAACGAGAAGCTGTGCCAAAGTCACCCTCCGGGCGGGGTCCGCGTCGTGCCTCATCTTATGCGCAGCCGCGAGGCACGCAGATCTCACCGGGACGAACGGCGTGCAGCGCGCGCTCCCATGCGTGAGAATGATCGTATGACGACACCGGAACTGGCGCCACGTCGGCCCTTCGGCGGCATCGTGGCCGTCTGGGTGTTCGCGGCCGTCGCAGGCATCGCCGTCGCGCTGTTCGTCCCGTCGCCGTGGCACGCGACATGGATGACGCTGGCGCTCGCCGCATCCGTCATCCTCGCCTTCGCCATCCAGCTCGCGTACGGGCGGGTGCAGCGCTTCATCCAGCGCGTGGCGCTCAGCAGTCTCGGCGCCCTGCTCGTGCTCGGAGTGATCAGCGTGGCCGTCGCGCTCTCCTCGCTCATCGCCAGCACGCGCTGAGCCCATCGTCCTCGCGGACGGGCTACCATGGGGCGCATGGACCTGGTCGCGCTCGAAATGTTCTTCGTGGGCCTGCTCGTGCTCGCCTCCCTCGCCATCGCGTTCGTCTCGGGCGCCGTGGTCTGGAACCTCTACCGCGGCCAGCGCTGACGGAGCGGGCGATGATCGAGCTGCCCACCGATCTGCCCGCCGACCTCGCACCCCTCTCCTGGCTCCTCGGAGTCTGGGAGGGCACAGGCGTGATCGATTACGAGGCCGACGGCCACCACTTCTCGGGTGAGTTCACGCACCGGGTGAGCTTCAGCCACGACGGCGGAGATGCCGTCAACTACTCCGCGACCGCCTGGCTCGGCGAGGGCGAGTCACGGCGTCTTCTCGTCTCCGAGGTCGGTTTCTGGCGTGTCGTGCGACCGCAGGGACCCGGCGATCCCGGGCCCGGACTGCTGCCGGCCGTCACGGATGCGCCGGCGCGCACCGCTGACGACGTCGAAGCCCTGCGCACCGCCGAGGGCGGCTTCGAGATCGCCGCGAACATCGTGCACGCCGACGGCGTGAGTGAGCTCTACCTCGGTCAGATCCGCGGCCCGCGCATCGACATCGCCACCGATGCGGTGATCGCCGCGCCCGGAACGAAGGCCTACGCGGCGGCCACCCGGCTGTACGGCCTGGTCGACGGGCATCTGCTCTGGGCGTGGGACATCGCCGCCCTCGGATCCGAGCTCGGTTCGCACGCATCCGCGCGCCTCGCGAAGGTGGACTGATGATCGCCTCGCCCGCCGGCGCGATCACCGACGGCGATGTGCTGCTGCACGTCGGCGATCCGATGCGCGAACAGCGTGCGCTGGTGCGCGGCACGGCCATCGCGCCGCGGGCGGGTCGTGCGGTCGTCGCGGTCACGGGTGTCGACCGCCTGAGCTGGCTCGACTCGATCACCACCCAGGCGCTCGCGCAGCTGGCGCCCGGGGTGTCGACCGAGCTCCTGGTGCTCGATCCGCAGGGGCGGGTCGAGCACGCGGCATCGGTGCTGGACGACGGCGAGACGACATGGCTGATCGCGGATGCGGGTGACGCGCCGGCCCTCGCCACCTGGCTTAACCGCATGCGGTTCCGGCTGCGGGTCGAGGTCCGCGACGCCTCCACCGAGCTTGCGGTCGTGGGCGCGACCGACGCCGGGCTCGCCCTCATCCGTCCCGTGACCGTCGGGGAGACACCGCTCGTCTGGCGCGACCCGTGGCCCGCCGTCGCCGTCGGCGGCGCCGCGTACGGGCCGATCGAGGAGCACCCGGGCACCCAGCGCAGCTGGAATGAGGCGCTCGTGGACGCGGCCGAGGCAGCGCGACTGGCGCAGCTGGCCGCATCCGGCGACATCGGTTTCGCCGGCGAGCTCGCCGTCGAGGCGCTGCGCGTCGCCGCGTGGCGCCCTCGCTTCGCGGACGAGGTCGACGAACGCACGATCCCGCATGAACTCGACTGGCTCCGCACCGCCGTGCACCTCGACAAGGGCTGCTACCGCGGACAGGAGACGGTCGCCAAGGTGCACAACCTCGGCCACCCGCCGCGTCGTCTGGTCAGCCTGCACCTCGACGGCAGCGCCGAATCCCTGCCCGCACGCGGCGATGCGGTCACCGTCGGCGACACGGAGATCGGCCGCATCACCTCTGCCGCCCGCCACTTCGAGGACGGCCCGATCGCGCTGGCTGTCATCAAGCGCACGGCCGACACCGACACCGACGTCGTCGTGCGCACTGCAGACGGTGAGGTCGCCGCATCCGTCACCACCGTCGTACCGCCGGATGCGGGTGCCAGCGCTGGCGTACCGCGCTTGCCCCGACTCTCGCGCCGGCGGTGACCGTGCCCCCGGGCGGCGTCGACACCACGAGCGTGTCGACGCGGCTGCGAGAGCGCTTCGATCCGAGGCCCGCCCTGCACCGGGCCGTCACCGACCTGCCCGCCATCGCCCAGCTGACGGCGGCGGCGATGGGCGCCTACGTCTTCTCGTTGTTCGTGCTCGGGCACTCCGCTCCTGTGCTCGCCGGAACCGTTGCGGTGTCGAGTCTGGGCCTGGTGCGCGACGCCCGGCCGCGGCGCGTGGCCGAGACGGTGGCCGGGATGCTGCTCGGCATCGTCATCTCCGAGATCCTGCTGCGCCTGGTGGGCCCTGGGTGGTGGCAGCTCGGCATCACGCTCGCCGTCGTCGTGTTCGTCGCCAGGGCGCTCTCCCCTCAGCCCGGCTTCGCCATCGCTGCCGCGATCCAGGGGCTCATCGTCCTGCTCTTTCCGATGGCGCCGACGGAGGCGTCGTGGAGCCGGCTGGCGGACGGCGCGGTCGGCGGCGTCGCGGCGCTCCTGGTGACAGCCCTCGTGCCCCGCAACCCTCGCGCGGAGGTGCTGCGCGAAGCGCGGGCGCTCTTCGGGGCGATCGATGACGCGATCGCGACCCTCATCCGTGCGCTCGAGGAGGGAGACCGCGCGCGGGCGGAGCGCGCTCTCGAGAAGGCCCGGGCGCTCGATCCGCTCGTGCGCGCGTGGCAGGAATCGCTCGACTCTGCCGTCGCGGTCGCGCGCATCTCGCCGTTCCTGCGCAGACGCCGCGCCGAGCTCGACCGATACAGACGTGTCATGACGGCCACCGACCTCGCGGTGCGCAACCTCCGCGTCGTAGCCCGTCGATCCGGCTATCTCCTCGACGACGGCGCGCCCCGCCCCATCCCCGCCGACCTGCTGCGCTCGCTGGCGCGGGCCCTCGCCCTCGTGGGGGAGTCGCTCGACGACATCGCGCAGCAGATCCCCGCACGCGAGGCAGCCCGCTCCATCGCGCGCCACCTGGATCCGGCACAGCTCGCGCCGGGCGCCTCGGCGGGCGAGCACAGCGTCATCTCCGCCTTGCGGCCGTTCGCGGTCGATCTGCTCGTGGCGACCGGCCTCGGCGAAGATGAGGCGCGAGCCGCCATGCCCCGCATCTGAGACGCCGTCTCTCAGCGGGGCGCCACCCGCTCCCACGGCACCGTCAGCTCGCCCAGACGCCACCGCGCACGCTGCCGCAGCGGCCACCCGCCCGCCACGAGCGCAGTGAGCGCCGCCTGCCACCGCTGCGCGGGGGAGAACGTCGCCAGGGGAGCCGCGCGCGTCCACTCCGCATCCAGCGCGCGCAGCAGCTCGTGCACGCCCTCACCCGGCACATTGCGGTGGATCAGCGCCTTCGGCAGACGCTCCGCCGCGATCGAGGGAAGCTCCAGGCCGGTCAGCCGCAGCGAGATCGTCAGCGTGCGCGGGAGGGCGTCGGGCCCGATCTCGACCCACGTGCTGATGCGCCCGAGCTCATCGCACGTCCCCTCGACGAGGATCCCGCCCGCATCCAAGCGCGACGTCATGCGCTCCCACGCCGCCGGAACCTCGTCCTCGTCGTACTGGCGGAGCACATTGAACGCTCGGATGATGCGCGGCCGCTCCGGCACCGGGACCTCGAAACCGCCGCGGTCGAACCCCACCCGCGCGTCGGGGCGGAAGATCGTGGCTCCCTCGCGCACGCTTTCCAGCTGCGCACGCGCCCGAGCCACGCGTGCGGGATCGATCTCCAGCCCGCACACGCGCACATCCGGTCGGATGCGGTGCAGCCTCGCCTCGAGCTCCAGAGCGGTGACCCCGCTCGCCCCGAAGCCCAGATCGACGACGAGCGGTTCCGCCTCCGCGGTGCGCAGCGACCGGTGGCGGGCGATCCACCGGTCCACGCGGCGGAGGCGGTTGGTCCCCGTCGTGCCTCGGGTGATGCGACCCGATGGCGTAGGACTCATGGCCCCATGATGCCAGCGTTGCGGTCGATATCATGGGCTCATGACCACCCCTCACACCCTGATCCTGCTGCGCCACGGCCAAAGCCAGTGGAACGAGCTCAACCTCTTCACCGGATGGGTCGACGTACGCCTGACCGACCAGGGCAAGGCTGAGGCCGCCCGCGGCGGCGAGCTGCTCGCCGAGGCGGGCCTGCTGCCCGACGTCGTCCACACCTCGCTTCTGAGCCGGGCGATCCAGACCGCGAACCTCGCGCTCGACGCCGCCGACCGTCTGTGGATCCCCGTCAAGCGCACCTGGCGTCTCAACGAACGCCACTACGGTGCGCTGCAGGGCAAGGACAAGGCCGAGACCCTCGCCGAGTTCGGCCAGGAGCAGTTCATGCTGTGGCGTCGTTCCTTCGACGTTCCGCCGCCGCCGCTCGATGACGCATCCGAGTTCAGCCAGGTCAACGACCCGCGCTACGCCGGGATCGACGGCGAGGTGCCGCGCACCGAGTCGCTCAAGCTCGTGATCGATCGACTTCTGCCCTACTGGAGTGAGTCCATCGTCCCCGACCTGACGGCCGGCAAGACCGTGCTCGTCGCCGCCCACGGCAACTCGCTGCGCGGGCTCGTGAAGCACCTCGAGGGCATCAGCGACGACGACATCGCGGAGCTCAACATCCCCACCGGAATCCCGCTGGTGTACCGCCTCGACGAGAACCTGCAGGCGCTGGGCAAGGGCGAGTACCTCGACCCGGAAGCTGCCGCAGCGGGCGCTGCCGCCGTCGCGAACCAGGGCAAGTAAGCCGGTACGAGAAGGGCCCGGATGCGCGTCGCATCCGGGCCCTTCTCGTGTGTCTGCGAGGTCAGATCTGAGGCTCGACCTCGGACTGCGGCGCCCAGTCACCGGTCGCGAGGTAGACGATCTTCTTCGCGACGGAGACGGCGTGGTCACCGAAGCGCTCGTGGTAGCGGCTGGCCAGGGTCGCGTCGACGGTCGCCGCCGCCTCGCCCTGCCAGGACTCGCTGAGGACCTTCTCGAAGACGCTGACATGCAACTCGTCGAGCTTGTCGTCCTCGTTGCGCAGCTGCTCGGCGAGGTCCAGGTCGCGCGTGCGCAGCAACTCGGTGAGCTTGCGCGCCACGTCGACGTCGATCTCGCCCATCTTCGTGAAAGTGCCCTTGAGGCCCTTGGGGATGGCGCGGTCGGGGAAGCGCATGCGCGTCAGCTGCGCGATGTGCTCGGCGATGTCGCCCATGCGCTCGAGCGATGCGCTGATGCGCAGGGCCGAGACGACCGTGCGCAGGTCGCTTGCGACGGGCTGCTGCCGGGCGAGGATGTCGATCGCCAGTTCGTCGAGCTCGATGGCCTTGTCGTCGATCACGGAGTCGTTGTCGATGACCTCTTCGGCGAGCGCGACGTCGCTCGTACCGAACGCCCTCGTCGCCTTCTCGATGGCCTCGGTGACGAGCTCGGAGATCTCGACGAGCCGGACACGGACCTCGTCGAGGGACTGCTGGAAAACCTCGCGCATGAAACAGGCACCTTCCTGGGGTGATCGTGGGCGGCACGGGACGGGCCCGGGCGATTCTCGCCGTCGAAGGTTAACGAACGGTGCCGCGGGAGTGAATGTTACCCGCGGTAGGCCTCCCTGGACGGCTCGCGACGGGGTGCGGGTTCAGCATCCATTTACGCTGGAGCCATGAACTCGTCGCAGCTCGCGCTGCTGGCCCTGGTCATGGGCGTCGTCCTCGGGGCGTCGATCACCCTCCTGATCATCGGCGCGATGCGGGCCAGGGCCCGCGTCGAGGCACGCAACTCGACGGCCGTTCCGGAGGGCGTGCCCGACGTCTTGGCCGCGATGGACGACAGTGCACTCGTGGTGGACGGCTCGGGGACGGTGCGGGCCGCATCCGCATCCGCCGAGGCTTTCGGCATCCACGTCGACGAGGTCGTGCCCGACGAGCGCATCCGCGAGCTCGCACGGGCGGTCCGCTCGGGAGGGATCAGCACCGCGAGTCTGACCCTGCGCCGTTCCTCCTCTCCTGCGGAGCCCCGTCTCGTCTCGGCGCGCGCGACGACCATCTCGCCGAAGCTGGTGCTGATCGTCATCCGTGACATCACCGAACGCGAGCGGGTCGAGCAGATGCGCCGGGATTTCGTCGCGAACACCTCGCACGAGCTGAAGACACCCGTGGGGGCGGTGAGCCTGCTCGCGGAGGCGATCGAGTCGGCCGCAGACGACCCCGCGCAGGTGCGTATCTTCGCCGGTCGCCTCAGCGCCGAGGCGCAGCGGCTCGCCTCCCTGACCTCTCGCGTGATGAACCTCTCGCGGCTGCAGTCCGCGGACGAGCTCGCCGAAGTGGGCGACGTGTCGGTGGACTCCGTCGTCACCGCCGCGATCGAGGCCCACGCGCTGGCCGCGGGCTCCTCCGGGGTGACGGTCGTCCGTGGCGGTACGCGCGGCCTCTACGTGCGCGGCGACACACAGATCCTCACCGAGGCGCTCGGCAACCTGGTCGCCAACGCGATCGCGTACTCGCCCAGCGGCTCGAGCGTCGGCATCGGGGTGAAGCAGGTGCACAACTCGGTGGAGATCGCGGTCACCGACCGGGGCATCGGCATCTCCGAGGCCGATCAGCAGCGGGTGTTCGAGCGCTTCTTCCGCTCGGATCAAGCACGCTCTCGCCGCACCGGCGGCACGGGGCTCGGGCTGTCGATCGTGAAGCACGCCGTCCAGCGCCACGGCGGTGAGGTGCGCGTCTGGTCGCGCGTCGGCCGCGGCTCGACCTTCACCATCCAGCTTCCGATCGCGACGCCTCCGGACGACCTCGAGGCATCCACCCCGCGCGGCCGTCGTCGTCCCAAGAAGACCAAGAAGACCCCCGCCGCGTCCACGGCCGCGGCGCCGAATCCGAACGGAGTCACCGAATGACCCGCGTCCTGATCGTCGAGGACGAGCCCGACCTCGCCGACCCGCTCGCCTACCTGCTTCGCAGGGAGGGGTTCGAGGTCGAGATCGCCGAAGACGGCGCCGTCGCGCTTTCCGCGTTCCGCGAGCGCGGCGCCGACATCGTGCTGCTCGACCTGATGCTGCCCGGCATGCCCGGCACCGAGGTGTGCCGGCAGATCCGCACCGTCTCGTCCGTGCCGATCATCATGCTGACTGCCAAGGACAGCGAGGTCGACATCGTCGTGGGGCTGGAGCTCGGCGCCGACGACTATGTCACCAAGCCCTACTCGGCCCGCGAGCTTCTCGCTCGGATGCGGGCGGTTCTGCGCCGTTTCGCCCAGGTGGAGGCCGACCTCGATGAGCGTGTGCTGCAGGGTGGCCGGGTGACGCTCGACATCGACCGCCACACCGTGACGGTGGGAGGTGAGGAGATCAACATGCCGCTCAAGGAGTTCGAGCTCCTCGAGGTCCTGATGCGCAACGCTGGTCGGGTGCTGACCCGCGGGCAGCTGATCGACCGTGTGTGGGGCACCGACTACTTCGGCGACACGAAGACCCTGGACGTGCACATCAAACGCATCCGGTCGCGCATCGAGGAGAACCCGAGCGATCCGGTCATGCTGGTCACCGTCCGAGGACTCGGATACCGGTTCGAGGCCTGAGTGCACGGGAAAGGGCGGGCACCCGGAGGTGTCCCGCCCTTTCCCGTGCGCTGCGTTCAGGGAGCGAGCGGCGTCAGGTAGTCCAGGTCGCCGTTGAGGACGGGGATCTCCACGCGAGCGCCCTCGCCGTCGCCGGACTGGAAGAAGATGGGCACGGTCGAGCCGGGGCGGGCGTCGAGGTTCTCGATCAACAGCGGATCGGTGTCCTCGGTGCCGAGGCTCACGGTGTCGCCGGCAGGGACTCGCACGGTCAGCTTCACGGCGTTCTCGCCGACCTCGAGGTTCAGCACCTGCGAGGAGTCGCTCTCGTTCACGATCGCGGCGACGAAGTTGCCCTCGGTGCCTTCGTCGTTGGCGACGACGAGGGCGTTGCGCACGGCGAGCGGCCCGCTCGAAGCCGGCACGTTGAGCCCGTCGGCGGGGGAGTACTGAATCGTGGTGCTCTGCGGCGAGAGCATGGCGCAGCCGCTCGTTCCCAGTGCGACAGCAGCCGCCACGACGACGGACGCGATCAGGCGCGTTTTCACGGTTCCTCCCGGTTGCAGACGGCTTCTCCAGCATTCTACGGGGTACCGCCGGCCTCTCCTGTGCCGCGGCGCTCGCTCGGTCGGCCGGGCGCCGGGAGCACGCTCGACGAGCGAACGGCGCACGTCGAGACGCGCCGGAGCGCGGCGTGCCCCCAACGACGCCACACTTCTCCGCATCCGCGCCAGTGAATGTCAGGCGCCGTTGCGTAAAGGTGTGGCATCTGCGCACATGCGACGCAACTCGGGCGGTGAGGGGGACTGGGCGTCGAGGGGAATGGGCGCGCGCGGGGGCGCTCGCGGCGGCGCGGGCGCGGGGATGAGGGGCGTGGGGCGAGGGCGCGAACCCTAGCGCATTCGGCCCTGTGGTATCCTGGTCGTTGCCGAAAGGACATAACTCCATGCTTTTTGAGGTTGGCGAAACGGTCGTCTATCCGCACCACGGTGCCGCGACCATCATCGAGGTCAAGGAACGCGTCATCAAGGGCGAGACCAAGAAGTACTTGAAGCTCAACGTCACCCAAGGCGATCTGGTCATCGAGGTTCCGGCCGACAATGTCGACCTCGTGGGTGTGCGCGACGTGATCGGCAAGGACGGTCTCGAGCGTGTCTTCGAGGTGCTGCGTGCCCCCTTCACCGAGGAGCCGACCAACTGGTCGCGCCGCTACAAGGCGAACCTCGAGAAGCTCGCTTCGGGCGATGTGATCAAGGTCAGCGAGGTCGTGCGCGACCTGTGGCGCCGCGATCAGGACCGCGGTCTTTCCGCGGGTGAGAAGCGCATGCTCGCCAAGGCCAAGCAGATCCTCGTCTCCGAGCTCGCGCTCGCTGAGAAGACGGACGAGGAGAAGGCCAGCGTGCTGCTCGAAGAGGTTCTCGCGAGCTGACGAAGGGCGCTTTCGTGCCTCAGCCCGTGCCGCGTATCGCGGTCGTGGTCGTCGCCGGCGGGTCAGGTACCCGGCTCGGTGAGGACGTCCCCAAGGCTTTCGTCGGGATCGACGAACACACGATGCTGCGTCATGCCCTCGACGGCGTGTTCCGCAGTGCGCTCGACGCTCAGGTGGTCGTCGTCGCCCCCGCGGACCGCACCGGCGAGGCGCTGACGGAGGCACTCGCCGCAGCGGGCGATGCGCGTGAGCGTGTGAGCGTCGTCGCCGGTGGGGACACTCGTCAGAAGTCGGTCGCCGCGGGGCTCGCAGCGCTCTGGGGCGATATCGAGATCGTGCTCGTGCACGATGCCGCCCGTGCGCTGACATCTCCCGAGGTCTTTATCCGGATCGTGGACGCCGTCGAACGCACCGGATGGGGTGCCGTCCCGGTTCTTCCCGTGGTCGATACGATCAAGCGGGTCGACGGCGACGAGATCATCGGCGTGGTCGATCGTTCCGAGCTGGGTGCGGCGCAGACCCCGCAAGGATTCCGGCGGGACGTCCTGAGCGCGGCGTACGCCGTGGCCGACACCGAGTTCACCGACGACGCGGCGCTCGTCGCGGCGGCGGGGCACCGCATCGCGGCGGTCGCAGGCGATGCTCTCGGCTTCAAGATCACTCATCCCGCCGACCTCGAACGCGCACGATTGCTCCTGGCCCCCGTCGCCGAGCACCCGGTGCGACTCCAGCAACCGGCGCCTGCGCCGCGGGTGGGTGTGGGCACCGACGTGCACGCGTTCGGCGCAGACGGGGAGCTGTGGCTCGCGGGACTGCGGTGGCCGGATGAGCCCGCCCTGTCCGGCCACTCGGACGGGGATGCGGTCGCTCACGCCGTCGTCGACGCCGTGCTGGCGGCGGCGGGTCTCGGCGACATCGGCACGCATTTCGGCGTCGACCGCCCCGAGTACGCGAACGCGCACGCCGATGCGTTCCTCGCTCGCACCCGTGCCCTGGTGGGCGAAGCGGGCTGGGTGATCGGCAACGTCTCGGTGCAGGTTCAGACCACCCGCCCGAGATTCGCCGCGCGGCGCCGCGAGGCGGAGGCCGTGCTGAGCGAAGCCCTGGACGCGCCCGTGTCCGTCTCGGCCACGACGACCGACGGCCTCGGCTTCGAGGGACGCGGCGAAGGCGTCTTCGCGGTCGCGGTCGCCATGCTGCTTCCCGCGCAGTGACCGGTCAGACCGCCCGCGTGAAGTAGAGCGACAGCGGATCGTCGCGGTAGTCGGCGAACGGCCCGCAGCGCACGAAGCCCTCACTCTCGTAGAGGCGTACCGCGGGCACGAACTCCGGCGTGCTGCCGGTCTCGAGCCACACGCTCGTCAGGCCCATCGCTGCCGCTTCGCCGAGGATGTGGCGAAGGATGCCGCGCCCGAAGCCCGTCCCGCGGAAGGCGTCGGCGACGCGCATGGACTTCAGCTCGCCGCGGTCGTCGCCCCATCGCTTGAGAGCGCCGATGCCCGCCAGCTCACCCCCGGACCACGCTGACCAGAAGGTGACCTCGGGTGCGCTCAGCCCCGCTGCGTCGAGCGCGTGCACGCTTTCGGCGGGGGTGCCCGCATGCATCGCGACCAGGTGCGCGGAGACGAGCTCGTGCGGCGCGCCGCGGGTCGGATCGTCGATGCGGAACTCGAGCATGGTCATCCTTCGAGAGGGAACGGTTCGGGATCCCGCCGGCGGGAGCCCCACGCCAGCACCACGAGTCCGACGGTGAGCACAGCGATGCCGACGATGGAGGCGGTGTCCAGATGCTCCCCGAGCACGACGAGCCCCAGCAGGGTGGCGGTGATGGGCTCGGCGAGGGTCAGCGTCGCCGCGGTGGCCGCGGTGAGGCGCTGCAGTCCCCAGGTGAACAGCGTGTAGGCGATCGCGATCGTCGCGAGTCCCAGCCAGAGCGCGACGGCGATGCCGCTGGGCTCGGCGAGCCAGGTGAACGAGGCGAACGGGAGCATGAACAGGGCGCTCACGGCGGAACCTGCACCCATGGCCCCGGCGACGGTGAATGGATCCCACCCGCTCGACATCAGCCGACGCTGGGCGTTGGCGAAGACGGCGAACGCGGCCCCCGCGCCCACTGATCCGATCACGCCGAGGGGGTCCGCCGAACCGGAGCCACCGCCGGCGAAGGCCAACAGTGCGACCCCGGTCGTCGCGAGCGCCGTCGCCACGAGCCACGTGGGTCGGGGAAGGCGACGGGTGATCGCCCATTCGATGAGCCCCGCCATGAC
Source organism: Microbacterium sp. Clip185 (assembly GCF_028743715.1). Classification (NCBI taxonomy): domain Bacteria; kingdom Bacillati; phylum Actinomycetota; class Actinomycetes; order Micrococcales; family Microbacteriaceae; genus Microbacterium; species Microbacterium sp. Clip185. The sequence goes on along the minus strand of NZ_CP117996.1, from coordinate 2,333,084 downwards.
CGGAGCCGAGCCGAGCGCGATGACGGTGCCGACGGCGACACCGCCGCGGGCCGTTCCCAGGAAGAAGAGCGGTTGGTAGGCCGCGAGGCAGATGCCTGTCAGAGCCATGAGGATCAGAGCGCGCGCGGTCAGCGGGGGAGGCGCGGCTGCCGTCGCGCGTCGGTTCCGACGGGCGAGGGCGAAACCGATCACCGCCAGAGCCGTGCCGCCCAGGAGAAGACGCACGGCACCCACTCCGAGAGGGGTCGTGCCGTCGGGGCCCAGGGCCTGCGAGGTGCCCGTCGTCCCGAACAGCACCGCCGCGGCGAGGACGGCGAACACGGGCAGCATCCGTCCTTTCTACCGCGGTCATGTGTCGGGGTGGTGACACAGCCCCGCCGGTAGGCTGGTGGAGTGACGGTCAGGCTCTATGACACCCAGGCGCAGGCGCTGCGCGACTTCGCGCCCCTGGAGGACGGCAACGTCACGATGTACGTCTGCGGCCCGACGGTGCAGTCCGGCCCGCACATCGGCCATGTGCGCGCCGCGCTGAGCTTCGATCTGCTGCGGCGTTGGCTCGCACACCGGTTCGGTCGGGTGACGTTCGTGCGCAACGTCACCGACATCGACGACAAGGTCCTCGCCAATGCAACGCCCGCCGAGCCGTGGTGGGCGCTCGCCTACCGCATGGAGCTCGCGTTCAGCCAGGCCTATTCCGCCGTCGGCATCCTCGCGCCGACGTACGAGCCTCGGGCGACCGCATCCATTCCGCAGATGATCGAGCTGATCGCGCTGCTCATCGAGCGCGGCCACGCCTACCCGGCCCCCGATGGCTCCGGCGACGTCTACTTCGACGTGCGGTCCTGGTCCGCCTACGGCGCTCTCACGCACCAGGACGTCGACGCGATGGAAGCGGCGGCGGATGCGGACCCTCGCGGCAAGCGCGACCCGCACGACTTCGCGCTGTGGAAGGGTGCGAAGCGCGGCGAGCCGGCGGATGCGCGGTGGGCGTCTCCCTGGGGTGAGGGGCGCCCGGGATGGCACATCGAGTGCTCGGCGATGTCGCGCCGCTATCTCGGACCGCACTTCGATATCCACGGCGGCGGCCTCGACCTGCGCTTTCCGCACCACGAGAACGAGCTGGCACAGTCCACGGCCGCCGGCGATGCGTTCGCGCAGTACTGGGTGCACAACGGACTGGTGACCGTCGACGGCCAGAAGATGTCGAAGTCGCTCGGCAACTTCACCCTTGCGGCCGACGTGCTCGCCGAGCGCGACCCGCTCGTCGTGCGCTATGCGCTCGCCGCCGCGCACTACCGATCGAGCCTCGATGTCTCCGGCAAGGCCTTCGATGAGGCCGAGGCGGCGGTCGAACGCATCCGGACGTTCCTCGACCGCGCCGAACGCGGGGGAGCAGCGCCGCAGACGGCCGCGATCCCTGAGGCATTCGCCGCTGCGATGGACGACGACCTCGGTGTACCGCAGGCGCTCGGCGTGCTGCACGAGACGGTGCGTGCAGGAAACGCGGCACTCGATGAGGGAGACTCGGAGAGCGCGCGCCGCCGCGCGGCCGAGGTCGTCGCCATGACCGACATCCTCGGCATCAACCCGCTCGACGAGCGGTGGCGCACGAGCGTGGACGGCCCCGAAGCCGGAGCCCTGGACGCGCTCGTTCGCGTCATGATCGACCAACGCGCCCAGGCGCGAGCAGACAAGGACTGGGCGAGCGCCGACCGGGTGCGCGATGCGATCGCGGCCGCCGGCATCGTCCTCGAAGACGGTCCCGAGGGGACCCATTGGAGTGTGAAACGTGGCTAAGCCGGGAAACCCGTCAGCCGGACGCGGCAAGAAGAAGGGTCCTACGAAGGGCACCGGCGGCAAGAACCGTCGCTCGCTCGAGGGTCGCGGTCCGACCCCCAAGGCGGAGGATCGCGCTTGGCACCCCGCCGGTAAGCGCAAGGCCGCCCAGGAGCGCTTCGTCGCGGCCGGGGGCAAGTCCGCTCCGCGTGTCGCGGGTCTGAACCGCACGCCGCGCTCGAAGCAGAACGACGACACGGAGACCGTCACCGGCCGCAACTCGGTGCTCGAGGCGCTGCGCGCCCGTATCCCCGCGACCGCGTTCTACATCGCGCAGCGCGTCGAGATGGACGACCGCGTCAAGGAGATGCTGTCGATCGCGACCCACCGCGAGATCCCGGTGCTCGAGGTCACGCGGCAGGAGCTGGACCGCATGGCAGGCTTCGACGGCGTGCACCAGGGTGTGGCGCTGAAAGTCCCTCCGTACGAGTACGCGCACCCGCAGGACCTGCTCGAGCAGATCATCGACCGCGATGAGCTGCCGCTGATCGTGGCGCTCGACGGTGTAACGGACCCCCGTAACCTGGGCGCCATCATCCGCTCCACGGCGGCGTTCGGCGGTCAGGGCCTCATCATCCCGCAGCGTCGCAGCGCGGGCGTCAACTCCGCGGCGTGGAAGACGAGTGCCGGAGCGGCAGCGCGCCTGCCCGTCGCGATGGCGGCGAACCTCACGACGACGCTCAAGGAGTTCAAGAAGCAGGGCGTGTTCGTGCTCGGCCTCGACGGCGGCGGCGACGTGGCGCTTCCGGCACTCCAGCTCGCCGACCGTCCCGTCGTGATCGTCGTGGGCTCCGAGGGCAAGGGGCTCTCGCGCCTGGTGACCGAGACGTGCGACCAGATCGTGTCGATCCCGATCTCCGCCGCGACCGAGTCCCTGAACGCGGGAATCGCCGCATCCGTCGCGCTCTACCAGGTCGCCACGCTACGTTCGGCCTGATGGTCCTGACCGAAGGAGCACCCATGTCTCGCATCGCCGTTCTCGGGGGAACCGGATACGCCGGCAGCCACATCGTCGCAGAGGCGGTCCGGCGCGGGCACACGGTGCTCTCCGTCGCGCGCACGGTTCCCGCCGAACGGGTCGAGGGTGCGACCTATGTCGAGGCCACGCTGCTGGATGTCCCGACGCTGGTGAACGAGCTGGTCGGCGTCGATGTGGTCGTCTCGGCCGTGGCCGCGCGCGGTGACATGCTCGGCGCGCTCCGCCCGGCGATCGAGCAGCTGCTTTCTGTGCTGCCCGAGGACGTGCGCATCGGCGTCATCGGCGGTGCCGGTGGAAGTCTCGTCGCCGAGGGCGGACCGCGTCTGGTCGAGACTGACGGTTTCGCCGACGAGTACAAGCCCGAAGCGCTCGAGGCCATCGGCATCCTCGAGGACCTGCAGACGCGCGCCGGTGACCGTGACTGGTTCTACATTCACCCCGCCGGAGGCTTCGGCGCCTGGGCGCCGGGGGAGCGCACCGGCTCATACCGCGACGGGGGTGACGTGCTCGTCGTCGATGAGAACGGCGAGTCCTTCATCTCGGGCGCCGACCTCGCCGTCGCCGTGCTCGACGAGATCGAGACCCCGCGTCATTCGCGGGAGCGCTTCACCGTCGGGTACTGAGCCGAAGCGGGCGGATGCGGCGGGCCGCCGCGTGTGATCAGACCAGATCGCGCCAGTCGATGGCCTCGTCGTCATCGTCGTCTGCGTCGCGCGGCACGTAGTCGTCGCGCAGGACGGGGATGACGGACGTCGCCTCGGTGGGCGGGCCCACGACGGTCGCCTCGTCACGGCGGTGGCGCAGGACATCGTCGATGTAGCTCGTCAGAACCTCCGCGAGCGGCACGGAGCGGCCGCGCGCCTGCGACATGTACCAGCTGTGCTCGAGCACCTGGTGGTACACCTCAGCGGGCTCCAGCTTGGAGCGCAGATCGAAGGGGATCGCCTTCACGACCGGCTCGAACTTCCGAGTGAGCCACTCGTGGGCGACCATCTCCTCGTCGGAGCCCACGCGGGAGATGCGTGCGCGGAACTCGTCGAGGTCGTTGAGCAGACGTCGGGCCTGGTTCTCCTCGACATCGAGACCGGTCAGGCGCAGCAGACGCCGCTGGTGGTGCCCGGCGTCGACGACCTTGGGCTGGATGGAGACGAGCGCTCCGTCGGTCGCGGTGTCGATCGACATCTCACCGATGTCGAACCCGAGCGCGTTCAACCGTTGGACGCGCTCGGTGATGCGCCACGACTCCGCCGCGGAGAAGCTCTCCTTGTCGGTCAGCGCCGCCCACAGCGAGCGGTACGAGGAGACGATGCCGTCGGCGATGTCGAGCGCGTCGACGTCTCCGGCCAGACGTCCGCCGGCGGCGAGGTCCATGATCTCGCCCGCGATGTTCGTGCGCGCGACGTCCAGGTCGTGCTCGCGCTGACCGGGGGTGAGGCCGCTCTCGTGCAGTTCGCCCGTCTCCGCATCGACGAGGTAGGCGGCGAAAGCTCCCGCATCCCGTCGGAAGAGGGTGTTGGAGAGGGAGACATCACCCCAGAAGAAGCCCACGTTGTGCAGACGCACCAAGAGCACGGCGAGCGCGTCGACGAGGCGCGAGGCCGTGTTGGGGCGCAGCACCTGGGTGAACAGGGCGCGGTAAGGCAGGGAGAACTTGAGGTGGGCGGTCACGAGCGCCGCGGGCAGGGGATGACCGGCCGCATCGGTCCGCCCGTCGATGACCGCGAAACGGTCGACGCAGGGGACGTCGAGGCGGGCGAGGTTGCCCAGCATGTCATACTCGCGCCGCGCCATCTCGCCGGTGGTCTCCTTGACGGCGATGACCTTGCCGCTGAGGGTCGAGAAGCGCACCAGGTGGCGCGAGAGACCTTTGGGGAGTTGCACGATGTCGTTGCTGGACCAGTCCGCGAGCGGCGTGCTCCACGGCAGCGTCAAGAGTGCGGGATCGATCGCACTGGCCGTGATGGTCAGCGAGTCCGCCATGGTGTCCCTCCACATATGTCGCGGCGCGGCGGATCCGGGTGGATCCGCCGCGCCGCGGGGGTCGTTCCGATCAGACCGAAGCGATCGCCTTGTCGTTCAGGCGCTCGCCGCTCTCGAGGTCGAACACGTGCACGTGACCGGGGACGGGGGCGAGGATGACCGTCTCGCCGGCGCTCGGGTGACGACGACCGTCGACGCGCGCCACGATGTCGGTGCGCTTGCCGTTGATCTCGGAGTGGCCGTACAGGTAGCCGTCGGCGCCGAGCTCCTCGATCAGGTCGACGACGACCGACAGGCCCTTGCCGTCGGCGGGAGCGACCTGGATGTCCTCGGGACGCACGCCGATGGTGACCTCGGAGCCGTGAGCCTTGCCGATGGTGTCGGCCTCGACGGGGACCACGAGGTCACCGAAGCGGACGCCGCCCTCGGCCAGGTCGGCCGGGAAGAGGTTCATGGCGGGGGAGCCGATGAAGCCGGCGACGAAGACGTTCTTCGGCTTCTCGTACAGGTCACGCGGGGTGCCGACCTGCTGCAGCAGGCCGTCCTTCAGCACGGCGATGCGGTCGCCCATGGTGAGGGCCTCGGTCTGGTCGTGCGTGACGTAGACCGTGGTGACGCCGAGGCGACGCACCAGCGACGCGATCTGCGTACGCGTCTGCACGCGGAGCTTGGCGTCGAGGTTCGACAGCGGCTCGTCCATGAGGAACACCTGGGGCTGACGCACGATGGCGCGACCCATGGCGACACGCTGACGCTGACCACCCGAGAGGGCCTTCGGCTTGCGGGTCAGGTACTCCTCGAGGTCGAGGAGCTTGGCGGCCTCGAGCACACGCTGGGCGCGCTCTTCCTTGCCGACGCCGGCGATCTTGAGCGCGAAGCCCATGTTCTCGGCGACCGTCATGTGGGGGTAGAGGGCGTAGTTCTGGAACACCATCGCGATGTCGCGGTCCTTCGGCGGGACGTCGGTGACGTCGCGGTCGCCGATGCGGATGCTGCCCGAGTTGACCTCTTCGAGGCCGGCGAGCATGCGCAGCGAGGTGGACTTACCGCAACCGGAGGGGCCGACCAGGACGAGGAACTCGCCGTCTCCGACCTCGAGGTTGAGCTTGTCGACGGCCGGGCGGGTTCCCCCCGGGTACAGACGCGTTGCGTTGTCGAACGTGACAGTTGCCACTGTTTCTTCTCCTTCACCGGCAGGTACGTGCCGGACGATCCGTAGTGATGGATGCGCGGGGGTGACCCGCAACGCCCGCCATCGGGCGCACCTCTCAGTATGGCACGAGCGTCTGGGCATTTCTCAGACAGTCTGGCTAGCATCGGATCGGCCGTTTCCCGGGCGGCCCGACCGGACTCCGCCGGTCCCTACGTTTTCTTCAGAGGTCCTATGTCGAGCGACGACTCATCGAACGTCCCGGCGCCGAGCGACCGCCGCGAGGCGGTGCGCGAGAAGGCGCAGCGAGTGCGGCAGCGCCACGCGCGTGTCGGTCGACTTCGCCTGGCTGCTCTCTCGATCAGCGGTGTGGCGGTCGTCGGTGCCGTGGTCGCCGCTGTGGTGTTCGCGGTGAGTTCCTCGACCTCCGCTCCTCAGCTCCAGCCGAGCGGTGCGGTCGACGGAGGCTTCGCGGTCGCATCCGTCTCGGGTGTGTCGGTGCTCGGCGGCTCGGTGGACGAGCCTGCTCCGTCCGAATCCTCGGCGCCGCAGGGTGACGCGACTCCTACGCCGGTTCCGACCAACCGGTCCTCCGTCGACATCCGCGTGTACGTGGACTACCTCGCCCCCGGGGCGAAGCAGTTCGAGACGGCGAACGCGCCCCAGCTCTCCTCGTGGGTGACGGAGGGGGCAGCGACGCTCTCGTACCACCCCGTCGCCATGCTCACGGCCAAGTCGAACGGCACGAAGTACTCGCTGCGTGCGGCGGGTGCGGCCGCCTGCGTGGCGACCTACTCGCCCGACACGGTTTTCGCGTTCAACCACCAGCTGCTCCTGCAGCAGCCGGAGGCCACATCCGACGGACTGAGCGACGACACGCTCGCCGACGTGGCCCAGGCGGCCGGCGCCTCCGATCCGCGTCAGGTGCGCTCCTGCATCGAGAACGGCGAGTTCATGGCGTGGGCCAAGACCGCGACCGATGCGGCCGTCGCAGGCATCCCGGGTACCGACGGTCTCACCTTGACCAGCACGCCCATGATCTTCGTGAACGGCGAGCTCTACCAGGGTGCGCTGGATGACCCGAAGGAGTTCGCGCAGTTCGTGCTCACCACGGCGAGCGACGCGTACTACCGCACCGCGAGCCCGACTCCCACGCCCACGCCCACGTCGTAATCCCCGCGCAGGGAGCGCATAGACTCGTCCCTGCGCTCGCGAGGGCGTCAGACCGCGAGGCGGTCATGCCGGCTTGGCGCAATTGGTAGCGCACCGTACTTGTAATACGGGGGTTGCAGGTTCAAGTCCTGTAGCCGGCACGGATTGAATCGGGCGTCGACGCGCACGTTGTCATACGGGGGTTGCAGGTTCACGTCCTGTAGCCGGCACTGGAATCACGAGGGCGTCGACGCGCACGTTGTCATACGGGGGTTGCAGGTTCACGTCCTGTAGCCGGCACCGCCGCACCGACACCACCTCGACGGGGGTGACGCGGGTGAGCCGACGTTAGAAGCCGGGAAGCAGGACGCCGGCGGTGACGGCCACGGCGATCGCTGCCAGTCCCGCCCACGTCGCAGCAATGAAGGGCAGGCGCTCACGCGTGCGCAACCGCTGCCGGTTGATCGGGTCGGAGACGACCGTCGTCAGCGACGCCTTGGCGGCTGCGAGGGTGGAGTAGCGCCCCACCGGCGAGGAGAAGCGGTCGAACGCGACGAAGCTACCGTCGTCGTTCCTATCGATGTAGCCGAAGAAGTCACCGTCGCGCTGAGCGACGTACAGTCCGTCGTCGGCCTGATTCCACGTGGTCCGCGATGCGGCGGTGACGAATGGCGCGAGGGTGGTCGTCATGCCGCGCGCCGGCGTGGCTGCTGCTGGGCTGCCGGGACCTCTTCGTCGATGTCCACCGTGAGTCCCGCCGTCGAGCTGGCAGCCTCGGCGAGCGACTGGAGGAATCCGGGGTTGAGCGCCTCGGGCTCGGCGGATGAGAAGACGAACCGCAGCGGAATCGAGGAGTGGATCCACAACGTCTCTCGTCCCGCCGCTGCGCGGAGGTTGATCGTGAACGACTCCTGGCGTCGCAGCTTGGTCGTGGCGACCACTTTGACGTGGGCGAGCAGACGATCGCTCATCTCGATCGGGTCGGTGGCGTTTGCGTAGTAGAGCTTTCCCATGAGGGTGCCTTTCGATCGATGAAGCTTGTTCGATGAGGACATTACTAGGTAGGCTAGCGATATGGCAAACAAACATTTCGCAAATCGTGGGGTGCGATGAGCGACCGCGCGATGTACTGGTACGACGCGAATGACGTGCGCCAGCAAGCCGGCCGGCGCGTGCTCGAAGCGCTGCGCACCTATCGCGCCTCCGAGATGGCGATGCGGCGTCGGACACAGGAGTCCATGGGGATGGGGGAGAACGACCTTCTCGTGCTGCAGTACCTGATGCGCCAGACGAAGCAGGGTAGAGAAGTATCGCCCGTCGACATCGGTCGCTACCTCGGTGTCTCCACACCGTCGGTCACGGGCATTCTCGATCGGCTCGAGCGCAGTGGGCATCTGCGCCGCAAGCCGCACCCCAAGGATCGTCGCCGCCTGCTCGTCGAGACCACCGATCTCGCCCACGTCGAGGTGCGTCGCACGCTCGACGGCATGCACGCGCGGATGATGGCTGCCGTGCGCTCCCTCGACCCGGATGATGCGGCCGCCATCGTCGGGTTTCTTCACGCGATGACCGAAGCGGTGGACGCGGTCGATTCTGCCGTTGCGAGCAGCGCCGCCTCCGCCTGAGCCCGGTCAGTCCGCACCGCACGGTGCACGTAGTCTCGATCGGTGACTTCGCCCCACCCACGACGCCTTCCCCGACCGATCGCCGTGGCCGGTGCCGTTCTCGTCGGCGTGCTGACGGCGACGCAGGCGCAGATCAATGGCGCACTCGGTGCGGCCATCGGCGATGCGTTGACGGCAGCCGCCATCTCGTTCGGATCGGGTTTCGTCATCCTGCTCGCCCTCAGCGCGCTGCTGGCGGGCGGTCGTGCGGGAATCGCCCGCCTGATCGCGGGCGTTCGTGAGCGCCGCATCCCGGTGTGGATGATCCTCGGCGGCGCCGCGGGCGCGTTCACCGTCTTCACGCAGGGACTCGCGGTCGCGGCGATCGGCGTCGCGGCCTTCACCGTCGGCGTGGTCGCGGGCCAGACCGTCAACGGCGTCGTCCTCGATCGGGTCGGCTACGGCCCCGCCGGCGTCGTCGGCGTCACGATAGGACGCCTTGCCGGGGCTCTGCTCGTCGTTGCGGCGGTCGTCGTCTCACTGGTGGGCGAGGGAGCGGCATCCGTTCCCGTCTGGCTGCTCGTGCTTCCCCTGCTCGCGGGAGCGGGAATCGCCTGGCAGCAGGCCACGAACGGGCGGCTGCGCAACGAGGTGGGCAGTCCGCTGACGGCCACACTCGTGAACTTCGCCGGTGGCACCGTGCTCCTGACGGCTGCGGCCGCCGTGCAGCTCGTGCTTGCAGGAACGCGTCGATTGCCGACCGAGCCCTGGCTCTACGTGGGCGGCGCCATCGGCGTCGTCTACATCTTCCTGTCGGCAGCGCTCGTGCGGCACACCGGTGTGTTGCAGCTGGGGCTCGGCTCGGTGGTCGGCCTTCTCGGAGCCTCGGTCGTCATCGATGCGCTCTTTCCCGGCCATGCCGGGCCGCCCATCGAGGTGGCGCTCATCGCCGTGGTCGTCGCCGTCGTCGGCGTCGTCGTGGCGACCGTCCCCCGGTGGCGACGGCGGTGATCAGCGCGGGAGACTGCTGAGGAACGCGGCGCCGTCGACCTGCTTGATCCGCGCCTCACGGGAGAGGCCGGGCTTGCCCCCGACATACAGCCAGCCCAACAGGCGCTCGTTCTTGCTCAGTCCGTGCACCTTGGCGACGGCCTTGCTCCGGGTATAGCTCCCGGTGCGCCAGATGACACCCCAGCCGGCCTCATCGAGAGCAAGGCTCAGCATGTGTGCGACGCCGGACGCGACCGCCTCCTGCTCCCACTCCGGCACCTTGTCCTTCCGGATGCGGGCGACGACCGCGATCAGCAGTGGGGCACGCAGCGGCTTGGTCGACGCTCCGTCTTTCTTCTCCGCCTTGTGGATCGCGCGCCCGAGGCGCTCGCGGTCCTCCCCGCGCAGCTCGATCAGCCGCCACGGCCGCAGCGACGAGTGGTCGGCCACCCGTCCCGCGGCAGCGACCATGTCGACGAGCTCGTCGTGCGTCGGCGCCTCGTCGGTCACTTTCGACCACGATCGGCGCACGCGCATCGCGTCGCGTGCGCCGGTGGTCATTCGCCGGCCTCCGGGGTGAACTCGAGAGCGATCGAGTTCATGCAGTACCGATCGCCGGTGGGCGTGCCGAAGCCATCCGGGAACACGTGGCCCAGGTGGGAGCCGCAGGAGGCGCAGCGCACCTCGGTACGCACCATCCCGTGACTGTTGTCCTCGATCAGCTCCACTGCCTCCGGGCGGACCGACTCGTAGAAGCTCGGCCAGCCGCAGTGCGAATCGAACTTCGTTCCGCTCTGGAACAGCTCGGCACCGCACGCGGCACACGCGTAAAGACCCGCGCGTGACTCATCGAGCAGTTCGCCCGTCCACGCACGCTCCGTCGCGGCCTCACGCAAGACCGCGTACTTGTCCGCTCCGAGCTCCTCGCGCCACTGCTCCTCGGACTTGTTCACTGCGTAGCTCATTCGTCCTCCTTCTGCTCCATTCAACCCGACCGGCGAGGGCACTGTTCCCGTGTGACCGAGAATGAGCGGGTGAGCGAACTCGAGGCCGTCATCGCGCGCTACCGGCGCTTCGCCGAAGAAGAGGCGCCGGGTCGCAGCAGTCTCTACGAGAGGTGGGCGCAGTCGGTGTGGACCACGCCGGAACTCGCCACGGTCCTTGCGCGGATACCGGCGACCCACCGGCAGCCGCCCCTCGTGTTCGCCGTCAGCAGGCTCCTGGGGGCGTCGGAGGCGGAGCATGCGGACTGGGGGGCGTGGGTGCTCGCGCACGCCGACGCCCTCGTATCGGAGTCCGCGGCGCGCTCCGTGCAGACGAACGAGCCCGGGCGCTGCGCGGCGCTGCTTCCCGCGCTCTCGCAGATCGAGGGTCCTATCGCGCTGCTCGAGATCGGCGCCAGTGCCGGCCTGTGCCTCTATCCGGATCGCTACTCCTATCGCTACGACGCGGATGCGGGACGAACACGAAGGCTCGATCCGACCGCCGGCCCCGCTGCGGTCGTCCTCACATCCACGTGGAGTGGTCCGGAGACGGAGCTGCGCATGCCGACGGTCGTGTGGCGGGCGGGCATCGACCTGCATCCGCTCGACGCCCGCTCCGCCGAGGATCGCCGGTGGCTGACGGGGCTTGTGTGGCCGGGGGAGGAGGGGCGCCGGGAGCGTATCGAGGCCGCCCTCGATATCGCTGCCGAGGAGCCGCCGATTCTGCGAGCGGCGGATGCGGCGGCGCAGGGCGTCATCGCGGAGCTTGCGATGGCCGCCCCGCCCGACGCGACCCTCGTGGTCACGACGCCGGGCGTGCTCGCCCATGTTCCCAGGGACGGGCGGCGACGCATCATCGATGCGGCTCGGGCATCAGGACGCTGGATCACGATCGACGCACCGGGATTGCACGACGGTTGGAGCGCGCCGATCGAAGCGGCCGCCTGGCCGAAGGATCGCTTCGCGCTGGCGCTGGATGGCGAGGTGCTCGCCGCGGTCGACCCGTTGGGCGCGGCTGTGGAGTGGCGTCCGGATGCGGCGGGCATGCTCGGTTAGCGTGGCCCTGTGCCCGTGCGCGACTCCGCATCCGACGCTCTGAGCGAGCGGGATACCCAGCTGCTCGCCTTCGAGGCGCGCTGGCTCGCGCACACCGATGCCAAGGAGGAGGCGATCCGCGTCGAGCTCCAGCTCGCACCGGCGCGTTACTACCAGCTGCTGGGGCGACTGGTCGACTCGCAAGCCGCCCTGGCGCACGATCCGCTCCTGGTAGGTCGCCTGCGTCGCATCCGTGACGAGCGTCGGCGTGAGCGCTCGACGGCCCGGCGCGGCGCCTGAGGCCTCGCTCTTCGGGCGGAGCGAGGCGCTCCGGTAGCATCGGGGGGTGTCCCGAACTCCGCAGCCCCGCGACCGCTTCGACGACCTGCCGAACACCTCGGGGCGTGTAGGAGCGCACCGCGCCGAGAACCCGCGCATGCGGGCGGGAGTCGTCACACTGTGGGCGATCGTCGTGACCATCGTCCTCATCGCCGCGGGGATCTTCGGGAGCCTGGTGCTCTCCGGGCGCATCGTGCTGGTGCCCTCGCCGACTCCCACGCCCACGCCGACGCCGGAGGTGACGCCGGTCGTCGACATGTCCTTCTCCGTTCTGGTGCTCAACGCGACGCCGGAGACAGGGCTGGCAACCACCATGAAGGACGAGCTCATCGCGAAGGGCTGGAGTGCAGACCTCGTCAACGCGAGCAGTGCCAGCGCCACCGATTTCGCCCAGACGACGGTCTACTACGCCTTCCCGGGCGACGAGGCGGCAGCGAAGGGGCTCGCCGAACTCATCGGCGGAGCGGACGTCGCCCAGAGCACCACGTACCAGCCGACCGACGACGCCGGCACGGCCGATGTGGACGAGTCACAGGCCAAGCAACTGACGATCGTGATCGGGCTCGATCGCACCGCCGCCGGTGCGCCCAGCCCCACTCCTACCTCCTGAGGCCCGTCGCCGAGGGCCGCGTGTTTCCGCGGCGTAAACAGTTCGCTGCCGCCGTGTCAACTGTGCCGAATCCGTCGCTTCGACGCTGTTTGGGCTGCATACGATGACTGCGTTCTACAGCATCAGGAGACTCGTATGGCCCAGGGCACCGTCAAATGGTTCAACGCCGAGAAGGGGTATGGATTCATCACCTCCGGCGACGGTGAGGACGTCTTCGTCCACTACTCGAACATCGACATGACCGGATTCCGCGTCCTCGAAGAAGGGCAGGCCGTGGAGTTCACGGTCGGCAGCGGACAGAAGGGTCCGCAGGCCGAGTCGGTTCGCATCGTCGCCTGAGACCCCATCGCGTGAGACCCCCGAGCACCCGCGGGTGCCCGGGGGTCTCGCCGTGTGCGCCGTGCACTCGCGGCACCTTCGCGGCGGCTTGCACTCCCCGGGGGCGAGTGCCAGAATGGATTAGCACTCGATATCACTGAGTGCTAAAGACGCAAGCCAACGTCCGGGAGGGACGAGACACACATGGCAAAGATCATCGCTTTCGATGAGGAGGCCCGTCGTGGCCTCGAGCGCGGCCTGAACATCCTGGCCGACGCCGTCAAGGTGACCCTGGGTCCCCGTGGCCGCAACGTCGTCCTCGAGAAGAAGTGGGGCGCACCCACGATCACGAACGACGGTGTCTCCATCGCCAAGGAGATCGAGCTCGACGACCCGTACGAGAAGATCGGCGCGGAGCTCGTCAAGGAGGTCGCGAAGAAGACCGATGACGTCGCCGGTGACGGAACCACGACGGCAACGGTCCTCGCACAGGCGCTCGTGCGCGAGGGGCTGCGCAACGTCGCCGCCGGTGCCGACCCCATCTCGCTCAAGAAGGGCATCGAGAAGGCTGTCGCCGCGGTGACCGAGGCGCTGCTGGCCGACGCCAAGGAGATCGAGTCCAAGGAGCAGATCGCCGCCACCGCGTCGATCTCCGCCGCTGACCCCGCGATCGGTGAGCTCATCGCCGAGGCGATCGACAAGGTCGGCAAGGAGGGCGTGGTCACCGTCGAGGAGTCCAACACCTTCGGCACCGAGCTCGAGCTCACCGAGGGTATGCGCTTCGACAAGGGCTACCTGAACCCCTACTTCGTGACCGACCCGGAGCGTCAGGAAGCGGTCTTCGAAGACCCCTACATCCTGATCGCCAACCAGAAGATCTCGAACATCAAGGATCTCCTGCCGATCGTCGACAAGGTGATCCAGGACGGCAAGGAGCTCCTCATCATCGCCGAGGACGTCGAGGGCGAAGCTCTCGCGACCCTGGTGCTGAACAAGATCCGCGGCATCTTCAAGTCGGCCGCCGTCAAGGCTCCCGGCTTCGGCGACCGCCGCAAGGCCCAGCTGCAGGACATCGCGATCCTCACGGGTGGACAGGTCATCACCGAGGAGGTCGGTCTCAAGCTCGAGAACGCCACCCTCGACCTGCTCGGCCGTGCCCGCAAGGTCATCATCACCAAGGATGAGACCACGATCGTCGAGGGTGCCGGCGACTCCGCTCAGATCGAGGGTCGCGTGACCCAGATCCGTCGCGAGATCGACAACACGGACAGCGACTACGACCGCGAGAAGCTCCAGGAGCGCCTCGCCAAGCTCGCCGGCGGCGTCGCCGTCATCAAGGCGGGCGCGGCCACCGAGGTCGAGCTCAAGGAGCGCAAGCACCGCATCGAGGACGCCGTCCGCAACGCCAAGGCAGCGGTCGAGGAGGGTGTGGTCGCCGGTGGTGGCGTCGCGCTCATCCAGGCCGGCAAGACCGCGTTCCAGGGTCTGACGCTGTCGGGCGACGAGGCGACGGGTGCGAACATCGTCCGTGTCGCCATCGAGGCTCCGCTGAAGCAGATCGCCCTCAACGCCGGTCTCGAGCCCGGTGTCGTCGCCAACAAGGTGGCGGACCTGCCCGTCGGTCACGGTCTGAACGCCGCGACCGGTGAGTACGGCGACCTCTTCGCGCAGGGCATCATCGACCCCGCCAAGGTCACCCGCTCGGCGCTGCAGAACGCCGCGTCGATCGCCGGTCTGTTCCTGACCACCGAGGCCGTCGTCGCCGACAAGCCGGAGAAGGCTGCCGCCGCTCCCGCTGACCCGTCGGGCGGCATGGACTTCTGAGTCCAGACCTCACGAACGGATGCCCCGGCCCCGCAAGGGACCGGGGCATCCGCCGTATCCGGTGGGGGGACCGGAGCTCTCAGCGGAACAGCGTCATGTTGGCCTGTTCTGCCTCTGTGTAGTGCTGCGCGGCCACACCGAGCGCCACGTGGATGCTCGCGAGGGCGTCCTCCACGGTGCGCTGGGCGGCACGCCACTGCTCGATCGTGCCCTGGAACATGCCGGATGCGGCGCCGGTCCACGAGCTCTGGAGCGCGCCGAGCTGCGCGAGCAGCGCTGTGGACTCTCCCTGCAGCCGGTCGATGGTGCCACGGATCGTGATGGTCGCTGCAGCGACTTGGTCGCTGTCTACGGCGAAGGTCGCCATGGGAGCCCCTCTCTGTCGGAGACTCCGACGCTAGAGACCACGCGCGATGGGCCGACTCATAGCCGTCCCGGATGGGGACTGCGCGCCGGCGCTCGTCGACTGGGGAGATCAGGACAGCGGAAGATCCGGCAGCCGCTCCAGCGGCTGCGTGTCGATCAGCAGGTGTGCGGACGCATCCTGATCGACGGCGAGGGGGAGCGAGACCCGGAAGGTCGCGCCGCCGCCCTCGGAGTCGCGCACCTCGACGGTGCCTTGCAGCGACTCCACGATGGAGGCGACGATCGACAGACCGAGCCCCGATCCGCCCGTCTCCCGGGCGCGCGAGGTGTCGGCGCGCCAGAACCGCTGGAAGATCTGCGTGCGGATCTGCTCCGGAATACCTTCGCCGTGATCGATCACGTCGATCCACCCCATGCGGGTCTCGAGATCCGTGCCCACGCGCAGCTCGATGGGGGAGTCCGGCGCGGAGAAGCGCTGCGCGTTGCCCAGCAGGTTCGCGACGACCTGACGGATGCGGTTCTCCTCGCCCATGACGACCGGCGGCATCATCGGCGTGCGCGGATGGAAGGCCACCGGCAGCGGATGCACCTCACCGGTGTCGCCACCGCCGTCGCGCGAGCGTCGTCGCAGGCGCGCAGCCAGGGTGATCGCGGCCGTGGGAACGGCGCCGCGCCGCCGCGGCGGCACATCTGCGGGTGCCTGCCGTGAGGCCGAGACCGGGGGCGTCCGCAAGGGCGCGGGGGCGGCCGAGGTCGTGTCGATCACGCTGACCGTGCGCTGCGGGGCCGAGGCTCCGACATCCAGTGCCGCGTCGCGGGCGATGGGACGCAGATCGACGGGGGAGAGCACGAGGTCGCGCTTCTCGTCGAGGCGTGCGAGGGCCAGGAGATCCTCGACCATGGAGGTCATGCGCATGGCCTCCTTCTCGATGCGCTCCATGGCCTGCGCGGTGGCGTCCGCATCCGGGATTGCGCCCATCCGGTAGAGCTCCGCGTAGCCGCGCACGGTCACGAGAGGCGTGCGCAGCTCGTGACTCGCATCGCCGATGAACCGGCGCATCTGGCGCACGGTGGCGTCGCGCTGCGAGATCGCGGCGTCGACGCGGCCGAGCATCGTGTTGATGGCCCGCTTGAGGCGGCCGACCTCGGTGGTGTCGGGCTCGATGTCGGTCATCCGCTGACTGAAATCGCCGCCGGCGATCGCGTCGGCCGTGCGCTCCACCTGCCCGAGGCTGCGGAAGGTGAGGGTCACGACCCAACGCACGAGGAAGGCGCTCGCGATCACGATGACCAGCGCCAGAATCGCGTAGATCCCGAGATAGGTGGCGACGATCCGCTCCGTCGGCCCGGTGGGCACCGCCACCAGCTGCACGACGGTCGCGTTGGTGCCCTCGACGGGCGTCACGATCACCGTGGCGCGGAAGTGCGAGTTGTCGCTGCCGTCGAGGGTTGTGACGGTGTCCTGGTCGATGTAGGCGCGGTCACAGGGGTATGTCTCGGGAAGCACCGGCGTCGTGGACGCATCCTGGCCGCCCGCGACCGCGAGCCGCGTGCCCTGCGCCGTGCAGGCGTAGAGCGCCACCGTGTAAGGGGTGCCGCCGGCTTCATCCCGCGGCGCGAACTCGAGATTGCCGTCGGAGTCGATCGTGGCTTCCACCAGCGCGCTCGCGATCGCCGACTGGGCGACCTGCTTGAGGTTCTGGTCGAGGTTCGTCAGCAGCGTCGTGCGCAGGAACACCATGGTTCCCAGGCCCGCCGCGAGCAGCCCGACGACGAGGACCGCCACGGTCACGCCGGTCACCTTCGCGCGCAGGCTGATCCCGCGCCACCAGCGCGTGACGCTGTCGCTCTCGGTGCCCAGGGCGCGCTCCGGTGTCAGGACTTGGTCTTCAGCATGTAGCCGAAGCCGCGCTTGGTCTGGATGAGAGGCTCGGAGGAGTGCGGGTCGATCTTGCGACGCAGGTACGAGATGTAGCTCTCGACGATGCCCGCGTCGCCGTTGAAGTCGTACTCCCAGACGTGATCGAGGATCTGCGCCTTGGACAGCACCCGGTTCGGGTTGAGCATGAGGTAGCGCAGCAGCTTGAACTCGGTGGGGCTCAGCTCGATCTGCGCGTCACCCACGTACACGTCGTGGGTGTCCTGGTCCATGGTGATCTCGCCCGCACGGATGACGGACTCCTCGTCCGCCTGCATCGTGCGGCGCAGGATCGCCTGGATGCGGGCGACGATCTCATCGAGCGAGAACGGCTTGGTGACGTAGTCGTCGCCACCGGCGTTCAGCCCGGTGATCTTGTCCTCCGTGTCGTCCTTCGCGGTGAGGAACAGGATCGGAGCGGTGTATCCGGCCTCGCGGAGGCGCTTGGTCACGCTGAAGCCGTTCATGTCGGGCAGCATGACGTCGAGCACGATGAGATCCGGCTCCTCCTCGAGGACGGCCGAGATCGTCTGTGCCCCGTTGGAGACGGCGCGAACCTGGAAACCGGCGAACTTCAGACTCGTGATGAGCAGGTCGCGGATGTTCGGTTCGTCGTCGACGACGAGGATGCGCGGTGCGGTCATAGGCCCATTATGGTGACCGATTCGGTGGGATGGCTGGATGCGGGCCTTCCCGGCGGGTCAGCGCGTTGCGGCCAGCAGGTCGTCCGCATCCAGGATGGTGTAGCTGTAGCCCTGCTCGGCGAGGAAGCGCTGACGGTTCTGCGCGAAGTCCTGATCGACGGTGTCGCGGGCGATGAGCGTGTAGAAGCTGGCCGTGTGGCCGTTGCTCTTGGGTCGCAGCAGCCGCCCGAGACGCTGCGCCTCCTCCTGGCGGGACCCGAACGAACCCGACACCTGGATGGCCACGGATGCGTCCGGCAGGTCGACCGAGAAGTTGGCGACCTTGGAGACCACGAGCAACGGCACCGTGCCCTCGCGGAAGGCCTGATAGAGCTGCTCGCGCTCGTCGACCGGTGTCGCGCCGGTGATCTTCGGGGCGCCGAGCGCCTCGGCGATGATGTCGATCTGGTCGAGGTACTGGCCGATCACGAGGATCTGTTCGTCGCTGTGGCGCGCGGCGAGGGCGCGCACGACGTCGATCTTCGCCGGTGCCGTGGCGGCCAGGCGGTAACGGTCCTCATCGACGGCTGCGGCGTACTCGAGCCGTTCGTCGGCGGGCAGGTCGACGCGCACCTCGAAGCAGGCGGCGGGGGAGATGAAGCCCTGAGCCTCGATCTCTTTCCAGGGTGCGTCGAAGCGCTTGGGGCCGATGAGGCTGAAGACGTCGCCCTCGCGCCCGTCTTCGCGTACGAGCGTCGCGGTGAGGCCGAGGCGGCGCCGAGCCTGCAGATCGGCGGTCAGCTTGAACACGGGCGCCGGCAGCAAATGAACCTCGTCGTAGACCACGAGACCCCAGTCCAGCGCATCGAGCAGCGCGAGGTGTGCGTACTCGCCCTTCCGCTTCGCGGTGAGGATCTGATAGGTCGCGATCGTGACGGGCTTGACCTCTTTGACCTGACCCGAGTACTCGCCGATCTCCTCGGGGGCGAGCGTCGTGCGCTTGAGCAGCTCGTCGCGCCACTGGCGCGCGCTGACGGCGTTGGTCACGAGGATGAGCGTCGTCGTCTTGGTGTCGGCCATCGCGGCCGCCCCCACGAGCGTCTTGCCCGCGCCGCAGGGGAGCACGACGACACCGGAGCCGCCTTCCGTGAAGATGTCGACGGCCTGGCGCTGGTAGGGACGCAGCGACCAGTCCGTCTCCTCGAGGTCGATCGGATGCGGGGTGCCAGGGGTATAGCCGGCCAGGTCTTCGGCGGGCCAGCCGATCTTCAGCAGCTCCTGCTTGATCTGACCGCGCGCCCAGGCGTCGATCACGTGCACGCCGGGAGACGGGTGCGCGATGAGCAGCGGCTGAATGCGCTTGTTGCGCGAGACCTCGGCCAGCACGGCCGCATCCGTCGAGCGCAGCAGAAGCGCGTCGTCGTCGTCGCCGTACGGACCGCGCTCGATCACGAGCCGCCCGTAGCGGCCGACGGTCTCTCGGATGTCGGTGGCGACCGACGGCGGTACCGGGAAGCGCGACCAGCGGTCGAGGGTGTCGAGCATGTCCTCCGCGTCATGGCCGGCCGCGCGGGCGTTCCACAGTCCGAGGCGCGTGATGCGGTAGGTGTGGATGTGCTCGGGAGCACGCTCGAGCTCTGCGAAGACCGCCAGCTCGTGCCGCGCGTTCTCCGACTCGGGGTGGGCGACTTCGAGCAGAACCGTGCGATCGCTCTGGACGATCAGGGGGCCGTCGGACATAACCGTCGAGTTTACCGGCGCGGCAGCGGATGAGGGTCGGCTCGCCGTCAGCGCGGGCTCACCGAGACGATGCTCGTCATCGGCAGGGTGCGCTCGACGTCGGCGGCGCGGTCGAGTCCGCGAAGCCGGCCGCCGCCCAGGCCCGTCGCCTCGAGCGCGAACACCCGCGTCGAGCCGTCCGGCAGGCTCACGGTGACGTCGATCGTCGCGCGGGCGCGCACGGCCTGTTCGAGCTCCCGCTCGAGCCACGCGGCATCCGCGTCACCGGACTGCGCGCCGCGCAGTGACGCGATGAGGGCTCCGTACTGCTCGCGCGGGGGCGGCTCGGACGCGGCCTGTCGTGCGGATCGGCGCACGACACGCTCGAGTCGGTCGTTCTCGTCGACGGCGACCACGGGGTAGCGCGCGTCGACGAGTGACCAGTACACGGCATCCCGCCCGGCGCGGGAGACGAGTGCGCCCTCATGCTCCACCAGACCGACGGGGCGCAACGACTGATCGACCGCGATGGTCGCGAGCAGCTGCGGTGACGAGCTGCGCACCACCGTGCGGCCGGTGGCCGCATCCGTGCCGACGCGGATCGCGCCGTGGCGTGCGGCGGTCGCGTCGATGAGATATGCCAGGGGCTGCGGGATTCCGGTGAGCGAGACGTCGGTCAGGAAGGCGTGCACCGACTCTGCGCTCTCTCCGCCGCTCATCGCGGTCGTCAACGACTCGGCGGTGAAGCGATAGGTCGAGGCTTGCGCCCGGGTCTCGCGAGTCGCCATCCGGCGCAGCCGCTGCTCGAGCCTCGGCGCGAGAGGGCCGGGAGAGATCGCCGACAGATCGGCCTGCAGGTAGATCTTGTCGACCTCCGGCGGCAGCGCCGCGGTCAGCGTTCCGGTGTCCACGTCTCCCGTGCTCGAGAGCTGGGCCGTCCAGGGGAGCAGGCCGTCCTCGGCCAGGACGCCCCACAGCACGCCCCGGCGCACCAGAGCGGCAGCCTGCTCGGGCCACTCCGCATCGAGCCGGTAGACGCCCGGCCACGCCGAAGGCGGCAGGAAGCCCCCCTCGGGAGTACGCAGCGCCTCGGGGAGGGCGCGTACGTACGCTGACGCGACCACGCCCCACCGTTCACTCGTGCTCGCGTCGAGCCAGTCGGCTGCCGCATCCGTCGCCTGCCAGCTGCGATCCTCGTCGCTGAGCAACCCCGCGTCGGCTCCGAGAAGAAGGAGATCCTCGAGCTGCTCCGCCGAGGCGACCGCGCCGTCGTCGATGAGCCGACGGCGTTCGGTCGCGCTGACAGCCCCGGCGCCCGTGCGCGACAGCGGGGCGGTTGCGGCTGCGATCAGTATGTCGGCGAGCGAGGCGACCTGCTCGAAGGCGCGCTCTGCGGCCGCCGCGACCGTCTGGGGATCTGCGGCGGCGAGAGGCGCCACCTCGGGCGAGGCGAACGCCTCGGAGCCGGCCCGTTCGGTCAGACGCGAGCGCACCGCCTGGAACGGAACGCCGTCGGCATCGAGCAGGGCGCGGGCTGCGAGCATCGGTCGCAGGTCAGGAGCGACCGGCCCCGTCTGCGCCGAGGCCAGCGCGGCGAGCTCGGGAGCGGCCAGCCGCGTCAGGGCGCGATCGACGCTGGCATCGCTGAGAAGCGTCGCCGCGACGTCGAAGAAGTCCTGCGCGGGAGTCGACGGCGGGAGCTTGCGGGCGGCGAAGAGCTGGGCCAGCTCCTCGTCGCCGGACGCGGCAAGCAGCGACGCCAGCGCGCGTTCGTCCGAGGGGCCCGCCACCGTCACCCGGCTCGGTTCGCCCGAGCCCTTCTGATGAAGGCCCGGATGATGACGGTGAGCATGAGCACGAAGGCCAGCGGGGGTGCGATGTACACGATGGCGCTCACGGCCGGCCAGATGCCCGTGCCGTAGTCCTCGTGGGTGAGGCCCATCGCCGTGCTGATCATGATCGACAAGAACGACAGCACCGAGAGCGCGAGCAGCCCCAGCGCCATGAACGCGAGGATGCGGTCGAGGCGGCTAACCGGGAGGTCGCTGTCGGGCGTGGGCTTGCTCATCCGCATCAGCCTATCGCCTCGGCGGGGGTGTCGTAGGCTGGAACCAGGGGATCTTCCGATCCGCGTTCCGTCGCGCCCGCGAACGCTTTCCGGGCGCAGAGCAGCAGCGAGGTGTCCATGCCCACCGGCAAGGTCAGGTTCTACGACGAGGAGAAGGGGTTCGGCTTCATCTCCTCGGATGACGGTCAGGACGTCTTTCTTCACGCCACGGCTCTCCCGCAGGGCACGACCTCGGTCAAGCCCGGCACGCGGCTGGAGTTCGGCGTGGCCGACGGCAAGCGCGGACTGCAGGCGCTGTCGGTGCGGGTGCTGGATGCCCCCGTCAGCCTGGCGAAGCGTGCGCGCAAGCCCGCTGACGACATGGCGATCATCCTCGAAGACCTCGTGAAGCTGCTCGACGGGATCGGCGGCGACCTGCGCCGCGGGCGCTACCCCTCGTCGTCGCACTCCAAGAAGATCGCCGCGGTGCTGCGCAAGGTAGCCGATGACCTCGACGCCTGAGTCCGGCGCAGAGCCGGTCTCTGACGAGGCCGTCGACGCGGAGCTCGTCGCGCAGGCCGACGAGGCAGTGGTGACGGAGGTGGCGGCAGAGGAAGCCGCCATCGCCGATGCCGGCGTCGACGCGATGGACGCTGAGACGGAAGCCGACCTCGAGCCCCGTGAGCCGGATGCCGAGCTTCTCGCCGCTCACGAGCTGGCGCTGTCCGCGCTCCACGAGATCACCAAGCCGCAGACCGTCGGGCCTGCGGCCGGATACACGCTCGAGCCCGATGGCGTCGTCTCGCTCCGCTTCGAGAACCGCCTGGCGGGATACCCGGGCTGGTACTGGACGGTCTCACTGGCGCGCGTCGAGGGAGCCGAGCCTACGGTCCTCGAGGTCGAACTGCTGCCCGGCGACGGCGCCCTGCTCGCGCCCGAATGGGTGCCGTGGGCCACGCGACTGGCGGAGTACCACGCCCAGCAGGCCGCGGCGGCGGAGGCGGCCGCCGAGGCTGAGGACGATGAGGACGACTCCGAGGATGACGAGTCGGACGAAGACACGGACGATCTCGACGACTCCGAGGACGAGGACGAGGACGACGAGGCTGAGGGCGGCGGAGAGTCGATCCTGCACGCGGGTGACGTCGACGGCGTCGACATCGACGAGCTCGATGACGACTACGACGACGACCCCGACGAGGACGACGAGGAAGACTCCGACGAGGACGACGACTCCGACGAGGAGTGAGTCCGGCCCGGGCAACGCCCACTGAGCATCCGTTCGCCGGGTGAGCATCACATCGAGTGCTCACCCGGCGAACGTGTACTCACCCGGTGGGGGCGCGAAGCCCCGTCCGGGTCAGAGGTGCTCGAGGGTGTAGTCGATGCTCCGGGTCAGCTGGCGCACGTCGTCGGGATCGATCGAGGTGAACGTCGCCACCCGCAGCTGATTGCGTCCGAGCTTGCGGTACGGCTCCGTGTCGACGATGCCGTTCGCGCGCAGGCTCGCAGCGACCGCGGCCGCATCCACGCTCTCGTCGAAGTCGATCGTGACGACCACGGGGGAGCGGTCGGCGACCTCGACGACGAAGGGCGTCGCGACGCTCGACGCCTCGGCCCAGTCGTAGAGCACCTGCGATGATTCGGAAGTGCGCGCCGCCGCCCAACTCAGGCCGCCGCTGGCGTTGATCCAGCGCACCTGCTCGTCGATCAGCACCAGCGTCGACAGCGCCGGGGTGTTCAGCGTCTGCTGCAGGCGGGAGTTGTCGAGCGCGTTCTTCAGGCTGAGGAACTCCGGGATGTAGCGACCGGATGCGGCGATGCGCTCGATGCGCTCGATCGCCGCGGGTGAGACCGCCGCGAAGAACAGACCGCCGTCGGAGCCGAGGTTCTTCTGCGGGGCGAAGTAATAGACATCGGTCTCCGCGACGTCGAAGTCGATGCCGCCCGCGGCGCTCGTCGCGTCGATGACCGTCAGCGCACCGGCATCCCCGGCGACACGGGCGATGCGCGTGGCGACACCGGTCGAGGTCTCGTTGTGCGGCCAGGCGTAGACGTCGACGCCCTCCACAGCCTCGGGAGAGGTGCTCGTGCCGGGTTCGGCCTTGCGGACGTCGGGCGCCTGCAGCCACGGTGCGGCAGCGGCAGCGGCGAACTTGCCGCCGAACTCGCCGAACACCAGGTTCTGTGCGCGGTTCTCGATGAGGCCGAACGCGGCCGCATCCCAGAAGGCAGTCGATCCGCCGTTGCCGACGACGATCTCGTAGCCCTCGGGCAGACGCAGCAGCGCCGCCAAGCCCTCCCGCACGCTCGCGACGAGGTTCTTCACGGGAGCCTGGCGGTGCGAGGTGCCCAGCAGCGACGAACCGCGCTCGGCCAGAGCAGCGACCTGCTCCGGGCGGATCTTCGAGGGGCCGCATCCGAAGCGGCCGTCGGCGGGCAGGATCTCGCGAGGGAGCACGACGTGGGACATGGCTCGATTCTAGGGGCGTGCGGGTCGCCGACCGCCGTGACCATCGTCACGTTGGATAGGCTCTCCTCGGGCCCCCTATGACTTCGAGGACACGTTCATGACCGACCTGATCGACACGACAGAGATGTATCTGCGTACCATCCTCGAGCTCGAGGAGGAGAACATCGTTCCCCTGCGTGCGCGCATCAGCGAACGACTCGGTCACTCCGGTCCGACCGTCTCCCAGACCGTCGGCCGGATGGAGCGCGACGGGCTCGTGGTCGTCTCCGACGACCGCTCCTTGGAGCTCACCGGTGCCGGCCGGCAGAAGGCCGTCGACGTCATGCGCAAGCACCGCCTCGCCGAGCGGCTGCTCAGCGACGTGATCGGGCTCGACTGGGCGTACGTCCACGAGGAGGCCTGCCGTTGGGAGCACGTCATGAGCGAGCAGGTCGAGCGCCGGCTCGTCGAGCTGCTCGGACACCCCACGGAGTCGCCCTACGGCAACCCCATCCCCGGCCTCGACCAGCTCGGCGACCTGCCGAGCTCCACGTTCGAAGAGGGCGTGGTGGGTCTGGTCCGCAAGCTCGATGCCGAGGGCGGCCCGATCACCGGCACCGTGCGTCGCCTCGCCGAGCCCGCGCAGGTCGATCCCGAGCTCCTGCAGCAGCTGCGCGCCGCCGGCGTCGTCCCTGGCGCAGCCGGAACTTTCCAGTACAACGAGGGCTACGTCCTCGTGCAGATGGACGGATCCGACGAGGGCCTGGAGCTTCCGGTCGAGGTCGCCGGCCACATCTTCCTCGTCGCCGACGCCCGCTGAGAGCGGTTCTCCCCAGCCCGTCGGAGCATTGATCCGGCCCTCGCCAGCGTGACTTATTCGTTACCTTCCGGTAGCCTCGGACAGTCCGCAGGTGAGAAGCCCACCGATGGATCCCGCACGGATTGCCTCTCCGGCTCGTCGTCCGTGTGGTGCAACCCGCATATCGTGCCCCGACATCGAGTGCCGACGAGCCAGCGCTGTGAGCGCGGAGGCGCCGGAGGATGATTTGGCTGAACAGAACGACGATTCGTCGGTAGGCGCGCCCGAGGCCGCCGCGAATCCCGTGACCAGTCGCCGCAGCATGCGCGAACTGGCCCGCACCGCCCAGGGTCAGGTGACCCGCACCAAGACCGCTGTCGCCCGCGCCGCGCGCCCGGCCCGCACCGGCAGCAGCTTCCGCAAGCCCCTGCGCAGCATCGTGACCCTCAGCATGGTCGGCGGCCTCGTCGTGGCCGTCGGTCTTCCCGCCTACGCCGCCTTCAACGGCGGCGCGGATGCGGCCACGATCGAACAGGTGGCGGCAGAGAACCCGCAGTCGCTCGTCGTGGCCTCCACGGTGACCTCGGCAGATCTCGACCGCGGCAGCTACGCGGCGACCACGCCCGAAGAGATCGAGAAGAAGAAGGCCGCCGAAGCCGCCGCCGCGCGCATCGCCGCCGCCGGTTCCGCCGCCTCGTTCTCCGCCGCCAACGTCGACCTGAACATGGTGGCCCCCGGCAGCGGGGCCGTGCGCTGGCCTCTGGACATGTCGCAGATCCGCGTCGGCCGCGGATTCGGCGCCGACGGCTATCACCAGGGCGTCGATCTGCTGGGCGCCGCGGGCACCCCCGAGTTCGCCGCT
Organism: Microbacterium sp. Clip185; assembly: GCF_028743715.1. Lineage (NCBI taxonomy): Bacteria > Bacillati > Actinomycetota > Actinomycetes > Micrococcales > Microbacteriaceae > Microbacterium > Microbacterium sp. Clip185. Next base: position 2,307,498 of record NZ_CP117996.1, on the reverse strand, counting down.
GCGGCCGGAACCGTGCGCGTCGCCGGCTGGTACTACGGCTACGGATACGCGGTCGTGCTCGACAGCGTGATCAACGGTCAGAGCGTCACCACTCTGTACGGCCACATGACCCAGACTCTGGTGAACCCTGGCGACTACGTCGAGGCCGGTCAGATCATCGGCCTGATGGGAAGCACCGGCTCCTCCACCGCCAACCACCTCCACTTCGAGGTGCGCATCGGCGGCGGCCTGGTCGACCCCTATGCCTGGCTCCAGGCCAACGCGGGCTGACCCCGACACGATTCCGAGAGTTCATCAAACACGCGTCCCGGGCGCGTCGCGGTGGGCTACCCTGAGGGCACGACGCTGAGAGAAGCGGAGGGCGCCGATGGGCAGTTCACCACGCATCCGAACCATGGATGCGCTCGGTCTGCTCGTCCTTCGGCATCACGTGACCGACACTCACGGGTTTCCCGTGTGTTCAAGGCGCTGTCCATGAGACAGCGCCTTTTTTCATGCCTCCGCAACCCCGATGCGTCCATCGAATCGAATATCCGCGAAGCCGTCCGGGCCATTCGAGAGGACAGGGAATGCGCACACTGGTGTTGAACGCCGGCTACGAGCCGCTGGCCGTCGTCTCCTTCAAGCGAGCACTCGTGCTCGTCATGAACGAGAAGGCGACCATCGTCGAACGCGTCGAGGACGTGCCCATCTGGGGTACGACGCAGATCTACGACCGGCCCGCGGTCATCATCCTCACCCGCTACGTGCGCATACCCAATGTGCGCAACGTGCCGGTCACCCGCCGAGGCGTGCTGCGCCGCGACGGACACCGTTGCGGGTACTGCGGGAAGGCCGCATCCACCATCGACCATGTGCTGCCGCGTTCGCGCGGAGGGCGCGACACCTGGCAGAACCTGGTGGCGTGCTGTCTGCGCTGCAACAACGTGAAGGGTGATCGCACGCCGCAGGAGATGTCGTGGACGTTGCGGCTCGTGCCCGACGTGCCGCACGGTTCGGGTTGGAGCGTGCGCGGAACCGAGCGGGCTGACCCCCGGTGGGAGCCCTATCTGGCGCTCGCCGCCTGAGCAGTCCTAGCGCTCGAGCCGCTCGCTCCAGTGCTGCAGGGTGCGGGCGAGTTGCTCCGCATCCGGCGCGTCCAGCATCCGGACCAGTCGGTGCTCGTTGGCGATGTGTGCGGTGAAGGCGTCGTCGATCAGCGCGCGCCCGGCATCCGTCAGCCGGACCAGGCGGCGCCGGCCGTCGGCGTCGGACCCTGAGCGTGTGACGAGGCCCCGCTTGACGAGGCGGTCGACGCGCTTGGTGAGCCCGCCCGAGGTGACCATCGTGTGCTCGGCGAGTTCACCCGCCGGCCGGCTGTAGGGCGCGCCCGCCCGCCGGAGTGAGGCGAGCAGGTCGAATTCCGCTTCGGTGAGCCCGAAGCGGGCGTAGACCGCGGTGAGCTCGCGGGTGAGGGCCATGCCCACGCGGTGGATGCGGCCGATCACGCCCTGGGGGGAGGGATCGAGATCGGGACGCTCGCGGCGCCAATCGTCCTGGATGCGGCTGACGCGATCCTCGGTTCCGGTCATGCGATCACAATATCTTCCGCGGAAGGTAGTATTTCCTTCCATGGAAGATAAATGGCGACGATGGGTCCTCATCACCGCGATCGCGCCGATCGCGTGGGGAAGCACCTACGTGGTGACTCGGCATCTGCTGCCGCCCGATGTGCCGCTGTGGGGTGCTGTCATCCGATGCCTGCCCGCCGGGCTGCTCGTGCTGCTGTTCGCCCGCCGCCTTCCGCGCGGCTCGTGGTGGTGGCGATCGCTACTGCTGGGAGTGCTGAATGTCGGCGGCTTCAGCGTGCTGATCTACATCGTCGGCCAGCGGCTTCCGTCGAGCCTGGCGGCGACCCTCATGTCCACCTCCGCGGCATGCATCATGCTCTTCGCCTGGGCGCTGCTGGGGCAGCGGCCGCGTGTCGCCGCCGCCCTGGGCGCGGCTGTCGGGATCGCGGGTGTCGTGCTCATGCTCGGTGTCGGCGCGGGGTCGGTCGATCCGTGGGGCATCGCCGCCTCGTTGGGGGCGATGGTCGCTTCCTCCTTCGGCTTCGTCCTCACCTCCCGCTGGGGGCAGGAGGTGCCCGCGCTCGCGATGACGTCGTGGCAGCTCCTAGCGGGCTCCGTCGTTCTCGTGCCCGTCGCGCTGGTCCTCGAGGGGCCGCCCCCGCAACTCACCCCCGAGGGCGTCGTCGGGTTCGCCTACGTCATGCTGATCGGCACCGCGGTGGCCTACGCGGCCTGGTTCGCCGGTCTTCAGCGGCTGCCCGCCGCCGCGGTCGGCCTCGTCGGGCTGCTGAACCCGGTCACCGGCGTCGTGCTGGGGGTCGTATTGGCCGGGGAGACGTTCGGCCTCGCGCAGATGATCGGGCTCGCCTTGGTGCTCGGTGGCGTGGTGTGGGGCGTGCTGCCGCATCGCCGCCGCGCGCCGCGGCAGGAATCGATTGCTGGTCGGCAGCCGGGTGAGGCGGCGGAGCCGGTATCGCGTGGTGGGATGAAGGCATGACGCGCGCGCTCGTGGTGATCGACATGCAGAAGGGGTTCGACGACCTGGAGTTCTGGGGGCCGACGGCGAATCCGCAGTGCGAGCAGAACGTCGCCGCGCTGTTGCGGTACGCCGAGATCGAGGGTGTCCCGGTCGTCGTGGTCCGTCACGACTCCCGCAGCGAAACCTCTGTGCTGCATCCGTCCGCTGCCGGCAATGCGCTCGTCGATGTCGTCGACCGCGCCGCGGCTGCACTGCTGATCACCAAGAGCGTGAACTCCGCGTTCTACGGTGACCCCGACCTGCACGCCTGGTTGCAGGAGCAGGGGATAGGGGAGCTGCTGATCTGCGGTATTCAGACCAACATGTGCGTCGAGACGACGGCGCGCATGGCGGGCAATCTCGGATACGACACCACGGTGGTGTGGGATGCGACCCGCACCTTCGATCTCGATGCCGAGATCAGCGGTATAGGTCGTGTGACGCGCACGGCGGCGGAGATCATGGCCACCTCTGCTCTGGTGTTGCAGGAAGGCGGGTTCGCCCGCATCCGGACGACGGCCGAGATCGTCGGATCCGAGCGACGTGTGCACGATCGATCGCTGAGGTGATGTCCCTGGCGGCACGTAGGGTGCCGCCAGCCCCACTCCTCGTGCAGACGTCGCGGGTCTGCTCCCGAAGAGGATGTCCGAACTCGTTCGTATCTTCGAATCTGACATTGAAGAACTAGAACATCCGTTCTAGCCTGTCGGAGTGAAGGTGATCGTGCGAGAAGACGCCGTGGGTGAGGTCCATCGCCTCCGCGCGCAGCTCGAGCGCGTTCAGGGCCGGCGGATGGATGCGGCCGTGCGACCGGTGCATCCGGCGCTGGCGGAGCTCCTTCCGGGTGGGGGGCTTCGTGCCGGCTCCGCATACACGGTGGCCCCCTCCACCTCGCTGCTGCTCTCGCTGCTCGCCCGCCCCTCCCGCGAGGGGGCGTGGTGCGCGGCAGTGGGGATGCCGGAGCTGGGCGCCGAGGCGGCGGCGGGGTTGGGTGTGGCGCTCGAGCGCCTCGTCCTCGTCCCCGAGCCCGGCCCGCGCTGGCTGGCCGTGGCCGCCACCCTCGCCGAGGTCATGCCGGTGGTCGCCGTGCGGCCTGCGGGAGCGGTGTCGGATGCCGAAGCCTCCCGCTTCATGGCGCGACTGCGAGACCGCGGTGCGAGCCTTCTGGTGCAGGGAGTCTGGCCGCAGGCGGAGGCTGCGCTGCAGATCGTCGATTCACAGTGGGACGGACTCGGCGACGGCTACGGCTATCTGTCGTCGCGCACGGTGACGATCGCCGTGCAGTCGCGCCGCTCTCCCGTGCCCCGGCGCGCGCGACTCATGCTCCCCGATCGCGACGGCGCCCTCACCGCCGTCGCCCCTGCCGCTCCCGTGCCCATGAGGGCGGTGGGCTAGATGCCCGTGCGCACCCTCGTCGTCTGGATCCCGGACTGGCCGGTGGTCGCTTTCGCACGCGAGAGCGGCGAGGAGGCGGAGGCGGTCGCCGTCGTCGAGAAGAACGTCGTGGTCGCCTGCTCCGCCGCGGCCCGCGCCGAGGGGGTGCGTCGTGGCCAGCGTCGCCGCGACGCGCAGGGCGCCTGTCCTCGCCTGCGGATCGTGGCGATGGATGCAGCGCGAGACCACCGCGCCTTCGCGCCGCTCGTGGCGGCGATCGAACGTCTCGCGCCGCACGTGCAGATCATCCGCCCGGGGCTCTGCGCGCTGAAGGCACGGGGGCCCGCCCGCTATTACGGCGGCGAGGAGGAAGCGGCGAACGTCCTGCGTGCGGCGCTGCACGAGGCGGGTGTGAGGGATGTCCGCATCGGCATCGCCGACGGCCCCTTCACGGCCGAGCAGGCAGCCCGTGCCGCAACGACCGCCGAGGCGCCGGTGCGGTGCGTGCCTCCGGGTCTTTCAGGACCCTTCCTCGCGCCCCTGCCCGCCACCCTGCTGCACGACGCCGGGGCCGAGACCTCGCTCGCCTCGCTGCTGGCGCGACTGGGCATCCACACGCTGGGCGCGTTCGCCGAGCTGCCGACCGACGGCATCCGCGATCGCCTCGGCGAGCAGGGAGTGCGGCTTCAGGCGCTCGCCGCAGGAGCGGACTCCCGCACGGTGACCCCCCGCGACGTCCCGCCCGAGCTCGATCGCGAGGTCGTGTTCGAGCCGCCCGTCGAACTCGCCGAGCAGGCGGCCTTCGGGATGCGGATGGCGGCGGAGGAGTTCATCGCGCGTCTCGACGAGCTGAGGCTCGTGTGCACCGAGCTACGTGTGGAGCTCGAGTCCGAGCGGGGAGAGCGCAGTGAACGGGTCTGGCTGCATCCGGGAACCTTCGATGCGGCGGCGGTCGTCGACCGGGTGCGCTGGCAGCTCGCCGAGCAGCAGGAGTTGCGCAGTCCCGTGGCGCGCGTGCGCATCTCACCCGAAGCCGTCGACGAACAGGCTCACCACGTCCCGGGGCTGTTCGGACGGGGAGAGCGCGAGAAGGTGCACCATGCCCTCTCGCGGGTGCAGGCGATGCTCGGGCATCGGAGCGTTCTGACGCCGGTGATCGCCGGCGGGCGCTGGCTCGACGAACGTCAGGTGATGGTGCCCTGGGGTGACCGCGCCGTCGCTCCGCGCGACGCGTCGCTGCCCTGGCCGGGGTCGCTGCCGGCGCCGCTGCCGACCACGGTGTTCCCCGAGCCTCGTCCGGCCGAGGTGCGGGATGCCCAGGGCACCCGCATCCTCGTCGACGAGCGCGGGGCGCTGTCGGGCACGCCCGCCGACATCGCCGTCGGGGGAGCCCGGCGCGGGGTGCTCTCGTGGGCGGGGCCGTGGACCGTCATCGAACGGGAGTGGGATGCGGCCCGCCGCCGGGTTGCGCACCGGTTCCAGATCGTCGACGCCGCCCAGGTCGCCTGGTTGCTCGTGCACGAGGACGCCCGCTGGAGCGTCGAGGCGAGGTACGACTGATGGGCTGGCACAACCCGCCCGTCCCGTGGTCGGAGCTCGAACGCGCCCTCAGCGATGCGCGGCGACCCAGGCCTGTTCCTGCCGGGGCGGACGGCGGCGACAGTCCGGCGTGGTCGCACAAGCGCGGCCCCTATGTGCCGCCGGTGATCGAGCGCCCCGAACAGGTGGTGCCCTACGCCGAGCTGCACGCGCACTCGTCGTACTCGTTCCTCGACGGGGCGTCCTCGCCCGAGGAGCTCGTGGAGCAGGCGGAGCGACTGGGTCTGCATGCGCTGGCCGTCACCGACCACGACGGCTTCTACGGCTCGGTGCGTTTCGCGGAGGCGGCGGAGCCCCGCCGGCTGCGGACGGTGTTCGGTGCCGAGCTGTCACTCGATCTGCCCGCGCCGCAGAAGGGGCGCCCCGATCCGGTCGGGCGCCACCTGCTGGTGCTCGCCCGCGGGCAGGAGGGGTACCACCGTCTCGCCGGTGCGCTCACCCGCGCCCAGCTGCGGGGCGCCGAGAAGGGGCGACCGGTGTACGACGTGACCGAGCTCGCCGAGCAGTCCGGCGGCCCGCGGGATCCGCAGTGGGCCGTGTTCACCGGATGCCGCAAGGGCGCCGTGCGTCAGGCGCTCACCCTCGAGGGGCCGGCGGGGGCGGCGCGCGAACTCGACCTGCTCGTCGACCTGTTCGGGCGGGATGCGGTGCAGGTCGAGCTCATCGATCACGGGGATCCGAGAGACACCCAGAGCAACGACGTCCTCGCCGCCCTTGCCGCAGAACGCGGGCTGCCCGTCGTTGCTACCGGCAACGTGCACTACGCGGTGCCCGAGCGCAGGCTCCTGGCGGCGGCGATCGCCGCCGTGCGGGCGAATCGCAGCATGGATGAGCTCGACGGGTGGCTCCCCGCGCACGGGGGAGCGTTCCTGCGCTCGGGGGCCGAGATGGCGGCCCGCTTCGCCCGGTACCCCGGCGCGGTCGCGCGCAGCGTCGCACTCGCCGACGAGCTGGCGTTCCCGCTGCGCAAGGCCGCACCCGCGCTGCCCAAGCTCCCCGTTCCCGAGGGGCACACGCCCATGTCGTGGCTGCGGCAACTGGTGTGGGATGCGGTGCCGCGCAACTATCCGAACCTCACCGAAGACCAGCGCCGGCGCATCGAGCGCGAGCTCGAGGTCATTGAGATGAAGGACTTTCCGGGCTACTTCCTGATCGTCTACGGCATCGTGCAGGAGGCCCGGCGGCGCGGCATCCTCTGCCAGGGTCGCGGTTCGGCGGCCAACAGTGCTGTCTGCTATCTGCTCGACATCACGGCGGTCGATGCGATCGCCTACAACCTGCCCTTCGAGCGGTTCCTGTCGAGCCTGCGCGACGAGGAGCCCGACATCGACGTGGACTTCGACTCCGACCGTCGCGAGGAGATCATCCAGTGGGTCTACCAGCAGTACGGGCGTGAGCGCGCGGCGCAGGTGGCCAACGTCATCCAGTACCGCCCCAAGAACGCCGTGCGCGACATGGCGCGGGCACTCGGATTCTCACCCGGACAGCAGGATGCCTGGTCGAAGCAGGTCGAGCGCTGGGGTGCGTCGCTCGAGAGCGCCCCTGACCACGACATCCCGGATCAGGTCGTGGCCTATGCGACCGAGCTGCTCAAGGCGCCGCGCCACCTCGGCATCCACTCCGGCGGCATGGTGCTCACCGAGCGGCCTGTGGGCGAGGTCGTGCCGATCGAGCACGCTCGGATGCCGGGGCGCACCGTCATCCAGTGGGACAAGGACGACGCCGCGTGGATGGGGCTGGTCAAGTTCGACCTGCTCGGGCTCGGAATGCTGTCCGCTCTCCAGTACTGCTTCGATCTGATCCATGCGGCGACAGGGGAGACGTGGGAGCTGCGCTCCCTGCCGAAGGAGGAGGCTGCGGTCTACGACATGCTGTGCCGTGCCGATTCGATCGGCGTGTTCCAGGTCGAGTCGCGCGCGCAGATGGGACTGCTGCCGCGCCTGCAGCCCCGGGCCTTCTACGACCTCGTGATCGAGATCGCGCTCGTGAGGCCCGGTCCGATCCAGGGCGGGGCGGTGCATCCGTTCGTGCGGCGCAAGCTCGGCCACGAAGAGGTGACGTATCCGCATCCGGATCTCATCCCGGTGCTCGAGCGCACCAAGGGGATCCCCGTCTTCCAGGAGCAGTTGATGCAGATGGCGATGGTCGTGGGCGATCTCTCCGGAGAGGACGCCGACCTCATGCGTCGTGCGATGGGGTCCAAGCGCGGTCAGGAACGTATCGACTCGCTTAAAGAGAAGCTCTACGCCGGCATGGCGCGCCACGGCCTTATCGGCGAGGACGCGGATGCGATCTACCGCAAGATCCAGGCGTTCGCGAACTTCGGGTTCGCCGAGTCGCACTCGCTCTCGTTCGGCCTGCTGGTCTACGCGAGCTCATGGATCAAATTGCACTACCCGGCGGCGTTCCTCGCGGGGCTGCTGCGGGCGCAGCCCATGGGCTTCTACTCGCCTGCCACGCTGACCGCGGATGCCCGGCGCCACGGTGTCGAGGTGCGCCGGCCCGACGTGCAGCTCTCCGGTGCCCAGGCCGGACTCGAGCCGGTCGGTGAGAGCACGGTGCCGACAGGGATGGACGCGTGCCGCGGCCCGCAACCGCCTGTGGGGCCCTTCGACGCGGCGGCTCCCGACGAGTCCGCCGCTCATCGCCGCGACGGCGCGTTCGCGGTACGGCTGGGGCTCGGCGCGGTGACCGGTATCGGGGGGAAGGTCGCCGCACGCATCGTTGCCGAGCGCGACGCGGAGGGGCCGTTTCGCGACATGCGCGATCTGGTGCGCCGGTGCGACCTGACCGTGGCGCAACTGGAGGCGCTGGCCACGGCCGGCGCCTTCGACTGCTTCGGGTTGACCCGCCGTGAGGCGATCTGGTCCGCCGGCACCGCCGCGCAGGACAGGGCGGAGTTCCTCCCCGACACCGTCATGGCGGTGCAGCCGCCGTTGTTCCCCGACCCGTCGAGCTACGAGACGCTCGCGGCCGATCTCTGGGCGACGGGCATCTCCACCGACGATCATCCGTTGACCCACTACCGCTCCGCGCTGGACGCGCGAGGAGTGTTGACCTCGCGCGAGATGCGCGCCCACGAGTCGGGGCGGCGCATCGAAGTCGCAGGCCTCGTGACCCACCGGCAGCGGCCGGCGACCGCATCCGGGATCACCTTCCTCAACCTCGAAGACGAGCACGGGCTGGTGAACGTGATCTGCTCGACCGGCGTGTGGAACCGATACCGACGCATCGTGCGCGACTCGCCGGCGCTGATCGTGCGCGGGATGCTGGAGCGTTCGGTGGAGGGGGTCACCAACCTCGTCGCGGATGCCTTCGAAGATCTCCGCGTCGGGATCTCGCACCGTTCGCGCGACTTCCAGTGACACGGCAAAGGCCCCCGGGCGAACCCGGGGGCCTTTGGGCGGGGTCTCAGCCCCGGACGCCGAGGGCGAAACGGACGGAGCCGTCATCGCTGACCTCGGCATCGAGCACCCTGTCATCGAGGGCATCCGTCGCACCGGAGTCCACGAAGACGCGAGCACCCGACGTCTCCACCACCGCATCCTGCGGCTCGGGGGCGGCAGCGAGTGCGAGCTCGAATCCGGTCTCGGTGCCGGTGTCGCGAATGCGCAGCCCGCCACCTTCCGCCGGGATCTGGGACGAGATCGTCTTGACCGCCGAAGCAGCGTTCTCCGTCAGAGTGAGCATGGTGCTCCCTTCCATCGATGTCTGCGGACCGGCCACGATTCCGAGAATCCAGAGCGGAATCAACCCCTGCACGCGGATCGGATCGAACTCACACGAGGTTCACCGGGAACTTTTCAGGACGTGAGCTGCTGGTCGGTGTTCGAGTAGCTGATCGAATCCGCCGTCGCACCCACGAGGCCTAGTGTGACGCGCAGAAGCGTCGGGGTGATCCCGTCGCGCGGCGGTGGAGTCTCGGCGCCCAGCGTGTACGACGTGCCGTCGGCGCCGGTGGCGGTGAGGGAGTTCAGGTACACCGAGACATCGCCCGAGAGGGTCATGGTGTCCGCCGTGGTCACCAGCGCAGGGCCGTCGGCGTGCCCCACGGTCAGAGCGAAGTCGGTGATCGTGATGCTGTCCGCGCTGATCTTGAGGGCGTGCGTCCGGGTGCCGTCGGCGAGGGGCACGGTCACGAGCGAGATGCTCTTGAGCCCGCCGATCGACAGGCCGTCCGACCCCAGCTGCGCCGGCGGCTGGGTGAACACGGGCGCTGTCTCATCCGGGACGGCCTCGACGGGCGCCTGCGGCTCGGCGGGTGTCTGCGGCTCGGTGGGGGCCTGCGGCGTCGCTGACGCGCCCGGGGTGGGGCTCTGCCCGCCGAGGTCAGGGGGGCCTGGCAGGCCGGGCACGGATGACTCGCTCGGCGAGGGGGTGGACGACGGTGTCGGGGTGGGGTCGTCGCACGACATGAACAGCGGGATGCACCACGCCGTGGGCCGCTCGGTTGGAGCAGCGGCGGCACCCGTGGTTGCAAGCAGCGCGCCCACCACGGCGACGGGCAGCAGGCGGCGGATCATGCGGTCTCCTTCTCGCCGTTGGTTCGCACCTCCCGCTCCTCGCCCGGTGCGAGCGCGGATGCGGCCTCACCCGGCCGCGGCGCCCACGAGACGACCGTGATGCCGCCGACGCAGCCCAGCAGCATCCCGACGATGAATCCGCCGAGGTTCACGCCGACGATCGAGTACACGGCCAGGCCCAGAGTGATCACGCCGTAGAAGATGCGGTGGGCCGGCATGAAGATCGACAGGGCGCCGAGCAGGACAAGGGCCAGCGGCACGATGGTCGCCTGTAGACCCTCGATGCCGAGCTGGATGTGCAGCTTGCCGAAGTCGAGCTGGCTCGACAGGAACATCACCAGACCTGCGACGATGACGATCACGCCGCCGACGAACGGCCGTTGCGTGCGCCAGGCGCGCCAGCGCGACGGCTCCTTCTCGGACTCCTGTTCGGTCGTCTCGCGCTCGGCGAGGGAGCGACGCGTGGCGTTCAGAAGCATGTCTTCGTTCCGTCGGTCAGCTCAAGCTTCATCCCCGTCAGGGTGAAGGTCGACGCCTGCGTGCTCCACGAGTTCTGCTGGAGGTTCGCGATGCTCACCGAGTCGGCGTCCTGCGCGAAGTCGCCCGCGGATCCCTTCGCCGCGGTGTTGACGGTGGACGCATCCACGCCGATGCGGATGTTGCCGAAGGATGAGTCGCCGCGCAGGCCCGTCATGCCGATCTGCAGGTTCGTGGCGCTCGCCGGGTTTCCGCCGCCGCCGGCGGTGATCAGCACGCCGACCTTGCCGAGCGGGGTGTCCGACACGACGGACTGGCACAGATCCGCCAGCGTCGCCGAGGCGATGTTGGCGATCGCGACGGAGTGCTGGTTGCCGGCGGTGTCCTGCGTGACGCCGGCGTACTGAGAGAAACCGGTGCCCTCGAGTTGAGAGGCGCTGATCTGGAACTCGCTGCCGGACACCGCGAACGAGACCGGGACGGCGCCCTGGGCGACGCCGCCGAACAGCAGACTGGATGCGGCCACGACGGGGATGGTGGCCAGGACGACACGACCGGTGCGCGAGCGCACCATGTTGGGGAACTTCATCGATCCTCCGGGGGTGAGGGGACGGCGACGATGCCGTCGGTGAGCGAGCCTAGACCTCGTTGACGAAGTGTCAATAGTGTGAGAGCGGGTATGAGAGGACTCTCACCCCGGGCGAGGTCGACCTCTCGCCTAGGCTCTGGCTATGGGGAGTGAGCGGCGCACCAGGCTGAGTCCGGAGCAGCGTCGCGCGCAACTGGTCGCCCTCGGCGTCGCGTTCCTCGCGGACAGGCCGCTCGACGACCTGACGATCGAGGAGCTGTCGGATCGGGCGCAGGTCTCGCGTGCGCTGATCTTCCACTACTTCGGCTCGCGGCAGGGCCTTCATCAGGCGGTGGTCGCGCGTGCGGGTGATGCGCTTTTGGAGGCGACCCACCCGCGTGACGAGCTGGCCGCGGTGGAGCGGCTGCGCGACACCCTCCGCCGCATCGCGCTCTTCGTGCGTGAGAACCGCGGCACCTTCTTCTCGCTCGTGCGCGGCGTCGCCAGCGGTGACCCCGAGGTGCGGGTGGTCGTGGATCGCGCCCGGGATGCCAACGCACAACGCCTGCGCGAGGTGTTCGCCGAGTTGGGAGTTCCCGCCAGCCCGCTGCTCGACGTCGCTCTGCGGTCGTGGGTGGCGTTCGCCGAAGAAGTGCTGATCGAGCTGGCCGTGGATGACGACGTCGACATCGACGACATCGTGGGCTTCCTCGAGCGCAGCGTGCAGGGTGTCGTCTCCGCTGTGACTCTTTGACACACGTCGGGGGCCCGTTCGTCAATCGTCTTAGCCGGATCCGGTGGTGCGCTTTAGCGTGGAGTCATGGCCGGAAACGTCGCAGAACTCTTCGTCCGTACTCTTCGCCACGCCGGGATCACCCGCATCTGGGGGTTGCCCGGCGACTCCTTGAACGCCTTCACGGATGCCCTGCGCAAGGATGGCGGCATCGAATGGCTGCACGCGCGGCACGAGGAGTCCGCGGCGTTCGCGGCGGGGGCCGAGGCGGAGATCACGGGCGAGCTCGCCGTCGTCGCCGGCAGCTGCGGCCCGGGCAACCTGCACTTCATCAACGGCCTCTTCGACGCGCATCGCTCCCGTGTGCCGCTGCTGGCGATCGCCTCCCACATCCCGTCCGCCGAGATCGGCAGCGGCTACTTCCAGGAGACGCACCCGCAGGAGCTCTTCCGCGAGTGCAGCCACTACGCCGAACTCGTCTCGGACCCGGCGCAGCTGCCCTGGGTGCTCGAGACGGCGATGCGCACCGCGATCGAGAAGCGCGGTGTGGCCGTTGTCGTCGTCCCGGGCGACGTCTTCTTCGCGGACGCGCCGCATCGTCGCCCGTCCGCTCCTATCCGGGCAACGCGGCCCGTCGTCGTGCCGTCCGCATCCGAGCTGGAAGAGGCCGCCGCCGTGCTGAATGCGGCGGGCAAGGTCACGATCCTCGCGGGGGCCGGGGTGGCGGGCTCCCACGACGAGGTGCTCGCGCTCGCCGGGCGTCTGCAGGCGCCGATCGTGCACGCTTTCCGCGGCAAGGAGCACATCGAGTACGACAACCCCTACGACGTGGGGATGACGGGGCTCCTGGGCTTCTCGTCCGGCTACCGCGCCATGGAGAAGTGCGACGCGCTGCTGATGATCGGCACCGATTTCCCGTACCGCCAGTTCTTCCCCGAGAAGGCGAAGATCGTGCAGATCGACATCCGCGGCGAGCAGCTGGGGCATCGCACGCCCATCGACGTCGGGCTCGTGGGGGATGCGGGTGCGACCGCATCCGCCCTGCTGCCGCTGATCGATCAGGACCGCAAGGACCACCACCTGAAGGAGTCGGTCGAGCATTACCGCAAGACGCGGCGCGAGCTCGACGGGCTCGCCAACGACGACGGCAAGAAGCCGATCCATCCGCAGTATGTCGCGCGCCTGGTGGACGAGCTGGCAGCACCGGATGCGGTCTTCACGGCGGATGTGGGTACGCCGGTCATCTGGGCGGCACGCTACCTGCACATGACGAAGCAGCGGCGCCTGTTGGGCTCGTTCACGCACGGCTCGATGGCGAACGCGCTCCCGCAGGCGCTCGGCGTGCAGGCCGTGGACCGTTCCCGCCAGGTGATCGCGCTCGCCGGCGACGGGGGCCTGGCGATGCTCATGGGGGACCTGCTCTCCATCCGTCAGAACGATCTGCCGGTGAAGATCGTCGTGTTCGACAACTCCGCTCTGGGCTTCGTCGAGGTCGAGATGAAGGCGGCCGGCATCGTCAACTACGGCACCGACCTGCACAACCCGGACTTCGCGGCCGTGGCCGAGGCCGTCGGGATCACCGGCATCCGCGTCGAGAGTGCGGCGGATCTTGAGCCCGCTCTGCGGCGTGCGCTGGCCGATCCCGGTCCGGTGCTCGTGAACGTCGTGGTCGCCCGCGAGGAGCTGTCGATGCCGCCGTCGATCACCGCGGCGCAGGCCAAGGGCTTCTCGCTGTGGGCGCTGCGCACCGTGCTCTCGGGCCGTGGCGACGAACTGCTGGATCTGGCCGACACGAACCTCTGGAGGCGTCTGTTCGACTGACGGCCGGCGTCAACCGGCTGTTGTCGGCACGACGTCCCAGTGCTCCCGGATGAGGCCGTCGTCGACACGGAAGATGTCGGCGGCGAGGAACGGGTCGTCGGATGCGGCACCCACGGGTTGCGAGAAGATCCAGACGAGGCCGTCGTCCGAGACCGAGAGCACGGCCTGCTGCGGGGGGAAGCTCGCGCCGGTGAAGAAGCTCTTCAGCGCCGCGGTGCCGTTGGGTGCGACGCTGTTGTGCTGGAGGTAGTTGGGGTCGAACGCGCGGTCGAGGACGCTGACGTCGTGGTCGCGGAAGAGCGTGTTGTAGGCGTCGACCGCCAGCTTCTTGTTCGCCTCATCCTGGTCAGGTGTGGGCGTGGACTCCTGATCACCCGGCTCGTACAGGTCGCTGAACATCGTGTTCGTGTTGCCGCTGGCGGGGGTGCCCTGCGGGATGGGCTGGTCGAACGACCATCGCTCGGTGATCTTCCCGTCCGTCACGCGGAACAGATCGACGGCGGCCTCGCCCGTCCGTTCGTCGTTGGGATCCTCGGCGATCTGCCAGTGCACCGCAACCAGATCCCCGTCGGCACCCTGGTGCTTGATCACAGCCTGCGCCCCCGGCACGCGGGCATGGTCGGCGCGGAACTGGGCGAGCAGCCCGTCGGGCCCCGCGGCGAGCCCGGCGCCGTGCGCGACCGCATCCGGTGCCACGGCCGCCTGAACCGCGGCGGCCGCATCCGGGGAGTCAGGGTCGGGGAACGCGTCGGCGATGAGCTGGGTCACGAGCGTCTCGTTCGCCTGCTCGGTGGTGGGCTCGGCGCCGGCCACGCTGCTGGCCGAGGCTCCCGCAGCGGCGGGGGTGGTTCCGGCGTCGGCCGGTGACGCCGCGCAACCGGTGAGTGCGACGCCGGCGGCGAGGAGGGCGATGCTGCCGATGAGCAGCGGGACGGGGCGATGGCGAAGGCTCATGCGTCCCACGCTCACGGCGGAACTTCTGCGTGGTCGAGGCAGGGGATGGAAGCCCGCTGAAGGAAGTGTGAGCGCGAGCTATGCGCGCGCCCTCATCCGGTGCGTCGCTGCCGGTAGACTCGCAGGGCCAGCCTCTGTAGCTCAGTGGAAGAGCCACTCCGTCCTAAGGAGCGGGTCGGGGGTTCGAATCCCTCCAGGGGCACCACGTCTGCTTCTCCCCGCGAGACTGCATTTCTGTCACGAGATCACGGTGTTTACCGGTGATCTCGTGCCTACGATGCAGTCTCGCATCAACTGCCGCGGGAGGCCCGGGAGGCGGACAGTGCTGTGAGCCGCTGCCCGATCTCGCGTTGCACCGCAGGGCTCGCGTACTGGAAGACGAGCTCGGCAAGCGTCTGGCCTCGTGTCCACCGGGTCGCCGCCCGCATAGCCGTCACGGCCTCGGGGCGGTGCTCGGCGAGAGTCTCCTCGACGACGGCGAGAGCTTCGGGATCGTCGATGACCTGCGCCAACGACGAGTCCAGCCCCACGGCGCAGGGCGGTTCCGGCATGGGCGAGGGGAGCTTCCATTCGTGGATGCCGACCCCGAGCGGACGCGGTCCGCCGGCGGTGTGCGCCTCGGCGTCGACGCCGCTCGGAATCGTGGCGCGGACACGGATGCTGTCGCCTGCGCGAACCCAAGCGACCTCGATGCGGCCGGAAGCGCTGTCGAGCGCCACGGCGGCGTCGTCGATTCCCGGCAGTGCTCGGGGCGCGATGCGCACTCGACGTGCCCCCGGCTCCAGGACGGTCAGTCCGCCGAGTTCCCGGTGCATCCAGTCGGCGACAGCGCCGAGGGCGTAATGGTTGAAGCTCGTCATGTCGCCGGGATTGATCGAGCCGTCCGGGAGCATCGAATCCCACCGCTCCCAGATGGTCGTCGCGCCCATCGTGACCGGGTAGAGCCACGACGGACATCCGATTTCGAGAAGCAATCGCGCTGCCGCGGCGTCGTGTCCCGTCGACGTGAGTGCATCGAGGATGAGCGGTGTTCCCACGAAGCCGGTCGCGATGCGGTACCCGTTCTCGCGCACCAGCTCGGCCAACCGCTCGCTGGCGGCGGCACGGGAAGCTTTGGGCAGGAGGTCAAACACGAGACCGAGGGCGTACGCGGTGGGGGTATCTGAGACCATACGCCCCGCTGGCGTCACATACTCGTCGACGAACGCGCGGCGAACCTCATCGGCGGCACGACGATAGGCCGCCGCATCCTCCGTGTACTCGAGAAGAGCAGCCGCGCGAGCGAGCAATCGTGAAGAGTGCGCGAGGACAGCCGTGGCGACGAGCCCGATCGCGGTCATCGCGTGGCCGGGGCGGTCGGGAGGCGCGGTCGGATCGAGCCAATCCCCGAACTGGAAGTCGCCCTCCCAGATCCGTCGGGGGCCCGCGAGTCGCAGACACAGATCGACCCAGGCACGCGCGCTGGGGTACTGACGGGCGAGCGTCTCCCGGTCGCCGTAGAGCCGCTGAGCACGTCCGGGACGATGACGGCGGCATCGCCCCACGCTGCGGCCGGCCGCGACAGACCCAGAACGTCGGGAACCACGAAGGGCACTGTGCCGTCGGCATCCTGTTCCAATGCCAGATCGCGCAGCCACGAGTCGAGAAACCCTCGCACGTCGTACAGGAAGCCGGCGGTAGGGGCGAACACTTGGATGTCGCCGGTCCATCCGAGACGCTCGTCTCGCTGCGGGCAGTCGGTGGGGATCGACAGGAAGTTGCCGCGCAGACTCCACACGACGTTCTCGTGGAGTTTCTGCAACAGCGGATGCGACGTCCGGAAGGCCGTCGATGTCGACCTCGCTCCGGTTGCCGAGCTGCGATGGTCGTCGATCGTCGACGAGAAGAACGCGGTGCCGGCGACAGAGCGCGACGCGTTCGTCGAGGCATTCGTCGAGTGGGCGCGCGCCACGCAGCACGAGTGCTTTGTCGCCGAGATCGCGGGCCGCATCCGGGGCGCAGCGTGGGTGGTGCTCACCGAGAGGGTGCCGAGCCCCCGGGCACTGATACGCGTCACCGCCGATCTGCAGGGCGTCTACGTCGACCCGGACTATCGAGGGCAGGGGATCGGTCGGCGTCTGATCGCGTATGTCGTGGAGGAGGCGACCGCTCGCGGTGCGGAGCGGGTGGTCGTGCACAGCAGCGACCTCGCGGTGCCGCTTTACGAGCGGGTGGGCTTCACCGCGTCTCGCACTCTGCTGCACCTCTGAGGCCAGGCTCCGTTCGGCACGCATCCGTCGCCTGCGTCGACCTAGGGTGTCTCTTCCTCGGGACGCGGGCCTCGCATGTCTCACTCGTGCACGGGGTCGGGTTCTGCGGCGTGCACAAGTGGGACGCGAAGTGAACGCGGACCCCTGCGTGTCTCACTTCTTGAGGAATCCGCGCGTTATCGCGTGCACGAGTGAGACACGGATGCGGCCGCGTGACCGTGCAAACTCGGGGTAGTCATTCGATGCGGTATGCAATATATTGCAAGAGTCGACACGTCGTCGACGACACAGACGAAGGGGGCGGTATTCATGGACAACGCGGGGATCACCAATGTCGTACTGGTGCACGGAGCGTTCGCGGACGGATCCGGATGGAGGGGCGTGTACGACGCTCTGACCGCATCGGGCCACCGCGTCTCGATCGCACAGATCCCGCTGACCTCGTTCGAGGACGACGTTGCGGCAACGCGCCGTGTGCTGGATCGGCAGGACGGACCGACGATCCTCGTCGGGCACTCCTGGGGCGGCACGGTCATCACCGAGGCCGGCGTGCACGACAAGGTCGCGGGACTCGTCTACGTCTCCGCGCTCATTCCGGATGCGGGCCAGACCAGCGGCGAGCAGTACGAAGGCTTCGCGCCCACTCCCGAGTTCGTCATCGACGTCGGTGACGACGGCTTCGGCTTTCTCAACCCCGACGCCTTCAAGCCCGGCTTCGCCGCGGATGCGAGCGACGCGGATGCGGCTTTCCTCCGCGACGCGCAGGTGCCGGTGAACATGGCGGTCTTCGGCGCCGCGGTGACTCAGGCGGCCTGGCGCGACAAGCCCAGCTGGGCCGTGATCGCCACCGACGATCGCGCCTTCGACCAGGCGATGCTCCAGCACATGGCGACACGCGCCGGCGCCGCGATCACGAACGTCCCGGCGAGCCACGCGCTGTACTTCACGCAGCCCGAGGCCGTCGCCGAGGTCATCGCGGCTGCGGCACGCGAGGCGGCATTGTCAACCAGCGCCTAAGTTCGGCTCCTACCCTGAGCGGCGTGTATCGCCGTCTCGCCGTCCTGCCCCTGATCGCCGTGCTGGCGCTGGCCGGATGCGCCTCCGCCTCCGCGCGCACGAGCGCGGAGGCCTGCCTCAACGTCATGAACTCGTGGCAGGAGTACGCGAACTTCGCTGAGACTCCCGGGCGCGCGAACGGAGCGGTAGCCAGCGGGCGCGCGGCGGTGAGGGATGCGGTGAGTCGCGCCTCGACCGGCGCTCCGCAGTGGATGCTCGCGAAGATGAAGGACGCGGAGAAGGCTCTCGACGCCGTCACTGCCGCTCCCTCGAACCCTGAGGGCAAGGCGGCGTTCGAGGCCGCATCCGACGCGTTCGAGACCATCAGGGATCAGTGCAAGGCGGACCGGAACCTGTAGCGTCGGAGGGAAACGGACCGGGGGACAGCAATGGGGCACGCACGCCTTTCACCGCGCTTCGCGGATATGGATGACGGGGTGCCGGTCTTTCCGCGGGGGCGTGCGCCGCGATGGCCGGGAGCCGTCGTGCTCGCGGCGGCCGCGCTCATGGCGTTCATCGCCGTGGCGGATGACCGACTCGGACTCCGGCTGGTCATGGCGGCCTACGCCGTGACGCTCGTCTGCATCGGTGTCTGCCTCATGGTGATGGCCGGTTCCCTCGTGCCGCGGACGGTGAGGATCGACACGGATGCGGCTTCGCTGCACTTCGCCCCTTCCGCACGCGCAACGGTGACATCCGTCGTGATGGGGGTGTCCATGCTGCTGCCCGCGATCGCGCAGATCATCGCCGTCCGCCAGAGTCTGCCGACCATGCAAGGCATCTTCATCACCGGCGGGCCGTACGTGCTGGCTGTGCTCGGAGTCGCGGTCGTGGGGGCGCTACTGTGGCGGCTTCGCACGCCGGCCGGTCTCGAGCTCAGCCCGGAGGGGCTGCGGGGCATCCGGGGGAGTGCCGCGGTCGACCTGCCGTGGGATTCGCTCGCCGCGGTGCAGCTGGCATCCGCTCCGACCGCCCGACTCTCACTCATTCCGAGCGGCGGAGCGCGACCCATCCTGGTGCCGATGGCTCCGATGGGCTCAGACCCGTGCCTCGTCGTGCCCATCGTTCGCTACTACCTCGATCACCCCGAGGAGCGCGCCCTCCTCGCCGGCGGGGGAGAGGCGGCGATCAGGCGTGTGCAGGACGCCGAGCAGACAGCTCCTCGATCACGCGACTAACGTGTGCGAGGTGAGCGACGCACTCGACGACGGCCCCTTCTTCCACGGCACCAAGGCGCATCTCTCGCCGGGAGACCTCCTGGTCGCGGGCCACCGCTCGAACTACCGCCCCGAGGTCGTGATGAACCACATCTACTTCACGGCGCTGGTCGACGGTGCGGGACTTGCTGCGGAGATCGCGGCTCGCGGCGACAGCGACACGCCGCACGTCTACGAAGTGGAACCCACCGGTGCCTTCGAGAACGATCCGAACGTGACGGATAAGAAGTTCCCCGGCAACCCGACGCGTTCGTACCGCAGCGCGGCGCCCCTGCGGATCGTGCGCGAAGTGACCGACTGGACCCGCCTGACTCCCGAGGCGCTGCAGTCGTGGCGGGAGCGCATCGACGCCCTCAATACGAACCCCGACGCCCAGATCATCAACTGAGTGGGCGCCCGCGATCACAGCAGGGCAGAGAGGCGCTTCTTCTTGCGGTTCTCCGCCACGATCCGCGCGACGTCGGCATCCGACGTGTCGAGCCCCAGGAAGGCGGGAAGCCCGACGGCGGGGTCGGCGGCGACCGCCACGCTCCAGCCGTAGCCCAGCGCTTGCCGCAGCGTGCGCACATCCGCGTCTCGACGCACGGCGGCGGGTCGCCCAGCCAGCAGTGCGGTCGCGCGGGCGCACACGCGCACGGCGACGGCGGCGGATGCGGGGGAGCGCAGCAGTCGCGGTTCACAGATCGCCGCCACCGCGGCACGCTGCACGAGCGGATCCTCCGACTCGACCCACTCGCTCACGATGTCGGCGAGGCGGTCGACGTCGCGATCGCCCAAAAGCTGCAGTCCCATCGCGACGCCTTCGCGCACACGCCACCGATCATCGGATGCGCCGTGCAAGGCGGCGGCGACGTGTTCGTTCTCATCGGCGTGGGCACCGTGAGCAGCGGCGACGCACATCGCGGTGAACTCGTCGTCGCGGGTGCCGAGCGCGAGGAGAGCGGATTCATCGGCGACGACGGCGAATGCCGCGGCGAGAGCCGTGTTCGCCCGAGGGCCGGGCAGCCCGGAGTTCGCGTCGAGCAGCGTCGCCCACTCCTCGACGGGCAATTGACGCAATCGCGCCTGCCAGTCGGTCATGGCCCCGACCGTATCCCCGCCCGACACGACCTTGGAACGTCAGGCGCCGGGAGAATGCCCAAAAGGGGGCGCGGTCGTCTCAGCGCGGCCCCGACATCGTGGCCGTTCGGTTCAAGACACGGGAGGCGGTGCGCCCCTAGCGTGGAGCCATGGCACTCAGACTCGGATTCATCGGCATCGTCACGCAGGACATGGCGGCCTCGCTCGCGTTCTACCGCTCCTTGGGCGTCGACATCCCGGAAGGACACGACGATGCCCCGCATGTCGATGCTCGGCTGGATGACGGTACCGCCCTCGCGTGGGACACGCTGGACACGATCCGCAGCTTCGACCCGGCATACGAGCCCGCGGCCGGAGGCCACCGCATCGCGCTCGCCTTCGTACAGGAGACTCCGGCCGAGGTGGATGCGGTCTTCGCGCGGCTCGAGGCAGCGGGCTACCCGGGTCACGTCGCGCCCTGGGATGCGCCGTGGGGCCAGCGGTACGCCACTCTTCTGGACCCCGACGGCAACTCCATCGATCTCTACGCGGCGCTCGACGCGAACTGAGCGGGGCTCGCACCCACCAGTCGGCGGAACTCCCGCGTGAGGTGCGGCTGGTCGGCGTAGCCCGCAGCCGCGGTGGCGTCCGCGAGGGCGTGGCCGGTTTGCAGGAGCTGCTGTGCGCGGCGCGCGCGTTGGATGCGCACCAGGGTGGCGTAGCCGTAGCCGAAGCGCTCACGCATCCGACGGCGGAAGGTGCGCTCGCTCTCGTTCATCTCCTCAGCCACGCGACCAGCGGCAACCGCGCGCTCCGCGCGCATGTGGACAGCACGCGACCATGGGTTGTCCTCGGCGGCACGCCCGGCGATCTCGACGAGGCCGGCGGTGGGATGCGGGCCGTCGCCGAAGCGGACCATCCGCTCGCGGAGACCACGCGCCGCATCCGGGGTCACGGTCTCGGCGAGGGGAACGAGTCGATCTGCCAGGAGGGTCAGTGCTACGGAGAGTAACCCGTGCGCCCGGCCCGGCGACAGACGCAGCCCGAAAGACCCGCGTTCCCCATCCGCGACGGTGGCGATCCACCTCGTGGAGGGACCCGCGACGTACACCGCATCGTCCAGCAGGATCAGGTCGACGCATCCGTCAGCGGGCACCGCACCGCCTTCACCGCCGCTCGAGCGCCAGAGCGCCGATCCATCGGGCAGCGCCAGTTCGGTGTACACGTTGCCATTGTGCCGGCCCACCGCGACCGGCGGTGCGATCAGCTTTCCGCTGCCCGCACCAGCACGTCGTTGCGCTGGCGGATGAGTCGCTGCAGATATGGGACCAGCACCCACCGTTCGGCCAGCCGGCCGAACACGGGAGACGCGATCGTGAGAATATCGGTCATCACCGTCTCCTCACCCTGCACCTCGAAGAGATGCTCATGACGGAAGGTGCGAAACGGGCCGCGCACCTGCTCGTCGACGAAGCGGCGGGGATGTTCGAGTGCGGTGATCTTTGAGGTCATCCGGAAGCGCCAGCCGAAGTGCCGGGCGCTCCAGGTGACGGTCTCGCCCAGACCGATGAGGCCGCTCGTGACTCCGGCGACCGCGCGTTCACCGGAACGTGCCATCGACTCGACGTGCGCGTCGATGCTCAGCGACTGATCGAACAGTCGCTCGACGGACACCTGAGCGCGGGTGACGACGGTGAAGCTCGAGACCATGCTTTGACTCCTCGTATCCGATGCGGCGCGGGCGGCGGCCTTGCCTCAGATCGCATCCTCGAGATGCGGCCGGCGGAAGGTGTATCCGGCGGCGTCGAGCACGCCCGGAACGACCCAACGGCTCTTGAGGACGAGCTCCGGTTCGGTACGCAGCACCCACATCGCGGGCTCCAGCATCCATCGCCATGCGGGCAGCCCGATCGGCATGCCGGTCTTCCGGCGCAGCGCGCGCATGAGCGTGCGGTTGTCGGTCGGTTCTGGGCTCGCGAGGTTCACGGCGCCCGTGATCTCCTCGTGCTCGGCGAGGCACCGGACGGCTCCGATCACGTCGTCGATGTGGATCCAGCTGAACTTCTGCCGCCCACGCGTCCGGTGCCAGCCGGAGCGCGAAGAGCCGGTCGGATGCGCCCCGATGCCGCGGTATCGACGGTGAGGGAACCAGGGCGAGTCGATCTGGGGCCCGCCCAGTCCCCAACGCGCGAGGCGTCGCAGCATGTCAGGCGCGGGGCCGTCGCCGAGCACGATGGCCATCCGCAGCGCCACGCGGCGCGTGCGGGGAAGCTCGTCGGCGAAGAACTCGCGTTCCCACTCCCGCGCGACGTCAACCGAGAATCCCTCGCCGAGGATGCCGGAGCTCTCGTCGTTGGGACGCTGTTCCTCGTGCCGGTAGATCGTCGCCGTGGATGCGTTCAACCACAGCGGAGGCGGGTTCTCGGCTGCGGCCACAGCATGGCGGAGGGCCCGCGTGGTCTCGACGCGGGAGCGCAGGATCTCATTCCGGTTGACGTGGGTGTACCGGCAGTTCACGGACTTGCCGGCGAGGTTGATGAGAAGGTCGGCGTCGTCGACTGCGTCCACGAGGGCGCGCGGGTCGTTCCACCCCACGTGTTCGGTACGACCGATGCGCCGCACATCATAGCCGTCGGCCCGCAGTGCCGCCACGATCTCGCGCCCCACGAACCCGCTCGCCCCCGCGACGACCGCCACCTGCTTGTCCGTCATGCGCTCCGCCCTCTGCCGGTCAGCTGTGACTCGACCGTACCGGTGCCCTGAGACGCCGCCGACACCGCCCGCGATAATGGAGAGGATGGAGCCGTGGGAACTGCGCGAGTGGCATGCCGAGTACCTCGACGCCTGCAACCGTCACGACCTGGACGCCGTCCGCGCGCTGGTCGATTCGGACGTGCGACGCGCGCACCTGCCCGGCGGGCGGGATGCGTGGATCGACGATCTCGCGGATCTGTTCCACGCCTTCCCGGATTGGCAGTGGCGACGCATCCAACTCGTGATCGAGGACGACCGCATCGCCGCACACCTGCGCGGCAGCGGAACCCACACCGGCGTCTACCGCGGAATCTCCGCCACACGTCGTCATGTGAACGTCGCGGAGTTCGCGATGTATCGGGTGGTCGGCGGGCGCATCGTCGAGTTCTCCGGCACTGGCGACGCTGAACTGCGGCAGCAGCTCGGCGCATAGCCGCGTCAGTGCGCGGCGTCGTACGCCTCGATGACGGATGCGGCGATCCGCCCGTGCCATGATGAGCCGATGGGGGATGAGCGGGCTGAGGAGCGCGCCGACGGACTGTATGACTACGGGACTGTGCTGTGGCGAGGTGAGCCTGATGCCGCGGCGCTCTTCACCGCCGCGGATGCCTTCTGGGTACCGTTCAGTCTCGGTTGCATTGCTTTTTTCGCGGTGGCAACGAGGAGCGTCGTGGACCATGGCGTTCCATGGCCGGCGCTCATCCTCGTTGGCTTCTTCTGGGCGTTGCTGTTGTACCTCGCGGTGGGGCGGTTCTTCGTCAAGCGAGCACTCGCCGACCGCACGACCTACGTCGTCACCGACCGATTCGCGATCGTAGAACGCGGCGGGTCCGTCGAGTCTCGCGCCATAGACAGGGGCGCGATACGTGTCCGACGCCGGCTGGCAGGCCGTATCGAGGCCGACTTCGACGCGGACGTCGAGGGCCGCCGGTCAGCGGTTGGCCTCATCTACGAGATGTACCGCAACACCGGCATGGACTTCATGGCCACAGTCGCCACGGGTGGCTGGGCGCCGCTCCGTTTCTACGACGTCCGCGACCGAGCAGGCTTGTTCGAGGCCCTGCGCGCAGCGGGTGTCGACCTCGTGGACCGCGGTGCACCCGGAGGGTGACCAGCGTCAGTGCGCGGCGTCGTACGCGTCGATGACGGATGCGGCGACGCGTCCGCGCTCGGAAACCTGGTGGCCGTTGGCCTTCGCCCACTCGCGGATGGCGGTGAGGTCCCGTGTCGAGGAGGTGGCCCGAGCACGCGGCTTGATGCTCGCGGTCGACCGGCCAGAGATGCGGCGCGCCGCCGACACGTAGGGTGCCATCGCATCGCGCAGGGCCGCAGCGTTCGCATCCGACAGGTCGATCTCGTAAGCGATGCCGTCGAGGGAGAAGAGAACGGTCTCGCCCTCGCCCACCTCCAGAACGGAGTCGTCGAGGTCGTCTACGAGCTGGTGGACGATTCTGCGCGCCATGACGTCACCCTACAGATCCGAGGTTGATCAGGGCAGGAGCCGCGCCCGGCGCGCCTTCGCCACCGCGGCGTGCCGCGTCGTGGCCTCCAGCTTCGCCATCGCCGCCGCGAGATACGACTTCACGGTCGTCTCCTTCAGCGCGAGCTCCTGAGCGATCTGCGCATTGGTCGACCCGAGCGCGGCGCACGCGAGCACGTCCAGTTCGCGCGGCGAGAGCTGCACCGGCGCCGACGGTGCGCCGCGATCGCCCGCCGCAACCTCCGCGAGTCGGCGTTCGACGGCGGCGAGGCGCTCGCGCAGCGCGGCGTCGCTGACCGTGGCGGAGATCGCCCGCAGCTCGGCGAAGCTCTCCCGCACCTGCTCGCGCGCCGCCGCATCCCACGCGCTCTCCGGGGCCGCATCCTGCGCGCGCTCGACACGGCGGGCGACCTCGTCGCGGATGCGGAGCTCCGACGCGAGGGCGTCGGCGATCTTCAATGCCGGCGCCGCCGTCACGTCGTCCACGGCCGTCTGACCCCAGGACCCGCAGTACAGCACCCCGCGGGTGCGGCCGGCCGCGACGACGGGAACCGCGAAGAGCGTGGCGATGCCTTCGCCGAGGATGGGGCCGTCGTAGTCGTGGGTGATCCCGCGCGCGCTCCGGTAGTCCAATGCGAGACGCGGACGCTTCTCGGTGAGCGCCCGTCCGCCGAGTCCGCGCTGCTCGCGCACGATGAGACCCTCGATCGTCCGGCCCCGCGCGCCGACGATGGAACTCACGTGCACGGAGTGCTCGCGTACGAGCCCGCCGAAGGCGACGGGGAAGCGTGTGCGGGCGACCAGATCGTGCACGGCGCGCGTCATCAGCTGCAGGTCACTGGTGGTTCCGGGGGACATAGGTGCTACCTACTTCCGGGGGTGTCGGCCTCGTTGCCGATTTTCGTAGCGTCGACCCTACCATCGCCGCGAAGAGGCGACGACGGCTCGGATGGACACCCCGCATCCGCGGCATGAGGCAAGGAGGCCACATGACTGAATCGCACGATCGCGCTGCCGACAGCGCGGGCATCGACTACATCGAGGTGGAGGAATCACCCCCGTTCCAGCGCCTCAAACGCGCACAACGAGCTTTCGTCTTCCCTCTCGCGATCGCATTCCTGCTCTGGTACTTCGCCTACGTGCTTCTCTCGTCGTTCGCCGCGGACTTCATGGCCACCCGCGTCTCGGGTGACATCACCGTCGGCCTGCTGCTCGGGCTCGGCCAGTTCGTCTCGACGTTCGCCATCACGATGGCCTACGTCGCCTATGCCAACCGGCGCCTGGATCCGCAGTCACGCGCGATCCGCGAGGACCTGGAGCGGCGAGAGGCGGGTGCGCGATGAACGAGGTCTTCGGAGCCATCCACGCCGCCGTGCAGACGGTCGAGAACGATCCCGTCCTGAACATCTCCATCTTCGCGGCGTTCGTCGCGGTGACGCTCTTCATCGTCATCCGCGCGTCGCGCAACAACAAGACCGCCGCCGACTACTACGCCGCCGGACGCTCGTTCACCGGACCGCAGAACGGATTCGCGATCGCCGGCGACTACCTGTCGGCGGCATCCTTCCTCGGCATCTGCGGAGCCATCGCGATCAACGGCTACGACGGGTTCCTCTATTCGATCGGCTTCCTGGTGGCGTGGCTGGTCGCGCTGCTGCTCGTGGCCGAGCTCATGCGCAACACCGGCCGCTTCACGATGGCCGATGTCCTGTCGTTCCGCCTCAAGGAACGGCCGGTGCGGATGGCGGCAGCCATCACGACCCTGGCGGTGTGCTTCTTCTATCTGCTCGCACAGATGGCGGGCGCCGGCGGTCTCGTCTCGCTGCTGCTGGGTATCGGCGACCAGATCGGGCAGTCCATCGTCGTCGCGGTGGTCGGTGTGCTGATGATCGTGTACGTGCTCATCGGCGGGATGAAGGGCACGACCTGGGTGCAGATCGTGAAGGCCTTCCTCCTCATCGGCGGCGCTGTCGTGATGACCGTCTGGGTGCTCGCGATCAACGGCTTCAGCCTGAACACGCTGCTCGAGGGCGCGGTGGCCGCCTCGCCGAAGGGTGACGCGGTGCTCGGCCCGGGCCTGCAGTACGGCAAGAACCCGTGGGACTTCATCTCCCTCGCCCTGGCGCTCGTGCTCGGCACGGCGGGTCTGCCGCACGTGCTGATGCGCTTCTATACGGTGCCGACCGCGAAGGAAGCGCGGCGCTCGGTGGTGTGGGCGATCTGGTTGATCGGCCTCTTCTATCTGCTCACGCTCGTGCTCGGCTACGGCGCGGGTGCGCTAGTGGGGCCCGAGACGATCGCGGCGGCGCCGGGCGGCGTCAACTCCGCGGCTCCTCTCCTCGCGCTCTACCTGGGTGGTCCGGTCCTGCTCGGCTTCATCTCCGCGGTGGCGTTCGCGACGATCCTGGCGGTCGTCGCCGGCCTCACGATCACGGCGGCGGCATCGTTCGCGCACGACATCTACGCGAGCGTCGTGAAGAAGGGCAACGTGCCGCCGGACGGCGAGGTCAAGGTCGCGCGACGCACGGTCATCGTGATCGGCGTACTGGCCATCCTCGGCGGCATCGGCGTGCAGGGACAGAACGTGGCGTTCCTGGTCGCCCTGGCCTTCGCCGTCGCGGCATCGGCGAACCTGCCCACCATCCTGTTCTCGCTGTTCTGGCGCAAGTTCACGACGCGCGGTGCGGTGTGGAGCATGTACGGCGGCCTCGGGGCGGCGATCGTGCTGATCGTGTTGTCGCCCGTGTTCTGGGGCACGCCCACGAGCGTGTTCAAGGACGTGGGTGTCGCGATCTGGCCCCTCAACAACCCCGGCATCATTTCGATCCCGTTGGGCTTCTTCCTCGGATGGCTGGGGTCGGTGACCTCACGCCGTGCCGAGGATCGGAAGAAGGCCGCGGAGATGGAGGTGCGCTCGCTCACCGGGTTCGGCGCCGAGAAGGCCGTCGACCACTAGCGACATCGTCCGGCGGGCGGCCTACACGCCCGCCGGACGATGCGCGGCCTCCAGATCGAGCAGGTAGCGCTTGTGCTCGGGGCGCCCCCCGTACTCGCCGATCGAGCCGTCGGAACGGATGACGCGGTGCGCGGGGATCACGAGCGAGATCGGTGTGTGGGCGCACGCTGATCCGACGGCGCGATGTGCCCTCGGCGAGCCGGCCTCCACCGCGATCTCGCCGTAGCTGGCCGTCTGGCCGTACGGGATGCGGGAGACCGCCTCCAGGGCGTCGCGGGCGAAGCCTCGCACGAGACTCAGGTCCAGCTCGATCTCGAACGCCGTGCGCGTCCCTTCGAAGTACTCGTCGATCTGCGCCAGCAGAGCGTCCGCATCCTCGTCGATCGGCACCGGCTCCCGACCCAGACGCTCGGTCCACGCGGCGATGGCGGAGCCGAGCGGGACGGCGAGGAACTCGAAGCCGATGAGGCCGACGCCGCTCGTGAGGACGAGGGCGTCGCCGAGCGGCGTGGGATGGATGCGGAAGCCGGTGGGAGTCATGTGCTCATCCTCATCGTGCGCGCGCTCCTTCCGCGGGGAAAGCGTCCGACCGGCGTACAACGCGCGGGTCGGGTGATCGTGGGGAGGAACGGCCGGTCCGTCCGGCGTGTCGCCAATCCGGCGAAACTCGGCCGTGGTTGAGGCCCGCTCGCCCATCTCACGCCTATGGTGACACGTGTGTGGCGTGGAGAAGGCACCATGATCTCTGGTGCAGACGAGGCGACGAATCCGGTGCGCCCGAGCGACCTCGGCGTCGCGGAGCCGGGCGTCGTCGTCGCGCACGTGGCCGACCCCGAACGTGCGCGCCTGCGCGCGCAGGCCGCCCTGCTGGGCGGGCGCTCGACCCTCCTCTTCTATGAGGACTCGCCCGAGCACGGCGTCGACATCAATAAAGCGCACCCGGGGAGCCTGCCGCAGTTCCTGACGGGCCGCTCGACGCTCCTATCCAACCTCTACCGCGACGAGGTCGCTCTTCGCACCGCACGGATGGCGGCCGAGCGGATCACCGCGAAGAACGTCGAACTGCGCACCGCACGGGGCCTCGAGACGGTGTCGCTCGCCGTGGGCATGGCCTCATGGCGCATCGGCGGGATCATGTGCACAGCCCCGGTGCTCCTGCGCCCCCTTGCGATCCGTCGCCACCACACCGACTTCGAGCTCAAGCTCCACGGTTCCTTCGTCGTCAACCCCGAGCTCGTTCGCGCCCTGGGCACGCACTTCGGCATCCACCTGGACTCGGCAGCCCTCGCCGGCCTCGCTCACGACGGTGCGGTGTTCCGTCCGCAGCCCGTGATCGACCACCTGCGGGCGCTCACGACCCACATCCCGACCTTCACCGTCGTCCCGCGCCTGGTCGTCTCGAACTTCGTCGACGTCGGATCGGGCATGGCTCGCGACACGGCCGACTTGGACCACCCGGTTCTGAACGCGCTCGCCGGCCACCCCGACGAGCGGGCGCGCCTCTCGGTCCGTCCCGCGCTTCCTCGCGTCACGAGCCCCGATGAGCGCACCCCCGCTGCGGACACGCTCCTGCTGGATGCGGATGAGGAGCAGGAGGCCGTGCTCGCGCGCATCGCCGCCGGACACTCGCTCGCGGTGCACACCTTGCCCGGCACCGGTGGCACGCAGACCGTCATCAACGCGATCGGCGCCCTCGTTCAGAGCGGTCGACGTGTGCTCGTGGTGAGCGCGCGCCGATCCACCCTCGACGGCGTTCGCCATCGCCTCGCGGGTATCGGCCTGGACGCGCTCGCCGTCACGCCGCGTCACCTCCACCGGGATCTCATCCGCGCGATCGGACGTAACGAGAAGGCGCAGCCGCCCAAGGTCGCCGAGATCGACGACGCGCTGCTGCGACTGCGCACGGTCCTGCGCGACTACCGGGGTGCGTTGACCGCCTCGCACCCGAGTCTCGGAGCCTCGGCTCTGCAGGTCGTGCGCCGATTGACCGAGCTGAGTGCGCTGTCTCCGGCCCCATCGACAACCGCCCGTTTCGACATCGCCACGCTCGAGGCTCTGCGCGATTCGCGGCCGCAGGCGGCGGCGAAGCTCGTGGCCGCCGCGAAGCTGGGGGAGTTCCGCTTCGGCCCCGACGACTCGCCCTGGTACGGCGTGAGCTTCGACACCACCGAGTCTGCACGCGCCGCGCACGCACTCGCCGGCAAGCTGAGCGGCCGAGAGGTCCCGAGCCTGCTCGAGCGCGGATACGAGCTGATCGCGCAGACCCGGATGCGGCCCTTCCGCACCATCGACGAGCTCGGCGACTACCTGCGCCTGCTGCAGGGCATCCGCGAGACCCTCGACAAGTTCAGCCCGAGCGTCTTCGAGCGCCCGCTGGTCGAGCTGATCCAGGCACATGCTCCCAAGCGTGAGTCCGCGGATATGTCCAGCGCGAACCGGCGCCGCCTCAAGCGCCTGTCGCGCGAGTACGTGCGCCCCGGGGTGCACGTCGGCGACATGTACGAGTCGCTCGTGCGCATCCAGCAGCAGCGCGCCGACTGGCAGCGTCTGGTCGACGCCGGCGTCGTGCCCGAGGTGCCCGTCGGCCTCGCCGACGTGCATGTCGCCTGGCAGCGGGTGCACGCGCAGCTCGGCGAACTCGACCAGATCCTGCGGCGGCGTGAGTCGAGCCGACTCGCGTCGCTGCCGGTGGCGCAGCTGATGCGCGTGCTGGCCGGTCTCGCCGCCGAGTCGGCCTACTTCGAGAACCTCGTCGAGCGTGCCACATTGCGCACGGAACTCGACCGCATGGGACTCGCGCCCCTGCTCACCGAGCTGTCGGTGCGTCACGCTCCGGAAGACCAGGTCGCGGCCGAGCTAGAGTTCGCGTGGTGGCAGTCCGCTCTGGAGCATCTGCTGCGCACCGACCGCGCGCTCCTCGGCGCGAACACCGCCGTGCTGGACCGCCTCGAGCGCGACTTCCGGCTGGTGGACGAGGCGCATGCCGCCGCATCCGGTCCCGTCCTCGCGGCGCAGCTCGCGACGCAGTGGAAGATCGGGCTGGTCGACCACGCCGACGAGGCTGCGGCGCTCAAGCAGGCGCTCAAAGGCGGCGTATCGGCCCCAGAGCAGCTCGTGCGGGCAGCGCCGACGCTCATGCGCACGCTGGCGCCCGTGTGGCTCGCCTCGCCCTACGAGGTGCCCGAGATCCCCGACCACCCGCCGTTCGACGTCGTGATCATCGCGGATGCGGCCGCCCTCTGTCTCGCGGAGGCGGCGCCGGCGCTGCGGCGCGCGCGGCAGGTGGTTCTCTTCGGCGACCCCGTCACCCAGAAGCCGACGCCCTTCGCGGTCGGCGCGGGCGAGCGCGCGGTCGCAGACGAGTTCGACGAGCCGTTCGACGAGGTGTCGGTGTTCGAGCGGATGGCGGAGCTCCTCGACGTCGCCACCCTGACCCGCAGCTACCGCGCCGGCGGCGAGGACCTGGCGCAGCTCGTGAATGACGCCTTCTACGGCGGCGAGCTCGTCTCTCTGCCCTGGGCCGGTGCTTACCTTGGCCGAGGGAGCCTGAGCGTCGACTACGTCGAGGGCGGAACGGGAACACCGGATCCCATCTCGGGTGCCGTCGAG
This sequence comes from Microbacterium sp. Clip185, assembly GCF_028743715.1. Lineage (NCBI taxonomy): Bacteria > Bacillati > Actinomycetota > Actinomycetes > Micrococcales > Microbacteriaceae > Microbacterium > Microbacterium sp. Clip185. Next base: position 2,276,501 of record NZ_CP117996.1, on the reverse strand, counting down.
AGCCCCGACGCCGAGGTCGCGCGCGTCGTCACGCTTGTGACCGAGCACGCGGTCAACCGATCCGGTGAGAGCCTCATGGTCGTCACCGCCAGCAGGCGGCACGCCGAACGCATCCGTGCCGCCGTGGACGTCGCCTTCGCGGGGCGCTCCGACGTGGCTGACTTCGTGTCGCGCGAGACGGCCGAGCCGTTCGCCGTGCTGACCCTCGAGGAGTCGGTCGCGGAGAGTCGCGATCGTGTGATCTTCTCGCTCGGGTTCGGGCTGACTAAGCACGGTCGCGTCCTCAGCGATTTCGGCGACCTGTCCACGGCTGACGGAGAGCGACTGCTCACGGTCGGAATGACTCGTGCGCGTCGCTCGATGGTGATCGTCTCCTCCATCCGTCCCAGCGCGTTCGAGGACGGCCGACTCGAGCATGGCGCCGCGACGCTCATGAGCATCCTCGGCGGAGTGGCGGCGCGAGCGCGCGAGACGCGTCTCGAGGACCTCGCCGACCCGCTGACCCGCGCCCTCGCTCGGGAGCTGCGAGCCAAGGGCATCAAGGTCGATCTCGACTACCGCGGGCTACTGCCGCTCGTCGCGGGCCATGACGGCAAGGCCGTCGTCGTCGAGAGTGACCCGGAGACGCGTCCCGAGTCGCTGCGCGAATCGCTCCGCCTGCGGCCCCAGATCCTTCGACGCCTGGGCTGGCACTACCTGCGCGTGCACGCCTTCGACCTTTACAGCGACCCCGCTGCGGTCGCGGCGCGCGTGGCGACGCTGCTCGGTATCGAGGCGGGCACATCGCCGCAGGCCAGTACGCAGCCGATCGATGTCGCCGAGTGACGACCGCCAGCGCGTCGTCCGTGTGACGGGTGCGCGACGCGCCCGGCTGACGCCCGCGCCCGGCGCGGTCGAAGAGCCCGAGAGCACACGCGACGACGCCGCATCCGCTGCGTCCGAGGCGGGCCCGAACGACGAGCGGATGCGGCGCGAGGTCCCCCCGCACTACTGAGGCGTCAGGGGTGGGTCTTGTTCTGCTGTTCGAGCAGGTCGCGGATCTGCACCAGCAGTTCCTGCTCGGTGGGGGCGGGAGCCGCTTCGGGCTCCGGCACGCCGGCCCGCGCAGCCTGGCGCGCCTTCCACAGGTTCATCGGCATGACGAACACGAAGTAGACGACGATCGCGACGGCGAAGAAGCTCACGATCGCGGTGATGAGACCGCCGATCGGGAACGTCACCGTGCCGCCGTAGATGTCGGGCACCTCGATGCCGGGAACGCCGTTCTCGTCGGCCTTCCAGAAGATGGCGATGAGCGGAGTGATGATCGACGCGACGATCGCGTTCACGACAGCGGTGAACGCCGCGCCGATGACGACAGCGACCGCGAGGTCGATCACGTTGCCGCGGAGGATGAACTCCTTGAAACCCTTGATCATCGATTCTCTCCTTATGTCGCCGGCGCCAGGCCGGTCAGGAAGCCGCGGGCGCGGCGGGAGCGGTGGCCCCCGTGCTCGATGATGCCCCGGACGAGCCGGAGTCTCCACCCGACGTGCCGGTCGAGGCCGAGCTCGGTGCGCCGGCGCGCGAGTCGGTGCGGTAGAAGCCGGAGCCGTTGAACGTCACGCCGATCGATCCGTACTCTTTGCGCAGTTCGCCGCCGCATGAGGGGCACTCGGTCAGTGCGGGGTCGGAGAAGGACTGCACGGTGTCGAAGCGGTGTCCGCAGGACTTGCAGGCATAGGCGTAGGTGGGCATGGTGCCTCCGGGGTCAGGCGCTCAGCGGGTGCGCAGCGTCAGGGTGCGGGTGGGGGTGACGACGCCGTCGACGGGCTGGTCGTGCACATCCGTCGGGACGTCGTCGAGGATCTCGGAGTCGTAGACGACCGCGTATACCGGCGGGCATTTCTGCATCGAGCCGATGGTCTTGTCGAAATAGCCGCGGCCCCATCCCAGCCGCATCCCGCGGCGATCGACGGCGGCGGCGGGCACGATCATCAGGTCGACGTCGTTGACGGCGATGGGGCCCAGCAGCTCACCGACGGGTTCGGGCAGACCGAACAGGCCCTCCGCGATCTCGCCGTCCTCGGTTGCGACGGCCCAATCGAGCAGCCCGTCCACGCGGGTGACGGGCAGCAGGACGCGGATGCCGCGTCGCACGGCCTCGCGCACGAACTCGCGCGTGTCGGGTTCGGCGTTGGTGGAGAGGAAGCAGGAGAGCGAGGTCACGTGGTGCGCCGCCGTCAGAGCGTCGAGCTGCTGGTGGACTCCCGCGCCCGCGCTCTCCCGCGCGGTGGCCGACAGCGTCTGCCGCCGCTCCCGCAGGTCGGCGCGGAGTGCGCGCTTGACGTCGTCCACTGCATTGCGATCGTCACCGTCTGACATGCACATGATTCTAAGGACCGCAACCGTCGGAGGCGTGCCGATAGGATCGCGGCATGACTCACAAGCCCTTCAAGGCCGTCATTCCCGCCGCGGGTCTGGGAACACGATTCCTGCCCGCCACGAAGGCCATGCCGAAGGAGATGTTGCCCGTCGTCGACAAGCCGGCGATCCAGTACGTGGTCGAAGAGGCGGTCGAGGCCGGCATCCAGGACGTGCTGATCATCATCGGCCGCAACAAGAACAACATCGCGAATCACTTCGACGCGATGCCGGAGCTGGAGCAGAAGCTGCGCGAGAAGGGCGACACCGGCAAGCTCGCGAAGGTGGAGCATTCCTCCGACCTTGCCGACGTTCACATGGTGCGTCAGGGTGAGCCGAAGGGGCTCGGGCACGCGGTGCTGCGTGCGCAGGCGCACGTCGGAGACCACCCGTTCGCGGTGCTGCTGGGCGACGATCTGATCGACGAGCGCGACCCGCTCCTGTCGAAGATGCTCTCCGAGTACGACAAGCGAGGCGCTGCGGTCATCGCCCTCATGGAGGTCGACCCGGAGAACATCCACCTCTACGGCGTCGCCGCTGTCGAGGAGACCGACGAAGACGGCGTCGTCAAGGTGACCGGGCTCGTCGAGAAGCCCAAGAAGGAGGATGCGCCCTCCAATCTCGCCATCATCGGCCGGTACGTGCTCGGCCCGGAGGTCTTCGAGGTGCTCGAGCGCACTGAGCCGGGCAAGGGCGGCGAGATCCAGCTCACCGATGCGCTGCAGGAGCTCGCCACGGATCCTGAGCGCGGCGTGTACGGCGTGGTGTTCCGTGGCCGGCGCTACGACACGGGTGACAAACTCGACTACATCAAGGCGATCGTCCAGCTCGCCAGCGATCGCGACGACCTCGGCCCGGACCTGCGGCCCTGGCTCAAGGACTTCGTCGCCGGACTCTGAACCGGGGGAGGTTCGAGGTGGACCTTTCGGCACCGCGCGAGCACGGGCGGGTCGGCATCCGTCTGATCCGTGCGCGCGATGCGCGCGTGCTGCAGGATCATCTGATGTCGAACCGCGCATGGCTGCGCCCCTGGGAGGCGACGAGCCCAGACGGCGCCGTGCTTCTCGACATGAAGATCGGCATCCGTCGGCTGCTCCAGCAGTATCGCGACGGCGCGGGGGTGCCGTTGGTCATGGAGTACGACGGGCGCGTCGCCGGTCAGCTGAACGTGTGGGGGATTGCACGCGGGTCGCTCGCGTCGGCGACGATCGGTTACTGGGTGGCCCGTGAGTTCGCCGGCCGCGACATCACGCCGACGTCCGTGGCTCTCGCCACCGATCTCTGCTTCACGGAGCTGCGGCTGCACCGGATGGAGATCTGCATCCGACCGGAGAACGACGCGAGTCTGCGGGTCGTGCAGAAGCTGGGGTTCCGCTACGAGGGTCTGCGTCGTCGGTACATCCACATCGACGGCGACTGGCGCGACCATTACGCCTTCGCGCTGACCCGCGAAGAGGTGCCCGAAGGGGTGCTGGCGCGATGGGTCGCCGGTCGTGCGCCCGCGGATGCCGCGGACGTGCCGGAGCGCGACCGCATCGCTCCCTCCGACTGACGCCGACACGCCGACGCTTGCCGTGTTCGCCGCGGTGCGTCGCCTACCGTTGACGGCATGGGTGGACAGGTGCTGGGCGGAGGAGTGATCTTCCTCGTCGCCGTGACGCTGTGGCTGCTCTATCTTCTGCCGTCCTGGCAGAGCCGGCACCAGTACAACGCTGCGGAGCGCAACGCCGTCCGTCTCAATCAGGCGCTGCGCGTTCTTGCCGAGACGAGCGAGACCCCGGAAGAGGTGCGGCTCGAGTTGACGGCACGCACCGCATCCGCGCAGCAGAAGCTCGCCCGTCAGACGCTCGCCGAGCGTGAGCGTGCGCAGCTCGAAGTCGCGCGGCAGGAGCTCGCTGCCGCCAAACAGGAAGCCCGCGCGGTGCGCGACCGGCCTGAGGTACGCATGGCTCGGGCGCGTCGACGGGCTCGGCTGACCGCCACCGTGCTCGCGCTCCTCTCGCTCGCAGGAGCGGGCCTGGGCGTCTGGGTGCAGCTGACCGCAGCGAGCGCGACGCTGCTCTGGGCATCGGGCGCTGTCTTCGTCGTCTCGGTGCTGATGCTGCAGCAGATGTCGCGTGTGGCGCGTCGGGCAACACGGCGGGTCGCTCCCGTTCCGCAGGTGGCGGTCCAGGCCCGTCAGACGGACGTGCAGGACGTCGCACTGCCGACGAAGTCCGCTCCCGCCACGTGGGAACCGCGATCGCTGCCGAGGCCGCTCGCAGCGACCTCGGGGTCGCGGGCGTCTCTCGTCCAGGACGCGGCGGATGCCCGTGCGGCGCTTCGCCGGGCCGCCGTGGAAGAGGCCAAGCGCGAGCGCGCCGAGCAGGCCGCGCCGCCGTCGATCGACACCGCGCGGATCGCGAAGACCGCCGAGGAGTCCCCCTTCGCTCGGATGGGGTACGTCGACGACGCGGAGATCGAAGACCACGTTCGGCGCCTGCTGTCGACGCGGCGCGCAGCGGGTTGACGACGTTTTTTCGTCACTTCGGGCCGTGATAGGCTCGTTGAGTTCCGGGCCTGTGGCGCAGTTGGTAGCGCGCTTCGTTCGCAATGAAGAGGTCAGGGGTTCGAATCCCCTCAGGTCCACCGGAAAGGCCCCCGCTCAGCGGGGGCCTTCGTCGTTTCGGCGATTGACGCGATGCATGCACGTCGCGACAATGAGCAACTCTGCTCTTGAGCGTCCTGTCGATGCTTTCGTGAGCGTTGGTTCCGCTGGCCTGCCGCCGCAGATCGACCAGGCTAACGACTTGCACGCTGAGCAGGTCTTCGCCGGGCAAGCGACCGACACGGTTTCCTGGTTGCCGGGCAGCGGAGATGCGTGGGCTTGGGTCGGTCAGGCGAGTCCGCTGCATCCTGTCGACCCAACAGGCTCGGGCTTCGGCGCCGAGGTGTTCGACGTCAACGGCGGTGACGGACGAGCGGGCGCGCGAGATCATGGAGCACTTACCAACGATGGCAGTGGGTACTTCGACCGAGATACCCAGTCGCTTCGTAACATTGCACTCGCCACCACGGGGCAGGGCGAGCTCGTCAGTCGCGAGTCCACCCCCGCGCCGCCTCTACTGCCGATAGGAACACGGTGAACACGAGCAACGTACGTGCGCGACGCCGCTTGTCGGCTGTACTGGTTGCCGTCGCGATGCTTGTGGTGAGCGGGTGTGGGACACAACCAGGGGGAGACACGACTCCACAGGAATCCCGCGTTGCATTCTTCAAGGTGGTGCAAAGCACCGCTGCTTTGCTTTCGCCCGATGGCTGGGCAGAGGTAAGTCCGCCGTCATGGGCGTCGTGTGATCTCGGCAGCAGCGAGGGGGTCAAGACCACGTGGAGTTACGCGCGGAAACCTCTCACGGATCATGCTGCCAATGCGGAAACGGTCTCGAACTACTGGGCATCTATGGGTATGGACGTGCGTACCGTCTCCGAGCCGACCGTATCGATCTACGCGACTGGTGGCGACGTCTACGGTCTCGCGTTCCATACCGAGCCAGGTTTGTACGTCATCGAGGGAAGCTCTCAATGCGTCCCGGGAGATGCGCCTGAACTGACTCGGCAGGAGCAGGAGGAGAGATGAGCATCTCGTTCGATCCTGCTCGCCATGCGGATATGGTAGACGTGCTCGCTCGGGCGGCAGGATCCCTCGAAGATGTTCTGGCCGCGCTCGACGGTGAGGTCAGTGCGCTGCGGGGAGCGTGGAGCGGGGCTGCGCGTGATGCGTATGACGAGGCGCAGCGGGAGTGGACGGTATCGCTCGACGCATTGAACCGTGCCCTGCGATCCTCTGTGGGCGCGGCGCGGCGCGGCGCGGTCGGCTGGTGCGAGCTTGTCCCAGGCAGACCGCGACGCCGCGGCGCTGTGGGAGTGAGCTGACGAGAGCGACCGTCGGAGCCTTTGCGCACAGCGGAGTCTTCGCCGTGTGCCCGACCGCCGTCTAGAGACTGCACCTCGTGCACGAGATCACTGTCATCACCCGTGATCTCGTCACGCCGATGCAGTCTCGTGGGAGTGGGAGTGGGAGTGGGAGTGGGAGTGGGAGTGGGATGCGGGGGATGGAGAGCGGAGAGCGGAGCGTCATCGGCCGGAAACATGCGCGACACGCCCGGGATGGGGTGCCGAGTTGGCAGATGCCCGGAACCCACGTAACTTATTACTTGTTCGCCCCACAGGGAAGAGCGGAGAGGCTGAAGCCCCGTTCCCCTCAAGCGGAGAACACACTCCCACACAAGCGAGAAGATCTCAGATCTGACGTGCGTGTGGGGTGCCGATCGTTCCGTCGATCGCCGCCTCGGCGGTGAGAACGATCCGCTCCGGCGGATTTGACACGGCGAGCGAAACGGCTAAAATGGAGAAGTTGCCCTGCGGGCGAGGCTGAGAAGCCGAGCGGCAGGAGCATCCGTTCCTTGAGAACTCAACAGCGTGCACTTGTCAAATGCCAAATAACCTCGTTCCAGCTTCGGCTGGGTGAGATTCCTTTGGATCAAGTCCAACCCTTTGGGGTTGGCGTTATGGATTGTCAGTAATGGCATCCTTTTGGTCAGTTCAAACTCGCTGCGCACTTCTTTTTCCGTTGTGTGTATGCATTTTTCTTTTACGGAGAGTTTGATCCTGGCTCAGGATGAACGCTGGCGGCGTGCTTAACACATGCAAGTCGAACGGTGAAGCAGAGCTTGCTCTGTGGATCAGTGGCGAACGGGTGAGTAACACGTGAGCAACCTGCCCTGGACTCTGGGATAAGCGCTGGAAACGGCGTCTAATACTGGATACGAGACGTGGCCGCATGGTCAACGTTTGGAAAGATTTTTTGGTTCAGGATGGGCTCGCGGCCTATCAGCTTGTTGGTGAGGTAATGGCTCACCAAGGCGTCGACGGGTAGCCGGCCTGAGAGGGTGACCGGCCACACTGGGACTGAGACACGGCCCAGACTCCTACGGGAGGCAGCAGTGGGGAATATTGCACAATGGGCGAAAGCCTGATGCAGCAACGCCGCGTGAGGGATGACGGCCTTCGGGTTGTAAACCTCTTTTAGCAAGGAAGAAGCGAAAGTGACGGTACTTGCAGAAAAAGCGCCGGCTAACTACGTGCCAGCAGCCGCGGTAATACGTAGGGCGCAAGCGTTATCCGGAATTATTGGGCGTAAAGAGCTCGTAGGCGGTTTGTCGCGTCTGCTGTGAAAACTGGAGGCTCAACCTCCAGCCTGCAGTGGGTACGGGCAGACTAGAGTGCGGTAGGGGAGATTGGAATTCCTGGTGTAGCGGTGGAATGCGCAGATATCAGGAGGAACACCGATGGCGAAGGCAGATCTCTGGGCCGTAACTGACGCTGAGGAGCGAAAGGGTGGGGAGCAAACAGGCTTAGATACCCTGGTAGTCCACCCCGTAAACGTTGGGAACTAGTTGTGGGGACCATTCCACGGTTTCCGTGACGCAGCTAACGCATTAAGTTCCCCGCCTGGGGAGTACGGCCGCAAGGCTAAAACTCAAAGGAATTGACGGGGACCCGCACAAGCGGCGGAGCATGCGGATTAATTCGATGCAACGCGAAGAACCTTACCAAGGCTTGACATATACGGGAACGCTGCAGAAATGTAGAACTCTTTGGACACTCGTATACAGGTGGTGCATGGTTGTCGTCAGCTCGTGTCGTGAGATGTTGGGTTAAGTCCCGCAACGAGCGCAACCCTCGTTCTATGTTGCCAGCACGTAATGGTGGGAACTCATGGGATACTGCCGGGGTCAACTCGGAGGAAGGTGGGGATGACGTCAAATCATCATGCCCCTTATGTCTTGGGCTTCACGCATGCTACAATGGCCGGTACAAAGGGCTGCAATACCGTGAGGTGGAGCGAATCCCAAAAAGCCGGTCCCAGTTCGGATTGAGGTCTGCAACTCGACCTCATGAAGTCGGAGTCGCTAGTAATCGCAGATCAGCAACGCTGCGGTGAATACGTTCCCGGGTCTTGTACACACCGCCCGTCAAGTCATGAAAGTCGGTAACACCTGAAGCCGGTGGCCTAACCCTTGTGGAGGGAGCCGTCGAAGGTGGGATCGGTAATTAGGACTAAGTCGTAACAAGGTAGCCGTACCGGAAGGTGCGGCTGGATCACCTCCTTTCTAAGGAGCATCTGGCACTTCGGTGTCCAGGCCCCTGATCAGAGCGAATGTCTCTGCAGGGTGCTCATGGGTGGAACATTTGACGAGGCTCTCATGTGAGTTTCTGGTTTTTAGTACGACCTTCGGGTTTGGAACGGGGCTGGGTTCTTGGGTGAGGGCGTGCACGCTGTTGGGTCCTGAGGGACCGGGTGTGACTCTTTTGGGGTTGCAGCTGTACCTCTGGGCCTTCTTCTGCTGCTTGTGCAGTGGGGGTTGGTACCGCCCGTACTTTGAGAACTACACAGTGGACGCGAGCATCTTAGAGATGAATCTTCGGATTCATTTCACAGGTGATCTTTTTTAGATCATTTAGTCAATTTTCGAGTTGACGATTCAAACTCATGTGATTTCAAGTCTTTAAGAGCAAACGGTGGATGCCTTGGCATCTGGAGCCGAAGAAGGACGTAGCAATCTGCGATAAGCCTCGGGGAGTGGATAAGCACACTTTGATCCGAGGGTCTCCGAATGGGGAAACCCCGCTGGGCGGCGTGCCGACCTAGTGACTCCCGCCTGAATATATAGGGCGGGTAGAGGGAACGTGGGGAAGTGAAACATCTCAGTACCCACAGGAAGAGAAAACAACCGTGATTCCGTGAGTAGTGGCGAGCGAAATCGGAAGAGGCTAAACCTAGCGTGTGTGATAGCCGGCAGGCGTTGCACGTTGGGGGTTGTGGGACTTTCTTGATCATCCTGCCGGGTGATCGACGTGACAGAAGCGTATAGACGAATGGTCTTGAAAGGCCAGCCATAGTGGGTGCCAGCCCCGTAGTCGAAATGCGTGTTCTGGCGTGGAGAGTATCCCAAGTAGCACGGGGCCCGAGAAATCCCGTGTGAATCTGTCAGGACCACCTGATAAGCCTAAATACTCCCAGATGACCGATAGCGGACAAGTACCGTGAGGGAAAGGTGAAAAGTACCCCGGGAGGGGAGTGAAATAGTACCTGAAACCGTTTGCTTACAAACCGTTGGAGCCTCCTTAGTAGGGGTGACAGCGTGCCTTTTGAAGAATGAGCCTGCGAGTTAGCGATACGTGGCGAGGTTAACCCGTGTGGGGTAGCCGTAGCGAAAGCGAGTCTGAATAGGGCGATTCAGTCGCGTGTCCTAGACCCGAAGCGAAGTGATCTATCCATGGCCAGGTTGAAGCGACGGTAAGACGTCGTGGAGGACCGAACCCACTTAGGTTGAAAACTGAGGGGATGAGCTGTGGATAGGGGTGAAAGGCCAATCAAACTTCGTGATAGCTGGTTCTCTCCGAAATGCATTTAGGTGCAGCGTTGCGTGTTTCTTGCCGGAGGTAGAGCTACTGGATGGCCGATGGGCCCTACAAGGTTACTGACGTCAGCCAAACTCCGAATGCCGGTAAGTGAGAGCGCAGCAGTGAGACTGTGGGGGATAAGCTTCATAGTCGAGAGGGAAACAACCCAGACCACCAACTAAGGTCCCTAAGCGCGTGCTAAGTGGGAAAGGATGTGGAGTTGCTGTGACAACCAGGAGGTTGGCTTAGAAGCAGCCACCCTTGAAAGAGTGCGTAATAGCTCACTGGTCAAGTGATTCCGCGCCGACAATGTAACGGGGCTCAAGCACGCCACCGAAGTTGTGGCATTGACATTATTGGTAGGCCTTCGTGGTCCAGCCGTGTTGATGGGTAGGAGAGCGTCGTGTGGCCAGCGAAGCGGCGGTGTGAACCAGCCGTGGAGGCTACACGAGTGAGAATGCAGGCATGAGTAGCGAAAGACGTGTGAGAAACACGTCCTCCGAAAGACCAAGGGTTCCAGGGTCAAGCTAATCTTCCCTGGGTAAGTCGGGACCTAAGGCGAGGCCGACAGGCGTAGTCGATGGACAACGGGTTGATATTCCCGTACCGGCGAAGAACCGCCCAAGCTAATCCAGTGGTGCTAAGAGTCCTAGCCAGGAATGTGTGGATCCCTTCGGGGTGATGCCGTCTTGGTGAACGCTCGACCCCATGCTGGTGCGGTTAGCGTATTAACAGGTGTGACGCAGGAAGGTAGCCCAACCCGGGCGATGGTTGTCCCGGGGCAAGTGCGTAGGCTGAGTCGTAGGCAAATCCGCGACTCGTTCGGCTGAGACACGATGCGGATAAAAAGTGGGTGATCCTATGCTGCCGAGAAAAGCATCGACGCGAGGTTCTAGCTGCCCGTACCCCAAACCGACTCAGGTGGTCAGGTAGAGAATACCAAGGAGATCGAGAGAATCGTGGTTAAGGAACTCGGCAAAATGCCCCCGTAACTTCGGGAGAAGGGGGGCCATCCACTTATACCAGCTTGCCTGGAAAAGGGTGTGGTGGCCGCAGAGACTAGTGGGTAGCGACTGTTTACTAAAAACACAGGTCCGTGCCAAGTCGCAAGACGATGTATACGGACTGACGCCTGCCCGGTGCTGGAAGGTTAAGAGGAGCGGTTAGCGTAAGCGAAGCTGCGAATTTAAGCCCCAGTAAACGGCGGTGGTAACTATAACCATCCTAAGGTAGCGAAATTCCTTGTCGGGTAAGTTCCGACCTGCACGAATGGCGTAACGACTTCCCAACTGTCTCAACCGCGAACTCGGCGAAATTGCATTACGAGTAAAGATGCTCGTTACGCGCAGCAGGACGGAAAGACCCCGTGACCTTTACTACAGCTTGGTATTGGTGTTCGGTGTGGCTTGTGTAGGATAGGTGGGAGACTGTGAAGCAGACACGCCAGTGTTTGTGGAGTCATTGTTGAAATACCACTCTGGTCACTCTGGATATCTAACTTCGAACCGTAATCCGGTTCAGGGACAGTGCCTGGTGGGTAGTTTAACTGGGGCGGTTGCCTCCCAAAAAGTAACGGAGGCGCCCAAAGGTTCCCTCAACCTGGTTGGCAATCAGGTGGCGAGTGTAAGTGCACAAGGGAGCTTGACTGTGAGACTGACAGGTCGAGCAGGGACGAAAGTCGGGACTAGTGATCCGGCAGTGGCTTGTGGAAGCGCTGTCGCTCAACGGATAAAAGGTACCTCGGGGATAACAGGCTGATCTTGCCCAAGAGTCCATATCGACGGCATGGTTTGGCACCTCGATGTCGGCTCGTCGCATCCTGGGGCTGGAGTAGGTCCCAAGGGTTGGGCTGTTCGCCCATTAAAGCGGTACGCGAGCTGGGTTTAGAACGTCGTGAGACAGTTCGGTCCCTATCCGCTGCGCGCGTAGGAAGTTTGAGAGGATCTGACCCTAGTACGAGAGGACCGGGTTGGACGAACCTCTGGTGTGTCAGTTGTTCCGCCAGGAGCACCGCTGATTAGCTACGTTCGGGATGGATAACCGCTGAAAGCATCTAAGCGGGAAGCCGGCCTCAAGATGAGACTTCCATACCTTCGGGTGAGAGGCTCCCAGCCAGACTACTGGGTTGATAGGCCAGATGTGGAAGCGCAGTAATGCGTGCAGCTGACTGGTACTAATAAGCCGATGACTTGATAACACTTCCGTTTGAACTGAAGTTGCTTGCGTCCACTGAGTGGTTCTCGATGTACGGTCGAGAACCGCACCAACATTCTTTTGTTGTGTGCATGACTTGAAACATCAATAGTGTTTCGGCGGCCATAGCGAGAGGGAAACGCCCGGTCCCATTCCGAACCCGGAAGCTAAGCCTCTCAGCGCCGATGGTACTGCAGGGGGGACCCTGTGGGAGAGTAGGACACCGCCGGACTCCTTTTAGAAAGGGCCACCCAAAGCTGGGTGGCCCTTTCGTGTTTGTGCCCGCAGTTGCAGGTCATACGCTGATCCGTATGCCCTCAGGGCTTCATCCTCGCAGCCAGCTCGTCCACGATGCGCTGCGTTCGGCCGGCATCCTCGGCGAGATCGTGCAGCTGCCGGATGCGGCGTCGACGGCCGCGCTTGCGGCATCCGCTCTCGGCGTCGATGTCGGCGCCATCGCCAACAGTCTGGTGTTCTGGTCCGATGGCGAACCTCTTCTAATGATGACGAGTGGAGCTCACCGCGTTGACACGCATGCTCTCGCGTCACGGCTAGGACGTTCGTCGATCGTGAGAGCGACCGTCGAGCAGGTCCGGCAGGCGACGGGGCAGGCGATCGGGGGAGTTGCGCCCACCGGACATCCCGCACCGCTGGTGACTGTCGTCGACGAGGATCTCGCGCAGCATGCGCAGATCTGGGCGGCCGGCGGCACTCCTCACACGGTGTTTCCTCTGACGTTCGACGAACTGGTCTCGCTCACCGACGGAGTCGTCGCGAAGGTCGACGCAGCCTAGCGGGGAGCGTGAAGGCCCCACTCCTCGACCGGGGACGGATCCACGGGCCAGTGATCGCCCGCGATGGGGAACGTGGCGACCGCGCACGTCGTCATCATCATCTCGCGGCCTGCCAGCTCGGATGCGAGCTCGCTCAACCCGGGATCGTGAGCGACGATGAGGACGTTCTGCGCTCCCGTCGCCGCAGCCGCATCCCACAGCTCGCGTGCGGACGCCCCGTACAGCTCGGGAAGGGTCTCGAGGGAAACCTCGAGGGCGGCTGCGAACGATGCCGCCGTCGTGCGAGCGCGGAGGGCTGTGCTGCTGAGCAGTCGTTCCGGCCGGAAGCCGGTTGTGGCGAGGGCCGCAGCCATGAGTGGAGCGTCGCGTCGGCCGCGCTCGTTCAGGGGACGTTCGTGATCTGGGAGGCCCGCCGTTCCCCAGTCGGACTTGGCGTGGCGCACGAGGACGAGAGTGATCATTTCCGCGCTCCCTACCCCACGTAGACCCAGGCGTCGCGTCCACTCTGAAGTACCACTGCTACGCGCCGGTACAGCGAGACTTCGTACTCGTCGGCCGCGTCGAGCTCGTCGAGCGTCAGTTCCAGCACGCGTCCGCTGACCTTGTCGCTCGTGTTTCCGGTGCGGCTCAGCACAGGGTGCGCGGCGAGGCCCGAGATCGCCACGACGCGGGAGTCGTCGATCTCGGCCTGCTGGACGTGATAGCCCGCGAGCACGTCCTCCGTTGATTCGATGCGGCGACCGAAGACATCCAGCTGTACCTGTGGGAGCAGGAGGGTTCCATAGGAGAAGAGGCGCTCGGAGGTCTCCGTCGTGCTCATCCAGCCCCCTAGGCCCCGAAGATCGCGTGTGCGATCGCGAAGATCGTCAGGCCCGCGAGAGAGCCTACGATCGTGCCGTTGAGGCGAATGTACTGCAGATCGCGGCCGACCATGAGCTCGATCTTCTCGGTCGTCTCCTCGGGGTCCCAGCGCTCCACTGTGTCGGTGATGACAGAGGCGATGTCGTGGCGGTAGCGCTCGATGACGAAGACCGCTGCATCCGTCACCCACCCGTCGACGCGGGCGCGCAGGGCCTCGTCCCGCTCCAGGCGGCGGCCGACGTCGGTCAACGTCTCGACCAGTCGACGGCGCAGTCCGCTGTCCGGGTCGCGGAGACCGCGCGTGAGACCGTTCTTGGCCGTACGCCACGCCTCACCTGCAAGCTCACGCACACGCGGAGAGTCGAAGACCGTCGTCTTGGCGTCTTCGAATCGTCCGATCGTCACGGGGTCGTGCTGCAGGTTCTCGGCCAGACGCGAGAGGTAGCCGTCCACCGCGTGCCGTGCAGGGTGATCGGGATCCTCCCGCACGGCGGCGACGAACTTGACCGCTTCGTGGTACGCCGCCTCGTCGATCAGTGTGTGCACCATCGATGGAACCCATGAGGGAAGGCGACGGGAGATGAGCCCCGTGAATGCGGGGCGGTTCGCTCTCAACCAGGTGTCGATGCTGTCGGCCGCGAGATCCACCGCGCCGTGGTGGGCACCTGAGGAAACCATGCGCTCGAGCCAGCCGCCAAGCGGCGGACCCCACTCGGGCACGACCAGGTGCTCACGGGCGAGGTCGCCGAGCAGTTGCTGGACGTCGTCGTCACTGAGAGCCTCGATGACATTCGTCGCGATCGTCGCCCCTTCGGAAGCGACCCGCTCAGCATGGGCCGGCTGCGCCAGCCACGCGCCGAGCCGGGCGGAGAGCGAGAAGGACTCGAGTTTGCCGCGGATGACGGGAGCGGCGAGGAAGTTCGTCTCGACGAACTCGCCGAGGGTGCGTCCGATCTCGTCTTTGCGGTTCGGGATGATCGCGGTGTGCGGAATGGGAAGCCCGAGCGGTCGCCGGAAGAGTGCGGTCACCGCGAACCAGTCCGCGAGAGCTCCGACCATGCCGCCTTCCGCCGCCGCGCGCACGTACGAGAGCCACGGATACCGGCTCTGCAGAGCGAATGCGATCACGAAGACGACCGCGAGTGCGATGAGGGCGCCGAGTGCGATCCCCTTCATGAGCCGCAGCCCGTGCAGCCGCTCTCGATCGGCGTCGCTCAGCAGTGCTGTCGGTGTGCGGGGCATTTCGTCATCCTTCCACGGCGTACTCTGTCAGCGTGATCGACGACATCAAGAAGCGCGCGCTGCACCGCACCAGCATCCTGGAAGGGCAGCTGCGCGGGGTGACCAAGATGATCGAGTCCGAGGAGTACTGCATGGACATCATCACGCAGTCCCGCGCGATCCAGCGCTCGCTCGAGTCCTTGAATCGTCTTTTGCTCGAGAACCATCTGCGCACCCATGTCGCCCACATGTTCGAGGAGGGCGGCGAGGATCGTGAGCGTGCCGTCGAGGAGCTGCTGCGCGCTTTCGACTTCGCCGGGAAGTGACCGGGACGGTCAGCTCGCAAGACCCTCGCGCTGACTCGTCCACCCGATATCGAAGCTCCGGTTGCCGGTGATGGCGGCGGCGAAGGGCTCGAGAGACGCCATCGTGTCCGCGTCCAGGATGAGGCCGGATGCCGGCAGCCACTCATCCACGTGCCGCGCGAAGCGCGAGCCCGGGATAGGGGCGGCGGCGATCCCCAATTGCGCGGCACGCGTGAACAGCCAGCCCAGCGCGAGTTGCGCGCCGGTCAGGTCGCGCTGGTGCGCGAGGACGAGGTACTCGGCGCGCAGGTCCGCGTTGGCGGTGAGGTTCGCGCTGGAGAACCTCGGGAACCGGGGTCGACCGTCACCGGGCCCGATGTGTGTGGGGGAGAAGTCGTTCGTCAACCAGGCGCGGCTGAGTGGGGAGTACGGCACGAAGCCGATGCCGAGCTCGACGGCCGTGGGCACGACGGCGTTCTCGACGTCGCGGCTGACCACGCTCCACTCGGTCTGCACAGCGGCGATCGGATGCACGGCGTGAGCGCGACGGATCTCGTCCGCCGTCGCCTCCGACAGACCGAGATGGAGCACCTTTCCCTCGGCCACCAGCTCCGACATCGCGCCGACCGTCTCCTCGATCGGCACGTTCGGATCGACGCGGTGCTGGTAGTAGAGGTCGACATGGTCGGTGCCGAGTCGGGAGAGGCTCTGATCGATCTGCTCGCGCACGTACGCGGCGTCGCCACGGATGCCGCGCGAGCCGATCGCGCCGCCGGAGATCCCGAACTTGGTCGCCAACGTGATCTCGTCGCGTCGGGTGGCGAGCAGCCGCGCGATCGTGCGCTCACTGCGCCCCGCGCCGTAGATGTTGGCCGTGTCGACGAAGGTGAGTCCCGCATCCACCGCGTGCGTCAGCGTCGCGAGTGCTGTCGCATCGTCGACCGGTCCGTACACGTCGCTGAGGCTCATCCCGCCGTAGCCGAGCGCGCTGACTTCGAGACCGTCGCCGAGCAGGATGCGGCCCACTGCGCTCAACTGCCCGCTCCCTGCCGGATCGGACCGAGCCATGCGGCGGCGACGGTCGCGTGCGCGGACTCCGGGTCGGAGGGGTGGAACTGGCCGGCGAGCACGTCACGATACAGCCGGCCCAGCTCGCTGGACGAGAAGTACGACGATCCGCCGGCGACCAGGATCGCCTCGTCGACGATCCGCTTGGCGCCGACCGCGGCACGATGCTTGAGTCCGGACAGCAGCGAGAACCACCGTGCGCCGTGATCCACTCCGGCATCCACGTCGTGCGCGAGCGCGGCGATCTGCGGAACGAGCGCATCGTAGGTCAGTGCCATCTCGGCCACGCGCCACCGGATATCGGGGTCCTGGTCGTAGGTCAGTCCCGTCTTGCGCGAGCGTCGTTTCGAGGCCGTCTCGACGGCGACATCCAGCGCGCGTCGACCGATACCCGTGTAGACGGAGGCGAGCAGGATCTCGAACACGCTGAAGATCCCGAACACGATCGGATCGGGCTGCGGTCCGGGTGCGACCCTGCGCACGATCCGGTCGGCCGGAGCGACGGCGCCGTGCAGCTCCGTCGTGCGAGACTGCGTTCCCCTCATGCCCACCGTGTCCCAGTCATCGCGGGTGCGCACGGCGTCCGAGCGCGGTACGAAGCCGTAGACCAGCTGAGGCGCGTCGGGCGACGTGGTGTCCAGACCGTGCACGCCGAGGTGCGTCCACACCGGGGCGAGCGAGGTGAAGATCTTCGTGCCGGTGAACGTGTACCCGCCGTCCGGGAGAGGAACGGCCGCGGTGGCGCTGTCGAAGAGCACGAGGTCGTTGCCGGCCTCGCTGATCCCGAAGGCGAAGACCTCGCCGGCCGCGGCACCGGTCTGAACGAAGGCGAGGTCGTCGATCCCTCTGTCGCGCAGCACTTTGGCGACACCTGTCCAGACGAGGTGCATGTTGACGGCCAGGGCGGTCGCGGGCGCTGCCGTGGCGAGCCGCTGCTGCAGGATCGACGCCTCGCCGAGACCCAGACCTGCGCCTCCCCGATCCGCCGGGACCAGGATGCCGAGATATCCCGCCGCGCGGAGCTCCACGAGATCCTCTTCCGGGAAGACGTTCTCACGGTCGACGGATGCCGCGCGGTCTCGAATTCGCTCGATGAGCTCATCGGGCAGGTACGTGCGCGGATCGAAGGTCATGCCAGCACCTCGCGCAATGCTGCCACCGTGGCGTCCGGGCGGTCGCGGTGCGGCGAGTGACCGGCACCCGCGACGATCGAGCGCGTGATGAGGGCATTGCGGGCGAGCACCTCGTCGGCGCGTGGCCCGGTGAACAGGCTGTAGACCGCGGGATCGGATGCGATGACGTGCGTGGGAACCGTGAGGCGTGCGGCCGCATCCGTCACGTCCCAGTCGGCGTTCTGCTCGAGGGTCTGCTCGATGGCCCAGCGGCTTGCGAGCTGCGCGGCCTGTGCCTTCAGCTCGACGTCCTGCGGATGCCAGTGCGGATGCGCGGCGCGGACCTCCTCGATCGTCGGCGAGTCGAACGCATCCTGCTGGCTGCGTTCGACGACCGCGCGGTCGGCCGGCAGGAGATACAGCGCGGGGTCGACGAGGACGAGCCGCCTCGCCCACTCGGGATGCTCCGCGGCCGCGAGTGTTGCGGACGCTCCTCCGAGCGAGTGGCCGACGACGAGGTCCCAAGCGCCCCCGGAGTCAGGGACCGTCTGGCTCACATCGGCGGCGTAGGCGGCGATCGTGTAGTCGAGCGCTCGCGGTGCCAGGCCGTGACCGCGCAGGTCGACGGCGACGGCATGCCAGCCCGCTTCGGCCAGGGCCGTTCCGAAGCGCCACATCAGGGCGCCGGACGATCCCAGCCCGTGCACGAGGAGGGCGTGGTGAGCGGATGCGGGGGAGCCCCACGCGAGCGTGGGAAGCGCGACGGATGCGGGCATGTCTACGAGCGTAGAACGCTTGCCCCTCGCCTCGCCCGCCTGCGTCGCCTTATGGCGCTGCGCCGATGCCGAACGACGCTCAGGTGATGATCGGCGTGGGCTCCGTGTCGGGGATCGGGCTCGGGTCGCGGTGGCGCAGATCCGGGAAGGCGCGCACACACACGATGGCGACGATCGCTCCGGCACCGGCGAAGGCCGCGGCCGCGATGAAGGCGCCGGGGGCTTCGACCGCGTCGATCAGGAAGCCGGCGACGGCGGAACCCGCAGCGGCGCCGATCAGCTGACCGGTGCCGATCCACCCGTAGGCCTCGGCGGTGTCCGAGAACTTGACGCTCACGGAGGTGATCGCGAACAGCACGGCGAGGGCCGGGGCGATGCCGATCCCCGCGAGGAACAGCGTGCCAGAGAGCCACCAGATGTTGAGGGAGAACATCGTCAGTACCAGGCCGACGGCGACGATGCCCATGCGCCGCGCCATCGCCCAGGGCCCCATGGGCACGTGGCCGAACGAGAGGCCTCCGGCGAGGCTGCCGATCGAGAACACCGCGAGGACGATGCCCGCCTCGAGCCCGCCGTGGTCGAAGGTCGCGACGACACCCGCCTCGACGGCGGCGCAGGCACCGATGAGCAGGAACCCGATGACGGTGGCCAGCAGCACGGTGGGGCGCGTCAGCACCTTGCCGAAACGCCGCTTGCTGCGGGGGATGCGCACCCGGCCGACCTCGGGGGAGAGGATGAACCACGTCCCGCCGCCGACGAGGATCACGGCGATCAGGACGAGCGCCTCCCAGGTGCCGATCTGCGTCGCGATGAACGTGATCACGACGGGGGCGATGATCCAGATGATCTCCTGCAGCGACGCATCCAGCGAGTAGAGCGGGGTGAGCTGGCGGGAGTTGACCATCTTGGGATAGATCGTGCGCACCGCGGACTGCACCGGCGGAGTGGACAGGCCTGCGATCAGTCCGAACGCCATGAAGCCGGCCACCGGCAGATCGAGCAGGCCGATGGCGAGGATCGCCAGCGCGCACACGATCATCGTCAGCGTGAGCACACGCCGCATCCCCCAGCGGCCCATCCACCGGCTGGTGACGGGACCCGAGACCGCCTGCCCGACGGATGCGGCCGCGAGAACGAGGCCCGCGTATCCATAGGACCCGGTCACGTGCTCGACGTGCAGCAGGATCGCCAGGCTCGTCATCCCGTTCGGGAAGCGCGCCGTGAGCTGTGCGGCGATGATGCGCGCCACCCCCGGGGTGCGCAGCAATTCCTGGTATCCGGCCATCCCTTCAGGATATCCCGGAGAGTGCCGGCGCCGCCGGGCGGATGCGGGGGCGCGACACGCCGCGACACGCCGAAGACGGTTATCCACCGAGCGGGATCGAGCGGAGAGGGCCCCGGTGTGGATGGTTGCGCTGTTCATCCAGGATTCGCCCCTGATTCAGGGTTTTTTCAGGTCGCGCGACGCGCCGCGGCTGTGGATGAAACGGTGGACAACCTGTGTTGTATCTGGGGAGAGTGTCGCAAAAATGACACGGATGTAACTACTACCCCTTGTGGTGCTATCCGATGTCCGTACCCATATGTAGTATTGAGGTCCCGGCGACGAGAAGTGCTGGGAACAGGTCCGTCCGAGGGGAGAAAGAGGTCGAAATGGCGATCACCGTCTACACCAAGCCGTCGTGCGTGCAGTGCAATGCCACCTACCGTGCACTGGATTCGAAGGGCATCGAGTACGAGGTTCTCGACGTCTCGCAGGACCCCGCAGCCCTCGAGCAGGTCAAGGCCCTCGGGTACCTGCAGGCCCCCGTCGTGATCACCGACGAGGACCACTGGTCGGGCTTCCGTCCCGACAAGATCGACGAGCTGGCCGCGCGCCTGGCCTGACCGATGGCAACCGCTGTCGCAGACCAGGTCGGCGCGGTTGCCCACCCCCTCCGTGAGCCCGCCCCGTCGGCTCCGCTCCTCGTCTACTTCTCGAGCGTCTCGGGTAACACCGCGCGTTTCATCGAGAAGCTCGGGATGCGGGCCGTGCGGATTCCGCTGCGGCCCACGGATCCGACTCCCCTCATCGACGAACCCTTCGTGCTGATCACCCCCACCTACGGGGGCGGTCAGGGAAGGGGCGAGGAGCGGGGAGCGGTTCCCAAGCAGGTGATCCGGTTCCTCAACGACGAGGGCAACCGGGCCCTGCTTCGCGGTGTGATCGCCGCGGGCAACACCAACTTCGGCGAGCACTACGGGCTCGCCGGAGAGATCATCAGCCGAAAGTGTCGTGTGCCGCACTTGGATCGGTTCGAATTGTTCGGCACGCCAGAGGACGTCGAGCGCATCGGCGAAGGATTGGAACGATGGTGGAAGCAGCACTGAAGGACTTGAGCTTCAAGACCGAGGCGCGTTTCGAGGGGCTGGACTATCACGCCCTCAACGCGATGCTCAATCTGTACGACGCGAACGGGCAGATCCAGTTCGACGCCGACAAGCGTGCCGCCCGGGAGTACTTCCTGCAGCACGTGAACCAGAACACGGTGTTCTTCCACTCGCTCAAGGAGCGTCTCGACTACCTGGTCGAGAAGGAGTACTACGAGCCCGGTGTGCTCGCCAAGTACCCGCACGAGTTCATCCAGGAGCTCAACGACCGCGCGTACGGCAAGAAGTTCCGCTTCGAGACCTTCCTCGGAGCCTTCAAGTACTACACGAGCTACACGCTGAAGACCTTCGACGGCAAGCGGTACCTCGAGCGCTTCGAGGACCGTGTCGTCATGACCGCACTGGCGCTCGCCGACGGCGACCAGAAGCTCGCCGTGCAGTTGGTCGACGAGATCATCTCCGGTCGTTTCCAACCCGCCACTCCCACCTTCCTCAACGCCGGCAAGGCGCAGCGCGGCGAGCTCGTCTCGTGCTTCCTGCTGCGCATCGAAGACAACATGGAGTCGATCGCCCGCGGCATCAACTCCGCGCTGCAGCTGTCCAAGCGCGGCGGCGGCGTGGCGCTGCTGCTGTCCAACATCCGCGAGTCGGGTGCACCGATCAAGCAGATCGAGAACCAGTCCAGCGGCATCATCCCCGTCATGAAGCTGCTCGAAGACAGCTTCAGCTACGCCAACCAGCTCGGTGCGCGTCAGGGCGCCGGTGCCGTCTACCTGTCGGCGCACCACCCCGACATCATGCGCTTCCTCGACACGAAGCGTGAGAACGCCGACGAGAAGATCCGTATCAAGACGCTGTCGCTCGGTGTGGTCGTTCCCGACATCACCTTCGAGCTCGCCAAGAACGGTGAGGACATGTACCTGTTCTCGCCGTACGACGTGGAGCGTGTCTACGGCGTGCCCTTCGGCGACATCTCGGTCACCGAGAAGTACCGCGAGATGGTCGACGACCCGCGCATCAAGAAGACGAAGATCAACGCCCGCGACTTCTTCCAGACGCTCGCCGAGATCCAGTTCGAGTCGGGTTACCCGTACATCATGTTCGAGGACACGGTGAACCGCGCGAACCCGATCAAGGGTCGCATCAACATGTCCAACCTGTGCAGCGAGATCCTGCAGGTGAACACGCCGACGACGTTGAACGAGGATCTCTCGTACGACCAGATCGGCAAGGACATCTCCTGCAACCTGGGCTCGATGAACATCGCCCTGGCGATGGACGGCGGCGACCTCGGCGGCACGGTCGAGGCGGCGATCCGTGCGCTCACCGCGGTCAGCGACCAGAGCCACATCCGCTCCGTGCGCTCGATCGAGGACGGCAACGACCGTTCCCACGCGATCGGCCTCGGCCAGATGAACCTGCACGGTTACCTGGCGCGCGAGCACGTGCACTACGGCTCCGAAGAGGGCATCGATTTCACGAACATCTACTTCTACACGGTGCTGTTCCACGCGCTGCGCGCCTCGAACGCGCTCGCGATCGAGCGCGGTCACGCGTTCGACGGCTTCGAGGACTCGACTTACGCATCGGGTGCGTTCTTCGACAAGTACCTCGAGCAGGAGTGGGTGCCGCAGACGGAGAAGGTCAAGGAGCTGTTCGCCGGACACCACATCCCCACGCAGGGTGACTGGGCCGAGCTGAAGGCGTCGATCCAGAAGCACGGCATCTACAACCAGAACCTGCAGGCGGTTCCTCCGACCGGCTCGATCTCGTACATCAACAACTCGACGTCGTCGATCCACCCGATCGCGTCGAAGATCGAGATCCGCAAGGAAGGCAAGCTCGGCCGCGTCTACTACCCGGCGCCGTTCATGACGAACGACAACCTGGAGTACTACCAGGACGCGTACGAGATCGGTTACGAGAAGGTCATCGACACGTACGCCGCTGCGACCCAGCACGTCGACCAGGGCCTGTCGCTGACGCTGTTCTTCAAGGACACCGCCACCACGCGCGACATCAACAAGGCGCAGATCTACGCATGGCGCAAGGGCATCAAGACGATCTACTACATCCGCCTGCGGCAGATGGCGCTCGAGGGCACCGACATGTCCGAGTGCGTCAGCTGCATGCTCTGACGTTCCGCGCGTTTCGACTCGCTCCGCTCGCTCAACGACCGATCTCTGCAAGGACACTGACATGACTCCCGAGAAGCTCAAGCTGATCGACCACGTCCAGGCGATCAACTGGAACCGCATCCAGGACGACAAAGACCTCGAGGTGTGGAACCGCCTCGTGAACAACTTCTGGCTGCCCGAGAAGGTGCCGCTGTCCAACGACATCCAGTCGTGGAACACGCTGACGCCCGACGAGCAGACGCTCACGATGCGCGTGTTCACCGGCCTCACCCTGCTCGACACGATCCAGGGCACGGTCGGCGCGGTCTCGCTCATCCCGGATGCGCTGACCCCGCACGAGGAGGCGGTGTACACCAACATCGCGTTCATGGAGTCGGTGCACGCCAAGAGCTACTCGTCGATCTTCTCGACCCTCGCGTCGACGCCCGAGATCGACGACGCGTTCCGGTGGTCGGTGGAGAACGAGAACCTTCAGAAGAAGGCTCACATCGTCATGGACTACTACCGTGGCGACGAGCCCCTCAAGCGCAAGGTCGCGTCGACCCTGCTCGAGTCGTTCCTGTTCTACTCGGGCTTCTACCTGCCGCTGCACTGGTCGGCCAAGGCGAAGCTCACGAACACGGCCGACATCATCCGCCTCATCATCCGCGACGAGGCCGTGCACGGCTACTACATCGGGTACAAGTTCCAGAAGGGCATGGAGCTGATCACGCAGGCCGAGCGCGACGAGATCAAGGACTACACGTTCTCGCTGCTGTACGAGCTCTACGACAACGAGGTGCAGTACACGCAGGACCTCTACGACGCCGTCGGCCTCACCGAGGACGTCAAGAAGTTCCTGCACTACAACGCGAACAAGGCGCTCATGAACCTCGGGTTCGAGGCCATGTTCCCCTCGACGGTCACGAACGTGAACCCGGCGATCCTGTCGGCGCTCTCGCCCAACGCGGACGAGAACCACGACTTCTTCAGCGGTTCGGGCTCCTCCTACGTCATCGGAAAGGCCGAGGCCACCGAGGACGAGGACTGGGACTTCTGATCCCCGTGTGATTCCGCGGTTCCACCGCAACGCCACGGCCCCCGGCCGGTCGCCCTCCCGGGCGATCTGCCGGGGGCTTTTCGTTGTGTCGACGCCTGGGCGAGCGCCGCGGATACGGACGAAAAAGTCCCGGCCAGCGGCAATTTGACTTCCCCTGGAAGCGGGCTATGGTCGAAGGTCATCCGCCAGCCACTCAGGGGAAGCGAGTCCACATGTCCAAGAAGACGCCGAATACGCGAGGTGCCAAGAAGGCTCCGCAGCTGTCGATCAAGGAGAAGCGAGCAGCGAAGCGCGAGAAGCGCGAGCCCGAGCTGTTCCTCAAGCCGCGTAAGGATGCCGGTCGCTGATCGAGCGGAGCGTGGGGAAGGGGCGGATGTTCGCATCCGCCCCTTCTGTGTTCCCGGTACCTGTCGTTCGAGGCTCAGGCGGTGTCCTCAGACGTGCGGAGGGGACGCAGCACTCGGGCGGGGTTGCCCGCCGCGAGCACGCCGGCGGGGATGTCATGGGTGACCACGGAGCCCGCTCCGATGATGCTGTCGTCGCCGATCGTCACGCCCGGGGTGAGCGTCACCGACCCGCCTAGCCAGACGTTGGAGCCGATGGTCACGGGTTGGGGGAGCTCCCACCCGGCGAGGCGCCGTTCGATGTCCTCGGCGTGGTTCGGGGTATAGATGCTGCAACGCGGTCCGATGAGGCAGTCCTCGCCGATCGTGACGGCGCCGCCGCCGATCACCATGAAGTCGGCGTTGATGAAGGTGCGATCGCCGATCGTGAGCCGTGCCCCGTAATCGATGGTGACCGGCGGCCGTACGTCGACGCCCGCCCCCGCGCCGGGGACGAGCTGGGCGAACAGTGCGCGCGCTTCGTCGGGTGAGGTGTTGTACAGGAGGTTGAATCGCGCGCAGGTGGCATGCGCATCCCTCGTCAGCTTCTGGAGCGCGGGGGATGCGCGGTAGCGCAGCCAGTCATGCGTGAGAAGGGCGCGCAGATCGTCGTCGTCCTCCGCCAGACGGGCGAGGTCGTCGAGTGCTTCCTGCAAGGCCGGGGTCATGCCATCTCCTCATTTGTTGTTAGTCACAACTTATCCGGCGAAGGAGGCTGCGTCAACGCGCGCGGGCACGGCCCGCGGACGATGTTTCCGCGAACAGATGGAGCTAGCTTTGATGCCGATGGATGAATCATCGCGACACGAATCTGCCGTGCGCACGACGCTGGGCGGATTCCTGCGCGCGCGGCGGGAGGAGCGCCAGCCCGAGCAGGTCGGGCTGGAACGTCAGGTCGGCCGGCGCGTGCCGGGCCTGCGTCGCGACGAGGTCGCGACCCTCGCGGGCGTCAGTAGCGAGTACTACCTTCGACTCGAACAGGGGCGCGGCAGTGCACCGTCGATGCAGGTGCTTGCGGGACTCGCTCGCGCGTTGCGGCTCAGCGCCGCCGAATCCGATTACCTCCACCGACTCGCGGGGCATGCGGCGCCGCGTCGGGTCGCGTCGTTTGAACGCCCCCGCGCGGAGATCGAGGCGATCCTGCGCTGGTGGCCGGGCATCCCGGCCTACATCTCCGATGCGAACCTCGACGTCGTGGCCGCCAACGATCTCATGGTCGCGATCACTGACGGCCGCTTCAGGCCGGGTGCGAACGTGCTGGAGGAGACCTTCAACGCCTCGGGACGGGGAAGGCTCGAGACCTGGGAGTCGCAGGCGCGCGACGCCGTCGCGCTCTTTCGCTACTCGGGCGACGAGACGTCGGCGCGCTACGACGCCATCCTGCGACGGCTGAGCGCGGATGCGGACTTCCGCCGCTTCTGGAACCTGCTGGAGGTCGCGCTGCCGGATCCGTCGGAGATCGCCGCGACGATCGAAGGCGTCGGGCAGCTCTCGATCTCGGTCCGGGACTTCTTCGTTCCCGAGCTCCACGGCTACATGGTCACCGTCTTCGACGCCTCGCCGGGCTCCACCGCGGACGTCTTCTTCCGCCGGCTCTCCGATACCCTCCGGGCATCAGCCGATGCGACTCACGCACCACGCGATGACGAGCTGACGGACCGGCCGTGAGACGCCCGCGTACTCACTCGTCGAAGATGATCGACTCCCAGTTCGCCGGCACGCGGGCGGACGGGCCGGGAACGCTCTGCCGCGCGGGGTGGCTCGTCGGCTCAGGCAGCTGCCCGCCGTCGACCTCGCGCTCCTCGACGTAGTCCCACCACCAGCTCTCCTGCGGCTCGAAGCTCTGCACGTACCTGTGCCCGGTGAGCTCGAAGTGACGCTCGGCGTGGTGGTGAGGAGAGACCTCGCAGCAGCCGATGTGCCCGCAGGTGATGCAGCGGCGCAGGTGAAGCCACCACGAGCCGGATGCGAGGCAGTCCTCGCATCCGGCTCCGCTCGGCGGTGGTGCGAGAAGCGCGGCGGCGTGAGGTGCGTCCATTAGTCCTCGACCTCGATGTCGAAGCGGTCGCGCACGTACGACTGCAGCACGACGGCATGGTTGATCGCCGGGTCGTGCGCCCCGTACAGCACCGTGACGACCGGATGGGCGCGAACGAGCGTCACCAGGTGCTCCACGGGCTGCGGGACGGCATCCAGCTCGGCGCGATACCGACCGGAGAACTCGGACATCGCCGACGCCTCGTGGTTCCACCACCGGCGTAACTCGGGGGACGGTGCGATCTCCTTCAGCCATTCGTCCAGCGCGGCCCGCTCGCGGGATTCGCCCCGCGGCCATAAGCGATCGACCAGCACGCGGTAGCCGTCTTCGCTCCTGGCCGGCTCGTAGATCCGCTTGCGACGAAGAACTCCCATGCCCGCTCCGATCCGTGGAGTCTGATCTCCCGCCACGCTACGCCGCGCGCCACGGGCCCGTTCGGACGCCTGACGAGGATGTGTTCGTCTGCCGTTCTCCTCTCCGCCGCCTTACCGCGCTCTCGCGTCAAGCCCCGCGCTCTCGCGTGCCTCGGCTCATACAGTGCTCGCATGGACATGAGCGACGAAGAGAAGCGGCGCGATCAGCTGACAAGCGCGCCGAACGCCACGGAGGAGGACGCGAAGCCTCGCATCGTCGTGTCAGAGCACGACGGCGTGACCCGCATCGACATCGCAGAGGACGCTCCCGTGCGCCCGAGCGATCCTCGCGACTGACGGGCGCGCAGCGAGACGTGTCAACCCCGTCGGCCTCCCGGATCGACACGCGTGTACTGGGACGCATGACCAACGACAAGCACAACGCTCCCGGTCCCGACGGCGAGGACACCGCATCCGGAGTCTCGCCCGTCCAGCAGGATGCCGGCGAGGACATCACGACCGACGACGACGGCACCCCCGTCGACAACCCCTCTGGAGGCTGACGATGTCGAATCCCGATGAGCGGCCCGGTGTCACCCCCGGCCCCGAGCCCGACACGACCACCGCGGCCGAGCCTGACGATCCTCAGTCGGACGGCGCGGAGTCCGTCATCGACGGCAGCGGCGAGGACTCCTGACGCGGGCTACTTCGCGAGTTCGGCCTTCGCATAGGCGACGATCGCGTTCGCGTGGCCGTGCCCCATTCCGTGGGCACCCTTGAGCTCCGCGACGACGGCCATGTGGGCTTCGCCCGCGGTCAGGCGTGCGACGACGACATCGAGCCACTCCTGAATGGGGCGCCCATAAGTCTTCTCGATGCTCGGAAAGTACGACGCCGGGCCCTTCGGCTTGCTGCCGGGGTCCAGAGTGGGGGCGACGACGCGCTTCGCAGTCATGCGCTCAGCGTAGGCCCGCGGTCGCCCGTCACGCAGCGTCACCCGAATTTGCCGGTCGGAGAGAGCGCGGGATGCTGGGATCCCCACCGACCCGGAAGACGTATGAGCACGCCCACCACCGCATCCGCGCACGACGACACCATCCGCAGTCTGCTCGAGGAGCGTCGCACCTTCGCGCCGCCGGTCGACTTCGCAGAGCGCGCGAACGTGACCGAGGAATGGATCCGACGCGAGTGGATCGAACGAGCCGGGCAGGATCCGGAGACGTTCTGGACGCACCGGGCCGAGATCCTCGACTGGGCAGAGCCCTGGCACACCGCTCACCGCTGGGAGCCCACGGACGGCGAGAGCATCCCGTCCGCGGAGTGGTTCGCCGGCGGGCGCCTTAACGCGTCGGTCAATGCGGTGGACCGGCACGTCGCCGCCGGGCACGGCGATCGGGTCGCCTTCCACTTCGAGGGCGAACCCGGCGATCGCCGGACGATCACGTATGCCGAGCTGCAGCGTGAGGTGGCGAAGGCGGCGAACGCGTTGACCGCGATGGGGATCGGCAAGGGCGACCGTGTCGTCGTCTATCTCCCCGTGCTGGTGGAAACGGTGGTCATCCAGCTCGCCGTCGCGCGCATCGGCGCCATCCATTCGCTCGTGTTCGGAGGGTTCTCCGCGGAGGCCGTGCGCTTCCGGGTCGAGGACACGCAGGCCAAGCTCCTCGTCACGACCGACGGCCAGTTCCGTCGTGGGGCGGCCGTCCCCGTCAAGCACCAGGCGGATGCGGCGGTCGCCCGCGTCGATTCCATCGAGCACGTGCTCGTCATCCGCCGCACGGGCGACGAGGTCGCGTGGACCGAGGGGCGCGATCTCTGGTGGCATGAGACGGTCGACACCGCGCCCGACACGCACGAGCCGGAGTTCTTCGACGCCGAGACGCCGCTGTTCATCATCTACACGAGCGGAACCACGGGCAAGCCCAAGGGGCTGGTGCACACGACCGGCGGCTGGCTGACGCACGTGGCCTGGACCTACTGGGCGGTGTTCGATGCGAAGCCCGAGACCGACGTCTACTGGTGCACCGCCGACCTCGCCTGGGTGACCGCGCACAGTTATGAGACATACGGACCTCTGCTCAACGGGGTGACGAGCGTCCTGTACGAGGGCACGCCCGACACGCCCGGCTGGGAGCGGCACTTCCAGATCCTCGAGCGTTACGGGGTGACGACGTACTACACGGCGCCCACCCTCATCCGCTCGCTCATGAGCAGGTTCCCCGACGGCCCGCCCTCGCACTACGATCTCTCCGCGCTGCGGCTGTTGGGCACGGTTGGTGAGGCGATCAATCCCGAGGCATGGATCTGGTTCCATCGCCACCTCGGTCGCGGCGAGACGCCCGTGGTCGACACGTGGTGGCAGTCGGAGACGGGCGGTGCGATCGCCGCTCCGCTGCCGGGCGTCTCCACGCTCAAGCCGGGGTCGGCACTGACGGCGCTGCCCGGGCTGCGTGTGCGCGTCGTCGATGCCGAGGGAACGGATGTGGGGCCCGGGGGCGGCGGGCTGCTCGTCGTCGACTGCACCTGGCCCGGGATGTCGCGCACGGTGTGGGGCAACCCGGAGCGGTACCGGGACTCGTACTGGAAGCGTTTCGCCGCACACGGGTACTTCCTCGCCGGCGACGGCGCGAAGCTCGACGAGGACGGCGACCTCTGGGTTCTCGGTCGCGTGGACGACGTGATCAACGTGTCGGGGCACCGGCTGTCGACGATCGAGATCGAGTCCGCGCTCGTCGCGCATCCCGAGGTCGGGGAGGCCGCGGTGGTGGGCGTCGCCGACGATGTCACCGGCCAGGCCATCGCCGCCTTCGTGACGAATGCCGAGGATGCGGCCGCGCTCCGCCAGCACGTGCGCACCGTGATCGGGCCGGTAGCGCAGCCGACCTACATCTTCACGGTGCCCGACCTGCCTAAGACGCGCAGCGGCAAGATCATGCGCCGCCTGCTCGTGGACCTCGTGGATGGACGGCCGTTGGGCGATACGACCTCGCTGCAGGACGAGACGGTGCCGCCGCGGATCGCAGAGATCGTCCGGGTCGCCCTGCGCCGCTGACCGGCCTCCGGTCAGGGGCCTCAGCAGCGCCTCGCCGGGTCGCGAGAGGGTCGGCGGTCAGGGGCGGGTGGAGACCGTGACGGTGAACTTCGCGTTGCGGGCCACCTGTCGCGTCGGGCCGACGAGGCGTTCGAGGGCCGGACGGTAGCGCAGTGCCGAGTTCCACACGGTCCACAGCTCCCCGCCGGATCGGAGGGTGCGTGCCGCATCCTGGAACAGAGGGGCCGCGAGGTCCGTCGTGACCGCGGCGCCCGAGTGGAACGGCGGGTTCAGCGCGATGAAGGGCACGCTGGCATCCGGGAGCGCGGTGAGGCGGTCGTCCCTCACGACCCGGATGCGGTCGGCGACGCCGTTCGCCTCGGCCGTCGCGCGCGCCGATGCGACCGCCGCAGCGGAGCGATCTGAGGCGTAGACGGCGCGATCAGGATGCCGCATCGCCAGGAACGCGGCGACCACGCCCGTCCCGCACGCGAGATCGACGAGCGGGCCCTCCTCGGGGAGGCGGGCCGGGAGGTTTCCGAGCAGGAATCGGGTGCCGATATCGATCGCCGTTCCCGCGAACACGCCTCCGTACGCGCAGACGGCGATGCCGTCGTGAACTGCGCGGTGCGGCTCGGGATCGTGTCCGTGGAGCGGGTCTCTGGCGATCAGCACGCGCGACTTCTGGCGAGCGTGGGTGACATCGAGCGTGCCGAAGAAACGGCGCAGGACCTCGTTCATCGCCGTCGACATGTGCTTGATGCGTCCGCCTGCGTAGACGACGACGTTGGGTGCTGCGTGCGCGGCGATGAGGGCCGCGGCATCCTCCAGTGCGTCGAGCGAGCGGGGGAGTCGGAGAAGCACCAGCCGCGCGCCCGACACCAGGGCGCCCGCCAGCTCCATCGACCGGTAGCGGTCCGTGAGGGCCACGCGCTCTGCGTTGGCCGCCAGGGCCTGCTCGCCCGTGAGTGCGTCCTGATGCACGCGCACGACGCCGGAGGCTGCGGCGGCCGCGCCGAGCGCGAGTGCGCCGTACTCGTCGCCGATGACGGCGATGTCGTCCGCGTTCATCCCGGCACGCGCGTCGAAAGACCCATCGAGCAGGAGGCGGTCTGCGGCATCGACCGCGACAAGATCAGGCGACTCGACGTCTGGCCATCGTCGCAGCGCGTCGAACCGGAACTCCACCCCCTCACGCTACCGGCCGCCGCGGGGCTCCGACGGATACGATGGTCAGATGGCCGACAAGACGCAGGGGGCGCCGCAGCCCTCCGGGCAGCGCCCGCCGTTCAGTCCGGTCATCGCTCTTCTCACGGTTTCCGCCGTCTGGGATGCGCGCTTGAACGCGGCCCTCAAGGACCTCGGACTCACGACGCGGAAGTACGGTCTTCTCGCGCACGTGCAGGCGACGCCGGGCATCTCGTTCTCCGAGCTCGCTCGCCGCTCGCAGATCACGGTGCAGACGGCGCACACCGCCGTGAAGACGCTCGCCGGCGAAGGGCTGGTCGAGGACGCCACCGCGCACGCGGGTGCCGCATCCGATCTGCGTGTGACCGCCAAGGGCGCGGCAGCGCTCGCCGAGGCGGATGCGCGGCTGGCGGCGCTCGATGAGGTGTTCGGCGCGGGTGTTCCGGCGCTCTCGTCCGCGCTGCACGGACTGCATGAGCAGCCGTTCGGAGAGATCCTTCAGCAAGACTGAAGATTTTCGGTCTAAGCTGCGGTGCAGCGCTGACCCGAGCGCGTCGATCTACCTCCGGAGTCGCCCGTGTTCCGCACCCCCTACGCCCTGTTCCGCACCCTCGCCATCGCCGAGATGGTGTCGTGGACGCTGCTCATCGGAGGGCTCGTGGTGCGCGCCGTGACGGGCTTCGCGCCGGCCGTGACGGTCGGCGGCGGCATCCACGGCTTCGTCTTCCTGTCGTACGGGGCGACCGTGATCCTGGTCGCGAAGAACCAGCGGTGGAGCGGTGGGGTGACGGCTCTGGCCCTCATCAGCGCGGTGGTTCCCTACGCGACGCTGCCCGTCGAGCTGTGGCTGTCGCGGACCGGCCGACTGATCGGCGTGTGGCGAGTGCAGGCAGGCTCCGACCCGCGGGATACGGCGTGGCGCGACCGTGTGCTGCGCTCCGTGCTGCGTCGACCGGTGCTGTCGGCCGTCGTGATCGCCGCCGCCGTCGCAGTGGCTTTCACCGTGCTGCTCGTGATCGGCCCTCCCGGCGGCCGGGCCTGAGCGGACTTACTTCGCGCGAGCCCGCAGGTGGATCGGCAGGGCCATCGCTGCCGAGATGAGCAGGATGCCGGCGACGAAGATGACGGCCTGGAAACCGGGCACCGAGAACGAGATGCCGAACGCGAACATCCCGAGCAGGAACAGCAGCAGGGACACGATGTACATGGCACTCCTTCGGAAGACTCCCTCCAGAGTACCGGGTCGCCTGCCGTCAGACCGACCGCATCCGCGCCTCTGAGCCGGTCTCCTCGTCGGTCTCTGTGACGCTCGCCGCGAGGCGCGTCGCGCCGACCACGGCCGCGGGCATCGTGAACACCGCTCCGAGGGGGATCAGGAAGCACAGTTGCGTCATGATGCCGAAGCCGAGCGCTCGACCGCGTGCCGTTCGCAGGAGACGGCGTCGGGCGCGGCGATCGATGCCGCGTGCCGTCAGTGCGCGGCCCGAGAGCTCGTCGGCGAGGATCCAGCCCGACAGCATCACGCCGGTCACCGTGCCGACCACGCCGCCGATCAGCGGGATGAACCCGAGCGCGAAAGCGAGCATGGCTGCGAGTGCGCCGCGCACGATGAGGCCGGTCGCATCCGCGAAGGCGGCTCGCCAACCGGGGTCGTGTTCGGGAACGACGCCGGAATCGGCGATCTCGACGCTGCGCCAGATCCTGTCGTAGAACGGTTCGCCGACGATCAAGGTCAACGCGGTGAAGGTCGTTGCCGCTAGCAGGAGGGCTCCCGCGAAGACCGCGACACCGAGCGCAATGCGCAGCGCCACGGTCCAGACCGCCGGCCAGTCGTCGGCGAACGGGGTGACGGCTTCCGCGAGCGGGACCAGGAACGATGCGAGCGCCACGAGGGCTCCGGTGAGGGCGACGCTCACGATGAGCGCGGGCACGAGGCCGAGGAGCATCAGGCCCGGACGTCGCGCGAACCACCCGAATCCACCCAGCAGCAGGCGTGCGCCGCGCAGCATCTCGTTCACCCGATCTCCTTCCCCCTCGCGCTGGGACGAGCGTAGTGGGAATACCGTCACCCTCCGCGTGTTGAACTTGATGTGTCGCCGCTCAACTCCGTTTTGCAGAGTGACACCCCGAACCCGATCAGGAGAACAGATGCCTGAAGATTTCACCCCCGACGAAGGCCGCGACGCCTTCGATGACTTCCTCTCGCGCTACCTCGCGGGTGAGCGCGGACGCGCGGCACGGTCGATCGACCTGTCGCGCTACCTCAGCGCGCGCACGCAGGAGACGCTGCAGGATGCCGGGCGCTTTGCCCTCGCGCGCGGGCAGCACGAGCTCGATGCGTTGCACGTGCTCCGCGAGATCGTGCGCGTCGACCAGGTGCGCGATGCGATCGCCCGCCTCGGTGTGGACCCGGAGAGCATCGTGCGCGAGTCCGAGCAACGCCTGCCCGCCAGCGCAGATGTCGCCGACGTCGACACCGCGGTCGTGACGACGTCGGTGCAGCGTGCTCTCTTCCACGCGTTCCAGGTCGCGCGTTCCTCCGGCTCGACCTACATCGACCCCGAGCACCTCTTCTTCGCGCTCGTCCTCGCTCAGGACACGCCCGCGGGCCAGATCCTCGCCCGCGCCGGAGTCACGGCGGAGGCGCTCACGCAGAGCGTGCGCGAGACCGTCACCGGTGGCGAGCGCGCCCCGGAACAGGCAGCCGCACCCGAGCCCGCAACCATGCTGGAGCGGTACGGGCGCGATCTCACCTCTCTCGCCGAGGCGGGAAAGCTGGATCCGGTGATCGGGCGTGCGGACGAGATCGAGCAGACCATCGAGATCCTGAGTCGCCGCACGAAGAACAACCCCGTGTTGATCGGTGAGGCCGGCGTCGGAAAGACCGCGATCGTCGAGGGGCTCGCGCAGGCGATCGTGTCGGGAGAGGTGCCCGAGAAGCTGCGCGGCAGCCGTGTCGTGTCGCTGGACCTTCCGGCGATGCTCGCGGGTGCCCGTTACCGCGGCGACTTCGAGGAGCGCCTGACAGCGACCATGAGCGAGATCGCCGAGCGCAAGGGCGAGCTGATCGTCTTCATCGACGAGGTGCACACCGTCGTCGGCGCGGGTGCCGGCAGTGACGGCGCCATGGACGCCGGCAACATCTTGAAGCCGCGCCTCGCTCGTGGCGACCTGCACCTGGTGGGTGCGACCACCCTCGCCGAGTACCGGACCATCGAGAAGGACCCGGCGCTCGAGCGCCGGTTCCAGCCGGTGAAGGTGGGGGAGCCGTCGGTCGAGGATGCGGTGCGCATCCTGCACGGCCTGCGCCCGGCGTACGAGCAGCACCACGCCATCACCTATACCGACGACGCGCTGCGTGCCGCTGTGGAGCTCAGCGACCGCTATCTGAGCGACCGTGTCCTGCCGGACAAGGCGATCGATCTGATCGACCAGGCCGGAGCGCGACTGCGCCTGCGCCTGGGTGTGGCGGTCGATGTGTCCGAGCTCATGGCGCAGCTGGCGACGCTCGAAGCCGACAAGAACGCCGCCGTGGCGGCCGAGCGCTACGAGGACGCGATGCGCCTTCGCGACGAGATCGCCGATGTGCAGCGTCGCATCGACGAGGCGACTCGCCGTGACGCGGTGCGCGGCGAGCAGGTCGTGGATGCCGAGCACATCGCCGCCGTCATCAGCCGCAGCACCGGCATCCCGGTCTCGCGTCTGACGGAGAGCGAGCGCGGGCGTCTGGCGGGCCTCGAATCCGAGTTGCACGCCCGAGTGATCGGTCAGGATGCGGCGGTCACCGCGGTCGCGACGGCCGTCCGGCGCAACCGCACCGGGATGGGCGACAGTCGCCGACCGGTGGGATCGTTCCTGTTCCTCGGCCCGACGGGCGTCGGCAAGACGGAGCTCGCGAAGACGCTCGCCGCCTCTCTCTTCGAAGACGAGAATGCCGTGATCCGTTTCGACATGAGCGAGTTCGGCGAGCGCCACACGGTCTCGCGTCTCGTGGGAGCGCCTCCCGGATACGTCGGATACGACGAGGCGGGGCAACTGACGGAGCGGGTACGCCGCGCACCGTACTCGGTGGTGCTGTTCGACGAGATCGAGAAGGCGCACCCCGATGTGTTCAACCTGCTGCTGCAGGTGCTCGACGACGGACGCCTCACCGACGGACAGGGTCGCACGGTCGACTTCCGCAACACGGTCGTCATCATGACCTCGAACATCGGAAGCGAATTCCTCGCGTCGCGCTCCGGCGCGATCGGGTTCATCGCCGACGGAGGCGGGGCCACGGGCTTCGGTGACGAGAGCGAGCTGCGCGCGCGCGTGATGGGCAAGCTCCGAGAGGCGATGCGTCCGGAGTTCCTGAACCGCATCGATGAGATCGTGCTGTTCCGCAAGCTCGAGAAGGCGCAGCTGCGCAGCATCGTGTCCCTCCTGCTGGAGCAGAGCGCATCCCGCCTGGCGCGGCGCGAGATCTCGTTCGAGGCGACCGACGCCGTCGTGGACTGGCTGGCCGAGCACGGGTACGAGCCCGAGTACGGCGCTCGCCCGCTGCGCCGTCTCATCCAGCGGGAGATCGACGATCGCATCGCTGACCTGCTCGTCTCCGGCGAACTGGCCGACCAGGGCGCCGTGCGCGTCGACGTCGTCGACGGCCGGCCGGCGGCTGCGGCCGTGACCCGCAGCGCTGTCGCCGCCTGATTCGACCAGACCGCCACCCCTTGCCGCGTGCGAGGGGTGGCGGTCGTCGTATGCGCGGGGCAGGCTGGAGGGATGGTGGCTCCCGCTCGACTCTCCCTCGGACTGGCAGGGGCCCTCGGCCCCGATCTCATCGCGTTGCTGGCTCCGGCCGCTCAAGAGGCCGGCTTCGCGACACTCTGGGTGAACGACACCCCCGGCGGGGACGCGGTGGCGGCGCTCGCCGCCGCTGCGCGGGTGACGGATCGGATCGGGCTCGCCACCGGCGTCGTACCGCTGGATCGCCGGGAACCGGATGTGCTGGTGTCCGCGCTGCAGGCCGCGGACCTTCCCGTGGACAGGCTCACCGTGGGCATCGGCTCCGGTTCCGCACGCACGCATCAACTCGCGCTCGTGGAGCAGGGGATCGCGGCGCTGCGCGCGGGCGTGCCCGGGGCGCAGGTCGTGGTGGGCGCTCTCGGCCCGCGGATGCGCGGGCTCGCCACCTCGGTGGGCGACGGGCAGCTGCTGAACTGGCTGACGCCCGACGCCGCGGCGGCGCAGCGCGACTCGGGCTCTCGCACCATCCTCTATGTGAGAACGGCGCTGGATGCGGCGGCATCGCCGCGGCTGCTCGCCGAGGCCGACGCGTACGCCGGCTATCCGGCGTACGCCGCCAACTTCGCGCGCCTCGGCTTCAGTGCGCGCGACACGGTCATCACGTCCGGCGCAGACGCGGCGCGCGTGAGGGCATACCGTGACGCGGTCGACGAGGTCGTCCTGCGGGCGATCGTCGAACGCGACGACCCTGAGCACTATCTCGACTTCATCCGCAGTGCGGCGACGCTCATCGAGGCGGACGCGACGTGAGTGCAACACGCGATCGCGCACGCGTGCTGACCGGCGGGGCCTCGACACAGACCCCGAGGCGAGGTGGAATCAGATCATGAGGACATTCGCACGCTGGGCGCTGGGCGCCGCCATGGTGTTCGCCGGTATCAGCCACCTATTCTGGGCGCGCAGGGAGTTCCGCGCCCAGGTGCCCGACTGGGTCGTGGACGCGACGCCCCTCGACGAAGATGCGGTCGTGC
This sequence comes from Microbacterium sp. Clip185, assembly GCF_028743715.1. Taxonomy (NCBI): domain Bacteria; kingdom Bacillati; phylum Actinomycetota; class Actinomycetes; order Micrococcales; family Microbacteriaceae; genus Microbacterium; species Microbacterium sp. Clip185. Next base: position 2,240,026 of record NZ_CP117996.1, on the reverse strand, counting down.
TCGCCTCGGGCGCCGTCGAGATCGCGCTCGGCACCGCACTGGTGGCTCTGCCCTCGCAGCGCCGTCGGATGGGCGCCCTACTGGCGGCGTTCTTCGTCGCCGTTCTTCCGGGCAACTGGGCGCAGTTCACCCACCGGCGTGACGGATTCGGTCTCGACACCGACGTCAAGCGGCTGGTCCGGCTCTTCTTCCAGCCGGCCCTGGTCGCCTGGGCGCTGTGGAGCACGCGCACCCCGCGGGACGGAGATCACCGGGCCCGGTAACGGTGTTCGGGGCGCCCCGTCGTGCCGTAACGCAGAGCCACCTCGACACGCCCCCGCGCGGCCAGAGCCGACAGGTGGCGTTGCGCTGTAGCGCGTGAGATGCCGGCACGTTCACCCAGCTCCGCGGCGGACGCCTCGTCGTCGCCGAGTGCGTTGAGCACGAGCTGTTCGGTCGCCGCGCGAGAGACGGATGCCGCATCGCCCGCGCCGTGCACGATGGCGAGGGCGCGGTCGATGTCTGCCTGGTCGAGCGCACCGGTACCGGCGAGCAGATTGCGCGCGCGGGCGTACCGATCGAGTCTGTCCGCCAGGATGCGGGGCTCGAACGGCTTCAGCAGCACGCCCAGAGCGCCCGCGCGGATCGCTCGGCGCACGGAAGGCGCGTCGGTGGCGGCGGTCAACACGAAGCCGTCGACCCCGGCAGCGGAGAGCAGCTCGATCCCGTCGCCGTCCGGCAGGTACAGGTCGACCAGGAGCAGGTCGGGCACCTCGACCAGGAGCGCACGACGCGCCTCCGCGATCGTGCGGGCGGGCGTGAGAGCGCGGAATCCGGGCCGCGCGGCGACGACCTCGGCGTGCATCGCGGCCACCCGGAAGTCGTCGTCGACGACCAGGACGGAGAGGGTGTCGGTCACGGGTCCTCCTGCTCGTGATCGGGGGATACGGGAAAGACGCCGGGCAGGCGCGCTCCGAACACTGCGCCGGATGCGGATCCGCCGGCATCGATGAGCCAGACGTCGCCGCCACGACGCCGCGCGAGCTCGCGAGCGAGCGGAAGCCCGATCCCGAGCCCGCGCACGCGCTCGGCGGGAGCCGCAGGATCGGGCGGACGAGGGCGGAAGAGCGCGCCGGGGTCGCTCACGCCGCCGCCCGAGTCGGCGACCGTCGCGACCAGAGCGTCGCCGTCCTGCAGCACCGTCACCTCGACACGCCGCGGTTCCGTGCCGGATGCGGCTGCATCGATCGCGTTGTCGACGAGGTTGCCGAGCACGCTCGCGACGTCCTCGACGTCGGTCGTCTCACGCCACACCAGCGATTCCTCGGCAACCGACAGCGCGACGCCCCTCTCGGCGGCGGAGATCCCCTTCGCGCCGAGGAAGGACTGCAGCAGCGGATCCGTGACGGCCGGGAGTCCCGGGACGGCGTAGTCGATCGCACCCCGATCGAGAAGGCTCCAGACGAAGTCGCGCGCCTCGTCGACGCGACCGGCCTCGAGGAGCGCCCCCGCGGCGTGCAGCCGGTTGGCGAACTCGTGACGCTGCACGCGCAGGGCGTCGCTCATCGATCGGACCGATCCCAGACGCTGGCTGAGGGCGACCAGATCGGTGCGGTCGCGAAGCACCGCCGCGGTCCCCAGCGCGTACGCCCCGCGGCGCACCGGGCGCACGTCGAGATACAGCACGCGATCGCCGACGAGCAGCTCGTCCCGTCGGCCCGGCGTGCGCAGCGCGGCGGCGAGCTCGGCCTCCATCCCCAGCTCATCCAGGGTGCGTCCGAGTGCCGGCTCGTCCAGGTGCAGGAGGCGGGATGCGGCGGGTGTGCAGACGCGCACGACCCCGTCGGGGTCGACGGCCACGATGCCGTCGTCCGCGGAGTCCAGCACCGCGGTCTGCGTGCGCACGAGTGCAGCGAGCTCTTCGGGCTGGGCGCCGAGGGTCACCGTCTCGAGGCGTCGGCGCATCCCGACGGCGACCACGGCGCCGATCCCGCCGGCGAGGATCACGGCCGCGCCGATTCCTCCCAGCAGCGACGGAAGGTCGTCGAAGACGCTCGCGGGCTCGAAGCCGACGCTCACCTCGCCGATGGGCCGGTCGTCGTCCGGTGCGTAGACGGGGACCTTCGCGCGCGCCGAGTCACCCAGAGTGCCGCGTTCCCAGGTGACGACCTCCCGGCCGGCGAGCGCGTCGGCGTAACTCGTGCTGACGGTCTCGCCGAGCCGGGCGGGATCGGGATGGGCGAGTCGGATGCCGTGGTCGTCGGTGATGACGACGAACAGTCCCTCGGTACGGGCGGTGACCGCGTGCGCGTAGCGCTGGAGAGGGCCGTCGATGAGGCCCGCCGCATCGGGCGTGCCCGGATCGGCGGAGTAGTCCGCGACGAGCGTGCGCACTTCCGGGTCCTCCGCCACGGTGCGGGCGATGTTCAGCGCAGAGGATTCGGCTCCTGATCGCAGCTGGTTCACGCCGAGCAAGAGGAAGACGCTCGTGCAGACGCCGACGACCGTCACTTGGGTGACGATCTGCGCCAGCAGCATCCTCGTCGCGAACCGCATGATCCCACTCTCTGCGCACAATGCGCAGAAGTGAGGCTACGCGCAGAACGTGCGCAATGCGAGATAGCGCGCGCGCGAGCGGCGCGCGCACCTACGCTCGCGGCATCCGTCACCGCTTCGCGGCACGTCGACGACGAAGGAGTCGCCATGTTCCCCCTGCCCCGTACCGAGGCTACAGACTACGCGGTCGCGTTCGTGCCGCCGGACACCGTCCTGGTGCTGCTCGGATTCGTGATGATCATGAGCTTCATGGCGCTGATCATGACGAAGCGGCTGACGCCCATGGTCGCGCTCATCGTCGTGCCGACGATCTTCGGTCTGTTTGCCGGCGCGGGCCTGGGCCTCGGCGACATGGTGCTGGACTCGATCGGCAAGATGGCGCCCACGGCTGCGCTGCTGATGTTCGCGATCATGTACTTCGGGATCATGATCGACGTGGGACTCTTCGACCCGCTCATCCGCGCCATCACGCGGTTGCTGGGCGACGACCCGGCCAAGATCGTGCTGGGCACCGCGATCCTCGCCGCGGCCGTGTCGCTGGACGGCGACGGATCGACGACCTTCATCATCACGACCTCCGCGCTGCTGCCGCTCTACCTGCGGCTGGGGATGAGTCCCGTCGTGCTGACCTGCGTCGCGGGCCTCATGAACGGCACCATGAACATCGTCCCGTGGGGTGGGCCGACCGTGCGCGCGGCGACCGCTCTGGGCGTGCAGCCGACCGACATCTTCGTGCCGATGCTCCCCGCGCTGGGCGTGGGCATCGTCGTGTCGCTGACGTTCGCCTGGTTCCTCGGACTGTCCGAGCGTCGCCGGCTGGCAGGCGCGGTCGACACGGCGCGTCTCGACGCCCCCGGAGGCGAGGGGCCGTTGCGCGCACCCCGCCTGTTCCGCGGCGCGGAGCACAAGCCGGGCGCACTCGCATCGCTGCGCACCGGCAACGTGGTGACCGTCCGCGGCGGTCGCGCCGCCGTGGCCGCGGCGCAGCTCGTCGACACCGCCGACACCGCGATGGCCGACACCATGCTCGACCCGCACCGCGCGACGCTGCGGCCACGGCTGATCTGGGTGAACCTCGCCCTGACGCTCGCCGTCATGGTGCTGCTGGTGCTGGACGTGGTCCCGCTCGCCTTCGTGTTCATGGTCGGCGCGGCGGCGGCCCTGCTGATCAACTTCCCGAAGCTGAAGTCGCAGGCCGATGAGATCGTCGCGCACGCGCCCAGCATCGTCGGCGTCGTGTCCATGGTGCTCGCCGCGGGCGTGCTGGTGGGCGTGCTGACCGGGACGGGCATGGTCGACGCGATGGCGACCTGGATCACCGAGGTGATCCCCGCCGCGATGGGTCCTTACCTGGCCGTGATCACGGGAGTGCTCTCCATCCCCTTCACCTTCTTCATGTCCAACGACGCCTTCTACTTCGGGATCCTGCCCGTGCTCGCACAGAGCGCGCAGGCCTACGGCATCGATCCCGTCGAGATGGCTCGTGCGTCCATCGTCGGACAGCCGGTGCACCTGCAGAGCCCGCTGGTTCCCGCCATCCTCCTGCTCGTGTCGCTGGCGGGCGTCAACCTCGGCGACCACCACAAGAAGGTGCTCTGGCGCGCGGCGATCGTCTCGCTCGTGATGCTCGCGGTCGGGATCCTGGTGGGAGTGATCCCGTTCCACGCGTGAGACGCGCGGCGGATGCGGCTGGTCAGCGCTTGGCTTCGACCAGCCGCATCCGCACGATGTTGTCGGTCTCGTCCATCTCGGCGATGTCGGGGTGGGCGGCGACGAACTCGGTGAAGCTGCGGTGCCCCAGAGCCTTCTCGCTGAACGAGGAATCCAGGCGCGTGATCAGGCTCTTCACGGCAGATGCGTGCTGCCACTGGGACGGGTCCTTGTCGTTCTCCAGACGCAGCGCTCGCTCGAGCAGATCGGCCGCGGGATCCACGGACCGCTTGCGGGAGCGCGGCGCGTTCGAGGTCGCATCCTTCTTCGCGGGCTCTGGCACCTGCACGCCCGGCAGCGAGTCGTAGGCGTCGAAGCGGTCGCACGCGGCAGCGAGCGACTTGGCGGTGGAGCCCGCCACGCCCACACCCACGACGAAGCGACCCAGGCGCTTGCACCTCTGCGCGAGGGGCACGTAGTCCGAATCGCCCGCGACGATCACGACGTGCGTTAGGTCCGGGAGTCGGAACATGTCCTCAACGGTGTCGACGGCGAGGCGGATGTCGGCACCGTTCTTGGCGTAGGCGGCGGCGGGAAAGAGCTGCACGAGGTCGACCGCGCGCGCCACGAGCTGCGACCGGTACTCGGCGTTGACCGGGGACGACCAGTCGGCGTAGGCCCGCGTGAGCACGAGCGTGCCGAAGGATGCGGCGTAGTCGATGATCGCGCCCACATCGACCGTCGCGCGCGCCAGCTTCTCGGTGATCTCCGCATCGTGCGGCTGCTCGGCGATGCGCGACCGATCCCGCGAGTAGGCGTTGCGGCCGTGCACGCGGTCGTACCAGCTCATGACGATGTTGTCGAAGTCCAGGTAGACGGCCACGCGGCTCGTCGACAGATCCGCCATGTCAGTTCTCGCTCGGGTAGCGCACGCCGATCTGCGTGCGGATGTCGTCGAGTTGGCGCATGATCGCGACGGTCTCAGCGATCGGCAGGCGATCGCTGTCGCGGCGGCCCTCCGCGATGATCTGCTCGGCGGCGAGGGCCTGATACTGCATGCCGCGACCGGCATCCGGGCAGTGGAACGTCTCGAGCACGTCGCGAGAGCGGTCGGTGAGAGTGAAGCTGGTCGCGTTGTACCAGGTGGGGTCGATCTCGATCCTGGCATCCGTGCCGATGATCGCCGCGCGGTTCGGTCCGACGCCCTGGGCGCTGGAGTAGGTGGTCGCCAGCGCGCCGTTGGCATAGGAGGCCAGGGTCGCGACGTCGATGTCGGCGCCCGTCTCGCCCAACCGTGCGTTCGCCGTGACGGAGACCGGTGCTCCCAGGACATCCCAGGCGAACGACAACGGGTAGATCCCGAGATCGAGCAGGGCGCCCCCGCCGAGCTCGAGCGCGTTCAGGCGGTGGGCGGGATCCGTCGAGATGAACTGGGTGTGATCCGCGGTGACGGCGCGCACCTCGCCCAGTGCGCCGGCGGCGAGCAGCTCCTGAATGCGCATCATGTGCGGCAGGTAGCGGGTCCACATGGCCTCCATGGCCAGGAGTCCCGCTTCCTCGGCCGCGACGCGCACGCGCTCGGCCTCGTCGCCGGTCAGGGTGAACGGCTTCTCGACGAGCACGTGCTTGCCCGCTGCGAGGGCCTCCAGCGCGTTCTCGGCATGAGCCGGATGCGGGGTCGCGATGTAGACGATGTCGACGTCGTCATCGGCGAGCAGTGAAGCGTAATCGCCGTGTGCGCGGGGGATGTCGAACTGCGTCGCGAAGCGCTGGGCGCTGTCGAGCGAGCGCGAGCCGACCGCGCGGACGTCGAGGCCCGCGGTGCGCAGGTCGCTCGTGAACGTGTGGGCGATGTTGCCCGTGGCGAGGATGCCCCAACGCAGGCGAGGACTCGAGACAGTGGTCATGCGACCACCGTACCCAAGGGGTGCCGCACTAGGCTCGGGTCGTGGCGACGGCACTGGACAGACTGCGCGAGCTCCTGAGGATCGCGACGGTCTCGTACGCGGACGAGTCGCGGGTGGACACGGCGGCGTTCGACGAGTTCCACGCCGCGCTCGAGCGCCTGTATCCCCTCGTCCACACTCGGCTGGAGCGGCAGGTCGTCGTAGGGCACGCGCTCCTGTTCCGGTGGCCGGGGCGCACGTCCCAGCGGCCGCTCGTGCTCATGGCGCACCAGGACGTCGTCCCCGTAGTGGAGGCGGACTGGGATCGCGATCCGTTCGGCGCCGACCTCGTCGGCGACGGCGCCGATCAGGCCGTCTACGCGCGGGGCGCGATCGACGACAAAGGTGCGCTCGTCGCGATCCTGGAAGCCGTCGAAGAACTGCTGATGCGCGAGGTCGTGCCCGAGACTGACGTGTACCTCGCCTTCGGGCACAACGAGGAGACGGCCGGCGACGGTGCGCGTGCGATCGCCGAGGTGCTGCGCGAGCGCGGTGTTCGGCCGTCGCTCGTGGTCGACGAGGGCGGTGCCGTCGTCGACGGGGTACTGCCAGGGATCTCGCGCTCGACGGCGATGATCGGCGTCGCAGAGCGCGGCACGATGACCGTCTGGCTGACGGCGCGCGAGCAGGGCGGCCACGCATCCACCCCGCCGTTGCATCCCGCGACGGCGCGGCTCGCGCGCGCCGTCGACAGACTGGCCCGGCGTCCGTTCCCGGTCCGGCTCGCCCCGCCGGTGCGCGCGATGCTGCGCACACTCGCCCCGCATGCGCCAAAACCGCTCGGCGCAGCCCTGCGCTCGGTGGCGTTGACCGGTCCGCTCATCGCCCGCGTCCTGGCCCGGCTGGGTCCCGAGACGAACGCTCTCGTGCGCACGACCGCCGTGGCGACCGAGCTCCAGGGGGCGCCGGGGGAGAACGTGTTGGCCGCGACCGCGCGCGCGGCGGTCAACGTGCGCCTGCTCACGGGCGACACGGCCGCATCCGCCGTGGCACGGATCCGCCGCGTGATCGCGGACGAGGCCATCGACGTCGAGGTCCGCGCCGCGAGCGAGCCCTCACCCGTCTCGCCGTGGCGCGGTGAGCCGTGGCGTCGGATCGCGCGCGCGATCGACTCCTCCCTGGGCGGCGAGATCGTGGCGACGCCCTATATCCAGTTGGGCGCGAGCGACAGCCGGTGGTTCACGGGTATCTGCGAGAACGTCTACCGGTTCACGCCGTTCCATCTCACCCGCGCCGAGCGGGAGGCCCTGCACGCGCACAACGAACGCATCCGGGTGGAAGTGTGGCTTCGGGGGATCGGCTTCTACCGCGATCTGATCACGGGCGGCTGACGGGGCGCGGAGCGACATCGTCGAGCGCCAGCACGAATCGCAGGATGGCTCGGCCGGTATCCGTGATCACGGGGCCGCGCCCGAACTCCCACTCCTCATCGCTGGCGCGAACGGTGTGGCCGCGCAGGGCCGCGCGTCGATCGAACGGCGCGGTGGTCGCCGCATACAGGGCGACGGCTCCCGACACCGTGGCATCCACGCGCGGGGCGACCGCGAGCGCATCGCCGAGCACGAGGAGCGCGCGGATGACGCGGGTGAGCATCCGGATGGTGCGCTTGCGCCCCTGGCGGACGGCGCTCGCCAGAGCCCGGAGCTCGTCCGCCGTTCCGCCCGCTGCCCCCGTGCCGAGGCCTGCTTCTTCGAGGAAGCGACGCGCCCTGGCGCGGTGCTCCGCGTCGTCGGACGCGGATTCGGCGAGCAGACGTGCCGCCTCGTCGAGAGCGTCGCCGATGGCCGCGCGCCGATCGCCGCTCACCGCGGACTCGTCTCGGCGCTCCCCGTTGCTCAGGGGGAGACGTCCGAGGAAATCCGCCATGACACCACAGTAGACGTCGCCCGTCTCGACGGACAGGGCGGGTGACGGCAGCGATCGGGGCAGCGGCGCTGCCGCTGCCCCGACCGCCCGGTCCGAGGATCAGTAGTGGATGGTGGGTCCGCTCGAGATCGGAACCTTGGGCGTGTAGTGGATGACCTCGGCCTGGGCCGAGAGCGAGGGCGTCGCCGCGAACAGTGCGGGGGTCAGTGCCAGACCCATGCCGACCGCCACGGCGGCGGCGATAAGGACGGAACGGATGCGGACGGCGGACTGAGCGATCATCGGATTCTCCTTTTGTCGGGGATTCGCTAGTCGATCGTATGGCGGAGCGGGTGAACGGTTGCTGTCGCCCGATGAGGGATTTCCGATGAAACGCCGATGCGCACCATGTGACTGTCACAACGGCCCGCGGGAGCGGGCGTGAGCGGGTGTGGCGTGCATAATGGCAACGGGCGTGTGACCGTGCGCACGGCCCGGGAGATCCAATGAGCGACGATGCGACGGGGCGACGGCCCAGTATCCGCGATGTCGCGCGCTTGGCGGAGGTCTCCCACCAGACCGTTTCCCGGGTGATCAACAACCATCCGAGCATCCGGCCGGAGACGCGCGAACGCGTGCTCTCGGTCATGGCGCAGGTGCAGTACCGGCCTAATCGCGCGGCGCGGGCGCTGGTGACCAGCCGCTCTCAGACCATCGGGATCCTGTCGGCCTCCAGCACGCAGTACGGACCGGCCTCCAGCATCGCGGCCATCGAGTCCGCAGCCCGTGAGCGCGGCTACTGGGTGAGCACCGCCAACATCTCGCCCCACGACCCCGACTCGATCCCCGACGGCATCGCGCACCTGATGGCGCAGTCCGTCGAGGGGCTGGTCGTCATCGCGCCGCAGGTCCGCGTCTTCCGAGCGCTCGCCGAGCAGCAGCTCGACGTGCCCTACGTCACCCTGCAGTCCACCGAGCTCGACCCGCAGCACGCGCTCTCGGTCGACCAGATCGCGGGCGCCCGACTCGCCACACGGCATCTCATCCAGCTCGGTCATCGCTGGATCTACCACCTCGCCGGTCCGCAGGACTGGATCGAGGCAGAAGCGCGGATGCGGGGCTTCCTCGAGGAGATGAGCGCGAACGATGTGCCCACCACGGCGCCCATCCTGGGGGATTGGACCGCGGAGTTCGGCTACTACGCGGGCCGGGAGCTGCTGCGCGTGCGCGACTTCACCGCGGTCTTCGCCTCGAACGATCAGATGGCGCTCGGCCTCTTGCACGCGATCCGCGACGAGGGCCTCGACGTCCCGGGGGACATCAGCGTGGTGGGCTTCGACGACATCCCCGAATCCGCGCATTTCTGGCCCCCGTTGACGACGGTGCGCCAGGACTTCGCCGACCTCGGACGGCGCTGCGTCGACATCCTGCTGGGGCCGGCGGACGGCTCGGATGCGGTCGTGGCGCCGATCGTGCCGGAGCTCATCGTCCGGGGCTCGACGGGGCCGGTCGCGCCGATCTGACGGGCGTTATCAACCCGAGATCTCTCAGCGGGTTGACAGGAAGCCGATCTGTGGCGTTACACTTGCGCAGCAATGTGAACGGTCACATCGATCGTCACAACGGGGTTTCGAAAGACGAAGGAGTCGAGGCGTGTCCGCAACCGATGCCGCTCGAGGCGAGGGCTATGCCACGGGGGTGAAGACCGAGGTCGTCATCGCTCGCGTGCGCGCGGAGGTCGCAGCCCTGCACGGCGAGCTCGTGCGCAACGGGCTGGTCGTGTGGACCGGCGGCAACATCTCGGAGCGTGTCCCGGGTGCGGATCTGTTCGTCATCAAGCCCTCGGGGGTCTCCTACGACGACCTGGCTCCGGAGAACATGATCCTCTGCGACCTCGACGGCGTCGTCGTCGCCAACACCCCCGGCAGTGACCGCCAGCCCTCCAGCGACACGGCCGCGCACGCATACGTCTACCGGAACATGCCTGCGGTCGGCGGCATCGTGCACACCCACTCCGACTACGCGACGGCCTGGGCCGCGCGCGGCGAGGAGATCCCGTGCGTCCTCACGGCGATGGCCGACGAGTTCGGCGGTCCGATCCCGGTCGGACCCTTCGCGATCATCGGCGACGACTCGATCGGTCGGGGCATCGTGGACACGCTCGCCGGTCACCGCTCGCCGGCGGTGCTCATGGCCGGGCACGGGCCGTTCACGATCGGGGCCACGGCGCGGGATGCGGTCAAGGCCGCGGTCATGCTCGAGGACGTCGCCCGAACCGTGCACATCGCGGGTCAGCGCGGACCGCTCACACCCCTGCCGCAGCAGGCGATCGATCGCCTGTACGACCGGTACCAGCACGTGTACGGCCAGCACGGCGATCCGAGCCGGACCCCGCGTTCGGCCGCCTGAAGACTTCCCCCTACGTACAACTGAACACAGCAGACAGAGACGTCTTACGAAAGGACACACTGTGAAGAGCACCAAGTTCCTGTTCGCCGCGGCAACCGTTGCCGCCGGCGCGCTCATGCTCTCGGGCTGCGGCAGCAGCGCCGGCGGCAGCGGCGGGGACAGCGGCGGAGACGGCGGACTCATCGGCGTCGCCATGCCCACCAAGAGCTCCGAGCGCTGGATTCAGGACGGCAACGCCGTCAAGAAGCAGCTCGAGGACCAGGGCTACACCGTCGACCTGCAGTACGCAGAGGACGACATCCCCACGCAGGTCTCCCAGATCGAGAACATGATCACCAAGGGTGCCAAGGCCCTGATCATCGCCTCGATCGACGGCACGACGCTCACCAGCGTCCTGCAGGAGGCGGCCGATGGCGACATCCCCGTCATCGCGTACGACCGCCTCATCCGCGACAGCGAGAACGTCAACTACTACGCGTCGTTCGACAACTACAAGGTCGGCGTGCAGCAGGCGAACTCGCTGCTGAACGGTCTGGGTCTCACCGACCTCGACGGCAAGGCAGCGGCATCGGCGCCGGCCGGCCCGTTCAACATCGAGCTGTTCGCCGGTTCGCCCGACGACAACAACGCCACGTTCTTCTGGAACGGCGCGATCGACACGCTCCAGCCCTACATCGACAAGAAGATCCTGGTCGTCAAGAGCGGTCAGACCGACTTCCAGCAGGCGGCGACGCTGCGCTGGGACGGCGAGACGGCGCAGAAGCGCATGGAGAACATCCTCACCTCGACGTACTCCGACGGCTCGAAGGTCAACGCAGTGCTCTCGCCCTACGACGGCATCTCGCGCGGCATCATCTCGGCCCTCACCGACGCCGGTTACTCGGTCGGTGCCGAATGGCCGATCATCTCGGGCCAGGACGCCGAGATCGACTCCGTGAAGGCCATCGTCGCGGGTGAGCAGTACGCGACCATCTTCAAGGACACCCGCAAGCTCGCCGAGGTCGCGGTCGACATGGCCTCCGCTCTGCTGAAGGGCGAGGAGCCCGAGGTGAACAACACCGAGGACTACGACAACGGCAAGAAGGTCGTCCCGTCCTACCTGCTCGAGTCGCAGATCGTGGTCAAGGACAACATCAAGGAGGTCCTGGTCGACAGCGGCTACTGGACCGAAGACGAGATCAACGGCTGATAACCGAGGATCCGTGCCGGGCGGCCCCGTGCCGCCCGGCACACTCCCGTCGGCGACAGGAAAGAGGAGCAACGATGTCCCAGAACATCCTCGAGATGCGTGGGATCACCAAGACATTCCCGGGAGTCAAAGCGCTCTCGAACGTGAATCTCGCCGTTCAGCGCGGCGAGGTGCATGCCATCTGCGGTGAGAACGGCGCCGGTAAGTCGACGCTCATGAAGGTGCTGTCGGGTGTGTACCCCCACGGCACGTACGACGGACAGATCGTCTACAACGGCGAGGAGGTCGCGTTCCGCAACCTTCGCGACAGCGAGGCCAAGGGCATCGTGATCATCCATCAGGAGCTGGCGCTCAGCCCGTACCTGTCGATCGCCGAGAACATCTTCCTCAACAACGAGCAGCGCGGCCCGCTCGGTCTCATCGACTGGAACGCGACGAACTTCGAGGCGGGCAAGCTCCTGGCCCGGGTCGGTCTGCGGGAGAACCCCACGACGAAGATCAACCAGATCGGTGTCGGCAAGCAGCAGCTCGTCGAGATCGCCAAGGCGCTCTCCAAAGAGGTCAAGCTGCTGATCCTCGACGAGCCGACCGCCGCGCTGAACGACGAGGACTCGGCGCATCTGCTGGATCTGATCCTGCACCTGAAGGGTCAGGGGATCACGTCGATCATCATCAGCCACAAGCTCAACGAGATCAAGAAGGTCGCCGACACCGTCACCGTCATCCGCGACGGCAAGACGATCGAGACGATCGCGAAGAACGATGTCACCGAGGACCGCATCATCAAGGACATGGTGGGTCGCGACCTCGAGCACCGCTACCCCGACCACGAACCCCACATCGGCGAAGAGCTGCTGCGGGTCGAGAACTGGACGGCTCACCATCCCGTCGACACCTCGCGCGTCGTCGTCGATGACGTGTCGATCACGGTGCGGGCCGGGGAGATCGTCGGCATCGCGGGTCTCATGGGTGCCGGCCGCACCGAGTTCGCGATGAGCCTGTTCGGCCACAGCTACGGGACGCGGATCTCGGGCCGGGTGTTCATGCGCGGCAAGGAGATCAAGACGCGCACGGTCTCCGAGGCCATCGACAACGGACTTGCCTACGCGACCGAAGACCGTAAGACGTACGGCCTGAACCTCATCGAGGACATCAAGCGCAACGTCTCCATGGCCTCGCTCAAGAAGCTCGAGAAGGCCGGGCTGGTCAACGACAACGAGGAGTACCGCGTCGCGAACGAGTACCGCCGCGACATGAACATCAAGGCCCCGAGCGTGCTGGTCAAGACCGGGAAGCTCTCCGGCGGCAACCAGCAGAAGGTCGTGCTGTCGAAGTGGATCTACTCGGATCCCGATGTGCTGATCCTCGACGAGCCGACCCGCGGCATCGATGTGGGCGCCAAGTACGAGATCTACACGATCATCAACAAGCTCGCCGCATCCGGCAAGGGCATCATCGTCATCTCGTCCGAGCTGCCCGAACTGCTCGGCATCTCCGACCGCGTGTACGCGCTGTCGGAGGGTCGCATCACGGGTGAGCTGCCGATCGCAGAGGCGAGCCCCGAATCCGTTCTCAAGCTCATGACCATGGAGAAGCCCCGCTGACGGGGCTCGCAGGAGACAACGACATGTCGAACAACGACACCGCTGCCGGGGCGACGATCAACCCGGTCGACAACAAGGCCACCCGCTGGATCACGCACGTGTTGACGGATCTGGGCAAGAACGGCATCTTCATCGCGCTGCTCGCGGTCGTGGTGCTGTTCGCCGTCCTGACCGACGGCATCCTGCTGCGTCCGCAGAACATCTCGAACCTGGTCGTGCAGAACGGCTACATCCTCGTGCTCGCGATCGGCATGGTGATGGTCATCATCGCCGGGCACATCGACCTGTCGGTCGGATCCGTGGCCGCCTTCATCGGCGCCGTCTCGGGCGTGTTCGCGGTGCAGTGGGGACTGCCCTGGTGGCTCGCCATCATCCTGTCGCTCGCCATTGGCGCGCTCGTGGGTGCGTGGCAGGGCTTCTGGGTCGCCTTCGTCGGCATCCCCGCCTTCATCGTGACCCTGGCGGGCATGCTCATCTTCCGCGGGCTCGCGCTCGTGGTGCTCGGCAACGCGAACATCGGCTCGTTCCCCGACGAGTACCGCGCTCTCGGCAACGGCTTCCTCGACGGCATCTTCGGGGGCGACCCCGACGTGTTCACGCTGCTCATCGGAGCGGTCGGCATCATCGCCCTCGTCGTGCAGCAGTGGCGCACCCGTGCCGGACGCCGCAAGTACGGACAGGACGTCGAGCCGATCGTCTGGTTCATCGCCAAGCTCGTGCTGATCTCCGCCGCGATCGCGTTCTTCACGTACTCCCTCGCCGCGTACAAGGGCGTCCCGGTCACGCTGATCGTGCTGGCCGTGCTCGTGCTCGTCTACGGCATCGTCATGAACCGTTCGGTCTTCGGTCGTCACATCTACGCGATCGGTGGCAACCGCCACGCGGCGGAGCTGTCGGGCATCAAGACCCGCCGGGTCGACTTCTGGTTGTTCGTGAACATGGGACTGCTCGCGGCGCTCGCCGGCCTCATCTTCACCGCTCGCCTGAACCTCGCCGGGCCCAAGGCGGGTGACGGCTTCGAGCTCGAAGCCATCTCGGCCGCCTTCATCGGCGGTGCGGCGGTGCAGGGCGGGGTCGGAACCATCGGTGGCGCGATCATCGGTGGTCTGATCATCGGTGTGTTGAACAACGGTATGTCGATCATGGGCATCGGCATCGAGTGGCAGCAGGCCGTGAAGGGCCTCGTGCTCCTTCTCGCCGTCGCCTTCGACGTGTACAACAAGCGACGCTCCGGTAACTGAGCGCCGCAGACGAAGAAGGGCCCCGCCGATCGGCGGGGCCCTTCTTCTTACCCTCGTCAGCGAACGGCGAGCCGCTCGGCGATGCGCGAGGGCAGCGTGCCGTCTGCGGCGCTCGCGCCGCCTGCGAACGCCCCACGGTAACGCGCGGCCGGATGCGTGTCCGCGACTCGCGCGTGGCCTGCGCCGTAGAGGGATTCGCGCAGCGTCGAGCCCGCGTACTCGGTCTGGGCCCGTCCGCGACGTTGAAGCTCGGGCACGACGAACTCCACCAGATCCTCGAAGGAGCCCGGCGTGATCGCGTAGGCGAAGTTGAAGCCGTCGATCTCGCCCTCGTCGACCCATCGCTCCAGCTCGTTGGCGACGGTCTCGGGGCCGCCGACGATCACCGGCCCCATCCCGCCGATCGAACGCTGCGCGACGATGTCGGCGGGGGTCCACCGGCGTTCGGGATCGATCTTCGCGAGCGAGGACAGCACGGAGCGCAGGCTGTCGTTCTCCACCTCTTCCAGCGGCTGATCCGGATCCCACTGCCCGAAGTCGATGCCGGTCCAACCGCCGTAGAAGGCGAGCATCCCCTCGCCGGAGGCGTAGGACAGATAGTCCTGGTACTTGGCCTCGGCCGCCGCATCCGACTCGGCCGTGATGACAGTCACCAGCGCGAACGTCTTCACATCGTCGGGGTCGCGGCCCTCTGCCGCGGCGCGGGATCGGATGTCGCGGACGATCTCGCGAGCCTGCGCCGGGTTCGCGGGGCTGATGAAGACGCCCTCGCCGTGGCGGGCGGCGAAGGCCCGGCCGCGCGGTGAGGCGCCGGCCTGGAAGATCACCGGGGTGCGCTGCGGCGACGGCTCGCTCAGATGGATGCCCGGCACGGAGTAGTAGGTGCCCTGGTGGCCGATCGGATGCACCTTCGTCGCGTCGGTGTACACCCCGCGTTCGCGGTCGGCCACGACGGCGTCCTCCTCCCACGAGCCCTCCCAGAGCTTGTAGGTGACGTCGACGAACTCCTCGGCGATCTCGTACCGGTCGTCGTGGGCGATCTGCTTGCTGAGGCCCAGGTTGATCGCGGCGCTGTTCAGGTAGCTCGTCACGACGTTCCAGGCGACGCGCCCCTTCGTCAGGTGGTCGAGCGTCGAGAACTTGCGCGCGAGCGCGTACGGCTGCTCGTAGGTCAGCGCCGCCGTAACGCCGAAGCCCAGATGCTCCGTCACGAGCGCCATCGCCGGAACCTGCAGAAACGGGTCGTTGACCGGCACCTGGTCGGCATCGCCGAGCGCCGTGGCCGCGGAACCCCGGTACACGTCGTATGTGCCGAGCACGTCGGCGATGAACAGCGAATCGAACCGGCCGCGTTCGAGCAGCTTCGCGAGCTCGGTCCAGTACTCGAGGTCCTTGTAGGTCGTGGCCCTGCTGTCGGGGTGACGCCAGGTGCCCGCGGACTGGTGACTGACGCACGTCATGTCGAAGGCGTTCAGGATGATGCGCTTTGCCATGCGGCGAGTCTCACACCGCAGTGCGGACGCGGCCACAACGCCGACATCCGGCGTCATGGATGCGGGGCGTCAGGGCACCAGCGTGATCTTGCCGGGGGAGTGCGCCTCGACGAGTCGGTGCGCTCGGGCGGCGTCGGCCAGCGGGAGCTGCTCGCCGAGCTCGACCGAGAAGCGTCCGGTCGCGAGCAGCGCCAGCACGACGGGAACGGCCTCGGCCCGCCACGCGAGCTGCTGCTCGGTGAGCGGCTCGGGGGAGCCGCCGGAGAACGCGCGGATGCCGAATCCCGCCGCGTCTGCACCGCGGACGATCGTGGCGATGCGCGAGCGATCCTCGACGAGAGCGAGCGAGGCGGCGATGGCCTCGTCCGTTCCGGCTGCGTCGAAGGCTGCCGTATAGCCCTGGGGCGCGGCTTCGCGGAGGCGCTGCTCGAGTCCTTCGCCGTATGCGACGGGGATCGCGCCGAGTTCGCGCAGGCGGTCGAAACGCGACGGCGACGACGTGGCGACGACCGTCGCGCCCCACAGGACGGCGAACTGCACGGCGGCCTGGCCGACGGCTCCCGAGCCCGCGTGCACCACGAGGGTGTCGCCGCTTCGCACATCGAGCGAGCGCAGCACCTGGTAGGCGGTTCCCACGGGGATGCCGAGGGCGGCTCCGGTCGCGGCATCCACCTGAGGCGGCCGCGGCTGGACCGAGCCCACCTTGACGATCGCCTGCTCGGCGTACAGCCCGCCGGCGGAGAAGATCACGACGGGGTCGCCGACGCGGAACCCGTCCACGCCTTCGCCGACGGCCGTCACGACACCGGCGCCGTCGCTGCCGATACGGCGCGGATGGGTCATCGGCACGGGACCGCGCAGGCCCGCTCGCAGCTTCGCATCGATCGGGTTGACGCCGGCGGCTTCGATACGCACCGCCACCTGACCCGCATCCGGGGAGGGGATTTCGATGTCGGTGAGGGTGAGGACGTCGGGGCCGCCGTGCTCGGAGTAGACGATCGCGTGTGTCATGGTGCTCGCCACTTTGCCCTGTGCCGGTCTGCGACGCAATGCGCCCCGCGGTGCACCGGCGAGCCGGTGCACCGCGGGGCGCTGGCGCGGCCTCAGCCGCAGGCGAGCGCGCTGTACGGCGCGGTGAGGTTCGCGGTCGCGCCTGCCTGGGTCACCGAGACCGTCGCCGTTCCCGCCGGCATCGCGCCCAGTCGCGTCGTGAAGGCGGCCGATGCGCTCTTCCCGGGTCCCACGGTGAGGGCCTTCGACCCGTACACGGTGGCGATGGTGGCCACGGCCGAGCTGTCGCCCGTGTTGCTGACGGCCACCGAGACGACGGCCTTGCCCGCCAGGCAGCGCGTGCTGGTCGTCGCGTGCACAGAGACCGCCGGGGTGACGGTGACGGTGGCCTCCACCGGCATGCGTGAGTCGTCCTGCGCGATGCCGGCGACCGTGAACTCTCCCGCCGTGGCGTAGGCGGAGGGAGGGACGGCGTCCCAGGCGACGTCGACGCTCTGTTCGGAGCCGTCCGCCTTCGTCAGGTGCGCCTGGGGCAGGGTCGGCGCGACTCCCGCCCTCGTGGTCACCGCGATCTCGTCGACCGATGCGACGGCGATGTCGGCCGCGTAGGCCTCGAGGACGCGCTGGTACTCGGAGCGCGTGATCGGGATGACCGTGCCGTGACGCGGCTTGCCGCCGTCGGCGTTGTGGGGGAGCGACTGGCGCAGCTTCGCCCCGAGTGGCTGCCAGGCGTTCCCGTCCTCGAGGTTCGTCGTGCCGAACGGGACGTAGTGGTTGGGGCCGCCGTGGTAGTTGGGCTGGTCGATGAAGAGGAACCAGTCCAAGCCGTTCACGTCGCCGGCATTGGCGGGGAAGATGTTGGCGCCCTCCCCGCTGGTGAACGTGCCGCCCGGCTCGCCGTTGGGCAGACCGCTCGCGACCTTCTCCTTCACGAGCGTCCACTCGTCTGCGGGGCCGGTGGTGCCGGGCAGCGTGCCCGTGATCGTCGCCAGCAGATCGGTCGACTTCTCGTGTCGGATCGTCATGCTCGCCTCGTCCTTGGTGAAGCGGTGGTACACGCCGTCGACCTTCGCGACGGTGGAGTCGATCAGGCCGAGCCCCGCGCCCCGGCGCACGTCGCTCCAGATCTGCGGGTCGGAGAAGGTCACGAAGTCATCCGTCGTCGCGTACATCATGCGGTTGTAGGTGACGGCCGTGCGATCGGCGGCATTCGTGGTCGGGTAGAGGTTCGAGGCCCAGAAGACGACGAACGTGTCCAGTTCCTCATCCCAGTAGGCCTCCGGGGCCCAGGTGTTCCCGGCGTAGTCGCTCGACACCTTCACGTGACGCTGATCTGACCAGTTGACCAGGTCGTCGGACTCCCACACCTCGATGTAGCGCGAACCGGAGATCTGTGCGGTCGTGAACCCGCCGGCGAGACCGTCGATCTTTAGATCCGTCGCGATCATGTAGAACTTGTCACCCTCGGGTGCACGGATGATGAAGGGATCGCGCAGCCCCTCGGTACCGACGGTGGAGGTGAACACGGGCTGTCCGTCGTTGAGGGTGTTCCAGCTGAGCGCGTCATTGCCCTTGGATGCGGCGATGCTGACACGCTCGGCGCCCTGGCCCTCGCCCGTGAAGAACGTCCAGAAGTAGGCCTCGGTCTCCTCGTCGCCCGCAGGCAGGGGTTGGATACGGGCGGAGAACGTGCGGCTGTCGGTCGCTTGTCCGTGAGTGACGACCGCGGTCAGCTCCGCGACGACCTCGGCGGACCCGTGCGCGGGCCGCGTCACCTCGACGGTGCGCGAGTCGTCCCGTACGCCCGCCCGGAGCGCCGCGGACGCCGCATGCGCCGCATCCACCGTCCACGTGATCGTGGACCCGTGGGCACCCAAGGCTGGCACGGAGAAGTTGGTGCGGACGTCGTCGAGGTTCGGGATCTGAAGTGCCGCGAGATCCGCCGCCACGCGCTCGGCGTCGGACAGCAGTTGCGGCACACGCACCGTGTAGGTCTGGGTCCGCGTGGCATCGCCCACGGCGAAGGTGGCGGTCAGCGTGACGTTCGCGTCGCCCGCGCCCGCCGCGGGCCGGGTGACGGCGGCCGTACCGTTGCTGACGGCGATGGCGGCGTTGTTCGAGGCCCATCCGATCGCGACGCCCGCGCTGGTGGTGGGCAGCGTGAAGTCGGCCTCGGCGGTCGGGGCGACCGAGACCGCCGCCACGGCGCGATCGAGGGCTTCGGCGTTGTAGAGCGCCAGCACATCGGCGTCGCTCAATGCCTGGCCGTAGATCGCGAAGTCGTCGACGAGTCCGCTCCAGCTCGCGTCGTTGTACGTCGAGCGGCCGAGAGCCGCGACGAGGTTCGAGCCGAACGCGGCGATGTCGCGGGCTATCGCGTTCTGCGAGATGCGCGCGCCGTTCACGTAGACGCGCAGCTGGCCCGTAGTGCCGTCGATGACCGTCGTGTAGAGGCTGAGGCCCGCCGGCGTGCGGATGCCGGAGGTTGCGGCGTTGGTGGCCCCGGGCCCGACCTCGGTGGTCCAGGGAGAACCGGGGGAGACCGCGCTCGTGACGACCGACTTGACGTAGCCGTTGGGGTTGGCGGGGTTGAGCAGCCAGTACCCCGACGAGTAGGAGGCGCCGGAGGCGACGGGTGCTCCGATGAAGGCCGCGGCGGTGTTGCCTGCGCCCGTGCGCGGCGAGAGCCACGTGGAGATGGTGAGGTCTTTCTTTCCGACGAGGCCGGTCGTGGGGATGTCGAGGTAGGCGGCGGTGCCGCGGGCTCCTCCGGGCAGCGACAGACTGCCGTCGGCGACGGCACCCCCGCTCTGCTGCAGCGTCGCGTCGAACCCGTTGCCGCTCGCATCCGGGATCGTCGTGCCCGCGGCGCTGTCGAAGGTGTAGTGCAGGAGAGGTGCGGGAGTCGCGGCCTGAGCGGCGGAGGGGACGACCGCTCCGGCGACGGCGAGCGCGACAGCGGTCCACACCGCTCCGCCTCTGGTCAGCATTCGGGATCTGTGGCGCGTGCTCACGCGGAGCCTCCTCGCTCTCATCGAAGGGCGAGACGCGGCGTGCGCGGGGACGTCACGGTCCCCGCGGCGATCGGTTGAGCGTCTTCGCGCAATCGTGTGCCGCGGATGCGGCGGTCGGCAGTCATTGTTACCGAGAACAATCTCGGCCTTCGATCACCGTATTGGCTGCGCCGAGACGTTGTCAACGTCGTGCGGTGCCCGGGGCGCTTCGCGTGTGCGACTGTCCTCCCCGGGCCCGGCTCAGCCGCGCAGCGTCTTCAGAATGCGCTGAGCGGAGACGGGTTCGGCCGTTCCCAACCTCTGCGCGAACAGGCTCACCCGGTACTCCTCCAGCAGCCAACGGGCATGCGCGAGAGAGGCGGGTGCGTCATCGGCGAGCGGGATCGTGCCGCCAGCATCCGTGTACGCGGCGGCGGAGCGCTCGTATTCGGTGAGGCGCTGCCGGTCTCGCCCGGGCTGGTCGGCCAGCTGCGCGAGTCGCTCGGCGACCGCCGCGAGGTAGCGCGGCAGGTGGGCCAGACGCGCCGGCCCGGTCCGGGAGATGAAACCGGGGTAGACGAGCCCCGCCAGCTGGGCGCGGATGTCGCCGAGCGCGCCGAGCAGGGTGAGCGAGTTCTGCCGCTTCATGGCGCGCTCGATGTCGCGCAGGGAGAGCAGGATGCGGGCGACGAGGCTCGTGGCGGCGAACAGCTCGTCCGTCACCGCCGCGCTGAACGCGTCGCGGAGGGACTCGAAGCCGGCGCGGTCTCGCACGATCCCGTCCGGGGCCGCGCGGGTGATGACCGCATCCGCGACCGCGACCCGCGCGTCCTCGACGAGGGCCTTCGCGGAGGGGTAGGGAGAGGCAGCGAGGGCGAGCTTCTCGTTCGCGGTCAGGTGGTCGAGAACGTAGGACACGGGGGAGGGCGCCGCATGGAGCACGAGACGACGGATGCCCGCCCGCGTCGCGCGCGCCGCCGCGTCCGGCGTCGCCTCGATGCGCAGCGACACGCTCGCGCCGTCGTCGACGACGGCGGGATAGCCGCGGACCACGCCGCCCGCCACGCGCGTGTCGACCTGCTCGGGGAGGGTACCGAAGTCCCAGTCGGTCACACCCGCGCGCTCGGCGAAGCCGTCGGCGCTCGCCGCGATGGGTGCCCCGGGGGTTCCGCGCGCGACGGTGGCGGCGGACGCGGCGGGGCCTCGACGCAGCGAGCGTGCGACCGACGAGCGTGCGCGATCGGCGAAACGCTCCTGCAGGTCGCCCAGGTCTCGGCCCGAACCGGCCGCGCGGCCCCGCTCGTCGACCGCGCGGAACGAGATCAGCAGGTGATCGGGCACCCGTTCCATCTCGAAGTCGGACGCGCGCACGGGCTGGTTGGCGACCCGCTGGATGCGCGAGGCGAGGGCGTCTCGAAGGGAGAGCGGCGGGAGCCCCGCGTGGTCCTCGGGGCCCGCGCCGGCGAGCTCCTCGGCGAAGCGCGCCGCCCAATCCGCCGCCGGCACGACGTGGCGTCGGATGGACTTGGGCAGCGCCCGCAGCAGTGCGGTGATGAGCTCGTCGCGCAGTCCCGGTACCTGCCAGTCGAACCCCTGCGGCGACAGCTGCGCCAGGAGCGCGAGCGGGACGACCGCGGTCACGCCGTCGTCGGCGGCCCCCGGCTCGAACCGGTACGCGAGCGAGAGAACCTGATCGCCCTGCCTCCAGCGGGTCGGGAAGGCGCGCTCGTCGGCGCGTTCCGCGCCGTCCAGCAGGTCTTCCTCGCTCAGATCGAGCAAGCGGGGCGTTCGTGCGATCGCGTCTTTCCACCAGGACTCGAACGAGCGGGCGTCGAACACATCCGCGGGGATGCGCGCGTCGTAGAAGGCGTAGACCGCCTCGTCGCCGGCCAGGATGTCACGGCGACGTTCGCGTTCCTCGACCTTCTCCAGCCGGCGGCGCAGCTCGAGGTTGCGACGCGCGAATGCGGTGAGCGGCTTCGCCAGGCGTGAGGGATCCCACTCCTCGTCGACGAGCGCGTGGCGCACGAACATCTCACGCGCGAGGGGGCGATCGAAGCGGGCCAGCTGCACGCGTCGTCGCGGGATGATCTCGACGCCGAACAGGGTGACCTTCTCGTAGGCGGTGGCGGCGCCGGCATCCTTCGACCAGTGCGGCTCGCTCAACTGCCGCTTGGCGAGGTCCCCTGCGAGCGGCTCGGCCCAGGCCGGATCGATCGCCGCGACCGTGCGGGCGAAGAGCCGGCTCGTCTCGACGAGTTCCGCGGCCATGACCGCGGTCGGCCGCTTCTTGCGCAGGCCGGATCCGGGGAACAGCGCGAAACGTGTGCCGCGAGCCCCGCGGTACTCCGACCGCGTGCCCTTGCCCTCTCTGCCCTTCTCTCGTTCATCGAGGATGCCGATGTGCGAGAGCAGCCCGGACAGCAGAGCGCGATGCACCGCGGCGGGGTCCGCTGCGCCACCCGTACGCTCGGCGTCGCGGCGCAGGCCCAGCAGTTGTGAGAGCTGCCGGTGCACGTCGAACCACTCCCGCACGCGCACGTAGTTGAGCATCTCCGCCCGACACAGCCGACGGAACGCGCTCGAACCGAGCTCGTCCTGCTGCTCGCGCAGGTGGTTCCACAGGTTCAGGAGAGTCAGGAAATCGCTCGTGGGATCGACGAAGCGCGCGTGCAGTCGATCCGCTTCCTCGCGGCGCTCCTCGGGACGCTCGCGCACGTCCTGGATCGACATGCCGGCCACGATTGCGAGCACGTCGGGCAGGACGTCGGTGCGCCGCGCCTCGACGAGCATGCGTGCGAAACGCGGATCGATCGGCAGCCGGGAGATCTCCCGCCCGAGCTGCGTGAGCGAGGAACCCTGCCGACTCTGACGGACGGCCTGCAGCTCGACGAGCAGGTCGAACGCCGACTGGACGCCCCGGGAATCCGGGGGGGTGAGGAACGGGAAGGCGGAGATGTCACCGAATCCGAGCGCGAGCATCTGCAGGATGACGGCGGCGAGAGAGGTCCGGAGGATTTCCGGCTCCGTGAAGACGGGGCGCCGCTCGAAATCGCCTTCCCCGTACAGGCGGATCGCGATGCCCGGCGCCGTTCGTCCGGCACGGCCGGAGCGTTGCTGCGCGGAGGCCTGGGAGATGGCCTCGATCGGCAGCCGCTGCACTTTCGACCGGTTGCTGTACCGCGAGATGCGGGCGGTGCCGGTGTCGATGACGTAACGGATGCCGGGAACCGTCAGACTCGTCTCGGCGACGTTGGTCGCGAGGATCACCCGGCGTCGCACTCCCGCGACGCGAGATCGCTCGAACACCCGATGCTGTTCGGCCGCCGACAGCCGGCCGTACAGGGGGAGCACTTCGGTGGGCGCGGTGGCCGAGGCATAGGCCGCGCGCACCGCATCCGCCGCATCCCGGATCTCCGCTTCGCCCGGCAGGAACACGAGGACGTCGCCGGGTGCTTCGGCGTCGAGTTCCCGCAGCGCCTGAACGATGGCGGTCACCTCGTCGTCGGCCTCGGGAGCGGCCGCATTCTCTGCCTCGTCGTCCGTCTCCGGGACGAGCGGCCGGTAGCGGATCTCGACGGGGTAGGTGCGTCCCGACACCTCGACGACCGGGGCGGGGACGCCGTCGGCATCGGCGAAGTGGCGTGCGAAGCTTTCGGGATCGATCGTGGCGGAGGTCACGATGACCTTCAGATCCGGGCGCTCGGGAAGGATGCGGCGCAGGTACCCGAGCAGGAAGTCGATGTTGAGGGAGCGTTCGTGCGCCTCGTCGATGATGATCGTGTCGTAGCGGCGCAAAAGGCGATCGCGGTGGATCTCGTTGAGCAGGATGCCGTCGGTCACCAGCGCGACACGGGTGTCGACGGAGACCTTGTCGGTGAAGCGCACCTTGTACCCGACGGTGGAGCCGAGCGGTACCTGCAGCTCTTCGGCGATGCGCTCGGCGATCGTCCGAGCGGCGATGCGGCGGGGCTGGGTGTGCGCGATACGCGTGCGCCCCAGCTGGAGGCAGATCTTCGGGAGCTGCGTCGTCTTGCCGGAACCCGTCGCGCCGGCGACGATCACGACCTGATGATCCTCGATGGCGCGCGCGATCTCCTCCCGGGCCGCGCTGACGGGCAGCTCGGGAGGGAACGAGATGACGGGTTCCGGCGTTGACACAGCCTTCGATGCTAACCCGAGCAGAGGCTCAGATGCTCAGCAGCGTCGCGAGACCCACGATCGACCCGACGAACACGACCGCGGAGACGCCCGCGAGAATCGTCAGCCGGGTGCGGGTGGCGCGACGTCGGGCGATCCGAGCCGCGAGCCCACCATCGCCGAGGTCGACGACCTCGGGCGCAGAGGCGGTGGAGCTCGGCGCGGCCGAGATCGTGGGGGTGCGGATCGCGTACCGCTCGCGGGCGGGGGTGCGGTCGGTCCGGGCATCGGGCGCGAACGATTCGGTCTGTGTCGCGACGGAGCGGCGTGCTCGTGTGAGACGCGGCGCGGCAGCCGACGTCGCCCCGCGCGGGGACAGGCTCGTCGCGTCCTCGGCGACCGCATCCCGCGGACGCAGCACGGTGTCATCCGCATCCGCATCCGCATCCGCGGCGGCATTCGCCGGGCGTTCGCGGCGGCGCAGCAAGGTCGCGTCCTGCGGTTCGTCACGGGGACGAAGCACCGTGTCGTCGGTGTCGAGCTCGTCGGTTGTCACGGGCGAGCGTGG
The DNA here is from genome assembly GCF_028743715.1 of Microbacterium sp. Clip185. Lineage (NCBI taxonomy): Bacteria > Bacillati > Actinomycetota > Actinomycetes > Micrococcales > Microbacteriaceae > Microbacterium > Microbacterium sp. Clip185. The sequence continues at coordinate 2,215,402 of NZ_CP117996.1, read as the reverse complement.
CGTGAGGATCGTGTGCTCGTCGTCGTCCGCGGCGGGGACCGGCTCGGCCCGCCGGACGACCGCGGTCGCATCCGTGGCCGGAGCGGGCCGGCGCACCAGCAGCGTGCCGTCGTCCGGTTCGTCGGAGATCGGCGCCTGATCCGCCGAGGGGGAGGGGGATGAGGCGGGACGCCGCACGAGCGCGGTGCGGTCGTCGGCGTCTTCGGCCGGCGGAGAGGCGGTGGATGCGCGGTCCACCATCACGGTCTCGTCGGCGGGCGGCGCCGGCGCCTCGCGGGGCACGATGGCCGTGGCGTCGGCGGGCGGCGGTGAGGCGTTGCGTCGGTCGCGCCGGCTCACGAGCTGGGTGCTGTCCTCGGGCTGCTCGCTCGCGTCGGGCCCGCGGCGCGAGAGCCGGGTGTTGTCGTCTGCGTCGGTCATGCTTCTCCCACGAAGCGGATGCGGGCGCCGCCGGCGAGCTCGGCGCTCGCACCCTCGCGCACCTCTACCGCGCGGTCGGGGACGAGCAGCCGTGCGACGCCGTCCGCGTCGATGACGGCGGTCCCGCCCGGCGTCGCGAGGTCTTCGATCTGCACGCGCGTTCCGTCGGTCCAGATCTTCACGTGCGCACGAGAGACATCGCGCGAGACGTCGCCGAGTGCCACCAGGGTCGGCAGGTCGTCGCCCTCCACGCGGGAGCTGCGGGGACCTCGTCCGACCAGCAGAGTGCCGTGGATCGGCACGATTTCGCCGCCCGGCAGCTCGATGGCGCGCGGCGCACGTGGGGTGCGCGGCGCAGGCTTCGGAGCGAGAGCGCTCGAGCTCGTCACGACGGTCTCGTCGTCCGGGGGCTCGGCCGCGGTCGGGCGTGGCGCGGGGGCCGCAGCGGCGGGAGGGGCCGCGGGGATCGAAGGCCGTGCCACGGCGGGGCGCCCGCGGAGCATGATGCCCGCAGCCGTCGTCGGTCCGACGCGCACGGGACGCTCCGGCGTCGGACCCAGATCGAACAGCTTCGGCTCGGCGTCAGGGGCGCCTGCCCAGGCGCGCACCACCGATGCTGCCTCCACCTCGCGCCAGGTGTGGGCGCCGACGCCGTCGACACGCCACACTCGTCGCGAGCGGTCTTCGAAGCGGAGCACGAACTCGCCGCGGACGAACGCGGTGAGGCGGTCGTCATCCAACGCAACCACGGCGAAAGCCGGTACCGCGGCGATGCCGTCGGCGATCAGGGCGTCCAGGATCTCGGGTGTCCCGGGCATCGTGCCCGTCGACAGCACGCGTCGTGCCGCCGCGACGGCGGCGTCGCCCCCCACGATCACCGCGAGCGTACCGGTGGCGATGGCGGGCAGGGGGCCTTCGAACCAGGTCCGCTCAGCCACGGATCGGCCGTTCTCTGCGCGAGGTGATGGTGTCCACCTCGATGGGCTGCACCGCGGCCTGCTCGCTCGTCGCGAATCCGCCCGTGACCTCGTCGGCGCGAGGAGCGAGTCCCCCCGAGCGCACGTCGACCACGACGGCGCTGATGTTGTCGCGGCCGCCGCGGGCGAGCGCCTGGTCCACCAACGCGTGCGCGGTCTGCTCGGCGGAGCCGCCGAGGCTGAGGCCGGCCAGCACCGCCTCGTCGCTCAGATCGTTCGACAGCCCGTCCGAGCACAGCAGCATGCGCTCACCGGTCACGATGGGGGAGAGCCAGTAGTCGGCGGGGCTCTGGCTGTCGCCGACGGCGCGGGTGATGACGTTGCGACCCGGATACGTCGACATCTCGGAGCGGCTGATCTTGCCGGCATCCACGAGCTCCTGCACCACCGAGTGATCGACGGTGAGCTGTTCGAGGGAACTGCCGACGAGTCGGTACACGCGGGAGTCGCCGATGTTCACGACGAGCCACGCGTGCGATCCGTTCTGCACCACGGCGACCAGGGCGGCGAGGGTGGAGCCGGCGCCGCGAGCGTGGCGTCCGGCGACCTGAGAGACAGCGGTGTGCGCCGACTCGACGGCGGTGACCACCTCCTCGGGCTGAACGTCGTCGCGACCCACGAGGTGACGGAAGGCATCCACGACCGCGGCGCTGGCCAGATCGCCCGCCTCATGGCCTCCCATGCCGTCGGCGACGAGGAACACGGGGTACTGCGCGAGCACCGCGTCCTCGTTGAGCTTGCGGACGCGGCCGACGTCGGAGCGCGCTCCGGCCATGACGACGATCCCGGTCATGGTCGTCCCCTTCCATCTCGCGACGCAGCCTCGCGTAATCCGCGTGCGAACGAGCGTAGCGACAGCCGAGCCTTCCAACGCGTCCACAGGCCGCCTGTGGACGCGAAACGCTGTCGTTCCTGGTCGATGAGCTCCCAGAACCTCGTGGATTCCGCTTCGGTGGTCGTTCCCGGCGCGAACACCGCGCGGTCGGCGAGAGCCGCCAGCGTCGCGGGGTCGGTCGACTCCGCGACGCCCACGGCGCTCGCGGTCTCCGAACGGGTCGCAGCGGGCGGGATGCGGTGACCGTGATCGACCACGGTGTCGAGGTACTCTTCCCAGCCGCCGACCACGCGGTCGACGGGATCGGCCGAGGAGCGTCTGGCTCGCCGGCGCATGATCTTCGCCGCGAGCACCGCGATCGCGGGCATCAGCAGGATGAGGAGGGCGAAGATGACGATGCCGGAGATCCGCAGGGTCGCCCACAGCCACGCGAGGTCGAGGGGATCGGTGGGCTCGTCGCTCTGCGGCGGGGTGGCGTCGGCAGGGTCCGCCTCGGGCGGGAGGACCGTGTCCGCCTGCTCCGGCTCGACCGGTGTCATGTTCTGCGGGTCGCGACGCTGCTGGATGTCGGGCGAGAGCGGTACGCGGTGCTGCGGGGTCGTGTCGATCGCCGTCCACGTGCCGTCCGCGTCGCGGACCTCGATCCATGCGGCGAGGTCACCGCTCGTGCACGTGCCGTCTTCGCACACGGGGAGATCCGCATCATCGCTGCTCAGTCGTGTGCCGAGCACGACCCGGGCGGGAAAGCCCAGGTGATCCGCGATGAGGGCGCCCGCCACGGCGAACTGCTCGTCGTCACCGGCTGCCGACACGAGCAGCGAGTCATCGGTGCCACCGGTCTCGTTCTGCTTCTTCAGCAGTTCGCTGAACAGGTCGCCGATACGGTCGGTGGAGTGCCCGCTGCGGCTGGGCTCGAAGGTGTAGTCGCCGAGCTTTTGCGCCCACATCGGAACGGTTCCGGGATCGAGCGTCAGCGCGTGCGAGAGCAGCCCGCGCGCCCGCAGGCGCGAGATCAGCTCGACGAGCCCGGCGCCGCCGGAGGGCGCATCCTGCGCGCTCACCCATTCCTCGAGGGATTCGGGGACGAAGGCCGGATCGAACGTCCCGGAACGGGACGGCGTGAGCGTCCCCGGGTCACGCGGAGCGTCTGTGACGACACCGGTCTGCGTGTAGGTGACACCGGAGGCGAGTCCCGGATCCGAAAGCTCGACGCCCGTGGCGGAGTCCGGGTTGTAGAAGAAGCCGTCCGACAGTGCTGCTCGCGTCGATCCCGAGAAGTCGATCGAGGTGAGATCTCCCACTGCGGGCACCCAGATGCCCGTGTAGTCGCCGATCGTGAAGGTGGCAGAGGCCCGATCGCCCGTGTCTGCGGGCAGGGATGCGGGCACCCGACGGAACTCGGTGCTGTCGGAGCGGTCGCCCGTCTGCGGGTCGGTGGCGCGCATCACGCGGCCGTCGTAGTAGCTCAGCGTGGCCAGACGCACCCGGTCGACGCCCGAGTCGGCGGCGACGGTGAACAGCACGTCGTCGAACCGCTCGTCGGAGAACGCGGCGCGGTAGTCGGCGAGCGGGCTCAGCGTCTGACGCACCTTCAGCACGGGGTCCACCGCGGTGCGCAGCACGTCGCGTGACGAGCCGGCGATCGCCCAGGGCGCGAGCGCGAGCCCCAGCGCGAGGGCGACGACGAGCATCCCGGCGGCGAGGGCGATGCGGCTTCCGAGAGTACGCGCGACACGCACGGAGGAGCGCACGCCGCTCGCTGTGCGCGCGACGCGCAGGGCGACCCGACGCGTGTGAACATTGCGCCAGACGTACCAGGCGAAGCCCGTGAGGAGAGCGCCGAGGCCGACCACCGCCTCCCAGACGCCGTCGAGCTCCCAGGCGCCGATGCGCCACGAGCCGTCCACGGCGCTCGAGCCGAACAGCACGCCGAACGCGGTGATCACAAGCGCGAGGGGTGCCGCGAGCACCCACAGCCTGGGGGCGCGAAGCGCGAGCAGGAGAGCCAGCGTGCCGAGCGAGAGCATCAGGAAGAGGGGGAGCGCCAGGGTCGCCTGGTACACGCCGAGCGGCAGCTCCAGCGTCAGCAGGTTCTTCCACCCCGTGACCGGTGCGCTCACGACGCCCCAGATGCCCGGCAGGATCGTCGCAGGGTCGGTGATCATCGTCGGCGCGGCGACGGGCACACCCACGACGACGTACGCCCCTGCGGTGATCAGAGCGAGCTGCCACCAGCGCATCGGCCGCCACACGGCGAGCAGAGCGATCCCGGTGGAGACCACGATCGCCACCGCCGCGACGAGCACGAACCAGCCGCTGCGGTAGATCGCCCACGCGGATGCGGCGCCGATCGCGAGGAGCGCGTCGATGAAGGCGATGTTGCCGACGAGGAACGCGATGTCGCGATCGCTGCGGCGGGGTCGGCGCGCCCGGGCGCGTGCGGCGGGGGCGCTCATGACTGTGCGCTCCGGGCGAGGATGTGGCGGAGGTCCTCGAGCAGACCCATCGTCACGATCGACGCACCGCCGATCGTGCGGAAGCCGGGCTCCGCTGTGGGGTCGCACACGATGGCGGCGACGCCCGTGTCGGCGGGGAAGGCCAGGGCGGCGTGTTGCAGCATCCGCAGGGTCGGGGTGGAGCCGCAGATGAGGAAGCCGATGGAGACGTCGCGGTGCGCCTCCACCGCCAGGCTCGCGACATCCCGGAGCCCGGTGATGCGCTCGCCCTTCTCCACGCCGGCGAGCTCGTCGAGGAGGGTTCGCGCGGTGATGGTCGCGAGGTCCCGGGAGGAGCGGACGGCCCGCCGGGCGAATTCCGGTACCTCGCCGCCGACGACGACGGAGACGTCGCGTCCGTCGCGGATGCCGCGCACGCCGAGCGAGGCCGCGGCGCTGACGGCGAGCTCGAACTCCTCGTCGTCGGCGTAGTCCTCCTCGCCCGTGGCCAGCACGATCACCATCCGCGATCGGCGGGACTCCTCGTACTGGCGCACCATGAGGGTTCCGGTCTTCGCGGTGGACTTCCAGTGGATCTGGCGCTGCGAATCGCCGGGGGCGTACTCGCGGATCGCATGGAACGAGATGTCGGCGTCCACGACGAGCGAGGAGGGATTGCCCTCGAGGTCCTTGATGAAGCCGGTCGCGGTGCTCGGGATCGCGGTCGTGACGGGGTGCACGTACAGCGTGTGGATGTCCTCCCACACGACCTCGCGGCGCAGGATGCCGAGCGGGTCGCCGCGGACGGCGCGCGCGGGGCCGATGTCGAGCACGCCACGACGCAGGCCCGGGATCGTCAACTCCTCCTCGTGCGCGGCCTCGTGGCGCAGCAGAGGGATCGCGACGTCGACGAGGCCTTCGCCGACAGGCACGTCGACGCGGCCGGGAAGGGCGACGCCCTTACCGACGTTCACGACGCGCAGCGACAGGGCGACCTCGCTGCCGGCGACCACGCGATCGTGCGCGAGGCCCAGGCTGACGCGGTAGGCACGTGCGCCGAACAGGAAGGGCGCCGCGCACAGCACGAGGACGGCGGCGACGGCACCGGCCAGGACGAACTCGATCCACCCGAACACGATGCCCAGGCTCAGACCGATGGCGGCCGCACCGATCAGCAGCCATCCTCCCGCGGTGACGGTGTCGGCGACCGCGCGGGAGGCGCGGGCGACGGCTCGTCGCACGCGCCGCCAGAAGCGGATGCCGCCCACGACGATGACCGTCGTGGAACGCGACGTGTCGTAGCGCGTGCGCGTGCTCCCGGCGGTCGACGTCGAGGTGGACGTCGAGCCGATCCGGGTGATGCGGGAGGAGGAATCGGTCACGCGGACTCGCGCTGCGTCGGGGGAGCGACGTCGAGCATGACCTGACCGATCACCGCGCCGGCGGTGACGCCGTCGAACTCCGCCTCGGGGTCGAGGATGAGCCGGTGGGCCAGCACGGGCTCGGCCAGCGCCTTGACGTCGTCGGGGGTCACGTATCCGCGGCCGTGGGCCAGCGCCCAGGTGCGAGCCGCGCGCGTGAGCGCGAGCGCACCGCGCACGCTGACACCCAGACGCACCTGGGCCGCCTGACGTGTGGCCTCGATGACGCGCGCGATGTAGTCCAGCACGAGCGGGTTCAGGTAGGCGTCCTGCGCGATCTGGCTGAGGGTCTGCACGGCCTCGGGCGTGATCACCGCGCCCACCTCGCGCTTGCCGGCCGCGCTGCCTTCCAGGATGCGCACGGTGGCGGCGTGGTCGGGGTAGCCCAGCGACGTCTTCATCAGGAAGCGGTCGAGCTGCGCCTCCGGGAGGCGATACGTGCCGGCCTGTTCGACGGGGTTCTGGGTCGCGACGACCAGGAAGGGGCTTCCCACGCGCCGCGAGACGCCGTCGACGGTGACCTGGCCCTCCTCCATGACCTCCAGCAGCGCCGACTGGGTCTTGGGGCTCGCGCGGTTGATCTCGTCCGCGAGGACGATGTTGGCGAAGATCGGGCCCGAGTGGAACTCGAACTCGCCGCGCTTCTGGTCGTACACCGTGATGCCGGTGACGTCGCCCGGAAGCAGGTCGGGAGTGAACTGGATGCGGGAGCTCGTGCCCTGCACGCTCTCGCCCATCGCTCGCGCGAGCGAGGTCTTGCCCGTTCCCGGGAAGTCCTCCAGCAACAAGTGCCCCTGCGACACGAGAGCGGTGAAGGCGAGCTCGATGACGTGACGCTTGCCGAGCACCACCTGCTCGACGTTCTCCACGAGAGCGGAGAACGTCTCCTGGAACCAAGCGGTCTGTTCTGGGGTGACGGTCATCGATTCAGCCTCCGGTGGTGGGGTCGTTGTTGGCGGGCGGGTCAACGGTGCCCTGGCAGTCCGCACGGACATCGAACGTCTCGGTCTGGTAGGTCGCGGCGCCGTTCGACCACACGAACTCGATCGTCGCCGTGACGCGCTTGGTGCCGTTCGGGACCTTAAACGGGTTCGCGGGGTCGGGATCGATGCGCTGGGGGAAGAGAACGCCGTCGCCGTAGTAGGTGACGGAGCCTTCCTTGATCCGGGCGTTACCGAGTCCGCCGATCACCTGGCTCACCGCGACCGTCAGATTCTTGCCCACTGTGCACTGCGTGATCTGCGGATTGGAGAGCTTCTCCTGACGAGCCTTGGTCGCGTCAGCCGGGCCGACCGCGCTCTCGGGGCTGCAGCGCTCCTGATTCGACCCGTTCACGCAGTACTTCGCCGTGATCTGACCCTCTTGGCCGAAGTCGGGCTCGCGGTTGTTGATCACCGTCTCGAACCCGGACTTGCCCGGCACATCCACGTTGTTGACGCGGTAAGAGACGCTGCCGTCCCAGTCGGTCGAGCGGCGGATCGAGTAGGTGCCGCCGGCGGGAGCCTCCGGCTGCTGCCAGGCCCACCCGTCGGCGGTGGCGCTCTTCGCGGCGCCGAAGCCGTTGCTGACACACGCGCCGACGGTGTACTTCTGGTTCTCCTGCAGGCCGTTGATGGTCGTCGTCTGCGATGTCTGCCCGTTCACGTTCGCGCGCAGGCCCGTGCCGTCGGGGCCGACATCGCAAGAGAAGTCGCCCCAGCCGGCTCGGTACGCGACGTAGATGATCTCCCGGCCGCGGTTGCTCCAGTTCATATCCACGTTCGGCCCGGTGACGACCAGCGCATTCTTCTGCTCGGCCGCGATTCCGACAGCGTCGGTGCGGGGCAGGCCCGCCACCTGGACGCCCACGTTCTTGGTCTGACCGATCGAGCCGCTGCCGTCGGGCGCCGAGTTCGCGCTGTTGGCTGTGACCGTGACCGTGGCCTGACCGACCGGAAGCGTGACCGTCACCTCCGTCGTGTCGCCTCCCGAGCGCGGCACGTCCCCATTCGCGCCCGTGACCGAGTAGGTGCGCACCTCGGGGTCGATGTTCTGGATGTCGATCTTCACCGCGCCCGCATCATTGGTCGTCCGATTGCGGTCGTAGACCGGCACGGCGGTGACGTTGCCGACGGCCGGCTGCCGATAGGCCCAGGCCTGCACCGTCACGCCCGTGCGGGATTCGCCGACCGTGTTGAACGCGCGAGCCTCGTACGTGCGGCGGTCGCCGTTGCTGGAGACCTGGAACGGTTCGCACGCTCCGGCGGCGGAGCACGTCGTCACCTGCTGGCCGCCCTGCAGGATGTGGAAGCCCTGCAGCGCGGGGTAGGCGTTGCCCGCGGCGCCGGGATCGACGCGCAGCGTGATCGTGCGATCGCCGAAACCGACCTGCGTGACGCTGTTGGGCGCCTTGGGATATCCCTGCAGATCGAGCGTCACCTGGCCGTTGCGATCGCCCGCGGACTGGCGTCCTTGCGCGTCCTCGACCGTGAAGCTCACCGTGCAGCGCGTGCCGTCGGCATCCGGCGACCAGTTCGCCTGGATGGCTGTGGAGCTGGCGACGCCGAAGGAGACGCCATTGCAGCTGCCGCCCGAGGCGCCTCCGACGGCGACGAGCTTCAGAGGCGTGCCGGGCAGCGGGTTGATCTCGCCGCCTTGACCGATGACGTCGATCGTGCAGCCGTTGCCCGAGGACTGCAAGCACGACTGGGTGAGCGTCGCGCCCTTCGGCAGGGTCGAGGGAGCCGGCCCCACCTGGAGGGCGAGGGTGGCGGGGCGCACGTCGCGGTGGCTCGGCAGGGTGACGGTGACCGGCTCCTGGCGGCCGGGACGTGCGGCGTCGCGGGCCGTGACGGTCACCTGCGAGCCGGAGGTCGAGATCGTGAACTGGTCGCCGGCGTACGAGGTGGCGTACTGCAGCGCACCCCAGTCCTCTGTGCCCGCCCACGTCGTCATGTCTCGCAGCTCGAACGTCGCGGAGGAGCCGGGGCTCACGGTGAGCGACGCGGCGCGCAGCTCGGGCTGGGGGTCCTCGGCGATGACGTCGACGCGGATCGTCAGGTAGGTGTAGGTGTCCTGCCCGAGAAGGCGCACCGGGACGACGCAACTGTCGGTCCAGGGCGCGCCGGCGCCCGCGGAGTATCGCACGGTCGTGCCCGACACGAGGGCGCACGTGGCTTCGGCCCGGCCGCCGCCGGCGGCGACGCGGGACGCGTCGATCTCGATCTCAGCGTTCGGGGGCAGCGCGACCGCACGGCTGAGGTCGACATCCACCGTGCCGCGCTCGTCGACCTGCACCGACGCCGCGGACGAGCGCAGGCTCAGCTGCAGGTCCTTCGTGCCGGGCACTTTGAGGAACCCGTATGACGTCACCTCGCTGCCGTCGAAGGCTGTGCCCGTCACCTGGAACGGGATGAGCTCCGTCTTGTCGGGGAGGCGACCCGAGATCTTGCGACCCTCGACCGAGACGCCGTCGGGATCGCCCCACAGGGAGAGCTTCAGTGCACCCACGTCGCCCGCGTTCCAGGACACCTTGCCGCTGAGCACGTCGACGCCGTCGGGGAAGTCCTCCCGCGTCTCGACCGTCAGCGTCGTGTCGCGCACCGACGGGTAGTCGGGTACGGGATCGCGGACGACCTTGAGCACGATCAGACCGATGGCCGTGTCTCCCTGGGCGTTGCGCACCGTGTACGCGAACGAGTACGTGCCGAGCTGCGTGCCGGCCTTCAGGCGCACCTCGTTGTCCTTGACGCCCTGCATCATCGCGTCCATCGCGCGGTACTCCTCGGAGCCCACATCCGCGTTCGGACGCACGTCGATCACCTCGAGCGTGGTGCCGGAGGGATCGAGGTCGTTGTCGGCGGGGCGCACGACAGCCTCCGAGTCGGCGCCGGCCTGCACCTGTACGTAGTCGCTGTAGGTCACCGGAGCCGGGTTCGATTCGGCATCCAGCACGCCGACGCGCACCTCGCCCACGCCGACTGCGCCCAGCGCGTCCTTCACTTGATAGGTGAAGGAGACCTGGCCCTTGTCGCCGGGCGAGCTCGTGTAGAGGATGGCGTCGCCTTCGGGCGAGATGGCCGCCGAGCCGCGATCCGGCTGCGCTGTGATGCGATCCAGCGTCACGGCGTCGCCGTCGGGATCGATCGCGTATCGCTCGAACGGGATCGAGACGGTCGCACCACTCAACACGCGACCGACCAGCGTGCGCGGCACGGGAGCGGAGTTCGAGTCCTCGGGCAGGACCGTGACGGTCACCGTGGCGGTGTCGGTCATGTCGGGGAAGCCCATGCGGTAGATCGTGTAGCCGAGCTTGTACGTGCCGGGCTCAGAGGGGGCGAGGTAGCGCAGCAGCCGGCCCGTCGCGAACGCGAGGCCCGCGCCTGACTCGTTCGTGATGCGGGACGGGTCGATCGCGAACTGCGCTCCCGTCGGCGCGGTGTCGTTGTCGAGCACCGGGATGTCGATTTGCGCCCCCGCACGCACCGTCACGGCGTCGTCGACGGCGATGGGCGGCTCCGCGGTGGGGGAGGGCAGCAGCACGACGGTCGTCTCGCCGGTCGTGGTGGTGTAGCCGTTGCCGGTTCCGTCCGAGATCGTGTACGTCACCACGCCGAGCGTCCCGGGCTGGGCGTTGTCGGTGGATCCGGCCACCCGCAGCATGCTCTGTCCGACGAGGTCGACGCTCAGCGAGGCGCTGGGATCGGGTGAGACCGTGACATCGCTAGCCAGCAGCACGAGGCCCGCGGGATTGGACACGGGGGAGATCACATCGATCGTCGCGTCCTCTCCGGGACGGACGAAAGCGGTGAGCGGCGGAGTGGAGATCTGTGTCGCCGCGGGGTCGACGATGGTGACCCGCACGGTGCCGGTGGCCTCGGCGAGCGCATCCGAGACCGTGTACTGCACGAGGTACGAACCGGGGTTCGCGGCGGAGAAGACGAAGGTGCCGGCCACACCGTTGACGGTGATCTGCGCCGCCGCATCCGTGATGGAGTTCGCGCTGCGCATCGTGATGGCACCGTTGACGCCGGTCACGTGCGGGCGCACGTCGATCGTGGTGGGTGCGCCGATGGTTCCCACCGCCGCGAACGACGCGGCAGTCAGTTGCGGGCTCGGAGTGATCGCGATCTCGAGCGGCTTCTCGGTCGACAGGCCCCTGGCGTCGGTGACAGTCACAAGGATCGTGACCGACTGGGCGTCGGTCTGGTTCGGATTGGGATGCTGGAAGGTGATGGTGCCCTGCGGGTCGAGGGCGACCGAGCCGATTCCGCTCTGGTTCACGGCCGAGGAGATGTACATCGGATCGCCGTCGGGATCGACCCAGCCCTCGAGGACGTTGACCGAGACGGTTCCGCCGGGCACGACCTGCGGGGACGGCCACGTCGCGAGACAGGCGTCGACACCGCACCACACCGGTGCGGTGTTGGCCGCGGGTGGGGAGACGGTGAGGGTGACGGTCGCCGGTTGCGAGGTGAGGCCGTCGCTGGTCGTGCCGTCCGTGACGCGGTATCGGAAGGTCGTCGACCCGCTCGCCTCCGGCGATACGCGCACGACCAGCTCCTGCTGCTCGTTCGAGACCGATACCGTTGCGAACGCCGGATCGAGGCCCTCGACGGATGCGGCCACGATGCTCAGCACGTCCTCGTTCGGGTCGTGGTCGTTCAGCAGCACCGGGAGCACGGCGCTTCGACCGGCGCGCACACCGAAGGCGTCGTCTACGGCGACGGGCGGCTTCGGATCGATCACGCGCTCGGCCTGAATGTCCTCCTGCTGCTGCGTCGGCACGTCCTGATCGGAGTCCCACTGCTGCGAGGAGGGCACGAGAGCCCCGTTCGGCAGCGTCCAGACCCAGCCCGAGCGCGTCTCGTTCAAGATCATGCGCGAGCCGTTGCTCAGGAACTCCGGCGCGACCTCGTCGCCGAGCGAACCTCCGGCATAGTCCAGATCGCTCTGCCCCGCATCCGAGCTCCAGAGCGTCCCCTGCGCCTGGCTGTTGGGCAGCCAGGCCGCGTACATCACGCCCTTCGCCTCCGCGGGAGCTGCGGGGGTGCCCTGGGCGGCGTCGACGACCCGCTCGGGGCCCGAGCCGTCGAGGGGGACGGCGACGAGTCCGGTGGTGTCGGCGATGTAGACCTCGTCGCGCGACGAGCCCGACTTCTGCAGGAGCCCGCCGATCGTCCCGGTATCGAGGGGCTGATCGCGTCCGCGGAGCCAGAGCTGGCCGGAGTCGGGTTCGAGCAGCGCCCAGGTCGTGCCCACGGCGCTGAGAGTGGCGGATGCGGGTGCGTCGGTCACCGCATCCGAGCCCTCGATCTTGCCGGTGCGCGCGTCGGCGCGCACGACGCGCTCCTCGGCGGATGAGTACGCGTAGACGATCCCGTCCACACCGACCGTGACGCTGTCGGCGACGAAGACGGGCCGTTCCTCGCCCTCGGCGACCTGGGTCTCGGCGTACGGGTCGATGGGCACGGTGCTGGACGGTGAGGCGAGCGAGCCGGCGAAGACGGCACCGTTGTCGGTGCGGTAGGCGATCGTGTCGCCGGTGGAGACGACATCCACGGTACCGGGCGGAGTGTTCTGGAACGCGTCCTCCGCGTCGGCGTTGAGATCGGCCGGCATCGCCATGTCGACGTCCGCGAACCGGGTGTCGCCCTCGGCATAGACCAGCAGGCGGTTCGCGTTCTGGATGAGCGCGCTGGGGTTCTCGACCTGCTTGACGGTGTCGATCTCGCCGACCGTCGTGTTGACGCGGGCGTAGCGTCGGCCCTCGCCGGACTGCATCGCCCAGATCGTGCCGTCGTCCGGCGGAGTCTGCTGGGCGTCGAAGCCGGGCCACACCACGGCGAGCGTCGTGACGACGGCCAGCACGGCGGCGATGGAGCCGCCGATGATCCAGCCGCGGCGGTCGGCGAGTCCGGTGCGGGGGGCCTCGGCCATCTCAGGCTCCTCCGAGGACGAGGACGGTCACGAGGACGGCTGCCGCAGCCACGAGGGCGGCGCCGCCGATGAGCAGGGCGATCATGCCACCCGAGAGTCCGCGGCCGCGCGGCGACGCACCCGCGAGGACCGTGCCCTCATCGGGGCGACGCCCGCCGCGGTCGCGCGAGCGTACCGGCCGCCGCGATTCGTACTGCACGCTGGGGCGCACCGGACCGCGGGCGCGATCGTCGGCGAAGTTCACGGGGGTTCCGGCGGAGGCCCACTCGTCGACCGCGACCTCCATCGGGGTGTGGGGCAGGCCGAGCTCGTGCTGGATCAGCTGCAGCTCGTACGCGAACTGGGCGGCCGAGGGGTGGCGGCCGGCCGGGTCGCGGTGCATCGAGCGCGCCAGTACGGCCTCGAGGCTCGCGGGGACGTCGGCCCGGCCGACGGGGGTGTAAACGGCTCGGCGGATGCGGGCCTTGAGCTGATCGCGACCGTTCTGGCCGCTTCCGGGGCGCTCGAAGGGGCTTCGTCCCGCCAACAGGGAGTACACGGTCGCCCCCAGCGCCCAGACCTCGGCGGGTACGGAGCCCGCGATTCGCTCGTCGATGATCTCGGGCGCGCTCCACGGCACCGACATGGCGAACACTTCTTCGTCGCCGCGTCCGCCCACAGCGGTGGCGATACCGAAGTCGGCCAGAACGGGCGCGCCGAACGCCGTCACCAGGAGGTTCGAGGGCTTGATGTCGCGGTGGAGCAGCCCCGAGCGGTGCGCGGTCTCGAGCGCCGAGCCGATCCGGATGCCGGCCTGGAGCACCTCCGCCAGCGGGATCTCCTCACGCCGGTAGCGCGAGCCGAGGGACCCGGGGCAGTACTCCATGACGAGATAGGGCCGCCCATCGGACGAGATGCTCGCCTGGTAGATCGTGAGGATCGAGGGATGCGCGCTCAAACGCGCCATGACATCGGCCTCCGCATTGAACATGCGCAACAGGCCGTCGTCGACGATGTCCTCGAGGAGGACTTTGACGGCGACCGGGCGGCGGGGCATGTCCTGCTCGAACAGGAAGACGTCGGCGAAACCGCCCGTGCCGAGGGGGCGCACATAAGTGAAGCCGGGGAGAACGGGCGGGGCCGCGGGCAGTCTCTGCGCCACCGGCGTCCCCCCTTTCCGCGTACGACGTGCACACCCGACGTACGCGCGGGACTCTGCCGAACCTTCCTATCACAGCGTCGCGCGAGCATCCGATTCGGAAACCTACGCTTGACACATGAGCTCTGAACTGTCCCGTTCGGCCAGCCCCTATCTCCGTCAGCACGCGGAGCAGCCGGTCGCATGGCACGCCTGGGGCGAGGCGGCTTTCGAGGAGGCGCGACGGCGTGACGTGCCGGTCATGGTGTCGATCGGCTACGCCACGTGCCACTGGTGCCACGTCATGGCGGCGGAGTCCTTCTCCGACCCCGACATCGCGGCGCACCTGAATCAGAGGATGGTCTCGATCAAGGTGGACCGGGAGGAGCATCCCGAGGTGGATGCGGTGTTCCTCGCAGCGGCGGCGGCGTTCACCCCTCACCTGGGGTGGCCGCTGACGGTGTTCACGACGCCGGAGGGCAAGCCCTTCTTCGCCGGGACGTACTGGCCTCCGACGGCGAGGGGTCAGCTCCCGGGGTTCGCCGACGTCATCGCCGCGGTCGATCAGGCATGGCGCGAACGCCGGGAGGCCGTGGTCGAGACGTCCCACGCACTGCAAGGAGCGCTCGACGCGGCGGCGCGCGAGCGGGGAGACCAGGCGCTCGAGCCCGCGTGGCCGACCACCGAGGTCCGCGCACAGCTCGCCGCGCGCATCGCGGCGCGCGAAGACCCCGAGTTCGGTGGTTTCGCCCCGGCGGGAGCGGATGCGGCGACCCCGAAGTTCCCGGTGTGGCCGGTGCTGCGTTTCCTGCAGACCGAGCCCGATGAGACCGCGACGCAGCTCGCCCGGCGCACCCTCGACCGTATGGCCCGCTCGCCGCTGCGCGATGCAGACGGCGGGTTCTTCCGGTACGCCACCCGTCGCGACTGGAGCGTGCCCCACTATGAGCGCATGCTGACCGACAACGCCGGCCTCATCCTGGTCGCGCTCGCCGCAGGGCGCGCCGACATCGCATCCGCCGCGGCGGGGTTTCTCATCGACACCCTCCAGCTGCCCTCCGGTGGATTCGCCGCCGCGCAGGACTCCGAGTCCTGGATCGATGGCGAGCGCAGCGAGGGAGGGTTCTACCTGCGCCCCCTCGACGAGCGGGGCGCACTCGAGCCGCCGCGCATCGATGACAAGCTCGTCAGCGGCTGGAACGGCCTGGCCATCGGGGCGCTCGCCGCGACGGGGGCCCGCCTCGGCCGTGAGGAGTTCGTGAGCGCAGCCGTGCGCGCCGCCCTGGCCGTCGAGGAGTCGAACCTCGCCGACGACGGGACTCTGCGCCGCGCCTCGCTCGATGAGATCCTCTCGGGCGCACCGGCGACGCTCGAGGACTACGGTGCCCTCGCCCAGGGGCTCGCGGTGCTCGCGATGGCGACAGGGCGTGTCGCCTATGCCGTCGAGGCGCGCCGGCTCGTCGACCTGTGCTGGCCCACGGAGGAGGCGGCGGTCGTGCCCGGCGGACGCGACACCGTGCTGGCGGCTCTCGGAGCGCCTGCGGTCGACGACGCCGACACCGACCGTCCGTCGGGGGCGGCATCGCTCGCCGAAGCCTCCCTCACGCTGTGGCGTCTGGGGGCGGGGGAGCGGTACCGGCGCCGGGCCGGCACGATCGTGGCGGCGCGCGCGACGCGCGCCGTCGAGGATCCGTTCTCGCACGCCGCCGTGCTGCGTGTCGCAGCGCTCCTGGAGAGCGCCGGTCGCCAGATCGTGGTGGTCGCCGACAGCGACGACCATCCGCTGGCCCGTGCCGCCCACGCGACGGGGACCGATGTCGTCGTTCGGGTGAGTGAGGCGGATGCGGCGGCGTGGTCCGAGGCGGGCTTTTCGCTGTTCACCGCTCGCACGGCCGCCGACGGACGGGCCACGGCGTACGACTGCCGCGAGTTCGTGTGCCGCCTGCCCATCCACGACGCGAGCGGTTTTGCCGCGCCGGTGGTGTGAAGTCGTCCTATCATCGAGAGCATGCCAGAGCTGGAGGAGCCGCACAGCGGCTACTGGTACGCCGACGACGACGAGTCGCGCAAGCGCCGAGCGGTCGATCTGCTGCAGGCGTTCCGGGTGTACCGCGCCGCGGAGGTCGCCATGAGACGGCGCACGCGCGAGGCGATGTCGATGGGCGAGAACGATCTGCTCGTGCTGCGCTACCTGCTGCGCGCGCAGCAGCGCGGCGAGCGCGTCTCGCCGGGTGAGTTGGCCCGCTACCTCGGGGTCTCCACCGCCTCGATGACGGCGATGGTCGACCGGCTGGAGAAGTCCGGGCACGTGCGGCGCGAGCGGCACGAGACGGACCGGCGCAGCATCTGGGTCGTTCCGACGGTCGATAGCGATGAGGAAGTGCGCCGCACTCTCGGTGACATGCACGAGCGGATGATGGATGCCGTCATCGACATGTCTGCGGATGATATGCGGATCGTCATGGAGTGCCTGGGCCGGCTGCAGGCCGCGGTCGACCAGGTCGACGCCCATTCCACCGTCGGCTGAGCGACCCATATGGCTCGTTGCGAGTCTTGCTCGTCAGGCTAGCTACCCGCTCGGACGGCCCCCGATCCGCGCGGCGGTGACAGCATGGGCAGCATGACCCTTTCACCCGACGCCGTCGGTGAGCACGACAGGACCCACATGGTCGACGGTTGGCTGCTCACCTCGTACGCCGGTGTGGTCGCGCGCCTGCAGGCGCGCTATCCGCTCATGCGCGTCTCGGAGATCGAGGCGATCGTCGCGAGGGAGTACGACGCATTCACCGGCGGGCGGCCGATCGCGGTGCCCGTCGACGTGGAGTCCGGGGCCGAGGAGATCCTGCAGATGCACGCCGACGAACAGGGCGCCTGAACTCAGACCCAGCTCGGCAGCCAGTTGTGCAGCCGCCAGAACTCGTAGGGCACCGGTATCGCCGTCCACACCGGATACCAGAACGCGGACAACACCACGCAGGCGACGAGGAAGACCGCGACCACACGTTGGCCCGCGATGCGGCGGTCGGCGTCGGCCGAGCCGGCGATGCGCCGGGCCGCGAGAGCGACGGCGATCACGAGGAACGGCAGCATCACGACCGTGTAGAACTGGAAGATCGTGCGCTCGGGGTACAGCAGCCACGGCACGTAGGTGGCGGCGAGGGCGACGAGAACGAAAGCCGCCTGTGCGTCGCGGGTCCGGATGAAGCGGTAGAGCAGGTAGAGCGCCGCAGCGATGCCGGCCCACCAGATCAGCGGGTTGGGAATGCTCGAGACCGCTTGGACGGTGTCGCCACTCTGGTGCCAGTACATCGACGTCGGACGCACGAGCAGGGGCCACTGCCAGGCCGGGCTCTGATAGCCGTGGGGGGTGGTGAGCCCGACGTGGAACGCGTAGATCGCTTCGTGGTAGCGCCAGAGGCTGGCAAGCGCCCCGCCGAGACCCTCGGATGCGGCCGCGCGCCCGTACCCGCCGGCGCTGGCGAGCCAGCCGGCCCACGAGGCCAGGTACACGATCGCTGCGACAGGCACGAGCAGCACGAACGCCGCAGCGCCCTGGCGCACCGCATCCGCGGGCCACTGCAGGATGCCGAGTCGGCGTCGGACGAGGGCATCGGTGACGAGGACGTAGAGGCCGAGGGCTGCGAGCACGTACAGGCCCGACCATTTCACCGCTGTTGCGGCGCCGACGGCCGCTCCGGCGGCGACGAGCCACGGCCGGTTCCAGAACACCGGTCCCCACGCGGGTCCGGTCGCATCCTCCTCGCGCGCGGGGAGTGCTCGCTGCAGGCGTTCGAGGTGCGTGCGGCGATCGAGCAGGACGAACCAGAAGCCGAGCGCCACGAACAGCGCGAGGATGCCGTCCAGGAGAGCGATGCGGCTGAGCACGATGGCGAGACCGTCGATGGCCATGAGGCCGCCGGCGATCGCTGCCACGGCCGTCGAACCGGTCAGAGTGCGCGCGACGAAGTAGACGATGAGCACGGTGAGGGTGCCCGCGGCGGCCACTGCGACGCGCCAGCCCACCGAGTCCCCGGAACCGAAGAGCCACATCCCGAGCCCGATGAGCCACTTGCCCAGCGGAGGATGCACGGAGAAGCTCCCCGTCACGAGCGGCGCCGGGACGTCGTCCTGGGCGAACAGGGCGTCGGCTCCCTCGGGCCAGTTGGCCGTGTACCCCAGCAGCCACTGCGACCACGCGTCCTTCACGTAGTACGTCTCGTCGAAGACCAGGGAGGACGGCGTTCCGAGGTTCGCGAACCGCAGGATTCCTGCGAACAGAGTCAGCAGGACGGGCGTCCACACCTGCACGCGCCGATCGAGGGCGCGGGAGCGGCGGATGCGTTCGGAGAACGCGTCGATCGCCGAGCGGCGCGGCGCGGGCGCAGTCGGCGGGGCGCTCGAGGTCACGCCCTCCAGCTTATGCTGGGGCCGTGATCATCCTTGCGGCGACGCCGATCGGAAACCTCGGGGATGCCACCCGTCGGCTCGTCGAGGCGCTGGAAGCCGCGACCGTGATCGCCGCGGAGGACACGCGCACGACGCAGCGACTGCTCGCAGGGCTCGGCGTCGCCAACCGCCCGCAGCTGATCGCCCTGCACGATCACAACGAGAAGCAGCGCGCCGCAGAGCTTGCGCGCCGTGCCGCGACCGAGGACGTGCTGGTGCTCAGCGACGCGGGCATGCCCACGGTGAGCGACCCGGGATACGGGCTCGTTGCCGAGGCCGTGGCGCAGGGCGTCGAGGTGATCGCGCTTCCGGGGCCCTCCGCCGTGCTCACGGCCCTCGCGGTCTCGGGACTTCCCACCGACCGCTTCGCCTTCGAGGGCTTTGTGCCGCGCAAGCAGGGCGAGCGTCGGGCGATGTTCGCCCGGTTGGCCGGCGAGGAGCGCACGCTGGTGTTCTTCGAAGCGCCCACCCGTCTCGCCGACACCCTCGCAGATCTGGCCGACGCCTTCGGCGCCGACCGCCCCGCATCCGTCTCGCGGGAGCTGACCAAGCTCTACGAGCAGACCGTGCGCGGGCCGCTGTCGGAGCTTGCAGCCTGGGCCGCCGACGGGGTGCGCGGCGAGCTCGTCATCGTCGTCGGCGGCGCGGAACGCGCCCGCGTGGCGTTCCCCGACGCCGTCACGCAGGTGCTGGAGATCGTCCGCACCGGTGTGCGCCTGAAGGATGCGGCGGGCGAGGTCGCCGAGGCGACGGGTCACTCCTCGCGCGAGCTCTATCAGGCGGCGCTCGCCGTTCGCGGCTGACGCATCTGCCAGGCGCGACGCCGGCTCCACATCGAGAGGGGGAGCCGGCGTCGCGGATCAGCGCCCGCGTGCTCGGCGATGCCGCGCGAGCACGGCGAGGCCGGCAGCGAGCGTGAGCGTCGCCGCGACGAAGAGTGCGAGCGGCGCCTCCCGGCCGGTGCGGGCCAGCGCAGCGGGTGCGGATGCCTCGTCGCCCTGCGGTTTGGCGGCAACCGGGTCTGCGGAGCCCGGCTCGGGATCCGTCCCTGGCGTCTCGGCTTCCGCGAGGGCGTCGAGCGCCGCGGAGAGCAGGGCCGCGGCCGCATCCACCCGCTCCTGGGCGGGCGAGAGCGCACCCCCGAGGAACCGGGCGATCTCCAGCGCGTCATCGACCGCGGCGAGGGATGCGGGCGGGTACAGGGATCGCTCCAGCGTCTCGGCTCGGGCGACGAGCGCGCTCAGCCGGGTCAGATCGGCCGCCGCCTCCGGCACGCGCTCCAGCTGCAGGTCGTCGATCGTTCCCCACGAACCCTGCGCGAGCTCGCCGGCGACTCTGAGGGTGATCGTCTCTCCCTCGGTCACCGTGACCGTGTCCGTCGTCGGGGTCGACCAGTTGCGCCAGCCGCCGAGGACGAACGGCGCGGCCGCCTCCTGCGTCGGTGATGAGATCACGAGACGCACCGTGTCGCTGAGCTGGCCGCCGCCCTGCAGGGCTCCCGAGGCGCGGTAGGTCCCCGCGGGCACGGGGCCCACCACCTGCTCGAGCATGAAGGAGAACCGATCCGCCGAGTAGAAGTGCGCGGAGCGCGATCCGGTCCGCGGGTCGTCCCACGCGCCCACGGTGAGGCCGGTGCCCGTCGCACGCCACATGGACGTGTCGTCGTCTTCGAAGCCGGGGTTCGCGAGCAGATTCGCCGAGGTGACCGTGACCGTCGCGCGCGTCGACAGGCCGGCCGAGGTCGTGCCGCGGAAGACATAGGTGCCCGGGCCCGACACCCACTCGGTGCCGGGTGTCCACGTGACGGACTGCTCCTCGGCGGTCAGGTCGTTGTAGGAGACCGTGACGGTGGCGGGCAGTGCGATCGTCGCGCCGTCGGCCACCGTCAGCTCGGGTGAGGCGACGCCGGTGACCTCACGAGGGGCAACGGCCCCCGTGCGGGCGTACGAGAACACGTTCAGCGACTCCAGCGGCGTCCCGTCATGGGCGAAGAGCGCCTGGTTGTCCCACGCGGAGCCTCCGTAGTGCACACCGGCGTCGTTCGGGTCGTACTCGCCGGCATAGCTCGCCGCCCAGCCGGAGCCGTCGCGTTCCCAGAGCGCGGCGTTCTGCGCGGCGGCCTCCGGTGGACCCACCGGCAGCCAGGCGGGCTCCCAGTAGTACACGCCCAGCCCGGCCGCACCCACATCCGAGACGGCCTGGATGACATCGCGCACCGCGAGAGCCTGGCCCTGGACGCTCACCGGATAGTTCGTCGCCTCGCTGGGCTGATCGATGACGTTCGTGTGGCCGTCGCCGTCCTCCAGCGTGTAGGCCCAGCTCGTCTCGGCGACGATGACGTCCTTGTCGTAGGTGTCGGCGACCTGCCTCAGCACGCTCGTCAGGTTCTGCAGCGTGCCATGCCAGAACGGGTAGTAGGAGGATGCGAAGACGTCGTAGTCGACACCCCGGTCGTCGAGCTGCTTCGCGATATCGGCATAGCTGCCCGGTCGCTCCGGATTCGTGAAATGCAGCGCGACGAGGGCGTTGGGAAGCACGTCGCGCACGGCGGCGGACCCGGCCGAGAAGATCTGCGCCATGTCGTCCCACCCGCTGACGCCCGCGACACCGTTCGTGGTCTCGTTGCCGATCTGCACCATCCGTACGTCGACGCCGGCCGACGCGAATGCCGTCAGCGCCTCTGCCGTGTACGCGCGGGTCGCCGCCGCCTTGTCGGCGACGCTCAACGCCGCCCATGCCTTCGGAGCCTTCTGCTTCGCGGGATCCGCCCAGAAGTCGGAGTAGTGGAAGTCGACGAGCAGCCGGAGCCCCGCATCCGTCGCGCGTTCACCGATCTCGATCGCGCGCGCGACGTCGACGGTCCCGCCGCCGTAGCCGTTGCCTGCCGCGTCGAAGGGGTCGTTCCAGACGCGCACGCGCACGTCGGTGACGCCGGCGTCGGCGAGGACCTCGAACAGGTCGGCGGGCTGTCCCGCCGTGTCGCGGAAGACGACGCCCGAGTCCTCGAGGGCGATCACGGAGGACACGTCGACCCCGTTGATGAAGTCGGGAGACAGGTTGTCGACCTTCGGGACCGTGATGCCGGCCGAGACCGGCTCATCCGCCGCGACGGCGGGTGTGGCGAACGCGCCGGCGGCGAGGAGGCCGAGCGCAGTCGCGGCGGCGGCGGATCGGAAGAGCGAACGACGGATGCGGCGCTGCATGGGTGTCCTTTCGTGCGGGCGGCTCAGCCCTTGACGGAGCCCTGGGTCAGCCCGCCCACGATGAATCGCTGCAGGGAGAGGAACAGGGCGAGCACGGGAATCGCGGCGATGACGGCGCCCGCGGCGAACAGGCCCCATCGGGAGGCGAGCTGGTTCGAGACCCACTGGTACATGCCGACGGCGAGCGTCCAGTTGTCCTCGCTGGTGAGCACGATCTTCGCGAGGATGTAGTCGCCGAACGCCGTGATGAACGCGAGGAGCGCGACCACGGCGAGGATCGGGGTGACGAGCGGGATGATCAGGCGCCAGAAGATCTGCGCGTGCGTCGCGCCGTCGATCTTCGCCGACTCGTCGATCTCGATCGGGATGGTGTTGAAGAAGCCGTACATGAGGAACGTGTTCGCCCCCAGCGCGCCGCCGAGGTAGACGCAGATGAGCGCGAGCTTCGAGTTCAGCCCCAACGCCGGCACGATCTCGCCGATCGCCAGGAGCATGAGGAAGATCGCGACGAAGGCGAGGGCCTGCGGGAACATCTGCACGATGAGCAGCGACGTCAGGCTCACACGGCGGCCGCGGAAGCGGAACCGGGAGAACGCGTAGGCGGCCGACGCGCCCATGATGACGGCGCCCACGGCCGAGACCCCGCCCACGAGCAGCGTGTTGCCGACCCACGTCCAGTAGCTGGTGGCGCCCAGCGCCGCGAAGTTGGACAGATCGAACGCGCTGAACAGGTTGTTCGAGCCGGAGAGCGTGCCGCGAGGGTTCAGTGAGGCGGAGAGGACGTAGACCAGCGGGAAGACCGCGTAGAAGACGACGACGACGGCGAAGAAGTATTTCCATCCGACCTCGAGCCACCAGCGGCGGCGGCGGATGCGGGTGCGTGCCGTGGACATCACTGGAACTCCTCGAGCTTGCGGGTCTGGCGGAAGGCGATGGCGGAGATGACGCCCACCACGATGAACACGATGATCGACAGGGCGCTGGCCAGGCCGTAGTCGGCGGCACCGCCGGCGACGCCGGAGACGCGGTAGATCGCCGAGATGAGGATGTCGGTCGATCCGAGCGTGTAGGGCGCCCCGGGTATCGCGGGTCCGCCCGCGTTGAACATGTAGATGACGGTGAAGTTGTTGAAGCTGAACGCGAAGGAGGAGATCGCGAGCGGGGCGGTGGACACGAGCAGCAGCGGCAGCACGATCGAGCGGAACTGGCGCCACCGGCCGGCGCCGTCGATCGAGGCGGCCTCCAGCGTGTCGGAGGGGAGCGCCTGAAGAGCCCCGGTGCACACGAGGAACCAATACGGGAAGCTGAGCCACACGTTCACCCACAGCACGGCCGCCTTGGCCAGCCACGGATCTCCCAGCCAGTTGATCTGGCTGCCGAAGAAGAACAGGTCGTTGATGACGCCGAACTCGGCGTTGAACATGCCGCGGAACAGCAGTGCCGACATGAAGGCGGGGAAGGCGTACGGGAGGATGATGAGCGTCCTCAGGTACTTCCGGGCGCGTACGCGCGGGTCGTTGAACACGAGCGCGAAGACCAGTCCGAGACCGAAGCTGATGACGACCGAGCCGGCAGCGAAGGCGAACGTCCAGCCGGTCACCGACAGCAGGGGGCCGGCGAGCGATGGGTCGGTGAAGACCCGCAGGAAGTTGTCGAAGCCCACGTTGACGTACCAGCCCGCCGGAAGTCGCGTGCCGTCGTCGGCGACGAAGCTGCCGGTCGCGTCGTCAGCGGTGTAGACGGTGCCGTTCACGGTGTCGGTGATGGTGCCCGCCTCGGCGTCCCACACCATCGTGGGGGTGTAGAGCACACCCGTGGAGCCGTCGCGGGTGCGGATCGAGCCGTCATTGGGGTCGTCGGAGAACGGCACGCGCAGGGCCTCGATCGTCGCCTGCAGCTCCTGGTCGGTGATCACCTGGGTGCGGGGGACCACCGTCCACCCGTCGACGGATGCGGGTGCCTGGCCCGCGGGGGCGGTGCCGACATCCGTCAGCGGCGACGCGGCGCTGCCGACGCGCACGTCGCCGTCGTCGTTGATCGCGAGGCCGTACTCGCCGAAGCGCTCGACGACCGACAGCGGATAGGTCTCGGAGCCCTCGATGCGCCGCTCGCCCTGGATGAGGGCCGCGTCCACGGCCTGCTCCTGAGAGCCTGCGTGGCCGGTGCCGTAGTTGGTGAAGGCGATGTAGGCGGTGTAGCCGAAGACGAAGACCTGGAAGACGAGGAGGAACACGAGCCCCGGCATCAGGTACTTCAGCGGCAGGGCGCGCTTGGTGAAGTACACGACGTCGGCGGCGAGCACGAGTGCCGCCGTCACGCCGAGAAGGATCCATGACTGGGCCGAGAAGGCGGAGAGGATCGCCATGATCCCGAGGGCGTTGATCAGGCCCATCACGATGAGCTTGACGATGAACCCCCACCCGATTCCCCGCCACGATCGGGCATGGGACTCCCGAGGAGGCCTCGAGGGCGGGGTGAGAACCTGCGGCTGCGCCATGTGTGTCGTCTCCTGTTCGACGGCCACGAGCGGGGCGGGCCACAGGGCCCGCCCCGTCGCGGTCAACCCGCGAGGGTGCCCTGAAGGTCGGTGATCATCTTGTTCCAAGTGCCCGACGGGTCGGCACCGCTGATGATCTGCGACTCGGCCGCGTTCCAGAAGTCCCACACGGAGCCCATCTCGGGGATCGACGGCATCGGCACGCCGTTCTTCGACGAGGCCAGGAAGCCCGCGATGATCGGGTCGCTCGCGACCTCGTCGGCCAGGCTGGTCCAGGCCGGGATGCGGGGGTCCGCCTCGTACAGCGCACGCTGCGCGTCCTCGGTGCCGAGGTAGTTCACGAGGAACTCCTGGGCGAGCAGGGCGTTCTTGCTCTGCGAGCTCAGGTAGAAGCCCTGCACACCCACGAAGGGGGCGGCGGGCTGGCCGCCGGCGGAGGGGATCGGGTTCACGGCGACGTTGACGTCCGGGAAGGAGCTGATCGCCCAGGGGCCCTGCACCGTGTACGGCGCCTTGCCGGAGGCGAACAGCTCGTTGTTGATGTCGTAGTCGATCGTGGTCGAGAGGTACCCGGTGCCGGCGGAGCCGTTGGCGTGCAGCCACTGGGCGAACGCCTCGCCGGCAGCCCCGCCCATGCCGACCTCGTTCGTGTACGAGCCGCTGGAGTCCTGCACGAACACCGGGGCGCCGAACGAGGTCTGGAAGCCGTACATCGTGTAGCCGTCACCGGTCTCGCCGGCGGTGTTGATGACGAAGGGTCGCTCGGTGCCCGCGGCCAGACCCTTCTGGATCATCTCGTCCCACGTGGCGGGTGCGTCGGCGCCGACGAGGTCCACGTTCTGCACGAGAGCGACCGTCTCGAGCGAGTAGGGCAGTGCGTAGAGCTGACCGTCGTAGGTCATCGCCTCGATCGCGACCGGTTCGAACTCGGCGGCCTTCTCGCCCAGGTCGATCGTGTCCACGACACCCGCGGCGACGAGCGCCCCGAGCCAGTCGTGCGAGCCCACGGTGATGTCCGGGCCCTCGCCGGTGGGAACCTGCGAGATGAAGTCGTTGCGGAGGTCTTCGAAGTTCTTCTGCACGAGCGTGACCTTCGCGCCCGTCTCCTCCTCGAACGCCTTCGCGGCCGCCGTGATGGCGGCTTCGCGTTCCTGGTCGGTCCAGATGACCAGCTCGGCCGACGAGTCGGCGGTCTGCTCGGCGGTCGAGCCGCCGGAGCAGCCGGCGAGCAGCAGCGCGGATGCGGCGGCAGCGACGCCGATTCCGATGATCTTGCGCATGTGACGTGTTCCTTTCAGAACGGTGGTCGAGTATGCGCGCCTTCGTCGACGTCGCATCGTCACGACCGGATGGGGGAAGCGTCCGCCCGTTGACGGACGCCGAGGTTCGGGGGAGTCGCCGGTCAGCGACCACCCCCGCGGGTCGGTGGGGTGCGTACGACGGCGACGCCGCCGGCGGCGACGACCGTCTCGTGGCCCGTGGCGGCCCCGGTGAGCAGGTCCGTGCCGGCGATCGGGGCGGCGAGGGCCGCATCGGAGTGGTTGACGAGCACGACGTAGTCGGCGTCGCTGCCATGGCGAGTCACGGTCTCCAGGCCCGCGGGCAGACCTGCCGGCGTGAGTCCGGCGTCGACGTACACCCGCGTGAGGATCGCGGCGAGCCCCGCCGCATCCGGCCTCGTGCTGACGTACCAGCCGACGCCCGCGCCATGCGGATTGCGCGTGACGGCGGGAGCCCCGTCGGCGGGGCCGCCGACGTAGCGGGCGAGCACCTCGGCGCCGTCGACGCGGAGATCTTCGCTCCACTGGTCGATCGTCAGGCGCTCGCCGCCGAGATCGATCGCGGCGATGTCGCCTTCGCGCAGCGGAAGGAACTCCTCGACTCGCACGCCGAGAGCTTCGCTGAGCGGCGCGAGGTATCCGCCCTCGTGGACCGCGTCGTTCTCGTCGACGACGGCGGAGAAGTAGGAGACGAGGAGCGTTCCGCCGCCGGCGACGTAGGCGGTGAGGTTCGCCGCATCCTTCTGGGTCAGCAGGTACTGCGCGGGGGCGAGGACGAGCGAGTAGCCCGACAGGTCGTGGCCTGGCAGCGCGAAGTCCACCGTGATGCCGTCACGCCAGAGCTGCGTGTAGTACGCGCGCACCCGCTCGTCGTGGTCGAGGAGATCGGAAGGGCGCCACTCGAGGTCCTGCGCCCAGAACGACTCGAAGTCCCAGAGGATGGCGACGTCGGCCTTCACGCGGGAGCCGCGCACCTCGGCGAGGGCGGCGAGATCGGAGCCGAGGGCGGTGACCTCACGGAACACCCGGGAGTCGGCGCCGGCATGCGGCAGCATCGCGGAGTGGAACTTCTCGGCTCCCGAGCGCGAGGCACGCCACTGGAAAAAGAGGATGGCGTCGGCACCGCGTCCGAGGTGCGTGAGCGAGTTGCGGGCCATCTCGCCGGGGCGCTTGGCGACGTTCTGCGGCTGCCAGTTGACGGCGGACGTCGAGTGCTCCATCAGGATCCACGGCTTGCCGCCGCCGACCGAGCGGCTGAGGTCTGCCGCGATCGCGAGTCCGATCTCGCCCTCGCGATCGGGCGCCCAGAGATAGTGGTCGTCGGAGACGATGTCGACCTCGCGGCCCCAGGCCCACAGGTCCGTCGTCTGGCTCTGGTTGGCCATGAAGTTGGTCGTGATCGGCTGGTCGGCGTGCTGCCGGATCGCGTCGCGCTCGGCGATGAAGCAGGCGCGCAGCTGGTGATCGGTGAAGCGCGCGAAGTCGAGGCGCTGCGCGGGGTTGACGACGGAGGGAGCTGCCGCGGGCGCGCCCACGTGCTCCCAGTCGCCGTAGTGCTGACCCCAGAATGCGGTTCCCCATGCGGTGTTGAGTGCCTCGAGGCTCCCGTAGCGCTCGCGCAGCCAGATGCGCCATGCGGCGACCGCGTGAGGCGAGTAGTCCTCGCCGACGGGCACGCCGTACTCGTTGTGGACGTGCCACATCACGACCGCCGGATGCGTGGCGTACCGGCGGGCGAGTTCGGTCGCGATACGCACCGACGCCTCGCGGTAGGCCGGGGCGGAGTGCGACGCCATCCCGCGGGAGCCGAAGCCCATCGTGGTGCCGTCGCGGGTCACGACGCGGGCGTCCGGGTGGTTCGCGAAGAACCAGGCGGGCGGGGAGGCGGTGGGAGTGCCGAGATCGACGCGGATGCCGTTCGCGTGCAGGAGGTCGAGCAGCTCGTCCATCCAGGAGAAGTCGAAGACGCCCTCCGAGGTCTCGAGCAGACCCCAGGAGAAGATGCCGACGCTGACGAGGTTGACCCCGGCCTCGCGCATGAGCGCGACGTCCTGGTGCCAGATCTCGACGGGCCACTGCTCGGGGTTGTAGTCGCCGCCGTAGGCGATTCCGTCCAGCTGCGGCCAGGGTGAGCTCTGGGTCATGACGCTCCGTCGGGTCGAGGGTGTCGATCCCGGTCAGGTGCGACTGGGACCGGTCACAGTCTGCGCATCGAGGATCGGCGCGATCAAGCCCGTGATGCGTTCGTTACCGAACTGTGACCGGTCACAGGTTGATCGGCACGTCGTGTCCGCACGGCCGGGGTCAGGCGATAGAGTCCTCGCGTGGAAGACACGACCATCGCCCGGCGCCGCCCCACCATCCGGGACGTCGCCGCCGCGGCGGGAGTCTCGCGCGGCACGGTCTCCCGAGTGATCAACGGCGGGCACTGGGTCTCACCCGATGCCCGCACGGCGGTCGAGGAAGCCATCAGGCGCACCGGGTATACGGCCAACCACGCCGCCCGCTCGCTGGCGACGGGGCGAGCCGGCTCGCTGGCGTTCCTGCTGACCGAGCCGCAGCATCTGCTGTTCGCGGATCCCAACTTCTCGCTCCTGCTACGGGGTGCTGCCGAAGCGCTCGCCCAGCGGTCCATGACCCTCGTGCTGCTCGTGGCCGGTACGCCCGAGGAGCGTGCGAACGTCGCGCACTTCGTCAGCGCAGGCCACGTCGACGGCGTGCTGCTCATCTCGTCGCACGAGGCCGACCCGCTGCTCGATTCCCTCCTGGATGCGGGTGTTCCCACCGTCTCGTGCGGGCTTCCGCTCGGGCATCAGGGCGACCTGGCCGCGGTCGCCGTCGACGAGGAGGGCTCGGCCCGCGTGATGACCCGGTACCTGCTCGATCGAGGACACCGGCGCATCGCGATGATCGCGGGGCCCGATGACACACCGGGCGGGCGCTACCGCCTCGTGGGCTTTAGGGAGGAGCTCGGTGAGGCGTTCGACGCCGATCTCGTCGAACACGGCGACTACAGCCGCGAATCGGGCACGCTCGCCATGTCGCGACTGCTCGAGCGCACCCGTGACATCGACGCGGTGTTCGCCGCATCCGACATGATGGCCGCCGGTGCCGTCGTGGCCCTTCGCCGAGCCGGTCTCCGCGTGCCCGAGGACATCGCGGTGGCGGGCTTCGACGACTCCGGACTCGCCGCCGCGCACGAACCGCCGCTGACCACCATGCGCCAGCCCTGGGACCGCATCAGCGCCGAGATGGTGACGTTGCTGCTCGAGGTCATCGAGGGCGCCCCGCGGCGCAGCGTCACCCTGCCGACCGAGCTGGTCGTGCGAGACAGCGCCTGAGCCGCCTCGTCACAGGGCGGCACGCCCCTCGGGCGCCGCCTAGAATCTACGGGTGAGCAACGGCCGTTCCTTCTACATCACGACGCCGATCTACTACCCGAGCGATGTCCCGCACATCGGGCACGGGTACACGACGGTCGCCGTCGACACGCTCGCGCGCTGGCACCGCCAGTCGGGGGACGACACGTGGATGCTGACGGGCACCGACGAGCACGGTCAGAAGATGCTCCGCGCGGCCGCCGCCAACGGGGTCACCCCCCAGGAGTGGGTGGACAAGCTCGTCAGCGAGGCATGGTTCCCGTTGCTGGAGAGCCTCGACGTCGCCAACGACGACTTCATCCGCACGACCCAGGAACGCCACGAAGAGGGCGTCAAGCGCTTCGTACAGGCCATCTACGATCGCGGGTACATATACGCAGGCGAGTACGAGGCCCTGTACTGCGTGGGCTGCGAGGAGTTCAAGCCGGAGTCCGAGATCCTCGACGGCACGGGCGCGTTCGAGGGGCTCAAGGTCTGCGCGATCCACTCGAAGCCTCTCGAGCTGCTGCAGGAGAAGAACTACTTCTTCAAGCTGAGCGAGTTCGCCGAGCCGCTGCTGAAGCTCTACAAGGACAACCCCGACTTCATCCGTCCCGAGTCCGCGCGCAACGAGGTCGTCTCCTTCGTGCGCTCGGGCCTCAAGGACCTCTCGATCTCGCGCTCGGCGTTCGACTGGGGCATCCAGGTGCCGTGGGATCCGCAGCACGTGATCTACGTGTGGGTCGATGCGCTCCTCAACTACGCGACCGCGATCGGCTACGGCGTCGACGAGGAGGACTTCGGCCGCCGCTGGCCCGCCTATCACGTCGTCGGCAAGGACATCCTGCGCTTCCACGCCGTCATCTGGCCGGCGATGCTGATGGCGGCGGGACTCGAGGTGCCGCGCGGCGTCTTCGCGCACGGCTGGCTGCTCGTGGGCGGCGAGAAGATGTCGAAGTCGAAGCTCACCGGCATCGCGCCGACCGAGATCACCGATGTGTTCGGCTCCGACGCGTACCGCTTCTACTTCCTCTCCGCGATCGCCTTCGGGCAGGACGGCTCGTTCTCCTGGGAGGATCTGTCGGCGCGCTATCAGGCCGAGCTCGCCAATGGCTTCGGCAACCTCGCCTCGCGCACGGTCGCGATGATCGAGCGTTACTTAGAGGGGATCGTCCCGCCCGCGGCGACCTACACCGAGGCGGATCTGGCGATCCAGCAGACCGTGGCGGATGCGGCCGCATCCGCCGACGCCGCGATGGAGCGCTTCCGCATCGACGAGGCGATCGCGGCGATCTGGACGATCGTCGACGCGCTCAACGGGTACATCACCGAGAACGAGCCGTGGGCGCTCGCCAAGGATCCCGAGCAGGCGGGGCGCCTGGGTACCGTGCTCTACACGGCGGCCGAGGGACTGCGCGCGCTCGCCGTGCTGCTGTCGCCGGTCATGCCCGTCGCGACGGAAAAGCTGTGGATCGCCCTCGGGGCGGCCGAGTCGCTCGGGCGCCTGCAGGACCAGCCGCTGCGCGAGGCGGGCGTGTGGGGCGCTCTGCGACCCGGCACGAGCGTCAACGGACTCTCCCCGCTGTTCCCGCGCGTCGAGCAGTGATCCGATGAGCGATCCCAGCCAATACGTGCGCCAGCGCGAGAAGGGCAGCCGCGACGTCAGCTATCCGCCCGCGCCGGAGCCGTTGGGCGTCGCACTCTACGACAACCACTGCCATCTGGAGATCCAGGACGGCGACGAGGCGATGTCGCTCGACGAACAGCTCGAACGCGCCGCATCCGTCGGCATCGTCGGGGTCGTGCAGGCCGGCGGCGACATCGAGTCGAGCCGCTGGTCGGCGTGGGCGGCCGCCTCGCATCCGCGGGTGCTCGCCGCGGTCGCGATCCACCCCAACGAGGCACCCGCCTACGCGGCCGCGGGGCGGCTGGGGGCGGCGATCGAGGTCATCGACGAGCTCGCCGCCCAGCCGCGGGTGCGCGCCATCGGGGAGACGGGGCTGGACTTCTTCCGCACCGAGCCCGAGGGGCTGGGGGCGCAGCACGAGAGCTTCGAGGCGCATATCGCCCTCGCGAAGAAGCACGGCATCGCGATGCAGATCCACGACCGCGACGCGCACGACGCCGTGCTCGAGACGCTCGCACGGGTGGGCGCTCCGGAGCGCACGGTCTTCCACTGCTTCTCGGGCGACGCCGACATGGCGCGGATCGCGGCCGAGCGCGGCTACTACCTCTCGTTCGCGGGCAACGTCACGTTCAAGAACGCACAGAACCTGCGCGACGCGCTCGCTGTGACGCCGCCAGATCGCATCCTCGTCGAGACCGACGCGCCGTTTCTCACACCCACCCCGTTCCGGGGGCGTCCCAATGCGCCCTACCTCGTGCCGGTGACGGTGCGCTTCATGGCCGCCGAGCTGGGCATGGATCCGGACGAGCTCGCGGCACAGGTCGCCGCCAACACGCTCGCGGTCTACGGCTCGTTCGACTGACGCAGCCGCACGCGCCGCCCCCGCATCCGTTCCGCGTGTCGGAGAAAACGGCGAAGGTCGGAGGATACGGTAGCGATCCTCCGACCTTCGTGCGTTTCTCCGACGGGAGCGACTGCTCCGGGGCTCAGCGGTCCTCGTCGTCGAGGCGCTTCTCCTCCTGCGCCTCGAGGCGGTCCTTCTCCTTCTGCGCCTTCTCCCGCTCTTCGCGGATCTCCTCGTGCGACTTCGAGTTGTTGGTCATGCCGGCTCCTCTCACTTCTTCTGACGGGGTTTCTTGACGAAAAGCGTCTCGGTCTGTTCGAGCTCCATGCCCTTGGTCTCGGGGATCTTCCAGAGCACGAAGACGAACGACAGGGCCGCGAAGATCGCGTACATGAGGTACGTCAGCGGAAGCGACCAGGCGGAGAGCTCCGGGAAGGTCCACGACACGAGGAAGTTCGCGATCCACTGGGCACCCGCGGCCACGCCGAGCGCCTTGCCGCGGATGCGGCTGGGGAAGATCTCGCCGAGAAGCACCCAGACGAGCGGGCCCCACGAGGCGCCGAAGCCGACGACGAACAGGTTCGCCGCGACGAGGGCGACCGGCCCCCAGGCGCCGGGCAGCGAGATGTCCTTGCCCTCTCCCGTGGCGAACGAGAACGAGAGCGCCATCGCACCCAGCGAGAGCGCCATCAGCACGGAACCGGTGAGCAGGATCGGCTTACGTCCCACCCGGTCGACGAGGAAGATCGCGATGAGGGTGACGAGCACGTTGGTGACGCTCGTGATGACGCTCACCAGCAGCGCGTTGCTCTCGTCGAAACCGACCGCCTGCCAGAGCGTCGTCGAGTAGTAGAAGATCACGTTGATGCCGACGAACTGCTGGAACACCGACAGGATGATGCCGATCCAGACGATGGGGTTCAGCCCCAGTGCGCGGCCCGCGAGACTGGCCTTCGCGTTCTTGCGATCCGTTTCGATGGCCGTGGTGAGCTCGTTGACGGTCTTGTCGAGATCGGCGGCGGGCACGAGTCGGGCGAAGATATCCTTCGCCTCCTGGGTGCGGCCCCTCGCGAGCAGGTATCGGGGGGACTCGGGCATTGTGAACGAGAGGATGCCGTAGACGGCGGCGGGGATCACGCCGATGAGGAACATCCAGCGCCAGGCGTCGAGACCCCACCACAGAGTGTTGTCGGCGCTGCCGCCCGCGGCTCCGGCGAGCACGGCGTTGCTCAGCAGGGCGGCGAAGATGCCCAGCGTGATGGCCAGCTGCTGCAGCGACGCGAGCGATCCGCGGATCTGCCGCGGGGCGACCTCGGCGATGTAGGCGGGGGCGACCACGGAGGCGATGCCGATGCCGAGTCCGCCCAGCACACGCCAGACGATGAGGTCGGGGACGCTGAAGGTCAGAGCGGAGCCGACCGAGCTCACGAGGAACAGCACCGAGCCCAGCAGCATGACGCGCAGACGCCCGAAGCGGTCCGAGAGAGCGCCGGCGAGGATGGCGCCGACGGCGCAGCCGAGCAGCGCGACCGCGACGACGAAGCCCGTGAGGATGGGCTCCTTCGTGTAGTCGGCCTCGATGGATTTCACGGCGCCGTTGATGACGGAGGAGTCGAACCCGAAGAGGAACCCGCCCACGGCCGCGGCGACGGAGAGTCCGATCGCCCGGCGTCCGAACGGACTGCGCATCGAGAACGTCCCCGTGGGGAGTGCTTCGGTGGTCATTTCGTCACCCTAACCCTGACAGCGTTCTCTCAGGGTCGGACTTGGCTCGACGGTTGTCTAGGGTTATAGGCATGACCGTGCACCTGCTCGGCGCGGCCGAGATCCGCGCGCTGGCCGCCGAGCTCGATGTCACTCCGACGAAGAAACTTGGGCAGAACTTCGTCGTCGACGCCAACACCGTGCGCAAGATCGTGCAGGTCGCCGGTGTCGCCGCCGGCGAGCACGTCGTGGAGGTCGGGCCGGGGCTCGGCTCGCTCACCCTCGCCATCCTCGAGACCGGGGCGAGCGTGGTGGCGGTCGAGATCGATCACCGTCTCGCCGAGCGCCTCCCGGCGACGGCCCGTGCGCACGGGGTGCGCGACGGGATGCTGCGCGTGGTGGATGCGGATGCGCTCACCATCCGGGATCTGCCGGGGGAGCCCACGGTTCTCGTGGCCAATCTGCCGTACAACGTCTCGGTGCCCGTGCTCCTGCACTTCCTCGAGCATTTCGGTCACCTCGAGCGCGGTGTGGTCATGGTGCAGGCAGAGGTCGGCGAGCGACTCGCGGCGCCTCCAGGCTCCAAGGTCTACGGAGCCCCGAGTGTCAAAGCCGCCTGGTACGGCGCCTGGCGGCTGGCGGGGACCGTCTCACGGCAGGTCTTCTGGCCGGTCCCGAACGTGGACAGTGTGCTCGTCGGCTTCCGACGCGACGCCGAGGCGCGCGGCGACGAGACCGAGCGCGTCGCGACGTTCCGCATCGTGGACGCCGCGTTCCAGCAGCGTCGCAAGATGCTGCGCCAGGCGCTCTCCGGGCTGTTCGGCGGCTCGGCCGCATCCGCCAGTGCCGTTCTCGAGGCGGCGGGCGTGGACCCGACCCTCCGGGGCGAGCAGCTGACGATCGACGACTTCCAGCGGATCGCGCGGGTGTCCGCATGAGCGTCCCCGTCGTCCTGTTCGTATGCGTCCACAATGCGGGACGCTCGCAGATGGCCGCAGGCTTCGCCCGGGCGCTGGGCGGCGACAGGGTCGAAGTGCGCTCGGGCGGCTCGGAGCCTGCATCCGCGATCAACCCCGTCGCGGTCGAGGTCATGGCCGAGCGGGGCATCGACATCACCGAGAACGTGCCGCAGCTGCTCGCGACGGACGACGTGCGCGAGGCCGACGCCGTGATCACGATGGGATGCGGCGATGCCTGCCCGATCTTCCCGGGAAAGCGCTACGAGGACTGGGAGCTGCGCGATCCCGCCGGGCAGGGCGCGGAGATGGTCCGCGAGGTGCGCGACGACATCGAAGCGCGCGTGCGGCGGCTTCTCGGCGAGCTGGGCGTCCTCTCCTCCTGAGCGTCCCGCCCCGAACGGTCACCGGGTGCAACTGAGGGATTCACCGTGTGTTCAGCCGCCGGTACGAAACATGCCGGTAACATTCGCGGGAACGATGGCCGCGCCCGAGCGGCCCGTGAAAGGGACGGACCCATGCGTGCTGGGGAGTATCCGGCGGCCGAACGCGTACTGCTGCACCTGAGCGACACCCACCTGCGAGCGCCGGGGCCGAAGCTGTTCGACCGCGTCGACGGACTCCGCCTGCTCGAGCGGGCTCTCGGGCGCATCGAGGCGAGCGGCATCCGTCCGGACGGCATCGTCTTCACGGGTGACCTCGTCGATCTGGGTGAGGCGGATGCGTACACCGCCCTGCGCGGGCTCGTCGAGCCGTTCGCCCGGCAGCTGGAGGCGCCCGTGTTCTGGGTGATGGGCAACCACGACGAGCGCGGCGCGTTCCGCGCGCGCCTGCTGGATGCGGACCCTGCCACGACCCCCTTCGACCGGGTCGACGAGATCGACGGCCTCCGCCTGATCACGCTCGACACGACCGTCCCCGGGGCGCATCACGGCGAGCTGCGCCCGGCACAGCTCGCCTGGCTCCGGGAGCAACTGGCGCAGCCCGCACCGCT
This sequence comes from Microbacterium sp. Clip185, assembly GCF_028743715.1. Taxonomy (NCBI): domain Bacteria; kingdom Bacillati; phylum Actinomycetota; class Actinomycetes; order Micrococcales; family Microbacteriaceae; genus Microbacterium; species Microbacterium sp. Clip185. The sequence goes on along the minus strand of NZ_CP117996.1, from coordinate 2,180,369 downwards.
GGGCACGATCCTCGCCATGCACCATCCGCCCGTGCCGAGTGTGCTACCGCTCGCGGCGAGCGTCGAGTTGCGCGATCAGCGCGCGCTCGCAGACGTGCTGCGCGGCAGCGACGTGCGCGCGATCATCGCCGGTCACCTGCACTACTCGACCTTCGCGACGTTCGCCGGCATCCCGGTCTCGGTCGCGTCCTCGACCTGCTATGCCCAGGACCTCACCGTCCCCGTCGGCGGCACGCGCCCGCAGGACGGCTCGCAGGCGTACAACCTCGTGCACGTGTTCGCCGAGACCGTCGTGCACTCCGTCGTCGCGGTCGACGCGCCGCATCCGCTCGAGTACATCGACCCGGTCGAGGCGCAGCGTCGCCTCCACTCGGCGGGCATCGCCCAGGACGTCAGCGCTGGACGGACGCCTCCGACCGCTCCCATCCCGATCCTGCGCTGACCGCGGGCAGCTCCCACGGTGCGCGCACCGGGAACATGCGCTCCAGAAGCTCGGTCACCACGCGCACGCGTACCTCTTCGGGAACCTCGGCCGAACCGCCGTCGTTGAGGCAGAACATGTCGACGTCGCGTCGCTCGGACAGTCTGCTCATGCGTCGCAGTGACTCGGCCATGGTCGTCTGGTAGTAGCGGGTGCGCGGTGCGGTCGTCGCGACCGCGCGACCGGTGAAGGCGGCGTAGTAGTGATAGAGGCTGTTGGTCACCGAGATGTCGGTGGCCGAGCGGAAACGGGATGCGGCGGTGCGGGCGAAGTCCTCGGCGAACGTCTGCTCCAGCTCGGCCATCACGCTGCGCCGAAGCGGGGTGGCGCAGTGCTCGAGGTCGTGCGTGATGGTGCGTCCGAAGCGCTCGCGCAGGAGCTCCCGGTTCACGCGCAGCGCGTTGTCGTGGCCGCTGCGGTGCGGCGCGTTCGGCCCTGTGCCGATGCGCACGTCGCACTCCACGAACTTCGAGATGCCGGCAGGGGAGAAGAACAGCTCGGGAGCGACGGGTCGCCCGAAGAACATGTCGTCGTTCGAGTAGAGAAAGTGCTCGGCGAGACCGTCGATGCGGTGCAGCTGCGCCTCGACGGCGTGCGAGTTGTGGATCGGCAGCACCGAGGTGTCGGCGAAGAACTCCTCGCTGCGCACGACTGTCACCCGCGGATGGTCGGCCAGCCAGGCAGGCGTAGGCGAATCGGTGGCGATGAAGATGCGACGCACCCACGGCGCGTACATGTGGACGCTTCGCAGGGCGTAGCGCAGTTCGTCGACGTGGCGGTAGCGAGCCGGGCCGTCGTCGCCCTCGCCCACGACATAGCCCGCCATCTGCGCTGCGCGCTGGCGCTGGAACTCGCTGGACGAGCCGTCTACCCACGAGAAGACCATGTCGATGTCGTCGACCATCTCGTTCGGATGCGGGTCGAACATGCCCCTCAGGCTCTGCCACGTGCGGCCGTGACGGCGGATGGTGACGCGCTCGAGGTCTGCGGCCGCGATGATGCGCCGGGTCAGCGCGTTGGCGTGCGGCGCCTCGACCGTCTCGTCGCCGAAGCGCCAGAACTCCAGGCGCACGCCATACGACGCGCCGTAGCGCAGCGACCCCGCGAGTCGCGGTCGGAAGACGCGAAGGGCGCTGGGGGCGCCGCGGCGCGGGGCGTGATCCGGGGCGGGCACCGTGCTCAGGCCTTTGGGCTTCACGTACACGGGCTCTCTCGTGCACAGCCCTGTCACCGCGGCCCAGGCGCGGTCCTGATCGGCCACGTCCACGACGACCGCCTCGTCGCGCAGGCCGTGGCGCACCAGCAGTGGCTCGACGCCGGCATCCGTCAACGCATCCGCGATCATCGCGAGATCCGCGAGATGCGCGTCGTGGGGGGAGAGATCGTCGTGACGGAGGTGGAGCATGCCCGATTCGAGCACGACGTCCTCACGCGTCAGGAGCGCCGCCCAGGGGTGGGGGTCGGCGGGAAGAGCAGACAGAGAGACCATCTCGTCAGCGTAGAGCCCGCGCATTACGGGCGAGTTTCGCAAGGGCCCGCGTTCATAGGTCCCCGTGGATAGGCTGCAGGGGTGACTGCCCCGCGATTCCGTCCGAACGTCCCCGAGATCCACCGTCCGTACACCGCCGCCGACGAGCGCTACGGTGCCATGGACTACCGCCAGGTCGGCCGTTCGGGCCTGTACCTGCCGCCGATCTCGCTCGGTCTGTGGTGGAACTTCGGCGACAACGTCGCGTTCGACAAGCAGCGCGAGATCCTCCGCCACTCCTTCGACAGCGGCATCACGCACTTCGACCTCGCCGACAACTACGGCCCGCCGTACGGCGCCGCGGAGACGAACTTCGGACGCATGATGCGCGAGGACTTCGGTCGCTACCGCGACGAGCTGATCATCTCGTCCAAGGCGGGGTGGGACATGTGGCCGGGCCCCTACGGCGACTACGCCTCGCGCAAGCACATCCTCGCGGGTGCCGAGCAGTCCCTGAAGCGGATGAACCTCGACTACGTCGACATCTTCTACTCGCACCGCGTCGACCCGGTGACCCCGATCGAGGAGACCATCGGTGCCCTCGACACGCTCGTGCGCCAGGGCAAGGCGCTCTACGTCGGCATCTCGTCGTACAGCGCTGAGCGCACCGCCGTGGCCTCGGCCGTGGCACGTAGCCTCGGCACGCCGCTCGTGATCCACCAGCCCGCGTACTCGATCCTCAACCGCTGGGTCGAGGACGGCCTGACCGGCGTGCTGCGTCAGGAGGAGATGTCGGCCATCGCCTTCACACCGTTGGCGCAGGGGCTGCTCACGGGCAAGTACCTCGGCGACGGCCGCGGTCATCGCTCGCAGACGCGAAGCTCATTGCCCGACAAGCCGCTCTCTCACGCCACGATCGCGGCGCTTCGCGGGCTGAACGTCGTGGCGAAGGAGCGGGGTCAGACCCTCGCCCAGATGGCCATCCAGTGGGTGCTGCGCGAGCCGACGGTCGCATCCGCTCTCATCGGCGCATCGAGCGTCGAGCAGATCGACGAGAACCTCGCAGCTCTGGCCGGACCCGCGTTCGACACGGAAGAGCTGGAGCGCATCGACGCCCTCGCGGAGGGCATCGACGTCGACCTCTGGGCGGTGTCCTCGAAACTGTGAGCATCTCGCGAGCGTCGTCGCGCGTCCATGTGCGCGCCCCGGGGAAGATCAACGTCTTCCTCGAGGTCGGTCAGGTGCAGGATGACGGCTACCACGACGTCGCGAGCGCGTACCAGGCGGTGTCGGCCTTCGAGGATGTCTGGGCGACGCCGGCCGACACGATCAGCGTCGAGGTGACGGGCTCGGTCGATGTGGCAGGAGTGCCGCTCGACGACCGCAACCTCGCCGTCCGTGCCGCGCGACTGCTCGCGGCTGAAACCGGCCACCGGGGCGGGGTGCACCTCGAGATCCACAAGGGCGTCCCTGTCGCGGGCGGCATGGGAGGCGGGTCCGCCGATGCGGCGGCGACTCTTCTCGCCTGCGACGCCCTCTGGGACACCCGGTTGGGGACGCCGCAGCTCCATGCGCTCGCCGCGCGGCTGGGAGCCGATGTTCCGTTCGCCCTCATGGGCGGCACCGCGGTCGGTGTCGGACGCGGTGACGAACTGAGCCCGGCGCTCGCCCGAGGGCGCTTCGACTGGGTGATCGTGACGAGCCAGGACGGACTGTCGACACCCGAGGTGTACCGGGCGCTCGACGAGCATCGCGCCCGTCACGCGCTCGACATCTCACCGGCCTCGCGTCGGCCGCTGGTCGACAACGACGTGCTCCACGCACTGCGGGCGGGGGATGCGGCCATGCTCGCCTCATCCGCTCGCAACGACCTGCAGGTCGCGGCGCTGGCCCTGCGTCCGGGGCTCGGCGACGTCCTCGAGGCGGGGGAGCGCGAGGGTGCGCTCGTGGGCCTGGTCTCGGGTTCCGGTCCCACCCTCGCGTTCCTCGCCGCCGACGCCGAGGCGGCGATCGAGCTGCAGATCGTGCTCAGCGCGAGCGGGCACGTCGCCCATCACGTGCACGGGCCCGTGCCCGGTGCCCGAATCATCGACTGAGCGCGCTGCTCGTCAGGAGGATACGCATGTCTGCCCACGACCTCATCGCCCGTCAGCACGAGGGCCCCGTCGACGCCGCATCCGGCGCCCGTCTGGCGAGCGACGGCCTGCGGCTCGTGTGTCTCGCCGACGACGACGGTCGTGCGTTCGACGGGTGGCAGGCCGCCGTCACCCGCGGCTTCCTCGGCGACGAGCCCAGCGACGTGCAGCGCGAGACGGGCCGGGGGCTTCGCGGACACCGACGGATGATCGCGGTGCTCGATGATTCGATTCCGCAGCCCGAGGTCCCCGTGGGAACCCTGGCGTCGTGGGTGGCGGAACTGTCCGTTCCCGGCGGTGTCGTCGACTCCTGCGCGATCAGCTCCGTCACGGTGGCGCCCACTCACCGTCGTCGCGGCATCTGGCGCGCCATGATGGAGGGGGAGCTGCGCACGGCCGCGGCCCTGGGCCTGCCGGTGGCGAGCCTCACCGTGAGCGAGTCCACGCTCTACGGACGGTTCGGCTTCGCGCAGGCCGTGACCGCGGCGAGCATCGAGATCGACGTGAAGCGCGCCTCTTGGGCGGGACCCGCACCCTCCGGTCGGGTGGACTTCATCCCCCGTGAGCGCTGGCGGGAGCACGCCCCGGAGCTGTTCGACTCGATCCGGCGGGTTACTCCGGGCGAGGCCGAGATGCCGCGCGGACACCTGGACCGCTTCGCGGGCACCCGGGCCGATGCCGAGAAGCCCGGGCACACCCGCGCCGTGCAGTACACGGCCGCATCCGGCGAGATCACGGGGCTCGCGCTGTACTCCGTCGAGGAGAACCACGACGACTTCACCCGCTCGAGCGTCACGATCGCGAACCTGATGGCGGCGGATGCGGATGCCTACGCGGGTCTGTGGCGCTTCTTCATCGAGATGGATCTCATCGGGACAGTTCGTGCCAGTGAGCTGGCCGTCGACGAGCCGCTGCTGTGGATGATCTCGGATCGGCGCGCGGCTACCCTCACCCTCCGCGACCACCACTACCTGCGCGTGCTCGATACGCCCGCCTTGCTGGGCTCGCGTCGCTACGAGGGGGCGGGCTCGGTCGTGCTCGACGTGCACGACCCGCTGGATCTCGCGGGCGGTCGGTTCCGCCTGACGGTCGGCGAGGACGGTGCCGCATCGGTCGCCAGGACCGAGGATGCCGCCGGCGCGCGCCTGGGCGTCGCGGAGCTCGCGGCGATCGTGCTCGGTCAGGTCTCGGCGGTGACGCTGGCCGCAGCGGGTCGCATCCACGCGGAGGATCCGGTGGCGCTGGCCCGCCTGTTCGGCTGGCACCGACCCGTCCGCCTGAGCTACTGGTACTGAGAGCGGCGAGCACATGACGCCCCGTGACGCAACCTGCGGCGCCGGTGTCGCCGAGGGTGGGTAACGTGGGTGCTCCTCCGCTGTTCTGCGGGGATCTGGCGCGGCTGGGAGGCGGCGATGAAAGCTCTTTTGGGTGACACGGTGCTCGCGGAGGCTCCGAAGGAAGATCTGATCCGCATCGAGGGCAACTGGTACTTCCCGCCGGCGAGCATCGCCGAGGGCGTCCTCGTCGACAGCCCGACGCCGTACACCTGTCCGTGGAAGGGCGCGGCCCACTACTTCACGGTGACCGCTGACGGCCGCGAGCTCACCGACCGCGCATGGTCGTACCCCGAGCCCTACCCGGGTGCGATCGAGAAGGTCGGTGCGGATTTCTCGGGATACGTGGCCTTCTGGAAAGAAGTCGAGGTCACCGAGTGAGCCTCGCCCGGGACCGGGCATGATCGAGTTCCGCGGCGTCGACAAGCAGTTCCCCGACGGCACGCGTGCGGTCAAGGACTTCTCCCTGGTCATCCCGTCGCGCCAGACCACGGTGTTCGTCGGCTCGTCCGGATGCGGCAAGACGACGCTCCTCCGGATGATCAACCGCATGGTCGAACCGACCGCGGGTGTCATCGAGATCGACGGCGAGGACGTCTCGACGGGCTCGCCCGTGGCGCTGCGCCGCCGCATCGGCTACGTCATGCAGAACTCCGGTCTGCTCCCGCACTTCACGGTCGCCGACAACATCGCCACCGTGCCGGTGCTGAACGGCACCTCCCGGCGCGACGCACGCAAGCGGGCGCTCGAGCTCATGGAGACGGTCGGGCTCGACACCGCCCTCGCCGACCGCTACCCGAGCCAGCTCTCGGGCGGCCAGCAGCAGCGCGTGGGCGTCGCCCGCGGCCTCGCCGCCGATCCCAACATCCTCCTGATGGACGAACCGTTCGGCGCGGTCGACCCGATCGTGCGCGCGGAGCTCCAGCAGGAGCTCATCCGCCTCCAGCGCGACCTCGACAAGACCGTGGTGTTCGTCACGCACGACATCGACGAGGCATTCCTGCTCGGCGACCAGGTCGTCATCCTCGCGAAGGGGGCGCAGAAGCTTCAGGTCGGCAGCCCCAGCGAGATCATGCAGGCGCCCGCCGACGACTTCGTGTCGGCGTTCATCGGCGCCGACAGGGGCAAGCGCGCGCTGCGGCTCAAAGAGGTGGGCGGACGCACGGTCGTCGTCGACGCCGAGGGCCGCACGCAGGGCGCGCTCGTCGAGGATGGCCGGTGACATGACCTGGGTCCTCGCGAACCTCGGCATGATCGCCGAGCTGGCTCTCGACCACCTGCGCCAGAGCCTCATCGCGATCGTCGTCGGGTTCGTCCTGTCGATCCCGCTGGGGTGGGTGGCCTGGCGGTACCGCCTGCTGCGCGGCTGGGTGATCACCGTCACGGGGCTGCTCTACACCATCCCGTCGCTCGCGCTGCTGATCCTGCTGCCGACGGCACTGGGCTACCGCATCCCGACCGAGTTCAACCTCATCGTCGGACTCACGATCTACGCGATCGCGATCCTCACGCGCGCTGTGACGGACGGTCTCGACTCGGTGGATGCGGGTGTGCGCCAGGCGGCGACGGCGATGGGCTACGGCGGTTTCCGGCGATTCTTCGCCGTCGACCTTCCGCTGGCAGGGCCCGTGATCCTCGCGGGTCTGCGGGTGACGGCGGTGTCGACGATCTCGCTGGCCACGGTCGGCATCCTCGTCGGCGTCACCAATCTCGGCTACCTCTTCACCAACGGGCTGCAGCGCCGCATCCTCGAGGAGGTCTTCGCGGGCGTCGTCGCCGTCGTGATCCTCGCTCTCGTCGTCGACCTCGTGCTCGTGCTGCTCGGTCGGCTGGCGATGCCCTGGAGCCGTAACACCCGCCCGACTCGCCGACGCGCCGCCGCCCGAGCGGAGGCCACGGCATGAACGTCTTCTGGGATGCGATCGTCTGGCTCTTCTCGCCCGAGCAGTACAGCGGTCCGAGCGCGCTGCAGGTGCTCCTGCTGCAGCAGCTCGGCTACACGGCCGTCGCCGTGGCGATCGCGGCCGTGATCGCCATTCCCGCCGGCCTCGCGATCGGCCACACCGGTCGCGGCCGTGAGATCGCGGTGGCCATCTCGGGTGCCGCCCGTGCCGTGCCGTCGTTCGGCCTGCTGGTGCTGCTCGTGCTGCTGATGGGCGTGCTGCACAAGCCGGAGGCCGCGGTGGTGACCTTCGTCGTGCTCGCCATCCCGGCGCTGCTCGCCGGCGCCTACTCCGGTCTCGAGGCGATCGACCGCCGTGTCATCGACGCCGCCCGCGCGATGGGCATGACCGAGTGGCAGATTCTCTGGCGGGTGGAGATCCCGCTGGGCCTGCCGCTGCTGGTCGGCGGCATCCGCTCCGCCGTGCTGCAGGTCGTGGCCACCGTGACGATCGCCGCCTACGTCGGTCTCGGCGGCCTCGGTCTGCCGATCATCCAGGGCATTCCGCTGCGGCGGATCGACCAGGTGCTCGGCGGCGCGATCGTCGTCGCCGTGCTCGCTCTCGTGCTCGACGCGCTGCTCGCCCTCGCCCAGCGGGCCGCCGTGCCCGCCGGCGTCCGTGCTCAGGCGCCGTCGCGCTCACCGCGGCGGCTGCGCTCCCGACCCGTGCAGGCCGTCTGAGCACGCCCCACACGTCCCGAATCCACCAGGAAGGAACACCATGTCCACAGCATCCCGCCGCCGCGTCGCCCTCATCGGCGCCGTCGCACTCACCTCCGCGCTGGCACTCGCCGGCTGCGCGTCCTCCTCCGACCCGCTCTCCGATGGCGACCAGACCAAGGCGCCGTCCGACACGATCGTCGTCGGCTCCCAGGACTACTACTCGAACGAGATCATCGCGGAGATCTACGCCCAGGCGCTCGAGGGCGCCGGCTTCACGGTGCAGCGCGACTTCACGATCGGTCAGCGCGACGCGTACCTCCCCGAGCTCGAGAGCGGCGCCATCACGCTGTTCCCGGAGTACACCGGCAACCTGCTCCAGTTCTTCGAGCCCGACACCGAGGCGCGCTCCTCCGACGACGTCTACGCGGCGCTCAAGGAGGCCCTGCCCGAGAACCTCACCGTGCTCGACCAGTCGACGGCGAGCGACCAGGACTCCTACACCGTCACCGAGGCGTTCGCCGATCAGTGGGGACTCGAGACCATCGCCGACCTCTCGAAGGTCACCGAGCCGCTGACGCTGGGCGGACCGCCCGAGCTCGCCGACCGCCCCTACGGGCCCACGGGGCTGAAGAGCACCTACGGCATCGACGTGACCTTCCAGGCGACCGGCGCGACCACGGTCGAGGACCTCGTGGCCGGCACGGTGAACGTCGCCAACGTGTTCACCGCCGACCCGCAGATCCAGACCCAGAAGCTCAAGGTCCTGGATGATCCGAAGTCGCTGTTCCTCGCGTCGAACGTCGTTCCGCTCGTGAACAAGGACGTCGCCGGTGACGTCGCCGACGTGATCAACAAGGTGAGCGCTGCGCTGACGCCGGAGGGACTCGTCGCGCTGAACGTCGAGAGCACGGTCGACAAGACCTCCTCCGCTGACATCGCTAAGAAGTGGCTGGCAGACAACGGACTGAGCTGACCGCATCCGTCATCGAAGGGCCTCCGGCGTGCACCGCGCCGGAGGCCCTTCGTGGTCGTGGGACCTTCGCCCCTGCTGCGTCCGGATGCGCGCGCCTAGCTTCGAAGACACAGGGCGCCGAGGGGATCGGCGCGGAAGGGCTCATCATGCAACGCGCACTCGTCGTCGGCGGCACCGGCCTCCTCGGCTACCACACCACGCAGGAGCTCCTGCGTCGCGGCTATCGGGTCGCGACGCTCGCGCTGCCCGCGACCGACGCGCCGGAGCTGCCGGTGGAGGTCGACGCCCACTGGGGCGATCTGAACCTGATGACCGACGGCGAGCTCACCGATCTGCTCACCGGCACGGATGCGGTGTTCTTCGCGATGGGTGCCGATGAGCGCACCCTGCCGCCGGCACCCGCATCCCGCTTCTACTACGAGGCCAATGTCGTCCCGACGCAGCGCCTCGCGCGCCTCGCCCGCGCGGCCGGGGTGCAGCGCTTCATCGTCTTCGGCTCCGACACCGCCGAGTGGGGGGAGCGCTGGCCCGAACTCGGGTTCCGCACCCGCAACGCGTACCCGCGCTCCCGCTACGCGCAGGAGGAGGTCGCCGTGCTCGAGGGTGACGGCGCGATGGACGTCATGGTGCTGCGCCTGCCGTACATCTTCGGCATCGTGGCGGGGCAGCGCCCCCGCTGGCAGGCCGTGCTGGATGCGGTCGCGGCCAGCGCCGGGCCGATCCCGGTGCTGGGAGGGTCCACGTCCGCCGTCACGGTGCGCCAGGTCGCGCAGGCCGCCGTCGGTGCGATGGAGCGCGGGACGCACGGCAGCAGGTACACGCTGAGTGCCTACGAGCTGAGCCACTCCCAGTTCCTCGAACTGTGCTGCGAAGCGGTCGGTCGCGACCCGCACGATGTCGCGGTGGTGCCGCTGGGTGATCTGCTTCCCACCTCCGAGGCGCGCGAGGCCGAGGTGCAGGCGGTCGGACGCGAGTTCGGCCTGCATCCCGCCGACACGGCGCTGCTCGGGGAGAAGCGCGCGGTGGGGGATGTGGCCGACACGATCGCCCTCGACGTCGAACCCGACGATGTGCTGGGCGAGATCCGTGCCTGCCTCGCCTGGTGCGTCGAGCACCCGCGCGAGGCCGTGCCCGCCTGACGAGCCTTCGGTGGGGCGCTCAGTCGTCGAGCGCCTCGCCGAGTTCCAGCCAGCGCTCTTCGAGGGTTGCGACCTCGGCGACGTACCCGTCACGCGTGCGCTGCAGTTCGAGCAGCCGGTCGTAGTCGTCGTGGGCGTCGGCGAACCGGGCGTCGAGCGCGGTGATCTCGCTCTGCAGCTTCGCGAGGCGTCGGTCGATCGCCGAGAGCTCCTTCTCGGCGGCGCGACGCTCTGCGCCCGCGAGGGTGGGCGATGAGGCGGGCGTGCCACGTTTCGTCTCGTTGCTGCGCTCCTCGCTCAACGACCGGGAGCCGGGCTGCGCGGCACGCAGACGCAGATACTCGTCGACGCCGCCCGGCAGGTGCCGGAAGCGGCCGTCGAGGATCGCGTACTGCTGGTCGGTGACACGCTCGAGGAAGTACCGGTCGTGCGAGACGACGACGAGGGTGCCCGGCCACGAGTCGAGCAGGTCCTCCATCGCCGCGAGCATGTCGGTGTCGAGGTCGTTGGTCGGCTCGTCGAGGATCAGCACGTTGGGCTGCGAGAGCAGCACGAGCAGCAGCTGCAGGCGCCGCTTCTGTCCGCCCGAGAGGTCCTTCACGGGCGTTGAGAGCTGCGCGCTGGAGAAGCCCAGGCGCTCGAGCAGCTGACCGGGGGTAAGCTCTTGCGCCTTCGATCCTGCCCCGAACGAGTACGTCGTCCGCAGGCCCGCGAGCACGACGCGCACGGGGGAGTCGAGGTGCTCGTCGAGCTCGTCCATGCGCTGCGAGAGTGTCGCGACCTGCACGGTCTTGCCGCGCTTCACGCGCCCCGCGGTGGGTGCGATCTCACCCGAGACGAGCCCCAGCAGGGTGGACTTGCCGGCGCCGTTCACCCCGAGGATGCCGGTGCGCTCGCCCGGCGCGATGCGCCACTCGACTTCATGCAGCACCTCGCGATCGTCGTACGAGACGGAGGCGTCGAGCAGGTCCACGACGTCCTTGCCGAGCCGCGCGACGGCGAGGGAGCGCAGGGAGACGCTGTCGCGGATCTCGGGCACGTCGGCGATGAGCTCGTTCGCCGCGTCGATGCGGAACTTCGGCTTCGACGTGCGCGCGGGCGCGCCGCGCCGCAGCCAGGCCAGCTCCTTACGGGCCAGGTTCTGCCGCTTCGACTCGATCGTCGCGGCCTGCCGGTCGCGCTCCACTCGTTGCAGGATGTAGGCGGCGTAGCCGCCCTCGAAGGGCTCGACGATGCGGTCGTGCACCTCCCATGTCATCGTGCACACCTCATCGAGGAACCACCGGTCGTGCGTCACGACGAGCAGGCCCCCGGCGTTCTGCGGCCACCGCTTCTTCAGGTGCGCTGCGAGCCAGCTGATCGCCTCGACATCGAGGTGGTTGGTGGGCTCGTCGAGGGCGATGACGTCCCAGTCGCCGGCGAGCAGAGCCGCGAGCGCGACGCGTCGCCGCTGTCCGCCGGACAGGGTCGCGACATCCGCATCCCAGTCGAGGTCGCCGAGGAGCCCCGCGATGACGTCGCGCGCGCGGGCGTCACCGGCCCATTCGTGCTCGGGGCGGTCGCCGACGACGCTCTCGCCGATCGTGCGCCCATCGACGAGGGTGTCGGCCTGATCGAGAACGCCGATGCTGACGCCGCCGCGGACGGTGACGCGTCCGCTGTCGGGTGCGGTGCGCCCGGCGAGCATGCCGAGCAGCGTGGACTTGCCGTCGCCGTTGCGGCCGACGATGCCGATGCGATCGCCCTCGTTCACACCGAGCGAGACGGAGTCGAAGACGACCTTCGTCGGGTATTCGAGATGAAGGGCTTCGCCGCCGAGTAGATGAGCCATGTTGTCTCCAGGCTAGATGACCGCCTCCCGCTCCCGGTGCGGTTGGTACGCTCGCAGCATGCAATGCCGGTGACCCGCCTTCTTCTCCCGCACACGCGCGCTCGCGCGCCTCGGAAAGGGTCCACCCATGCATGCAGATCTTCCCCTGAGTGGCCGCACCGCTCTCGTCACCGGCGTCTCCCGCCGTCGCGGCATCGGCTACGCCGTCGCCCGCTCACTCGCCGCCCGCGGCGCGCACCTCGTCATCCAGCACCACCGCCCGCACGACGTCGACCAGCCATGGGGAGCCGACGATCTCGACGCGGTCCGCGCCGGCATCGGCGCCGAGCTCGTCTCCGGAGCGACGCTGACCGACATCGGCGCGGATCTCGCCGACGAGGGCGCGATCGCCCGGGTGATGGATGCGGCCGCCGCTGCGACCGGCGCCGTCGACATCCTCGTCTGCAATCACGCCAAGAGCGGCGACGACGGCAGCATCCTCGATATGACGCCCGAGCGTCTCGACGCGTTCTGGCAGGTGAACGCGCGCTCGACGCTGCTGCTGACCGCCGACTTCGCCCGCCGCAAGGCTCCGGGCCAGCACGAGCAGCGGCGGCCCGGAGAGCGCGTGAGCGGCGCGAAGCCGTTCGCGGAGCCGCAGGGGCACGTCATCTGGATGACCTCCGGTCAGATCCACGGGCCGATGCGAGGAGAGATCGCCTACGCCACGAGCAAGGCCGCGCTCGCGGGGATCACACCGTCCGTCGCCGCCGAGCTGCTGGAGTTGGGAATCGTGCTCAACACCGTGAACCCCGGTCCGGTGAACACGGGCTACTTGGACGCCGAGACCGCAGATCGTCCCCTGGACGGCATCGAGGAGTATCTGCGCACGACCCCGTTCGGACGCTTCGGTCGGCCCGAGGATGCGGCCGAGCTCATCGGATGGCTCACGAGCCCGGCCGGAAGCTGGGTGGTGGGTCAGGTGCTCACCGGCGACGGAGGCTTCTCGCTGGGCTGAGCATCGTGGTCAGTGCAGCCAGAACTCCAGCATCACCACGAGCAGACCCAGGAACGCGGTGCCGACGGCGCCGAGCAGGCGCACCCAGAGCTTCGCACCGGTGCGCGCGTAGGCGGAGAAACCGAGGACGGCGAGCATCGCGAGAGCCGCCCAGATGCCGGCATCCTGCACGTCGCCCGCATCCGAGGTGAAGAACGCCGTGATGATCATGGCGATCGTTGACGGTGCGCACGCGTAGAGCATGCCGAGCGAATGGATGAAGGCGAGCCGTGTCGCGGTGCCGAGACCGTGGCGGCCGTGGTCCGACAGCGTGTGGGCGAACACGTGCGCGAGGTAGAAGACGACGAGGCTGCTGATGGACACCGTGAGCATCTCGCTGACGGGGCCTTCCTCGTCGGCGATCAGCACGACCGTCGTGTAGACGATCAGGCCGTAGACGGCGACAGGGGTGCGGAAGCGGTTGTCGAACCAGCGCTGCAGCTTGCGGTGCCGAGCCGCATCCGGGGCGGTGGCGGTGTCGTCGCTCATGTGTCGAATCCCAGGGAGAGTTTGCGCAGCAGGGCGGCGAGGCGGTCCCGGTCGCTGCGGGACAGTCGCTGCAGCAGCAGCGCCTCCGCATCGACCAGGCGGGTGATGGCGGCATCGACGCGGGTGCGGCCCTCGTCGGTGAGGATGACGTGCACGCTGCGTCCGTCGGCGGGATCCGCCTCGCGGCGGACGAGTCGACGCCCCACGAGCCGGTCGATGCGGTTGGTCATGGTGCCGCTGGAGACGAGCGTCTGCTGCAGCAGCTGCTTGGGGCTGAGCTGGTACGGCTCACCGGAGCGCCGCAGCGCGGAGAGCACATCCCACTCCCACGGTTCCAGGTCGCTGCGGCGGAACGCCTCGCGCCGGGCGCGGTCGAGGTGGCGCGACAGGCGGTCGACGCGCGAGAGCACCTCGAGCGGCGAGAAGTCGAGGTCCGGCCGCTGGGTCGTCCACGACCCGACGATGCGGTCGACCTCGTCGCTCTCTGTCGCCATGAGGCCATTATGGCGATCCGTGCTCCCCTCTCGTCGGCGAGACTGCATTTCGAGCACGAGATCACTGTCATTACCCGTGATCTCGTGGCGAAAGTGCAGTCTCGCGGGAAGTGGGCTGCCCGAGCGCGAGCGGATGCGGCGGGCCGGGCGCGGGGCGACGCACAGAGCGGATGCGGGAGGGTGTGGCCGCAGGTGGCAGACTGGGGGAGCCCGCCTGAGCGCGGGCGGTCCGCCGTGGTGTAATGGCAGCACGACAGCCTTTGGAGCTGTGAGGTCTAGGTTCGAGTCCTGGCGGCGGAGCATGTCGGAATCGCTCAAGGCACCGCTCGCCGTCATCGTCCTCGCCGCCGGTCAGGGAACGCGCATGCGCTCCCGCCTCCCCAAGGTGCTGCACCCGCTCGCCGGACAACCCCTCGTGGGTCACGTGCTGCGCACGGCCCGCGTGCTCGAGCCCGCTCGTGTGGCGGTCGTGGTGCGCCACGAGCGGGCGCTCGTCGCCGAGGCTGTCGCCGCCCTCGCTCCCGACGCGGTGGTCGTGGATCAGGACGAGATCCCCGGCACCGGCCGCGCCGTGGAGCTCGGACTCGCCGGCCTCGACACCTTCGAGGGAGACGTGCTCGTGCTCAGCGGCGATGTGCCGCTGCTCGAGGCCGAGACGCTGCAGGCCCTGGTCGAGACCCACCGGGCGCGCGAGGCGGCCGTGACACTGCTCAGCGCGGTCCTCAGCGACCCCACCGGCTACGGCCGGGTGCTGCGCGATGCCTCCGGCGACGTCGAGCGCATCGTCGAGCAGAAGGACGCCACCGACCACGAGGCCGAGGTCGCCGAGATCAACGCGGGCGTGTACGTCTTCCGCGCCGAGGCGCTGCGCCGGCACCTCCCCGAGGTCGGCCAGGCCAACGCCCAGGGGGAGAAGTACCTCACGGACGTGGTGGCGCTGGCCCGCCGCGCCGGGGAGCGCATCGCCGTCGGACAGTCGCCCGACCCGGCCGCCGCCCTCGGCGTCAACGACCGGGTGCAGCTCGCCGAGGCCGCCCGCATCCTCAACGCCCGCACCGTGCGCCGCTGGCAGATGGCGGGCGCCAGCATCCTGGATCCCGCGACGACGTGGATCGACGTCGACGCGACCCTCGCCGAGGATGTGACGGTGCTGCCGGGCACGTATCTGCTGGGGGCGACGTCGGTCGCCGCGGGCGCGACGATCGGTCCCGACACGAGCCTCACCGACTGCGAGGTCGGGGAGGATGCGGTCGTCCGCCGCACGGATGCGACCCTCGCCGTCATCGGCCCGCGCGCGAGCGTCGGACCGTTCGCCTACCTCCGCCCCGGCACGACGCTCGCCGCCGACGGCAAGATCGGCACCTTCGTCGAGACGAAGAACTCGCAGATCGGCGAGGGCAGCAAGGTGCCCCACCTCTCCTACATCGGCGACACGACGATCGGCCGCGGCGTCAACCTCGGCGCCGGCGCGATCACCGCGAACTACGACGACATCGCCAAGCACCGCACCGAGATCGGTGACGAGGTGCACAGCGGCTCGCACAATGTGTTCGTGGCGCCGGTTAAGATCGGAGACGGCGCGAAAACCGGTGCCGGAGCTGTCATCCGCAAGGATGTTCCGGCCGGTGCCCTGGCTCTCAGCGTCGCCCCTCAGCGCAACGTCGAGGGATGGGTCGAGAACAACAGGCCGGGCACGGCCGCAGCTGATGCGGCGAAGCGCGCACGGACCGCACAGGAAGCTGGCGATGGCACGCAAAGATAAGACGGTCGATCTGGATCGCGAGCGCGGAATCGCTCCGGGACTGGTCGCCAAGACCAAGAAGCGTCTCGTCGTGGCTTCGGGGCGTTCGCACCCCGAGCTGGCGACGGAAGTCGCCACCCAGCTGGGCACGCAGCTCGTACCCACCGAGTACCGCACGTTCGCGTCGGGTGAGATCCTGACCCGCTTCGAGGTCTCGATCCGCGGCTGCGACTTCTTCCTGCTGCAGAGCTTCGGCCCGCCGGTGAACGAGTGGCTCATGGAGACGCTCATCATGCTGGATGCTGCCAAGCGCGCATCCGCCAAGCGCATCACCGTCGTCGCGCCGTACTTCCCCTACTCCCGCCAGGACAAGAAGGGCCGCGGTCGCGAGCCGATCAGCGCGCGCCTGGTCGCCGACCTGCTGAAGACCGCGGGCGCCGACCGCGTCATGAGCGTCGACCTGCACGCTGCGCAGATCCAGGGCTTCTTCGACGGCCCCGTCGACCACCTGTTCGCGAAGCCCGTGCTGCTCGAGTACTTCGAGCGCACCCTGACCCCCGAGGACCGCGCGAAGCTGACGGTCGTCTCGCCGGACACCGGCCGGGTGCGGGTGGCCGACACATGGTCGGACAGCCTCGGCGCGCCGCTGGCGATCATCCACAAGCGTCGGGACCCCAACGTCGCCAACCAGGTGACGGTCAACGAGATCGTCGGTTCGGTCGCCGGGCGCGTGTGCCTGCTGGTGGACGACATGATCGACACCGGCGGCACGATCGTCAAGGCCGCACAGGCGCTCAAGGCGAGCGGTGCCGAACGCGTCATCGTGGCGGCCACGCACGCTGTCTTCAGCGACCCGGCGACCGAGCGCTTGCAGGATGCGTCGATCGACGAGGTCGTGGTCACCGACACGATCCCGCTTCCCGAAGAGAAGCGCTTCCCGGCGCTGACCGTGCTGCCGATCGCGCCGCTCCTGGGCCGCGCGATCCGCGAGGTCTTCGAGGACGGGTCGGTCACGAGCATGTTCGACGGCGCTGCCTGACAGATTCTTATCCACATTCCTCGGGATTCATAGCGGTCACAAAAGTCCTCTGCGCAGGATGGTCCATGCCGCCGCATACAGCGGACGGCTACGACAGCGCGAGGGACGGGCACGGTGTACACCGGGCTCGTCTGTCGAGGCACCGCATCCAGGAGGACCGAAAATGATCCGCACGAACGCCGTACCCCGCCCCGTCCGCACTGCCGCCGCCGTCATCGGCGTCGCCGGAGCCTTCGCCCTTGCGGGCTGCTCCTCGCAGGCCGCAACCACCGACACCGGCTCGAGCGATGCTCCCGCGACCTCGAGCACCCCGATGAGCACGGGCTCGTCGGGGTCGGATTCCAGCTCCAGCTCCAGCTCGGGCACGTACAAGGACGGCACCTACACCGCCGAGGGCTCCTACCAGACGCCCGAGACGGTCGAGAAGATCACCGTCAAGGTGACGCTCGCGGATGACACCATCACCGCCGTCGACGTGACCGGCGACCCGCAGGCGCGCGAGTCGCAGCAGTACCAGGGCCAGTTCATCGGCGGCATCTCGGACGAGGTCGTCGGCAAGAAGATCGACGACATCAAGGTCAGCCGGGTGGCCGGGTCGTCGCTCACGAGCGGCGGCTTCAACCAGGCCATCGAGGAGATCAAGACCGAAGCCAAGAGCTGATGTCCGAGCTGTGGCGGTTCGACGCGATCGGAACCCGATGGGAGATCGAGACCGCTGAGCCCATCACCGACCAGACCCGCACGCTCATCGGCGCCGTGATCGACGGCTTCGATGAGGAGTGGTCGCGGTTCCGCCCGGACTCCCTCGTGAGCCGCCTCGCCGCCCACGGCGGCGAGGCGGCCGCGCCGGCGGATGCGGTCGCGATGCTCGACGCCTACCTCGAGCTCGATGCGGCGACGGCGGGAGCGGTGAACCCCTTGGTGGGCGAGAGTCTCGCTCGTCGCGGATACGACGCCGCCTACTCGTTCGTCGACCGCGGGCCTTCTCCTGCCCCGTCGTGGCAGCAGGTGCTTGAGTGGGACGCCCAGACGCTGCGGCTCGCCCGACCGGCGCTGCTGGATGTGGGTGCCCTCGGCAAGGGCCGCCTCGTCGACCTCGTCGCCAAGATCCTCGCGGGATCCGTCGCCGGCGACTTCGTGGTCGACGCGAGCGGAGACATGGCGGTTCGCGGCGGTCCCGTGCGCGTCGGTCTCGAGCATCCTTTCGACCCCTCCCGGGCGATCGGTGTCTTCGAGGTCGAGGATGCGGCGCTGTGCGCGTCCGCGACGAACCGCCGCGCGTGGGGCGAGGGCCTCCACCACGTGCTCGATGCCCGCACCGGCGTTCCGGTGCGCACGATCGCCGCCACGTGGGCGCTGGCATCCGATGCGATGCACGCCGACGCGGCGGCGACCGCACTCTTCTTCGACGGCGGCCCCGAATTGGCCGCCGACTGGGGCGTGTCGTGGGTGAGGATGACCACCGACGGCACCGTCGAATGGTCCGTTGACCAGAAAGCCGAGTTGTTCCTGTGATCGCCTCCTTCACCGCCGGCGCGAATCGGGTCACCGCCCTCTTCGGGCGCCTGTCGATGTACCGGCTCGTTCAGCTCGCGCTGGGCGTGCTCGCCGC
Source organism: Microbacterium sp. Clip185 (assembly GCF_028743715.1). Classification (NCBI taxonomy): domain Bacteria; kingdom Bacillati; phylum Actinomycetota; class Actinomycetes; order Micrococcales; family Microbacteriaceae; genus Microbacterium; species Microbacterium sp. Clip185. Next base: position 2,161,992 of record NZ_CP117996.1, on the reverse strand, counting down.
CATCGCCTTCGTCCTCTCGTTCGCGGGCCTCGTCGTCCCCACGCCGTGGGAGCTGCTGGCCACCGCCCTCGTGCTGGTCGTGGTCGGCGTCCTCGCCGACACCACGGCGCAGCGACTGCTGCGGCTGCCCCTGCGCACCGAGTCCACGCTCATCACCTCCGTGATCCTGCTGTTCGTGCTGCGCCCGACCGTCGAGCCCATGGGACTGGTGGGCATCGCGATCGCGGCGCTGGCCGCATCCGTATCCAAGTACCTGCTCGCGTGGCGCGGCCGCCATATCTTCAACCCGGCGGCCGTGGGGGCGACGGTCGTCACGATCGTCTCCGCGCTGCTGCCGCTGGATTCGGGCATCGGCGGTTCGGCCTGGTGGGTGGGAACCCCCGTGCTGTTCGGTCCGGTGCTGCTGCTCGGGCTCATCGTGCTCTGGCGCACCGAGAAGATCCGCGTCGTCGGGCTCTTCTTCGTGGTCGCCGTCGCCGTCAACCTGATCCGTGTCTTCGTCCAGTATCAGCAGTCCGGTCTCGCGATCGATGCGGGCACCGTGATCGGGCAGGTGCTGACCGCATCCCCGTTCCTGTTCCTCGGCGCCTTCATGCTCTCCGAGCCGTTGACGCTGCCGCCGCGGCGCTGGCAGCAGTACACGGTGGCTGCCGTCGTGGGGGTGCTGGCGGGCTGGCCCATCCCGGTCGGTTACATGACGCTGGGCCAGGAGCGGGCGCTGCTCATCGGCAACCTGATCGCGTTCCTGCTCTGCCTGCGTCAGGCCGTGCGGCTGACGCTCGTGGAGCGGCACTCGCCGAGCCCGACGGTTCGGGAGCTGGTGTTCCGCGCCGAGCGCGGTCTCGCCTTCCGGGCGGGCCAGTATCTCGAGCTCGATGTGCCCCACCGTCGCGCCGACGCGCGCGGAACCCGACGCGAGTTCAGCATCGTCTCCGCACCGGAGGACCTGCCGACGGTGCGTGTCGCCTATCGCGACGGCGTGGGGCCGCAGAGCTCGTACAAGAAGGCGCTCGGCGAGGTGCAGCCGGGCAAGAAGCTGGCCGTCACGGGCATCTGGGGCGACTTCGTTCTACCCAAGGACACCTCGCGGCCCGTGCTGCTCGTAGCCGCAGGTATCGGCGTGACGCCCTTCGTGTCGCAACTGCGTCATCTCGCGGCCAGCGGGGTCCGGCGCGACATCGTGCTCGTGTTCGTGGCGTCGGATGCCGGTCAGCTCGTGTTCCGCGACGACCTCGCCGCATCCGGGGTTCCGGTGGTCGTGTTCACTCCCGACGACCCGGGGACTCTGCCCGCGAACTGGACGTGGGCAGGTCCGGATCGCATCGATGCCGGGCACCTCGCCCGTGTCGTTCCCGACATCGGCCAGCGTCACGCGTACGTGTCGGGCCCGCCGCGGCTGATCGCCGACCTCGCGCCGGCGCTCGAGAAGGCCCGCGGCATCACGACAGACGCCTTCAGCGGCTACTGACCCCGCGTCCCGCGCGTGGGGTCTGGGCCCGGGGGCCTTGACCTGGGGGCACGGGGCCGGCCCCGGGGGATTCGGGGCTCGGGGGCCTGGGGGCGCGGGTCCTGGGGGCACGGGTCCTGGGTCTCGGGGCAGGTCCGGCGTAAAGGTCGGTTCCGGCATCCGGGTGCCCGAGTTGCGTCGCAGTTGCGCAAATGCCACAGTTCTGCGCACCTGCGCCAGTGATTACTTGGTGCAGGTGCGCATTTCTGTAGCGGCAAGCGGCAAGCGGCAAGCGGCGAGCGGCGGATGGCGGATGCGGGCGCGCAAGCCGCATCCGTTTCCTTCGCGGCTACTCGCCGCCAGCGCGAACGGATGCGGAACCGCCACACTTTTGCGCAGATGCGCCTGCGATCAGCAGGCGCATCTGCGTAAAAGTGGCGCATCTGCGCAAGTGCGACGCAACTCGGGCGATGGAGCCGGGCCACAACGCCGCGGCGCCGCACTCGCCCACAACGCCGCGGCGCCGCACTCGCCCACAACGCCGCGGCGCCGCACCCGGAAGACGGATGCGGCGCCGGAGGGCCCGAGGGTGTCAGACCGTGCGGTGGGTCCGGTAGTAGTCGAGCAGCGCGCGCGTCGACGAATCCTGTGCCGCCGTCGCATCCGCATCGCCCTCGATCGCGGGTGCGATCTGCAGGGCGAGCTGCTTGCCGAGTTCCACACCCCACTGGTCGAACGAGTTGATGCCCCAGATCGCGCCCTGCGTGAAGGTGATGTGCTCGTACAGTGCGATGAGCTGGCCGAGCACCGCCGGGGTGAGGGCGGGGGCGAAGATCGACGTCGTCGGGCGGTTGCCCGCGAACGTGCGTGCGGCCACGAGCGCACCGGTGGTGCCCTCGGCCTCGACCTCCGCGGCGGTCTTGCCGAACGCGAGCGCCTTGGTCTGGGCGAGGAAGTTCGCCAGGAACAGTCCGTGCACGTCGCGGTCTCCGTCGCGGAGCGGATAGGCGGGGTTCACGAATGCGATGAAGTCGGCCGGGATCAGGCGCGTGCCCTGGTGGATCAGCTGGTAGAACGCGTGCTGTCCATTCGTGCCCGGCTCGCCCCAGAAGATCTCGCCGGTATCGGTCGTGACGGGGGAGCCGTCCCAGCGCACCGATTTGCCGTTGGACTCCATCGTGAGCTGCTGCAGGTACGCCGGGAAGCGGCTCAGCTGCTGCGCGTAGGGGAGGACCGCGTGCGACTGCGCGCCGAGGAAGTTGTTGTACCAGACGTTCAGCAGGCCCATGAGGACGGGCACGTTGCGCTCGAGCGGCGTGGTGCGCACGTGCTCGTCGACCGCGTGGAAGCCGGCGAGCAGCTCACGGAACACGTCCGGGCCGAGGGTGATCGCGAGCGACAGGCCGATCGCCGAGTCGACGGAGTAGCGCCCGCCCACCCAGTCCCAGAATCCGAACGCGTTCGTCGGGTCGATGCCGAAGGCGGCGACCTTGTCGAGCGCCGTCGACACCGCGACGAAGTGGTGCGCGACCGCATCCGTGCGGGCGTCGTCCTCGTCGGCGATGGCGCCGGATGCGGTGAGCCCCGCCCACAGCCAGTCGCGCGCGAGGCGGGCGTTGGTCAGCGTCTCCAGCGTGGTGAACGTCTTGGACGCGACGATGAACAGGGTCGTCTCGGGGTCGAGGTCGGCCGTCTTCTGGGCGAGGTCGGTCGGGTCGATGTTCGACACGAATCGCGCCTGGATGCCGGCGTCCGCGTAGGGCTTCAGAGCTTCGTAGACCATGACCGGGCCGAGGTCGGAGCCGCCGATACCGATGTTCACGACATGCGTGACCTTCTTGCCGGTGACACCCTGCCACTCGCCCGACCGCACCCGGTCGGCGAAGGCTGCGACGAGCTCGAGCACCGACTGCACGTCCTCGTCGACGTGCTGGCCGTCGACGACGAGCGCGGGCTGGGCGCCCGCGGGGCGGCGGAGGGCGGTGTGCAGCACGGCGCGGTCTTCGCTCGTGTTGATGTGCACACCGGCCAGCATCTCGGCGAAGCGCTCCTCGACGCCGGTCTGGCGCGCGAGCTCCACGAGCCGGGTGAGGATCTCGTCGGTGACGAGGTTCTTCGACAGGTCGACGTGCAGGTCTGCCAGCGGCAGGCTCAGGCGCTGAGCGCGGTCGTCCTCAGCGGCGAACCAGCCGCGCAGGTCGGGGGAGAACCCGTCACGAAGGGCGGTGAGATCCGCCCAGGCGGAGGTGGTGGTGGCATCGATCGGAGTGGTCACCCCACCACGCTAGCGGCTCGGATCGGCCTCGGATGCGGTCGATCCCGGATCAATGGGTTTGCCTGGCATACGCACGGTGAACGTGGTGTCGCCGGGGACGGAATCGACCGTCAGCTCGCCGCCGTGAGCGTTGGTGATCGCCCGTGCGATGGACAGGCCGAGGCCGGTGCCGCCGGTCTTGCGAGCGCGTGAGCTGTCGCCGCGTGCGAAGCGCTCGAAGAGCTCGTCGCGCACCTGCGGGTCGATGCCCGGGCCGTCGTCGTGCACACGGAGCACCGCGTCCGAACCCTCGCGCGTGACGCTGAGCGTCACGGTCGTGCCGGCGGGGGTGTGCGTGCGAGCGTTCGCCAGCAGGTTCGCCACGACCTGGGTGAGTCGGCCCGTGTCGCCCGCAACGATGACCGGCTCCTCGTCGAGTTCGAGTTCCCAATGGTGATCCTGGCCCGCCGCCTGCGCGTCGCCGAGGGACTCGACAGCAAGCCGCGAGAGATCGACCGATCCGTAGACGAGCTCGTGCCCTTCCTCGAGGCGGGCGAGCAGCAGGAGGTCTTCGACGAGCTCGGTCATCCGCAGCGATTGGGCCTGGATGCGCTGCAGCGAGGACTCCGTGGTCTCGCTCAGCGTACGATCGCGCAGCGACAGCTCGGAGTAGCCGCGGATGGAGGCGAGAGGGGTGCGCAGCTCGTGGCTCGCATCGGCGACGAAGCGCCGCATCCGCTCCTCGTTGCGCTGACGTGCCTCGAGCGAGGTCTCGACGTGATCGAGGAGGGTGTTCAGCGCGACGCCGACGCGTCCGATCTCCGTCGCGTCGTCGGCCTCGGATGCGGGAACGCGCTCGCTGATGCGCACGGCGCCCTCCGACAGGGGCTGGGCGGCGACCCGCTCGGCGGTGCTCGCCACGGCGCTGAGCGGCCGGAGGCTGCGGCGGATGATCACGGCGAGCACGACACCGAGCAGCAGCAGACCGCCGACGGTCACGAGCGCGACGGTGGTGACGATCTGGCCGAGCGTCTCGGTGACCTCGGAGGTGGGCAGCCCGACCAGCAGGAAAGCGCCCGAGGTGCTGCCGGTCAGGATGGCGCGATAGTCGCCCAGGCCGTCGATCGAGACGTCGACGCGGCCGGTGTCGTGGTCGGGACGGCCCGTGATGCTCTCGATCTGCGACGACGAGAGTTCGACGATGTTGTTGTCATCGGCGACGTACGCGCCGGTGGTGGGACCGTACTGTCCGCGCAGCACGAGGAGCGTGCCGACCTCCTGGCGGCCGTTCTTGAGGATGTCCGCAGCACTGTCGGTCGGATTGCCGTACAGCTGCGACGCCTCCGTGACCTGCGTGTCCAGGCTCTCCCGCATGATCGAGGTGAGGATCGTGCCCGTGGCCAATCCGACGGCGCCCAGGATGATGGCGACCATGCCGATGACGGCGACCATGAGCCGGGCCTGGAGCGTGAGTCGCCGCGCCACCCTTCGGTGGACGCGTGTCACTGCGGGGCTTTGATCATGTAGCCCACACCGCGCACGGTGTGGATCAGCGGCTCCCGCCCGGCGTCGATCTTCTTGCGCAGGTAGGAGATGTACAGCTCGACGACGCTCGAGCGTCCGCCGAAGTCGTAGTTCCAGACGCGGTCCAGGATCTGCGCCTTCGACACCACGCGGCGCTGGTTGCGCATGAGGTAGCGCAGCAGCTCGAACTCGGTCGCCGTCAGCTCGATCTCGACACCCTGACGCTCGACTTCGTGGCTGTCCTCGTTGAGGCTGAGGTCGCCGACGCGCAGGATGGGCTCGGAGTCGCCGGCCTGGGCGGTACCCGCGCGGCGCATGAGCCCGCGCAGCCGCGCGACGACCTCTTCGAGGCTGAAGGGCTTCGTGACGTAGTCGTCGCCGCCGGCCGTGAGCCCCGCGACCCGGTCGGCCACGCCGTCCTTCGCGGTCAGGAACAGCACCGGCACGTCGTTGCCCGACTGGCGCAGGCGCTGGAGCACTGCCATGCCGTCGAGGTCCGGCATCATGATGTCGAGCACCATGGCGTCGGGTTCGAAGTCGCGCGCGGCCTGCAGCGCCTGGAATCCACTGGCCGCGGCGCGCACATCCCAGCCCTCCATGCGCAGCGCCATCGACAGCAGATCGGTGAGCATCTGCTCGTCGTCGACGACGAGGATGCGGGGAGCGGAGCCATCGGCGCGCTGCAGAGCGGGAGAGGGTGCCATCGAAGTCATGCCTCGATTCTGAGGTCGTTTCTATGCCGTTCCTATGGAGCGGGTTATGAGCCCGCTGTGAGTCGCGCAGCCGGATCGGGTACCGGATGACAGACATGGTCGCATAGTCGCCTCATCAACGCGCCATGCGTCTCGCATCGTGAGCGTCTCTAGCGTCTCGGCACGGCCTTACACCCGATGGGCCAGGAGGAGAACATGTACGCGACATATCTGCGGCGGGAGCTGTCCGGCCGCAAGAAGCAGACCATCATCGTGGCGGCGGGGCTCGCCATCGCCATCGCTCTCGTCATTGTGGTGACGGCGCTGTCATCCGGCGTCCGCGATGCACAGACCCGGGCCCTCGAGTCCGTCTACGGCGTCGGCACCGACCTGACCGTGGCCGGAGCCGAGACCGAGCCGGGCCAAGGAGAAAGACCCCGTTTCGAGTTCGGTCAGGACGGTGGCTCGACCGACGACGACGGCACCACCTCGCTCAGCCAGTCCCGGCTGACGACCGACCTGATGCGCGGCACTCTGGCGGCGTCGACCGTCGACACCATCGCGAACCTGGAGAACGTCTCCGCCGCATCCGGTGCGCTCGCGCTCACCAACTCGACCTTCACGGGGGAGCTCCCCGAGCGGCCGTCCACTGACGACGGCACCGCGACCGAGGGTCAGACCGGCCCGCCGGGCGGGGGTGGGGGCTTCGGCGGCGGATCCTTCGACCTCGACTCGTTCTCCGTGCTCGGCGTCGGCGCCGACGCATCCGTCGGACCGCTTTCCGCCGTGACGGTCTCCGAGGGACGGATGCTGGACGGCGCGGATGCGGGTCAGAACGTCGCCGTGCTCGACGCCACCTACGCGGCATCGAAGTCGCTCGCCGTCGGCGGCACGATCGATGTGGGCGGCACCCAGATGCAGATCGTGGGCATCGTCGCCTCCGCGACGAACGATGCTGACACGGCTGCGAACGTGTACATCCCGCTCGATGTCGCCCAGACGCTCGCGGGAGTGGGCGATGTCGTCTCGACCGTGTACGTGCAGGCGAGCTCCGCCGACGCCATCGGCTCGGTCCAGACCGCGATCTCGGAGGCCTTCCCCGATGCGACCGTGAGCTCGCAGTCGGATCTGGCCTCGACCGTCTCGGGCTCGCTCGCGAGCGCCGCGGCTCTGATCACGAGTCTCGGCACCTGGCTGTCGGTGCTGCTGCTGGTCGTCGCCGTGGCACTCGCCGTGCTCTTCACGATCTCCGGCGTCTCCCGCCGCACCCGCGAGTTCGGAACGCTCAAGGCGATCGGATGGTCCAACCGTCGGGTCGTCGGTCAGGTCGCTGGCGAATCCGTCGTCCAGGGGCTCATCGGCGGAGTCGCGGGCGTGGTTCTGGGGCTCGGTGCGGTCGGCATCATCAACCTGATCTCTCCCACGATCTCCGCGAGCACCGAACAGGCGACGGGCCCGGGTGGGATGACGGGGCCGGGCGGGATGGGGGGAGCAGTCGGGATGCCGCAGTTGGCGGCCGCCGCATCCGATGTGGTGCTCAACGCCCCCGTCTCGATCGGCATCGTGCTGGTGGCCGTCGCCCTGTCGGTCGCGGCGGGGCTGGTCGCGGGGGCCTTCGGTGGATGGCGCGCAGCGCGACTCAGCCCGGCAGAGGCCCTACGTGCCGTCGCCTGATCCGCACCCGAACGAAACGAGGAGAACAGACATGATCATCAACGACAGCGTCGACGCCGGCGCGGCGACGGAGTTCGCTTACCGTGTGCGCGGTGTCGGCAAGACCTACCGGCAGAAGGGGAGAGTCGTGACGGCGCTCTCCGGCGTCGACATCGACATCGCCCCCGGGGAGTTCGTCACGATCCAGGGACCCACGGGAGGCGGCAAGTCCACGTTCCTGCAGCTGCTCGGGGCCCTGGATCAGCCCACCCACGGGCAGGTGATGCTGGGCGAGACCGACATCGCCCGCGCGACCAGCCGAAAGCTCAGCGAGGTGCGTGCGCACGAGATCGGCTTCGTGTTCCAGGGGTTCAACCTCATCCCCACCCTGACGGCCGCCGAGAACGTCGACGTGGGGCTCGAGCCTCTGGGGTTGCCGCATTCCGAGCGGGCCGACCGGGTCCGCGAGGCCCTTGAGCGTGTCGGCCTCGACGAGCGGGCCGACCACCGTCCCGGCGAGCTGTCGGGCGGTCAGCAGCAGCGCGTGGCGATCGCCAGAGCCATCGCGAAGAAGCCCCGCGTGCTGCTGGCGGACGAGCCGACGGGAAATCTCGACGAGCACATGCGCGACGAGATCCTCGACGTGCTGGAGGAGCTCAACCGTGAGGGACTGACCCTTATCGTGGTGACGCACGACTCGGCCGTGGCCCGGCGCGCATCGCGGCGCCTGCGGCTCGAGAAGGGCACGGTGCGCGACATCACCCGGTGAGCCCGGCGCGCCGCATCCGTTCGTCAGCGGCGACGGATGCGGCCTATCGCCGCGATCGCCAGCGCGCCGAGCGCCGCGCCGGCGGTGTTCGAGACGAGGTCGCGCACATCGGCGACGCGGCCCGCGATGGCCAGATGCTGCGTCGTCTCGATCGCGGCGCTGATCGCGAGGCCGATCGGGATGGCGAGCCACCAGCGGCGGCCGAGCCACAGGCCGCCGAGGAGCCCGGCGGGCACGAACAGCGCGACGTTGGCGGTGAACTCCAGCAGATCGAACGTGATCCACCGTGTGAGCGGCATCGCGGCGAAGGCCTCGGCCCACGATCTCAGGATGCCGCCGGTACCGGCTGCGTCGTCGGGCACGAGTGTGAGGCGTGCCAGCACCACGAGATACGCCGCCGTCGCGACCGCCAGGAGGAGCGTCCTCCGGCGGCCGCGCACGGCGGCGTCCGTCATTGCGGGATCAGTGCGTGTCGACGGCTTCGACCTCGGAGCGGTCGCCCGACCACAGCGTGTGGAAGGTGCCCTCCTTGTCGACGCGCTTGTAGGTGTGCGCGCCGAAGAAGTCGCGCTGGCCCTGGATGAGGGCGGCCGGCAGGCGGTCGGCGCGCAGGCCGTCGTAATAGGCGAGCGACGACGAGAACGCGGGAGTCGGAACGCCCGTCTCGACAGCGCCGATGACGACGCGGCGCCACGCATCCTGAGCCTTCGCGACGGCGTCGCGGAAGTATGGCGCGAGCACGAGCGCCTGCAGCGACGGGTTCTCGGCGTAGGCCTCGGTGATGCGGTTGAGGAACTGGGCGCGGATGATGCAGCCGCCGCGCCAGATCTTGGCGATGTCGCCCTTCTTGATGTCCCAGCCGTACTGCTCGGCACCCGCGACGATGGCGTCGAAGCCCTGCGAGTAGGCGATGATCTTCGACGCGTACAGCGCCTGGCGGACGTCCTCGATGAACGCCTCGGGGTCGGCGACCGTGCCCGTCGAGGAGGGGCCAGGCAGCGATGTCGCCTCGGCGCGCTGGGCCGGCTTCGAGGAGAGGGAGCGCGCGAAGACGGCCTCGGCGATACCCGAGACGGGGATGCCGAGATCCAGCGCGGTCTGCACGGTCCAGGCGCCCGTCCCCTTGGCGCCGGCCTGGTCGACGATGACGTCGACCAGCGGCTTGCCGGTGGCGGCGTCGACCTGCTTGAGCACCTCGGCGGTGATCTCGATGAGGTACGACTCGAGCTCGCCCCGGTTCCACTCGGCGAAGATCTCGGAGATCTCGGCGGGCGTCTTGCCGGTGCCGCGACGGATGAGGTCGTACGCCTCGCCGATGAGCTGCATGTCGACGTACTCGATGCCGTTGTGGATCATCTTGACGAAGTGGCCCGCGCCGTCGTGACCGACGTGCGTGACGCAGGGCTCGCCCTCGGCGACGGCCGCGATGCTCTTGAGGATCGGGCCGAGAGTCACCCAGGACTCGTCCGAGCCGCCCGGCATGATCGAGGGGCCGTTCAGCGCACCCTCCTCGCCGCCGGAGATGCCGGCGCCGACGAAGTTGATGCCGGTCTCACGCACGGCCTTCTCGCGGCGGATCGTGTCGGTGAACAGAGCGTTGCCGCCGTCGACGATGATGTCGCCCGGCTCGAACACCTGCACCAGGTCGTTGATGACCGCATCCGTGGGGCCGCCGGCCTTGACCATGATGATCGCGGTGCGCGGCTTCTGCAGCGACGCGGCGAACTCGGCGTACGTCGAGGCGGGGACGAAGCCCGCCTCGGGGTGCTCCGTGACGAGGTGCTCGGTCTTGTCATAGCTGCGGTTGAACACGGCCACCGTGTTGCCCTCGCGCGAGGCGAGGTTGCGGGCCAGGTTGGACCCCATGACGGCGAGTCCGACGACTCCGATGTTGGCTGATGCCTCGGTCACGAAAAATACTCCTCGAACGAAGGGTGGGAACACGCCAATCGTAGTGTTCCCACGCGCCGTGAGGATTCCGTGCGACGCCGTGCGTCGCGACGGCGTCAGGACTTGCGGTAGTTCGCCCGTCCCATGGACCAGAAGGCGCCGACGACGCCGATGAGGGATCCGAGCGAGAGCAGACCGATCACACCGAGCAGGAGGTCGGAGGCGAGCTGAGCGTCCACGGGGGAGTCCTTTCGGTCGGGGCTCGCGCCGGCGGGGCGCATCTTTTCCATGGTACCGGGCGGCACTGGTAGAGTTGACGCGAACTTCGGCGAGGGATGCGGCATCCGCATCCGTAATCGACGAGGGTGTGCAGGCCTACGGCTTCCTCACGCGCTCGCGTTCGAGTCGAACCCATCCCCAAACCCGGGGCCCGTGGGCCCGCAAGGAGAATCATCATGTCGGAAGACAACAAGGTCACCGCTGAGGTGCGCACGCAGTTCGGCAAGGGCTTCGCCCGTCGCCTGCGCGCCGCCGGTCAGATCCCCGCCGTCCTCTACGGCCACGGCACCGAGCCCGTGCACCTCGCCCTGCCGGGTCACCAGGTTGCCCTGCTGATCCGTCGCGCGAATGCGCTGCTCGAGCTCACCGCCGACGGCAAGGACCACCTGGCCCTCGTCAAGGACGTCCAGAAGGACCCGGTGCGCCAGATCATCGAGCACATCGACCTGCTGGTCGTGAAGAAGGGCGAGAAGGTCGCCGTCGACGTGCCCGTCGTCGTCGTGGGCGAGCCCTTCTCGGGCACCATCGCGAACCTGGACGCGACGACCGTGTCGCTCGAGGTGCTGGCCACCAACATCCCGCAGCACGTGGAGGTCGACGTCGAGGGCCTCGAGGACGGCACGCACATCACGGCCGCCGACCTGAAGCTCCCCAAGGGCGCGACGCTGGTGACCGAGCCCGAGACGCTCGTCGTCGCCATCTCGGTGCCCGCTGCGACCCTCGCCGCGGAGGACGAGATCGCCGAGGCCGACGCCGAGGTCGCTGCAGAGCAGTCCGAGGAGTCCTCGGAGGCCGCGGAGTAATTCCGCCCCACTCGCACAGGAGAAATCCCGACGACAGGATCGATTCGCAAGAATCATCCTGCGTTCGGGATTTCTCCTGTTTTACGTCCGTCACAACGTCGCATTCGCGCCGCCTCCGGAAGGGATGACATGGCCGACACCTGGCTGATCGTGGGACTCGGGAATCCGGGACTGCGCTATGAGGCGACGCGCCACAACGTGGGCCAGATGGTCATCGACGAACTCGCCGGCCGCCGCAACGAGGGTTTCAAAGTGCACAAGGCGGGTGCGCGCATCGCCGAGGGATGGCTGCGTCCCGGCGGACCGAAGCTCGTGCTCGCGAAGCCCAACACGTTCATGAACGTGTCCGGCGGGCCGGTCGCAAACCTGGCGAAGTTCTTCGACATCCCCGCCGACCGCGTCGTCGTCGTGCACGACGAGCTCGACATCCCCTTCGACACGCTCAAACTCAAGACCGGCGGCGGCCACGGCGGCCACAACGGCGTCCGCGACGTCGCCAAGGCGCTCGGCACACCGGAGTTCCCGCGCGTGCGCGTGGGCATCGGGCGCCCTCCCGGTCGCCAGGACCCGGCTGACTGGGTGCTCGACGCCTTCGGTCAGGCCGAGCGCAAGACCCTCCCCATCCTCGTCTCGGATGCGGCGGATGCGGTCGAGCTCCTCGTCGACGAGGGCCTCGTCGCCGCCCAGCAGCGCTGGCACGCCCCGCGCGCCTGACTCTCCGCGCGGGGCCTCCCCGCATCCCGGCCTCCTCGCACTCTCGGTGATCCGGATCCGGATGCGCCCCGTCGTGTTCGAGGGACGCGCGTTGCGGCGTTTGGGCCGATCGGTCGCGTTTCGGGTCCCTTGAACGTGGCACGTCGTGTTCGAGGGACGCGTGCTGCGCCCTTTGGGCCGGATCGGTCGCGTTTCGGGTCCCTTGAACGTGGCCCGTCGTGTTCGAGGGACGCGTGTTGCGCCCTTTGGGCCCGATCGGTCGCGTTTCGGGTCCCTTGAACGTGGGGTGGGTCCACGCCGCGCCCGGAAGCACCGCGCCGGGCCCGGCGGAGAGCCGCCGCGGGGCGGGTGTCGGTGGGGCGCCGTAGACTCTTGTGGTGACAGTTCCCGGGATCGTCCGCGCCCTCGCGCGCTCAGAAACGTTCCGAGACGCAGCCGGCGCGGCCTCCGTCGACGGGGACTTCTCCCTCGTCGACGGCCTCGACGCCCCGCTGCTGGCGGCCCTGCTCGAGCGGCGCCGCGAGGCGGGCAAGCCCGCCGTACTGCTGGCCGTCGCGCCCACCGGCCGTCGCGCCGAGGCGCTGGGTCCCGCGCTGGAGGCGCTGCTTCCGGGCGCCGAGGTGCGCCACTTCCCGGCGTGGGAGACTCTGCCCCACGAGCGCCTCAGCCCGAGCGCCGAGACCGTCGGCCGGCGCCTCGCTGTGCTGCAGCGCATCGCCGAGTGGGAGGGCACCGCGCCGCTGGTCGTCACCGCATCCGTGCGCGGCGCGATCCAGCCGATCGTTCCCGGACTCGGGGATGCGGGCACGATCCGCCTGAGCGTCGGCGGCCGCGGGCATGACCTCGCAGCCATCGTCGTGCGTCTCGTGGAGTTCGCGTACCACCGCGTCGACATGGTCTCGCGGCGCGGCGAGTTCGCGGTGCGCGGCGGCATCCTCGACGTCTTCCCTCCCGCAGCCGACCACCCGTATCGCGTGGAGTTCTTCGGTGACGAGGTCGACCAGATCCGCGCGTTCTCGGTCGCCGACCAGCGTTCGTTGCCCGGCGACATCGACCGGATCGACCTGCTGCCGAGCCGTGAGCTGCTGCTCACCGACGAGGTGCGCGACCGCGCGCTCGGCCTCGCCGATGCGTTCCCCTCGCTCGCCGGCATGCTCACGAAGATGGCCGAGGGTATCCCCGTCGAGGGCATGGAATCACTGATCCCCGCGCTCGTCGACGGCCTCGTCACGATCGTGGACTACCTGCCGCGCGCCAGTGCCGTCGCCATCGTCGACCCGGTGCGCGCAGCCACCCGCGCGACGACGCTCGCCGAGACCAACCAGGAGTTCCTGGATGCGGCGTGGAGCGCCGCTGTCGCCGGCGCCGACACCCCGGTCGACCTCGGCTCCGGCGACTTCCTGTCGCTGCCAGAACTGCACGAGGCCGCCCGCGCGCGCACCGACGTGTGGTGGGAGCTGTCCTCGTTCGACTCAGGAGCAGCGGATGCGGCCGCCGAGGGTCTCTCGGACGACGCCGGCGTCACGCGGATCGCCGCCGCATCCGTTCCGTCGTTCGCTGGCAGCGTCGAGGGCGCGATCGATCATGTCGCCCAGCTGCTCACCGAGCAGTGGGCCGTCGTCGTCACCGCGTCCGGCGCGGGGCTCGCCGACCGTGCCCGTGACGTGCTCGCCGAGCGGGGGATCGCCGCACGCCGCGTGGAGTCGCTGAGCGAGCCGCCCGAGCCGGGACTCGCCACGGTCGTCGTGAGCACGCTCGAGCGCGGCTTCCAGGTCGCGGATGCGCGCCTCGCCGTGCTGACCGAGTCGGAGTTCTACGGCCGCACGATCGGCAGCGACACCCGCGCCGTCAAGAAGCTCGCCTCGCGCCGACGTAACGTCGTCGACCCGCTGCAGCTCAAGCCCGGCGACTTCGTCGTGCACTCCACGCACGGCATCGGCAAGTTCGTCGAGCTCGTGCAGCGCGAGGTCTCGAGCGGCGGCCGCAACGCGGTCAAGAGCAAGCGCGAATACCTCGTGCTCGAGTACGCCGCCTCCAAGCGCGGCCACCCGGGCGACAAGCTGTACGTGCCCACCGACCAGCTCGATCTGCTGTCGCGCTACGTCGGCGGCGAGGCGCCCGCCCTGTCGAAGATGGGCGGCAGCGACTGGGCCGCCGCCAAGAGCAAGGCCCGCCGCGCCGTGCGCGACATCGCGGTCGAGCTCGTGAAGCTCTACTCGGCGCGGATGGCGGCCAAGGGTCACGCCTTCGGGCCCGACACGCCCTGGCAGCGCGAGCTGGAGGAGGCGTTCCCGTTCGCCGAGACCCCCGACCAGCTGCAGACGATCGATGAGATCAAGGCCGACATGGAGCGGCCGATCCCGATGGACCGGTTGCTGTCGGGCGATGTGGGCTTCGGTAAGACGGAGGTCGCGGTCCGTGCCGCCTTCAAGGCGATCCAGGACGGCAAGCAGGTCGCGATGCTCGTGCCGACCACCCTGCTCGTCAAGCAGCACCTCGAGACGTTCTCCGAGCGCTTCGCCGGTTTCCCCGTCAAGGTGCGCGCGCTCTCGCGCTTCCAGACCGACAAGGAGGCGAAGGATGTGGTCGCCGGCCTCGCCGACGGCACCGTCGACATGGTCATCGGCACGCACCGTATCCTCACCGAGAAGGTGATCTTCAAAGATCTCGGCCTGATGATCATCGATGAGGAGCAGCGTTTCGGCGTCGAGCACAAGGATGCCCTGAAGAAGCTCAAGACGAACGTCGACATCCTCGCGATGAGCGCCACGCCCATCCCGCGCACGCTCGAGATGGCGGTCACCGGCATCCGAGAGATGTCGACCCTTGCCACCCCGCCCGAGGACCGGCATCCGATCCTGTCCTACGTCGGGCCGCGCAACGACAAGCAGATCGCGGCGGCGATCCGACGCGAGCTGCTGCGCGAGGGACAGGTGTTCTTCGTGCACAACCGGGTCTCGTCGATCCAGCGTGTCGCCGCGGATCTCGCCGAGCTCGTGCCGGAGGCGCGCATCGCCGTCGCGCACGGGCAGATGGGTGAGCACCAGCTCGAGCAGGTCGTCGACGACTTCTGGGAGCGCCGTGCCGACGTGCTCGTCTCGACCACGATCGTCGAGACCGGCCTCGACATCTCCAACGCGAACACGATCATCATCGACCGTGCCGACAAGTACGGCCTCAGCCAGCTGCACCAGCTGCGCGGCCGTGTCGGTCGTGGGCGCGAGCGCGCCTACGCGTACTTCCTGTACGACGAGACGAAGCCGCTGAGCGAGACCGCGGCCGACCGTCTCGAGACGATCTCGGTCAACAACGACCTCGGCTCGGGTATGCAGGTTGCGCTGAAAGACCTCGAGCTGCGCGGCGCGGGCAACCTGCTCGGCGCCGAGCAGGCGGGGCACATCGCGGGCGTCGGGTTCGACCTGTACCTGCGCATGATCGGTGAGGCCGTGGCCACCTTCCGCGGTGAGGAGACCGAGGGGCAGACCGAGCTCCGGCTCGAGCTGCCCGTGCAGGCCCGCATCCCCGAGGACTACATCGACAGCGAGCGCCTGCGCCTGGAGGCATACCAGAAGCTGTCGGCGGCGGCATCCGCGACCGCGAAGGACGACGCGATCGACCTCGTGATCGAAGAGCTCACCGACCGGTACGGACAGCCGCCCGCCGAGGTCGAGGGTCTCGTCGCCGTCGCGCGCCTGCGCCGTCGTGCGGCGCGTTCGTCGCTCGCCGACGTCGTCGCGATGGGACCGAACCTGCGCGTCGCGCCCGCGCATCTGCCCGATTCGCTGCGTGTGCGGATGCAGCGGCTGTACCCCAAGGCGAAGCTCGTCGCCTCGGGCGAGGCGCTCGTCGTGCCGCTGCCGACCGCCGGTGGCGAGCCGCTGGGCGATGCCGAGCTCATCGCCTGGACGAGTCAGCTGCTGGACGCGCTGTTCCCCGTTCCCGAGCCGGCCCCCGCTGCCTGAGGTACCCCATGGACAACGACCTTTTCATCCGCATCCTGCTCGCCGTCGTGATGGTCGGCTCAGGCTGCCTCATGATCTGGATGGCGCGGGCCGCCGCATCCGGTCGTCTGAAGCGCAATGCGATCGCGGGTATCCGCACCTCCGTCACCATGGCGAGCGACGAGGCCTGGCTCGCCGCCCACATCCGCGCGAAGCAGGCGACGATCTGGGGAGGGATCGCGGGAGTCATCGCGGGCCTGGGCGCGCTGCTGCCGGTGCCCTCCGCCGGACTCGCGGCGATCGTGCTGGCCGGATGCGCCGCGATGCTGGGCTTCGTGCTCTACGGCGCGGTCGTGGGCAGCCGCGCGGCGGCGGCCACACGCGCGCCCGACGCCTGAGGCTCGTCCCGCGTCAGATGACGCCCTGCGCCGCCATGGCGTGGGCGACGCGCTCGAAGCCCGCGCTGTTGGCGCCCACGACGTAGTCGCCGGGGCGTCCGTAGCGCTCGGCCGCGTCGAACGCGGCGTCGTGCACGTCGCGCATGATCTGGCGCAGCTTGGCCTCGCTGTCGGCGAAGGTCCAGCGCTGGCGCGAGGCGTTCTGGCTCATCTCCAGCGCGGAGGTGGCGACGCCGCCCGCGTTGGCCGCCTTTCCGGGCGCGAAGAGCACACCGGCGCCTCGGAATGCGGCGATGGCACCGGGGGTGGAGGGCATGTTCGCCCCCTCGACGACCGCACGCACGCCGTTCGCGATGAGCGTGCCGGCATCCGTCTCGTCGAGCTCGTTCTGCGTCGCGCAGGGGAACGCGACATCGACGGGAACCTCCCACGGCCGCGCGTCCGGCACGAAGCGAGCGCTCGGCCGGCGTGCGGCGTACTCGGCGATCCTGGCGCGCTCGATCTCCTTCACCTGCCGCAGCAGGCCCAGGTCGATTCCGGCGTCGTCGACGACGTAGCCGCTGGAGTCGGATGCGGTCACCGGCACCGCGCCGAGCTGCTGCGCCTTGGCGATGGCGTACACGGCGACGTTGCCCGAGCCGGAGACGCTCACGCGTCGCCCCTCGAGGCTCTCGCCGGCGACGCCGAGCATCGCCTCGGCGAAGAACACGGCGCCGTAGCCGGTGGCCTCGGTGCGCACCTCGGCGCCGCCCCACTGCACGCCCTTGCCGGTGAACATGCCGGACTCGTGCCGGTTGGTGATGCGGCGGTACTGGCCGAAGAGGTAGCCGATCTCGCGCGCGCCCACGCCGATGTCGCCGGCGGGCACGTCGGTGTGCTCGCCGAGGTGCCGGTACAGCTCGTTCATGAACGACTGGCAGAAGCGCATGATCTCGGCATCCGAGCGCCCGTGCGGGTCGAAGTCGCTGCCGCCCTTGGCGCCGCCGATGCCCTGCCCGGTGAGCGCGTTCTTGAAGATCTGCTCGAAGCCGAGGAACTTCACGATCGACGCGTTCACGGTGGGGTGGAAGCGCAGGCCGCCCTTGTACGGGCCGAGCACGGAGGAGAACTGGATGCGGAAGCCGCGGTTGACCCGAACGGTGCCGGCGTCGTCGACCCACGGCACGCGGAACATGATCTGTCGCTCGGGCTCCACGATGCGCTCGAGGATGCCGAGCTCGGCGAACGCGGGGTGGCGCTCGATGACGGGAGCCACCGAGTCGAGCACCTCGTGCACGGCCTGCTGGAACTCGGGCTCGTGGGGGTTGCGGGCGAGGACGGTGGCGAAGGTGGGGCGCACGGCTTCGGGCAGCGCGGCGAAGGTCTCGGTCAACGTGGTTCTCTCTGGCCGGGTATCGCGCGCGGCGCGACGTCCCAAATGGATGCGGACGCTCCCACCCTAGCGGCGCCGGACCTGTCGCCCTGACGCGCGCTGCCCTAGGGTGACGGCATGCGCTACGAGCACCTCGGCGCCGCGCCGTCGGTCCATCCGTCGGCCAGCGTCGCACCCACGGCCGTGCTCAGCGGCGACGTCACCGTCGGGGCGGGATGCCGCATCCTGCACGGCGCGATCCTCACCTCGGAGGGCGGTCCAGTGACGCTCGGCGAGCACGTCATCGTCATGGAGAACGCGCTCGTGCGCGCGACGGCCGCGAACCCGGTGCACATCGGCGACCACACCCTGATCGGTCCCACCGCGAGTATCGCCGGGGCGACGATCGCCGAAGAGGTCTTCATCGCGACGGGCGCGCGGGTGTTCAACGGGGCGCGCATCGATCGCCGCACCGAGGTGCGCATCGGCGCCACGGTGCACCTGCGCACCCATCTCGTCGAGGGCTCGGTCGTGCCGATCGGCTGGGTCGCGGTGGGGGATCCCGCGATCGTCGTCTCGCCCGACAAGCACGACGAGATCTGGGCGCGCCAGCAGGAGCTGGACTTCCCGGGGTACGTGTTCGGCCTCGACCGCGACACCCCCGACCTCATGGTGCAGCTCACGGAGCGCTACGGCCGCAGCCTCGCGCGCCACGACGACGACCGCCTCCTCGACTGAGTCGAGGCGACGGCCGAAAGACGCCGGATGCGGGTCAGCCGGTGTTCTGCAGGCCGGCCGCGACGCCGGAGACCGACAGCAGCAGCAGGCGCTGGTTGGCGGTGTCGGCGGGAGCGTCGGCCGGGGCGTCGCGGAGGGCGCGAAGGGCGCGCAGCTGCAGGAGCGACAGGGCGTCGACGTAGGGGCTGCGCAGCTTCACGGCGCGCTGCAGCACGGCCTTGTTGGCGAGCGGGGCGTCGCCGCCGACGATGCGCACGACCCAGTCGCGGGTGAGCGACATCTCCTCCATGACCAGCTGGGCGAGGTCGTCGCGGTCGCCGAGGCTGAGGTACTCGCGGGCGATACGGTCGTCGGCCTTCGCGAGGCTCATGGCGACGTTGTCGATCATCGCGCGGAACAGCGGCCATTCCGCGTAGGCGGTGCGCAGCAGCTGCTCATCGCCGACGGTCTCCAGCGCCGTGCCGAGGCCGAACCAGCCCGCGAGGTTGATGCGCGCCTGCGACCACGCGAACACCCACGGGATGGCGCGCAGGTCTTCGAGCGACTCGACCGACAGGCCGCGGCGGGCGGGACGCGAGCCGAGGGCGAGGAGTCCCACCTCCTCCATGGGGGTGACGGTCGCGAACCACGGCGCGAAGCCGGGAGCCTTCACGAGGGAGTAGAACCGCTCGCGCGAGGAGTCCTCGAGCACCTGGGCGATCTCGGCGAACATCTCGGCACCGCGGCGGTTGCGTGCCTCGTTCGACGGCGCCGAGGCCATGAGGATGGCTGCGGCCACCTGGTCGATGTGGCGCATGGCGATCTGCGGGTCGCCGTAGCGGGCGAAGATGACCTCGCCCTGCTCGGTGAGCTTGAAGCGGCCGTCGACCGAGTGCGGCGGCTGCGCGAGGATGGCGCTGTTGGCGGGCCCGCCGCCGCGGCCGAGGGCGCCGCCGCGGCCGTGGAAGAGCGTGAGCTCGATGTTGTTCGCCTGTGCCCACGCCGCGATCTCGGCCTGCGCCTCGTAGAGGGCGAGGTTCGCCGCGACCGGTCCGACATCCTTCGAGGAGTCGGAGTAGCCGAGCATGACTTCCAGGCGGCGGCCGGTGGCCTCCAGCCGCGCGGCGAACTCGGGGTGCTCGGCGATCTCGGCCAGGATGCCGGGAGCGGCCTGCAGGTCGGCGAACGTCTCGAACAGGGGGATCACGTCGAGCACGGGCGCCGCGCCGTCCGGACCCACGGCGTAGCGCGCGAGGCGGTGCACGTTGGCGAGGTCTTCGGCGGACTGCGTGAACGAGACGATATAGCGGCCCGCGGCGCGCGGACCGAAGCGTTCCTGGATGTACGCGATCGCGCGGAAGACCTCGAGCACCTCCTCGGTCAGCTCGCTGCGCTCGCCGCCGGCCTCAAGCTCCGCGAGCACCTTCTTGTGCACGGCGGAGTGCTGGCGCACCTCGAGCTCGGCGAGGTGGAAGCCGTAGGTCTCGACCTGCCACACCAGCTGCTGCAGCGCGCCGTAGGCCTGGCGGGCGGCGCCCGCATCCGCGAGCGACTGCTGCACGGTGCGCAGGTCCGCGAGCAGGTGCTCGGGGTCGCGGTAGGCGAGGTCGGCATTGCGGGTGCGGGTCGCGGCGATGCGGCGCGCGACCATGAGCAGGATGCGGCGGTGCGGCTCGTTGGGGGAGCGCTTCGCGATCTCGGCCGCCGCCTCCTCGTCGGCGCTGCGGAGGCGATTCCAGAGCGCGATCAGTGCGTCGCTCGGAGGGGTGGATGCGGCGTCGAGGGTCAGCGTGCGGCCGATCCGCAGCGCGGTGCGCTCGAGCCCGAGCAGCACGTGCTCGCTCGCGATGCCGGCCGCCTTGCGCGTGACCTTCGCGGTGACGAACGGGTTGCCGTCGCGGTCGCCGCCGACCCAGGTGCCCACCCGCACGAAGGGCCGCACGAGCGGGGGACGGCTGCCGGCACCCTCGCCGAGCGCGTCGTCGACGCGGCGGTAGACGCGGGGAACCGTCGTGAAGAGGGTGTCGTCGAAGACGGCCATGATGGCGCGCACCTCGTCGGTGGGCGAGGGCTTCTCCGCGCGCAGCGGGGCGGTGCGCCAGAGCGTGTCGATCTCCTCCAGCATCCGCCGGCGGGCGCGGCGCTGGTCGACGCCGCCCGGGGTGAGGGAGTCGTACTCGTCGAGCAGTTCGGACAGACGCCGGATGCCGGTCGAGATCGCGCGGCGGCGGGCCTCGGTCGGGTGGGCGGTGAAGACGGGGTGGAACCGCAGCGACTGCAGGCGCTCGAGTGCCACGTCGTCGCCGACCTCGGACGCCAGCTGGCGCAGGGCCGAGCGGATCGAGTCGGTGCGGCCCTCGGGCTCGGGCTGGCCGTCGCGCTCGCGCAGCACGCGCACGCGCTGGTGCTCCTCGGCGAGGTTCACGAGGTGGAAGTAGACGGTGAAGGCGCGGGCGACCTCGTCGGCGCGCTCGATCGTGAACGAGTCGGCGATCTCGGCGGCGCGCTCGAAGGCCTCGTCGCTCGGGTCGGTGTAGGCCTGGATGGTCGCCACGCGGAGGCGCTCGACGTCTTCGTACAGACCCGCCGAACCGCTCTCCTGCAGCACCTGTCCCAGCAGCGAGCCCAGCACGCGCACATCCGCGCGCATCTGGTCGGGGATCTCCTGCCCTGCCTCGTGGCGTCCGACGACGCGAATGGCCTCGGTGGGGGTGGGTTCGAGCATGGGAACAACGGTACTGGGAGCCGGAGACCACAAATGACACGCGCGGCGTCTGGTTACGATGGACTCCGGAGTGGCGGGAAGTCTGGTCGCCTCGTCGCCTGGCGACGGACACTGTTTCCCCCACCCTGGAGGGCGTATGCGCCTGCTTCGTTCCGAACGTTTTCCCGCCGTCGTGCTGCTGATCGCGGCCGCTCTCGGCCTCGTGCTGGCGAACTCGCCGGCAGCTCCCGGCGTCGCCGCGGTGAAGGATGCCTATGTCGGCATTCCAGGGGTGTTCTCCCTCTCGGTCGGTCACTGGATCCAGGACGGCCTGCTCGCGATCTTCTTCTTCGTCGCGGCCATCGAGCTGTGGCACGAGCTGACGGCCGGGCAGCTGAGCTCGCCCCGCCGTGCCGTGCAGCCGGCGATCGCCGCGGCGGGCGGTGTGCTGGTGCCGATCGCGATCTTCCTCGCGTTCTCGCTGGGCACCTCGTCCGCTGCGGGCTGGCCGATCCCCACCGCCACCGACATCGCCTTCGCCCTCGGCGTGCTCGCCGTCTTCGGCCGCGGGCTGCCGACCGGCGTGCGGGCGTTCCTGCTCGCGCTGGCGATCCTCGACGACATCGTCGGCATCGTGTTCATCGCCGTGCTCTTCACCGACGGCGTCGACGTGTTCCTCCTGCTCGCCGCCCTCGTGGGCGTCGTGCTGTTCGCGCTGCTGAGTCGACGGCTCACCGAGCGCAATCGCGTGCCGCTCGGCATCCTGCTGGTGCTGCTCGGCATCCTCGTCTGGGTGCTCGTCTACCTCTCCGGCGTCCACGCCACGATCGCGGGCGTCGCCCTGGGACTCGCGATGGCTCCGCGCCCCGCGGCACGTGTGCGTCACGCGCTCGACCCGTGGGTGAACGGGCTGGTGCTGCCGCTGTTCGCGCTGTCGGCCGCATCCGTCGCGATCCCGTCTGTCGGACTCGACGAGCTGCAGCCGGTGTTCTGGAGCGTGCTGATCGCGCTTCCGGTGGGCAAGATCCTCGGCATCACCGTCTTCGGGTGGCTCGCGCAGCGTCTCGAAGAACCCGACGGCCGCCTGCGGCTCGCCGACCTGCTCGCGGCGGGCGCGCTCGGCGGCATCGGGTTCACCGTCTCGCTGCTGCTGTCGGAGCTCGCCTTCGCGGGCGACGGCCTGCTGCGCGACGAGGCGACCCTGGGCGTGCTCGGTGGGTCGTTGGTCTCGCTCGTGGTCGCCGCGGTGCTCGTAGCATGGCGGGCACGGCACTACCGACGCGAGGAGCGCAGGGTATGAACGACGCGGATGCGGCCTCCGACGGACTCCGGCGGGCTGCCGAGGTGATGCACGAGGTGCGCGAGAGATGCGTCTGGTCGCAGCAGATCGACCACGCCGCCCTCGTGCCCTATCTCGTGGAGGAGAGCGCCGAGGTCATCGACGCGGTCGAGAACGGCGACCGTGCGGAACTGCGCGAAGAGCTCGGCGACCTCTTGTGGCAGGTGCTGTTCCACGCCGAGATCGCCTCGCGGCATCCGCACGACCCCTTCGACATCGACGATGTCGCCGGCGATCTCGCCGACAAGATGGTGCGCCGGCATCCGCACGTGTTCGCGGGCGAGACGGCGACGACGCCCGAAGAGGTGCTCGTGCACTGGAATGCGGCCAAGGCGGCGGAGAAGCGCGAGCGCCGGAGCGTGCTCGACGGGATCCCCGCGGCGATGCCGGCGCTCGCCCGTGCGCAGAAGGTCGTCGGGCGCGCGCCCGGCGCCGCCATCCCGGCGCGTCCGCTCGAGATCACCTCGGAAGAGCAGCTGGGCGACGCCCTGCTCGCGCTCGTGGCGCGCGCGAGGGCCGAGGGCTGGGATGCGGAGCGGGCGCTGCGCACGCGCACGCGCGCGTTGGAGGAGGGTGTGCGTCGGGCCGAGGCCGGTTTGGGATGATGGTCTGGTGCCAGCAGTGAACCCCCCGCGCGGCATGCGCGACTTCCTACCCGCCGACAAGGCCCGCCGCGAGCGCGTGCTCGCCGTCATCCGCGACCGCTACCGCGCGCACGGCTTCGACGAGATCGAGACGCCGGTCATGGAGGACTACGACCGCCTGCACGCCGGCATGGGCGGTGACAACGAGAAGCTCGCGTTCAATGTGCTCAAGCGCGCGCTCTCTCCCGAGGCGATCGCCGCGGCGGCGGAGGACCCGGCCGCGCTCAGCGACCTGGGTCTGCGGTTCGATCTCACCGTGCCGCTGGCGCGGTTCTACGCCTCGCACCGCGCCGAGCTTCCGGGCGTCTTCCGCTCCGTGCAGATCGCGCCGGTGTGGCGCGCGGAACGCCCGCAGAAGGGGCGCTACCGCCAGTTCGTGCAGTGCGACATCGACATCATCGGCGACGCCGGAGCGCGCGCCGAGGCGGAGCTCATCGTCGCGACCCTCGACACCCTCGACGCGCTCGGCCTCGTCGGCGCGAGCGTGCGCATCAACGACCGCCGCGCCCTCGACGGGATGCTGGAGGTCTTCGGCTTCGAGGCGTCCGAGCGTGCGGGCGTGCTCATCACGATCGACAAGCTCGACAAGATCGGACCCGCCGGCGTGGAGGCGGAGCTGCGCGAGCGCGGGGCGACCGCATCCGCCGTCGACGCGTTCGCGGCGTACCTCGCCCGCCCCACGGCGGAGGAGACGACCTTCGGCGAAGCGCACATCCGTGCGCAGCTGCCCGACGGCATCACCGACGAGGTCGTCGCGCACCTGGTCGGCATCGGCGAGGCCGTGAGCGCCGCGGTCGGGCTCGACGAGGTGCCGCTCGTGTTCGACCCGTTCCTCGTGCGCGGCATGGGCTACTACACGGGCACGATCTTCGAGCTGGCTCACCCGTCCGTGCCCTACTCGCTGGGCGGCGGCGGACGCTACGACGGCATGATCGGCCGGTTCCTCGGTCAGGACGTGCCGGCCGTCGGCTTCTCGATCGGCTTCGAGCGCATCGTCGACCTCGTCTCGGCGGGGGAGGATGCGGGACTCGACGCCGTCGTGCTCGTGCACGACCGCGACGTGCCGGTCGCCGAGCTCGTGCGCGTCAAGTCCGCGCTCGTGACGGCGGGGTCGCGCGTGCGGCTCGAGCAGCGCACGAAGAACCTGAAGGCGCTGCTGGAGCGCGCGGCCGCCGACGGCTACACGGCGTTCGCGACCGTCGCCGCGGGCGACGACCCGTCGGAGCTCGAGCTCAAGCCGCTCGCGTAGCGCTGCGGCGGCCGAACACGAGCCGCAGCACCACGCCGACGGCGAGCACGCCGGCTCCGGCGATCGCGGCCTGCCACGGCAGCGTCACCGCGAGCACCGCGCAGCCCGCGGCCCCGAGGGCGGCGAGCGCGCGCGGGAAGCGGCGGTGGGCCGCATCCTGTCGCAGCGCGGCGAGGTTGGCGACGAGGTAGTAGACGAGCACGCCGAGTGAGGAGAACCCGATCGCGCCGCGCAGATCGACGAGGGCGACGGCGATCATGACGATCGCCCCGACGGCGATCTCGGCGCGGTAGGGCGTGTGCCGCGACGGGTGCACGGCGGCGAAGAAGCCCGGCAGGTCTCCGCCGCGCGACATCGCGAACGAGGTGCGCCCGATGCCGGCGATGAGGGCGAGGAGTGCGCCGAGGGATGCGGCGGCCGCACCCACGCGCACGACCGGCTGCGCCCATTCCCAGCCCGCGGCCGAGACGAGTTCCGCGAGGGGTGCGGATGCGGCCGCCAGCCGTTCGGGGCCGAGCGCGAGCAGGCACAGCACGGCGAGGACCGCGTACACCGACAGTGCGCCGGCGAAGGTGCCGAGGATCGCGCGGGGGATCGTGCGGGCGGGATCGCGCACCTCCTCGCCCATCGTCGCGATGCGGGCGTAGCCGGCGAAGGCGAAGAAGATGAGCCCCGCCGACTGCAGCACTCCGTACGGGCTGACCTCGCCGCCTGTCCAGCCGGCGCCGGTCGGCAGCGACGTGGCACCGGCGGCCACGACGACGGCGAGGCACAGCAGCACGATCGCGACCAGGATGCGGGTGAGCCGGGCCGTGCGGGTGACGCCGAGCAGGTTCACGATCGTGAGCGCCGCGACTGCCGCGACGGCCACGGGCCGCTCGAAACCAGCCGGGGCCGCGTAGGCGGCGAACGTCATCGCCATGGCGGCGCAGCTCGCGAGCTTGCCGATCACGAACCCCCAGCCCGCCACGAACCCCGCCCACGGGCCGAGCTCGGCGCGACCGTAGGCCCACGCGCCGCCGGCGACAGGATATGCGGCCGCGAGCTGCGCCGTGGAGGTCGCGTTCGCGAAAGCCACGACGGCCGCGATCGCGAGCCCGACGAGGAGTCCCGCGCCGGCGGCCTGCGCGGCGGGGGCGAAGACGGCGAACACTCCGGCGCCGATCATCGAGCCCAGTCCGATCGCCACGGCGTCGCCGAGTCCGAGGCGTCGCTGGAGGGTGGGGCCGGTCACGTCGGGCACCCTACTGCAGCGGTGTGAACCGCCGGGGCGCCGATCGGTCACCCAGCCGTCACGACCCGTTCACCGCGAGGGGTTCGGATGGGTGCGTGGCCCGCATCCGATTCCCCGCGCGCACGGTCGCAGCGTTCGCCGGCGTGATCGCGTTCGCGCTCGCCGCCGCCCGAGAAGTGCTGCGGCGCCAGGCCGCGCACGCCCGCCGGCAGATCGGCAAGCCGCTTGGCGAGCAGGCGCCGGAGGCCGACCGCGTGTGGCGTCCCGGCTACGACGGCACCCCGATCGAGCTGCTCGTGCTGGGGGACTCGATCGCCGCGGGACTCGGTGCCGAGCGGCGCAAGGACACTCTCGGCGCGCGTCTGTCCCGCGCGCTCGCCCGCCGCACGCAGCGTCCCGTGCGTCTGCGCACCGCGGCCGTGGTCGGCTCCGAGTCCGCCGCGCTCGCCGGCCAGCTCGACGCCCTGCCCGACGACTACCGCGCGGACGTGGCCGTGATCGTGGTCGGCGGCAATGACGTGACGCACCGCATCCCGATCTCCCGCTCCGTGGCGTCGCTGGAGGAGGCGATCGAGCGGCTGCGACAGCTCGGCACGGAGGTCGTCGTCGGCACCTGCCCGGACCTCGGCGCACTACGACCGGTGCCGCAGCCGCTGCGCTCGCTCGGCTCGCGGCTGTCGCGCCAGCTCGCCCAGGCCCAGGCGCGCGCCGCGACAGCAGCGGGCGCTTGGGCTGTGTCATTGCGGCACGTCGTGGGCCCGTTCTTCATCTCGAACCCCGACGAGATGTTCAGCCTCGATCGGTTCCATCCGAGCGCCGTCGGCTATCGCCGCACCGCCGACGCACTGCTGCCGTCGGTGCTCGCGGCCCTGGGCGAGGACGTGCGGTTGCCGACCGGCCACCAGGCTCCTGACACGCGGGACGCGCTCGCCGGCAGGGGTTGACCCCGCATCCGAACGGCCGATTCGCTGGCCGCATGAGCGACACGAACCCGGCACCGACGCCGGACGGCTGGCGGTCCGTCGACGCGTACCTGACCGAGACGTTGGTCGAGAAGGACTCGGCCTTGGAGCATGCGCGGGCGGCGCAGGATGCGGCGGGCCTGCCCGCCATCGAGGTCGTGCCGCTGACCGGCAAGCTGCTGCACCTGCTGGCGCGGATGATCGGCGCGCGCCGGGTACTCGAGATCGGCACCCTCGGCGGTTACTCCACAATCTGGCTCGCCCGCGCCGTGGGGGAGGAAGGTCGGGTGACGACGATCGAGGCAGAGCCTCGCAACGCCGCAGTCGCTCGGCGGAGCATCGACGACGCGGGCGTGGGCGCGCGCGTCGAGATCCGGCAGGGGAGGGCGGCGGAGGTGCTCCCGCAGCTGGAGGGGCCGTTCGATCTCGTGTTCATCGACGCTGACAAGGAATCCAACACGATCTACCTCGACTGGGCTGCGCGTCTCGGTCGCGAGGGGACCGTCGTGGTCGTCGACAACGTCGTGCGCGCCGGGCGCATCGTCGATCCGGAGAACCACGAGAGCCAGGTGGAGGGCGTGCGGCGCTCGCTGGCGATGCTGGCGGACGACGACCGGTTCGACGCGACGGCCGTGCAGACGCTCGACGCGAAGGGCTGGGACGGCTTCGCGGTGGCGCTCATCACGCATCCGGGGGATTCTTCCGGTGGGGCCGAGCCCGCGCGTCACTAGACTCGGAAGCGGACCGATGTCGCTCCGAGATCACACC
The DNA here is from genome assembly GCF_028743715.1 of Microbacterium sp. Clip185. NCBI lineage: Bacteria > Bacillati > Actinomycetota > Actinomycetes > Micrococcales > Microbacteriaceae > Microbacterium > Microbacterium sp. Clip185. Next base: position 2,134,660 of record NZ_CP117996.1, on the reverse strand, counting down.
CCCAAACTCAAGGAGTCCCACTGTGGCACTTATCGAGGCTGTAGGCGCGCGCGAAATCCTCGACTCGCGCGGTAACCCGACCGTCGAAGTGGAGGTGCTCCTCGATGACGGTGTCGTGCAGCGTGCGGCAGTGCCCTCCGGCGCATCCACCGGCGCGTTCGAGGCGTACGAACTGCGCGACGGCGACAAGAGCCGCTACGGCGGCAAGGGCGTGCTGAAGGCCGTCAACGCCGTCATCGACGAGCTCGGCCCGGCGATCGAGGGTGTCGAGGCGAGCGAGCAGCGCGTCATCGACCAGATCCTCATCGAGACCGACGGCACCGAGAACAAGTCGCGCACCGGCGCGAACGCGATCCTCGGCGTCAGCCTCGCGGTCGCCAAGGCCGCCGCCGACTCGGCCGACCTGCCCCTGTTCCGCTACCTCGGCGGCCCGAACGCGCACCTGCTGCCCGTTCCGCTGTTCAACGTCATCAACGGTGGCGAGCACGCCGACAACGGCATCGACTTCCAGGAGTTCTTCCTCGCGCCCATCGGCGCCGAGACCTACGCCGAGTCGCTGCGCTGGGGCACCGAGGTGTACCACGTCCTCAAGGGCGAGCTGAAGGCGGCCGGCTACAACACGGGCCTGGGCGACGAGGGCGGCTTCGCCCCTGACCTCCCCAGCAACCGCGAGGGCCTCGACTTCCTGCTCAAGGCCATCGAGAAGGCGGGCTTCACGCCCGGCTCCGACATCGCCGTGGGCCTCGACGTCGCCGCGACCGAGTTCTACAAGGACGGCGTGTACACCGTCGAGGGCAAGCCGTGGACGCCCGGTCAGCTCGTCGACTACTTCGCCGACCTCGTGGCCAACTACCCGATCGTCACGATCGAGGACGCCCTCGCCGAGGACGACTGGGACAACTGGAAGGCCCTCACCGACGCCATCGGCACCAAGGTGCAGCTCGTCGGCGACGACCTGTTCGTCACCAACCCGAAGCGCCTGCAGCAGGGCATCGACCTCGGTGTCGCCAACGCGCTCCTGGTGAAGTTCAACCAGATCGGCTCGCTCACCGAGACGCTGGATGCGGTCAGCCTCGCGACCCGCAACGGCTACCGCTCGATGTGGTCGCACCGCTCGGGCGAGACCGAGGACACCACGATCGCCGACCTCGCTGTCGCGACCAACGCGGGTCAGATCAAGACCGGTGCGCCCGCTCGGAGCGAGCGCGTCGCGAAGTACAATCAGCTTCTGCGCATCGAAGAGGAACTGGGCGAGGCGGCTGTGTTCGCCGGCCGCGCCGCGTTCCCGCGCTTCAAGGGCTGAGTGACGACTAATCGTCACTGAACGAGAGGAGGAGCCGTGGCAGCACGAACGGCTCCTCCTTCTCGTTCCCGGCGTTCCTCGGATGCGCCCCGCCGCCGTGTCGACGTGCGCGACTGGCTCGGCGGCATCCGCCTCTCCGGCTTCATGATCATCATGCTGGGACTGGTCGTGCTGGGCGTGCTCGTGCTGGTGCCGACCGTGGGCACCTACCTCGACCAGCAGCAGCGGATCGCCGCGCTCAAGAACTCGGTGCAGCTGACGGAGTCCCAGATCGCCGACCTGCAGGCGCAGAGCGAGCGCTGGGACGACCCGGCGTACATCACGACGCAGGCCCGTGAGCGGCTGTACTACATGAACCCGGGCGAGATCGCCTACATCGTCGACAACGACCTGACCGAGGCGCAGCAGCCGCGTGAGCAGGATGCGGTGAGCGACCAGGTGCAGCAGACGCGCACTGACTGGATGGCGCAGCTGGTGGGCTCGGTGGTAACCGCCGGTGCCGCGAAGACCGCGGTCGCCGACCCCACGGCTCCCGCGGACGGTGGGACGCCCGCCACCCCCGCGCCCTGAACCCGGGCTCCCAGGCGGCTCACGGTAGCCTGGGAGGGTGAGTTCCGCGCCTTTCCCCCCGGTCACCGACGCCGAGCTCGCGGTGCTCCGCTCCCAGCTGGGGCGCCCGGCGCGTGATGTCGTCGGGATCGCCGCGCGCTGCGTGTGCGGCAATCCGACCGTGGTCGCCACCGCACCGCGACTGGCCGACGGCACGCCGTTCCCCACCTTCTACTACCTCACGCATCCCGCCGCGACCGCGGCGATGTCGACGCTCGAGGCCGAGCACGTGATGCCCGAGTTCGCGGCCATGCTGGAGGACGAAGACACGGCCGCCGCGTATCAGGCGGCGCACGAGGCGTACCTGGCCGACCGCGAGAGCTTCGGCGAGGTTCCCGAGATCGCGGGCATCTCCGCCGGCGGCATGCCCACCCGCGTGAAGTGCCTGCACGCCCTCGCCGGTCACGCCCTGGCCGCGGGCCCCGGAGTCAACCCGATCGGCGACGCCGCGCTCGCGCGCAGCACCTGGTCGCCGACTCGCTGCGTGTGCGCCGACCCCGGTGCGGCGCTCGCCGAGGGCACCCCGGGGTGAGAGCGCTCGCCCTGCGGGTCGCCGCCGCGCTGGTTCTCGTCGCGCTGACGGCGGGTGTCGCGCCCGCTGCCTACGCGCAGACGACGCCCGCGCCGGTGCCGCAGGAAAGCCCGGGCGTCGACCCGATGCGCGCGCAGGAGTACTGGCTCGACGCGTACGGCATCCGCAAGGCGTGGGAGACCACGCGCGGCAAGGGCGTGAAGATCGCGATCATCGACACGGGCATCGGCAAGGCGCCCGAGTTCGACGGCGCGGTCGTCGGCGGCACGGATGTGTCGGGTCTCGGCACAGCCGACGGTCGCACGCCCGTGGGCGCGGTCGACGCGAACCACGGCAGCTGGGTGGCATCGCTCGCCGCATCCCGCGGACTGCCGAACGAGACGGGCATGATCGGGGTGGCGCCGGAGGCATCGCTGCTGTCGGTGTCGGTCGGGTTCGGCACGAGTTCGCCGGTGCCGTTCTCGGAGCAGATCGCGAACGCGATGCGCTGGTCGGTCGACAACGGCGCGAAGGTCATCAACCTGTCGTTCACGACGAACACCCTCGACTGGGATCCGAGCTGGGATGACGCGTTCCAGTACGCGTTCGATCACGACGTGGTCGTGATCGTCGCGGCGGGCAACCGCGGTTCGGGCACGGCGCGCGTGGGCGCGCCGGCGACGATTCCGGGTGTGCTGCCGGTCGCGGGTGTGGACCCGCAGGGCAAGGCGAGCGTGGAGGCGTCGACGCAGGGCATCACGCTCGGTGTCTCGGCTCCCAGCGAGCAGCTGCTCGGGGTTTCGGCCGACGGTCAGGTGGTCGTGTGGAAGGGCACGAGCGGTGCGGCGCCGATCGTGGCGGGCATTGCCGCGCTCGTGCGGGCCGCGCATCCGGAACTGGATGCGGCGAACGTGATCGAGCGGCTCATCGCGACCGCGAAGGCGCCCGCCGGGGTGGGTTCGCTGCCGGACGACCAGTACGGATACGGGCTGGTGGATGCGGCGGCGGCGGTGTCCGCATCCGTTCCGCAGGTGTCGGCGAACCCGATGGGGGATCTGTCGGAGTGGATCCGCGTGCACCGTCGCGCGCAGGAGTCTCCGGCGCCGTTGCCGACGGTGGGGGAGGTGTCGGTGCCGCCGCTGCCGCCGGCCGAGGCGGCGTCGCGGCCCACGTCTCCGCTGCTGCCTAGCATGGATACGCTGCTGTACGGGTCGATTCCGCTGCTGGTGTTCTCTGTGGCCGCTATACTGATAGCGCTCGGCGTCAGTGCTGCTGTCCGACGCATCCGATTGGCGCGTGCCGAACGCGCGCGCAGCCGTTGAATCGTCTAGGAGTTCGTTCCACCGTGACCAGCACCGTGCCCAGGATCCTCATTGTCGGCGGCGGCTACGCCGGCTTCTACACCGCCTGGAAGCTTGAGAAGCATCTGCGCAAGGGCGAAGCCGAGGTCACCATGGTCGACCCGCTTCCCTACATGACGTACCAGCCGTTCCTGCCCGAGGTCGCCGCCGGCGAGATCGAGCCGCGGCACGCGGTGGTGGGTCACCGTCGTCACCTGAAGACCACGCGCGTCGTGGCCGCGAAGGTGACCGGCATCGACCACGCGAACAAGGTCGCCACGATCACGCCCGAGATGGGTGAGCCGTGGCAGGAGGAGTACGACCAGATCGTCGTGACCGCCGGCGCCGTCTCGCGCACGTTCCCGATTCCGGGCATCGCCGAGAACGCGATCGGTCTGAAGACGATCGAGGAGGCCGTCGCGATCCGCGACCGCCTGATCAAGAACTTTGAGCTGGCGTCGAACCTGCCGGCCGGCCCCGAGCGCGACCGCCTGCTGAGCGTCGTCGTCGTCGGTGGTGGCTTCGCGGGGATCGAGGTGTTCGCCGAGCTGCGTGCCCTGGCGTCGTCGCTCGTCAAGGACTACCCGACGCTGACGTTCGACGACACGCACTTCCACCTCATCGAGGCGATGGGGCGCATCATGCCCGAGGTGTCGCAGAAGACGAGCGAGTGGGTGCTGAAGAGCCTCGCCGAGCGCGGTGCGTTCGTGCACCTCGACACGCAGGTCAAGGGCGCCGTCGACGGCAACGTCGAGCTCTCGACCGGTGAGGTCATCCCCACCGACCTGATCGTGTGGACCGCCGGTGTCATGGCCAACCCCACCGTCGTGCGCGGGGGAGACCTTCCCGTCGAAGAGCGCGGTCGCATCCGTGCGCGCGCCGACCTCCGCGTGGGTACGCCGGAAGAGATCGTCGAGGGCGCCTGGGCCGCCGGTGACGTCGCGGCCGTTCCCGACCTGTCGGGTGGCGGCGTGGGCGGCTACTGCGTGCCGAACGCGCAGCACGCCGTGCGACAGGCCAAGCTCATGGCCAAGAACATCACCGCCGTGATCCGTGGCGAGCTGCCGCGCGAGTACGTGCACAAGAACCTCGGCGCCGTCGCGGGCCTGGGGCTGTACAACGGTGTGTTCCAGTCGGGCAAGTTCGCGATGAAGGGCTTCTTCGCCTGGCTCGCGCACCGTGGCTACCACGGCCTGGCGATGCCGTCGTGGGAGCGCAAGTGGCGTGTGATCGGTGACTGGCTGCACAACTTCTTCCTGGGCCGTGACAACGTCACGCTCATCACGGTTCAGAACCCGCGCGAGACGTTCGAGGCGTTCGCCGCCCGTCCGCGTCCGGCGGCTGCCGAGGCTCCGGCCGAGAAGCCCGCCACCCCTGCGATCGACCCGAAGAGCGTCGCGAAGGATGAGGGCGCCGCCGCCGTGGCTCCCGCCGAGAAGGACAAGAAGGTCGCCGCCAAGGGCTGACCCTCTCCGGCTTGGATGATGCCCCCGTCGCTTCGGTGACGGGGGCATTGTCATGCGCGGTCGGCGCCCGGCGGCGCGCTAGCGTGGAGGCGGGCCCCCATAGCCCAATGGCAGAGGCAGGCGACTTAAAATCGCTTCAGTCTGGGTTCGAGTCCCAGTGGGGGCACGAGTGGTCGTGGTGAACCAGACCTCGTTGGCGCTTGAGTTTCACCAGACGAAGGGCCTGAGGGAAGCTCGACAGGTAAAACTCACGACGATGGTGATCGCTTGCCAGCCGAGGTATAGCGACTTGCTCGTTGGGCATTTCGCTGACCGGGCTCTGTGTCCATGCAGGCGCCGCCAATGTTCAGTGTGGGTATCTTCCACACCTGCCGGGCAGATCATCGCTCGGTCCTCACGCAATCCTGAGCTCAGGATCCGTGCACTTGAGCCCGGGTCGTTCGTGGCGCCAGCTCAAGGACGTGTACCTTCTCAGCGGAGTCGACGCCCAACTCTACGCACCTTGACAGCGTCGTCAATGGGTGATCGTCAGGCAGTGGCTCGGCTAGTCCAAGCTTCGCCTGTTCGGAGCGAACGAGTGATGGCAGAGTGAACAGGTAGGCGAGATCCGGGACGACCCGGAGGACAAACTTTCTTGCAAACTCTAGATGCTGGTCGCCCCGAGCCAATCCGCGGCTTATGCCGACCTCCTGGATCTGAGTGAGGTTCGCCCCTCGCATCCATGGCGCAAGGCAGGCCCGAACATGGTCTATCAGGTTGTCGGTGTCCCACTCTCCAAGATCGTCCGGTGCGCCTGACATCGCGGCGCGGCTACCGACTCGGAGTACCTCAACGACCATCGATGGCCGATCACGGAGGAGGTCGAGCATCCATTCCGACCAGCCAATGTGATCCCACTCGGTCGTGGTTTGTGTGCTGAGCTGGTCTGCTAGATAGCTAACGTCGTCGAGCGGAAGCCCGGAAACGAGGGCACACTGGCGAAGCCAGTCCTCCACACTGTCGTCAGCAAAGAGGCCGGACAGCTGCTCCAGGCGCCGCTCGATCCAATCGGGCTTACCGGCGGTCTTCGCCGAGAACGCCGCGAAACTCTGGCGTAGCATTCCAGGACCAATCACTGGATCGGTCACGCTGTCGACTCGCCGCCCAAGGTAACGTAGCAACGGCGGCTCAGTCTCTTCCTCCATTGCATCGAGCAATGCGCCGATGGGGTCACGCACGGTTACACATTGATCGCTTTGTGAGAATGCAGTTCTAAGCGCAGCCCAGCCGGAGCCGATCCGAGTGGCGCCGTCGTAATCCACTATCTCGCTGGGGATTGCGAGCACTAGTGCGTTGGCGTGGGAGCCCGCTCGGCCCGCGCGACCGGCAGCGTTCAATAGCTCATGAGCTTCAAGGCGGATTCGCCCGTTCGCGCTGGCGTCGAAGCGGCGGTCCCCGGCGATGATTACGAACTCACTCGGAAAGTTCATGCCCTGTGTGACGGTGGAGGTAGCCACTAGAACGGGTACCCCGTCCGGGCGACGGAAGAGTAGCTCGTGAAGACGCCGCTCGTCCGGCAGCAGTAAGCCGTGATGCGGGATCGCGCTGCCCACAACTGCCCCGTCCTCGAGTTTCAGGTAGAGTGCAGATTCCGCGCCAAGTAGCTCCACGCTTCGTGCTAGCAGTCGCTGCTCAGATCTCAGCAGCGGCGTAGTATTCGGCTGTGCTGTGGTGACGAGGCGAGCAATTGAACTCGTCCAGCCGACTTGGTGGGTGAAGACGAGAGTCTTCAGACCTCCATCAGCAGCGGCTTGAGCGAGCCTTGCAGCTACGCGGTTTGCGTTAGCAGTCAATCGCCAGGCGCGATCCCGCGTTCGCGATCCGCTGACGCCGAGCGTCACTTGAGACTCGAGCAGCGGCATTAGTCGGTAGTCCCTGGTCTGGGTCGACTCCCAGGTCGACTTAAGACTGAAGAATCCGTGTGGCTGTGCAAGCAACTGCTGCTTGAGCGCGGCCGGGGGCCCGTCGGTCGTCGAGGTTCGGTACATTTCGTCTCGAAGTTTCCGCAGCCGCTCAACCTCATGTAACGGATAGACGAGAGCACCCCTCGCCTGTCTCGTTGGCTTCCAAGGGGTATCCAACGCTATAGCAGGACGCCCCGTAACGAATTTGAGCCAGTCTGCGAGTTCCTGAGAGTTTGCGAACATCGCGGAGACAAGCATCAGATCTGCGTCACCGAAGCGAGAGACGAGCGTGAGAAAACAAAGCGAGGCATCTAGTGCGCGCCGGTTAGGTGCATCGCCTTCGACATGCATGAGGTGTGCCTCGTCGAACAGGACGAGGCCGACTTCCCCAAACCGAGTCTGATCTGTTCCGAGGGCTGCTAGGCAGCTCTCGGGAGTCATGACGAATATCTCAGGGACACCATCTGATGCGGATTCGATCTCTTCGTCCGCGTCGCGTTGAGCTAGCACTCGTGCACCCGGGACCGCCAATTTGAATGATCGTGCGAGTTGGTCAATCAACGAGAGGGTTGGCGCAAGGCAAATGACGTTTAGCCCGCGGAGAATTGTTGCTCCGACCTTAAGTTCCGACATCGTTGACTTCCCGGCGCCTGTGGGGAACGCCAGGACTGCTGAGACTCCGGGCTCAAGAAGTCCAGCGTCTAGAGCCTGGCGATGATTACGCCAGAGCAGCGGTCTAAGTCGCGCTGTCCGAGCCGTAACGCGCTGCCAGTCCTCTGCAGAGATGCCGCTCGGTGCAGGCAGTGACGCGGTGGACGCAGCGACCAATACTGGGCTCGCCATCTCAAGAAGCCGCGCCAGATGCCAGGGGCCAGCGATCAGGTTTGATGACACATGGGCGCGGTCTCCGATGTTGAAGTCCACACTCATTGACATCGCTGTTGCGATCGAGGCGAATTGTCCGGCCAGCGGATCGGCCGCGGGGTCTGGGGTTCGGAGGAGCCGCACCAGATCTGCGAGCGAGCGCGCGCACTTGCGATAGCCGATGACAGCGCCGATCGTTAACGGATCGGCGTCCAGATCAAGTTGGAAAGGTTCTTCTGAGCTTTCCGCACCATTGATCTCACCCTTCCCCAGGCGTTTCAGTGAAGCCACAAGGTCAGAGAATTGCTCCTGTTCGACTCCGTCGATCCCGTCAGCAACCTCGGAAGCGTCGGCCGGCGCGTCGGCCACGAGGTAGAGCATCATAGATGCGATGCGTGGCCCGACGGTGCCCGGTGTCAGATGGCGATCGTCGTTAGGTCGCCCCGCGTCGGCGTCGGCGAGGATTCTGTACGCGGAAGCGGCGACATACGCGGCGGACGCGCGCACATCTCCGGGCTCCTGATTGAGCGCAATCGCTTCCTGGGCGGCGCCGATCGAGCGGAGCTCGCCAAAGACCTCGTCATTGGCGACTAGATCATTCCGAACGAGTGATCTTGCCATGGTGACCTTCAGATATGCGTCGGTGATCGCCGTGGGCAGCCGTTCAGCGTCCACGTTTGATAAGCGCGGCGCCGCAGCAATGATCGCGGCAGTCACGCTATCAAACACGTTGGCCCTCCAAGACTGCGATCGCACGATCGCACAGGTCGTCCATCCAAGGCCTCAGGTCTGCGATTTCGAGAACGTTTGCGCGACGGCGCCTCCGTTTGCCTGGGACGGTTTCCTCGAATCCATCGAACAGGCCGTTGAATCTCTCTGCGCGGGCGTGGTGCGCTTTCGTGGTTATCGAGACTCGGTAGGCGCGACCAGACTGCTTGCGCATCAAATGGTCGATTGTCTTTCGAGGATCGGTTAAGGGAATCCGAGACAGGAGGTATCCAACCTCCGCGGCGAGGGCGGGATTTCGGGACCCGGTTTCCAGTTCAGCGAATGATTTCCACACGTCATCACGCACGGTGTCTCGCGGTGAATTTGTCGCTTTATCCTCAAACACGACGATCCGCTTGGGCTGCCCTGATCTACTGTTGACTGCAATCTGTAGTCCGTCGAATCCCTTCGAAGCCTGATCCATTTGTGGGATTCGGGCGGGACCGTCGTTCTCCTCGACCGCGGCAAGCCACGATACCAACTGGAAAACCCAGCCATCGCGATGCCACGGGTCTTTGCCAGCGGGAACAGTCAGCAGGCTAATGGCTCCGTCAATCGCGTAGTCAGCGCCTGAAACCCGCCACGGTTCCTCGGATCGAAGCAACTCTTCAACGTGCAACCATTGCCCAAGGGCAAGATCTGCGACGGCCGTAGCGAGCGCGTCGAGGTCGCGCGGCTCCCATGCGCGTCCGCGATAGCCCCCATGACGCGGCTTCAACTTGCGATGGCGTAAAAGTCGACCCATTGTTTCATTGTGGCGACAGTTTGGCCGCTCCGCATAGAGCGATCCCCCCTGTCCTGGCCATGTCGGATCGGGGCCCCTAGGTACTCGGGCATTGCGCAGCGCGAGCGGCTTATGATGCTCGGTGGGCCAGTGCACCGTCGCCTCGCTGTTCTCGTCCGCTCGGCGGAGTCGTGGAACGCTCTGTGGCGTTCCCTGGTCGTGCGCTGAGCGAGGAGCAGCCGAGAGCCGTTCGTGAAGCCGCGGTCGTTTCTTCGAGATGAGCCTCTCAGGCACACGTTGTGTCTGGCCTTGATGCGTCTCAAATCGACGCGGCGAGTGCTCGCTAGGCTGAGCGCGTGACGGATGAGGATGCCAAGGGTGCGCTACGTGCGTTCGTTGAGGAGCGCGACTGGGGACAGTTTCACTCGCCGGAGAACCTCGCGAAGTCGATCGTGATCGAAGCTGCCGAACTCCTCGAAGAGTTCCAATGGTCGCCGGAGTTCGACCCGCAGCGCGTCCGGATGGAGCTGGCCGACGTTCTGACCTACTGCTACCAACTCGCGGATCGCTTGGGGGCGGATCCCGACGAGATCGTCCTCGAGAAGCTCGAGATCACTCGGGCAAAGTACCCGGTCGAGACGTCGCGAGGCAGAAGCGCCAAGTATGACCAGCTTTGAGATCGAAGAGCTTCCGTTCGACTCGCTTGCTCTCCGTGACTACCCGGACCCGAGCGGCAAGCTGAGCAACTGGCCCGCGGTGTACGCGATCAACGACAAGAACGACGTCTACGTCGGGGAGACGGGCAACGCGCTGCTCCGGATGAGCCAGCACAAGCGGGATCCGAAGAAGCAACACCTTGAGGTCGCGCGCATCCTGCTTGACGACTCGTTCCACCGATCAGCCTGCTACGACCTCGAATCGCTCTTGATCCAGTGGTTCTACTCCGACGGTGCGTACACGGTGATCAACGCGAACGACGGTCACCGCAACGCCGACTATGCGGGCCGTCCTTCGTTTCAACTGCGGTTCCGTGAGATCTTCGAGGAACTCCGGGCTCGGGGTCTGTTTCGTCACTCGCTCCGAGACATCGAGAACAGCGACTTCTTCAAGCTCTCTCCGTTCAAGGCGCTCGTTCCTGATCAAGAGCGCGCGATCGTCGACATCCTGCAGGCGCTCTTCGAAGACATCGAGGACGGTCGGTCAACGACATCTGTCGTCGCAGGCGACCCCGGGACGGGAAAGACAGTGGTCGGGATCTCGCTCATCAAGACTCTGCGCGACATCCAGGCATCCCGCGGCGTCGACGACGCAGAACAGGGCGGACCGATCTCCGACTTCTTCGCGCAGGGCTACCCGGAGCTTCTCGCCGATCTCAGAGTCGGCATGGTGGTACCGCAGCAATCGCTCCGAGCCTCCATTGCGAGGGTCTTCGGGCGGGCGCCTGGCTTGAAGCCCGAGATGGTTCTGACAGCGTGGGATGTCGGCAACGCAACGCAGAAGTTCGACGTGCTCGTCGTGGACGAAGCGCACCGCCTTAATCAACGCGCCAGCCAATCGTCCGGGGTGCTGAACAAGTTGTTCGCCGACATCAACACACGACTCTTCAGCGAGGACTCCCTCGAGTACACGCAGCTCGACTGGATTCGCGCGCAGAGTAAGCACACGATCTTGCTCATGGATGCGGCTCAGAGTGTGCGCCCGGCGGACCTTCCCCCTGAGGTTGTGGGCGAGGTGATCGGCGAAGCGAAAGTGAGCCACCACTTCTTCCCGCTCAAGACGCAAATGCGCGTCAAAGCGGGGACGGACTACGTCCGGTACATCCGTGACGTTCTCGGCGACCGCGTGCCGGAGCGCCCCGATCTGGGCGACTACGAGTTCTTGCTCTTCGACGACATCGGGGCGATGGAGCGGTTGGTTCGTCAGCGCGATCGGGAGCAGGGCTTGGCTCGGCTCGTCGCGGGGTATGCCTGGAATTGGGAGTCGGATCCTAAGAAGAAGGGGATGAAGCAGATCCCGCTGCGCGAGCGTCCGTTCGACATTCGCATCGACGGTCACAGGTGGCGGTGGAACTCCGCGGATAAGGACTGGATCACGTCACCGGATGCGCTCGACGAAGTGGGCTCCATCCACACTGTGCAGGGCTACGACCTGAACTACGCCGGAGTCATCATCGGACGCGACCTGCGCTTCGATGCTGAGACCGGCCGGATTCGCTTCGACCGTTCCGAGTACCGCGACAAGAAAGGTCTCCAGAACAACCACAAACGCGGGATCGTCTACACCGATGCGGAGATCGAGCGGTACGTCAAGAACATCTACGCCGTGCTACTGACGCGCGGCATCCGCGGTACGTACGTGTACGTGTGCGATGAGCCCCTTCGAGAGCATCTCCGCGCCCTCATCCCTTCGGCGTCAGTGCTCCTGAAGAGCGGAAGCTGAAGCGTAAGCGCTCCAAACCTCAGCTGAGATACGTCCGCGCACACCCACCGCGTGCCCGTTGGTGAGTGCCCACGCGCGCACAACGCTCGGTGACGCTGTGGTTGTCGCTTGCGCACCCGTCGTGGCTACCGCGAGGGGTGCGCTGTCTTCCGTCGTCGCAGCAGCGTCGCCAGTCGCGACGTCAGTGTGCGACGGAGGCGCTACCGCAGGCGCCGTCTGTTGCGGGAGAGCGGCTGGCTGGAGGTGCGTGAGCAGAACCTCGAAGGTATCGGGATGAACGATGCGGGTTCCGACTTCGCTGGCCTTCGCGAGCTTCGTGCCATCCATCGTCCCGTCCGTAACGAGCATCGCGGTCAACCGGGACACGTTGCCCATGACGCGCACTCCAAGATCGGACGCGCGCCGTTCGAGGCGCTCGCGCTGGCGGTCATCACAACCGGTGAACGCGACCTTGTCGCCGACGCGGAGGGGCTCGCCGTAGCTCCAATTTGAGGGAAGCGGCCGAAGACCCGCGCTCATCCGTGAGGCTCGTGCTGCTTCGGCGTGCGCGATCAGCTCGACGACCGTGCTGCGTGGCACATCCAGCACATCGCAAAGCACGTGCAACTCTTCGCGTTCGTCTCGAGAGACGACGCCGTCGTCGACGGCCTTGTGCGCGACAGCGAGAACCAACGCGCGATGGGCAGCGTGGAGGTCGGTGTCGTCGAGTTCGTAGAAGCGGATCAACTCGCCGAGGTCAGCGGCCTCTTGATCATCAATCGCGCCGTCTTCGAGAGCTTCGAGAAGCATCTCGAGGTACGCGAGCGTGCCGTCCGGCGCACCCTCCTCAACCGCCTCGAGCAAGCTGACATCGGTGAGTTGCCGGAGCAGCGGCGGCTGCTTCGGGCGAGGCGGTGTCACTCGCCGCGACCCGCTCCGCGTTCGTACAGATGCGGGCGCGGACCAGGTCTCAGGTGCGCGCGACGGCCCGGCCGGCCACCTGAACGCTTGGGCTTCGTCACGGAGCGCACTCAGAGTCTGGTGCTGACGTCGTCCCGCGTGGTTGAGGTAGAACCCAAGGAGCTGCGCCGTGGCACGCGCGTCGCCGAGAGCTGAGTGCGCGTTCTCGAGTTGAACGCCTGCTGCCCAGCAGCAATCTGCCAGCCGACGGCGATCCAGGTGCGGCAGATACTCGCGGCTGCCGTTGAGAGTGCAGAAGGAAGGAAGCCGCGGCACGTCCCAGCCTGCCCGTTGGAACTCCGCTCCGAGGAATCCAAGGTCGAATGCAGCGTTGTGCGCCGCAATCGGCATACCCGCGATGTATGAAGTCAAGTAGGCTGCGATGTCGCGGAACAGCGGAGCTGTTGCCACGTCAGCCTCAGTGATGCCGTGGATGTGAGTGGCCCCCACAGGCCCCTCTGGGTTAAGCCGAGTCGACCACTCATCTAGGATCTGTCCGGCGCCGTCGATCCGCACGACAGCGATCTCGACGATTCGACTCTGGTGCGGCGATAACCCCGTTGTCTCTACATCGAGAATCGCGAAGTGAGGAGCGACCCTCACCGATGCGGGTGGCGGCGGGGGAGACGTGGCCACCGATGGTGCTGGCGTGCGTCTGCGGAAGAGTCGGTCGAACATCCCCATGTGGCTTGATCCATTCACTCGTGCAACTTCCGCCCCAACGGAATCCCGGAACTAATCCGGGCGCATACACATCCTGCCGGACCTCAGGACACGATGACGCGATGAGGAGTGTTCCAGGCTGTCGACGTACGTGGAGCCGTGCCTGACGTTAGGCGAGCTCAGCGAGAGGCGCAGAATCCAGCGTCGCTGTGACCGCCGGTGCTGCATCTGCCCGCGAACACTGCAAGCGCCAGTCGACCCCGTGGACGCTAGTGACCCTCAATTCGCTGTAACGAACGATAGGAAGCTTCCTGTTGTTCGAGAACCGCCGATCCGGGCCGCCGTTCTTATTCACGTAGCGCCACGTTTCCCCCACAACGAGCGAGTCGCGGGGCACCGCTTCGTCTTCGATGAATCGGGTCTGAACCCCCATCAACTGCGCCTGCCGATAGGAGATATCGGTGTACCGCTTGCCGTCGCGCAGGAGAATGCGGTCAGGCAGGAAGTAGATACCGTCTTTGCCTGCGGTGAAGCCCGGAACGGCGATGTTCGACGCAAGGTGCGGCGGGCCGCTGAGCCCAGCAAGGGCTGGGATGCGTCTTATGAGTGCGCTTGCGCCAGCGTTGCGCTTGTGCTGATTCAACGTGGTGACAGCGCCCGACGACACGGTGCGCCACAACCTCTGAGACTCGGTGAACCACGACCAACGATCGACGATGCTGTTGTACCAGGCGGCGGAGAGGTCGTTCAGGTCGTAGAACAACACAACCTTGCGCTTGGCCGCGTCACGGAGGAACAACCAGATACAAAGAGGCGCGGCCGCCAGCCAGACGATCAGACCCCACGGAAGCGTTGCCGCACCCAGAATGAGGGCCACAATCAAAGTGAGCCAACCCCAGCGGAACGCACTGCCCGCTGCGTTGAGTTGCTCGACAACATCGTCGCGACCCGACGGAATGATCTCCGACACCGTTGCACCGGTGACGTCCTCCATCACCACGTCGTTCGACGGTTGTGCGAGGGGATAGGTCGGTGTCGCGTGAACAGACGACGATCTTGGGGTCGACCCGTAGAAAACGCCGTGCTGGCCGGTGCGTATGTAGTTCCCTCGCGGGCCCGTTCCTACTCGGAATCCAGGAACTCCGACCGAAACGCCCACCCCGCTCCGACTCATGTTGAATCGGAACGGTCCGGCTTTGACGCTCGTGCGCACGTAGAAGCCCACGCTCACCCCCAGTTTGTTTACGCGTCCCCACGCTTTCTGTTGACACTAGTGGCACACGCGATCGCCGCACCGGCTCACTGACCGTGGAATGCGATCAGGCACCGGGCGAGCGGGTACGCCTGAGATCCACCGAACCTGGCACATCAGCCACAATCGACTCATGATCGCAACCACCCGGGCGGGATTGCGCCGGATGCGGGCGCTCGATCCGCGTTCGCCCCACCGTGTGGCGAGTCCGCTCGAGCTGCTGTTCGACCTCGTGTTCGTGGTGGCGGTGTCGCAGGCGTCCAGCACGCTGCATCATCTGATCAGCGAGGGGCAGGCTGCCCACGGGCTCCTCTCCTACGCGATGGTGTTCTTCGCCGTGTGGTGGGCGTGGATGAACTTCACCTGGTTCGCCTCCGCGTTCGACACCGACGACTGGCTCTACCGCGTCATGACCATCGCCCAGATGGGCGGCGTGCTCGTGCTCGCCGCGGGCGTGCAACAGGCGATGCTCCACGACGACTTCCTCATCGTCACCATCGGCTACGTCATCATGCGCCTGTCGATGGTCGCGCAGTGGCTGCGCGCCGCGATCTCGGATGCGGCATCCCGCCCCACTGCCCTCCGCTTCGCCATCGGGGTCGCCGGCGTCCAGGTGCTCTGGGTGGCCCGCCTCGCCCTGCCCGAGGGCGCGCCCCAGCTCGTCGGGTTCTTCGCGCTCATGCTCGTCGAGATCGCCGTGCCGGTCTGGGCGGAGCGGCACGGGCGCACACAGTGGCACCCGCACCACATCGCCGAACGCTACGGGCTGTTCACCCTCATCCTTCTCGGCGAGAGTCTGCTCGCGAGCGCCAACGCGATGATCGACGCGCTCAGCACGGGGGAGCACACCGGCCAGCTCATCGGCCTCGCCGCATCCGGCGTCGTCATCACCGCATCCATCTGGTGGATCTACTTCGCCCGCGAACAGGCCGCCCGCCTGCGCAGCACCTCCGACGGCTTCGTCTTCGGCTACCTCCACTACTTCCTCTTCGCCGCCGTCGGCGCCGTCTCGTCCGGCGTCGAGGTCGAGATCGATCACGTCACCGGCGCCACCGAGATCTCAGGCGCCGCTGCCGGCCTCGCCCTGACCCTGCCGCTCGCGCTCTTCCTGCTCGCCACCTGGGCCGTGCTGCTGCGCGGAACCGTGCGGCGCACGATCTGGTGGGTGATCCTCGGCGGCGTCGCGCTCGTCGCCGCATCCGGACTGCTGCCGGTCGGCGAGTACATCGTCGCCGCGACCGTCATGATCGGCGTCGTCGTCCTCCTCGAGATCGACGCCTCGCGAAAGCCTTCCACGCAGCCGAGCTGATGCCGGGGGTGGGCATGGGCTGAGAGTCCGCAACCGCCCGTCATCAGCGCGGGCCGCGGCAGTAGGATGACCCGGAGAGAACGGAGCGCTCGTCATATGTGGGAATGGCTGATCCCTGTCGCGGTCGTCGTACTGATCGTACTGGTCGTCGGAATCTATCTGTGGGCGACGTACAACTCGCTCGTCCAGCTCAACGTCCGCGTCGACGAGGCCTGGAGCGACATCACGGTGCAACTCAAGCGCCGCGCCGATCTGCTCCCGAGCCTCATCGAGACCGTCAAGGGATACGCCGCCCACGAGAAGGCGGTCTTCGAGAACGTCACCCAGGCGCGCGCCGAGACCATCAACGCGCAGGGCCCTGCCGAAGCGGGCATTGCGGAAGGCCACCTGCAGCAGGCGCTCAAGTCGCTGTTCGCCGTCGCCGAGGCTTACCCGCAGCTCCAGGCCAGCCAGAACTTCCTGCACCTGCAGCAGTCGATCGTCGACACCGAAGACAAGATCCAGGCCTCGCGCCGGTTCTACAACGGGGGAGTGCGCGAGCTGAACACCAAGATCAAGGTGTTCCCCAACAACCTCTTCGCCCGCAACCTCGGCTTCCACGAGCGCGAGTTCTTCGAGGTCGTCGACGGCGCCGCCATCGCCGAACCTCCCCGCATCCAGTTCTGAGACTCAGCCTGGTTCGTCGCCCGCCAGGGCGACGGGCTCGGGTCGAGATTCGTGGCGCTCGGCGCTCAGCGCCGCCGCGATCTCATCCGTCGCATCGCCCCACCGCGACACGCTGATGGTCTCCAGCTGCTGCCACGCGGCCGCGTCCCGCAACAGATCCGCGACCCGCTCCACATCGCCCGGCAGACGCGAGGGCTCCCACCACGCCGACTGCACTCGCAGCACGGATGCGGCGCGATCCGCCTTCAGGTCGATCCGCGCCGCCACCCGGTCGCCGATCACCACCGGCAGCGAGTAGTAGCCGAACCGTCGCTGCGGCGCGGGCGTGTAGATCTCGA
Organism: Microbacterium sp. Clip185; assembly: GCF_028743715.1. Taxonomy (NCBI): domain Bacteria; kingdom Bacillati; phylum Actinomycetota; class Actinomycetes; order Micrococcales; family Microbacteriaceae; genus Microbacterium; species Microbacterium sp. Clip185. The sequence continues at coordinate 2,117,526 of NZ_CP117996.1, read as the reverse complement.
TGCGGTACGAGAAGTCGAACAGCCGCTCCGCGCGATCCCGGAACCACACGACCGGATCGAACGGCGTGAGCAGCGCGGCCGCATCCATCGTGCGGGGGAGCGTCGCCTCGCGATGCACCCACGCCGGCGCCGGGCGCCCCGCCCGCGTCCACCCCTCCACCTGCACCGGCTGCAGCTCACCCGCATCCACCAGCTCGCCGATCGCCTGCAGCGTCGCGCGCTGATCACCCAGCCGCCAGTAGTCGTCGAGGTCGCGCGCGGTCGCCACCCCGTATGCCCGCGCCGCACGACGCACCAGCTCGCGCACGGCGTCGTCTTTCGGCGCCTCCACGCCGGCGACGGATGCGGGCAGCACCTGCTCCGCCAGCCCGTACACGCGCTCGAACCCGCGGCGCCCGGCGATCGCCACCTCGCCGGTGAACCACAGCAGCTCAAGCGCGCTCTTCACGACGCTCCAGTCCCACCACGGCCCCCGCGGCGCGCGCGACGCGTCGTCTTCGATCTGGGCCGGACGCAGCGGCCCCCGCGCAGCCAGCTCACCGCGCACCCAGTCGAGCGTCGCGGCGTCGATGCCGCGCCAGCCTTTGGCCTCATGCCGGGCGCGATAGTGCTGCATCCGGAACGCGAACAGCGGCCAGTCCGCCGCGTCGATGAAGGATGCCTGGTGCGCCCAGTACTCCACGAACGGCGCGCGGCGCTGGAACAGCAGCCGGTCGAGCTTCGCGGGGTCGTAGGGACCGAGCCGCGAGAACAGCGGCATGTAGTGCGAGCGGGCAAACACGTTGACCGAGTCGATCTGCAGCACCGACATCCGCCGGATCTCGCGCCGCAGGTGCACACCCGTCACCTCGGCGGGTCGGGGAGCGCCCAGACCCTGCGCGCGCAGCGCGATACGTCGGGCTTCGGACCGGCTCAATCTGTCACGCACCGCGTCAGCGTAGCGTCAGGCTCCGACAACTAGACTGACGTGATGACCGAGCCCGACGAGAAGCCTCGCGGATCGTTCTTCGACGCCCTGCGTCAGCGCACCGTCAGCTCCGACACCACGCACAGCGTGCCGCGCGGCGTCCGCATCGCCGCCGCATACTCGTGGCGTTTCCTGCTGATCGCCGCGGCCCTGGGCGTGGCGATCTGGATCATCATCCAGCTCAAGCTGCTGGTCATTCCACTGCTCATCGCGATCCTCATCGCCGCCCTCGTGTGGCCCGCGTTCACGTGGATGCTGCGCCACCGGTGGCCGCGCTGGCTCGCCATTGTGGCCTCCGTGCTCGGCACCATCGCCATCGTCTCGGGCCTGTTCTGGCTCGCGATCTGGCAGATCACCCGGGAGTGGGGATCGGTGCGCGACCGCACCGTCGGCGCGATCGAAGACCTCCGCACCTACCTCATCGACGGCCCGCTGCACCTCACCGCCGACCAGATCGACGGGATGCTGCGCCAGGGTCTCGGCATGCTGGAACAGCAGGCCTCGCTCCTCTGGTCGGGCGCGCTCGCGATCGGCTCCACCGTCGGCCACGTCGCCACCGGCCTGCTGCTGACCATCTTCATCCTGCTCTGCGTGCTCGCCGACGGCGGCGGCATCTGGAAGTGGGTCATCCGCCTGTTCCCCAAGGCCGCCCGCCCCGCCGTCGACGGCGCCGGCAAGTCCGGCTGGCTGACGGTCGTCACATACGCCCGCACCCAGCTGCTCGTGGCCACGATCGACGCGATCGGCATCGGCCTCGGCGCGTTCCTGCTGGGCGTGCCCCTCGCGATCCCGGTCGGCGTGCTCGTCTTCCTCGGCGCGTTCATCCCGTTCGTCGGAGCCGTCGTCACCGGCGCCCTCGCGGTCTTCCTCGCCCTCGTCTACAACGGGCCCTGGATCGCGCTGTGGATGCTGGTCGTCGTGCTCGGCGTGCAGCAGATCGAAGGCCACATCCTGCAGCCCATCCTCATGGGCACCGCCGTCAAGGTGCACCCGCTCGCGGTGGTGCTCGTGGTCGCCGGCGGCGCCATGATCGCCGGCATCCCGGGCGCCCTGTTCGCCGTACCGCTGGCCGCCTTCGTCAACGTCTTCGCCCTCTACCTCTCCCGCCGCGCGTGGGAGACCGGTAGGCCACCCGAACCGGGCGAACTCATCTGGAGCACTGTGCCCCGCGAACGAAGGAGAACCACGCGGTGAGTCTTCCCACACTGGCCGATTTCGAGGATGCGGCCCGCACCCTCACCGGCCTGATCACCCGCACGCCCATGGACGAGTCGCAGGTGCTCAGCGAGATTGTGGGCGCCCCCGTGATCCTCAAGATGGAGAACCTCCAGCGCACCGGCTCGTTCAAGATCCGCGGCGCGATCTATCGGCTCTCCCGCCTCACCGAGGAGGAGCGCGCCCGCGGCGTGGTCGCCGCATCCGCGGGCAACCACGCACAGGGCGTCGCCCTCGCGGCGCAGCGGCTCGGCATCGCCGCGACGATCTTCATGCCGCTGGGTGTGCCCGTGCCGAAGCTTCTCGCCACCCGCGGCTACGGCGCCGAGGTCGTGCTCGAAGGCGACACCGTCGAGACGCCGCTGCGGCTCGCGGCCGAGTTCGCCGAGCGCACCGGCGCCGTGCTGATCCACCCCTTCGACCACCGCGACATCGTCGTCGGCCAGGGCACGCTCGGCCTCGAGGTCTACGACGACCTGCCGGCCGTCGACACCGTCGTGCTCGGCATCGGCGGAGGCGGGCTCACCGCCGGCGTCGCCGCCGCCATCAAGGCCCGCGCCGCGGCCGAGGGTCGCACCGTGCGCATCATCGGCGTACAGGCGGCCAACTCCGCCGCCTACCCCGCATCCTTGGCGGCGGGCGTGCCCCTGGAGGTCGCCACGACGCCGACGATCGCCGACGGCATCGCCGTGGCCCGCCCCGGCGATGTGCCGTTCGAGATCATCCGCCAGCTGGTCGACGAGGTCGTGACGGTCGACGAGAACGACATCGCGCGCGCCATCCTCATGCTGCTGGAGCGCGCGAAGCTCGTCGTGGAGCCTGCGGGTGCGGTTGGCGTCGCAGCCCTCATGACCGGCAAGATCTCGGCGTCGGGTCCGGTCGTCTCAGTGCTCTCGGGCGGCAACATCGACCCGCTGTTGCTGCAGCGCGTGATCTCCAACGGACTCAGCGCCGCGGGCCGCTACATGACGATGCGCATCCCGCTGCCCGATCGTCCGGGTCAGCTCGTGCAGGTCTCCGAGGTCATCGCGCGCGTCGGGGCGAACGTCACCGAGGTGCAGCACACCCGTCACGGGCAGGGCCTGCAGATCAGCGAAGTGATCCTGCAGGTCAGCGTCGAGACGCGGGGCATGGAGCACCGCGCGGAAGTGATCGCAGCACTGGAGGCTGCGGGGTTCGCGCCGGTCGTCGTCGCCGACTGACCGGCGCGTCCGCGCTCACTGGCCCGTGTAGGTCTCGACCTTCACGACCTCGACCGCGATCTCGCGGCCGTTGGGGGCGGTGTACGAGGTCTTCTCGCCCTCGCGCAGGCCCAGGATGGCGGCACCCAGCGGCGACGCCTCGCTGTAGACGTCGAGCTCGCTGCCCGCCGCGATCTCGCGGTTGCCCAGCAGGAACACCTCTTCGCCGCCGGCGACGATCGCGGTCACCACGGTGCCGGACTCGACCACACCGGTCGACTCGGGAGCCTCGCCCACCTTGGCGTTCTTCAGCATCGCCTGCAGCGTGCGGATGCGGGCCTCCTGCTTGCCCTGCTCGTCCTTCGCGGCGTGGTAGCCGCCGTTCTCCTTGAGATCGCCCTCTTCACGAGCCGCCTCGATCCGCTTCGCGATCTCCTCGCGGCCGGTCGTGGACAGGTGCTCGAGCTCGGCAACCAGCCGGTCGTAGGCGTCCTGAGTGAGGAAGCTCACCGTTGCGTCAGAAGACACGGTCTCTCCTTCGTCGTGAGTCGCAGCGCAAGGCGCCGCAACTATGCCAAGACGCCCTGGCGGTTGCCAGGGCGTCGTCGATCAGTTTCCGTCAGCCTACGGCACCCAGCATCCGTTGACCAATCCCGTGGTCGCCTCAGCGGTGATCGGAATCTGCTCCACGAAAGCCCGCGTGTGCTCGGGGGAGGGCGGGTACTCGACCACTCGCCAGCCCACGACACCGTGCTCCTCATCCTGCGCCTCGAGCACGCACGCGACCGCCGTGTTCGGCGGCACGGTCACCTGGAACGAGACGCTCGTGGTGTGCTCATCGACCAGCTGGTAGCCGGTCGTGACCGCATCCACCGACGAGGAACTGGCCGAGAACGCGTACCAGCCGGCGATGATCACAGCAGCCGCGATACCGACGGATGCGAACACGGCCCAGAAACGTCCGGAACGGGCACCGCGGGTGCGGCCGTAACGCTCGTCGAGCAGTTCTTGCGTCGTCATGGACCCTCGGATCGGGAATTAGGCTTGAGTCCAGGCTAAGCGCTCGCGCGCGGAACGGAGACATCCATGCACCTGGCCGTGTGGCTCGCCGAGGTGACCCCGACCCCGACGCCGACCGATGTCGACCCGCTGCTCGTGACCCCCGGCCCCTGGGGCTTCGCCGCCATCGCGCTCGTGGGTGTCGCGGTGATCGTGCTGGTGTGGGACATGCTGCGCCGCATCCGTCGTGGGCGCTATCGGTCCGAGATCCGCGAGCAGCTGGATGCGGAAGAGCTGGCGGCGAAGCAGGGCGATGCCGCCGAGCGCGACTCGGAGACCGACGACGAGGACATCGACCCCGCGCAGCGCTGAGTCTCAGCCGTTGTAGGCGGGGGCGAGGCAGATGAGCAGGCACGCCGCCCAGTGGCAGAGGAACGCCAGCACGGTGCAGACATGGAAGATCTCGTGGAACCCGAACTTTCCGGGCCACGGGTTGGGCCGCTTGAGCGCGTAGACGACGGCGCCGCCGGTGTAGAGCAGACCGCCGACGATGACGAGCACCATCATCGCGACGTTCGCATTGAGCAGGTCGACGATGTACATGACCGCCGCCCAGCCGAGCAGGATGTACAGCGCCACGTACAGCCAGCGCGGCGCGTGGATCCAGAAGACCCGGAAGAGGATGCCGAGGATCGCCCCGCCCCACACGAGGCTCAGCAGCAGCACCGACTTCTCGGGAGGAAGCGCCAGCACCGCCAGCGGTGTGTAGGTTCCCGCGATCAGCAGCAGGATGTTGGCGTGGTCGATCCGCTTGAGGACGACCTTCGTGCGCGGCTTCCAATCGAAGCGGTGATACAACGCGGAGTTGCCGAACAAGAGCAGCGAGGTGGTCATGAACACGGCCGCAGACCACTTGGCCGCGGTGCCGTGCGCGAGAACGATCAGAACGATGCCGGCGGCGATCGCGACCGGGAAGGTGCCCGCGTGGATCCAGCCGCGCCAGGTGGGGCGGATCTCCGTGTTGGCATCCTTCTCAGCGGCGTCGATCAGCGGCAGCGAGGGCACGTCGGGAACGCCGGAGGGGGTCATGTGCCCAGGGTATGCCGCGGGGTATGCCGCAGGCCGCACATAGCCTCAGCGTTCGCCGAATGCGCGTGTCTTGAGCCGTGCTGGCGGTAGCGTAGGGGAGTGACCAGCGGTCGGGAGAGTGAGGGGCGAGGGCCCCTCTACCGTCTCTACAGCAATCGTCTGCGCCGGCAGATCCCGCCCGCATCCGTTCCTCGACACGTCGCGATGATGATCGACGGCAACCGGCGCTGGGCGCGTCAGCTGGGGTACGACTCCGCGGCGCACGGGCATCGTGCGGGCGCGGCCAAGATGCGCGAGTTCCTGCGCTGGTGCGACGAGCTCGGGGTGAAGGTCGTCTCGCTCTACCTCCTCTCGATCGACAACCTCACCAAGCGCGACTCGAAGGAGCTGGCCGATCTCATCGAGATCATCGCCGAGCTCGCCGACGAGCTGTCGCACGAACGCGACTGGCGGGTGCAGCACGTGGGCCGCGCGGCCCCGCTGCCCCAGGAGCTCGCCCACGTGCTGGCCGACGTGCAGGAACGTACGGCGGGCAACACCGGCATGCACGTCAACCTCGCCGTCGGCTACGGCGGTCGCGGCGAGATCGTGGATGCGGTGCGCAGCATCATCACGCAGTACGACCACACCGGCGGCTCGCTGGAAGAGCTCGCCGAGAGCCTCACGCCCGAGCAGATCGGCGAGCACCTCTACACGGGCGGCCAGCCCGACCCCGACCTCGTGATCCGCACGTCGGGCGAGCAGCGCCTCAGCGATTTCCTGCTCTGGCAGTCCGCCCACAGCGAGTTCTACTTCGTGGAGGCCCTCGGCCCCGACCTCCGCGAGGTCGACCTGCTGCGCGCCATCCGCGATTACGCGCGCCGCGACCGTCGCTTCGGCAAGTGAGCGCCGCGGCGCCGTTCACGAACTCTTAACGCGACACGCGCCGATTTCGGCCCCGCGGATCCCGCGGAGGTCGTACGGTCATCACAACGGGCACGGCGCCCGTTCGAGTCGGCCCCAGGAAGCGACTCGCTACCCACCGGTCGACTCGAGAGACCCCGGGCCACGGGCCCGGAAGGGGAGTGGGTTGTGACCACACGAGCACCACACCAGCAGCAGCGGGCGACCGTCCAGCAGAGCGCAGATCAGGAAACTGACCTGCGCTCTTATGTTTTGGACACCTCGGTGCTTCTGAGCGATCCCCGAGCGTTCTTCCGCTTCGCGGAGCACTCGGTCGTGATCCCCGTCGTCGTCATCACCGAACTGGAGGCCAAGAGACATGATCCGGAGCTGGGTTACTTCGCGCGCCAGGCGCTGCGACACCTCGACGAGCTTCGTGTCGAGCACGGTCGCCTCGACTTCCCCGTCCCCGTCGGCGCCGGCGGGTCGCTGCGCGTCGAACTGACCAACACCGACCCCTCGGTGCTCCCGAGCGGGATGCGGCTCGGCGACAACGACACCCGCATCCTCGCCGTCGCCATGCACCTCCAGCAGGAGGGCCACGACGTCACGGTGGTCTCCAAGGACCTCCCGATGCGCGTCAAGGCTGCCTCTCTGGGCATCCTCGCGGAGGAGTACCTCGCCGAGCAGGCGGCGGACTCTGGCTGGACCGGCATCGCCGACATCGACGTCTCGGGCGACGAGATGAGCGACCTGTACGAGAGCGATGTCGCCTCGAGCGACGACGTGCGGGGTCTGCCCGTCAACACGGGGCTCATCGTGCATTCCGAGCGCGGGTCCGCTCTCGGCCGGGTCACCGGCGACGGCGAGTTCCGGCTCGTGCGCGGCGACCGCGATGTGTTCGGGCTGCACGGCCGCTCGGCGGAGCAGCGCATCGCGATCGACCTGCTCTCGGACCCGGATGTGGGAATCGTCTCGCTCGGCGGCCGCGCCGGCACCGGCAAATCGGCGCTCGCCCTGTGCGCGGCGCTGGAAGCGGTGCTGGAGCGCCAGCAGCAGCGGAAGATCATCGTGTTCCGCCCGCTGTTCGCCGTCGGCGGCCAGGAGCTCGGTTACCTGCCCGGTGACGCCCAGGAGAAGATGAACCCCTGGGGTCAGGCGGTGTTCGACACGCTCGGCTCGGTCGTCAGCTCGAACGTGCTGGAAGAGGTCGTCGCGCGCGGCATCCTCGAGGTGCTGCCGCTGACCCACATCCGGGGACGTTCGCTGCACGACGCGTTCGTGATCGTGGACGAGGCGCAGTCGCTCGAGCGCAACGTGCTGCTGACCGTGCTCAGCCGCATCGGCCAGAACTCGCGTGTGGTGCTCACCCACGACGTCGCCCAGCGCGACAACCTGCGGGTCGGACGCCACGACGGCATCGCCTCGGTCATCGAGACCCTCAAGGGGCACTCGCTGTTCGGGCACGTCACCCTGACGCGCTCGGAGCGCTCCGCGATCGCGGCCCTCGTGACCGACCTGCTGGAGGCAGGGGAGCTCTCATGAGGCCGTATGAGAGCTTTCTCACCCGATCCTCCTTGTGCTCTCACGGCGGCCGCGGATGATGGAGAACACGGATGACGCGACATTGTCATTCACCGCTGGAACGAGTTCCCCCAGACTCTGACGGCGAAGAAAAACTGGAGAAGAAATCCGCCACCGATTCCCCCCGGTGAGGTGGCGGGCATCACGGGTTCGGGTCCCGTGATCTCTCTGTGGCCCCCGGCGTCCCCCAGCGCCGGGGGCCTTCTCCGTTTCGGGGCGCGCGAGATCACCCGCCCTCGGGCAGGTGCGGATGCGGGGCGCTCACTCCCAGCGGTAGCCGGCGCCGCGCACCGTGACGATGCGCTCGTGACCGAACTTGGCGCGCAGGTAGCGCACATAGACGTCGACCACGTTGGAGCCCGGGTCGAAGTCGAGTCCCCAGACGCGGCTCAGCAGCTGCTCGCGGCTGAGCACCTGACCGGGGTGGCGCAGGAACTGCTCCGCGAGGGCGAACTCTCGCGCAGACAGATCGATCTCGCGTCCTTCGACGCTCGCACGCCGCGAGAGCACGTCGAGGATCACATCGCCGTGGACGATCGCGATGCTGCCGGTCGCGACGTTCTCGCGCAGGCGCGAGCGCACGCGAGCCAGGAGCTCGTCGAACTTGAACGGCTTCGGCACATAGTCGTTCGCACCGGCATTCAGGCCGTCGACCGTGTCGCGGGTGCTGCTGCGGGCGGTCAGCATGATGACCGGCAGGTGCGAACCCTGCCCGCGCACGTGCCGGAGCACCTCGAAGCCGTCCATGCCGGGCAGCCCGACATCGAGCAGGAGAAGGTCGACCTCGCCCGAGAGCGCACGCTCCAGAGCGTCGTTCCCGTCCTCGACCACCTCGGTGGCGAATCCCGCGGACTCCAGTCCCCGCTTCACGAAAGCAGAGATGCGGGGTTCATCCTCCGCGATCAGGATCAAGGTCATGTGGTTGCCTCTCGCTGCATAACGACGTCGCCGGCGCGCACGGGCGTCGGGACCAGAGTGGACGGATGGCCGCTGGTCGGCACACGCACCGTGAACGTGGCGCCGCCGCCGGGCGTGTCGGTCACGTCGACGGAGCCGCCGTGGGCCTGCGCGATCGCCTCGACGATGGCGAGACCCAGACCAGAGCCCTCGACGGCGCGGTTCGCGTCGACGCGGGCGAACCGCTGGAAGATGCGGCGCCGGGCCGCAGGCGGAATGCCCGCACCGTGGTCGCGCACCCACAGCCTCGCCTCGCCGTCCACGACGTCGCTGCCGACCTCGATGGGACTTCCGGCGGGCGTGTACTTCGCGGCGTTGTCGGCGAGCTGCAACCAGGCCTGGGTGAGCCGGTCGGCATCTGCGACCACGACACCGCGCGCACTGCGGGCGAGCGAGAAGGGATGGCCGGAGATGGCGCAGACGAGCTCGCCGACGCGCTCGGTGAGCATTCCGAGGTCGACGGGGCGCATCTCGAACTGATCGCCCTGCGCCGACGACAGCAGGTCGATGTCGTCGACGAGACGTGTCATCCGGTCGAGCTCGGAGATCCCCATGTCGCGGATGCCGATGACATCCTCGCGATCGTCGACGTTCATCATCTCGAGGTGCCCGCGCACGATCGTGATGGGCGTCTTCAGCTCGTGCCGGATGTCGTCGAGAAGCTGTCGCTGACTGCTGACGGACGACTCGAGGCGGTCGAGCATGGAGTTCATGGTGCGCGAGAGGTCGGCGATCTCGTGATCGCCTTCCTCGGGCACACGTGTGCCGAGATCGTCGAGCGTCACCGCATCCGCTGCCTCGCGCAACTGCCGGAGGGGGGAGAGCAGCCGGCCGGTGAAGAACCAGCTCGCGAAACCAAGGGCGGCCATGACGACCACGGCAGCGACGACATACGTCATGATCGACGCCTGGAACGGCGCCATCTCGGCCTCCATGTCGACGCCGCGCAGGTAGATGCCCGTCTCGCCGCCGATCTGCACCGGCAGGGCCACGTAGCGCACCTCGCCCTGGTCGGTCGACACCGTGCCCAGCACGATGTCGCTGCCCGTGACCGCCTTGGTGGCCGCGGCGATCACCGCCGGGTCCTCGATCGCGCGGAAGAGGTTGCCCGCCGAGGGCGACACGACGATCTCGCCGTCGACGACCCCGACGACGCCCTCGGTCTGCGAGGGCAGGAAGCCGGTCACGGTGCGCGTGAGATAGATGCCGGGCGACGGCGCATCGCCCACGGGTCGCAGAGCCTGCACCTTCTCGATCAGACGGTCGTCCACGTCGTCGACGAGACGCGCCCGCTGGATCCAGAAGGAGACCCCGCCCGCGACGATCAACCCGACGCACGCCACAAGGAGGATCGCCCCCAGAGTCTTCACGCGCGCCGAGAGCATTCTCGGCGTCTGCTTCACCTTCCGATTATGTCTCGTCGGGCGGTTTCGCGTGTAGCTCAGCCCGGGTGCGTCATCGAGAGCAGATCGAGCTTCTCGTCGAGCTGCGCCTCGGTGAGCTCGCCGCGCTCGACGTACCCGAGAGCGATGACGGCCTCGCGCACCGTGATGCCCTCGGCGACCGCATGCTTGGCGATCTTGGCCGCGGCCTCGTAGCCGATGAGCTTGTTCAGCGGTGTGACGATCGAGGGCGACATGCCGGCGTAGGCGGCGGCGCGCTCGCGGTTGACCTCGAGGCCTCGGATCGTCTTGTCGGCCAGCACGCGAACCGAGTTGGCGAGAAGACGGATCGACTCGAGCAGCGCGGTGCCCATGACGGGGATCGCGACGTTGAGCTCGAACGAGCCGGATGCGCCCGCCCACGCGATCGTGGCGTCGTTGCCGATGACCCTGGCGCACACCATGAGCGTGGCCTCGGGAACGACCGGGTTGACCTTGCCGGGCATGATCGAGGAGCCGGGCTGCAGGTCGGGGATGTGCAACTCGCCGAGACCCGTGTTCGGCCCCGAGCCCATCCAGCGCAGGTCGTTGTTGATCTTGGTGAGCGACACCGCGATCGTGCGGAGGGCTCCGGATGCCTCCACGAGACCGTCGCGGTTCGCCTGTGCCTCGAAGTGGTCCTTGGCTTCGGTGATGGGCAACTCGGTCTCGGCGACGATCAGCTCGATGACCTTCTGCGGGAAGCCCAGCGGAGTGTTGATGCCGGTGCCGACCGCGGTGCCGCCCAGCGGAACCTCGGCGACGCGGGGGATGGTCGCCTGCACGCGCTCGATGCCGAGGCGGATCTGGCGCGCGTAGCCGCCGAACTCCTGGCCGAGGGTGACGGGAGTCGCATCCATGAGGTGCGTGCGGCCCGACTTCACCACGTCGCTCCACGCCTCCGCCTTCTCCTCCAGCGAGACCGCGAGGTGGTCGAGGGCAGGGATCAGGGCGTCGATGATCTCCTGCGTGACGGCGATGTGCACCGAGGTGGGGAACACGTCGTTCGAGGACTGCGAGGCGTTGACGTGGTCGTTCGGGTGCACCGTCGAGCCGAGGTCGCGCGTTGCCAAGGTGGCGAGCACCTCGTTCATGTTCATGTTCGACGACGTGCCGCTGCCGGTCTGGTAGACGTCGATCGGGAACTGGTCGGCGTACTCGCCGGCGATGATCCGGTCGGCGGCGCGGGCGATCGCGTCGGCGATCTGCGCGTCGAGGGTGCCGAGCTGCTTGTTCGCGAGGGCGGCGGCCTTCTTGATCCGTGCGAGCGCCACGATCTGCGCCGGCGCCAGTGCGTCGCCCGAGATCGGGAAGTTCTCGACGGCGCGCTGGGTCTGCGCGCTGTACAGAGCGGATGCGGGAACGCGGACCTCGCCCATCGTGTCGTGTTCGATGCGGTATTCGGTCTCAGCCACGGGTGTCTCCTCTGACGGTGTGCGGGCGGTAGGTGTTCAGGCGGCGGATTCGGTCGCCGCGCCGACGATGAAGTCGGGTTCGGCGACGCCCTGCGCCAAGCGGTAGTTGACGCCGACGATCGCGAGCGAGCCGTTCGCGACGGCGGCGCTGATGAGCTCCGACGAGTGCAGCAGTTCGGTCACGGTGTCGCGCAGGTGCTCGCGTCCGACGTGGAGGGCGTCGACCGTGGCGGCGTTGGTGCCCTCCGCATCCTGCACCCGGCGCACGGCCGGCACGATGGGCGCGACCTGGCGCCAGATGCGCGGCGGGAGAGCGGGCGCGTCGGGGGAGGTGCTGTCGATGGCGGCGCGCACGGCACCGCACTCGTCATGGCCGAGCACGACGATGAGCGGGGTCTCGAGCACCTCGACCGCGTACTCGAGGCTGCCCACGACCGAGTCGGAGATGACCTGACCGGCGTTGCGCACGACGAAGAGGTCGCCGAGGCCCTCGTCGAAGATGATCTCGGCGGCCAGGCGGGAGTCGGAGCAGCCGAACAGGGCCGCACGCGGGCGCTGGCCGGTCGCGAGCTCGTGACGGCGCTCGACGTCCTGCCGCGGGTGGCGCGGCGTGCCGGCGACGAAGCGGGCGTTGCCCTCGAGCATCTCTGCCCAGACCTGGGCGGGGGTGGGGTGGGCGTCGGTCACGGTGTCTCCTCGCGCAGCTGAAGGATGGTGTCGGTGACGGTCGTGGCCAGCTGTGCGGCGGTGTCGGGCTTGGCCGTGCCGTACACGAGGATCTGGTCGGGTCCTGCCGGGGTGGCGAGGGCGTAGGACACGCCGCCGGCGGAGCGGGCGTCGGAGATCTCGTAGCGCTGCCACTCGATGCCGTCGATCGTCTCGGTGCCGGTCGGGGCGGCGCCGTTCAGGGTGCGGGCGACCCACCCCTCGTCCGCGTCGAAGGCCTGCGCGATGTTGATGTAGCTCTCGGCGTCGGGCACGTAGACGATCGTGAAGGCGGGCACGCTGTTGCCCTCGAGCTGCGCCTGGTTGACGCGCCAGTTCTCCGGCACGTCGGGGGAGATGACGGGGCGCCCGTAGGCGTCGGCGAAGCCGTCCGCGATCTCGGCGACGTCCACGGCGGGTGCGGGCGCCGGGTTGCCGCGCGGGACGGCGAAGACGATGACGATCACGACGCCGAGGGTCGCGAGCAGCGCCGCGATCAGGTTGCGAAACGTCTGGCTCGAGCGATAGATGCGCGAGGACTCCGCCTTGCGGGCGGCGGTCTCGTCGGGAGTCTCGGGGCGGCCGAGCTCGGCGACGACGCGGGGACCTCGGGCCATCAGAGTTCGCCCTCGGCGCTGGAGCGCGCCGCATCCAGTCGACGCTTGGCGCCCAGCAGCCACTCCTCGCACCGGGCCGCGAGCGCCTCGCCGCGCTCCCACAGCGAGAGCGACTGCTCGAGGGTGGGGGAGCCCTGCTCGAGCTCGGCGACCACGCGCACGAGCTCGTCGCGCGCCTGCTCGAACGACAACGACGCGATCTCGGGAGCGGTCTCCTCGGGCGCGGACATGGCTTCCATCCTAGGCGTCCGTCGCTGCCGAGGAGGTTTCGGGCACCTCGCCGCCGGAGGTGGCCGCGAAGGAGCCGCGCGCCACGGTGACGGTCAGCTCGGTGCCCTCCGGCGCCTGCGCCGCATCCCGCACGATCACGCCGCCGTCGATGTGGGCGATGGCGTACCCGCGGGCAAGCGTGGCGCCGGGGGAGAGCGCCCGCAGCGACGCCCGCAGCTCGGCCGTCTGTCGCGCCGCATGGGTGTGCGAGCGGTCGATCGTGTCGCGACCGCGGGCCGCGAGCAGCTCGATCTCGTGGGCGCGGCGCTCGAGAAGCGCGTCGGGGTCTCGCAGCACCGGGCGCGAGCGCAGCTGCTCGAGCTGGGCGATGTCGTGCGAGACGCGCATGCTCAGCCGCGAGCCCAGGCGCGCGCGCAGCTGGCGCACGAGGGTGCGCTGCTCGCCCACATCCGGCACGACGCGCTTGGCGGCGTCGGTCGGCGTCGAGGCGCGGAGGTCGGCGACGTCGTCGAGGAGTGGGTGGTCGTTCTCGTGACCGATCGCCGAGACGACGGGCGTCGTGGCCGCGGCGACCGCGCGCAGCAGCCGTTCGTCGCTGAAGCCCAGCAGGTGCTGCGGGTCGCCGCCGCCGCGGGCGATGATGATGACGTCGACGTCGGGGTCGGCATCCAGCTTCTGCAGCGCCGCGATCGTCTCGGGCACGCACCTGTCGCCCTGCACCGCGGCGTACTCGGTGCGAAAGCTCACCTGCGGCCAACGCAGCTCGGCGTTGCGGTGGACGTCCTTCTCCGCATCAGATCGCTCACCCGTGATGAGTCCGACGAGGTGCGGGAGGAAGGGGAGCGGGCGCTTGCGCTCCGCCGAGAACAGCCCTTCGGTGCGGAGCTTGGCGCGCAGCTGCTCTATCGCGGCGAGCTGGTCGCCGATGCCGGTGTGGCGCATCGCGGAGACCAGCACGCTGAAGTCGCCCGTGCGCACGAAGTAATCGGACTTGACGCTGGCGGCGACGCGATCGCCCACCTTCAGATCGTCGGGCAGGCGTTGCAGCGTCGACGACCAGATGCGAAACGACACGCTGGCGTCGCCCGTGAGGTCTTTCAACCGGCCGTAGACGTTGCCGCCGCGCACGTTCCACGAGGTGATCTCGCCCTCGACCCACACCGATCCCCAGGACGAGATGAACGCCCGGATCGTCTCGTTGAACCGGGCGACGGATGTGGGCGCCTCGCGGGTCGCGTCACGGGGGTGGACGTCATCGCCGTGCGGGGCCTCTGCCGCCGCATCCGGTGCGAACCTCGTCATGCATCCTCCGTCGCTCGGCCTCTGCCCAGCACGCGCCCGTAGAATCACGGGCGTGAGCTCACCCGCCGTGCACCTTCCCACCCCCCGGATGCCGGCGCGCAGCGGCCGGCTTCAGGATATCCCGGTCGTCGGACGCAAGAGAGTGCTGCTGGCAGCCCCCCGCGGCTACTGCGCGGGTGTCGACCGGGCGGTCATCGCCGTCGAGAAGGCGCTCGAGCGCTACGGCGCCCCCGTCTACGTGCGCAAGCAGATCGTGCACAACGTGCACGTCGTGACCGAGCTCGAGGCCAAGGGGGCCATCTTCGTCGAGGAAGTCGACGAAGTGCCTGCCGGCGCCCACGTCGTCTTCAGCGCGCACGGCGTCTCGCCCACCGTCGTCTCGGCCGCCGCCGACCGCGGCCTGCAGGCGATCGATGCGACCTGCCCGCTCGTGACCAAGGTGCACCGCGAGGCCGTACGCTTCGCCCGCGACGACTTCGAGATCCTGCTCATCGGCCACCTCGGACACGAGGAGGTCGAGGGCACCGCCGGCGAGGCGCCCGAGCACGTCACGATCGTGAACTCGCCTGCCGACGCCGACACCGTCGAGGTGCGCGATCCCGACAAGGTCGTGTGGCTCTCTCAAACCACCCTCTCGGTCGACGAGACGATGGAGACCGTGCGGCGCCTGCGCGAGCGGTTCCCGAACCTGCAGGACCCGCCCTCCGACGACATCTGCTACGCCACGCAGAACCGCCAGGTCGCGATCAAGAAGGTCGCGCGCGACGCGGATCTGGTGATCGTGGTCGGCTCCGCCAACTCGTCGAACAGCGTGCGCCTCGTCGAGGTCGCCCTCGAGCACGGCGCCAAGGCCGCCTACCGCGTCGACTACGCCGAGGAGGTGCGCCAAGAGTGGCTCGACGGCGTCGCCACGGTCGGTGTGACCAGCGGTGCGTCGGTTCCCGAGGTCCTCGTGCAGGAGGTGCTCGACGTGCTCGCCGGTGCCGGCTACGCCGACGTCGCCGAGGTGCGCACCGCCGAGGAGGACCTCATCTTCTCGCTTCCCAAGGAGCTGCGCCGCGACGCATCCGGCGCCACCGACGCCCGTGCCCGCGGCGGACGGGGGCGCGCATGAGCGACGAGCGCCCCCGCCCCCAGTACGGCGAGTACGCGACGCCCGAAGAGCAGCGCGCCCGCATCCGTCAGCCCGACGCGACGTTCGATCTCGACGCGGGCAAGGCTCCGGATGCGGCGCCGCCCGCACCCGCCCCGACTCCTGCCGCGGGGCCCGTGGCGCGCAACCCGCGGGCCATGGACCGCGTCGCCACGATCGCGCTGCTCGCGATCGGGCTCATCGACGTCCTGCGCTCGATGCCGGGGTACGTCGACCCGAACGCGCTGCTCGCACAGGTGCTGGGGCAGTTCGGGATCGAGGGCGGACTGGCGGATGCCGCGGGTGCCCGCGCCTGGGGAGCGGCCGCCGCCATCGTCGTCGTGGTGGGCTGGTTCACGACCGCCGCCGTATCGGTCTGGAATCTGCGTGCGGGCCGTCTGAGCTTCTGGATTCCTCTCGTGGGCGGAGTGGTCTTCATGTTCATTGCGGGCGCTCTGATTCTGACTCCGGTGTTCATGGACCCCGCCCTCATGCAGCAGATCGCCGGCGTCACGCCCCTTCCCACTCCGAGCGCGACATGACGGCGCGCATCGTCGCCGTCTGTGCCGTGCACGCGCTCATCCCGGATGCGGGCACGATCGGCGTGACCGCGATCGACAAGCGCCCCCTCGACGGCGCCGTGCGCGTCGGCCCGTATGGGGTGCGCGGCGACGTGCAGGCCAACCGCAAGCACCACGGCGGGCTCGAGCAGGCCGTCTACGCCTACGCGCAGGAGGACGCTGAGTTCTGGGAGAGCGAGCTGGGCCGCGAGCTGGCACCCGGCTGGTTCGGTGAGAACCTGCGCACCGAGGGCGTCGATGTCAATGCGGTCGTGATCGGGGAGCGGTGGCGCATCGGCGACACGCTCGAGCTCGAGGTCACCCGGCACCGCAATCCCTGCCAGACCTTCGCCCGACGCCTCGGCGGTCCCGAGGCGCGGGGCTGGGTCAAGCGCTTCGCCGACGAGCGCCGGCTCGGCCCCTACTTCCGCGTCGTGAAGTCGGGTGCGATCTCCGCCGGAGACGAGATCGTCGTGCTCTCGCGTCCCGAAGGCGCCCCGGGGCTGCTCGACGGCGTATGAGCGCGCCGCATCCTGAAACGCGGAATGCCCCGGCCGGGGCCGGGGCATTCGCGTTAAGGATGTCGGGTCAGGCGCCGAGCGACTTGCCGGCCGAGCCGAGCTGCTGCGTCGCCTCGACGACGCGAGCGGCCATGGCGGACTCTGCGACCTTGCCCCAGGCGCGCGGGTCGTAGGCCTTCTTGTTGCCCACCTCGCCGTCGACCTTCAGCACGCCGTCGTAGTTCGAGAACATGAAGCCGGCGACCGAGCGCGTGAACGCGTACTGGGTGTCGGTGTCGATGTTCATCTTCACGACGCCGTTCGCGACCGCGAGGGCGATCTCTTCGGGGGTCGAGCCGCTGCCGCCGTGGAACACGAGGTCGAGGGGCTTCGGGCCGGTGCCGAACTGCGCGGCGATGCCCTCCTGGATCTCGCCGAGCAGCTCCGGGCGCAGCTTCACGTTGCCGGGCTTGTAGACGCCGTGCACGTTGCCGAAGGTGAGCGCCGCGATCCAGCGGCCCGCGTCGCCGAGGCCGAGGGCCTCGACGGCCTTGGCCACATCCGCCGTGGTCGTGTAGAGCGCCTCGTTCGAGCCCTCGTGCTTCACGCCGTCCTCTTCGCCGCCGACGACGCCGATCTCGACCTCGAGGATCGCGTTGATCGCCTTGATGCGGGGCAGCAGCTCCTTGGCGATCGCGATGTTCTCGTCGAGGGGCACGGCCGAGCCGTCCCACATGTGCGACTGGAAGAGCGGGCCTCGACCGGCCTTGACCTCTTCTTCGGATGCGGCGATCAGCGGCAGCACGAAGTCTTCGAGGGCGGGCTTGGGGCAGTGGTCGGTGTGGAGGGCGACCGTGATGGGGTAGTTCTTGGCGACCTCGGTGGCGAACTTCGCGAAGGCGATAGCGCCGGTCGCGCGCCCCTTGACGGTGTGGCCGGCGAAGTAGTCGGCGCCACCTGTGGTGACCTGGATGATGCCGTCGGAACCGGCTTCCGTGAGGCCCTGCAGGATCGCGTTGATCGACTGCGAGCTCGCCGCGTTGATGGCCGGGTACGCGAAGCCGCCCGCCTTCGCGCGGTCGAGCATCTCGGCATACTGATCGGGTGTTGCGACGGGCATGTCCGCTCCTTGCTGTGTGCAGTGGTTACCCGTCACTCTATCGAAGGGGATGCGGGCGCCCGCGTGCTCGGAGCGCCAGGAATATCGCCGCGGGGGCGGTGGATTTCCTCCTGCTGAAAGAACGTCGAATTCTTCGCGTCTTCAGAGCCGAAAGTCGCGTCGGCTCTGCGGGATCCTGCTTAGGCTGGGCCGCATGGTGAGTCTTACCGCGGACATGAGCCCGCTGCATCCCGATCGGAACCTCGCTCTCGAGCTCGTGCGCGCGACGGAGGCGGCGGCCATCCGCTCCGTTCCCTTCATCGGGCGCGGTCAGAAGGAGCTGGCCGACGGCGCCGCGGTCGACGCGATGCGCGCCTTCCTTACCACGGTCAACTTCGACGGCGTGATCGTGATCGGCGAGGGGGAGAAGGACAACGCGCCCATGCTCTTCAACGGCGAGCACGTCGGCACGGGGCGCGGCCCGCAGTGCGACATCGCCGTCGACCCGATCGACGGCACCTCGCTGACCGCCGCCGGCCGCAACAACGCGCTGTCGGTCATCGCGGTCGCCGACCACGGCGCCATGCTCGACGCATCCAGCGTCTTCTACATGGACAAGCTCGTCACCGGTCCCGCAGGCGTGGGCGTCGTCGACATCCGGCTGCCCATCGGCGAGAACATCCGTCTGCTGGCGAAGGCCCTCGGCAAGCCCGTCGACGAGATCGTCGTGTCGGTGCTGCACCGCCCGCGCCACGACCAGCTCATCGAGGAGATCCGCGAGGCCGGCGCCGGCACCCGTCTCATGAGCGACGGCGACGTCGCCGGCGGCATCAATGCCGCCCGCCACAACGCTCGCACCGACATGTGCGTCGGGATCGGCGGGAGCCCCGAGGGCATCGTCACCGCCTGTGCCATCAAGGCGCTCGGCGGCCACATCCAGGGCCGTCTCGCGCCGCGGAACGACGAGGAGAAGCAGCGCGGCATCGACGCGGGGCTCAAGGTCGACGGCACCGTCTACGAGGCCGAGGATCTCGTCAAGGGCAAGAACACGATCTTCGTCGCCACCGGCGTGACCGACGGCCAGCTCGTCGCCGGTGTGCGCCGCGAGGGCGAGCACATCTACACCGAGAGTGTCGTGCTGCGCGGCGCCTCCGGCACCCTCCGCCGCATCTCGAGCGAGCACCTGACCTCCAAGTGGCTCTGACGCCGGAGCGCTGAGCCGCGGCGCTGCCGCGCCGGACTGGTCCCGGACCGGTGCCTTCGCTGCGCCGATCCAGTGCCTTCGCTGCGCCGATCGGTCATGTCCCACTTCCCGCAGTGCATGTCCCACTTCCCGCAGGTTTGGGGCCTGAATAGTGCAGCAAGTGGGACATGCTGCGACGGAGGGGCGTGGAGCCGGATGCGGCAAGGAGCGCAAGCCTCCGGTGCGCTCGCGGATGCAGGTGGCAGAATGAACGACGTCGTATCACCGTCGATGTCGATCTCTGCACCGAGACGAAGGGACGAACGATGTCCGCAACCCAGGAGAACGCGCATCCGCACACCGGAGCGCTCGCCGTCGTCGCCGACGCCGTGGCTGTCAACAACCCCGACCCCGCGCGCCGCCCCGATGTCCTCTTCCGCGTCCGCCGCGAAGAAGGTCACCAGCCGAGCCCGTGGTGGGCGATCGGCGCGTTCGTCGGCGTCTCCGCCGTCGTGCTCCTGCTGCTGAGCTTCGTTCCCGGCGGCGCCTGACCTACGCCGTCAGCTGCGCGAGCAGCTCGCGTTCTTCGTCGTCGGTGAGTCCTGCTCCCGATACCACCGCCCCGCTGAGCACATCGGCGAGGGTCGATTCCAGGGGACGACGCTCGAGCCCGGCCGCCACCGCCCGCTGCGTCGACCGCGCGTTCATCCCGTACCAGGTCTGGTCACGCAGCCAGAGCGGTAGCGACCGCGGCCCTGACCACTCGTTGACGCCCTGCGCCGCGAGCCAGTCTTCTGCTGCGGTCGCCGTTTCGCTGCGCTTTCCGGCTGCGGCCCTCGCCGCATCGAGGTGCGCAGGGAACGGATGCGGCTCGCCCTGGGCATTGAAGGCGCCCGATCCCGCGCCCTCCGCGAGTCGCACGAGCCACGCGGCGAGGTCGCGCACGTCGATGAGCGCGGTCGGCAAGCCGGGTGCGTCCGGCGCGAGCACGACGTCGTCTGGGTTCGACGGCGCGGCGAAGCGGCGTGGCCAGTAGGTGCTGCGTCCCGTCGGGTCGCCGGGGCCGCCGATGAGGCCGGGGCGCACGATGACCGAGCGATCGGCACCGAACGCCTCGCGCACCGCATCCTCGCAGGCGACCTTGGCGCGCCCGTAGTCCTCGGGGTCGGTCATGACGTCGGCGTCGAGAGGGTCGAGCAGTGTCGCCGACTCGTCGGCGCCGATCTCCGCCTGGCTCGCGTAGACGTTGCAGGTCGAGACGAAGACGAACCGGTCGGTGCGCAGCCCGCGTGTGGCGCGCCGCACCTGCCCCGGCTGACGCGAGACGTCGATCACCGCATCCCACCGGGTGTCGATCAAGGACGCGAGGCCGTCGGCGATGTCGCGGTCGACGCGAACGTGCTGCGCCCCGTGCGGAACGTCCGTGCCTCGGGCGGCGCAGGTCACGTCATGGCCGGCGGCGATCGCGGATGCGGCCGTCGTGCGCCCGAGCCACGCCGTGCCGCCGAGAACGAGAAGCTTCATAGCCTCATCGTCGTCGGGAATGCGCGTCCGCGCAGGCGTATCCGCGACGGGCGAACACCCGTGTCAGGAGGGGGATGTCGGCAGCTGCGCCTCGTCGGCGGATGCGGTCTCAACCGCAGAATCGGATGCGGCCCGTCGCACCTCGTCGAGCGCGGCGGTGAACTCCGGGGCGCTGAGCCGGCGCGGCGTGGACTCGAGCGCGGCGGGTGCGGCGACCGCATCCAGCTTGGTCTCGTCGATACCGGGAAAGCGTCGTGCGGTCACCAGGACGCGGCTCTCGAGCGAACCGACGAACCGGTTGTAGCCGTCGACCGTGCGTTCGATGCCGCGCCGCAGGTCGTCGATGTGCTTGGTGAGCCCACCGAGCCGCTCGTAGAGCTGCGTGCCGAGCGTGAACAGCTCGCGGGCGTCGTCGGAGACGGCCTCCTGCGTCCACGTGTAAGCGACCGTACGCAGCACCGCCCAGAGATTCACGGGGGAGGCGAGCGCGACACGCTGGCGGAACGCATAGTCGAGCAGCGCGGGGTCTTCGTCGAGGGCGGTCGCCAGGAGCGCCTCGTTCGGCACGAAGCAGATGACGAACTCAGGGCTGGAATCGATCCCTGCCCAGTACTGCTTCTTCGCGAGCGCGTCGATGTGGGCGCGCAGCGCCTTCACATGCTTGTCGCGGAGCGCGCGGCGGCGCACCGCATCCTCTCCCTGCGCGGTGTCGGGGATCGCCTGCGACTCGATGAACGCGTCGAGCGGCACCTTGGCGTCGACGGCGATCGCCTTGCCGCCGGGGAGCCGCACGATCATGTCGGGGCGGCCCGAGCCCGCATCCGAGCTGATCGAGGACTGCACGTCGAAGTCGACGTGGCGCGTGAGGCCCGCAGCCTCGACGACACGCCGCAGTTGCACCTCGCCCCACACGCCGCGGGTGCTCGTCGAGCGCAGGGCGGAGGAGAGCGATGCCGTCGTGTCGCGCAGCAGGTCGTCGGTCTCCTGCGCGCGGCGGAGTTGTTCGGCCAGAGCTCCGTACTGGGCGTGGCGCTCCCGCTCGAGGTCGTCGACCTTGATCCGCACCTGGGCGAGGGTGTCGCGCACCGGCGCGAGGGCCGCCACCACCGCGTTCTCGCGACGATCGCGGTCGTCGCGCTCTCGCTGCTCGGCGCGCTGGCGCTCCACGAACTCCCGGTACAGTCCGCCCTGTCGTTCGAGCTCGGCACGCGCGGCCGCGGCGGCGGACTCCGCGGCGGCGGCTCGGGCAGACAGCGCGCCCTGCTGCCCGGAGGCGCGCGAGTGCGCGGCGAACCAGCCGAGGGCGATGCCGGCGGCGAGGCACAGCGCGGCGACGAGGAGGATCACGGGGTCCATGTGCACAGCATGCCCCCGGCTCCGGACATCGCCGGTCAGGCGGCTGCGGCGACCGCCGTGTCGATCTCGCAGATACGGATGCGGGAGGCATCAGCGAGGGCATCGATGTCGGGCGCGTTCCAGCGCCGTGCGGCATCGATCATGATGGCGGCGGAGGCAGCCGCATCCGCTGTCGCGTCATGGTGACGGAACTCGGCGAAGCCCGCCTCGGCCGCCACGATCGGCAGCCGGTAGCTCGGCAGGTCGTAAGTGCGGCGCGCGAGCTGCAGACTGCAGGCGTAGCGGTAGGGCGGGCAGATGTCGCCGGTCGCGGCGCACGCGCGCCGCAGCACGGCCATGTCGAATCCGGCGTTGTGCGCCACGAGCACATCCGCACCGGCGAAGGCGGCGATGTCATCGAGCTGCTCGCTCCAGCCCTTCGCGTCGACGACGTGCTCCGGGCGGATGCCGTGGATGCCGATGTTCAGCTCGAAGAAGCGGTCGTGACCCTCGGGTGGGCGGATCAGCCAACCGGCGGTCGCGACGATGCGCCCATCGCGGACGCGGGCCAGACCCACCGCGCACGCCGAAGCGCTGGAGGAGTTCGCCGTCTCGAAGTCGATCGCGGTGAAATCCAGTGACACGCCCTCACCCTCACCCGGATGCGTGCGGTGCGCGGTGAGGCGCGCCGGGGTGGGGGCATCCGGGGGCGCGTGGTGGTCGGGCTGGGGTGCCGGGCGGTGACTGCTCGGGCGTACGGATGTCGGAGATTCGGCGTTCCCTCGGAGGTTTTGCGCCGCATTCTCCGAAATTCGTGCGTTTCTCCGAGCGGCGGATGCGGCGGGCTGGCTCGTGCGGTGCGCACTGAGGCGGACCGGGCGGGCCACCCCGGCAGACTCCGGCGGGCGCCGAGCCGTGGGGCGCCTAGACTTGATGCCCGTGGCTCTTACCATCGGAATCGTCGGGCTGCCGAATGTCGGCAAGTCCACCCTGTTCAACGCCCTGACGAAGAATCAGGTGCTCGCGGCGAACTACCCGTTCGCGACGATCGAGCCGAACGTGGGTGTCGTCAACCTGCCCGATGCGCGCCTCGACAAGCTCGCCGAGATCTTCGGCAGCGAGCGCATCCTGCCGGCCGCCGTGTCGTTCGTCGACATCGCGGGCATCGTGCGCGGCGCGAGCGAGGGGGAGGGGCTCGGCAACAAGTTCCTCGCCAACATCCGCGAGGCAGACGCGATCGCGCAGGTCGTGCGCGGATTCGCCGACTCCGACGTCGTGCACGTCGACGGCAACGTCGACCCGAAGAACGACATGGAAACCATCAACGCCGAGCTGCAGCTCGCCGACCTCGACACCCTCGAGCGCGCGATCACGCGATACGAGAAGGAAGTGCGCGGCAAGAAGCTGGAGCCGGTCGTGCTCGAGACGGCGCAGGCCGCGAAGGACGCGCTCGAGCGCGGACAGCTGCTGTCGGCATCCGGAATCGACCTGGCTCCCATCAAGGAGCTCGGCCTGCTGACCGCGAAGCCGTTCATCTTCGTCTTCAACGTGGATGAGGACGTGCTCACGGATGCGGACCGCAAGGCCGAGCTCGCCGCGCTGGTCGCGCCCGCGCAGGCGGTGTTCCTCGACGCGAAGATCGAGTCGGAGCTGATCGACCTCGACCCCGAGGAGGCCGCTGAGCTTCTCGCCTCGACTGGTCAGGACGAATCCGGCCTCGACCAGCTCGCGCGAATCGGCTTCGACACGCTCGGCCTGCAGACCTACCTCACCGCGGGTCCGAAGGAAGCGCGCGCCTGGACGATCGGCAAGGGCTGGAAGGCCCCGCAGGCTGCCGGCGTCATCCACACCGACTTCGAGAAGGGCTTCATCAAGGCCGAGGTCATCTCGTTCGACGATCTCGTCGCGACGGGCTCGGTCGTCGAGGCCCGCGCGAAGGGCAAGGCTCGCCTCGAGGGCAAGGACTACGTCATGCAGGACGGCGACGTCGTGGAGTTCCGCTTCAACAACTGAGCGAGCCGTTCGGGACGGAAGGCGCGCTGGCTGACTCGTGCGCGATTCGTATACCTCCGGCTATCGTCGTGCGCATGGGGAGCGAGGCTAGTGGCGGTCAGGAGAACCGGGAGGGCAGCGCGGCCGAGTCCATTGACTTTTCCGCATGGGACTGGCTTCCCGCTGCTGCCGTGGAGATGCAGGCATACGTATTGAGGCTTCTTGAGGAGTCGGGCATCACTCCCCACGATGTAACTGCCCGAGCGAAGTCGATCACATCCTTTCGCCGTAAGCAGGAAGCGAAGGGTTACGCCGACCCGAGAACTGCGATGACCGACATCGTCGCGCTGCGCGTGATCACGTACTCGGTCACCGACCGTGATCGTACGTGTGACCTGTTGCGGCAAAGGTTCCATGTGCTTCCCGGGGAAGACAAGAATCCAGGAGACGTCAAACCTACGCACCTGCGGGGTTATGACTGCCAGCATCTGGTCGTTTCGCACGAGAACGAGGACCTCTCTGGGGAATGGCTTACGGCGGGCGGCAAGTTGGAGCAGTACTTCGATGAGTTCGGCGGCCTCGAGATCCAAGTGCGCACTGTCGCGGGGCACGCCTGGGCGGAGTTCGAGCATGCCCGGCGATACAAGGGGGCGCCTTACCGAGCGATCGGGGAACAGGACAGGGGCACGATCGATCAGCTGTTTGGCGCGGCGGCCGACGCGAGACGGGCACTAGACGAGACCTTCGTGGCCATTGATCGGATCCTTGCTCGCCCGTCCAACGAGGGAGAGGTCAAGCCTGAGAATCGTCGCTCGGTGGACTCGCTGCCCGCAGATTCCACCGATCCGACACTCTCGCACAAGGAACTCGACGATCTCCTGCGTGAGCGGTATCCCAGAGATCGCGCCCCGAGTCCGCGGGGCCTGGATTTCGGAATGGAGTTGCTGACGGCATGCGGATTGCTGAACGTCGGTGCTCTTAACCAAGCCCTATCTGCTATCGATAGCGTTCAGGTCGAAGGCCTCATGGATAGGACTGCTCCCGTGACGAGGGTGCGGAGGTTGGATGACGACCTGCTTGCCTACTTTGGTGAGATGTATGTCGTTCTTACGAGAGACTGCGGGTCCATATCTGCACGTGCTCGTCAACTGGAATGGCGCTATGACCGTCTCCGAGGGAAGCTGAAGTCGGACCTGTCCGGGCAAGGTCAGGCGAGTCCAGTCGAATTGTCCGACGGAGACGCTCTTCCGTGACCCAGCCCGGTGAAGTTCCGCTTGTTCGCCTTCGAGAAGCTCCGGAATCGCCCCTCCGTAGACGACGGGGCTGATCGGCGATGACACCCGACGCGACGCTGGTGGTGCGCTACGACGAGGCTGGCCGAGTGGCCGTCGAACAGACGCTGCGCCGGCTCGTGCGCAAGCAGGGTGCGGCGATGGTGGCTCTGGGCATCCTGTGGGGCCTGATCACGCTGGTTCCGCTCATTGCCGCATCGACCGCCGTGGAGGGAAACCCGCTGCCGTTCATCCTCGGCTCCATCCTGCTCGTTTCGATTCCCGTCGCGATCGGCGCGCTGGGTGTGCGGCAGCTTCGTCGATGGCCACGCCTGCCGAAGATCGCAGTGACGATCACTCCCTGGGCCGTGCTCTTCCCGGCCGTCGTGCGTCCTTCCGTGCTGGCCCCCCGCATCCGCGCCGAGGAATGGCCCCGGGAGGGAACGAGTGCCACTCTCATCCCCGCGTCCGGCCTGCACGCGGCGCGCATCGAGTTCACTCGGCAGGATGCGGGCAAGCGGCGTAAGCGCTCGATCGCCGTCGGCAGCATCGACGTCGATCCGCAGGTCATCGTGGATGCGCTCCGCGGGTCCACCTCCGCGTAGCGTTTCGTCTCGCCTTCGGCTCGCTCAATATCCGGGGCAACGACCACACAGATCCAGGCGACAGAATCGGTCCGGAACGATCGGGCGCGCGGGCCCACGCCCGACGAGAGTGGATCGCGAAGGGAGCCGCGATGATCGAAGTGCTCAATCGCCTGGTCGACGAGATCGAACGCCGACTGGGCGACGAGATCGACGTCGATTCGCTCGCCGCATCCGCGGGAGTCACGGGCTACCACCTGCGTCGGATGTTCTCGACGCTCGCGGGCATGCCCGTGTCGGAGTACGTGCGACGCCGACGGATGACTGTGGCAGCCGCCGACGTGATCGACGGCGACGATCTGCTCACGATCGCCGTGCGCTTCCGCTACGGGTCCGTCGAAGCTTTCGGCAGAGCGTTCCGCGCGGTGCACGGCGTGAGCCACGGCGACGTGCGTCGCGACGGTGGGCCCCTTCGTCCGCAATCCATCCTCAGGTTCCGCCTGACCGTCGAAGGGAGCTCCGCCATGGACGCCCGACTCATCGAACGCCCCGCCTTCCGCCTCGCCGGCCACGCCGCACGCGTGCCGCTGATCCACGAAGGCGTCAATCCGCACATCCAGGCGCACATCGCGTCGCTGCCCGTCGAGGAGCACGCGCGTCTCACGTCGCTCAGCAGCGCCGAGCCCGCCGGTCTCCTGCAGGTGAGCGCGGACGTCGACCCCGACTACTCGGAGGGGAGCGAGCTGACCTATCTGCACGGTGTCGCGCTCGCCGCCGATGCGGATGCTCCGGCCGATCTCGATGTGATCGAGGCGGATGCGGGAACCTGGGTCGTGTTCCGAACCTCTGGCCCGTATCCGCAGGTCCTGCAGGAGGCGTACGCCGCATCCGCGACCGAGTGGTTCCCCTCGAACCCGTGGCAGCTGCGCTCGGGCCCGTCGATCGTCGCGGTGCTCGAACGGAGCGACGACTTCCGCACGGCGACCTGTGAGCTGTGGCTCCCGGTCGAACGGATGAAGCCTGCCGTCTAGCTCAGGATGCGGCGTCGCGTGCCCACCGTTCGCGGGGCGGCACCTCTTCCCACCGCTCCCGCAACGGCGCGTCCGCATCGACGGGACGGTAGATCGGTGCTCCGCGGATGCAGAGCCCCCAGAACCAGGTTCGCCCGCACGCCAGGCACTCCAGGTAGCTGATGATCGTGAACTTCAGGTCCGACATCGCGAGCGCGAGCATGTCGCCGAGCGGCACATCACCGTGGATGAATCGCATCCTGCCCTCGTTTACACGCCGCTGCAGCTCTTCGCTCGTGCGCTGGATGGCGATGTCGTGGGGAGGCGTTCCATCGTTGTGCACGAGCGCGGTCTCGCAGACGTCGCAGCTCACATCCATAACCTCAGGGTAGCGATGTGGGACAGTCCGACACTGATTGATTCTGCCGCGGTAGGGTGCGGCGATGGGTTTGAGCTTCGCGTTCATCGTCTACACGACGGAGGGTCATCTCGACCTCAGGAAGCCCGGCAGCGCCGAAGAGGCCCACGCGGTCATTCGGCGACTCTATCCGCGGACAGCATATGAGCAGGTCGGGACTCAGCGGCTTCTCGACGCATGCTGGCAGCCGCGAGGCATGCACGCGATTGGAGTGTTCGGTGACGGTGTCCTCATCGCGACAAAGGACGCTCACCTCTACGACCCGGCAATCCTGCACCGCCGCTACCTGAGGTTCGAAGAGTGGCCCGACGTTCAGTTGCTCACGTCTGCGTCGTACAACAACATGTTCGCGTACGGGCGATGGGCGTCCGGAGCGCTGACGCGGTCTCTGTCTGTGAATGCCGTGGTGGGGGTCTGGCGTGACAGAGGCGCCCCTGCCTTCGACGGTGACGGGGAAGTGAGCGATGCTCGGTGGCTGGATCTCTGCAACTCAGCACTCGCTTCAGCGCTGAGTCTGGAGGGCGACGTGGCTCCCACCGTTGCCGACGCGGTTGACTGGGAGGACATTGCACTCCATGTTTTCGCCCGAGCGGACCGGTCCCGATAACCAGCAGACTCTCGACGCCAAAGCTCTGCTGCGGCGACACTTCGTCTTGTCTGCGTCCCGCCTGACGATGCCCTGATCGAGCTCCGGGCGGGCGGGGCGAGCCGGACGGTGAGTGCCGGTCTCCTCCTCGTGCGCCGCATAGTCTTCACACATGATCCGTCGTGTGGTCGCGGTCGCCGTGCTCGGCGTCGCCGCTATGGCGCTCAGCGGATGCACGCAGTCCTACGACGGCGTCCTCTGGCGACAGATGGATGCCACGGAGGGCGGCTTCGTGGGTCGCATCGGCGACCTTCGTGAAGCCGGGGCGAGTCGGGCGGATGCGGTGGCCGTGCTCGAGGAGGGCACCTACTGGGCCGGGGGAGCAGCGCCCGACTCGCTCGACGCGTCCGCGCCGGCCGTCCTCACCCACAACTATCGGTGGGAGCGCGGAGACGTCACGTATGCGGTGGAGAACCTGCTGGCGTTCGACGTCTTCGCTTCGTCCGGGCTCCGCGATCCAGCGCTGCCTCGTGAAGATGTCAACCGTTCCTCCGGCGTGCCGTACGCGGGTCCTTCCGGTGTGTACACGTGTTTCACCGTCCGCATCCGGTTCCTCGACGACCGCCTCGTGAGCTGGGACCGGCCCCGGGACGACACGGAGCAGCCGTGCCCCGAGGTGCTCGTGGACCGTCTGGACGATGGCGCGCAGTACGTGCCGATCCACGAGTTCGACGGGTGACCAGGTGGAACGCATGAGGCAGCGCACCCCCTGGCACTGCCAGAGTGGGGGCATGACGCCTCATCGAAGATTCGTCCTTCCCCTGGCGGTCGCGGCGGCGGCGCTGGCGCTCGCCGGCTGTACGAGTACGGCCGCATACTCCGATCTGGAAAGCACCCACACGAGGGCGCTGCCGGCCGCGGTGACAGAGGATGCGCGAGCCAACTTCGATATGGACTCGATGAGGTGGGTCGGCGAGCACGAGGGAACCGACGTGTGGCTGGGGCGCGGAAGCAAGGCTGGGGAGATCTGCGTACTCACCTATCCGAGCGACGGAGCGTGGGCCGGGGTGTGCGGAGGAGAACGCGGGGAGATCGGTGTCTCGGGGCCCGACCAGCGCCTATTCACGGTCGTCCCCGACGGCGGTGCCTCACCGGAGGGCTTCGTCGCCGTCTCGCGCAACGTGTACGTCGGGCCGCTGCAGAGCTGAGCGCCGGTCACTCGAACGGCGGCGCAGTCGGTGAGGGGGCTCAGCCTTCTTCGTGGCCCACCGACTTGGCCTCGAGGAAGGCGCAGAGCTCGGCCGCGACCGAGAGCTCGGCGGCGAGGCGCTGCATCTCGAAGCTCGTGAGGACCGTCATCTCGGCCTGAGGTTCGATCGTGACGCGCCACCGCGAGTCTCCGACCTCGATCGGCTCCATGTAGAGCGAGATGTCCGCGTTGTGCAGCGGCACGATCACGAGACCGGTGTCAGCGCCCTCGGACCCATCCTGCACTGCGACACGGATCAGGTCCCCCGCCTCGCGTGAGCGGTGGAACTCTTCGAGCCAGGTCTCGAGCGTCGCTTTGCTTCTGAAGGGCACGGGGGATCCTCGCGTTCTGCATGGGCGCGGACCTGCAAAACCGCGCCGTTGCCGCGATCGTAACCCGCGGAGCAGACAAAGTGACCAACGGCCGGTGACACGTGGAAAGAATGGGAGCATTCGCGCGTCACCCGCGCCGCATCAACGCGTTGAGTCGGCCATAGTCCTCGCCGTCGATGAGAGCGTCGAACGTGCCCGCCGTCAGCGCCTCTGCCGCGGCGCGGCGCGCCAGTGCGTAGGCAGCCTGGGCGACACTCGACCCGAGGCTGACTCGCGCCGCACCGAGTCTCCCGAGCGCCGCCGTCGTCGGCGACCCCGGGCCTGCCATGACGTTGAGTGGCGCCGGGATACCGGACGAGAGAGCAGCGATCTCGGTTATCGCTGCGCCCGGAACGAAGACGCCGTCGGCTCCGGCTTCGACGTAGCGTCGTCCGCGCTCTATCGCCTCCGCGGTGAGAGCGGCCGTGCTCCGCCCGCCTCGAAGGAAGACGTCCGTCCGGGCATTGATGAACAGTGCCACGCCCGCACGATCGGCTGTCCGCCGCGCGTCGGCGATACGGGCCGCGAACTCGGTCGGTGACAATGTGCCGTCCTCGATGTTGATCCCGGCCGCGCCCGCGTCGAGCACGGCGTCGACCGTGCGTGCGACGCCGTGTGACGAATCGGGATACCCGCCCTCGATATCTGCCGAGACCGGCACGGAGACGGCGTCGACGATGCGTCTTACGGCACCTGCGGCTTCGGCGCGGGTGAGGGCATCGCCGTCGGGTCGGCCGAGTGACCACGCCACCCCGGCGCTGGTGGTGGCGATCGCAGGTGCGCCGGCAGCCTCCATGATCCGTGCGCTCGCCGCATCCCACGCGTTGACGAGGACGAACGGATGCGGCGAGTCGAGGCAGAGGGCGCGGAAGGCGGCGGTCGCGGTGTCGTTGTTCACCCCTTCAGCCAACGCGATCGAGCCGTTGCAGTCCGGCGGATTCCGGCCCTCACCGTCGACACGCCGCCCCCGACGCCTCCCGATCAGTGGAAGCTCAGTACTTCGTCGCCCCACGCGGCTCGCAGTGACGCGTCCAGATCCGGCACGAGGTGATCCTGATGGTCGATCACCAGCGTGCTGCGCCCCCGATCGACCGAGTAGGACTCCCAGGGAGCCGAGCCGTCCGCATCCGGTGACTCTCCGTGCGCGAAGGCGGTCCACCGCTGCTGCATGTGAGCCGAGATGCTCTCGGCCACCCGGCGGCCGCCGAGGCGGAACGTCGGGTCCTTCGGCCCACTCGTCAGGTTGCCCCAGAGGTACGGCAGCTCGGTGGCCTGCGTCGCGCCGAGTCCGATCAGGCGGAGGAACGGGGCCGCGTGGTCGAAGCGGTACAGCCAGACATCCGCCACCTGCGAATGCCCCTCCGCGATCCACACGCTCGGCATGCGGAATCCGATGTCCCGCGCGATTCCGAGCCCGATCGCGCGTTGCCGCGCGTGCTCGTACGCGGTGCGCACGTCATCGAACGTCGGCAGCTCGAGAGCGGGATTGTCCGCGGCCATGTCGCCGAACATGTCGCGCAGGCGTTCGTCGGTGATGGGGATCAGCGGCGACTTCATGAACTTGAACAGGGATGCCTCGTCCTTGCCGTCCCGATGAGCAGCGGGACGGCAAGTCCCCTGCCCTCGCGCAGCACGACGGCGGGTGCCTCCGGCAGGAGGTCGCCGTCGATGACCGGTGCGAAGGCGAGCACGCCGGGGTCGGCGTCGGGCACCTGCGCGTAGACCTCCATGCCCGCGTCGACGATCTGCTGCGACGTTGCGGCACGCAGCGCTTCCGCCGCATCCGGCTGCGTCTCATCGATGCGCAGTGCTGCGGTGAAACGCGCGGCGACCGCCCGGGCGCGCTCGGCGCCGTGGACGCTGGATGCGGGGGAGGACTCGGCGATAGCGCGGTGGAACAGCCCGCGCGCGGACGGTGTGGCCAGCAGCGTGGTCACGAGCCCGCCGCCGGCGGACTCGCCGAAGAATGCTCAGCGAGTCCTCGCCGTCGCGGCTCGCGGGACCGACGGGAGACTGGGTCGACATGACCGCCTCGACGGCGTCGACGAGCTCGGCGGTGGAGGCGAGGGCGAGCTTGGAGACGAACACCGCTCCCGACACGCCCATCGCGGTCGCCCCCGCCGCGGCGCGCGGATAGCTGCTCAGGAAGACGACTCCGAGGTGGGGCGCGAGCGCCACGAGTCCGGCTGCCAGTTCGGCGCCGGACGGGCGGGAACCGAGGTCGATGTCGGCGAGGAGCACGTCGGGATCGAACTCGGTGAACAGACGTGTCGCCTCGGCCGCGCTCTCGGCTCCGCGGGTCTCGAACCCGTGCTGGTTCAGCGTCTCGCAGACGAGCAGCCGCATAGCGGCCTGGTCCTCGACGACGAGCACGCGTCGCACCCATCTGCCGGTCACATCCACAAGATATGTGATCCCGGGCCGCGCGGCGCGCCCACGTTTCGCCCAACCTGTGAGGCGTACATGTGGCGGGCGTAACGTCCGGCTATGGAGACACAGACACGAACGGGCGGCGCAGACGCCGCCACGCTGGGCCTGGGATCGGTGCTCGTGGGTTCGCTGCCTGCGGCCCTGATGACCGATGACGCCCCCGAGCGCTACACGGTGGAGACGGTGTTCACCCGACGCCCGCAGAAGGATGAGGTGGCGGCGATCCTCGACGGCGAGACCCGCGACTTCCTCACCAGAGCCGGATACCCGACCGTGGAGGTCGCGGTGTCGGATCGACGGCTCGAGATCGCCAACACGAACCTCGAGGAACTGCGTGACGGACTCGCCGCCGTCCTGATGGACCGACTGGCCGAGATCAGCGAGCGTGTGCGTGCCGTGCGCGATGCGGCGGAGGTGCGCATGAAGGACGCGGCCGATCACGAGCACACGCGGGCAGCCGCCGTGGTCGCTCTCGCCGAGTCCGTGCATTTCCGCGCGTCAGGGCAGCCGGACGCGGATGCGGCGCAGCTGTCCGAGTGGGACGGAGAGGGCGGTCACGAGCGCATGCCGCGCTCGTGATGAGGGGAAGCGGCGAGGACCATGAACGAGTTCCGCGCGACCATGCCCCGAGCCGCCCGCGCTCCTCGCGGCGCGAGTGAGTTCACGGCACTCGCTCAGGTGGTGCGTGAACGCGGACTTCTCAGGCGACGATACGGGTACTACTGGACCAAGCTGATCGGGCTGCCGTTGCTGCTGGCCGCCAGCCTTCTGCTGTTCGTGTGGATCGGTGACACCTGGTGGCAACTGTTCACGGCGGCGTTCCTGGCGATGCTCTTCACGCAGATCGCGTTTCTCGGCCATGACTCGGCGCATCGCCAGATCTTCGTCTCCGGCAAATGGAACGACTGGGTGAGTCTGGTGCTCGGTGACCTTCTGGTCGGCATGAGCTACGGGTGGTGGCAGCACAAGCACACTCGCCACCATGCGAATCCGAACAAGCTGGGGGCGGACCCCGACATCGAGCTGCCGGTGATCGTTGTCGCCCCGGACAAGCGCGCCCCTCGAGGTGTCGTCGTCACCTGGCTCCGCGCACATCAGGGCATGTTCTTCTTCCCGATCCTGCTCCTCGAAGGGGTGTCGCTGCACGCATCCGGCGTCGCGCGTGTCGCGACGCGAGGGCGACTCGACCGGCGATGGGTCGAGATCGGCTTCCTCGCGGTACGCCTGCTCGGATTCCCCCTTCTCGTGTTCCTCGTGCTCTCGCCGGGCGTGGCGTTCGTCTTCCTCGGGGTGCAGCTCGGGCTCTTCGGCTTCTACATGGGCGTCTCCTTCGCCCCGAACCACAAGGGGATGCCGATCGTCCCGCGCGACGCGACGATCGACTTCCTGCGCCGTCAGGCCATGATGAGCCGCAACATCCGCGGCAATCGCGTGCTCGACACGGCCATGGGCGGACTGAACTACCAGATCGAGCACCATCTGTTCCCGTCGATGCCGCGACCGCATCTGCGCAAGGCCGCACCGCTCATCGCCGAATACTGCCGCGCGCACGGCGTGCCGTACGTGCAGACCGGCTTGTTCGCGTCCTACGCGATCATCGTCCGCTACATCAACCGCGTCGGTCTCGGCGAGCGGGACGTGTTCAGCTGCCCGCTGGTCGAGCAGCGCAGCCAGATCGCTCCGTCAGCCTGACGAGAAGTATCAGCTGCGGTTGCGGCGCGAGCGTTGACGGATGATGCCGAAGATGAGCGTGCCGATGAAGAGCACGATGCCGATGACGGCCAGCCAGAGCAGACCCTCGAACGCGAAACCCACGACCGACAGCACCACCCATACGACGAGCAAGATGAGAAGAACTGTCCACATGTGCCTCACCGTACGCGCCTTACGGCGTTCGCGGGCCGGATCGGGCACATCGGCGCAGAATCGTGCTCCGGTCGGCTCGCGACCTCGCCGACCACCGTCGCTGGTCGGTCAGGGGGCGCCCAGCGGGACGTGACACAGTGGGGGAGTGCTCCGCCTCGGTGATGGCATATCGAACCGAGGAGAGGGCGCACATGCCGACATGGTGGGAAGAGCTGTTGCACATCACGACGGGACGTGTCGGCCGTCATGCCGATCTGCCCGACCTCCGGCATCTGCCATCGCGACCGGTGGCCCTGGAACGGACGCACTACATCGTCAACGACCGCGAACGGCACGGCGATGAGCGCCGCGCCTACGTCCTGCGTCGCGCGAAACGCTCGCGCCGCGACAAAGGAGGCATCTCCGTCACCTCGAACGGCCGCGGCGTGGGGTATCTCCCCGCCGCTGCGGCCCACGAGGTGGGCCCGCTGATCGACCGTCTGGGTGGTGCCGTCGTCGTCAACGGCGCGGGCGCCAGGGACGGTGGCATCCGCCTCTGGGTCGACCTTCCAGAGATCGACAACCTCCGACAGTTCGTCGACAGTGCAGAGCGCACGGATCCGGCGGCATCGACCACTCTCTGAGGACGGTACCGGTGGCTAGCGCCGTGCCGCCCGGGCGCGCTCCTTGATCGCGTCGATGACGGCGGTCTTCGCGTCCGCGTAGGCGTTCATGTCGTCCCAGTCGCGCTGCATGAGCTCGCGTTTCGTCCGCTCGTAGAGCGCGCGATCGGCCGCGTCCTCTCGCAGCCGATCGCGCAGCAGGAGGTACTCGTCCACGGCGCGTGCGTCCCGCTCGTAGACGTGCACGTGAACATCGCGCTGGGGTGTGCGCACCAGGCGGTGGCCGGGTTCCCTTACCCGCAGCGCGTAACCTGCCCCGAGCAGCGCGTCGAGGTAGTCCTCTTCCGCGGTGATGTCGTCGACGGTGACGAGGATGTCGATGATCGGCTTCGCCGCGAGGCCCGGCACGGACGTCGATCCGATGTGCGCGATCTGGATCTGCCGCCCCGTGAGCGCCAGACGGATGCGGTCGCGATGCTCCGCGAACGCAACGGGCCAGCTCGGGTCGTAGCCGTGGATGCCGACGGTCACCGGTTCCGGTCCGCCGACCAGCTCGAGGGATGTGACGTCGGGGCGACGGCGAGCGGGCATGACTTCATCATCTCGTGTCGCCGGCCAGGTGGGGCGCCGACTCCTGACCCGCCCACGCCGGTAGTCTCGCCGCATGAGCACGGTGCAGCAGGAGCGCGACGAGCTGCGGAGCTCCATCGAGGAGTTCGCTGCGGGCGGGTACGCGGTCGACAGTGTTGCGTTCTCGGTGTGCACGTGCGGCAATGAGACGTTCGCCGTCGTGCTGGAGGACGAGGTCGGCGTCGCCGCCACGATCTGCACTGTCTGCGAGGGGGAGGCGGCGCTCGCCGACTCGGATGATCACTTCGACGACGTCGACGAGGTGCAGCAGGCCGAGTGCTCGTGCGGTAACGACGAGTTCCGCGTCGCCGTCGGCTTCGCTCTCGATTCTGACGGTGAGGTGCGGTGGGTATCCGTCGGTCTGCGCTGCACCGCCGACGGCGTGGCCGGCGTCTACGTCGACTGGAAGATCGACTACCGACCCACCGCGCACCTGCTCGCGGGCGGCTGACTTTGGCCGCGAAACCCTGTTCATTTCAACGGCGCGCCGCGCCGCTTCCTGCGCTCAGCGTCGCGCCATGATCGGCGTGAAGGTCGATGTCGACGGGGAGAGAGTATGACGGATACGCAGGCCGGCTGGTACGACGACGGCACAGGCACGAAGCGCTGGTGGGACGGGTCGGCGTGGACCGACACGGTGCAGCCCCCACAGCCGCCCGCGCCGGGAGTCGCCGGCATGATCGACCGCATCCAGGCAGATGCCGTCTCTGGGGGCCAGCCTCGCCCTGCGCCTACCGGCATGGACTACGTGGTCCTGCAAGTCATCCTCAAGGAAAAGCTGTGGGGCACGGGCTCAGGAAACCTCACAGAACTCGAGAAGGCGATCAACAAGCAGGCTGCGCTGGGCTATCGCCTGCATACGATCACCACCGCGTCCTCGGGCAGTAAGGGGATCGGCGGCGGAGACCGCATCCAGGCGACGATGGTGTTCGAGCGCCTCACCTGACCCTGGCCTCACGCCCCCGCATCCGCGACACTGTGCGCATGCGCACCCTCCGCACCCAGGTCTGCATCGCCGGAGGAGGCCCGGGCGGCATCATGCTCGGGCTGCTCCTCGCTCGTGCCGGCGTCGAGGTCGTCGTGCTCGAGAAGCACGCGGACTTCTTCCGCGACTTCCGCGGCGACACCGTGCATCCGTCGACGCTCGACATCATCGACGCGCTCGGACTGCGTCAGAGCTTCGACGCCATTGAGCACCGTCCGCTCGACACCCTCGACGCCGTGGTGAACGGCGTACGACTGCACGCGATCGATTTCCGCACCCTCCGGGGTACGAACCGCATCCTGACGCTCATGCCGCAGTGGGATCTGCTCGACCTCCTCGCCGATGCCGCCCGGCATGAGTCGAGCTTCACGCTCTTGATGGGCGCGGACGTGACGGGTGTCGTGCGGGCCGGCTCGCGCGTGAGCGGCGTGCACGCCGCGACGGATGCCGGCCCCCTCCGCGTCGATGCGGCACTTGTGGTCGCCGCCGACGGGCGCGGCTCGACTCTGCGCGAAGCCGTCGGTGTGGCGCCCGTGGTGACCGGTGTCGGCATCGACGTCCTGTGGTTCCGTCTCCCCGAGCCCGCGGCGCCCGTACCCGACACACTCGCGTGGCTCTCCGGCGACGGCATGCTCATCACGATCCCTCGGCCGGGGTACTTCCAGTGCGGCCTCGTAGTCGGCAAGGGCTCCTTCGGCGAGATCCGCGGGCGGGGTATCGACGCCTTCCGGATGCGGGTGGCGCGCGCCGCGCCGCCGATCGCGTCCGAGCTGGGCGCCGTCGCCTCGTTCGACGACGTGAAGCTGCTCTCGGTCGAGATCAACCACCTGCGGCGCTGGTGGCAGCCCGGCTTGCTGTTCATCGGCGATGCGGCGCACGCCATGTCGCCGGCGTTCGGCGTCGGCATCAACTACGCGATCCAGGATGCGGTCGCCGCCGCGCGACTGCTCGCCCCTGCACTCGGCGGCGGCCCGGTCGCGATCGATCGGGCGTGCGCCGCGCTCCAGCGCCGGAGGGCCCTGCCCACCCGCGCGATGCAGCGGCTCCAGCAGGTCGTGCACCGTGCGATCGGACGCCCGCGGCCCCGCATCCTGCACAATCCGCCGACGCGCCGGGAACGAATCGTGCTGCGCATCGCGATTCCGATCGCGCGCCGTCTGCTGCCGCGCCTGGTCGGCTACGGCTTCCGGCCCGAGCGCATCGCGCCGGACGAGCGTCCTACGCTGGCTGTGTGAGTGACGACTACCGTTCCCGTCTGCGTCCCCTGCTCGAAGGGGCTTCAGAGCGAGCGGCCGATGTGCTGCAGCGGATGGCCGATGCGAGCGAGGGGCGACACGACATCGTGATCGAGGTGTTCCTCGAGCAGGATGCGGAGGGCCCGTTCACGATCATGGCCCGCTTCGACGGGCCGGACGACTTCGCCCTCAACCGGCGCTTCGACCACGAGCGCGGCGTGTTCGACGTCATCTGGGGAGAGACGGGCTGGGAGCCGGATGTGCCCGAGCGTCCGGACGAGTGGACGTTCGATGGCCTCGAAACGGTGCTCGTCGAGCAGGCGGCAGAGTGGCTCGCCGCCCTCATCCCTGCGGACCCCGCAGGTATCCGCTGGGAGGTCGCTTCGCCCGAGGGTGGAACGGACAGTATCCCGCTGCAACCGCGTCGAGCGCGGAGCTGAGCGATGACGATGGACTCCCTCATTCCTCGCGTGTGCGTCCCGTTGGCCGATGGCTTCGAGATCGACACCGATCGCGACCGCCTCGACCTCGAGCGGGTCCACCGGTGGCTGTCGACCGACGCGTTCTGGGCGATCGGGCGCTCCTTCGACGTGGTGCAGCGCGCGTCGGCCGCATCCGTCAACTTCGGCGTGTATGACCCGACGGGTGCACAGGTCGGTTACGCCCGCCTCGTGACGGACGGAGTCACCTTCGGGTGGCTGTGCGACGTGTACGTGGCGCCCGAGGCGCGAGGGCGCGGGCTGGGCAAGGCGCTGGCATCCGCCGTGGTGGATGCGACGCGCCCGCTCGGTCTGAAACGTCTCATGCTCTCGACGCTCGACGCGCACGAGCTCTACGCCCGCGTGGGCTTCCAACGGTTCCCCGACCCCGACCGGCTCATGGTCATCGGTGCCTCATGACGGGGGAGGGGCTCACGCCGACCAGCCGCGAGAACGCCGCGCACTACATCTGGGGCCAGGTATCCGACGGATGGCGGCTGGTCGACGACCCCGGGCTCTCGGTCATCGAGGAACGGGTGCCCGCGGGCTCGGGGGAGCAGTGGCACGTCCACGACGCCGCGCGGCAGTTCTTCTACGCCCTCGAAGGCCGCGCCCATCTGCACACGGCGGACGGAGTGGTCGAGTTCTCGGCGGGCGAAGGCGTAGAAGTTCCGGCCGGCATCCCGCATCGCTTCGCCAACCCCGGGCCCGCGGATGTCCGCTTCCTGGTCGTGAGCGCACCCTCGACGCGAGGTGATCGCCGAGCGGTCGACGCGCCGTAGGGCGGCCGCCCTAGGATGGCGCGCGTGAGCGTCGACACCGCCCCATTGACCGCCCGGATCGACCGTCGACGGCTCCGCGCCTACCGACGCTCGCTCCCGGCGACCGTCCGTCCGCGATGGGGCGGCGTCCTGACGCGCGTCGTGCTGCTCATCGTCTTCCCGCTGGCACTGCTCACGATGTGGGTGGTGTTCATCGACGGATCGTTCTTCGCCGACGACGAGTGGGATTGGGCTCTGACCGCGATCCTCCTTCCGTACGCGATTCCGCCGGTGATCGGGGTCGTCCTGCTCGTTCGCGCGTTGTCGCGTCGGTCGGGCGTGCGTCCGTACCGACTGAACGGCTTCGCCGAGGCCAACGGGTTCACCTACGAGCCGTATGCGTCCGCCCCGGCCCTGCCGGGGATGATCTTCACGCGGCCGGGGCAGTCATCGGCGTTCGTCACCGACATCCTCCGGCGACGCGAGCGGTACGCGCTGGAGATCGGCAATCACACCTGCACGACAGGCTCGGGCAGGAGCACGAGCACGTATCGATGGGGGTTTGCCGCGATTCGACTTCCCGTCGCGTTGCCGCACATCGTGCTCGACGCGCACGGCAACAACGCGGTCGGCCGGCCAAGGCTGCCGATCGCTTTCGCGAAGGAGCAGCGGTTGTCACTCGAGGGTGACTTCGACCGCTTCTTCACCCTGTACTGCCCGGAGGGATACGAAACGGACGCCCTGTATCTCTTCTCGCCCGACACGATGGCAGTCTTCGTCGATGAGGCCGCTGCTTTCGACGTCGAGCTCGTCGACGACTACCTGTTCCTCTACGCCCCCGGCAAGCTCGCCACGCTCGAGCCGGCCCTGTGGGAGCGACTGCTGACCAGCGTGGACGTCCTCTCGGAGCGCGTGTTGCGGTGGGAACGATGGCGCGATGATCGCCTGCAGCGATCGACAGACTCCGCCGGCGATATCCTCAACGGGTCGCAGGACGCGCGCGGGGTCGCGCGGCAGGGGCGCCGGCTGTCGGTCAAGGAGGACTGGTGGTGGGTCCTCGGTGCCGCCTTCGCCGTGTTCGGCTTGATCAATCTCATTCACGATCTGATAGCCGGGTGGTCGTCCTAGACCGCGTTCGAGCGAACCTGACCGCCGAATCGCACGGCTGCGGCTCGCGCGCCGCATCCGTCGGCCTGGGATGATGCACACGACCGTCTCCGTTGAAAGGACCCGCATGACAACGCGCTCCGACCTCTCCTCCGTCCGTCGCGCCGGCGGCTACGCCATTGCTGCCGGCACGCTGTTCGCCGCTGTGGGCGGCGCAGCGTGGGCCACCGTCACCAGCCAGCTGCGCGCCGAGAAGATCACTGTGCCGCCGAACGCGCCCGCGCTCGCCGGGGCCCCCGTCCAGGGGCCGGTCACGGCCTACATCGAAGCGCAGGTCATCAAGGGCAACGCAGAGCGCGGCGCCGGTGGTCGCACCTACGCCGACATCAGCGCGGCGCTGCAGAAGGTCGAGAAGGGGAGCCAGGAGGAGGCCGACCTGCGCAAGCAGAGCGCCGCGCTGTCCACCGCATCCGCCCTCCGCACCTCGCTGTTCACATCGGTGCTGGCCTACGGCGTCGCAGCCTTCGCCGCCGGTATGGGCGCCCTGCTCGTGGTGATCGGCGGGCAGCTGCGGCGCGCCGGACGCTGAGGCGACCGCATCCTGGGCTGGTAAATTCTCCCAGGCGATCACCGCTGCGGCACACGGTGCCCCGGGTTCCCGATCGCCGTCTCGATCCCGCCTTCCGCGAGAGGACTCCCGCATGACGGACACCCAGATCTTCGAGCCCGACGGCCGCGCCATCCCGTTCGCGGTCGAGGGCGACGGCCCCGGCCTGGTCCTGCTGCCGGCGCAGGGCCTGAATATCGGCTACCTGGAGGCCCTCGGGCACTCCGTCGCGCAGGAAGACTTCCGCGTCGTGCGCATCGGCACGCGTCGCCCGTCGGATACGGCCGTGTCGCTGCACGAGCTCGCGCAGGACGTCGTCGACGTGCTCGATCATCTCGGCATCGACCACGCCTGGATCGGCGGACATGCCTTCGGCGGCACGGTCGCCCGTGTGGTCGCGATCGACCACCACGACCGCGTGAACGGCGTCCTGCTCCTCGGGGTCGAGGGCGCGGCCGGCTCCGACGAGCTCGACCTCTCCGACGCCCCGGAGGAACTTCGGGACGCGGAGGTCGACGGCCTGCAGCGCGCGGCCCGCGAAGCGCTGGGCGAGCTTCCTGCGCTCGCCGCCGGGGTTCCCGTGCTTGTGATCCAGGGGTCCGAAGACCGCATCACGCCGCCGTCGAACGGGGAGGACCTGCGCGCCTCGGCGCCCGAGCTGGTGAGCGTCGTGAACGTCGACGGCGGCAAGCACCTGTTCCCGGCAACCCACACCGGGGCCGTGTCGTGGGCGATCGAGGACTACCTCGACTGGGACTGACCCGCATCCTTCGGAAGGGTCGGCGCGTCTTCGGACGCCCGGCCCTTCGTCGTTCCTCGTCCGAACTTCCCCGTCAGGCCCGTGCCCGAACTCCTGCAGATCGGGGTTCGGTCTGCTGCTGGAGGGTCTCGCACGGCATTCTGCAGGAGTTCGGCCCGTGCATCCGCACCGCCTGTGGTGCCTGCTTCCTGCGGCGCCCGTGCCTGAACTCCTGCACATCGCCCTGTGCGGGTGTCGCGGAGCCCCGTGTGCCGCGTTCTGCAGGAGTTCGGGCGCCGCCGCCGGCCGTGCGTCCATCCCCGCGCCCCTCCCGACGGGCATCCCAGCCGCCCGGCAGAATGAGCCCATGGCCGCCGCATCCGGGAACCCCGTCGACGAGGTCGCCGTCGCGCTGTACCGGCTGCCGCCCGACGCGTTCACCGCCGCCCGTGACGAGCGGGCCGCGACGGCGGATGCGGCCGACGCCGCACGGATCAAGGCTCTGCGCAAGCCTGTCGTCGCCGCGTGGGCGGTGAACCTCCTCGTCGCAGACGGCCAACTGGTGGAGGCGATCGAACTCGCCGCAGCGCTCCGCGAAGCGCAGGAAGATCTGGATGCGGCTGAGCTCCGCCGGCTCGGCACCCAGCGCCGGCAGCTCGTGGCCTCTCTGGCGAAACGTGCCGCGGCGCTGGCCGCGGAGGCGGGGCACCCGCTCGCCGATTCTGCCCGCGAGGCCGTCGCTCAGACGATCAACGCGGCCGTCATGGATGCCCGCGCCGCCGCGGCCGTCCTCACGGGGCGCCTCCGCAAGCCGCTGGATGCCGGCGCGCTCGACGACCTCGACGCGGCGGAGGTCGTCGCGGGTTCCCCGCTTGGCGAGACGGCCGCGCGCCCCGCATCCGATCCGGACGAGCTCGCCGTGCGCCGTGCGCGCAAGGCCGCGGAACGCGCCGCGCGGGATGCGGAGCGCACCGCGACGGCTGTGGAACGGGAGCGGGTCGCCGCCGAGGTCGCCGAGCGTAAGGCGCGAGAGCACGCCGACCTGCTCCACGAGCGGATCGCGGAGGTGCGCGCGCAGCTCGAGCGGCTCGTGTCGGATGCGGACGCGGCGGATGCCGAACTCGCTCATCGCGAACGAAGGCTGCGAGAAGCCGCATCCGCCGCGAAGGCCGCCGCGAACGAGGCGCAGCGCGCCCGCGACGCGGTGCCGGACTGACGCCTGGGAGAATCGACGGATGACCGCAACGCTCGTCGCCCATCAGCTCGCCGGCGGCTACGGCCATCGCACACTCTTCGACGGCGTCGAGTTGACGGTCGCCCCCGGTGACGTCGTCGGTGTCGTCGGGGCCAACGGGGCGGGCAAGTCCACGCTCCTCCGGCTGCTGGCCGGCGTCGACCAGCCGCAGGGCGGCACCGTCTCGCTCGCACCGGCCGACGCCTTCGTGGGCTGGCTGCCGCAGGAGCACGAGCGGGTGGCCGGCGAGACCGTGTCGGCGTACATCGCGCGCCGCACGGGTTGTGCGCAGGCGACGGAGCAGATGGATGCGGCCGCCGCCGCCCTCGCCGACCCCGATGCCGTCGGAGCAGACGATGCGTACGGCACGGCCCTGGAGCGTTGGCTCGCCAGCGGCGCCGCCGACCTGGAGGAACGGATCCCCGCGGTGCTCGCCGACCTCGGACTCCAGCTCGATGCGGAGGCGCTGATGACCTCGCTGTCGGGCGGACAGGCGGCGCGCGTCGGCCTCGCGGCCCTCCTGCTGAGCCGCTTCGACATCGTGCTGCTCGACGAGCCGACCAACGACCTCGATCTGGACGGTCTTGAGCGGCTCGAGACCTTCGTGCGCGGCCTCCGCGGCGGCGTCGTGCTCGTCAGCCACGATCGCGAGTTCCTGGCGCGCTGCGTCACGCGCGTGCTCGAGCTCGATCTCGCGCAGAACACGAACCGGCTCTACGGCGGCGGCTACGACGCGTACCTCGAGGAGCGGGCCACGGTGCGTCGGCACGCGCGCGAGAAGTACGACGAGTTCGCCGACAAGAAGGCGGACCTCGTCGCTCGCGCCCGCACGCAGCGGGAGTGGTCGAGCCAGGGCGTGCGCAACGCCATGAAGAAGTCGCCCGACAACGACAAGATCAAGCGCAAGGCGTCGATGGAGTCGAGCGAGAAGCAGGCGCAGAAGGTCCGGCAGATGGAGAGCCGCATCGCACGGCTGGAGGAGGTCGAGGAGCCGCGCAAGGAATGGCAGCTCGAGTTCACGATCGGCTCGGCGCCGCGCTCCAGCACGGTCGTCGCGACGCTGTCGGAGGCAGAGTTCCATCAGGGCGACTTCGTTCTCGGACCGATCTCGCTGCAGGTCAACGCGGGCGAGCGCATCGGCATCACCGGACCCAACGGCGCCGGCAAGTCGACGCTCCTGCGGGGTCTGCTCGGTCGTCAGCAGCCGGATGCGGGGCGCGCCGCCCTCGGCGCCAACGTGCAGATCGGTGAAATCGACCAGGCCCGGGCACTCCTGTCCGGAACCCGGCCGCTCGCCGAAGCCTTCGGCGATCTGGTGCCCGAGATGGCCGCTGCCGAGGTGCGCACGCTGCTCGCGAAGTTCGGGCTGAAGGCCGACCACGTCACCCGGGCGGTCGACGAGCTCTCGCCGGGCGAGCGCACGCGCGCCGGGATGGCGCTGCTGCAGGCGCGGGGCGTGAACCTGCTCGTGCTCGACGAGCCGACGAACCATCTCGATCTGCCCGCGATCGAGCAGTTGGAGCAGGCGCTCGAGTCCTACGAGGGGACGCTCCTGCTCGTGACCCACGATCGCCGCATGCTCGCCGCCGTCGACACCGACCGCCGCTGGCGCGTCGAAGCGGGGCGGCTCACCGAGCTGTAGCGCGGGGCACGTACCGCGACGCGACGGCGCCCGAGCCGTACTCGATGCGATCGGTGAGCTGAAGATCCAGCGGCGTCGTCAGCCCGTCGAAGAGCCTCGGCCCGTGGCCCGTGGCCCGTGATGCGCGGGTGCACGACGAACTCGTACTCGTCGATGAGGCCCAGCTCCGCGAGAGCCGTGGGGAGCATCACG
This sequence comes from Microbacterium sp. Clip185, assembly GCF_028743715.1. NCBI lineage: Bacteria > Bacillati > Actinomycetota > Actinomycetes > Micrococcales > Microbacteriaceae > Microbacterium > Microbacterium sp. Clip185. The sequence goes on along the minus strand of NZ_CP117996.1, from coordinate 2,073,638 downwards.
CCGCCGGTGGCGACGTCGGCATCCCGCTTCAGTTCGCGCACCGCGGTGGCCAGATCGCCGTGCACCAGCTCGGCGTTCCAATCGACGTCGCGCAATGTGCTCGAGACCACGTACTTCCGGGCGGCGTCGATCGTGCGACCGAACGGTTTCATCCAGTCGGGGAGAGCATCGGATGCGGGCGGCCGCCATGCATCCTGCATCATCTCGTATGTGACGCGTCCGAACAGGAGCACGTCGGCCCGCGCGATGTACTCGGCCGCGCGTCGGTGCAGTTCCTCATCCGGGATCGCGGAGCGATGATCGACGCAGCCGTCGAGCGTGACGTTGATCGAGTAGCGCAGCAGACCCATGGCGTCAGGGTAGGACGGCCGGACGCTCGCGGCTAGCGTCCCTGGCGCTTCTTGTAGGGCTTCGGCTGCCCCTTCACGATGGGGGCGCGGCCCTTGCCCTTCGATGCCTTGGCCTTGCCGCCGCCTGGGGCCTTCGGGCGCACCGCCGCGGGCGCGTCGGCGATGCGCGCGCGTGCCTCGTCGAGCAGCAGCGCGCCGGCCGGGGTGAGGCGAGTGGGAGCCTCGCGGATGACGAGCGGCTGCCCGACCTCCTCCTCGAGCTTGTCGACGGCGCTGTAGAGCGCGGGCAGGGCGATGCCCAGCGACTGTGCTGCGCGCGGGAAGTGCAGGTGCTCGGCGAGAGCGACGAACCTCACCAGGTGCTCGAGCTTCATAGGGGCCTTCCGATCGCCGAAGATCCATTGTCGCAGCAGGTCCTCGGTGTCGTGTCGGCGGATGCTGCCAGGATCGACGCATGCCGATCTTCGATCACCTGGGAATCACCGTCGAGGACGTACCGAGTGCGACTCGGCAGTTCGATCCGATCATGGCCGCGCTCGGGTATACGCGGGAGGGCGCCGAGACCTCGGTCTCCTGGTGGCGCGACCGCGAGACGGAACTCATCCTCATGCCTGCGCGCGAGAGCGGTTCCGGCCCGCACGTCCACGGCCGCGTCGGATGGCAGCATCTGGCCTTCGCGGTCGATTCGCGCGAAGAGGTCGAGCGTCTGCACGAGATCGCCGTCGCGGCGGGCTGGGTGCCGGTGCGCGACCCGAAGGAGTACCCGCGTTTCACCGACCGGTACTACGCGTCGTTCCTCGAGGACGCGAACGGCATCCGCATCGAGTTCATGCACAATCCGCCCCGCGACGCCGACTAATCGGTCGGGAACCTCGTTCCCGTGAGCTTCTGTGACACGACCCAGACGCGTCGGGCGGCTTCGTCGTCTCGCAGTGGAGGGTAGAGCCGTTGTTCGGCCGGAGCGCCGCCGACCCTTCCCAGACCCGACGGACCGTAGAGATGGCCTCCGACCGCGCCCGCGGAGGTGGCCGCCAACAGGGCGGGAAGTGAAGCCGAGTCCGGCGTCCCGACGAAGAGTCCGTGTGCGGACATCCACCGGATGAGACGCACCTCGCGGGTGTCGGCCGAGCGTTCCAGCTCGGGCCGGGCCGCCAGGAGGCTCGTCGGCGCGACACCGGGGTGCGACAGGACACTCACGATGCCCCAGTCGAGGGCGACGCTCTGTCGCTGCAGTTCGCGCGCGAACAGGCCCAGTGCGATTTTCGATTGCCGATACGAGGCCATGGCGTCGTAGGTGCGCTCGGCGTTCAGATCGTCCCAGCGGATGCGGCCGCGCGCTGCAGCGACGCTGATCTGCGACACCACGCGTGCCCGTCCCTCGCGCAGCAGCGGCAGCAGTGCCGACATGAGCGCGACGTGACCGAGGTGATTGGTTCCCCACTGCGACTCGAAGCCGTCCGTCGTCAGCTGCCGCGAGGGCGGCGACATCAGGCCCGCGTTGTTGATCAGCAGATGCAGCGGCATCCCCTCCGTCCTCAGACGTTCGCCGAGAGCCGCGACCGATCCGAGCGAGGCCAGGTCCATGTCGTGCAGAATCACGCGGGCGCGCGGCGCGTCGGCGCGGATGCGGTCGGCGGCCGCATCCCCCTTGGCTCGGTTGCGCACGGGCAGGACGATCTCGGCGCCGGCGCGAGCGAGCCGGGCGGCGATGCGCAGCCCGATGCCGTCGCTGCCGCCCGTCACGAGGGCGCGCCTGCCCGTCAGGTCTGGGAGCTCGAGTTCGGCAACGGTGCGGGTCATGGGGCCTCCTCGGTCGGGGTCATCCGAGCATGGTCCCCGCTGCCCCGGTCATCCAGGACCCCTCGATCCACGGCTCGCGGTGACGGGGGCGGATTGACGGTCCGTGGCTACGAGGCACGCGGCACGGTAGGAAAGGCGCATGGACATCGATCGCGAGGCGCTCGCCGTGTTCCTCCGGCAGCGGCGCGAGGCGCTGCAGCCCGACGACGTGGGCCTCGCTCGCGGGAGCCGCAGGCGCACCGCCGGGCTCCGTCGGGAGGAGGTGGCGGGACTCTGTCACATGTCCACGGACTACTACGCGCGCCTCGAGCGCGCGACGGGGCCGCATCCGTCGGCGCAGATGGTGGCGGCCATCGCGCAGGGGATGCATCTCACGCTCGCCGAGCGCGACCATCTCTTCCTCCTGGCGGGCCACCACCCTCCTGTGGCCGGTGCCTCGAGCGAACACGTGAGTCCGGGCATGCTGCGGATCCTCGACCGCCTCACCGACACGCCGGCCGAGATCGTCACCGAGCTCGGCGAGACGCTTCGCCAGACGCCGCTCGGCGTCGCTCTGACGGGGGACACGGCATCATTGGCGGGCCCCGTCCGAAGCATCGGCTACCGCTGGTTCACCGACTCGGCCAGTCGTGAGCTCTACGACCCCGACGAACACGACTTCCTCTCGCGGCTGTGGGTGTCCGGCCTGCGCGAGATCGCGACGCGTCGCGGTCCGGGTTCCCGCGCGTCGCGGATGGTGGCGGAGCTCGATGCGCGGAGTCCGGAGTTCCGCGACATCTGGTCGCGGGGCGAGGTGGGCGTGCGCCCGCGGGCGACCAAGCGCTTCGTGCATCCGGAGCTGGGGGCGCTGGAGTTGGAATGCCAGACTCTGCTGGACCCGGCGCAGTCGCACTCGCTCCTCGTGTACACGGCGGCACCGGGCTCGGAGAGCGCCGAGAAGCTGCGGCTTCTGACGGTCATCGGCGCGGGGGTCTGAGTCGGGTGCGATGTCGGAGGTCCCGCCTACCGTGGGGGTATGGACGAGGACGACACCTTCGACGACGACCGCCGCATCGCGCGGTCGTGGGAGGCGCCGCCGTCCGGGTCCGATGAGCCCGATCTGATCGACCAGGTCGTGGGCATGGCATCGCTCGTCTCGTCGTTCGCCGCCCAACGGGCGGTCGCGATCGCGGAGGCGCGTGCCGCTGCGCTCGTCGAGTCGGCCGCGCGCGGGGGAGACCGCGGCATCGCCGAGCGTTCGTTCCGACTCGAGATCTCGCAGGCTCTGCGCGTGACCGAGTCGACGGCCGAGCGCCTCGTTTCGCAGGCGGTCGCGCTCACCGAACGGTACGACGGCGTGCTCGACGCGTTGGGGCGCGGCGTGATCACCGAGCAGCACGCCCGCATCCTCGTCGACGCGGTCGACGCGGTCGAGCCGTCGCTGCGCGCTGAGCTCGCGTCGCTTTCGCTCGAACTCGCCGAGCGGATGCCGGTCGGTCAGTTCCGCGCCGCGGTCCGCGCCCTCGTCGAACGCGCCAGGGTCGTCTCGCTCGAGCAGCGCCACGATGACGCGGTACGGATGCGGCGCGTCTCGGTCGAGTCCGACAGCGACGGCATGGCCTGGCTCTCGGCGTACCTGCCGGCGGTCGAGGCCCGCGCGATCTTCCATCGACTGACGGCGATGGGCTCGGCGCTCCTGGCTGCCGAGCGCGAAGCCGCCGTCGGCCAAGTAGCCGAGACGAGTGTCGGAGACGAGATCTCCGCGGCACCCACGCCGCGAACGCTCGATCAGGTCCGGGCCGATCTGCTCGGCGATCTCCTCGTCGACGGCGAGGTGAGCGATCATCCCGAGACGGTGCGGGGCGTGCGCGCCACTGTCGCCGTCACCGTGCCGGTTCTCTCCTTGCTCGACGATGACGCCGCGTTGAGCGCGCCTGCCGAACTCGACGGCGTCGGGCCGATCCCGATCCGCACCGCTCGCACGCTCTGCGGCGGCGCCGAGGGATGGATGCGGGTGCTCACCCACCCCGAGACGGGCGTCGTGCTCTCCGTGGGGCGCACGCGGTACCGTCCGCCCGCCGACCTGCAGCGCCTCGTGCGTTGGCGGGCCGCGCACTGCACCGCCCCCGGGTGTCGGATGGCTGCCGATCGCTGCGAGATCGACCACACGGTGGCATGGGAGCACGGCGGCGAAACGCGCGCCGACAATCTCACCCCGCTCTGCAAGGGGCACCACACCGTCAAGCATCACGGCGGATGGCAGACCCGACAGCACCCCGACGGTGCGATCGTCTGGACATCGCCCACGGGCCGTCGCTACCGGGTCGAACCGGAGCGACGAACACCCCGCTTCGTCCCCGCATCCGCGGGGAGGGACTCGAGCGCGCCCAGAACTGACGTGCCGCCCTTCTGAACGGCCCCGCTCGTGCGGGTCAGAGATCCGAGAAGTCGTTGGCGGGCGCCTGAAGTTCGCGCACCGTGTCGCCGTCGAGGCCGAGCATCACGAACTGGATGCCGACCGAGCCGGGGTTCACCAGCGACTGGGTGCCGGAGATCTCCACCGAACCGAGATCCAGCCAGTCCGCGATGCCGTCGCCGTCCTGGTCGTAGCCGTCGCGGGCTCCCGCATCCATCGCTTCCGCTCGCGTCGAGCCGACGGAGATGCCTTCCTGTGTCGCTACCGGGACACCGTGGAAGGTTGCGGTCTCCACCGCAATGCTCGCGGGGCCGTCGGGGCCGGATGTGAGAGTGATTCCGCCGTAGTCGTACCGGGTCATCTGCATCTCGTACCCCGGAGGGCCATCGACCGCGGTCTGCTCCGGATCCTGATCGCTGATGGAACGCAGGAGATCCTGCAGCTTCTCGGCCTCGGTGTAGGAGACGACGGTGGTGTCTCCGTCGTGCGCGTAGCCGACGGCCTGAATGCCGACGACGAGTCGTGTCTCGGCGGGGGAGGGCGTCGTCGTGGTGGTCGCATCGCCCGAGCTGGGCGCGGCGGTCGGGGCCGTGACGGTGCAGCCGGCGAGAAGAGCAGCGACCGCGGCGAGCGAAAGGGCGGCGAGGGAGCGTCTCATGCCGTTCACGCTATCCCGGGCCGCGCCTCAGGCGAGAGGGGATCGCGTCGCGGGCGTCGCTGAGAGTCTTCTGAGGACCGCTCCATCCCGGCATTGAACGATATATCGTCAAGTATCGTTCACGATCTGAGGAGGTCACGATGAGCAATCCATTCGCGGGCGCAGGATTCGGTGGCGGGCTGCCGGGAAGCCTCTGGGACGCCATGGAGCAGATGCGCTCCTCGGTCGACAAGAAGGTCGGATTCCGGGTCGGGCGCGGTGACGTCCGCGCCGCCGTTCTGCTTCTTCTCGCCGAGCAGCCGATGCACGGCTACCAGATCATCAACGAGATCGCCGAGCGCAGCGGTGGCGCGTGGAAACCCAGCGCCGGCTCGGTCTACCCGACGCTGCAGCTGCTCGCCGACGAGGGACTGATCGTGGCGGAGGAGGCGGGCGGACGAAAGACGTACTCGCTCACCGAAGCGGGCGCGGCCGAGGCCGAGGAGGCCGCTGAATCCGACGCCCCGTGGGAGGCCCCGGGGCTGCGCGACAGCGGACGCATGACGGCGCTGCCGAAGGCCGGCATGGAACTCGCCCAGGTCGTCGCTCAGGTCGCCCGCACCGGTTCGCCGGAGCAGGTGCAGGCGGCGGTCGACGCGCTTGCCGAGACGCGCCGACGCCTGTACGCGATCCTCGCCGAGGACTGAACCCGGTGCCGCCGGCAGGTGACGGCGGAGCGGACCCGGTCGTGACCGATACTCGGGCGCGCTACAACCGGATCATCCGCTTCGCCGCGCGCGCCCTCGTCCAGGTGTGGTGGTTCGAACTCGTCTTGCCGCGGGTCGGCTTGAGGCGCCTCGCGATGCGCGGCCAGCCGCGGCGGATGACGCGGCTGGCACGTCGTTTCCACGCGCTCGCGCTCGAGCTCGGCGGTCTCATGATCAAGGTCGGGCAGTTCCTGTCGTCTCGACTCGACGTGTTGCCGCCCGAGATCACGAAGGAGCTCGAGGGGCTGCAGGACGAGGTGCCGCCCCTCCCGTTCGCGGCGATCCGCGCCGCGGCCGAGGCAGAGCTGGGCATGCCGCTCGAACGCGCCTACGCGCGTTTCGACGAGACGCCGGTCGCGGCAGCCTCTCTCGGGCAGGCTCATCGTGCCCGGCTGCACGAAGCCCTCGCGGCAGACGTCGGATTCGCCGACGTCGTGGTCAAGGTGCAACGGCCCGGGATCGACGACATCGTCGCTGTCGACCTCGCCGCGCTCCGCCGAGTGGGCGGTTGGTTGCGACGCATCCGTGTGGTGTCCGAGCGTGTCGACGCGCCGGCGCTGGTCGAGGAGTTCGCCGCCACGAGCCTTGCCGAGACCGACTATCTCCACGAGGCGGCGTGGGCGGAGCGCTTCGCCGTGGACGTCGCCGAGGAGCCGCGCGTCGACGCCCCCGTCGCGGTGTGGGAACGCGTCACACGCCGCGTCCTGACCCTGGCAGACGTCACGGCCATCAAGATCTCGGATGCGGTCGCGTTGCGTGCGGCCGGCATCGATCCGGCCGAGGTTGCGAAGCTCTTCGCGCGCGTCATGTTCGACCAACTGTTTCGCCGAGGGTTCTTCCACGCCGATCCTCATCCCGGGAACGTCTTCGTCACGCCGGATGCGGAGGTGGAGGGCGGCTTCCGACTCACCTTCATCGACTTCGGGATGATGGGGGAGGTGCCGGACTCCCTGCGCGACGGGCTCCGGGGTCTGCTGATCGCCGTGGCTGCGCGCGACAGCAAGCGTCTGGTCGAGGGGATCGGCAAGGTCGGCGTGCTCCTGCCCGACGCCGACACGCTCGAACTCGAACGAGCGATGACCACGCTGTTCGCACGGTTCGGCGGCATGGGTTTCGCCGAGCTCCGCGAGATCGATCCCAGGGAGTTCCGCGAGTTCGCCGAGCAGTTCGGTGATGTCACCCGCGAGATGCCGTTCCAACTGCCCGAGAACTTCCTGCTCATCATCCGCTCGATGTCGATCACCTCGGGGGTGTGCAGCACGCTCGACCCGGCGTTCAACGTGTGGGACGCCGTCGAACCCTACGCATCCGAACTGTTGCGGGCCGAGAGCGGGAACCTGATGCGCGACATGCTCGGAGAGATGGCGTCGGTCGCCTCGATCACCGCGCGACTGCCGCGCCGGGCGGACGCTCTCATCACGCGTCTCGAGGAGGGGCGACTGACGGTGGACTTCTCGCGCCTCGAGCGCCGCTTCGCGCGCACCGAGAAGCTGGCGTCGCGCGCCATGAGCGGCGTGATCTTCTCCGGCACCCTCATCGCCGGCGTCCTCCTGCGCCCCTCCGACGAGGTACTCGGATCGGTTCTCATGCTGCTCTCGCTCCTGCCGCTCGGACACGTCGTGCTGACCGAATGGTTCGGCAGGCGCTGATCCGCCCATCGTCACGCGCACGCTACGGTGGGGCCATGCCTCGCGCCCGTTCCTTCGACGAAGAGCTCTTCCTCGACGCGGTCACCGAGCAGTTCTGGATCCGTGGGTATCGAGGCTCCGCGCTGACCGATCTCTCGGCCGCCACCGGTGTGGCCAACGGGAGTCTTTACCAGGCCTACGGGAGCAAGTGGGCACTGTTCCTGCTGGTCTTCCGCCGCTACTGCGCCTCCCGCGTCGACTTCGTCGAGGCCACCCTCGCTCCAGGACGGGATGTCGCGGGCACCGTCCGCGCCTACCTCGCTGCGGTGCGCGCCGATTGTGCGGCCCACCCGGACCGTCGGGGGTGCCTGATGCTCAACACGATCGCCGAGCTCGGCACCGACGAAGAGGTCGCACGAATCGTTGCGGACACGATGACGCAGATGGAACGGCGTATGGCCGAGGCGCTCGCTGAGGCGGCCGGTCGCGATCGATCCGATGAGGAGGTGGCCGCCGCTGCGGCCAACGTCGTCGCGCTGTCACAATCGCTCATCCAGCTCTGGCGGATCGGCCGCGACGAGGCGGAGCTTGCCCGCATGAGCGAGCAGGTCGCGCTCGCCGCGTCGGGAGTGCTCGCCGCCTGAGCGGATCAGCGGATGGCGATGGCCGCTTCGGGCGTCGCGACGCGGAAGCTCAGACTCTCGATGAGGTACAGCTCGACAGCGTCCCGGCTGTGCGCCGTGTAACCGAGCGAGATGTCCTGGCCGCACTCGAGGATGAAGTCGCCGCCGCGCAGGCTCACCACGACCGCTCCCGTGATGCCGGGCGTCCATGCCACGGGGCCGCCGAGGATGCGCTCCAGGTGACGCAGGAGCACGGCCCCTCCCGCGTCGCTGCCGCCCGAGATCTCCGTCCACGTCGCCGTGTCGACGGCGAGGCCGTACGGCCCACCGACTCCGGCTCCCGACAGAGTGGCGATCGCCTGGGCGACCAGAGGCGCCAGTCGGCCCGCCTCTGCTGCGCCGGTCAGCGGAGGATGCGGTGACGACGGAACGATGCCGACGAAGCCCGCGGCATCCCAGCCGTGGAAGACCGCGGCATTCTCCGCACTGGCGAGCGCGACGGCCGCCTCGTCCAGGGGTGTCAGATCGGTGTCGACGGCACCGCGGGCGTCATCGTCGAGCTCGCTGCGCGACAGCGCGAAATCCGCGCGCAGTTCCGCGAGCGGCAGTACCTGGCGTGAACGCCCTGTGACGCCGGCGAACGACGTCGAGAAGCTCGTGCCGACGCGTCCGAGCGTCGTTGCCGAGTGCTGCCAGCCCAGCGGCCCGACGAAGTCGACCAGGCGCCGGGCGCCGAGTGCCGGCTGCAGCCGGGTGCGCGCCTCATCGTCCAGCGTGTCCCAGGTCGCGTCGGTGATGGGCGCGAGGTCGCGATAGAGGTGATCCATGAGAGTCCTTCCGATCGTCAGGAACGGCCGCCGATGCCGAGCGAGGAGTCCGCAGCGCGCGGGGGAGGCATCGTCGCGGCGGGGGTCTTCGGGGCTTCGTCGTCGAGCCCGTCCAGAACGTCGGGGCGGGGCGCGAAGAACACGCTGCCCGTCACGGCGGATGAGAAGTCGAGCAGTCGATCGTGGAGCCCCGGCGGGTCGCCGATGAACATCCGCTCGAGCATCCGCTGGATGACCCAGAGGTCGCGGCAGCAGCCGATGAAGTACGTGCCGAACTCGGCGGCACCGGGACTGCCGAAGGGCATGTTGTCGCGGAGGATGTCGTGCTCGACGCCGTCGTCGTCGACGATTGTTGCCAGTGTCTTGTGGGCCTTCTGCCCACTCGTCGCGTCGTCGAGCTCGATGTTGTCGGCCTTCGACCTGCCCATGATCGCCTCTTGCACTTCGGTCGGAAGCGCGCGCCATGCGGAAAGCGGATGCAGGTACTTCTGCGTCACGATGTACGTGCCGCCGGCGTGGTCGGGGTCCTCGTCGCCGACGAGCACGGTTTCGGCGATGTCCTCGCCCACCGGATTCGCCGTGCCGTCGACGAATCCGAGCACATCTCGTCGGTCGAAGTACCGGAAGCACGCCGTCTCGTCGGCGGTGCTGACCGCGTCGCGGAGCGCATCCATGAGCTGCCGCTCGAACTCGAAGCAGATGTCGGCGCGATCGGCGCGGATGTGGAAGAGCAGGTCGCCGGCCGTCGCGGGTGCGGTGTGGGCCTCGCCGACAATGGGGACGAAAGGTCGGAGCTGGGAGGGGCGCGGTACGCCCACGAGACGCGGCCAGATCTCGCTCCCGATGCCGACCGTGCAGGTCAGCGTCGCCGAGGGATCGCGGAAGGCGACCGCCTTGATCGTGCCCGAGAGATCCGCCAGAACGCCCCGGACGCGCGAGAGCGCATCGGCCCCGGCCGACACACGCAGGACCAGGAACACGGCATGCGTCGACAGCGGTGAGCCGAACTGCTGCATCGCTCCCGGCACGAACGAGGAGGGGTCGGCGCGGCGCACGCTCTCAGCCATCGGGTTCACCTTCCGACGGCATCCTGGGTGCCGTCGTCGCAAGTATGGCGCGGCGCGGTGTGGGAGCGCTCCGACACCCGACGAACATCCACCCGACACCCGGTGAAGGCTCCGTCGGTGTGGGGGACGTCGGTTGAGCGCACGGGGGATGTGGAGCGCCCGCTCCATCACGTACATTCTTCTCTGCGGGGAAGGACTGTCATGGAACGAGAACGCGTCGCGCTGGGCGACTATCTGCGCGCGCGGCGCAATGTGCGCCAGCCCGAAGAGGTGGGCCTCGAGCGCGCTCCGGGCCGGCGCGTGCCGGGCTTGCGGCGCGATGAGGTCGCGCAGCTGGCCGGCATCAGTGCGGAGTACTACCTCCGTCTCGAGCAGGGGCGCGGTGCGCGTCCCTCCGACCAGGTGCTGCGCGCACTTGCGGGCGTCCTCGGCCTGGATGCGGAGTCGCGCGCCTACCTCGGACGCCTCGCCGCAGGCACCCCCGCCCTGCCGGAACCGGAGGATGCGGCGGTCGCCGACCAGATCGCGCGCGTGCTGGCGCAGTGGACCCACACACCCGCCTACATGTCGGACCGTCACCGTGACGTCGTCGTGGCCAATCCACTGGCCGCAGCCTTCGGCTTCGGGGGATTGGCTGCGGGCCAGAACGTCGTGATCAACCTCTTCAACGACCGCATGAAACGCACGCTCGATCAGTGGGAGTCCATGACCAGGGCCGCCGTCGCGACCCTCCGGCGCGACGCCGACCCGGACTCGCCGCGGCTGAAGGAGATCATCCAGGAGCTCTCGCACGACGAGGACTTCGTGCGGATCTGGGAACGTCACGACGTATCGGGCCCCGAGGACGCGCAGATCTCGATCATCGTCGAAGGGCTCGGAGCGCTCGAGGTCGAGATCCAGAACTTCAGCGTGCGCTCCCTGCCCGGCTACATCATGACCGTCATGGCGGCGCCGCCGCAGTCGCTGGCGGCCACCGTCTTCTCACGGCTCGTCGAGCGGCTGGCGGCGACGGAAAGTGGTACTACCCGGGCCTCCCAGCCCTCCGCAACCCCTCGGTAGCGTTCCGGGTGTCGATCCTCACGAAGGAGCACCCATGACGTTTCCCCCCACGTCTTTCCCTGTCCGAGCGGTCCTTGCGCAATGAACCTGCAAGACGTCGTCGACGAACTGGCGGAAACGCTCGGTCGCTCGGTCGTCATCAACGACCTCGCCTACCGTCCGGTCGCGGCGTCCGCGCAGGGTGACGAGATCGACGAGGTCCGCGCGCGCGCCCTGCTTCGTCGCCAGACCGCCCCCGCCGAGCGCGCGTACCTCGAGAGCCTGCGACTGCTGCAGTCTCGACGTCCGCTGACGATCGACCTGACGCGCTTCAACGCCCGTGAACGCCTCGCCATCCCGATCTGGACGGACGACGAGCCGGTGGGTGTCCTGTGGCTCATCACGGGCGGAATGCCCGCCCTCACGGAGCACGACTACCGCGCGATCGACGCGGCCGTCGCGGTCTCACGTGACCTGCTCATCACCCATTCGCGCACGGCCACGGTGTCCGTGCGCACCGCCGTCATGAGGGATCTGCTGGCACCGGACGTGCTCGCACGCCGCGAGGCGCTCACCGCCGCGGTGCGCTCGTACGGCGTGGAACGCGGACCCGGCAGCGTCGTGCGCGCGGTGGCTGTGGGCTACGACACCGGCGTGGTGCAGCGGGCGGCGCTCGGGCGAGCGCTCGAGAACCTCGCCGGCGTGCGTCTCACGTTCCTGGGGGAGGACGGCGCATCCCTGCTGTTTCTCGGACACGCGTCGGACACCGATGCGACGGATGCGGCGATCGCGGCAGAGACAGCGGCGGAGGACGTGCTCCTTCGGGCCATCGGCTCCGCCAGCCTCACGCGAGAGGACAACGACCTGCGCGAGGTCGCCGATCGGGCCATCGCGGCCGCGGCGGTCGCCGAGGTGCTGCCGTCGCTGGGCGGACGCGCCGCCGCAGAGGAGATCGGACCCTGGTTGCTGATCTCCGACATCATCGCCGATCCCAGCCGGCTCGCCCGGTTCTCACCGGCGGCGCACGTGCTGCTGAACGATGCCGATCCGCTGCGCCGGCAGACGATCGAGGCGTTCCTCGACGGCGCGGGCCGCGTCCGGGAGGTGTGCGACGTGCTGCACATCCACCGCACCACGCTCTACTACCGGCTCGAGAACATGCCCGAACCGGTGCGCGAGGCGCTCGATGACGGCCTCTCCCGCAGCACGCTCCATCTCGCGCTGAAACTCGCCGCCTACTGGGAGCATTCGGGGAGGATCTGATGGCCGGCAGCGTGGTCACGACCTCCGACGGCGTGCGGCTGCGCGTGTCGGACACCGGCGGGGGCGGCATCCCGCTGATCCTGCTTCACGGCTGGGGGCAGACCGCGGCGCTCTTCGACGGGCAGCTCACCGGGCTCGCCGGTGCGCGCCGGGTGATCGCCTACGACATGCGCGGGCACGGGCTCTCCGACAAGCCCGACCACGGCTACCGCATCGCACGGCTCGCGGCCGATCTCCGAGACGTGCTGGACGCCCTCGAAATCGAGCAGGCGGACCTCCTCGGTTGGTCCATGGGTGCATCCGTCACCTGGTCCTACCTCGAGCTGTTCGGCTCCGCGCGCGTGCGCTCGCTGGTGATCGTCGATCAGCCCGCCGCGGTCATCGCCTGGCCGTGGACCACGGCGGAGCGTTCGGCCGAGACCGGCGCGATCCTGCCGATCGAGGGTCTGAGCCGGCTCGCCGCATCCATCGCCACCGACGAGAGCGGCGATGTCGTGCAGAGCTTCGTCAGGTCGATGTTCAGCGAGCCGGTCGAGGACCGGCTGTGGCGGCTGGTTTCGGAACAGATCCGACACACGCCCGTCCACGCCGCCGTCCCGTTGCTCATCGATCACGCCACGCAGGACTGGACGGACGTGCTCGGACGCATCGACGTCCCTGTTCTCGTGATCGGCTGCGAGGGGAGCCATGTCGGCGTGCGCTCGCAGCGCGAGCTCGCCGCCCGCATCCCTGGCGCCCTCGTGCACGTGTTCGGGCGGGACGCCGCGTCGTCGCACTTCCCGTTCCTCGAGGCGACGGAAGCGTTCAACGCTCTCGTCGACGCGTTCCTCTGCGGTGCGGCGAGCACCGCTTCGACACGCGTCGAGAAAAGAGGGGACACCCGGTCGCAGGCGTCGCGGCCCGTGCACGTCTAGCGTCGAAGCGATCAGATGCGAGACGAGGTGATCGTGGTGGCCGAGATGCCGACGATCGTGCTGGTGCACGGTGCATTCGCGGACGGGGCGAGCTGGTCGCCCGTCGCGTTGCGGCTTCAGGGCGCCGGCTTCCAGGTACGGGTGCCCGCCATCTCCAACCGGAGCCTCGCCGCCGACGCCGACTACGTCAGCGCGTTCGTGTCCCGCATCCCGGGGCCGGTCGTGCTCGTCGGACACTCCTATGGGGCCACCGTGGTCGGTGTCGCGGGGCGCTGCAAGAACGTCGCCGCCGTGGTGTTCGTGAGCGGGTACGTGCTGGACGAGGGCGAGAGCGCGGCGGAGATCCACGCGCGGTTCGCCCCGGCGCCCGCGGTCGAGTTCTTCCGCGAGGTGGCCTACCCGGAGCTCGGCGACGGCACGCGCCGCGACATCTCCGTAGACGAGAGGGAGTTCGCCTTCCTCGCTGCCGCGGGACTGCCCGACGACGAAGCCGACGTGCTCGCCGTGACCCAGCGACCGCTCGACGCCGCGGTCCTCAGCGAGCCGGCTCAGGCGGCGGCGTGGCGCACGACACCCTCTTGGGGCGTGATCGGCCTCGCCGACCGCGTCGTGAACCCGGATGCCCTGCGTTGGGCTTACGAGCGCGCGGGGGTCCGCCAGATCCTCGAACTCGAGGGCCCGCACCTGCTCATGCACACGCACCCCGCCGAGGTAGCCGCCCTCATCGTGCGCGTGGCGGCGAACCTCGCCTGAACGCGGTGGGCGCGCGCGGTCAGTCCCGCAGCAGCGACTGCCAGTCGGCGGGCACCCGATCCGCGGGACCGGGTGCGGTCTGCGACACGGGATGCGAGTGGGCGGGCGCGAGCTCGGGGCCAGACGCCATGGTCTCGGACTCGTAGTCCCAGAACCAGTCCTCGCCGGGCTCAAAGCTCTGCATGATGCGATGCCCGGTGGCGCGCCAATGCGCAGTGGCGTGCTTGCCGAGCGAGTCGTCGCAGCAGCCCACATGGCCGCAGGCGGCACAACGGCGCAGATGCAGCCACCAACTGCCCGTCTGCTCGCACTCGACGCATCCCGTGCCGCTGGGCGGCACATCAGTTCTGATCTGGGTCGAATCGCTCATGCCTGTGCCTTTCTCGCTCGCATCATCGTGGCCGCCACCACCGTAGCGACGAAGACCAGCGCTGCGAAGATCAGAAGGACCACCGTCTGGTCGACGAAGGTCAGGAAGACGCCGACGGCGAGAACCGGCAGTGCCAGCCCGCAATAGGCGATCAGGAAGATGAGCGCGAGCGTCTCACCGCGCCGCGACGGGTCTGCCAGGGCCGACGCGGTCGCGATCGACGCCTTGAACAGGAGCCCGACACCCACCCCCGACACCACGCCGCCGACGAGGAAAAGTGCGAGGTTGGGCAGCACGGCACCTGCGGCGACGAGAACGAGGCCCACGGCGCATGCGAGCCGGGCGATCCCGAGCTGCACGCGCACGGGCACGCGGGCGAGCAGCACCTGCGCCGCGGCCGCCGCTCCGAAGACGGAGAACGTCGTCGCGCCGGCGACGAGGTGATCGTGCTGGTCGAAGGTGCCGGCGAGGAAGGTCGGGGCGAGAGAGGTGAACAGGCCGAACAGGGCGAAGCCGGCGAAGGCGCCGAATCCCGCGGCGATGAAGATCCGGCGGGATGCGGGCGGCGCCGCCAGGCGCTGGGGTCGATACGCGGGCCGCGGCTCTGGCGTCGCCACCGTCTCGGGGACAGCGAGCAGGGCGACCGCAGCCAGCAGCAGCACGACGAGGAAGACGGCGTGGGGGAGCACGAGCGGGTCGGGCAGGAACTCGGCGAACAACCCTCCGATGAGCGGACCCAGAGCGAGGCCCCCGATGTTCGCCGCTCCCGCGACGGATGCCGCCACGATCGCGTTCTCGTCGGGCCGTGCCGCCTGGCGCAGCTCCCCGAGGTGCGCCGTCGCCGTCGCGGTCAGGATCCCGACGCTGACACCGTTGACCAGTCGGGCCGCGATCAGACCCGGCACGCTCATCACGGCGAGGAACATGACCGCCGACACTGCGGACACCAGCACGGCGATCACCAGCATCCGTCGCCGCCCGGTCCAGTCGCTGATGTGACCGAGGAAGAACAGGCTGAAGACGACACCCACCGCATACGCCGCGAAGATCACCGTGACGATCGACACGGGAAAGTGATCGAGCTCCTGGTAGAGCGGATACAGCGGGGTCGGCACCGTCGAGTACGCCATCACCAGCAGGAAAGCGATCGCGACGATCCAGAATCCCGCCCCGTGGGACACCTTCCGATTGCTGGTGCGCACCTGCGACATGCTCCGCCTTCCCGACCGCACCTGTGCACGGCCGCATCCCTCACAGGCTAGAGCGGGGCGCAGGCGCGGGGTGCGACCCGTGTCGAGCATCGCCTCGACACGGGTGCCGTGTGTTCACGGCTCAACGCGGCAGACTTCGATCGGAGGAGAGGGTTCTCGACCGCGGGCGGCGGCGCTACCCTGAGCCAACGACGAGACGGAGACGGTCATGGCGGAGTTCACACGCGGATTCGGCGGACGGCGGCGGGAGTCGGACCCGAGGCTCCCACCGGGTCAGTACCTCACCGCCGACTTCCCCGTCCTCTCCGCCGGACCCACCCCGCGCATCCCGGAGAGCGAGTGGTCGTTCTCGATCCGCACCGAATCGGGGCAGGTCACTTCCTGGAGCTGGTCCGAGTTCCTCGACCTTCCCGCCGAGGACGTCCACACCGACATCCACTGCGTGACGCGTTGGTCGAAGCTCGACACGACCTGGCGCGGCGTCTCCATCGACACGCTGTTCGCCGGCATCGACACCTCGTACGAGTACGCCATGGCGCACTCGTACGGCGGCTACACGACGAATGTGCCCATGGCGGACCTGCGCGGCGGGAAGGCATGGATCGCGTACTCGTTCGACGGCAAGCCGCTCGATCCGGAGCACGGCGGCCCCGCGCGACTCCTCGTGCCGCATCTCTACTTCTGGAAGAGCGCCAAATGGGTGCGCGGGCTCAGCATGCAGAAGCACGACGACCCGGGCTTCTGGGAGCAGAACGGCTACAACCTGCACGGCGACCCGTGGACAGAGGAACGCTACTGGTGAGAACCAGCGACTGGCTCGCCGCGCGGGTCGCCTCAGCCGTACCCGACACCGCGCACGGTCGCGTGCTGACGCTCGCCGTCCCGGGCTGGCCGGGAAACGCTCCCGGACAGCACCTCGACATCCGCCTCACGGCGCCCGACGGCTATCAGGCCGAGCGCTCGTACTCGATCGCCTCCTTCGGGCCGGGGGAGAGCGTCGAGATCGCCGTCGACGAGATCCCCGAGGGGGAGGTGTCGCCCTACCTCGTCCGTGTTGCCGAGCCCGGCGACGCGCTCGAGGTCAAGGGCCCGCTCGGCGCCTACTTCGTGTGGGATGCCGCCGACCCGTCGCCCGTGCAGCTCATCGCGGGCGGCTCCGGCATTGTGCCGCTGCTCGCCATGGCGCGCGCGCGGGAGGTCGCAGGCATCGGTGCGCCGTTCCGGCTGCTGTACTCGGTGCGCACGGCGGCCGACGCCCTCTACCGCGACGAGGTCGAGCGGCTGGGCGCCGCCGGCCTCGATGTGACGTGGGCCTACACCCGTCAGGCGCCCACCGGATGGCCCGGACGGGTCGGGCGGCTGGATGCGGAGCGCATCGCGCAGACCACGTGGATGCCCGCGCAGCATCCGCTGACGTTCATCTGCGGTCCGACGAGCTTCGTCGAGGCGGCCGCCGATGCGATGGTCGCGGCGGGACACGATCCCGCTCGCGTGAAGACCGAGAGGTTCGGAGGATCCTGATGGACAGCACGCCGCACGTCCGCGTCGACCCGCGCCGCATCGCCCAACGCGTCGACGGCAACGCGCTCGCCGGCATGCTGGACGCCTTCGCCGGACTCGACCCGGCACTCCTCCTGCTGACCTGCGGTCATTGCGGTCGCAGCGCGGCCCTCGCCGAGTGGTCGGTGGAGATGGACGCGGCAGCCGCCATCGTGCGGTGCCGGGGCTGCACGCGCACGTTCGCGACGATCATCCGCCGGGACGGGGGCATCGAAGTGCGTGCCGCCGGAGGATCGATCGCCACCCCGTCCGCCGTCTGACCGGCCCTCGACTCCTGTCGGGGACAGACGACGCGTGCGGCGGGTAGCGTCGCCCGCATCCGACGCCGAACGCCGGCCGACACGAGGGAGAGAGCATGCGACTCGAACGAACCGGAATGGTGTCGATCGATCTGACGGGCAAGACGGCGCTGGTGACCGCGTCGTCGGCAGGGATCGGCTTCGCGATCGCTCTGCGCCTGGCGGAGGCGGGCGCAGAAGTCATCGTGAACGGTCGCAACGAGGAGTCCGTCGCGCGTGCCGTCGCCGAGATCAACGCGCAGGTCGAAGATGCAGCGCGCGGCATCGTGGCCGACGCGGCCGATGACGCAGGCGCAGCGGCCCTCGTGGCGCAGGCCGGGCGCGTCGACGTGCTCGTCAACAACCTCGGGATCTTCGAGGCGGCCGAGGCGCTGGAGATCGACGACGCCGCCTGGCGCCGCTTCTTCGAGACGAACGTGCTGTCGGGCGTGCGCCTGACGCGTGAGCTGCTGCCGCAGATGATCCAGCGGGGATGGGGGCGCGTCGTGAACATCGCGAGCGACTCGGCCATCGTCATCCCGGCCGAGATGATCCACTACGGCACCTCGAAGACCGCCGTGCTCGGAGCCTCGCGCGGGTTCGCGAAGGCCGCCGCAGGAACCGGCGTCACGGTCAACGCCGTCATCGCCGGGCCCACGCACACCCCCGGTGTGGAGGAGTTCGTGGCGCAGGTCGTCGGGCGGGATCTGCCGTGGGACCAGGCACAGCGCGAGTTCATGCGCACCGCGCGGCCGCAGTCGCTGCTGGGGCGCCTCATCGAGCCGAGCGAGATCGCCAATCTGGTCGTCTACCTCGCCTCGCCACTGGCATCGGCGACGACCGGCGCGGCGGTGCGCGCCGACGGCGGTTACGTGGACTCGATCGTTCCCTGATAGGGGAGGGCCTCGACGATTCGTGCGACGACCGTGGGCACGCTGTCGCGCGTCGAGACCGTCACCCCCCACTCATCCGGCTGGAGCGACTCGAGCGTCTCGAGCTGCGAGGCGAGCAGGCTCACCGGCATGAAGTGGTCTGTGCGCGCAGCCACCCGCTTCGCGAGGGTGGCCTCGTCGAGCTCGAGCGCGGCGAAGAAGATGGGCTCGGTGGCCTCGGCACGGATGAGATCGCGATACCGGCGACGAAGCGCCGAGCAGGCGATGACGACGGGGCCCGTCTCGCTCGCCGTGCCGAAGGCGAGACCGACGCGACCGAGCCAGGGCGCGCGATCCTCGTCGGTCAACGCAACCCCGGCGGCCATCTTCGCGCGCGCCGCATCGTCGTGCAGATCATCCGCGTCGAGATAGACGCCGCCGAGCCGCGCGGCAAGCGCGAGCGCCACCGTCGACTTTCCCGCCCCCGAGACGCCCATGACGACGATCCGCATCCGTCCCGTCGTCTCGCTCATACGCTCGAGCCTACGGCCGTCGCGTGGAGAGCCCCTCACCAGCCGTGGGTGTTGAACCACACGCTGCGTCGGCCGGCCTCTTCCGCATCGTCGGCACCGCGGAAGGCGTCGTGCGGCGCGAGCAGGCCGTCGTCGAGCGGGACGAAGCCCCAACAGGCCTCGCAGAGCGCCGTGCCATGCGGAAACCCGTCGGCCAGCCGCGGTGCGGGTGTGGCCGGCGCCCCCGAGCCCGGACACAACGGTGCGTCCGCTTCCCGGTCCGACCACATCCGCGACGTGCCGGACCGGTTGTGCAGACCCGCGTGGCCGCGGGGTCTCGTGCAGACCACCCCGCCGGCGCGGCTGAGGCACCACGATGCGCTCGCGGAGTTCATGGCATCACCGGGGCGACAGCGACGCCTAGCGGACGTAGCATGGTCGTCATGTCCACGAAGCCCTCGCCGATCCAGTTGCTGAACGTCCGTCCCGTTGAGGACGAGAACGCGCAGCCGAGCCCGGAGGAGTCGTTCGGCTGCTGCGGCGGCGGCTCCTGCAGCATCGACTGACCCCTCTCGGGCTCCGCCTGCGTCAGTGCCCTGCGGGCGGAGCGCCGATCGAATCGGCGGGCTTGCGGATGAGCAGCGCGCCGACGATCGTCGGGATCGCCACGATCGCGGCGAACATGAAGGCGCTGCGGGCACCGGCCGCCCATGCGGCCGCATCGCCCGACGCCTCGTTGGCGATGAAGCCCGCGTTCATGATCGTGATCATGACGGCGATTCCCGCGGCGCCGGCCACCTGCTGAACGGTGCTGACGATGGCGCTGCCGTACGAGTAGAAGCGCGGTGCGAGCGAACCGAGCGACGCCGTGAACAGCGGCGTGAACGACATGGCGAGGCCCACCGAGAGCAGGGTCTGGGTGACCACGAGCTCCCAGATCGGGGTCGTCTCCGAGAGGGTCGTGAACACCCAGAGCAGCGACACCGTCAGGATGGATCCGGGCAGCAGAAGCACACGGGTTCCCCAGCGGTCGTAGATGCGGCCGATGAGCGGGCCCGCGAGACCCATCGCGAGCGAACCCGGCAGCACGATCAGGCCGGTGACGAGCGGGCTCAGCTTCATCCCGTTCTGCGCGAACAGCGGGAGCACGGTGATCGTGCCGAAGAAGGCGAGCGAGAGCACCGCGAAGTGCGCGACCGAGATCGTGAAGTTCGTGAAACGGAACACGCGCAGATCCAGCAGAGCGCGGTCCTCGCGCTGCAGCACGAACTGGCGCCACACGAACACGCCCAGCGCCAGCACGCCGACGACGAGCGAGATGATGAGGGTCAACGACGACGTGGTGGCCGCCGCATCCGCGGAACCGCCGTGCGAGCCGCCGCCGATCTGGCTGAGACCGAATACGACCCCGCCGAAGCCGAAGGCCGAGAGGATGACGGAGAACACGTCGATGCGGGCGTGCGTCTGGGTGCCGACGTTCGAGATCCAGCGCGCCCCGATGGCGAGCGAGACGAGAGCGATGGGCAGCACGATCGCGAAGATCCAGCGCCACCCGAGGTTCTCCAGCACGAAGCCCGACATCGTCGGGCCGATCGCCGGCGCGAGGGCCATCACGATGCTGACGCGACCCATCATCCGACCGCGCGCGGACGGCGCGACGATCGTCATGAGCGTCGTCATGAGCAACGGCATCATGATCGCCGTGCCGGACGCCTGCACGACGCGTGCGACCAGCAGCACCTCGAAGCCGGGCGCGAGCACCGCAATGAGCGTTCCGAAGGAGAACAGCGACATCGCCGTCATGAACACGGCCCGAGTCGTGAGTCGCTGCAGGAGGAAGCCGGTGATCGGGATCACGACTGCCATCGTCAGCATGAAGGCGGTGGTCAGCCACTGCGCCAGCACGGCGGTGATGCCGAGGTCGACGATCAGATGGGGGATGGCCACGCCCATCGTCGTCTCGTTGAGGATCGCGACGAAGGCTGCCACGAGCAGCAGCCAGATGATGCGGTTCTCACCGGAGCGGACGGCGGGGGCGGAGTCGGTCGTGGTGGCCACGGAACCGGTCTGGACGGATTCGGCGTGCATGGTCGTCTCCTCGGAATCGAAAAGGGATGGGGACGGCCGCCGGAGGTGGCGAGCGAATCTGACAACGCGGCGAGAGGGCGGGGCATTCCCGAGGCGGCGGAATCCGGTCGGGCCTGTCCTCGCCCGCGACCGGCACCGATGCGCGTCGGACAAGACTACCGGTTCGGAGCCCGGCACGCGGGGGAGATCTAGGCTGAGCCCATGAGTATGGCCGGCCCGTCGCATCCGCCGGGGTTTCGCGGAGTGGATGCGGCGGCACAGCGCCTGCGCAACGCCGAGGCTCCCCGCATCCCTCACCTCGGACGTCGGATCGCCGCGCTGTTCCGTCCCTACCGGGCGCGCCTCGTCATCACGGCGCTGCTGGTGGTCGCGGGCGCCGCCGTCGCCGTCGTGCCCGCGCTCATCGTCGAGCGGGTGTTCGACGATGCGCTGTTCCCCGCCGACGGGTCGGGGGTGGACATGGGGCTGCTCGTGCGCCTCGTCGCGATCATGGCCGTGCTCTTCCTCGCCTCGGGCGGCCTGCAGGTCGCCCAGACCTGGTTCACCTCGACGGTCGGAAACAACGTCACGGGCGACCTGCGCGTGCGTCTGTTCGATCACCTGCAGTCGATGGAGCTCGGCTTCTTCACGCGCACGAAGACCGGCGTGATCCAGTCACGGCTCCAGAACGACGTGGGCGCCGTCTCGGGTGTTCTGACCAACACCGTCACGAGTGTGCTGGGCAACACGGTCACGGTCGTCGCATCCCTCGTCGCCATGGTGCTGATCGACGCACGGCTCACACTGATCGCCGTGTTCCTCATGCCGATCCTGGCGCTGATCCAGCGCCGGGTCGGACAGGTGCGCGCCCGCATCGCGGGGCAGACGCAGGAGTCGTTGTCGGAGCTGTCGGCCATCACGCAGGAGAGCCTGAGCGTGTCGGGGATCCTGCTGGCCAAGTCGTTCAACCGGCAGCGCAGCGAGTCGGAGCGCTACGGGGCGCAGAACCGCATCCAGATCCGGCTGCAGGTGCGTCAGGCCATGAGCGGCCAGGGCTTCTTCGCGCTCGTCGGCGTCATCATGGCAAGCGTTCCCGCCGTGATCTACCTCGTGGCGGGTCTGTTCATGTCGGGCGGTGCGGATGCGGGGATCTCGGCCGGCACGATCGTGGCCTTCACGACCGTGCAGGCGCGCCTGCTGCAGCCGCTCATGGGGCTGATGCGCGTCGCTCTCGACGTGCAGACCTCCGCCGCCGTGTTCGCGCGCATCTTCGAGTACCTCGATCTGCGCCCGGCCGTGCGCGATGCACCCGATGCGATCGACGTCTCCGCGGCGCCGGGCCCGGTGGGACGCGTCGAGCTGCGCGAGGTCACCTTCCGCTACCCGGAGTCGGCCGCCTCCTCGCGTCCGCTCCTGGATGCGGTGTCCTTCGTCGCCGAGCCGGGGCAGCACGTGGCGCTGGTCGGGCCGAGCGGCGCCGGGAAGTCCACCGTGCTCTCGCTCATACCGCGGTTCTACGACGTCGACGGCGGCGCGGTGCTGTTCGCGGGCGCCGATGTGCGCGAGCTCACCGCAGCATCCGTCATCGATCGGATCGGCATCGTCTCGCAGGAGACCTATCTGTTCCACGCGACGATCGCGGAGAACCTGCGCTATGCCAAGCCCGACGCGACCGATGAGGAGCTCGCCGCCGCCTGTGAGGCCGCGAACGTGCATCATGTCATCACGGGCTTCGAGAAGGGCTACGACACCGTCGTAGGCGAACGCGGCTACCGCCTCTCCGGCGGGGAGAAGCAGCGTATCGCGATCGCCCGTGTGCTGCTGAAGGATCCGCCCGTGCTGCTGCTCGATGAAGCCACCTCGGCGCTGGACACGCGCAGTGAGCGCGTCGTGCAGCAGGCGCTGGATGCGGCGGCCCGCGGCCGGACTACGATCACGGTGGCGCACCGGCTGTCCACGGTGGTCGCCGCGGACGTCATCCTCGTCGTCGACGACGGTCGCATCGTCGAGCGGGGCACGCACGCCGAGCTCGTCGCGGCGCGCGGGCTCTACGCCGCGCTCGCGTCCGAGCAGCTCACCGTCTGAGCGCCGGTCACCACAGCAACGCGGCGGAGATCAGCGGGCGCACGTCGTCGGGGACGGCGATGGCCGCCGCATCCTGCCGCTCGGAGACCGACCGAGCGAACGTGCCGACCAGCCGGCGGTACTCGTCGTCCGGATGCCCGGCCGCCACACGGGCGAGCCGAGGGATGTCCATGCGCAGCAGCTGCCCCGCACGAGCGCGCGCCGCGGCCGTGTGCCCCGTGCCGTCGAGCACCCGCATCCCCTCGCTCATCGCATCGAGGCAGTCGCGCAGCACGTCGAGCCGCTCCTCATGCTGCGTGATCGAGGAGCCGTCTGCGCGCTCCCGCCAGTGCACGACGACGTCCGACAGGACGTCGAACCGGCGCGCCCTCGCGTACATCTGCTGGGCGACGACCTGGTCCTCGTAGAGGCGCCCCTCGGGAAAGCGCAGCCCGGTGCGCTGCCAGAACTCGGTGCGGCTCAGCTTCGACCACGCGACGATGTTGGCCGTCACCTCGGGGTGCTCTTCTAGGGTCGTCGCCGTCCGCGCGGGCGTCGTCGCGGCGCTGACCCAGGGCTGCACGTCGCCGGCGGTGTAGCCGCCCGCCCCGTCCGGGCGCAGGCGAACGTACGCGCCCACCGCGAAATCGCTGCCGCTCTCATCCAGGGTGGCGACGAAGCGCTCGAGGGTCGTCGGGAGCATCACGTCGTCGGCGTCCAGGAACCCGAGGTACGGCGTGTCGACCGTCTCCAGTGCCGCGTTGCGGGCGGCGCCGAGTCCGGTGCGCCGTGTGAGCCTCAACACCCGGAAGCGCGGATCGGATACGGCGGCCGCCTCGAACAGGTCGCCGGTGCGGTCGGACGACGCGTCGTCGACGAGAACAGCCCGCCAGCGCGACAGCGTCTGCGCGCGCAGCGAGTCGAGGGCCGCCTGCGCCCACGGCTCGACCTGGTAGCCGGGGACGACGACCGTGACGAGGGGGCGCTGACTCACGTCGCCGATCGTACCGCCGCCACCGATGCGGCGACCGCGGCGGCGACCGGGCCGAGATCGACCGTCAGGTCATGGGGGAAGGTGAAGCGCACGGCGGTCTGCGCCACCTCCGGCGTGATGCCCATCGCCACGAGCACGTGCGAGGGCTCGTCGCTGCCGGCGGCGCACGCCGATCCGCTGGAGGAGACGATGCCGCGCCGTTCGAGCTCGAGCAGCACGGCCTCGCCGCTGGTGCCCGCGAACGTGAAGCTCGCCGTCGCGGGGAGCCGCTCGGTGGGGTGGCCGGTCAGCGCGGCGGACGGGACGGCCGCGAGCACCTGCGCCACGAACGCGTCTCGTGCGGCGCCGACGCGGGCGGCGGATGCGGCGCGCTCCGCCTCGACGAGCTCGAGGGCGGTGGCCAGCCCCACGGCGCCGGCGACGTCCTCTGTGCCGCTGCGCCGCCCGCGCTCCTGCCCGCCGCCGTGCAGAACCGGCTCGACCGGGATGCGGCCGCGAATGGCCGCAGCGCCGATGCCCTTCGGGGCTCCGAGCTTGTGACCGGCGATGGTGAGCGCATCGGCCCCCGTGCCGGACAGTGGCAGCCAGCCCGCCGCCTGTACGGCATCGAGGTGCAGAGGCACGCGGGCAGCGCCCGTGACAGCGGCGATCGAGCGCACATCCTGTACGGTGCCGGTCTCGTTGTTCGCGTAGCCGAGGGTGACGAGCGCCGTGTCCTCGCGGAGGGCAGCGGCGACCGCATCCGCAGACACGCGGCCCGTGTCGTCGACATCGAGGATCGTCGCGTCGAACCCGTGGAGGCGCTCGAGGGCGGCCACCGACTCGAGGATCGACTCGTGCTCGATCCCCGTCGTCACGACGTGGCGCCGACCCCGCGCGAGCATGGCGCCCAGGGCGATCCCCTTGACGGCCAGGTTGTTGCCCTCCGTGCCGCCGGAGGTGAAGATCACGTCGCCCGTGCGCACGCCCAGCACCGCCGCCACCCGTGCCCGGGCGTCGGCGAGGGCGGTCGCCGCCTGTTCGCCGACCTCGTGGTGACTGGACGGGTTGCCGAACGTCCCGCGCCAGTACGGCATCATCGCCTCGAGAACCTCGGGACGCACGGGCGTCGTCGCGGCGTTGTCGAGGTACATCGCGCCGCTCACACCGGGTCGGGCAGGCGCAGGTCGATGTCGAGACCGAGGTCGAGCCCCCGCGCCGCGTGCGTCAGAGCGCCGACGGAGATCACATCGACCCCCGTCTCCGCGATCTCGCGCACGGTGGCGAGCGTGACGCCGCCGGAGGCATCCACGACCGCGCGACCGGCGATCTGCTCGACACCTCGCCGGAGGTCCTCGATCGAGAAGTTGTCGAGCATGATGGTGCCCACGCCGGCGGCGAGGACGTCGTCGATCTGGTCGAGTCGGTCGACCTCGACCTCGACGTGCGTCGTGTGAGGCAGACGTGCCAGCGCCTCCTGCAGCGCCTGCGTGAGCGGGACGCCGGAGGCGGCCAGCACGGCGAGGTGGTTGTCCTTGGCCATGACCGCATCCGACAGGCTGAAGCGGTGGTTGTGGCCGCCGCCGCTGACGACCGCGTGGCGCTCGAAGGCGCGAAGTCCCGGCGTGGTCTTGCGGGTGTCGGCGATCCGGGCGCCGGTGTGCGCGACCTCGGCGACGTACGCGGCGGTGAGGGTCGCGATGCCCGACATCCGCTGGACGAAGTTGAGGCCGACGCGCTCGGCCGTCA
Organism: Microbacterium sp. Clip185; assembly: GCF_028743715.1. Taxonomy (NCBI): domain Bacteria; kingdom Bacillati; phylum Actinomycetota; class Actinomycetes; order Micrococcales; family Microbacteriaceae; genus Microbacterium; species Microbacterium sp. Clip185. The sequence continues at coordinate 2,047,920 of NZ_CP117996.1, read as the reverse complement.
GCACGGAGCGCGCGGGGCCCGTGACGGTGGCCAGCGCCGTGCCGGCCTCGAACCGGTCGCCGTCGGCGAGGAGCAGCTCGACCCGCGTCCGAGCATCGACCAGGCGGAAGGCGGCGGCGAACACCGCTCCGCCCGAGAACACGCCGCCCTCGCGGGAGACCAGGGACGCCGTGGCGACCGCATCCGCGGGGATGAGCGTCTCGCTCGTCACGTCGCCCCAGGGGGCGTCTTCCTCGAGGGCAGCGGACACGACCCGATCGATGGTGGCGGATGTCAGCATGCCTCGGCCTCCTGGACGATGGCGGCGGCGACCGGGGCGCCGTCGCGACGGAAGTGGGCGCCGACCGACACCGTGCGCCGGCGAGCGGCGGCCACGAGATGCTCGGCGACCAGCAGCAGGTTGGCGTCCTCCTGCGCGGCGATGCTCTGCGCGGGCAGGCTCGGTGCGGGGACCGCGGTGCGGCGCCAGGCCGCGATGACGGATGCGGCGCGCGCCAGACCGGCCTCGTCGCGCTCCAGTCCCGCGTGATCCCAGAGCAACTGCTGCAGTCGCGTCCGGCTGAACGCGGGCGCGTCGCTCGCGGGTTCGGCAGGCGTCGCGGCGCCAGCGATCGGGAACACGGCCGCGCGTACAGGCTCGGCCAGCAGTGCCGCCGCCGCGCGGGCGCCGAAGACGGCACCCTCCAGAAGCGAGTTGGAGGCCAGGCGGTTCGCGCCGTGCACGCCGGTGCGTGCCGTCTCGCCGACGGCGAACAGGCCGCCGACGCTCGTGCGCCCGTCGAGATCGGTGAGCACTCCGCCCATCAGGTAGTGGGCGGCCGGGGTGACCGGGACGGGTGTCGTCGACCAGTCGATCCCGCGTGCGCGCAGTGCCCGGTCGATCGTGGGGAAGCGCGCGGCGAGGGCCTCCGCCCCGCCCAGAGCCGTCGCATCCAGCACGACGGGGACCCCGGGCTGCGCGGCGGACTGCCGGGCGATCGCGCGCGCCACGACGTCGCGGGGAGCGAGCTCGCCGTCGGGGTGCGCATCGAACGCGAAGCGTCGACCCTCCGCATCCCGCAGCACCGCGCCCTCGCCCCGGACGGCCTCTGAGACGAGGAACGGGTCGTCGCCGTCGAAGGCGGTGGGGTGGAACTGCACGAACTCCAGGTCGGCGACCGCAGCGCCCGCGCGGATCGCGGCGGCGATGCCGTCGCCGGTCGCGACCGAGGGGTTCGTGGTGTGGGCGTAGAGCTGGCCCGCGCCGCCGGTCGCCAGCACGACGGCGTCAGCCTCGATCCGCTCGCGGCGCCCCGACGCGTCGACGACGTCGACGCCCGTCACCCGTCCCTCCCGCACGACGAGGTGCGCGAGGAACGTCTGCTCGCGCACGATCACGTCGCTGTCGGCGAGGCGGGCGAGCAGCGCGGCTTCGATGGCCGCACCCGTCGCATCGCCGCCCGCGTGCAGGACGCGCGGCGCCGAGTGCGCGGCCTCCAGCCCTCGGCGCAGCTCACCGGTGTCGTCGCGGTCGAACGGCACGCCGGCGGCCAGCAGTGCGCGGATCGTCTCGCCGCCGGCATCGACGAGCACCCGCACCGCGGCCGGATCGTTCAGCCCCGCGCCGGCGGTCAGGGTGTCGTCGAAGTGAGCGTCGGGGGAGTCGCTCGCCGCAGTGACGGCGGCGATCCCGCCCTGCGCGTGCGCCGTGCTACCCGCATCCGCCGCGGCCTTCGTGATGAGTGTGACCTCGGCTCCGCCCTCGGCGGCCGCGAGCGCCGCCGTGAGCCCGGCGATGCCGCTGCCGACGACGACCGCTCTCATGCCGCGCTGCCCGAGGGCTTGGCCGCCAGCATCCGCTCGAGGGCGACGCGCGCGGGGTCGGCGACGGAGGCGGGCACGGTGATGCGGTTGAGGGTCTCGCCCGCGACGAGGCCCTCCAGCACCCAGGCGAGGTATCCGGGGTGGATGCGGTACATCGTCGAGCACGGGCAGACCACAGGGTCGAGGCAGAAGATCTCGTGCTGCGGATACTGCGCGGCGAGACGCTGCACGAGGTTGATCTCGGTGCCGATCGCGAAGGTCGTGGGCTCTGTCGCCGCGGCGATCGCCTTGCGGATGTAGTCGGTGGAGCCCGCCTCGTCGGCCGCATCCACGACGGCCATCGGGCACTCCGGGTGCACGATCACCCGGACACCGGGGTGCTCGGCACGCGCCTTGTCGATCTGGTCGACCGTGAAGCGGCGGTGCACGGAGCAGAAGCCGTGCCAGAGGATGACCCGGGCGTCGGCGAGCGTCTGCTCGTCGCTGCCACCGAGCGGCTTCGTGGGGTTCCACATCGGCATCTGCGCGAGCGGTACACCCATGGCCTTGGCGGTGTTGCGTCCGAGGTGCTGGTCGGGGAAGAACAGCACCCGACGGCCCCTCGCGAACGCCCACTCGAGCACCGTGCGCGCGTTCGAGGAGGTGCAGACGATGCCGCCGTGGCGCCCGACGAAGCCCTTGATCGCGGCGGACGAGTTCATGTAGGTCACGGGCACCACCGGCACGAGACCGTCCGCGTCGGGGGCGTCCATGTCGCCGTAGAGCTCCTCCAGCTGCTCCCAGCACTCCTCGACCTGGTCGATGTCGGCCATGTCGGCCATGGAGCATCCGGCGGCGAGGTTAGGGAGGATGACGGCCTGCTCGGGCTGCGAGAGCAGGTCGGCGGTCTCGGCCATGAAGTGCACGCCGCAGAAGACGATCGCCTCGGCATCCGGGTGCTCGAGCGCGGCGTTGGCGAGCTGGAACGAGTCGCCCACGTAGTCGGCATGACGCACGACCTCCTCACGCTGGTAGAAGTGCCCGAGCACCACCACGCGGTCGCCCAGCGTCTCCTTGGCGCGGCGGATGCGGGCGTCGAGCTCGTCGTCGCTCGCGTCGCGGTAGGCCTGAGGGAGCATGCCCTGGCGCGGGGAACCGGTGGGGATCACATCGCCCATCGACGCGCCGGGCCCGTATCCGGGGCGCGTATCGAAGTCCCACGGGCCCGCCGCAAGGTCGGTGTTGCAGGTGGACCCGGACCCGGCGCCCGAGACGATCGCCTGGATCTCGTGATCGACGGACGGATCGATGGGACGCGGCTGGATGGTCAGCGTCGTGCTCATGTCGTGCTCGATTCGTGACTTCGCGGGCGGCCGAGCGGGCCACGATCGGCCAGCTCGACGTCCTGGTTGTAGCGGTACAGCCGTGCCGGCCGGTGACTCCCGGTGCGAAACGACTCGGTGGGGATCAGGGTGTTGCTGTTCTCGACCTGCCGGCGGAAGTTGGCGGGGTCGAGCTTGCGGTCCAGGATCGCCTCGTTGACCTCTCGCAGATCCGCGAGCGTGAAGGCGTCCGGGAGCAGGCCGTGCGCGATGCGGCTGTAGCCGACCTTGTTGCGCAGTCGCCACAGGGCGTAGTCCACGATCGCGTTGTGATCGAAGGCGAGGGTCGGAAGATCGGTCGCCGTGAACCAGTCGACGTTCTCGGGCGCGTCGCCGGCGGCCGCGTGAGCGGCGCTCTGGGCATCGACCTCGTCGGAGCGCAGCAGCGCCCAGTACACGATCGAGACGACGCGGCTGGGAGAGCGGCCGATGTCGCCGAACGCGTAGAGCTGCTCGAGATAGCTCGCGCTGAGGCCCGTCGTCTCGGCGAGCGTTCGCGACGCCGCCTCGTCGAGGTTCTCAGCGGCGTCCAGCCAGCCGCCCGGCAGGGCCCACAGCCCCTCGTGCGGATCGCGCGTGCGCTTGACGAGGGGGAGGACGAGCCGCGGATCCTCGTCACCGTCACGCCGCAGGCTGAAGATCACGGTCGAGACCGCCACGCGCGTCTCGGTGGACTCGGCGTCGGCGGTGTCGGGAGAGGGGTTAGTTCGTGTCATGGTGACCTTAACTCGCGACGATCTTAATGTCATTGCGACCAGAAGTAAAATCCACCGCCGCCCACGCCTGCTCGCGGGACGCTGTCAGCACGGCGGCTTACGCTGACCGCATGCCGCCGATCGTGATCGACATCCTGCTGGTCGTGATACTCGTCATCGTGCTGATCCAGGGATGGCGGCGGGGGCTTCTGGCGAGCCTCGGGACGATCGCCGGACTCGTGCTCGGAGCGGTCGCGGCATGGTGGCTGGTGCCCGTGGTCTCCCGCTGGGTTCCCGACGCGGCCTGGCGCGGCTGGGCAGCCCTGGGTGTCGCCGTCGGGCTTCTCGTGCTCGGAGCGTCGCTCGGCGGCGCGCTCGGACGGGCGCTGCGCCGGGGAGCGACCCGCATCCGTCTGCGAGGCGTCGACCGTGTGCTGGGCGCGGGGGCGATGACGGTCGTCGCAGCCCTCGTGCTCTCGCTGGTCGGGCAGAGCGTCGCGGCCCTCGGCATCCCCTTCGTCTCCTCGGCGCTCGCCTCCTCCGCCGTGCTGCGCACGATCGACACGATCACGCCCCGCCCCGTCGACGAGGCGTTGGCGCAGGTTCGCTCGAGCGTTCTCGACGACGGTCTCCCGCAGCTGGGTGCGCTCTTCGGAGAGCTCACCGCCCCCACCGAGACGGCGCCGCCCGTCGACCTCGACGATCCGGCGCTGAGCACGGCGGCCCAGTCGGTGGCGCGTATCGCGGGGACGGCGTACTCCTGCGGACGCAACCTCACCGGCAGCGGCTTCGTCGTGGCGCCCGATCGCGTCATGACCAACGCCCACGTGATCGCGGGCGTCGAGCGTCCGATGGTGGAGCTGCCGGGGCGAGCGGCGCGCGAGGGACGCGTCGTGTACGTCGATGCCACGGCGGATCTCGCCCTGATCGCCGTGGACGATCTGGATGCGGCCGCGTTGCCGATCGGCGCCGATCTCGGCCCCGGGGCCGCCGCCGTCGTGCAGGGGTACCCCTACGGCGGCCCGTTCACGATGGGCAGCGCCACCGTGCAGACCGTGGGGGTCGCCTCCGTCCCCGACATCTACGACCAGGGACGCGATCAGCGCGACGTCTACGCGTTGGCGGCGACGGTGCGCCCCGGCAACTCCGGCGGACCGCTGCTGAACGCCGCGGGCGAGGTCGTGGGCATCGTCTTCGCGCGCGCCGACGACGGCTCCGACATCGGCTACGCATCCACCGCGACCGAGCTCGCCCCGGTCGTTGAGGCAGCGCCCACCCTGACGGATGCGGTCGGCTCCGGCGCCTGCGTGCCCTGATCGCTCGCGCGGGTGCGGCGGGCTATGCTGGCCCGACAACGTGAATATCGGCCCCACGACCGGTGCGGGAGAGCCTCGGAGATCTTGTCCGAGCACCGAAGGAGCAAGCCTCCCCGCCAATCTCTCAGGTACGCGTACCGCCCCGGTCGGGCGACTCTGAAAAGCGATCCTCGCGGATCCGCCGACGGTGAAAGATCGCGCTGTGCGTGTTCGAAACTCTCAGGCCCATGACAGAGGGGGAGTTCTCAGGCCCTCGCCTACCCGCATCCACCCGGGAGAACTCATGACCGATCCACGCTCCACCCCGCTCCGAGACCGCCACGAGGCGGCCGGGGCCGCCTTCACCGACTTCGGCGGATGGCTGATGCCCGTGCGCTACGGGTCCGACCTCGCCGAGCACCGCGCGGTGCGCGAGGCCGCGGGGCTCTTCGACATCTCGCACATGGCCGAGTTCCTCGTGACCGGCGCGCACGCGGGGGCGTTCCTCGACTACGCGCTCGCCGCCCGGCACTCGAGCATGCGGCTCGGCAAGGCGAAGTACTCGCTCGTGCTCGCCCCCGACGGAGGAATCGTCGACGACGTCATCGTCTACCGTCTCGCCGACGACTGGTTCATCGTGATCGCCAACGCCGGCAACCACGATGCCGTCGCTGCGGCGCTTGCCGACGCGCGCGCCTCGTTCACGCCGCCCGCTCCCGCGGTGAGCGCCGACGGGTCTTTCGGATTCATCCCGGGTGTCCACGTCACCGTCGAAGACGCCTCCGATGTGACCGCGCTTCTGGCGCTCCAGGGCCCGGCGGCGATCGCCGTGCTTGAAGCGCTGCCGAACCTGGAACTGGCCGAACCGGCGCGCCGCCAGGGAGATGCGCCCACGCCGTGGAGCTTCGACGAGCTCGGCTACTACAGCGTGCGCACCGCGGACTTCGCCGGGGAGTCGGTGCTGATCCTGCGCACCGGCTACACGGGCGAGGACGGCGTCGAGCTGCTGGTACGCGCCGACGCGGCCGCAGAACTGTGGGACGCCCTCCTCGTGGCCGGCGAGCCGTTCGGGCTCGTCCCGGCGGGGCTCGCGGCCCGCGACACCCTGCGCCTCGAGGCGGGGATGCCGCTGTACGGACACGAGCTGACCCGCAACGTGCGGCCGGCGCAGGCGGGCCTCGGACGCGTCGTCGCCGCCGACAAGGACGCCTTCATCGGAAAAGGGGCGACCGAGCCCGCATCCGACGCGCGTGTCCTGGTCGCCCTCGTCTCGGAGGGCAAGCGCGCCGGGCGAGCGGGCTATCCCGTCCTCGACACCGAGGGCGCCGTCGTCGGCGAGATCACGAGCGGCGCGCTCAGCCCGACCCTCGGGCACCCGATCGCCCTCGCCTATGTCGACGGCGAACGGAGCGCGATCGGCACAGACCTGTTCATCGATGTACGCGGCACGCGAATCCCCGCGACCGTGACCGAACCGCCCTTCTACCGGAGGAAGAAATGACCGTCGATCCGACCACGCTGTCCTACACCGCCGAGCACGAGTGGGTGCTCATCGAGGGCGGCGTCGCCACCTTCGGCATCACCGATCACGCCGCCGAGCAGCTCGGCGACGTCGTGTTCGTCGACCTTCCCGCGATCGACGCCCCGGTCGTCGCCGGGCAGGTCTGCGGTGAGATCGAGTCGACCAAGTCGGTCGGCGAGCTGTATGCCCCCCTCAGCGGACGCGTCATCCAGGTCAACGGCGAGGTCGACTCCGACCCCTCGCTCGTGAACGCCGATCCCTACGGCGCGTGGCTCGTGCGCATCGAACTTGACGGCGAGAGCGCGCCCCTGCTCGACCGCGCGGCCTACGAGGCGCTCATCGAGGGCGCCGCGTGAGCGTTGCGTTCACCCAGCGCCACATCGGAACGGATGCGGCCGCGCAGCGGCACATGCTCGACGCGCTCGGCTACGCCAGCGTCGACGAGCTGGTGCGCACGGCGGTTCCCGCATCCATCCACGCGGCGCCGCGCGCGAGCACCAGCATCCCGGACGCCGCGACCGAGGCGGAGGCTCTGGCGGAGCTGCGCGCGCTGGCCGACGCGAACCGTCCGGCGCGGGCGATGATCGGCCTCGGCTACTACGACACCTTCACCCCGGCGGTCATCGCACGCAACGTCTTCGAGAACCCGTCCTGGTACACCGCCTACACGCCGTACCAGCCCGAGATCTCGCAGGGCCGGCTCGAGGCGCTCATCAACTTCCAGACCATGGTGACCGACCTCACCGGGCTCGCAACGGCGGGCGCCTCCATGCTGGATGAGGCGACGGCGGTCGTCGAGGGGATGCTGGTCGCACGCCGCGCCTCGAAGTCCGCCTCCGACGTGTTCCTGGTCGACGCGGACGCGCTTCCCCAGACCAAGGCGCTGCTGCACCACCGCGCTGCCGCCGTCGGCATCGAGATCCGCGAGATCGACACCCGCACCTGGCAGCCGGACGCCGCATCCGCCGCGGTCTTCGGCGCGTTCGTGCAGTACCCGGGCGCGAGCGGCCGCGTGTGGGATCCCACTGAGCTCGTCGCCGCCGTGCAGGCGCAGGGCGGGCTCGTCGTGGTCGCCGCCGACCTGCTCGCGCTCACCCTGCTGCGCTCGCCCGGCTCATTCGGCGCCGACATCGCCGCGGGTACCACGCAGCGCTTCGGCGTACCGCTCGGGTTCGGCGGACCGCACGCGGGCTACCTTGCCGTGCGCGCGGGGCTGGAGCGCCAACTTCCCGGACGCCTGGTCGGCGTCTCGCAGGATGCGGCGGGTCACCCCGCCTACCGACTCGCGCTGCAGACGCGCGAGCAGCACATCCGTCGGGAGAAGGCCACATCCAACATCTGCACCGCGCAGGTGCTGCTGGCCGTCATGGCCGCGATGTACGCGGTCTACCACGGTCCCGAGGGTCTGCGTGCGATCGCCACCGATGTGGCACGGAAGGCTCAGGCGCTCGCCGAGACGCTGCGCGCCGGCGGGCTGGAGGTCGTGCACGACGCGTTCTTCGACACCGTGCGCGTGGTCGTTCCCGGCACCGCCGAGCGCGTGATCGAACGTGCCCGGCGCCTCGGGTACCAGCTGTTCTTCGCGGACGAGGCGACGGTGGGCATCTCGGTCGACGAGACGACCACGGCCGCCGACCTGGCCGCGGTGACCGCCGCGTTCGGCCTGCCCGACGAGACGACGTTCGACGTCGAGGGCGCAGCGCCCCTGGCCGGCGTCGCGGCCGACCTCCACCGCCGCGACGAGTTCCTCACGCATCCCGTCTTCCACGCGCACCGCTCGGAGACGGCGATGATGCGCTACCTCAAGACGCTCGCCGACCGTGATTACGCGCTCGATCGCGGCATGATCCCGCTCGGCTCATGCACCATGAAGCTCAACGCCGCGACCGAGATGGCGGCGGTCTCGTGGCCCGAGTTCTCCCGCGTGCATCCCTTCGCGCCGGAGGCGGATGTGCGAGGGACCCTCGCGCTCATCGAGCAGCTGGAGACCTGGCTCGCCGAGGTCACCGGCTACGACGCGGTCTCGCTGCAGCCGAACGCCGGCTCGCAGGGGGAGTTGGCGGGGCTTCTCGCCATCCGCGGCTACCACCTCGCGAACGACGACGCCCAGCGCACCGTGTGCCTCATCCCGTCGTCCGCGCACGGCACGAACGCCGCATCCGCCGTGCTCGCGGGGATGCGGGTGGTGGTCGTCGCGTGCGACGAGGCCGGCAACGTCGACCTCGACGACCTGCACGCCAAGATCGCGCAGCACGCGGACGAGCTGGGCGCCCTCATGATCACCTATCCGTCCACGCACGGCGTGTACGAGCACGAGGTGCTCGCCATCACGCAGGCGGTGCACGACGCGGGCGGGCAGGTGTACATCGACGGCGCCAACCTCAACGCGCTGCTCGGTTTCGCGCGATTCGGCGACCTCGGCGGCGATGTCTCGCACCTGAACCTGCACAAGACCTTCGCCATCCCGCACGGCGGGGGAGGCCCGGGCGTCGGCCCCGTCGCCGCCAAGGCGCACCTCGCGCCCTACCTCCCGTCGCACCCGCTGGCGCAGCGCGCCGACCACGCGGGCGGCTTCGTGTTCGAGGGCGGTCCGGTCTCGGCAGCGCCGTACGGCTCGGCATCCATCCTTCCCATCTCGTGGGCCTACGTGCGCATGATGGGCGCTGCGGGCCTGGGTGAGGCGACCGGAGCCGCCGTGCTCTCGGCGAACTACATCGCCCACCGCCTGAAGGCGCACTTCCCGGTGCTGTATGCCGGCCAAGCCGGGCTCGTGGCGCACGAGTGCATCCTGGACCTCCGCCCGCTGCGCGAGCGCACCGGGATCACGGTCGACGACGTCGCCAAGCGGCTGATCGACTACGGCTTCCACGCACCGACGATGTCGTTCCCCGTCGCGGGCACGCTCATGGTCGAGCCCACCGAGTCCGAGGACCTCGGCGAGATCGAGCGCTTCATCGAGGCGATGATCCAGATCGCGGCCGAGGCGGAGCAGGTCGGCGCCGGGCGCTGGCCGGCCGCCGACAACCCGTTGGTCAATGCTCCGCACACCGCGCAGTCGGTCATCGGCGGCGAGTGGACGCATCCGTACTCGCGCGAGGAGGCCGTGTATCCCGTGCCGACGCTCGTGCGCACGAAGTACTGGCCGCCCGTGCGCCGAATCGACAACGCCTACGGTGATCGCAATCTCGTGTGCGCCTGCCCGCCCCCGGAGGCCTTCGCCTGACGCGCCAGCGGCTCGTCCCTCCTTGCCCTTCCTGAACCGCGAGACTGCATTTCGAGCACGAGATCACTGGGTTTACCCGTGATCTCGTGCCGAAGATGCAGTCTCGCGGGATGAGGGCCGCGTGCTTGGAGCCGGGGCGGTACGGAAGTAACGGTCAGCGGAGGAGGCGGGCGAGGGCGTGCAGGGCCAGCGCGTCGGGTGCGCGCTCGCGGCGGACACCTGCCGCATCCAGGATCGCGCCGAGCCGCTCGGGCTCGCGGACATCGGCCCATCCCCAGCGGGCGAAGCCGTGGACCCGACGACGGATGCGGTCCTCCCGCCGCTTCTCGTCCTGCACCGCACGGACGGGATCGCCGAAGCGCCCGTCGTACTTGAGGAGGCCATCGGCCTCTCCGACGGCTCCGATGTCGGGCCAGGCGAAGTCGGCGCGGTCGGCGACGGCCGCGCCGCCGCGCACCAGCCACTGCAACTCGGGCGCAGCGAAGCCCAGCCATTCGATGGCCGCGCGACTCAGCGACTCCAGCGTCGTCTCGGCCCTCGGGTCGGCGCGATGAAGCGCCCAGCGCGCGAGTCTGCGGCCTCGGCTCGAGGGCGCGAGCTCATTGTGCGCCACGAGGACCTCGGGGCTGAGATCCGGATGCGCGCGCAGGGTGGCGTCGGCGATGCTCAGACCGAGCGCAGGGTTTCTCACCCGTGCCAGCGCCACGGCGGTCTCGATGGGGCCGGTCGTGAGGATCCCGCCCTCGCCCGTGACCTCCACGCCGCCCCGGCACGTGTGGACGCGGACCCTCTCCGCCTGGCGCGATGTGCCCTCTGCGCCGCGGAGGACATGGACCTCCGCGGCTTCGCCGACGAGTGGGATGCCGCGCAGCGCGGCGGCCGATTCGAGTGCGAAGACTGCATCCGGCATCAGGAGCGCCACGGCGTGCACCCGGGTGAGGTAGCGATCCCAGGGCGGCAGCGTCTGCCACGCGAGCGCCGGGGCGTACACGCCGCGGAGCACGCGTACGATGTCGCCGCGTCGCAGCGCGAGGTCGGGGCGGTGCATGTCGTGCGCGCGCAGCAGCGGCGCGGGAGAGGGCAGCAGCTGAGCGCCGCTGCGCAGCGGAATGGGCTGGGTCATCGCCCCACCGTGCGCGAGTGGACGGCTCCCGGATGCGGCGCTTCCCGCATCCGTGCGCAACACCCCGCACATCCCGGGCTGTGCAGGCCCGGTCGCCGCTGCCCCCGCCCACCCCTGCAGCGGCGCCCCACCACCCCCTGATCCCGCGAGACAGCACTTTCAGCACGAGATCACTGTCATTACCCGTGATCTCGTGCTCGAAATGCAGTCTCGCGGGATGAGAGGGGGGAAGGTGCGGGATCAGAGGGGGGAGGGGGGTTAGAAGATCCCGGGCCAGAGGGATGCCACGAGGGGGTAGCCCACGAAGGCGAACACATCGATGAGGGTGTGGGCGATCACGAGGGGCATCACGCGTCCCCATCGCCGGTAGCACCAGCCGAACACGACGCCCATCGCGAAGTTGCCGACCACCGAACCGACGCCCTGGTAGGCGTGGTACGCGCCCCGCAGGGCCGCTGTCGCGAGGATGATCGACCACCATCCCCATCCGAGACGGCGCAGGCGATCGAAGAGGTAGCCGAGGAAGATGACCTCCTCGGTGAGGCCGGCGCGCGCGGCCGAGAGCAGCAGCAGCGGCACGGTGTACCAGGCCGCATCCAACGGGGAGGCGACGACGCCGACAGTGATGCCCGCGAGGCGACCGGCGACGTAGAGGGCGATCCCGGGTATGCCGATGATGGCGATCAGCGCGACGCCGAGCCCGAGGTCGCCGCCGAAGCGGCGGAAATCGAGGCCGATCCGCCGGAGCGCGTTCTTGCCCGGCTCCCAAAGCAGATAGACGACGAGTGCGACGAGCGCGATCGAGAAGAAGATGTCGAGCAGCTGGTAGAGCGCGTCCCACAGCGCTTCGGCGTCGCGCGCCGGATTCAGCTGCGTCTGCTGCGAGGAGATCGCCTGGTTCTCCTGCAGCGAGCGCTGCAGCGTGCGGATGAAGGAGAGGACCGAGTACAGCGCGGACTTCCCGACCGTCACGGCCAGGACGAGCCAGATCTCCCACCGCATGCGCAACAGGGCGAACCCCGTGGATCGCGGCGGATCGAAGGCCCTCACGGTGCGCCAGAACGGTTCGCGCGCGGACAGGGTCGTCATCCGATCAGCTTGGCATAGCGGATGCGGGCCGAACCCGCTTTCGAAAGCGCTCAGATTGCGCGCATAGGGTGTGTGCGGCTTACGCATACGACCGCGAGCGGCACCACGATCGCTGCGGAGAAGGAGGACGGATGCGGCGTCGCGCGCTCGTGACCACCCTGGCTCTGATCGGTCTGCTGGCGGGCGTGGTGGTCGCCTGCGCGCCCGAGGGGAACCGGGTCCTGCCCGGCTCGTCTCTGACGGTCGCCACGGCGGCGCCCGTGACCTCGCTCAACCCGCTCGTGGTGGGTCAGGACACCGCCGCCGATCGCGATCTCTCGGCGTTGACCTCGGGCAGCTTCTGGCAGCGGGAGGTCGACGGCACCCGCTCGGCGAACGAAGGATTCGGAGACGTCCGGGTACTCTCCAGCGACCCTCTCACCGTCCGCTACACGCTCGACGGCTCGGCGACGTGGTCCGATGGCGCGACGGTCGACGCCGCGGACCTGCTGCTGATGTGGGCCGCGCGCACGACGCACCGCACGGATGCTGCGGGCGAGACGCATTGGGACGCGGGCGCCGGCGCCGGTCAGGGCCTCGACCTCGTCTCAGCGGTGCCCGAGGTCGGCGACGACGGCCGGAGCCTGACCCTGGTGTACGACACTCCCTATGCCGACTGGCAGAGCGCCTTCGACGCGCCGCCCGTCGCGGCCCACGCGCTGGTCGAGCTCGCCTATCCGGGGCGTTACGAGGATCCGGCAGCGGCGAAGACAGCGTTCACCGACGCCGTCGAGGCAGGCGACTTGGACTGGCTCGCGCCCGTCTCCCGCGCCTTCCGCGAGGACTTCCGTCTCGATGGCGACGTCCCGGATGCGGCGCGGGTCACGGCGGGCGCCTATGACATCGCACGCATCGCCGATGACGGCGGGGCGATCGATCTCGTCGCCGCCGATCATCAGAGTGCCGCGCGCATCGAACGCGTGCGGGTGCGCGCGATGGCCGACCCGGCAGAGCGCGTCGCGGCCGTGGCCGGCGGCGAGGCTGATCTGACAGCGGCGGCAGCGGAGGAGAGTCTCGTCGACGCGGCGGGAGCAGCGGGCGGCTCCCGCGTGTCGAGCGGCGAGCCCTTCGACCATCTCGATCTCCAGACTGCGGGCGGGGGAGTGTTCGACCCGGCCTCGTACGGCGGCGATCCGGAGCGCGCGCATCGAGCCCGCGCCGCATTCCTGGACACCGTTCCGCGCCAGAGGATGCTCGACGAACTCGTGCACCCCCTCCTCGCCGATGAGCCCCTGCGCCACGGCATGATCGACGCCACGGAGTCGGAGCCCGCCGCGTCGCCCTCTCCGGCACCGGACGGCACTGCCGGGGAAGCGGCGGATGCGGCCGGGCTGACGGTTCGCGTGCTGTACCCCGCGGGCGACGCGCGCCGTGCCGCGGAGTTCTCCCTCATGTCCGAGTCCGCCTCGCGGGCGGGCGTCACCCTCGTCGACGTCTCCTCGCCGGACTGGGAACGTGTGCTCCGCGAGCAGCCGGATGCGTACGACGCCGCCCTGTTCGCGTGGAGCCCCGACCCCTCGTCCACCGTGGCGGCGGCGACGGTGTTCCACACCGCGGCGGCGCAGAACGTGTACGGCTGGAGCGACGAGACGGTGGACGCGCTGGTCGTGGACGCGTCGTCGAGCCTGGACCGGTCGCGGCGCGATCAGCTGCTGTCCCAACTGGATGACGCCGTGTCCGATGCGGCATGGGCGCTCCCGCTGTTCGCGGTGCCGCAGCTCACCGTGTGGTCCGACGCGCTCGGGGGCCCGCCGGCGCCGGCGTCCGCCGACCGCATCCTCTCCACCTTCGCGAGCTGGCAGCCCGACCGCGGGGCCGCAACCGCTCGCGGGGAGTAGTTCCGGCCGTCCGGCCGCCCATCCTCGGCGGGCTTGAGCAATCTGCTCGGTTCGCCCGGGGGTTCGTTAAGGGTGTGTAACTATTCGCGCGGTCGTTTTGACCAAGCCGTGGCTCGTGCTTAGTGTTTCGGTATCCGCGGCACGATGCCTTCACAGCTCGTCGTGCCTGCATCATCCCTTTCCCAGGAGGAATAGTGAAGCGCAGCAAGATCGCTCTCGCGAGCGTGGCGCTGGCCGGCATCGGGGCACTCGCCCTCGCCGGCTGCGCGAGCGGCGGCTCGGACGAGCCGACCCCTGCCGGTGGCGACGCCGGTGCCATCATCAAGGTCAACGGTTCGGAGCCGGAGAACCCGCTCTTCCCGGCCAACACGAACGAGACCGGCGGCGGCAAGATCGTCGACTCGATCTACGCGGGCCTGGCGTACTACGACGGCGAGGGCAACATCGTCAACGATGTCGCCGACTCGATCACGGTCGACGACGCCAACACCATCACGGTGAAGCTGAAGGAGGGCCAGAAGTTCAGCAACGACGAGGCCGTCACCGCCGACAGCTTCATCAAGGCGTGGAACTACGGCGCGCTGAAGTCGAACGCTCAGAAGAACGCTTCCTGGTTCTCCGACATCGAGGGCTACAGCGAGGAGACCGACTCCGAGCTCACCGGTCTGACCAAGGTCGACGACACGACCTTCACGATCAAGCTCTCCAACCCCGTCGCCGCCGACTTCGTGCAGCGCCTGGGCTACTCGGCGTACTACCCGCTTCCCGAGGTCGCCTTCGAGGACCCCGCCGCGTTCGGTGAGAACCCGATCGGCAACGGTCCGTACAAGCTGGCCGGCGAGGGCGCGTGGCAGCACGACGTCGAGATCAACCTCGTGAAGAACGACGCCTACACCGGTGGCCGCGAGGCCAAGAACGGTGGCCTGGACATCGTCTTCTACGCCAACCTGGACGGCGCCTACGCCGACCTGCAGTCGGGCAACCTCGACGTCCTCGACGCGATCCCCACCAGCGCACAGGCGACCTTCGAGTCCGACCTGGGCGAGCGCGCGGTCAACCAGCCCGCCGCGATCTTCCAGTCGTTCACGATCCCGGAGAGCCTCGAGCACTTCTCGGGCGAAGAGGGCAAGCTGCGTCGCGAGGCGCTGTCGCTCGCGATCGACCGTGACGCGATCACCAAGACCATCTTCAACGGCACGCGTACGCCGGCCAGCGACTTCTCGTCGCCGGTCATCGGTGGATGGTCCGACTCGCTCGAGGGCGCTGACGTGCTCAAGTACAACCAGGACAAGGCGAAGGAGCTGTGGGCCGAGGCCGACAAGATCTCGCCCTGGAGCGGCACGTTCCAGATCGCGTACAACTCCGACGGCGGCCACCAGGCCTGGGTCGACGCGACCACGAACTCGATCAAGAACACGCTCGGCATCGATGCGTCCGGTGCTCCGTTCGTCGACTTCGCTTCGCTGCGCACCGAGGTGACCAACCGCACGATCACCACGGCGTTCCGCACCGGTTGGCAGGCCGACTACCCGGGTCTGTACAACTTCCTGGCCCCGCTGTACCAGACCGGCGCAAGCTCGAACGACGGCGACTACTCGAACCCCGACTTCGACAAGCTGCTCGCGTCCGGCGCCGCTGCTGACAGCGTCGACGCAGCCACGGCCGACTACGAGAAGGCTCAGGAGATCCTGCTCAAGGACCTCCCCGCCATCCCGCTGTGGTACTCGAACGTGAACGGCGGGTACGCTGACACGGTTCAGAACGTCGTGTTCGGCTGGAACTCGGTTCCGCTGTACTACCAGATCACGAAGGGCTGATAGCTCTTCTGATCGCGACCGCGAGGCGGTGACGATCTCGTCACCGCCTCGCGGCCTGTCCAGAGACCTGCGTCCGCGTCACCCGCGCGGCGCCGGTCTCTCGTCGGGCGAGGGGTTCGCGCACCGATCGTGCGAGGATACTCCTCGGCCACTTTCTCGGAGGGAGAGAGGATGCTCGCTTACATCCTCAGACGCATCCTGCAGGTGATCCCGGTCTTCCTGGGATCCACACTGCTCATCTATTTCCTCGTCTTCGCGATGCCGGGAAACCCGATCCTGGCTCTGTTCGGCGACAAGACGCCGAGCCAGTCGGTCATCGACGCACTCGAGGCGCAGTACCACCTGAACGAACCGTTCATCGTGCAGTACTTCTACTACATCACCGGCATCTTCCAGGGAGACCTGGGCAACACGTTCTCGGGCCAATCGGTCAATGACGTCCTCGCCCGAACGCTGCCGGTGACCGGTCGACTGGCGGTGATGGCCATCGCCATCGAGTTCACGCTCGCCATCATCATCGGCACCGTGTCGGCCTTGCGTAAGGGCAAGATCTTCGACAACGTCGCGCTGGTCATCTCGCTGCTGTTCGTCGCGATGCCGATCTTCGTTCTGGCCTTCCTCGCGCAGTACTTCCTGGCCCTGCAGTTCGGCTGGTTCAAGCCGACCGTGGGCGGGAACAACAACTGGGGCGACCTGTGGCTGCCGGCATTGGTGCTGGGGTTCAGCCTCTACGCCACGAGCATGCGACTCATGCGCGGCTCGGTCATCGACACCCTCAACCAGGACTGGGTGCGCACCGCGTACAGCAAGGGACTGCCGCGTCGCCGCGTCATCCCCGTGCATGTGCTGCGCAACTCGCTCATCCCGGTCATCACCAACTCGGCCACCAACTTCGGTGTGCTGCTGGTGGGTGCCACCGTCACCGAGGCGATCTTCAACGTCCCCGGCGTCGGCAACACGCTCTTCCAGGCGACGCTGCGTCATGAGGGCCCGACGATCGTGTCGTTCGTCACCGTCTTCGTGATCATCTACGTTCTCGTCAACCTGGTGATCGACCTGCTCTACGGTCTGCTCGACCCGAGGATCCGCTATGTCAAGTAACTCCGAACTGCCGACGCATTTCGTCGCCGAGGTCAAGGACGCGTCGCTGACGGTCGACGCCGTCCGCATCGCCGACGAGAAGCCCTCCAGCCTCTGGCGGGATGCCTGGCGCGACCTGCGCAAGCGTCCCACCTTCTGGATCTCGCTGGCCGTCGTGGCCTTCATCCTGCTGATGGCCGTGTGGCCGACGCTGTTCACCCAGACCCCGCCGAACGACGACTGCCAGCTGTCCAACAGCAACGGCGGCCCCGCCGCCGGCCACCCGCTCGGGTTCACGTTCCAGGGATGCGACATCTACGCGCGCATCGTGTGGGGATCGCGCACGTCGCTGTCGGTCGGTCTGCTCTCCACCCTCATCGGCTCCTCGATCGGTCTGATCATGGGTGCGCTTGCCGGCTTCTACGGCGGATGGCTCGACTCGCTGCTCTCGCGCGTCGGCGACATCTTCTTCTCGATCCCTTACATCCTGGCTGCCGTCGTCGTGATGAGCGTCTTCGCGGACTTCCGCAACGTCTTCACGCTCGCGATCGCGATCGGTGGATTCTCGTGGGCGTCGACGGCTCGTGTCGTGCGCGCCGAGGTGCTCAGGGTCAGGCAGGCGGACTTCGTGACCGCCTCCCGCGCTCTGGGACAGTCGCGCTTCCGCACGATGCTCTCGCACGTCGTCCCCAACGCGATCGCGCCGCTGCTGGTCATCTCGACCCTGAGCCTGGCCGCGGCGATCGTCGCCGAGGCGACGCTGGCGTTCCTGGGTGTCGGCCTCGGTCCCGAGGTCATGTCATGGGGCCGCGACATCTCCGAGGCGCAGCAGTCGCTGCGTATCGCTCCCATGGCGCTCATCTACCCGTCGATCGCGCTGACGCTCACCGTCCTCGCGTTCATCCTCCTGGGCGAGCTGATCCGCGACGCCCTCGACCCGAGAGCGAGGGCCCGCCGATGAGCGAGAGCGCCGCAACCCCGTTGCTCAGCATCCGCAACCTCCGCGTCGCCTTCGACACCCAGTCGGGCAGCCGTGAGGTGCTCCACGGCGTCAACCTCGACGTGTTCCCCGGCGAGACGGTCGCGATCGTGGGTGAGTCCGGATCGGGCAAGTCCACCACGGCCTCCGCCGTCGTGAACCTGCTCCCCGGCACCGGTCACGTCACCCAGGGCAGCATCACGCTGGACGGGCGAGAGCTGACCGGCCTCAGCCGCACCCAGATGGAGCGTCTGCGCGGTCGCGAGATCGGCTACGTGCCGCAGGACCCGATGTCCAACCTCAACCCGGTCTGGTCGATCGGCTTCCAGGTCAAGGAAGCGATCCGTGCGAACGGCATCGCCACCGGCCGCAATGAGGTCACCCAGCGGGCGATCGAGGTTCTCCAGCAGGCGGGACTCGCGGATGCGGCCAAGCGCCTGCACCAGTACCCGCACCAGTTCTCGGGCGGTATGCGTCAGCGTGCGCTGATCGGAATCGGCCTCGCCGCCGACCCGAAGCTGCTCATCGCCGACGAGCCGACCTCTGCGCTCGACGTGACCGTGCAGCGCGTCATCCTCGACCACATGGCGAAGCTGACGCGGGAGAAGGGCACCTCGGTGCTGCTGATCACGCACGACCTCGGACTCGCTGCAGAGCGCGCCGAGAAGATCATCGTCATGCAGAACGGCGAGATCGTCGAGTCGGGACCGAGCCGCGAGATCCTCCAGAACCCGCTGCACCCCTACACGCAGCGTCTCGTCGCGGCGGCTCCCTCGCTCGCGTCGCAGCGCATCCAGGCGAGCGCGGAGCGTCGGGGCATCGAGACGACCGAGGACATCGAGGGTCTGGCCCCCGCGATCCGCGTGACGGATCTGACCAAGGAGTACAAGATCCGCCAGGGCGGCTTCCGCAGCGAAGCCTTCCGTGCCGTCGACGGGGTCTCGTTCGAGATCCCGCGCGGAAAGACGCTCGCCCTCGTGGGCGAGTCCGGATCAGGAAAGTCCACGGTCGCCAAGATGGTGCTGAAGCTCGAGGACCCGACCGCGGGATCCATCGAGATCGACGGCACCAACATCGCGAGCCTCTCCAACCGGCAGGCCTTTGCGCTTCGCCGGCGGATGCAGCCGGTGTTCCAGGATCCGTACGGCTCTCTCGACCCGCTGCGCAACATCGGTAACACGATCGCCGAGCCGATGGAGATCCACAAGGTCGGCGACGCCGCGTCGCGGCGTGAGCGCGTGCGTGAGCTGCTCGACCAGGTCTCGCTCCCGCAGGAGCTGGCGACCCGCTACCCGAACGAGCTCTCCGGCGGCCAGCGTCAGCGCGTGGCGATCGCCCGTGCGCTCGCGCTCAAGCCTGACATCGTCGTGCTCGACGAGGCGGTGTCCGCGCTCGACGTGCTGGTGCAGGACCAGATCCTGCAGCTGCTCGCGGAGCTGCAGTCCGAGCTCGAGCTGACCTACCTCTTCATCACGCACGACCTCGCGGTCGTGCGTGTGGCCGCCGACATGGTCGCGGTCATGGAGAAGGGGCGCATCGTGGAGCAGGGCACGGTCGACGAGATCTTCGCCAACCCTGCCGAGGAGTACACCCGGCGTCTCCTCGAGGCGATCCCTGGCGCCACGATCCCGCTCGGAGGCGGCAACTGAACCGCACCGTCTATCGGTCGACGTCGGCGACCGTCGGGATCATCATCTCGGCGGTCGCCGCCGCCTTCCTCCTCGGCGACGCACTGATCCGCGCCGGGATCGTCAGCGCGCTCCTGCTCGCGCCCTGGGTCCTGCTCGCGCTGTGGGGCATCTACGTGGGTCTGTTCGCGTCGAGCATCGTCAGCTCCGCCGACGGACTGCGCGTGCAGAACTTCCTGCGCGTCACGCGCATCCCGTTCTCCGCTGTCGCCGATATCCGCATGCGCTATCAGGTCGTGGTCGAGACGACTGAGGGGCGTACGATCACCTGTTACGGCGGACCTGTTTCGGCCCGCAGCGGCTCTCGCCGCGCTGGCGCCGGTGATCGCCCGGCGGCCGGCTCGGCTGACGCGGAGCGTCTCATCGAGGACTGGCGCGCCGCCAGAGCATCGACCGCGGTTCCCGCTTCGGTTCGACGGATGTGGGACCTCCCGGCGCTCGTGTCTGTCATCGCCCTGTTGGTCTGGGCCGGCGTCGCGGTGGCTGTGGTCCAGGCCGGCTGACCGTCTCACCGCCGCCTGCGGTAGACTGAGGGGCCCGGAGTCCCGGGTCACCCTCCCTCACTGCAAGGAAACCTGTATGGCGCGCGCCCTCCGCTCCGATCTGCGTAACGTCGCGATCGTCGCCCACGTCGACCACGGCAAGACGACTCTCGTCGATGCCATGCTCCGTCAGACGGGCTCGTTCGGTGAACACGCGCACGTCGAAGAGCGCGCCATGGACTCCAACGACCTGGAGCGTGAGAAGGGCATCACGATCCTCGCCAAGAACACGGCGATCACGTACAACGGCATCCACACCGACACCCCGATCACGATCAACGTCATCGACACCCCGGGTCACGCCGACTTCGGCGGCGAGGTCGAGCGCGGCCTGTCGATGGTCGACGGCGTCGTGCTGCTCGTCGACGCCTCCGAGGGGCCGCTGCCCCAGACCCGCTTCGTGCTGCGCAAGGCGCTCGAGGCGAAGCTGCCGGTCATCCTGCTCGTGAACAAGACCGACCGCCCCGACGCGCGCATCGCCGAGGTCGAGGAGGAGGCCCACGACCTGCTGCTCGGACTCGCATCCGACCTGCAGGACGACGTGCCCGACCTCGATGTCGACGCGCTGCTGGACGTCCCCGTGGTCTACGCCTCCGGTCGTGCCGGTGCCGCGTCGCGCACGCGTCCCGAGAACGGCTCGCTGCCCGACAACGAAGACCTCGAGCCCCTGTTCGAGGCGATCCTCGAGCACGTGCCGGCGCCGTCCTACGACGACGAGGCGCCGCTGCAGGCGTGGGTGACCAACCTCGACTCCAGCCCGTTCCTCGGTCGTCTCGCTCTTCTGCGCGTCTTCAACGGCACCCTCAAGAAGGGCCAGACCGTCGCCTGGGTGCGCCACGACGGCTCGCACTCGAACGCGCGCGTGACCGAGCTGCTCAAGACGAAGGCGCTCGAGCGCTTCCCGGCCGAGTCCGCCGGCCCCGGCGACATCGTCGCCATCGCGGGCTTCGAGGACATCACGATCGGTGAGACCATCGCCGACCCCGAGGATGTCCGCCCGCTGCCGGCCATCACGGTCGACGATCCCGCCATCTCGATGACGATCGGCACGAACACCTCACCGCTGATGGGCAAGGTCAAGGGGCACAAGCTCACGGCCCGCATGGTGAAGGACCGCCTCGACCGCGAGCTCATCGGAAACGTCTCGCTCAAGGTCGTCGACATCGGCCGCCCCGACGCCTGGGAGGTTCAGGGCCGCGGTGAGCTGGCGCTGGCGATCCTCGTAGAGAACATGCGCCGCGAGGGCTTCGAGCTCACCGTCGGCAAGCCTCAGGTCGTCACCAAGCGCGGCGAGGACGGCAAGCTCAAGGAGCCCTTCGAGCACCTGACGATCGATGCCCCCGAGGAGCACCTCGGCGCGATCACACAGCTCATGGCCGCTCGCAAGGGCCGCATGGACAACATGACGAACCACGGCACCGGCTGGGTGCGCATGGAGTTCATCGTCCCCTCCCGCGGCCTCATCGGCTTCCGCAGCGAGTTCCTCACGATCACGCGCGGCACCGGTATCGCGAACGCGATCTCGCACGGGTACGACGACTGGGCGGGTTCGATCACGACGCGTCAGAACGGCTCGATCGTCGCCGACCGCCAGGGTGTCGTCACGCCCTTCGCGATGATCGCGCTGCAGGAGCGGATGAGCTTCTTCGTGCAGCCGACCGAGGAGGTCTACGAGGGCATGGTCATCGGCGAGAACTCGCGCGCCGACGACATGGACGTCAACATCACCAAGGAGAAGAAGCTGACGAACATGCGTTCGTCGACCTCCGACTCCTTCGAGTCGATGACGCCGCCTCGTGTGCTGACCCTGGAGGAGTCGCTCGAGTTCGCGCGCGACGACGAATGCGTCGAAGTGACCCCCGAGAAGGTGCGCATCCGCAAGGTCGTGCTCGACGCGACCGAGCGCGGCCGCGCCGCATCCCGGCTGAAGCGCCAGGACGCCAACGCCTGAACGTGATCTAGCGGACCTCGGAGACGAGGACCGCGCTGGTGTCGCGGGTCAGCGCCTCGAAGACGTGAGGCGCGTCCCCGCGATACCGGAGGTAATCGCCCGGCGCGAGCTCGATGGGGGAGTCCGCGGGGCCTGCCGCAGCGCGACCCGTGACGAGCACGACGTGCTCGACGGTTCCCAGGGCGTGCGGCAGTGACCGACGCGGCTCGCCCGGCTCAGCACGCAGCAGGTAGAGGTCGCTACGGGATTGCGGTGAGCCGGCCGCGAGCAGCAGGGCGCTGTAGGGAGAGTCGGCCGCACGGATGCCGTCGCCGGAGCGTGCGCGGATGAGCCGGGGGCCGTCGTCGGGCTCTTCGACGAAGACCGCGAAGGGCACCCCAAGGGCGGTCGCGATCGCCCAGAGCGTCTCCACGCTCGGGTTTCCGGCGCCCGACTCGAGTTGCGAGATCGTGGCCTTTCCTACGCCGGCCTGCCGCGCCAGCTCGGAGATGCTGAACCCTTTGCGCTCCCGCTCACGGCGGAGCGACTGGGCGATGCGTGGACCGAGGGCCTCCATGCGTTCAGTATGGTGCACGACCGTTCGGTTTGACGAACACCAGATCCTGCGGACATCATGTGGGGATGGATGAGGACCGCGCGCCCGACGCCGGCCGTCGTGCGGTGCGGCAGGGCCTCGCGGTCGCTCTGGCGACGAGCGCATACGGCATCTCCTTCGGCGCCCTCTCGGTCGCGGCGGGTCTGGATGTGTGGCAGACGTGCGTCTTGAGCCTGCTCATGTTCACCGGCGGCTCGCAGTTCGCCTTCGTGGGCGTGATCGCTGCCGGTGGGATCGCCGCCGCACCCGCGGCGATCGCCTCCGCGGCGCTGCTCGGCGTGCGCAACGTCGCGTACGGCATGCGGCTGTCGCCGCAGTTCGACGCGCTCTGGCGCAAGATGGCCGCGGCCGGGTTCACGATCGACGAGTCGACGGCGGTCTCGCTCGCTCAGAAGGACACCCGCGCCCGGTCGCTCGGCTTCTGGGTCACGGGTGTCGGCATCTACATCGGCTGGAACATCTCCACTCTCGCGGGGGCGCTGCTGGGGGACGTGCTGGGCGACCCGCGCGCGTACGGACTGGATGCGGCGGCCGCCGCTGCCTTCCTCGCGCTGCTGTGGCCGCGACTGGCGGGCCGGCAGGCCATCGCTGTGGGAATCGCGGCAGCCGTGGTGGCGACCGTGCTCACGCCCGCGCTGATGCCGGGCGTTCCCGTGCTGATCGCGGCCCTCGTGGCAATCGTCGTCGGATGGGTCGATCGCCCTGTGGCGAAGGGGGCATCATGACGCTCTGGAACGCGGTCCTGCTGGCCGCCGTGATCTGCCTCGCCCTGAAAGCCGTGGGCTACGCCATCCCGACGCGCTTCGTCGAGGCTCCCCGGCCCGCGCGCATCGCCGATCTGCTCACCGTGGCGCTGCTCGGTGCGCTCGTCGCCGTGCAGACGTTGGGGGCGGGCCAGGCGATCGTCGTCGATGCGCGTCTGCCCGCGCTGCTGGTGGCCGCGGGGCTGCTCGCGCTGCGGGCGCCGTTCCTGGTCGTGGTGGTGATCGCGGCGGCCGTCGCGGCTCTGCTTCGTCTGGCGGGTTGGGCCGCCTGAGAAGACTCACACCCGCGGCGACTAGGATCCCGGGGTGGGCTCGCTTGCATCTCGGATCGCCGCCTGGGTGATCGCTCTGGTCGTGGGGATCGTCTACGGCGCCGCCGGATCCTTCGCTCACGCGGCATTCATCGGACCGGTGCCGATCGGGCTCCTCCTCGGCGTCATCGGTGCGGGCGCACTGCTGATCGCCGTGCGGCTGCTGACGGGGGACAGGTGGACGACCCTCGCTGCGGCGCTGGGCATGATGGTCATCACCTACGTGTTCGCCCAGCCCTCGACGGGCGGGTCCGTGTTGTTCACGGTCGAGCACGAGACGCTCGCGCTGATCTGGATGGGGGCGGTCCCGTTGATCGCCGCCATCGTCGTGGCATGGCCGCGTACGCCCCGACGAACAGCCGAGGCCAACTAGACTGATCCCGTGACGTATGTGATCGCCCTTCCGTGCGTCGATGTCAAGGATCGCGCCTGCATCGACGAATGCCCCGTCGACTGCATCTACGAGGGCGATCGCTCGCTCTACATCCACCCCGATGAGTGCGTGGACTGCGGAGCGTGCGAGCCGGCCTGCCCCGTCGAGGCGATCTACTACGAAGACGACCTCCCCGAAGAGTGGCAGGACTACTACAAGGCCAACGTCGAGTTCTTCGACGACATCGGCTCGCCCGGCGGCGCCGCAAAGGTCGGCGTGATCCACAAGGATCACCCGGTCATCGCCGAGCTGCCGCCGCAGGGCGAGTGATCGCCTAGATGAGCGTCGCCGATCTCGCCGACTACCCCTGGGACGCCGTCGCACCGTACGCCGAGACCGCGCGGCGGCATCCTGACGGCATCGTCGACCTGTCCATCGGCTCGCCGGTCGATCCCACGCCGGCGGTCGTCGGGGCCGCCCTCGCCGCCGCGACCGACGCGCATGCCTACCCGCAGACCGTGGGCACGCCCCCGCTGCGCGAGGCGATCGTCGACTGGTACGCCAGGCGCCGCGGTGTCGTGGGTCTGACGCCCCCTCACGTGCTGCCGACCGTCGGTTCGAAAGAGCTCGTCGCGCTGCTTCCGCTGCTGCTGGGGCTCGGCGCGGGCGACACCGTCGTGCATCCGGTGGCGGCGTATCCGACGTACGAGGTCGGTGCACGCCTGGTCGGTGCCACTCCGGTGGCCGAGGACGATCCCGCATCCTGGCCGGAGGGCACCAAGCTCGTCTGGATCAACTCTCCCGGCAACCCGGACGGACGCGTGTGGAGCGTCGCGGAGCTGCGCCGTGCGCGTGAGCGTGCCCGAGAGCTCGGCGCGGTCCTGGCGTCCGACGAGTGCTACGCCGAACTCGGGTGGGAAGAACCGTGGGCTGATGCCCCCGTGCCGTCGGTCCTGAATCCCGCCGTGGTCGCCGACGATCTGTCAGGCGTGCTGTCGGTCTACTCGCTGAGCAAGCAGTCCAACCTCGCCGGCTATCGTGCCGCCTTCCTCGCGGGCGATCCCGCGCTCGTCGCGCGGCTGCTGACGGCGCGCAAGCATCTCGGTCTCATGCTGCCGGCACCCGTGCAGGCCGCGATGGTGGCGGCGTTGGGCGACGATGCGCACGTCGCCGCCCAGAAGGAGCGCTACGGCGCCAGGCGCGCAGTGCTGAAGCCCGCCGTCGAGGCCGCCGGCTTCCGCGTGGACCGCAGCGAGGCCGGTCTCTATCTGTGGGCGACGCGCGGTGAGGACGCCTGGGACAGCATGGCCGCCCTGGCCGAGCTCGGCATTCTCGCGGGTCCCGGGCACTTCTACGGACCGCACCACCGCCAGCACATCCGGCTCTCCCTGACGGCGTCGGATGAGCGGATCGCCGCGGCTGCGGCACGTCTCACCGCCGCGAGCTCGTAGATCTTCTCCTACGAATCTCTCATTCCTTTGGCGTCAGTCACCGTAGGCCCCGGCCCCGGCTAGGCTGTAATCGCAGGGGCGCGCCGACACGTAGCGTGCCCGGGCAGGTCGCCACCGGCGACCGAGGATCCCCACCTTTCGCCGACGATCCATCGCAAGGAGGCGCCGTGACCGAAGCCGGCTCGCAGCAGAAGACCGCACGTCTGACCGTCGCAGAGCACACCGCGGAGCTGCCTGTGCTGACGGGCACGGATGGTGCGCCCAGCATCGATGTGTCGTCGCTGACGCGTCAGACCGGGCACACGACCCTCGACTACGGGTTCGTGAACACCGCGGCGACGAAGTCCGCGATCACCTTCATCGATGGCGACGAGGGCATCCTCCGCTATCGCGGATACCCGATCGAGCAGCTCGCGAAGAACTCGACCTATCTCGAGGTGGCCTGGCTGCTCATCTACGGCGAACTGCCCAGCGCCAGCGAGCTCGAGGACTTCGACAACCGCATCCGGCGTCACACGCTGCTGCACGAGGATCTGAAGCGCTTCTTCTCCGCGCTGCCGCACACCGCGCACCCGATGTCGGTGCTGTCGGCCGCCACCGCGGCACTCTCGACCTACTACGAGAACCAGTCGGACCCGCACAACCCCGAGTTCGTCGAGCTCAACACGATCCGGATGCTTGCGAAGCTGCCCGTGATCGCGGCCTATGCGCACAAGAAGAGCGTCGGTCAGGCGTTCTTGTACCCCGACAACTCGCTGAGCTTCGTCGACAACTTCCTGAAGCTCAACTTCGGTGTGCTCAGCGAGCAGTATGAGATCAGCCCCGTGATGTCTCGCGCCCTGGAGCGCCTGCTGATCCTGCACGAGGACCACGAGCAGAACGCCTCGACGTCGACCGTGCGGCTCGTGGGGTCCACCGGGGCGAACATCTTCTCCTCCGTCTCTGCCGGCATCAACGCCCTATCCGGTCCGCTCCACGGCGGCGCGAACGAGGCGGTGCTGGACATGCTGGGCCGCATCCGCGACTCCGGCGAGAGCGTGCAGCGCTTCGTCGAACGGGTCAAGAACAAGGAAGACGGCGTGAAGCTCATGGGCTTCGGCCACCGCGTCTACAAGAACTACGACCCGCGCGCGAAGCTCGTCAAGGAGTCCGCCGACGAGGTGCTCGCCGAGCTCGGCGTGAGCGATCCGCTGCTGGATCTCGCGAAGGAGCTGGAGGAGATCGCCCTGCGCGACGATTACTTCATCTCGCGCCGGCTGTACCCGAACGTCGACTTCTACACCGGTGTCATCTACAAGGCCATGGGCTTTCCGACGCGGATGTTCACCGTGTTGTTCGCGATCGGGCGCCTTCCGGGATGGCTCGCGCACTGGCGCGAGATGAACCAGGACCCGCAGACCAAGATCGGCCGCCCTCAGCAGCTGTACGTGGGCGCTCCCGAGCGCAACTACCCGGGCGTGGGCTGACGATGCCGCGACTTCTCGTGCGGCCTCCGTCGTCGCGGCTGGCCGAGGGGGAGCTCACCCATCTGGAGCGCGTGCCGGTGGACCCGACGCTCGCGAGAGAGCAGTGGGAGGCGTACGTCGACGTGTTCCGCGCCCACGGGTGGGAGATCCTGCCGGTCGCCGAGGCTGACGAACAGGCGGACGGGGTGTTCGTCGAGGACGCCGTGGTGGTCTTCGGCGATCTGGCCGTCCTCTGCCGTGCCGGAGCCGACTCGCGCCGAGGAGAGCGCCCGACGATCGAAGCCGCCACCGTGCGGACAGGACTCGAGACCGCGGAGATCGTCGCCCCTGCCACACTCGACGGCGGCGACGTGCTCAAGATCGGCCGCACCGTCTACGTCGGTCTGTCGGCGCGAACGAACGAGGATGCCGTGGCGCAGCTGCGTGCGATGCTCGAACCGCGTGGCTGGACGGTGCACGGCGTTCCCGTGACACGGGTGCTGCACCTGAAGTCCGCGGTCACCGCGCTTCCGGACGGCACCGTCATCGGTTATCCGCCGCTCGTCGACGACCCTGCAGCCTTCCCCGCATTCCTGCCGGTCCCCGAGGAGCACGGCACCGCGGTCGTCGTGCTCGACGAGAACACCGTGCTCATGTCAGCGGACGCCCCCGCATCCGCCGCGCTCTTCCGGGAGAGAGGTCTGGAGGTCATCACGACCCCCGTGACCGAGTTCGAGAAGCTCGAGGGCTGCGTCACCTGTCTGTCGGTGCGGCTGCGCGACTGACCGCGTCAGCGCTCGAGCGTAGCGGCGTAGTCGGGAACCATCGCGTCTGCGCTGCGCGGCGGCCGCTCGTATCCGCGTGAGGCGGGGCGTTCGGGGATCTCCACCGTCTCGTGGGGGACCGGCTGCCACGGGATGCGCTCGAGCAGGTGGTGGATCATGTTGATCCGGCCCCGCCGTTTGTCCTCGTTGTCGACCTCGTACCAGGGCGCCTCGGGGATGTCGGTGTGCACGAGCATCGCATCCTTGGCCCGTGAGTAGTCCTCCCACTTGGTGATGGACAGCACATCGTTCGGGCTCAGCTTCCAGCGCCTCATCGGATCGCTCGCCCGGGAGCGGAAGCGCGCCTCCTGCTCCACGTCGGACACGCTGAACCAGTACTTCAGAAGCAGAATGCCGTCCTCGACCAGCATCCGCTCGAACAGCGGCGCCTGGCGCAGGAACCGCTGGTACTCCGCATCGGTGCAGTAACCCATGACGCGCTCGACGCCCGCCCGGTTGTACCAGGAGCGGTCCATCAGCACGATCTCGCCCGCCGCGGGCAGATGCGGGACGTATCGCTGGAAGTACCACTGCGACTTCTCGCGATCCGTGGGCGTCGGCAGCGCCACGATGCGGCTGACGCGGGGATTCAGATACTCCGACACCCGCTTGATCGTCGAGCCCTTGCCCGCAGCGTCGCGGCCTTCGAAGATCACCACGACGCGCGCGCCGGTCGCCTGCACCCACGCCTGCATGTCGACGAGCTGGGCCTGCAGACGCGCGAGCTCGCGCTCGTAGAGCTTCTTCGGAAGCCGCGCCGCGCTCATGCGTGCAGCGCCTCGTTGAGGGTGACGCCCACGCCCACGCGTCGCACGGCCTCGATCGCTCCCGTCACCGAGTTCCTTCGGAACAGGATGCCGTCGCGGCCGGACAGTTCCGCGCCCTTCACGACCGGCCGCGCTCCGTCGGCGCCGGGCTGCTCGTCGGCGAGCACGATCTTGGATCCCGCGGTGACGTACAGGCCGGCCTCCACCACGCAGTCGTCGCCGAGCGAGATGCCGATGCCGGCGTTCGCGCCGAGCAGCGTGCGCGAGCCGATCGAGACGCGGTGCGTGCCGCCGCCCGAGAGGGTGCCCATGATCGATGCGCCGCCGCCGATGTCGCTGCCGTCGCCGACCACGACGCCCTGGGAGATACGCCCCTCGACCATCGAGGCGCCCAAGGTCCCCGCGTTGAAGTTGACGAATCCTTCGTGCATCACCGTTGTGCCGGGGGAGAGGTAGGCGCCCAGGCGCACGCGGGACGCGTCGGCGATGCGCACCCCGGGCGGCGTGACGTAGTCGAGCAGCCGCGGGAACTTGTCGAGGCTGTGCACCTGGATGCCGGCGCGGGTGAGCGCAGGACGCAGCCGCTCGGCGTCGGCGGGGTGCATCGGCCCCGCGGTCGTCCACGCGACGATCGGCAGGTGACCGAAGATGCCGTCGAGATTGATCTCGTTCGGTGCCACGACGCGGTGGGAGAGCGCGTGCAGGCGCAGATACGCGTCAACCGTCGAGGCGGGCGCCGCATCCGCATCGATCGTCAGCTCGACGGGAGCGACGGTGACCTGGCGACGGGTATCTGCGCCGGCGAACTGCGCGAACTCGGACGCCGCGCCGTGCTGCGGCTCGGCCGCAACCGTCGGGAACCACGCGTCGAGAATCGTGCCGTCCTCGCTCGTCGTCGACAGACCCGTGCCCCACACCGTGCGCTTCATGCTCATTCCCTCAGGTTATCGGCCCGGGGCGTCTCGTTAGACTGGCCCCATGCCCGTGCTGGATCTGTCCGCGTCCGCCGTCGAGCTCACGCAGGCGATCTGCGACATCCCGAGCGTCTCGGGCGATGAGGCGACGCTGGCCGACGCCATCGCCGCCGCCCTCGCGCCCTTTTCGCACCTCGAGGTCTTCCGCGACGGCGACGCGATCGTCGCCCGCACCCGCCTCGGCAGGCCGCAGCGCGTCGTGATCGCCGGCCACATCGACACGGTCCCCATCAATGACAACCTCCCCACCCGCCTGATCGATGACGCGGGGGAGCCGACCCTCTGGGGGCGCGGCACGGTCGACATGAAGGCGGGCGTCGCCGTACAGCTGAAGCTTGCCGCAGAGCTCACCGACCCTCGCGTCGACATCACCTGGATGTGGTACGACCACGAAGAGGTGGAAGCCTCCCTCAACGGACTCGGCCGCGTGGCGCGTCTTCGCCCCGACCTCTTCGAGGCGGACTTCGCGATTCTCGGCGAACCCTCCAACGGCCAGGTCGAGGGCGGCTGCAACGGCACGCTGCGGGTCGTGGCGCGCACGCACGGGGTCCGGGCGCACAGTGCCCGAGCGTGGGTGGGGGAGAACGCCATCCACGCGGCGGCTCCCATCCTCACGCGTCTCGCGGCGTACGAGCCGCAGACGATCGACGTCGAGGGGCTCGCCTATCGCGAGGGGCTCAATGCGGTGCGCGTCACCGGCGGCGTGGCAGGAAACGTCATCCCCGATCTGTGCGAGGTCGAGATCAACTACCGCTTCGCACCGAGCAGATCGGTGGCCGAGGCCGAGGCACACGTGCGCGAAGTGCTGGCGGGCTTCGAGGTCGAGCTCACGGACTCGTCGGCCGGCGCCCGACCGGGCCTGGACGCACCGCTCGCGCAGGAGTTCGTGCGCGCGGTCGGCGCCGAGCCGCATCCGAAGTACGGCTGGACGGACGTCGCACGTTTCTCGGCGCTGGGAGTCCCCGCGGTGAACTACGGCCCCGGCGACCCGAGCCTGGCGCACCACGACCAGGAGCGCGTTCCGATCGCGCAGATCGAGGACGTCGAGCGCGGACTGCGCACGTGGCTGAGCAGCTGACGCGCATCGGCCGCTGGCCGGTCGCCGTCCGGATCGGACTCGTCTACGTCGCCGCTCGCCTGGTGACGCTCGGTTTCTTCGTGCTCGCCTCTTCGCTGTCGACCTCGGTCTCCCGGTTCGGGGTGGCCCCCGGAGTCGGCAAGCTGCTCATGGGCTGGGACGCGCAGTGGTACTGGGTCGTCGCCGCCAACGGGTACCCCTCGCCTCTACCGCTGACGGAAGCCGGACAGGTCGCCGAGAACGCCTGGGCCTTCCTGCCGCTGTATCCGTGGATGTCCCAGGGCGTCGGGATCCTCGTCGGCGGATGGCCGGTCGCCGGTCCTCTCGTCGCGCTCATCGCCGGCTACTTCGCAGCCCTCGCCTTCTACCGCCTCATGCGTCAGCGTCTCGATCGGTCGGCGTCGACGTGGGCTGTCGTCTTCTTCGTGGCGGGTCCGCTCGCCGCCGTGTTCCAGATCGCGTACGCGGAGTCGCTGTTCCTGCTCTGGCTCGTGCTGGCACTCGACGCCCTGCTCCGACGGCGCTACGGGTGGCTGTATCTCCTCATCCCGCTCATGGGGTTCACGAGGCCCGGCATCCTCGCCTTCGCGCTGACACTCGGTCTGGTGGGCATCTGGAGGTGGTCGCGCAGGCGCGTGGATCCGCTCCCCGCGCGGGAGATCGTGCACCTTGTCGCCCTCGCGGCCCTGGCTACGATCGTCGGCTTCTCCTGGCAGGTGATCGCGGCCGTTGCGACGGGGGACCCGGCGGCCTATCTCACAACCGAGCTCGCGTGGCGACGCAACTGGATCCCGGATGCCGCCGCGCACTTCTTCCCCTTCGACGGCTTCCTGGCAGGCACCGCCTTCTGGGCCCGTCTCTGGGGCTGGCCGCTCTGGCTGGGGTTCGCGGCGCTGGCGGTGCTGGTGGCGGTTGTGGCCGCCATCCTGTTGCTCGCCCCCGGCGTGCGACGGCTCGGGATGGAGATCCGTCTCTGGTCGGCGAGCTACCTGCTGTATCTGCTCGCCGTGTTCTTCCCGCAGTCGAGCACCTTCCGGCTGCTCGTTCCGCTGTCACCGCTCTGGGGCGCCGTCGCCGTCGGGCGGCATCCGGCCTGGCGCATCGGCGTGCTGATCGCGGGACTGGCCGGACAGTGGTGGTGGATCTACAACATGTACGCGCTGGGGAACACGCTCTGGCAGATCCCCTGAGGACAAGCGTCGGGCGCGCTCTCACGCACGATAAACTGGGAACTCACCATTGACGAAGAGGAGCCACGATGGCAGCCATGAAGCCGAGAACCGGAGACGGGCCGATGGAGGCTGTGAAGGAGGGGCGCCTGATCATCGTTCGTGTTCCGCTCGAGGGCGGCGGGCGTCTTGTGGTGTCGGTCAACGACGCCGAGGCCAAGGAATTGCACGACGTGCTCGCGGGGGTCGTCGGCGCCTGAGCTGTTCACTTCCTACTTCACTGCGGCCGGTCCTTCGGGATCGGCCGCAGTGGCGTGTCAGCGGCTCTCGTCGATGGTCGTGAGCTGCAGGAGACCTTCGCCGACGATCGACAGCGCACCGATGACCGCAGGGGAGGACTGCGTCTCCTGGATGAGCGAACGGTAGGCGGTCGTCACGGGGTCGCGTCGCACCGGGTCGGCGACGGCGCCGCCGGCGAGGATGCGGGGCACGAGCACGAGTCCGCCGGGACGCACCAGGCGCAGACCGTGCTCCACGTACTCGATCACGCCATCCGCATCTGCGTCGACGAGCACGATGTCGTACGAGGCTTCGTTCATGCGCGGCAGGACATCGGAGGCGCGACCGGTGATGAACCTGGCGCGCGCGGGTGCGATGCGTGCGTCGGAGAATGCGCGACGGGCGGCCTGCAGGTGCTCGGGCTCCTTGTCGATGGTCGTGAGGATGGCTCGCGGTGCGCCGTGCATGAGCCACAGCCCCGACACACCGGCCCCGGTCCCGATCTCGACGATGTTCAGGGCACGCGAGACCTGCGCGAGCAGCGCGAGCTGCGCCCCGATGGGCGCGCTCACCGGGTCGGCCCCGAGCTCGAGGGCGTGTGTGCGTGCGCGGGCGATCGCGTCGGGTTCGACGGTCGCCTCGCGTGCGAAGCGATCGCTCGCGTCGTGTCCGGCCATGGTGTTCCTCCTCGGCAAGCCTACGGTCGCCGATGGGCGGCGGCGGTCAGGCGCGGCGGTAATCTGAAGGCATGGTGTTCGGGCTCACGATCGAGAAGCTGCTGGTGATCGCCGTGATCGCCGCCTTTCTCATCGGACCCGAACGACTGCCCCGGTATGCCGAGGCCCTGGCGCGGTTCACGAACCGCTCACGCGAGTTCCTGCGCGGTGCGCGCAGCCGCGTGAAGGATGAGATGGGCCCCGAGTTCGATGAGGTGGATTGGCGCAAGCTCGATCCGCGCCAGTACGACCCGCGGCGCATCATCCGCGAGGCGCTGCTGGACGACCCGCCCACAGCGACCGTGCGCGCGGCCGGTGCAGCCGCTGCGGCGACGATGTCGACGACCCGTGCCGCGGAGAGCTTCGACCTGGAGTCGGGGGAGCAGCCCCCGTTCGACGACGAGGCGACCTGACGCCCCAGCGGTTCAGCGCGGGGTGACGGGCAGCGCTCTGCCGGAGAGCGACCTGCCGGTGAGCAGGATGCGCTCGGCGATCTGCTGGATAGCGAGCGAGGCGGGATCATCCGGGGCGCGGCGAACGACCGGCTCGCCCGCATCCCCTCCGCTGCGCAGCGCGCGGCTGAGCGGAACACGCGCGATCACGTCCACCGTCTCGGCGTCCGTGCTCAGCTCCCGCGCGATGCGATCACCGCCCCCGGACCCGAACAGATCGAAGCTCGTGCCGTCGGGCAGCGTCATGGCGGTCATGTTCTCGACGACCCCCAGGACGCTCTGGCCCGTCTGCCTGGCGACCAGCCCGCTGCGTGCCGCCACCTCCGAAGCCGCAGCCTGCGGGGTGGTGACCACGAGCACGTCGGCGTGCGGCAGGAGCTGCCCGATCGAGATGGCGATGTCGCCGGTGCCGGGCGGCATGTCGATGAGCAGTACGTCGAGGTCGCCGAAGTACACCTCGGTGAGGAACTGCTGCATCGTGCGGTGGAGCATGGGTCCGCGCCACGCGACGGCGCTGCGAGCGGCGCCTTCGGGCAGGAACATGCCGATCGAGACCACCTTCACGTCGTAGGCGACCGGAGGGACGATGAGATCGTCGATCCTGGTCGGTCGCACGCTCTCACCGTCGGCGTCGACGAGTCCCAGCAGTGCGGGGATCGAGAAGCCATGCACGTCCGCGTCCACGAGACCCACGCGCCTGCCGCGGTCGGCCAACGCCACGGCGAGGTTGGCGGTCAGCGTCGACTTTCCGACGCCGCCCTTGCCGCTCGTGACGGCGATCACCCGTGTCAGCGACTCGGGCGTGAAGGGGTTGCCGCGTCGGCGGCCTCCGCGCAGACGCGTCGTCAGCGCCTCGCGCTCCTCGGGGCTCATGACGCCCAGGACGACCTCGACCTTGGCATCGCCGACCACGCGTTCGGCGGCCTGGCGCACGTCGCGCTCGATGCGATCGGATGCGGGGCAGCCGACGATTGTGAGCGCGACGGCGACGCGCACGCCGCCGTCGGTGCTCTCGCTGACCTCGCGCACCATGTCGAGGTCGGCGAGGCTGCGTCTCAGCTCGGGATCGGTGACGGCCCCGACGGCCTCCCGCACCCGGGTGATGCGGTGGGACTCAGAGCTCACGGGCTTCGCGCTCCGCCTTCTCGCGGCGCTCGGCCCGTCGGCGCTTCTCCTCGCGCTCGGCCCGGACCTGCTCCGGCTCCTCGCCCGCCTCGTGCGCCTGCAGATCCTCCAGCAGCGCCCGCAGTTCGTCGCGGAGCACCTCGCGGGTGACCGACTCGCTCGAGACGTCCGTCAGCGCCATCCGCAGGGCGACGATCTCCCGGGCCAGGTACTCGGTGTCGGCGAGGTTGCGCTCCGCGCGCTGACGGTCCTGCTCGATCTGCACCCGGTCGCGGTCGTCCTGCCGGTTCTGTGCGAGCAGGATGAGCGGGGCGGCGTAGGAGGCCTGCAGCGAGAGCACGAGCGTGAGCGCCGTGAAGCCGTTGTCCGAGGAGTCGAAGCGCAGCTCCGGCGGCAGCATCGTGTTCCACGCGAGCCAGGCGGCGCAGAACGCACTCAGGCCCACCAGGAACCACGGCGTTCCCATGCCGCGGGCGATCACCTCGGTGAAGCGACCGAACCGGTCGCGTGAGGGCTGCGGGGACCGCGACAGCATCCCGCTCCGCCCGCGGGGCGCGTCCAGCGCGCCCTTTCGAGGCGACCGGGCCATCATTGCGGCCGCCCTTCCGAGTCACCGGTGCGCCAGTCCTCCGGAAGCAGATAGTCGAGCACATCGTCGACGCTGACGGCGCCGACGAGGCGCTGTGCGGAGTCGACGACCGGAACCGAGACGAGGTTGTAGGTCGCCAGAAGACGCGCGACGACGGCAGCAGAGGCGGTGGCGGGCACGGGCTCGAGCGAGTCATCCAGCAGCGCGCCGAGTCGCTCGTGCGGGGGATAGCGCAGCATCCGCTGGAAGTGCACGGTGCCGAGCAGACGACCGGTGGGCGTCTCGTAGGGAGGCAGTGTCACGAACACGGCGGCGGCGAGGGCCGGATGCGTCTCGTGGCGGCGGATGAGCGCGAGCGCTTCGGCGATCGTGTTGTCGGCCGACAGCACGATGGGCTCGGGCGTCATCAGCCCGCCCGCCGTATCGGGGCCGTACTGCAGAAGGGCGCGCACGTCCTCCGCCTCATCGGGTTCCATGAGCTCGAGCAGCTCCTCGCGCTGCTCGGCCGGCAGCTGGGCGAGAACGTCCGCGGCGTCGTCCGGCTCCATCGCGTCGAGGATGTCGGCCGCGCGCTCGTCGCCGAGGGCCTCGAGGATGTGCACCTGCTCCTCTTCCGGCATCTCTTCGAGGGCGTCGGCGAGGCGGTCGTCGGGAAGCTCTTCCGCGACCTCGAGGAGGCGGTCTTCGGGGAGATCCAGCAGGGTGTTGGCAAGGTCGGCGGCCTTGAGTTCCGCATAGCTGGCCACCAGCCGCTCGGCGGACTGCGCTTCGCCCCGGGTCTGGCCGTCGTTGACGTCGTGCCACGAGGCGAAGGTGGTGGCGCCCTTCGCGAACGGTGAGGGGCTCGTCTTGGGTTTGCGCAGGAAGAGCTGGGACACGTCCCATTCGCCGAGGCGGTTTCGCTCGATGGCGACATCCTCGATGACGGCCTGACCGGAGCCGTCACGCAGCGATACCTTGCGCCCGACGAGCTCCGCCAGAACACGCACCTCGCCACCGCGCTGCTGGAAGCGACGCACGTTGATGAGGCCGGTCGTGATGACCTGACCGGTGTCGATCGAGGTGACCCGTCCGATCGAGACGAACACGTGGCGTCGACCGGGGATCTCGATGACCAGGCCGATGACGCGGGGAGCGTCGTCGGGGCGGTAGATCACGACGACGTCGCGCACGCGTCCGAGGCGGTCGCCGGCGGGATCGAAGACCGCGCATCCGGCCAGACGCGCGACGAAAACCCGCTGTGTGCTCACCCGACCAGCCTAGCCCCGGGCTCGATGAGCACGCCGGGAGCGCTGCGGCACGGCGTGGGAAGATGGGGTGATGAGCAACCAGGGTGCACCGTTCTCGCAAGGCTCCGCCGAAACGGGCGAGACCGTCGCCTCGTTCACGCAGTACGAGGGGGCGCAGAAGGCCGTCTCCGCTCTCATCGCTGCCGAGGTCCCCGCGAAGGAGATCGCGATCGTAGGTGCGGGTCTGCGCTCCATCGAGCGCATCACCGGCCGGCTGGGCTACGCCACCGCCGCCAGATCGGGGGCGATCAACGGCCTTATGCTCGGCGTCCTCTTCTCATTCATCTTCGTGCTCGGCTCGCCGACGGTACAGATCCAGGCGTTCGTGGGCGTGCTGCTGGTCGGCATCGCGATCGGGATGCTGCTGAACATCCTGATGTTCTCGATCGTGCGTCGCCGGCGCGACTATGCGTCCGTCATGCAGGTCGTCGCGGACCACTACGAGGTCAAGGTCGCGCCCACGAGCGTCCATAAGGCCCGCACCGCACTGGGCACCGCGCCGACCGCGACGCGCCCGTCCTCGACGCCCCAGCGCCTCGACACGCCGCCGCGCTACGGCGAGCGGATCACGCCGGGTTCGCAGCCGCCCCAGGCGTCGCCCGTCGAGCGGCCCGCGACGGGGGAGCCGCAGGCGGGCCAGGACGACGAGCGCGCCTGAGCACGCCGCCTCCTGCCCGACCGGCCCGCGTCAACTCGACAGGCGGGCGATCCACGCCTCGATCTCGTCGGCGGTGCGGGGGATGCCTGCGGACAGGTTCACGGGGCCCTCGGCCGTCATGAGGATGTCGTCCTCGATGCGCACACCGATGCCGCGCAGCTCCTCGGGGACGGTGAGGTCGTCGGCCTGGAAGTAGAGGCCGGGCTCGATCGTGAAGACCATTCCCGGCGCAAGCTCGCCCTCGTAGTACATGTCGCGCCGAGCCTGCGCGCAGTCGTGCACGTCGAGGCCGAGGTGATGGCTCGTGCCGTGCACCATGTACCGCCGGTGCTGCCCGCCGCGGTCGGCGTCCAACGCCTCCTCGGCTGTGACGGGGATGAGGCCCCATTCCGCGACGCGGGCCGCGATGACCGACATGGCGGCCTCATGGATCTCGCGGAACTTCACGCCGGGGCGAGCGGCGGCGAACGCGACATCGGCCGCCTCTCGGACGGTCTCGTACACGCGGCGCTGCACCTCGGTGAAGCGTCCGTTGACCGGAAGCGTGCGGGTGATGTCGGCGGTGTACAGACTGTCGACCTCGACACCCGCGTCGATCAGGATGAGATCGCCCGGCAGGACGCGGCCGTCGTTGCGGGTCCAGTGCAGATAGCAGGCATGGGCACCGGAAGCGGCGATCGTGTCGTAGCCCTCCCAGTTGCCGTCGCTGCGGGCCCGCTGATGGAAGACGCCCTCCACCACGCGTTCGCCGCGGGGATGCGCGACGATGCGGGGGAGCTCTCGCACGATGTCGTCGAAGCCTGCGCCGGTGACGTCCACTGCGAGCTGCAGCTGGGCGATCTCGTGCTCGTCCTTGATGAGGCGCAGCTCCGAGACGATGCGGCTGAGCTCCGCATCCTCGTCGACGACACGGTCCGCCTCGCTCGGAGTGAACGCGTCGAGATGGGCTGTCGCGATCGCGAGGTCTGCCGCGACCTGCGCCAGCGACGGGCGCGGCCCGATCCAGAACTCACCGACACTGGCGTCGGCGTAGAACTCGCTCGTGGTGCGGTCGGCCCGCTCGCGGAAGTAGAGCATGACGTCGTGGCCCTCGTCGGCTCGGGGCTCGAAGACGAGAACCGAGCCGGGCTCGCTGTCCGCGCCCCATCCGGTCAGGTGGGCGAAGGCGGAGTGCGCACGGAACGGATAGTCGGTGTCGTTGCTGCGTTGCTTCAGCTCGCCGGCCGGGATCACGAGGCGTGAGCCCGGGAACAGCGCAGAGAGCGCGACGCGGCGTGCGGCGGCGTAGGCCGCTTCGATGCGCGGCGGAGCGATCGTTTCCGCGCGCTCGGCCCATCCGGTCGAGATCGTCGACAGGAAGCCCTGCGGGAAGGGCTGCTTGCGGTTCGAGACGACCGGCTCTTCAGAGGTCGCGGGTGAGGTGTCCGTGGATTCCGACATGCGTCCAGTCTCCCACCCTCGTCGCCCGGGCGCTCAGCCGGTGCGCTCGTACTGCACGACGAGCGGCCGGTGGTCGCTGCCGGCGTCGTCCATCCCGCTCAGCACGACAGAGCCCGTGGGCGTCCACTGCGGTGTGGCCAGCACGTGGTCGATCGGCGCGCCGGCGAGGGCCGGGAGATCGGTGGGCCAGGTGCCGACAGCACCGTTGCCGGTCTGCGACGCCGCATCCCGGCAGGCGCCGAGTGTTCCGCCATCGGTTCCCAGGCCCGACATGTGGTCCAGCGTCGCGTTGAAGTCGCCCGCCATGATGACGTCCCCGCCCGCGCACTGATCGGCGAGCCACTGCAGGTCGTGGCGCCAATGCTCCATCTGGTCCTCGCGAGGTGCCACGGCGTGAGCGGCCACGACCGTGGGGCCGTTGCCGTCGGTCGGCATCGCGACGGCGCTGGGCACGGTGCTGGTCCCCTCCTGCGAAGAGGCGATGACCGAGTAGGTGCCGAGCGAAGGGCTGATGAGCAGCGTGGTCGAATCCGCCGCCCATCCGTCGGTCCCGTACTCGGTGTGGTGCGCCCACATCGGACTGCCGAGATCACGCATCGCGACCGCGACCTCCGCACCGGTCTCGATCGTGGTCTCGGGCAGGCTCACGATGTCGGCACCCATGGCGATGGCCGTCTGCGCGATCGTCTGGGGTGAGGTGGCGTCGCCCGCCGTGTTCCACGTCATGACCCGGATGCTGTTCTCGGTCTTCGCGGGCAGTGCCGTGGTACCGGTGCCGCGCGAGACGATGATCGCCGCATTGGCGCCGACGGCGAGGAGGGCGACGAGGGCCATGGGAAGCGCGATACGGCGCACCGGGCGGGCCACCGACAGCAGCAGCGCGACGACGGCGAGAGCCGCGAACGCCACGGCGACCAGAGAGCGGAACGACACGATCTGGGCGAGCGGAAAGGTCCGCGAGAGGCGGAAGAACTCCGGCCAGGTGAGCACGGCCGCCGCGATCGCGCAGAGCAGGCTCAGCAGGATTCCCAGCAGACGTGACACCCTCCCGAGCCTAGGCAGTCGACCTGAGCGTCGGCCGCACGCAGGAGGGCGCTCTCGGCTGCGCGGTACGCTCAGGGGATGAGTGCAGACGGCCGCGTATCGACGCCCGCCGACCTGCATCTGCATTCCACGCGCTCGGACGGCACCGAGTCGCCCGCCGAGGTCATGCGCCAGACACATGCGGCTGGGCTGGCCACCGTCTCGCTCACCGACCACGACACGACCGCGGGCTGGGGCGAGGCGGCCGAGGAAGCCGTGCGACTGGGCATGACGTTCCTGCCGGGGATGGAGATGAGCGCGCGTCAGGGGTGGCGCAGCGTCCACGTCCTCGCGTACCTGTTCGACCCCACCGACAGTGCTCTGACGGCGGAGCTGGCCCGCATCCGCGACGACCGCATCGGTCGCGCGGAGCGCATCGTCGCCAGCCTCGCGCGTGACTACGACCTCACCTGGGCGGACGTGCTCGCTCAGACCGGCGCCGACGCGACCGTGGGGCGTCCCCACATCGCCGATGCTCTCGTCGCGCGCGGCATCGTCGCCGACCGCGGTGCTGCGTTCGACGGGGTGCTGCATCCGCGCGCGGGCTACTACGAGCCCCACTACGCGCCCGACCCGGTCACCGCCGTCGACCTCGTGGTCGCCGCCGGCGGCGTGCCGATCATCGCCCACCCCACGCCTCATGGCCGCGACCGGATGCTGCCGATGCCCGTGATCGACGAGCTCATCGCGCATGGACTAGGCGGTTTCGAGATCGAACACCGTGAGAACACGTCCGACGGCAAGGCGGTACTGCGCCGCGTCGCCACGCAGAACGGTCTCATCGTCACCGGTTCGAGCGACTATCACGGCGCGGGCAAGCCCAATCGCCCGGGTGAGAACACCACGTCGGGCGAGATGCTCGCACGGATCATCGCCCGTGCACGCGGCAGCGCGCCGATCCACCCCTGAGGGGGACCGGCGCGCTGCGAGGTGTCAGGCCGACGGAGCGGACGCGTCGGGGCGGGGACCGCGCCGACGCCGGCGGCGCCGTGCGGCCGCGGGCTTGCCGTCGTGGTGCTCGGCGCCGCCGCCGTCGTGCGTGCCGCCGCCGTCGGTGCGCGCGGCATCCGATCCGGATGCGGCGGGTGCTGCGGACGGGTCGGCGCCGGCGCCCGTGCGCCGACGCCGGCGCTTGCGGGGCGCCGCGTCTGCGGCAGGCGCGTCACCGGACACGGTCGTGACGGTCGCCGTGGCGGGAGCCTTGCGCAGGCGTCCCTTCGTGCC
The DNA here is from genome assembly GCF_028743715.1 of Microbacterium sp. Clip185. Lineage (NCBI taxonomy): Bacteria > Bacillati > Actinomycetota > Actinomycetes > Micrococcales > Microbacteriaceae > Microbacterium > Microbacterium sp. Clip185. The sequence goes on along the minus strand of NZ_CP117996.1, from coordinate 2,007,269 downwards.
CTCGGGAATGTCCAGGTCGGCGAACAGGTGCGGGCTCGACGAGTAGGTCTCGACGGGGTCGGGCTGGCCGAACTCGAGTGCGCGATTGATGAGGGCCCACTTGTGCAGGTCCTCCCAGTCGACGAAGGTCACCGCGATGCCGGTGCGTCCCGCGCGGCCGGTGCGGCCGGCGCGGTGCAGGTAGGTCTTCTCGTCGTCCGGAATGGTGTGATTGATGACGTGGGTGACGTCGTCGACGTCGATGCCTCGCGCCGCCACATCCGTCGCGATCAGGACGTCCTTCTTGCCCGCCTTGAACGCCGCCATGGACCGTTCGCGCGACTCCTGGCTCATATCGCCGTGCACAGCGCCGGCGTTGAAGCCGCGGTCGTTGAGCTCGTCGACCAGTCGCTGCGCCGCGCGCTTGGTGCGCGTGAACACGACGGTCTTGCCGCGACCTTCGGCCTGCAGGATGCGGGCGATGATCTCGTCCTTGTCCAGGCTGTGGGCGCGGTAGACCAGATGACGGATGTTGGCCTGCGTCAGCCCCTCATCCGGGTCGTTGGCACGGATGTGGATGGGGTTCGACATGAAGCGTCGCGCGAGTGCGACGATCGGCCCCGGCATCGTCGCCGAGAACAGCTGCGTGTGCCGCACCGCGGGAACCTTCGAGAAGATCTTGTCGATGTCGGGAAGGAAGCCGAGATCGAGCATCTTGTCGGCCTCGTCCAGGACGACCTCTGTCGCGTGGGAGAGGTCGAGCAGGCGCTGGTTCGCGAGGTCGATGAGACGGCCCGGCGTGCCGACGACGATCTGGGCGCCGGCCTTGAGCTGGTCGATCTGGCCCTCGTAGGCCTTGCCGCCGTAGATGGCGACGACGCTGGTGCTGCGACCGGAGGTCAGCAGGTCCATGTCTTCGTAGACCTGCACAGCGAGCTCGCGGGTGGGAACCACGATGAGCGCCTTCACGCCCGGATCCGGCGAGGCGCCGAGACGCTGCACCACCGGGATGCCGAAGCCGAAGGTCTTGCCGGTACCGGTCTTGGCCTGGCCGATGATGTCCTGCCCGGGCAGGGAGAGCGGAATGGTCTGCTCTTGGATGGGGAACGCGTCGGCGATGCCGCGAGCGGCGAGAACGTCGACGATGTCCTGGTCGACGCCGAGCTCGGCGAAGGTCGTCACAATATGCACCTGTCTGGTTGTGGGCGCGGGAAGCGCCGCCGGATGTCCGCGCCCTTGTCAGCCCCAGGCGCGCAGGTCCCGATCCGATGCCGGGACTCCACCAGGATACCGGAGCACGCCCTCCGCTCCGCCGGGCGCTCCGACGCGCGGGCGGGGAACCTTCTAGGCTGGTCGTGTGTGGGAATGGTTCCGACGTCGTTCGAGGCCCGCGGGCCGCACGCTGCGCCTGCGCTCACGCGGGGAGTACGACGGCATCACGCGCGTCGACTTCGCCGAGCTCGCGCCCGACATCGACACCTTCCTCGGCCAAGCCGCCTATCTGCAGCTCGGCTTCTTCGAGACGCTCACCGAACTCATCGCGTTGACACCCGAACTCGCCCGCAAGGAGGCGATCTCTCGCGCTGCGGGCGCCGCACTGCGCAAGCACGAGCAGCTGGTCGCGGTCATCCGCGATCGCGATGAGGACCCGACCGCGCTCATGCTGCCCTTCCGCGAGCCGCTCGACGCCTTCCGCGCCGAGGTGCACGGCGTGCGGTGGCCCGAGACGATGCTCTCGGTGCACCTGACCGCGGGCATGCTCGACGACTTCTACCTCGCGCTCTCGGCGAGCTACGGCGAAACGGGACTCAGGGTGGCCCGGGCGTTGGAGGCGGACGATGCACGCGGTGCCCTGGTCGACATCCTCCTCGAGACCCTGGGCGAGAGCGAGGAGTGGCCGTCGCTGCTGGCACTGTGGGGACGCCGTCTTGTCGGAGACACCCTGCTGATCGCACGCGCGGCGCTGAAGGGCACGGAGAACACGACGGCGATGCAGGAGACCGTGGAGCCGGTGTTCACCGAACTGATGGCCGCGCACGCGCGCCGGATGGAGTCGCTCGGCCTGTCGTCCTGACCCGGCGGGTGCGGGCGCCTCAGTCGGCGACGGCGGCGACAGCCTCGATCTCGACCAGCTGATCGTCGTAGCCCAGCACGGTCACCCCCATCAGGGTGCTCGGCACGTCGTGATCACCGAACGCGTCGCGCACGACCTCCCACGCTGCGACGAGGTCCCGCTGCGCGGTGGAGGCGACCAGCACGCGGGTGCTGATGACGTCCGCCAGCTCGGCGCCGGCCGCCACGAGAGCCTCGGCGAGGGTCTCGATGCAGCGCGCCGCCTGGCCGGCGTAATCGCCCACGGCGACAGTGGAGCCGTCGGCGGCCAGCGGGCAGGCTCCTGCCAGGAAGATGAAGCGTGTGCCGGCGGGCGCGGTCGCGGCGTAGGCGTATTCGGCCACCCCGCTGAGCCGCTCCGCGCGGATGAGGCGGACGGCGGAAGCACTCATGGGCTCAGCCGATGTGCAGGCGCTGACGCTCGCGAGCGTCGTGCGCCGAGCGGATGCGGCCGAGCACGACGAGCAGGGGCACGACGACGACCGGTGCCGCGACCAGCGTTGCGAGCCACAACCATGGCTCGGCCGTGCTGGCACCGGCCCATGTCAGCGCGAGCCACACGACCCCACCGATCAACGCGCCCACCATGGGCGCGAGCGCGACGCCGCGCAGCTCACGACCACCGAGGGCGAAATGAGCCGCGGTGCCCACGGCGGCGCCGTAGATCAGCGCGAGCAGGATCTCCATCGCTCAGGCGACGAAGCCGACCCGACGGGCCTCTTCGGTGCCGAGCTCGACGTAGGCCAGGCTGGCGGCGGGGACGATGTAGGAGTTGCCCTTGGTGTCGGCGAACGACACGAACGGAGCGCCCGAGCCGAGTGCGTCGGCGAGCGACTTCTTCACGTCGTCGGCGGCCTGGTCGGTCTCGAAGTTGAGCTCGCGGCCGGTGTTCGCGATGCCGATGCGGATCTCCACGGATGTCGCCTCTCTCGTCTGTCTTCGGGGACGTTCCGACTCTACGGCACCGCAGAATGCCGCCGCCCGGCGGCGGGGGTGACGGCGCACGCTGTGGGCGAACGCGTCGCTTCGGCCCCGTGTCGCCGGGGCGCGTTACCGTTCTTCCGATGCCTCTTCTCTCCGCCTCCGCGAGCCCCGCGGCCCACGCCGAGCCGGTGTTCGAGGCGCCCGACTGGGACGCCTCGCAGCGTGCGGTACTGGATGCCGGCCCCGACCAGTCGCTGGTGGTCGTCGGTGCGCCGGGATCGGGCAAGACCACCCTCTTGATCGCTCGCGCGGCGCAGCTCACGGCGTGGGGACTCGATCCTGACGAGGTGCTGGTGCTGACCTCGACGCGTCAGAGCGCGACCGCGCTGCGCGACCGCCTCTCGCTGGCGATGACGGGCGCCCGCTCGGGCGCGCCGGCGAGGTCTGTGGCATCTCTCGCGTTCGAGATCGTGCGCGCGCACGAGGTGCGCCGCGGTCGCCCGGCCCCGCGCCTGCTGACGGGAGCGGACGACGATCAGATCGTGCACGATCTGCTGCGCGGCGATGAACTCGACGAGCAGGAGGGCGCCGCATCCCGCTGGCCAGAGGGCTTCCCGGCAGCGGTGCGCTCGTCGCGCGCCTTCCGCAGTGAGCTGCGGGCCTTCCTCGCCGAGTGCACCACGTGGGGCATCGATGCGGCAGAGCTCGCGGAGCTCGCCGCATCCGAAGGAATCCCGGTCTGGAAGGCGCTCAGCTCGTTCCTCGTCGAATACGACGACGCCCGCGGTCATCTGCGCTCCTCGCACCGTGATGCGGCGGGGCTCGTCGCCGAGGCCGTGTCGCTGCTGGGCCGGCTCGAAGCGGCGGACCCGGCGCTCGCGGTCGTGCGGCGCTTGCGGGCCGTGCTGATCGACGACGCGCAGGAGCTCACCCCGGGCGCCGTCGCCTTGCTGGAGGCGCTGCGCGCGCGGGGGATCGCGGTCACCGCCTTCGGTGATCCCGACATCGGCTCTGGCGCCTTTCGTGGCGCACGTCCCGAACACTTCTCGCGTCTCGCGTCCTCGCTCGGCCGCACGATGGTGCTCGAATCGTCGCACCGTGGCAGCGCGCTGCAGACCGACGCCGTGCGCCGGGTCACGAGCAGGATCGGCGCGGCGGGAGTGGTCGCCCACCGACGAGCGCCCCGGGACGTACCCCACGACGAGAGTCTGCGGGTCTACCTCGCCCGCTCCGCTCCCGAGGAACACGACCTCATCGCGCGCGTGCTGCGCGAACGACACCTGCGTGACGGGGTGGCGTGGGCCGACTGCGCCGTGATCGCGCACGATTCGCGCCAGGTCGCCGTTCTGGAGGCGGAGCTGGGCGCTCGTGAGGTGCCTGCCCGCGCGCCGGGTCTCGTCGAACCGCTGGGAACGCGGGGGAGCGTGAGGCGCCTGCTGACGGTCGTCCGCGCGGCGGCCGAAGACATCGACCCGGCCGAGACCCTGTTGGCCGCGGGCTTCGACCCCGTCGACCTGCGCAGGCTCCGTGCGGCGCTTCGTCGCGCCGAGGTGCTCGTGGCAGGCACGAGACCCGCCGCGCAGCTGCTCGCGGACGCACTGCACGAGCCCGCGCGACTGGAGGCGCTGGGAACGCGCGAGGGATCACGTGCGGCAGCGATCGCCGCGACGCTCGCTCAGCTGCGAGACGACCTCCGGAGGGGTGCCACCGCGCACGAGCTGTTGTGGACCGCCTGGTCGCGCAGCGGACTCGAAACCGCCTGGTCGACGCTCGCGCGCGGTACGGGTCCGCTCGCCGAGCAGGCGGACCGCGACCTGGATGCGGTCGTGGCGCTCTTCCAAGCAGCCAAGCGGTTCGGCGAGCGTGCCGAGGAGGGGGGTCCGCGCGACCCGATGGTGTTCGTGCGCGGGGTCCTCGACAGCGACGTCGCCGAGGACCTCTTCACCCCGCCCAGCAGGCGGGAACGGGTGCAGGTGCTCACCCCGGCGGCAGCGCTGGGCACGGAGTTCGACACGGTCGTGATCGCGGGGATGCAGGAGGGCGTCTGGCCCAACACGCGTCTGCGCGGCACCCTGCTGCAGGCGTGGCGACTCGCGGAAGCACGTATCGGCGCGGCGGCCGCGAGTACCCGCGATCGGCGGCGAGAGGTTCTGCACGACGAGCTGCGTCTGTTCGCCCGGGCGCTCTCGCGCGCCCGCAGCCGCGTGGTGGTGACCGCTGTGTCGGACGACGCATCGGTGCCGAGCCCTCTCCTGGAGCTGCTGCCGGACGCGCAGCCGGCGCCCACCCGGCATCCGCTCTCGTTGCGGGGACTCGTCGCAGCCCACCGCCGCACACTGACCACGGCGACCGCATCCGCCGCGCGCTCCCACGCGGCGCAGCAGCTCGTCCTGCTGGCCGATGCCCGCGTCGCCGGCGCTGCACCTGCGCAGTGGTACGGCATGGCTCCCGTCACATCGGACGGGCCGCTGCGCGATGCCTCCGAGGCGTCCGTGCGACTCTCGCCCTCGCGGCTCGAGGCACTGGAGACCTGTCAGCTCGACTGGGTCGTCTCGGATCTCGGCGGTGCGCGCACCGAGACGACCGCCGGCCTCGGAACGCTCCTGCATCACGCGATGGAGACCGCGGGGCCGGACGAGGACTCGCTCTGGCGTGCGGTCGAGCAACGCTGGGACGAACTCGAGTTCGACGCCCCGTGGCGCGAGCGCGTGGAACGAGAACGCGCGCGCGATCTGGTCCGGAGGCTGTCGGCCTACCTTCGGGACTTCGAGGCCCGTGGGGGGACGCTCCTCGGAGCGGAGTCACGGTTCGAGGTGTCGCTGCCGCATCCCGCGGGCGAGAAGGCGCAGCCCATGGTGCTGTCGGGAACCATCGATCGTGTCGAGCTCCTGCCCGACGGCCGCGTGGAGATCGTCGATCTCAAGACCGGGCGCTCGGTTGCGAGCACCGATGCGAAAGTGGCCGACAACGCGCAGCTCGCGGCGTATCAAGTCGCGGTGGACGCGGGTATGGTGCCCGACGCGCAGGGGCGTGAGAGCGCGGGCGCGAAGCTCCTGGTCCTGCAGCCCACGTCCTCCCGATCCATCTTCGCGACGCCCACGCAGCCACCCCTCGACGATGCGGCGCGTGCCGCATTCCTCGGTCGGCTCAACGCTGCGGCCACAGTGATGAGCGCACGGTCCTTCGAGGCTCACTACGAGTCGCACTGCCGCGACGACTTCTCGCACGGCGTGTGCCGCATCCACACGGTCGCGCCGGTGAGCGCGCCGTGAGCGGACTGATCAGCGCGGCGGCCATCGCTGCGGCGCTCGGGCAGTTCCCGCCCACCGACGAACAGGCGGCGGTCATCGAGTCGGATCTCGAACCGGCTCTCGTGGTCGCGGGAGCGGGCAGCGGCAAGACGGAGACGATGGCGGGACGCGTCGTATGGCTCGTCGCGAACGGCCTCGTCCGCCGCGACCAGATCCTGGGCCTCACCTTCACCCGTAAGGCGGCGGGCGAGCTGGCGGAGCGCATCCAGCGCCGCCTGGCGCGCCTCGCGGAGTTCGAGCGGCGAGGCCTGCTCGGCAGCCTCGAGGATCTGCACCGTCGCGGCGAGCTCGCGGGATTCGGTGAGATCGAGCGTTCGGGCGGCTCCGATGACGACCGGCGCCGATTGCTCGACCGCCTCGCTGAGCGACAGACGGCGGCCGCGGGGCCTGTCGAGGACGCCGACGATCTGCTCGACCGGCCCACGGTCTCGACCTACAACAGTTTCGCCGACGGTATCGTCCGCGAACACGCTGCCCGCATCGGGCGCGACGCCGAAGCGGTCGTCCTGTCCGAATCGGCGGCCTGGCTGCTCATGCGGCGCACTGTGCTCGCCTCCGACGATCCCGAGCTCGAGACGACGGAGGAGTCGTTGCGGACCCTCGTCGATCGCGCGCTGCGCATCGCACGCGACGCCGTCGACAACCTCGTCGATCTCGACGACCTCGAGCGCTTCCCCGAGCGCTTCGCGCGCGTCGTAGACATCCCCTCGGAGAACGCGCGCACCACGGTCTACAAGGACGTGCAGGACGACGTCGCCGCGGTCGGCAAGCTCGCGCTCTACGCGCGTCTCGCCCGGGAGTACGACCGGAACAAGCGCAGGACCGGAGTGATCGACTTCGCCGACCAGGTCGCCGGAGCGTACGAGATCGTGCGCGGCGATCCGCGGCTCGTCGACGAGCTGCGTGAGCAGTATCGCGTCGTGCTCCTGGACGAGTACCAGGACACCTCCGTGGTGCAGAGCCTGCTGCTGTCGACGCTGTTCGCCGATTCGGCGGTCATGGCGGTCGGGGATCCCCACCAGGCGATCTACGGCTGGCGCGGTGCGAGCGCCGGCAACCTGGCGGGGTTCGGGGAGGCGTTCTCGGCGAACGGCGCCTGCGCACGCTTCGACCTGCTCACGAGTTGGCGCAACGCCCCGGCCGTGCTGAACGCGGCAACGGCCGTGCTGGCGCCGCTCGCCGAACGAAGCACGGTGGCGGTGGGGACGCTGCGTGCGCGGCCGGGGGCCGACCACGGGCGGGTAGAGATCGTGACGGAGCCCGACCTGGAGAGCGAGGCGGATGCGGTCGCACGCTGGTTCGGGCGGGTGATCGCCGCGCGCGGCGCCGAGGGGCGTCCGACGACGGGAGCCGTTCTGTTCCGCGCCAAGAAGCACATGCCGCGTTTCGCCGAAGCGCTGGCCCGCCACGGCATCCCGCATCGCGTTCTCGGCCTCGGCGGACTGCTGAGCACGCCCGAGATCGTCGATATCGTCAGTGCGCTGCGAGTCGTCAGCGACCCGGCGCAGGGCTCCGCCCTCATCCGCCTGCTGAGCGGCCCGCGGTGGGCGATCGGGCTGGCCGACATGGCGGCACTGAATGATCTCGCCCGACGTCAGGTGCGCGCTCAGGCCGCCGGCGAGAGCGAGCCGGATCTGCTGGCGCGGTTGCGGCAGAGCGCACGCGCCGAGAGTGGGTCGCTCATCGACGCCCTCGATCTGTTCACCAGGCTCCGTCCCGACCACGCGTGGTTCGAGCCGTTCAGCCCGGCCGCTCGCGATCGACTGCGAGAGGCGGCGGCGGTGTTCGCCGGTCTCCGTCAGGTCGCGGCGACCCTTCCCCTGACAGAACTCGTGCGGGCGATCGAGGTGGAGCTGCGACTGGACATCGAGCTCGCCGCCAACGAGAGCCGCGGACCGGCCCGCACGGCCGCAGCCCAGATACGCGCGTTCGTCGACGAGGTCAACGCCTTCCTCGCAGCCGACGAGCACGGCTCGCTGCAGAGCCTGCTGGCCTGGCTCGAGCATGCCGAGCGCAGCGACGACCTGGCCCCGCGGGCCGACCCGCCGGAATCCGACGTGGTCCAACTGTTGACCATCCACGGCTCGAAGGGCCTGGAATGGGATGCGGTCGCGGTCGTCCGGGTCGTGGAGGGCGAGTTGCCGTCCACGCCCAAGGAGACGCGCGGCTGGCTCGGCGCGGGCGTCCTGCCGTACGCCTTCCGCGGGGACTCCGCATGGCTGCCCTCGTATCCGTGGCAGGGGGCCGAGAGCCAGCAGCAGCTGCGCGATCGCCGCATCGCCTTCGTCGACGCGCACCGCGACCGTGCGCTCGAGGAGGATCGGCGCCTCGCGTACGTGGCGGTCACGCGCGCCCGCGACCACCTGCTGCTGAGCGGATCGCCGTGGGCGGGGACGACGAAGCCGCGGGAGCTGAGCCGGTTCACGATCGAGATCGCTGAGGCCCTCGGACACGACGATCCCCGCATCGATCCGGGAGAGGATCCGCCGGCGGATACGACGCGCACGCTGCACTGGCCCATGGACGCTCTGGGGTCGCGCAGGCCGCGCGTGACGGACGCCGCCCAGGCGGTGGAGGCGGCGCGTGAGCATCCGGCTGAGGCGGACGACGAGCTCGCCCTGCTGCTCGCCGAGCGCGCCGAGCGCTTGCGGCCCGCCCGAGCCGGTGCACCGGTGCGTATCCCGGCATCCGCGTACAAGGACTTCGTCGCCGATTACGACGCCGCCGTCGCAGCGCTCGAGCGCCCGATGCCGGAGCGGCCCTATCGGCAGACCTCGCTGGGCACGCGTTTCCATGCGTGGGTGGAGCGTCGTTCCGGGGTGAGCGCCTCGGCCTCGCTCGACGATCCGCTCTTCTCGACAGAGATCGAGCAGGATGCAGACGACGCGGACTTCGCGCGTCTCGTCGCGATCTTCGAGGCGAGCGAGTGGGCCACGCTGCAGCCGATCGAAGTCGAGACGGAGATCGATTTCCGTTACATCGGCATCGACGACCGGCCCCACGTCGTGGTGTGCAAGCTGGATGCGGTGTACCGGCGGGGAGATCGGATCGAGATCGTCGATTGGAAGACGGGTCGTGCCCCGCGGTCGGAGTCCGAGAGACGTGAGCGCCTGGTACAGCTCGAGTTGTACCGTCAGGCCTATCACGCGCGCCACGGCATCCCGATCGAGCAGATCGACGTGGCGCTGTACTACGTCGCCGACGATCTCGTCATCCGCGACTGAGCCGGCGCTCGCGTCTGCTCAGCCCTCGGTCCAGCGGCGCAACGCCTCGCGGGATGCGCGCGCGGTCTCCTCGCGGCTCTCTTCGTCATCCTCTGCGGTGTCGGCAGTGTCGTCGTGCGCGGGCTGAGCTCTGACAGTCCACTCGGACAGATCGACCGGCAGCGTCGGCATGCCCTCCGCAGACGCGGAGCCCTGGCGATCCTCCTCCTCGGCGAGGTACGCGCCCAGCTCGACAGGGTCGTAGGCGTCGGTCTGCATCGAGGTCTGCCCGCTGCCCGGCTCGGTCTCCGGCACTCGTCCGAGAAGCGCGATGGCATCCTCGACGTCGGCAGAGCGTCCGCGCACGAGTTCTGTTCCCGTGGTCGCATCGGCGAGCGACGCGAGAAGCTTCGTGGCGTCCTGGACGACGAACTCATCGCCCTGATCGACGCCGTGCACGAGCCACTTCGCGAACTCGAGCTCGGCGAACAACCGTGCCCGAGCGATCAGTGCAGGATCCGGGGAATGGTGAGAGGCCGCCGCATATCCGTCGTGGACGCCCTCCACCGACTCCGGCGCGGAGCCCAACCACCGCAGATCCACGGCGGGATCCCCGATCGACAGGCCCTGCCAGTCGAGAAGGGCGACCACTTCGGGCGTCCCGTCCACGTCGTCGAAGACGAAGGAGGACACATCGAGTCCGTCCAGGACGACCGTGGGCTCGTAGCGCCACGCGGCGTCGTCATCGAGCAGGCTCAGCCAGCGATCCCGGAGCTCGGGCACGAGGCGACCGGTGTCGTCCGCGCGCTCGACGAGGCGCCGTGCGTCGGTGCGCACCTGCTGTGCGGAGCGCACAGGGTAACCCTCGGCGCGGATCACGGTCACGGGAAGATCGTGCACGGCGGCGATCGCGCGTCCGACGAGTCCGGTGAACCCGGGGCCCGGCGGCAGATCGGCCGCGTCGACGCGGTATCCGGCGAGGTAGTCGGTGACGATGACGTGCTCGGAACCCATCGTGGTCTCGCCCAGCACCGTGGGCGCCCGGAAGGGGAGCAGGCTCCGCACCCCGGCACTCAGCGAGGACAGCACGCGCGCGTCGGCGCGAGCCGTGCGACCCGCCTCGTCGTCTCCCGCGACGCGCACCACGACGCGGCGGCCGTCGGCGAGCTCCACCAGCGCCGCAGCGGTGCCGGCCTCGTCCATGCTGCCCAGCCGCCCCGCGCTCACGACGACGGCCTCCGGAAGAGCCGCCGTCACCGACGCGGCTAGAGTGAGAGGTGAGCGTGGCATGCACTCAGGGTAGGCGTCCACCCCCGGCCCGAGCCGGTCGCCACGCCCGTCGAGGAGGTATCGGTGAGCGTTTCCGACACCGGTGCACAGGCTCTGTTCCCGCTCCGGCGTGCCGCGGAAGAGCGGCAGGACCCGGCGCTGGTCGATACCCTGCGCGCCGACGAGACCACCCTCGCCCTGGCCGTCGCGGGCGACCTCGTGTCGATCTCCGGGAGCGCCGAGGACCCTCGTGTGCGCCTGGTGGCCGCTGCCGGACTGGCAGCATCCGAGTGGGCTTTCCTCGGGCGCACGGTCGACGGCCGGGGTGTCCTTGCGGCGGTGACCGAGACCGTCGCCGAGCCCTTCGCCCGGCTGCGGGAGATCGGCGGGCTTCTGCCGGAGGCGGAATCGGATGCGGCGACCACTGCTGTGGCGCTGGGCGTGTGGTTGCGCGAGCAGGGCTACTGCCCGTTCTGCGGCACGCGCACCGAGCTGCGACAGTCGGGCTGGGCCCGTCACTGCCCGCACTGCGGACGCGAGCACTTCCCCCGCACGGATCCAGCGATCATCGTCGCCGTGCATGACGCCGACGACCCGAACCGGCTGCTCCTGGGCAGCAATGCCGCCTGGCCCGCCGGCAGGTACTCCTGCTTCGCCGGGTTCGCGGAGGCGGGCGAGTCGCTGGAGGACGCGGTGGGTCGGGAAGTCGCGGAGGAGGCGGGGGTGGAACTCGTCGGGGTGCGCTACCACGGATCTCAGGCCTGGCCGTACCCCCGTTCGCTGATGCTCGGCTTCCACGCGGCGGCCCGGATCGCGGACGCCGCTCGCCCGGACGGCGACGAGATCGTCGAGGTCCGCTGGTTCACCCGCGAGGAGATCGGGGACGCGCTCGAGGGCAGGGGAGAGGTCGTGCTGCCCGGTTCCGCATCGATCTCCTGGCGTCTGATCCGCGACTGGTACGAGGGGCGTGCATGAGCGTCGACATCCTGGCCGATCTCGACGAGCAGCAGCACGCCGCGGTGATGGCGGTGCGCGGCCCGGTGCGGGTCCTGGCGGGCGCAGGCACGGGCAAGACCCGCGTGATCACGCGCCGTATCGCCTACGGTGTCGACAGCGGGACGTACTCACCCGGCCGTGTGATGGCCCTGACCTTCACGGCGAAGGCGGCGGGCGAGATGCGCGGGCGCCTGCGGGCGCTCGGGATCGTCGGTGTCGCCGCGCGCACGTTCCACGCCGCCGCACTCTCGCAGCTCAACTACTTCTGGCCGCAGGTGGCGGGCGTCCCCGCTCCGCGCATCGTCGACAACAAGGTGCGCCTGCTCGCTCAGGCGGCCGAGCAGCAGCGACTGCACCTCGACACCGCGACCCTGCGCGACGTCGCCTCCCACATCGAGCAGCGCAAGGTCGCGATGCAGAGGATCGACGAGATCGGAAGCACCCGTCCGGTCACGATCGGCACGCTCGACACCGGTCAGATCCGCGACCTGCACGCGGCTTACGAGAAGCTCAAGGACGAACGGCACCAGCTCGACTTCGAAGACGTCCTGCTCGCCTGTGCGGGCATGATCGAGGCGGAGCCGCGCGTCGCCCAATCGGTGCGCGAGCAGTACCGGCACTTCACCGTCGACGAGTTCCAGGACGTCTCGCCGCTGCAGAACCGACTCCTCGAGCTGTGGCTCGGCGAGCGGCGCGACCTGTGCGTCGTGGGTGACGCGAGCCAGACGATCTACTCCTTCGCCGGCGCCCGCGCCGACTACCTCCTGGACTTTCCGAGACACCACCCCGACGCGCGCAGCTTCACGCTCGAGCACAACTACCGCAGCGACCAGCCCGTGCTCCGGGTCGCCAATGCCCTCATGCGCGGTCGTCCCGGTGCGCTGCAGCTGGTCACCGACCGCGGCGTGGACTCTCCCGTACCCACGGTGACGCGTTTCGACGACGACGCCCACGAGGCCGCGGGTGTGGCCGCCCGCATCCGTGCCCAACTCGACGACGGCGTGGACCCCCGCCAGATCGCCGTGCTCTACCGTGCCCATGCGCAGTCGGCGGAGCTGGTGACGGCACTCGCGGATGCGGGCGTTCCCACCACGGTGATGGGCGGCAAGCGCTTCTTCGACATGCCTGAGGTGCGTCAGGCAGTCATGGCACTGCGCGCCGCAACGGTGGCCCCGATGCAGGGGAGCTTCCGCGACACGGTCCGCGACGTGCTCCGCGGATGCGGGTACACCGATGAGCCGCCGGCCGTCGGAGGGGCTCTGCGTGACGCGTGGGAGGCGCGCGCCGCGCTGTTGGCATTGGCCGAAGAGCAGCCAGAGGACACCACGCTGCGTGCGTTCACGGACGATCTGATGGCCAGAGCGCGAGACCAGCACGAGCCGTCGCTGGCCACCGTGACCCTGGCGACGTTGCACGCGGCGAAGGGCCTGGAGTGGGACCACGTTCACCTCGTGGGGCTGTCGGAAGGACTGCTGCCGATCTCCTACGCGCAGGGTTTCGAGCAGATCGACGAGGAGCGGCGGCTGGCATACGTCGGAATCACGCGGGCCGCGCGTACCCTGTCGCTCTCGTGGGCATCGCAGTCGGCGCGGCAGACGCGTCAGCCCTCGCGCTTTCTGCAAGAGATCGGCACGCGCACGCTGGATGAACGTCCGGCCAGACCGACCGCCGGCGGGGCGAGGAAGCAGCGAATGTCACCCGGCGGCGGGCGGCCGGCGCCGGCAGCTGACCGGTGAGCAGGCGCGCGGCATAGGCGACCGCCTCTCCGACGAGCGCTGCCGACACCGGCGGCGCGGGCTGGGACATGAGCTGTGCCGCAATGGCCGGCCACGCGGCGTCCTCGTCACGACGGTGCGCCGCGTCGCATGCGAGGCAGGGCCCCTCGCCGGGAGTGACCAGCGGACCCACGTGCACCTGGTCGCCCGCGAGGATGATCGGCAGATGCGCTCGCTCGTCGCGCAGATGACCCCGATAGCGTCCCGGGTCGGCCACGAACGACTCGAGCATGACCACCGTGCAGTCCTCGTCGGGATCGCTCACGAGCTCCACCGACGTGTCGAGCAGTCGGATCACCGCGACGGCGACGGCACCGTCGATCGCGTCGGACACCTCGAAGCCCACGCGCGTGCGGGGAGCGTCCGAGCACAGCACGGGCGCGAGCTGTGCCAGCATGCCCGCGACCGCCGCGCGGTCTGCCCCGAGCGAGGCGGCGAGCGTGATCGCATCGTTGGCGCTCACGCCCGTGCGAAGCGCGTGCACGAGCCACTCGTGCCACGGCTCGGCCTCGGCGATCACGGCGCGCGCCTCGCCTCCGAACTGCAGCGTGCGCTCGTCGCGCCAGACCGGCGGGTAGGCGGGATCGAGTCGGAGCATGCCCCGATTCTGTTCCCGCCGGCACCGACGCCGTCGTTGTCCACATGGTCGGGCCCGTTCGGGGGCCGGTTGGGGAGGAGAGATCAGACGGGACGCGGACCCTCGGGTCCCTCTCCGCCTTCTTCTTCTGCGAGCAGCTGTTCCAGGGCCTCGTCCATCGCGTCGCGCTCCGGAGCCTCTCCACGGGCGCGCGCGGAGAGGCGCTCGATGAGCGCCGTCGGGTCGTCGATGTCGGTGGCACCTGGCAGCAGGTCCGGGTAATCCCAGAGGGCGTCGCGGCCGGCGACGCCGACGGCATCCGTGACCTTTCGCCACATCGCGGCGGCCTCCCGCATCCGGCGCGGACGCAGCTCGAGGCCGACGAGGGAGCCCAGTGCCTTCTCGGCGGGGCCGCCGACCGCGCGACGGCGACGGACGACCTCCGCGATGCGGTCGGCGCTGGGCAACCGGTGGGTCGCGTCGGCCGTCACGATGTCGACCCAGCCTTCGATGAGCGCGAGGAGGGTCTCCAGGCGCGTGAGGGCGAGGTCCTGCTGCTCGGTGCGCTCGGGCAGCAGGGCGCCGCTCTCGAGTGCCTGGCGCAGCTCCTCGGGCTGGCTGGGATCGAACCGCTCAGCGAGTTCCTCGAGCCGGCTCGTGTCGACGTGGATGCCGCGGGCGAATTCGGTCACCTGCGCGATCACATCCAGGCGCAGCCAGCGGGCGTGGCGGAAGAGGCGGGCGTGGGCGAGCTCGCGGGTGGCGACGTACAGCGCGAGCTGGTCCTCGGGGATCTCCAGTCCCTGGCCGAAGTCGGCGAAGTTCTGCGGCAGGATCGCGGCGGCGCCGGCGGGCATGACGGGAAGTCCCACGTCGCCTCCGCTGACGACCTCCATCGAGAGTCGTCCGACGACCTGGCCCAGCTGGGTCGCGAACAGCGAGCCGCCTATCGAGCGCATCATGCGTCCTGCCCCCTGGAGCATGGACTGCATCTCCTCGGGGGCCTGCTCGGCGAGCGTCGCCGTGAGCGCGTCGGCGATGCTGGTGGCGACCGGCTCGGCGAGCTCGCGCCAGACCGGCATCGTCGCCTCCACCCACGCCCCGCGGGTCAGCGCACGGGGGGTCTCGGCGAGCTCGGAGATGGTCGTCGCCTCGCCCAGCCACAGGGTGGCGAGCGAGAACGCCTGGTCGAGGTCGCTGCGCGAGCCTGCCGCCACGCCGAGGTCGCTCTGGTTCGCGATGTGCAGAGCCTGCCGCTCGGCGGCATCCCACGCGATCGAGCCGTCGGAGCTCGTGAACGCACGCTGCATCTGGCCCATCATCTGCTGCATCATCGCGGGGTCGATGCCCATCTGCTGGAGCTGTCGCAGCTGCTCCGGGTCGAGACCGTCCGCTCCGAAAAGCTGGCGCAGCAGCTCCTGGAACTGGTCTTCGGGGCTCCGGTCGTCCTCGTCTGCCACGTCAGGCGCCTTTCAGCCGGGGGATAACGTCCCGTTCTACGCTAGTCGCAGGGATACATCGCACAGCCGGGCGAGCACGACTTCGCCGTACGCCGGCCGCGAACGGCCGACGGAAGAGGCACAGTGACATTGTTCGAGACCCCGGGCGCCCTCGTGCCCGAGCCGCCGCGTCGACGCATGCCGCGGGGCACGGTGGCCGGCATCTGGGCGCTGATGGTCGCCCTGCTGGCACTGCTGACGATGTCGTTCCTGCCGAGCCCTTACGTGATCGAGCGGCCAGGCCCCGTCTACAACACCCTCGGCAAGGTCACCGACGCCGACGGCAAGGACGTGCCGTTGATCGCGATCGACGGCGCCGAGACGTACCCGACCGAGGGATCCCTGGACCTGTTGACCGTGCAGGTCATCGGCTCACCGGAGCAGCGGTTGTCCTGGCTGGATGCAGCGGTCGCATGGTTCGATCCGACCAAGGCGGTCGTCCCGATGGAGCAGATCTTCCCGACGGGTCAGACCAGCGAGCAACGGTCGGAGCAGAACACCGCGATGATGGTGGACTCGCAGGCCGACGCCACCGC
This sequence comes from Microbacterium sp. Clip185, assembly GCF_028743715.1. Classification (NCBI taxonomy): domain Bacteria; kingdom Bacillati; phylum Actinomycetota; class Actinomycetes; order Micrococcales; family Microbacteriaceae; genus Microbacterium; species Microbacterium sp. Clip185. The sequence goes on along the minus strand of NZ_CP117996.1, from coordinate 1,991,088 downwards.
GGCGGCCCTCACCCATCTCGGGTACGACGTGAACCCGCAGCTGCAGGTCACGGCCGTGGCCGACGGGTCGCCCGCGAGCGGTCAGCTCCAGGCGGGGGATCGCGTGCTCCAGGCGAACGGCACGGCCGTCACGACGGCCGAGGGGCTGCGCCGCGTCATCAACGAGGGCGCGGGCGCGCCCGTCCAGATCCTCGTCGACCGCGGCGGCGCCCAGGAGAACGTCACGGTCACACCGCAGGAGGGCACGGGCGACGCCGCGGGCATCTGGCAGATCGGCATCACCCTGACCGTCTCCTACACCTTCCCCTTCGACGTGCAGGTGCAGCTCAACAACGTCGGCGGACCGTCGGCGGGCATGATGTTCGCCCTCGGAATGATCGATCAGCTCACGCCGGGCGAGCTCAACGGAGGCGCGCAGGTCGCCGGTACCGGCACCATCACGGCCGACGGCGAGGTGGGGCCCATCGGCGGCATCCGTCAGAAGCTCTGGGGAGCTCACGACGCTGGCGCCCAGTACTTCCTCGCGCCCGAGACCAACTGCGACGAGGTCGTGGGGCACGTTCCCGACGGCCTGCGCGTGTTCTCGGTGTCCACGCTCGATGACGCCGTCGACGTGCTGGATGCGATCTCGTCCGGCGGCGACCTGGACGCGCTTCCCACCTGCACCTGACCGATCGCCGTGCATAGCGGGCTCACGGCGACCGCTGGCGTATGCCCCTCGTAGGATGAGGGGGTGACTTCGACCGCAGCGCCGACGCCCGTCCCTGTCAATAGATCCCGGCGGGTGATCGCCATCTCGCTTGCCGTCATCGCGGCGCTCGCGGTGGGGTTCTTCCTCTTCGCGAGCCTGTACGCCGACTGGCTCTGGTACGACCAGCTCGGCTACTCGTCGGTCCTGACCACGCAGTGGCTCTGGCGTGCCGCGATGTTTGTCGTCGGCTTCCTCGGAATGGCCATCCCGATCTGGGTCACGATCCAGCTCGCCTACCGGCTGCGCCCCGTCTACGTGCGTCTGAGCTCCCAGCTCGATCGCTACCAGGAGGTCGTCGAGCCGCTGCGTCGGCTCGCCATGTGGGGGATCCCGGTCTTCTTCGGCTTCTTCGCGGGCTTCGCGACCTCGGCGCAGTGGGAGACGGCGGCGCTCTGGCTGGGCGGCGTGCACACCGACACCGCCGACCCGCAGTTCGGCATGGACACCGGTTTCTACCTGTTCGCGCTGCCCTTCTACCAGGGGGCCGTGGGCTTCGCCTCGGCGGTCGTGCTGGTGGCGCTGTTGGTCACCGCCCTCGTCTCGTACCTCTACGGTTCGGTGCGCATCGGGCAGCGTGAGCTGCGGATCTCCAAGCCCGCCCGCATCCAGCTCGCGATCATCGCCGGCCTCTACTTGCTGCTGCAGGGCGTGAGCCTGTTCCTCGACCGCTTCGGCACTCTCACGCAGGCGGGCGACCGGATCACGGGCGCGAGCTACACGACCGTCAACGCGACCATCCCCGGCCTCACGATCCTCTCGATCGTGGCCGCGTTCGTCGCCGTGCTGTTCTTCGTCACTGCCGTCATCGGCCGGTGGCGCTACCCGCTGATCGCGACCGCGCTGCTGGTGGTCACGTCTCTCGTGGTGGGTGTGGCCTACCCGTGGATCCTCAACACCGTCCAGGTGCGCCCCAACCAGCGCACGCTCGAGATGCCTTACTTCGAGCGGAACCTCGAGGCGACCAAGACCGCGTTCAACATCGAGGGTCTCGAGACGACCGCGTACGACGCGAAGACCGACGCCGAGCCCGGCCAGCTGCGCTCCGACGCCGAGACGACCGCATCCATCCGCATCATGGACCCGGCGATCATCCAGCCGACCGTGCGCCAGCTGCAGCAGTACCGTCCGTACTACCGCTTCGAGGACCCGCTCGACGTGGACCGCTACAAGATCGACGGTCAGACGCAGGACACCGTGGTCTCGGTCCGCGAGGTGAACACGGCCGGGCTCGGCGACGCGGGATCCTGGCAGAACTCCACGCTGGTCTACACGCACGGCTACGGACTCGTGGTGGCCAAGGGCAACGAGCGCACGACCGATGGCGATCCCGTCTTCATCGAGGGCAGCATCCCCGCATCCGGGTTCCTGACCGACGAGAAGTACGAGCCGCGCATCTACTTCGGTGAGAACTCGCCCGCCTACTCCATCGTGGGCGCGCCCGAGGGCACGACGCCCATCGAGCTCGACTACCCGTCGGCGAGCGACGGCGGCAACGACACCCGCACCACCTTCGACGGTGACGGCGGTCCGTCCATCGGCAACATGTTCAACCGCCTGATCTACGCACTGAAGTTCCAGTCGGAGCAGATCGTCTTCTCCGACTCGATCAACGAGAAGTCGCAGATCCTCTACGACCGTGACCCCGCGGTGCGCGTGCAGAAGGCGGCGCCCTACCTGACCCTCGACTCCGACCCGTATCCGAGCGTCGTGGACGGTCGCGTGGTGTGGATCGTCGACGGCTACACGACGAGCGATCAGTACCCGTACTCGACCGCGACGAGCATGTCGCAGGCCATCGAGGACGCGAACAACCCGACGCCGCGCGTCGCGCTCGACAACGTCAACTACATCCGCAACTCGGTCAAGGCGACCGTGGACGCGTACGACGGCAAGGTCACCCTCTACGCGTGGGACGACACCGACCCGCTGCTGAAGGCGTGGCAGAACGTCTTCCCGACCACGATCAAGCCGGTCTCGGACATGTCCGCCGACCTCATGAGCCACGTGCGCTACCCGACCGACCTGTTCAAGGTGCAGCGCGCGATGCTCGGCGAGTACCACGTCGATACGGCGCAGTCGCTCTACGAGCGCGACAACGCGTGGTCCACGCCGGCAGACCCGCAGAACAGCGACGTCAACCAGCCGCCGTACTACCTGAGCATGAAGATGCCCGGTCAGGACGAGCCGAGCTACTCGATGTTCACGAGCTTCATCCCGCAGTCGACGGGGACGGAGTCGCGCAACGTGCTCATGGGCTACCTCTCGGTCGATTCGGATGCCGGTGACCAGGCGGGTGTGAAGAGCGCGGACTACGGCAAGCTCAGGCTCCTGGAGATCACGGCGGGCGCCACGATCCCCGGTCCCGGTCAGGTGCAGAACACGTTCAACTCCGATCCCGGTATCTCCGCGCAGATCAACATCCTGAAACAGGGGCAGTCCAACGTCATCAACGGCAACCTGCTCACGCTGCCGGTCGGTGGCGGACTGCTCTACGTGCAGCCCGTCTTCGTGCAGGCCTCCAGCGGAACGCAGTTGCCGCAGCTGCAGAAGGTTCTGGTCGCGTTCGGCACCGAGGTCGCGTTCGAGGACACCCTCAATGACGCGCTGAACAAGCTGTTCGGTGGTGACTCCGGCGCCAACGCCGGAGACCAGGATGTGGCGCCCGATCCTGGCACGACGCCTTCGCCCGAGCAGACCGGCGGCAGCGGCGGATCGTCGGGCGGCAGCACGGGTAGCCCCGACTACCAGGCTGCGCTGCAGGATGCCCGTCAGGCGCTGCTCGACCGCGACGCGGCCCTCAAGGCCGGCGACTGGACGAAATACGGCGAGGCCGACAGTCGCCTGACGGCTGCGGTCGACAAGCTGATCCAGCTCGGCGGCTGACCCGCATCCGCTTCGCCTCGCGCCGGTCCCGCATTCCGCGGGGCCGGCGCGCTCGTCTTCACCACCCCGGGAGGTGGTGAGGGGAGCGTCAGGCGGTGAGGAAGGCGTACCAGATGAGCAGCAGGGTGGTGCCGAAACCGCCCAGCTGGTTGAGCCAGAGGAACCGCCGCCAGCCGATGGTCGCCCGCTCGCAGGTCTCATCGGTGATCGAGCGGTAGGGCCACAGGGCGAGCAGATACGGGATGACGAGCAGCCCGCCGAGCGGCCCCGGCCACGCGGAGGCGAGCATCACGAGGCCGGCCGCGAGATAGCACCCGAGCGCGAACCACACGGTCCACCGCGCGCCTCGCACCGTCGCGATCGAGGAGATCCCGGCCTCGCGGTCGGCGGTGACGTCCTGCACCGCGCCGAACGCGTGCGAGGCGACGCCCCAGAGCGCGAAGGCGACGATGACGGCGATGAGCCCCGGTGTGAAGGCAGCGCCCGCCAGGACGAGCCCATAGACAGCGGGCGAGAAGAAGTGGATGCTGCTCGTCATCGAATCGGCGAACGGCACCTCCTTGAGGCGCAGCGGCGGCGCCGAGTAGAACACCACGAAGAACAGGCTGATCGCGAGCACGAGCCAGGATGCGGGCGAGCCGACCGCGACGAGGTACACGACGAACGGCAGGCACGACAGCGTCGCCGCCCACAGTGTGATCCGGTGCATCCGCCGATCGAGGACGGCGCCGTGAGCTCCGCCCTTGCGCGGATTGCGAAGATCCGACTCGTAGTCGAAGACGTCGTTCACGCCGTACATCGCGAGGTTGTACGGGACGAGGAAGAACAGCGTGCCGACGATGAGCGTCAGATCCACCGTGCGCGTGGTCATCACGACGGCCGCGGCGAACGGGAACGCCGTGTTGATCCAGCTCACGGGGCGTGACGAGACGAACAGCGTGCGCAGCACGCCGGCGGGGCGGAGGTCGGTCATTCGGTCTTCCGAGTCGGGAGCAGCGAGAGCACGGCGGGAACGCCGAATGCTGCGCACAGGGGATAGGAGAAGTCCTCGATCGGCGCGAGTCCGATCCGGATGCCGCTGAGATGCTCCGCGGGGTAGGTGAACAGGTCGAGGGCGATCATCACGTTATCGAAGACCGCGGTCAGCGCGAACAGCGCGACGGCGGCGACGACACTGGCCCGCATCCTTCGCGCGAAACCGGGCCGGCGGGCGCTGGCGGCGGTGACCACGGCAGTCACCAGCACGAAGGGGAGCACGATCAGCGGATAGGTCATGCCGTGTCCCGTCGGCGCCTCGTGACACGCAGGGATGCAGCGTGCACGACGAGGGCGAGATAGCACAGGAACGCGAGGAAAACCGGTTCTTCGAGCGGGAGGTGAGGCGCGAGATCGAAGCCGACGAGAAGAGGGCTGCCTCCCTTGACGAAGACACCGGTGGCGATGCCGACCGCGTCCCAGACGACGAAGAAGGCGGTCCCGATGGCGACGGCTGTCGCGGTGCGCCGCGGATGGGCCCAGAGGGCCAGTCGGAAGCGAGCATCCAGAGCGGCCACCCCGGCGATGCTGACCAGCAGCGCCAGCAGGTAGAGGCCCGGCATCACACCGCCTCGGCCACCGGCTCGGGGAGAGGGCCGGCGGAGCGATCGCCGCGCATCCGCTTGACGACGAGCTCGGCGGAGATCAGGCACATCGGAAGCCCGATCCCCGGCAGCACGGAAGCGCCCGCGTAGTACAGCCCCTCCACCTTGGCCGAGGCGTTGCGGGGCCGGAACAGGGCGCTCTGCGTGAGCGGATGCGCGAGGCCCAGGGCATTGCCGCGCCAGGCGTGCAGGTCACTCTCGAAGTCGCCGGGGGCGATCGTGCGACGTACGACGACACGATCACGCAGGTCCGGGACCCCGCACCAGGCCGCGATCTGGTCGATGGCCGCATCAGCCGCGCGTTCGATGACCACGTCGCCCGCCCCGTCGACGCCGCCGTGGCCGAGGCCCGGGTCGGCGGGGATCGGTACGAGCACGAAGAGGTTCTCGTGGGCCTCAGGTGCGACGGAGGGGTCGGTCGCACTGGGCCGGCAGACGTAGAGCGACGCCGGATCCGGGATGCGGGTCGTGTCGCCGAAGATGGCGGCGAAGTTCGTGCGCCAGTCCTCGGTGAACAGGAGCGTGTGGTGGGAGAGTTCGGGCAGCTCGCCCTTCACGCCCAGCAGCACGAGCAGTGCGCCGTAGCTCGGGGTCTTCGATCGCCACCAGGACTCCGGGTAGGTGCGGTAGCGCTCGGGGACGAGGCGCGTCTCCGTGTGGTGCAGATCGGCGGTGGAGACCACGGCGTCGGCGTCGAAGCGGCGGCCGTCGGCCGTGATGACGCCGCGCGCGACACCGTCGGCGACGAGGATGCGCTCCACGTTCGCGCCGGTCTCGATGGTGACGCCGCGATCGGCGGCGAGACGCGCGATGGCATCGATCAGCGCGGTGAAGCCGCCCTGCGGATAGCGCACCCGGTCATCCAGATCGAGGTGGCTCATGAGGTGATAGAGACTCGACAGCTGGTACGGCGAGCCGCCGAGGAAGACGCCGGCATAGCCGAGGATCTGACGCAGCCGCGTGTCGGTGAAGCGCTTGTCGATCCTGGACTGCAGCGGCTGGGTGAGCAGACGCGTCAGGTGGCCCAGCCGGCGCAGGATCGCAGGGTCGGTCAAGTTGCCGAGCGACTCGTACGTGTCGTAGAGGAAGCGGTCGACCGCGAGATCGTACGCCTCACCGGCCGAGTCGAGGTACGCATCCAGACGTGCGCCCGCGCCCGGCTCGATCGACTCGAACAGGGCGGTCGCCTCCTCGCGGCCCGACACGACATCGACGGGTGCCTCGTCGAGGTGGGATTCGGCGTAGACGCGGTAGGCCGGGACGAGATCGACGAGGTCGAGCTGCTCCGCGGTCGTCGTGCCGAGCAGGCGGAAGAAGTGGTCGAACACCTCCGGCATCAGGTACCAGCTCGGGCCGGTGTCGAAGCGGAAGCCGTCGCGCTCCCACGAGCCCGCTCGGCCGCCCACCGCGTCACGCCCCTCGAGAAGGGTCACATCGTGCCCGTCGCTCGCGAGCAAGGCGGCCGTGGCGAGCCCCGCAATCCCGCCTCCGATGACGACGGTGCGACTCATGAGCGTTCCTTCAGGGGTGCGGCGCCCAGCCAGGCGCGGGCGGCGAGAACGGCTTTCTGTGATGTGGGCACGCGCACGCGGCCGTCCTCGGTCGCCCCGCGCAGGCGCACGGAGAGTGCGGCGAAGAGATCGTGGGCAGCGGTGACGGCTCTGCGGCAGTCCGGGGGCAGGAGCGGGATGGTGGCGGCGGCGGTGGCGAGGTCTCGGTCGATCCGGTCGAGCACGTCGTCCCGTGTGCGCTCGACGCCGTCGACGGCGAGGTAGTCGCGGCCGAGGGCTCCCGCATCGTGCTCCAGGTCCCGAAGGAAGTTGACGTCCTGGAACGCGCGCCCGAGAGCGCGGGCGCCGGCGACAAGGTCGGCCGGGGGAGCGGAGGGGGAGCGGCGTCCGGCATTCTCGAAGACGGCGAGACACATCAGCCCCACCACCTCGGCCGAACCGTAGACGTAGGCATCGTGCGACACGTCGTCGTGCTCGCGCACGCCGAGATCCGTGCGCATGGAGGCGAAGAACGGCGCGGTCAGGTCGTCGCCGATTCCGCACTCGCGGGCGGTCAGGGCGAACGCGTGCACGACGAGGTTCGCGCTGAAGCCCCGCTCGACGGCTGCCCGGGTCTCCTGCTCGAACGCGTCGAGGACCTCCTCCTGCCGCTCGCGATCCAGCCCGGCCTCGCCGGCCGGCCCGTCCACGATCTCGTCCGCGACGCGAACGAGTGCGTAGACGTTGCGGATGTGGGCTCGGGTGCGCGCGCTGAGCAGCCCTGTCGCGAGGGCGAAAGAGGTGGAGTACGCGCGGATGACGGATGCGGCCGCTGCCACCGCCGTGCGGTCGTAGAGGGACAGCCCGCTCGGCTGGTCGCGCGCGCTCACGGCATCCGCTCCGCGATGCGGGTCGCGAGCTCGTCGACGAGCGCGAGGGCTGCCGGGGAGAGCGTGGCGGCGTCGGCCCGTGCGGAGCGCAGGGTCTCGTCGATGAGGACGGCGAGGCGTTCGCGTGCGCCGGTCGCGTCCAACGCGCGCTGTGCGGCCAGCACGGCCACCGGACCCGTGTGCGCGACCGCGAGCGCCTCAGCGACCGCGTCGCGGCCCGCTCCCTGCTGCGCCAGGACGACGAGGGGGGTGCGCTTGGCCTCGCGAAGGTCGCTGCCCACATCCCGACCGGCCTGGTCGGCCGTGCCGAAGGCGCCGATCAGGTCATCGACGAGCTGGAAGGCGAGCCCCAATGCGCCGCCGGCCCGGCGAAGGGCCTCCAGCTCGGGCTCGCTCGCGCCGGCGAGCAGCGCACCTGCACGAAGCGGCGCGTCGAAGGAGTAGACCGCGGTCTTGTCGTGCGCGGTCGTGAGCACGGATGCCGCCTCGGCGGCGTGCAGGCCGAGCGCGTTCTCGACGTCGGCGAGCTCGCCGGCGGCCGAGACCGAAACGGCGTCGTCGAAGAGCTCCACGAGAGCCGTCCGGGTGGCGGCGGGAACGTCGACCAGCGCGAGGATGCGGGTGGCTTCGTACAGCAGCAGGTCGCCGCCGAGGATCGCTGCCGCGTCGCCGAGATCGTCGGCGCCGGAGGCCGACGCGCCGGCGGCTGTGGCGCGCGTGCGGAACTCCCCGGAGATGTTCAGCACGCCACGACGCTGGACGTCGTGGTCGATCACGTCGTCGTGGACGACGAACGCCGCGTGCAGCAGCTCGAAGGCCGCAGCGACCTCGTAGACCGCGGGCAGCGCCTGGTCCGCCCCGTCGAATGCGAGATACGCGCCCACGACGTTGGCCGGCCGGAAGCGCTTTCCTCCGGTGGCCGCGCGCGTGACCGCGGCGGTGAGCGCGGCGTAGGCGTCTGCGCCGTCGGTCGCACGGCGACGAATGCGGGCGAGAGCCGCATCGACCGCCGCGTCGATCCCGGCGCGGTTGTCCGCGCTGAGCCAGGAGATCATCGGGCCCCTGCCTGTATCCGTCGCTGGGCGACGAACAGATCGAGCTGACGTGCTTGCAGCACGAGCCAGGGGCTGAACGCCCACTCGGCCGCATCCAGCGCGGTCACGAGGTCGGCGGGGTGCACCCATTGCGTCTCGAGCACCTCGAGCGGATTGGGTTGCGGCAGGTTCTCGGCGCGGGCGATGTACACAGGGCAGATCTCGTTCTCGACGATCCCGCTCGCGTCGGTGGCGCGGTACCGGAAGAGCGGGAGGGCGAGTTCGATGTCGGTCAGGCGGAGTCCGAGCTCGGAGTCGGCGTGGCGCTTCACGGCGTTCAGGACGGGCTCGGCGGGTCGCGGGTGTCCGCAGAAGGAGTTCGTCCAGACGCCCGGCCAGGTGCGCTTGTGCAGGGCTCGGCGGGTGACGAGGACCCGACCTTCGTCATCCAGAACATGGCAGGAGAACGCGAGATGCAGCGCGGTGTCTGTACCGTGGACACTGCTCTTGGGCGCAGTCCCGATCTGGTTGCCCTCGTCATCCACAAGAATGACCTGTTCGATCTCGTCCATACGCCCTTCCATTTTGCTAGCTTTACTAGCTAACCGAGTTCGATCGAGCATACATACGGCCTGAGGGGGTGTCCACATGGCGAGTCCCGCTGACGTCGACCATACGTCGCGTGATATGGATCGCGCAGTATGGCGCGTCCTGTCGGCCGTGCGCGCCTTCAGCGACGCCATGGATCGCATGTACAGCGGCATGAAGGGCGACATGGACATGAACGCCACCGACCTTGCCGCCCTGCGCATGCTCATCATCCGCGAACAGCGGGGACAGGACGTCAGCCCGCACGACATCGCGCGACACCTGCGGATCTCCACCGCCTCCACCACGAAGCTGGTGGATCGTCTCGAGGACTCGGGTCATGTCTTGCGCAAGCCGCATCCGGTGGATCGTCGGGCGAGACTCATCTCGTTGACCGACAAGTCCCGCACCGACTTCACCCACCACTTCCGCGACAGCATCGATGCGATGCGGGATGTCGCGTTCGATTACTCGCCGACGGAGCTCGCTGTGATCGCCGACTTCATCGAACGTCTGTCGGTCGGCATTGACCCCGACGCCTGAGGGCGGGAGAATCCCAGAGGGAGGAACAGTCCGATGAGCAGTGAGAACTATCGCTACTCGCTCATAACGCGACTGAAGGTGCTGTTCTCTCCCGTGCGTCTGGTTCTGTTCCTCGCGTCGGTTGTGTGGCTGGTGGCACTCAACGCAATCTACATTTCGAACCTCGGCCAGCCTGAATGGGCTGGCCCCGCATCCGTCCTTCCCATCATCACGTGGGTCGCCTGGATGATCATCACCGACTGGCAACAACGAAGCGCCACGAAGAGAAGTCCTAGCGTGCACCTGCGCAAGTGATCAGCCCGACGTTCGCTTCCGTCGGGAGCCTTGTCCGGCGCGTTCTGGCCTATGAGCCGAGCCCCCCGAGCAGGGTTCCCGGGCAAAGCAGAAGGCCCGGATCCGAGGATCCGGGCCTTCTTTTTGTTGCGGGGACAGGATTTGAACCTGCGACCTCTGGGTTATGAGCCCAGCGAGCTACCGAACTGCTCCACCCCGCGGCACAAGAGATAACACTAGCACGCGTTCGAGTAGTGCGCGAATCGAGGCGGTTGCCGAGGCCCCTCTGGGCCGGGAGGATGGGGGAGTGCCCGCCGTTCTCTCCCTCGCCGTCGCGCAGTTCGCGCCGGTAGCCGACCGCGTCGCCAACCTGGATCGCATCCGTCTCCTCGCCGCGCAGGCCGCCTCGCGCGGGGCCCGTGTGCTGGTGCTTCCGGAGTACAGCAGCTTCTTCGTCGAACCGTTCGACGCGTCGCTGCGCAAGAACGCCGAGCCCGGGCTCGACGGGCCGTTCGTGCGGGGTCTGCGCGAGATCGCCCTGCGGGAGGATCTCACCCTGGTGGCGGGTCTGGTCGAGGCGGCGGACGCGGACCGCGTGTACAACACGGTCGTCGCCGTCGATGCCTCCGGGGTGGTCGCGAGCTACCGCAAGCAGCACCTCTACGACGCCTTCGGGCAGCGCGAGTCGGATTGGGTCGCGCCGGGAGACCTCGACGAGCCGCAGACCTTCACTGTCGACGGCGTCGTCTTCGGCATCATGACCTGCTACGACCTGCGCTTCCCCGAGGCGGCCCGACGCATCGTCGACGCCGGTGCCCATGTCATCCTCGTGCCGGCCGAATGGGTTCGCGGTCCGCTGAAGGAGCAGCAGTGGCAGACGCTGCTCGCAGCGCGCGCGATCGAGAGCACGGCGTTCGTCGCGGCGGCGGATCACCCCGCCCCGCTCGGCGTCGGCCACTCCGCCATCCTCGACCCGCAGGGTGTGACACTGGCCGGGCTTGCCGCGGGAGAGGGGCTCGCGGTCGCACCGATCGACCTCGACGAGCTGGCGCGCATTCGCGCTGTGAACCCGGCGCTGCAGCTGCGGCGCTACCGCGTCCTCCCGCGCTGACTCAGGCCAGCGCTGCGAGGCGCCGCACCGCCTCCGCGATGACGTCGGGGCGCTTGCAGGCGGCGAACCGGACGAGGCTCTCGTACTCGTGGCGTCGCTCAGGTGTGGCGAACGCCGTCAGCGGTATCGCCACGACCCCGGCCTCGTGCGGCAGTCGGCGGCAGAACTCGTGGGCGTCGCTCACGCCGAGCGGGGCCGCATCCGCCACTGTGAAGTACGAGCCACCGGCGCGGAAAGGCACGAACCCGGCGGCGCTGAGCCCCTCGCGCAGCATGTCGCGCTTGCGCTGCAGCGCGGCGCCGACGCCGGCGAAGAACGCGTCGTCCAGGCGCAGTCCCGCAGCGACGGCAGGCTGGAACGGGGCGCCGTTGACGTACGTCAGGAACTGCTTGATCGTGAGTACGGCGTCGATGAGGGATGCGGGCCCTGTGGCCCAGCCGATCTTCCATCCCGTCACCGAGAACGTCTTGCCCGCGGACGAGATCGATATCGTGCGCTCGGCGGCACCCGGCAATGTCGCGATGGGCACATGGCGGCGGCCGTCGAACACCAGATGCTCGTACACCTCGTCGGTCACGATGATCGCGTCGTGCCGATGTGCGAGGCGCACGATCTCCGCACGCACCTCGTCGGTGAACACGACGCCCGTGGGATTGTGGGGATCGTTGAGCAGGATGACGCGGGTGCGGTCCGTGACGGCGGCGGCGAGCTGATCGAGGTCCGGCTGGAAACCGGGCCATCGAAGGGGCACGGTCACGAGCGTGGCGCCGGCCAGCGCCACATCCGCCGCATATGCGTCGTAATGGGGTTCGAAGACGACGACCTCGTCGCCCGGACCCACGAGCGCGAGGAGCGTGGCGGCAAGCGCTTCGGTGGCCCCCGCGGTGACGAGCACCTCGCGACCGGGATCGACCTGCAACCCATAGAACCGCGCTTGGTGCTCGGCGATCGCGAGGCGGAGATCCGCCGTGCCGCGACCGGGCGAGTACTGGTTGACCCCCGCCGCGATGGCGTCGCGCGCGACGTCGAGGAGTTCGGCAGGCCCGTCCTCATCGGGGAAGCCCTGACCCAGGTTGACGGCACCGGTCTCGGCCGCCAGAGCGCTCATCTCTGCGAAGATCGTAGGGGCGGGGATGCCGTCCGGGCCGAGGAGTCCGGCGCCCGCGGCCACCCTTTGCCACGGCGCGTTCTGGTTTCGCATTCAGCACACGTTAGTCCCATAGGGCTGTCCCAAGGCTGGCATAGGAAAACCACAGAGACGACGGTCACAGTGAAGATCGCCTGTCAGAAGGAGCAACCATGAGTGACAACCAGGGCTCCCGCCCCGAATCCGAAGACTCTGTGTCCGAACCCGTCACGCCTGCCGCATCGCCGCAGCCGGCATCCTCGTCCGACGTGCCGCCGACCCCGGCCGCGACCGGACCCGCCGCCCCCTCCATGCCGCCCCGTCCGCCCTACCCCGCCGCGTACCCGAAGGCGCCCGCGGGCTACGGCGCTCCGGCGGCCGGCCCCGCGGGCACCGGCCAGGCGTTCGGTCCCGGCGCTCAGACCGCACCGACGCTGCCGCTGAACAGCCCGGCGCCGTCGACGCCGGCGCCGGCTCGCAAGAAGTCCACCGCCGGCCGCACGGTCGGCCTGCTCGTCGCCGCGGCGCTCGTCGGCGGCGCGGCAGGCGTCGGTGGAACCTACGCCGGCATCAGCATGTGGGGTCAGACCCAGACGACGGCGGCCAGCAGCCCCACCGTCGTGACGGTCAACGACACCCAGAAGGTCAACAATGTCACCGCGGTGGCCGCCAAGGTGCTGCCCAGTGTCGTGACGATCTCGGCCACCGCGAGCAACGGCGGCGGCACGGGCAGCGGTGTCGTCCTCTCCGCGGACGGCTACGTGCTCACCAACACGCACGTCGTGACGCTGGACGGTGCCACCGCCGACCCGACGCTCTCGGTCACGACCTCCGACGGCAAGGTCTACAAGGCCACGGTCGTGGGCACCGACCCGACGTACGACCTCGCGGTCATCAAGCTGACGGACGCATCCGGGCTGACCCCGATCGACTTCGCGGACTCGAGCAAGCTCAACGTGGGAGACCAGGCGATCGCTCTCGGCGCCCCCCTGGGCCTCGACAACACGGTCACGACCGGCATCGTCAGCGCCCTGAACCGCTCCATCGAGATCGCCTCGTCGGCTGCGCCCGACGACTCCTCCACCAAGGAGGACGGCGGTCAGGGCCAGCAGGAGAGCCCGTTCCAGTTCGACTTCGGCCAGGGGCAGCAGCAACAGCAGCAGTCCACGAACGCCACGATCAAGATCGCGGTCATCCAGACGGATGCGGCGATCAACCCGGGCAACTCGGGCGGCGCGCTGGTGGACTCCGACGGCAAGCTGATCGGTATCAACGTGGCCATCGCGTCCTCCGGCGGCAGCTCGTCGGGCGGTCAGTCGGGCAACATCGGCGTCGGCTTCTCGATCCCCGCCAACATCGCCCAGCGCGTGGCGGACGAGATCATCAAGGACGGCAGCGCCACGCACGGCCTGCTGGGAGCGACCGTCGCCGACGCCGCCTCGCAGAAGAACGCCACGATCCAGGGCGCCTACATCCAGGACGTGTCCTCGGGCGGCGCGGCCGCCGGTGCGGGGCTTCGCTCCGGAGACATCGTCACGGAGTTCAACGGGGTGCCCGTCACCAACGCGATCGACCTCACCGCTCAGGTACGTGCGGCTGCCGGTGGCTCCGAGGCGACGCTGAGCTACGTCCGTGACGGTAAGACCGAGACGGCGAAGCTGACGCTGGGCACGCTGCAGTAACCACGCCGCTGGGACGGTGCGGACGCCACCTCGCGATAGGCTCGCGAGGTGGCGTCCTTCTCGTTCGGCGACGGCAATGCGAAGAAGCTGCTCGCCATTCCGCTGTATGCGGCCGGGCGAGCGCTGACGCTGCTCGTGCCACGGGCCCGCGGGAGGTGGGTCTTCGGATCGGCCGCCGGGATCGCAGACGGCGCGCTCGCGCTCTGGCACGAGACGGCAGCGCGCGGCCACCGCGCCGTCTGGCTCATCCGCACCGAGGAGCAGGCCAGGGATGCGGCATCCCGCGGCATCCCGCACGTCCGCGCCGATTCGCTCCGCGGGCTCTGGCTCACCGCGCGCGCCGAGGTCGTGGTCGTCACGCACGGGTTCGGCGATGTCAACCGCTACGCGGTGTCCGGGTCGTACCTCGTGCAGCTGTGGCATGGCATCCCGCTCAAGCGCATCGGCATCGACTCACCCGAGACCCTCCGCAGCTCCCTCCTGCCCTCTTCCCGTCTCGTGCGGGGTCTGCTCGCGTGCATGTACCGCAGCGCGACGCGACGGATCCGCCTCCTGCCTGCCGCCTCGCACCTCGTGCGCGGCCGCCTCGAGTCGGCGTTCTCGCTCGACGATTCGCGCGTGCCCGTCGTCGGAGAGCCCCGCGTCGACGTGCTGTCGCGGGGGAGTGCCGCCGAACGCCGCGAGAGCGCTCGTGGTCAGCTCGAATCGCTGCTGGGCCCGCTCGGTGACGACCGGCTGGTGCTCTACGCCCCGACCTGGCGCGACGGCGATGAGGATCCGGCGATCCCCACGGCCGCCGACTGGGTTCGGATCACCGCCGTGCTCGACGAGCACGATGCGCGGCTGATCGTCCGCCCGCATCCGCTGGGCGCTGGCGAGTACGCGCCGCCATCGGGGGCGGAGCGCGTGCATCTGCTGGGCAGCGAAGTTCTGGCCGATGTCACGCCGGTGCTTGCGGGCATGGACCTGCTCGTCACCGACTACTCGTCGCTGGCCTACGATTCTTCGCTGGTGCCGCTGCCGGTGGTCTACTTCGCGCCGGACGTGGACGACTACGCCCGTCGTCGCGGCTTCTACGGCACCTATGCGGACGTGGCGGGAACGGACGTCGCGGCGGATTGGGAGGCGGCTCTGGCGCAGATCGCGGCCGTGCTCTCCGATGATGACGTACGCCGGGCACGGCTGGAGAGCGCCAGGCGATTGGATGCGGTCATGCATGCGCACCGCGACGGCCGGAATGCCGAACGCGTCTATCGGGCCATCATGGCCGCGATCGGCGACGACTCTCGGGAGGAGACCGCATGACGACGGCGGAGTGGATCACCGGGAGCGCTCCGGCGCTCGTCCTGCGGGGCACCGGCGCGCGCCCTGAACGCGTCGAGCTGGCGGGAGCCCGCGCGCGGGTGGGGGCGTCGGTGACCGGGCGGGGCAAGACGTGGAAAGCGACGTTGACGCTCTCGGCCTCCCGCTGGGGTGGGCCGGTTCTTCCGCTGCCGAGCGGACGCTACCGGGTGCATGTCGAGCCCGCGCCCTCCGCGGACGATCCCGAGGTTCCGGAGCCCCTTGCGCTCGCGCAGCTCGGGCCGTTGCGCGCGGCGCTGACCGGGTGGGACGTCGAGATCGGACCGCCCGTCGATCCGGCGTACGACTCCGGCGAGGCCCAGGAGGCGCTCGAACGGCGCTACGCGACCGGGCGGGAGTCGTTGGAGGAGGCTGTCTTCTTCGAGAGCTTCTACGGACGAAACGCCAGCTGTAACCCGCTTGCGATCGACAGGGAGCTGCGCGAGCGGGTGCCGGGCCTCGTGCGCTACTGGAGTGTCGTCGACCTCTCCGTCGACGTTCCCGAGGGGGCGATCCCCGTCGTCGAGGGGAGCCCGGACTGGTGGCGGGCGCGGGCGGTGTCACGCCTGTTGGTGGTCAACGACTGGCTGCGTCGCCGATACGTGCGACGACCTGGACAGCACGTCGTTCAGACGTGGCACGGGTCGCCCCTCAAAAGACTGGCGCTTCATCGCCCGGGCTTCGATCCGCGGCGGGCCGTCGCCGTCGTGCGCGAATCGCGTCGGTGGGACGTGCTGCTGGCCCAGAACCCGTACGCGGCATCCATCCTGCGTCGCGCCTATGCGTTCGGTCGCCGACCGATCTGGGTCGAGGGATACCCGCGCAACGACGTGCTGCGCACGGGGGATGCAGTGGCGGTACGTGCGCGTCTCGGCATCGGCGCGGACGAACGCGTCATCCTGTACGCGCCCACCTGGCGCGACGATCGTGAGCAGATCGTCGACTTCCTGGACGCGGAGAGGCTCGCCGCCGACACCGGTGCGATCGTTCTGGTGCGCGGTCACTCGCGCACGCTGCTGCCGGGCACGGACGCCCAGGGGGCACGGGTCGTGGACGTGACGGGCTTCCCCGACACCGCCCAGCTGCTGCTGGCCGCCGACGCGCTCGTGACGGACTACTCGTCGGTGATGTTCGACTTCACCGTCACGGGAAAGCCGGTGTACTTCTTCGTCCCGGATCTCGAGGATTACCGAGGCCGCCTCCGCGGGTTCTACTTCGATCTCGCAGGGCGAGCCCCCGGGCCGCTCGTGCGCACGCAGGACGAGCTGACCCGGGCGCTGGCCGAGGACTCGGCCGCCTATGCCGACCGGTACGCCTCATGGCAGCGCGCGTTCAATGCGCGAGACGACGGCCACGCGGCTGAGCGGGTCGTCGCCCGCATCCTCGATCAGGGGCTGATCGGAGGCTGACTCACGGCAGTGGCGTGTTGCGCGAGCCGAGCCGTGAAGTGTCGACGGTGTCGCGGGCGCCCCGAACGAGCCCCTGGATGAACCCGGCCCCCCACGCGAGGTGCATCGAGGGGAGGACGCCCATCGTCCAGAGCTTGTCGCGCCATCCGCTTCCGCCACCGGGACCGAGCGCGACGCCGACCACGAGGACCGCATAGGCGACCACGGGCAGGTAGGCGATGCTCGCGATGAGCGCGGCGGCACCCGAGAGCACGCCGGTGAGCTGCAGCGCGCCGGTCACGACGGCGAGCGCCACGCAGGCCACCAGCACCGGCGGGGCGAAGAAGCGCAGGGAGTTGCGGCGGCCATAGCGGCGCACCAGCTCGCCGCGCCACGCGCCGGTGGCGCGGAACTGGCGCACGAGCCGTTGCCAGCTCTCGCGCGGCCAGTACGTCACGCGCAACGCCGGGTCGAACCAGACGCGGTAGCCGGCCCGGCGGATGCGGAGATTCAGCTCCCAGTCCTCGCCACGGCGCAGGGACTCGTCGAATCCGCCGACCTCGTCGACGACGACGCGGCGCATGACGCCGAGGTACGCCGACTCGGCAGCGCTCTCCCGGCGCCCGCCGTGATAGGCCCCGCCACCGAGGCCGAACGGGGAGTTGTAGGCGCGGGCGACGGCGCGCTGGAACGGCGTGCGACCGTCGGCCTGCATGACGCCTCCGACGTTCGCGGCGCGCACGCGGGCGAGCGTCTCGAGGGCCCTCAGCGTGTAACCGGGGGCGAGCTCGGAGTGGGCGTCGACGCGCACGATGGTGGCAAGCGTGCTGCGGGCGATCGCCAGGTTCAAACCCGTCGGGATGTCTGCGTCGGGATTGCGCACGAGCAGGATGCGCTCGTCACCGGCGGCGAGCCGCTCGGCTATCTCGTCGGTGCCGTCGGACGAGGGGCCCAGCGCCAGGATGAGTTCCATCGGGCCGGGGGTCTGCTGGGCGAGCACACTCTGCACGGCGCGTTCGAGGTAGCGCGCCTCGTTGAGCACGGGCATGACGAACGAGACCCCTGCCTCGGCGCTGGGAACCGGGGCATCACGTTGGCCCCCCGCGTCGACATGCATCCGACGATCATCCCATGCGAGCGCTGGTTAGGCTGGAAGGATGGGCCTGGCATCAGACATCCGCAAGGCGCGGGGACTTCTCCGGAAAGTCCTCGACAACCGCTCCGCCGTCCGCGAGGTGCGGGCGATGCGCACCCCGCTGCCGGTCGGCCATTTCCGCATCGGCGTCTACTTCGCCGACGGTGCCGTGAACCTGTATCAGATGCGGCAGTGGTACAAGCCGCTCCAGAAGCTCGCCGAGACGTGGCCCGTCCTGGTGCTCAGCCGGAACGCCACCTCGGCGGCGGCGATCATGACCGAGAGCGAGCTACCGGTCGCCTTCGTGCCGACCGTTCGCGACCTCGAGAAGGTCGTGGCGGCCCAGGGTCTGCGCGTCGTGCTGTATGTGAACCAGAACACGCGGAACTTCCAGATGTTCCGCTACGGGCACCGCTGGCACGTGTTCATCAACCACGGCGAGTCCGACAAGATGTACATGACCACCAACCAGTTCAAGGCGTACGACTACGCCCTGATCGCGGGGGATGCGGCGCGCGAACGCCTGGGCCGGGTGCTCTGGAACTACGACCTCGACACCCGCACGATCGAGATCGGCCGCCCGCAGGCCGATCACTACTCCGGCGTTCTGCCCTACACGCCGGATGACCGCACGGTCGTCCTGTACGCGCCGACCTGGGAGGGCGACCGGCCCTCCGCGTTCTACGGATCCATCGCCAGTCACGGAGAAGCGCTCACCTCGGCCGTCCTCGGCTCCCCGCGCCATCGCCTCATCTACCGGCCGCATCCGCGCAGCGGCGTGGTCGACCACGAGTACCTGGCGGCCCATCGACGCATCGTCGCCGCGATCGCCGCGGCCAATGCCGCCGACCCTTCTGCT
Organism: Microbacterium sp. Clip185; assembly: GCF_028743715.1. Lineage (NCBI taxonomy): Bacteria > Bacillati > Actinomycetota > Actinomycetes > Micrococcales > Microbacteriaceae > Microbacterium > Microbacterium sp. Clip185. The sequence goes on along the minus strand of NZ_CP117996.1, from coordinate 1,972,354 downwards.
CAGCACGTGTACGACGACGGACCCGAACTCGGCTGGCAGCTGGCGGCCTCGGATGTCGCGGTCGTCGACATCTCGGCCATGGTCTACGACCGCCTCGCCGCCGACAAGCCGCTGCTGATCACGCGTCCCGTCGACGAGCGCGCCGCGGTCGACACGAGCGGGTACCTCTCCGCGTGCGAGTGGCTGGATGCCGCCGATGCCCCCCGCATCCTGGAGGAGGTCGACCGCCTGGTCGGCGATCCCGAGGCCGTCGCGCGCCTGGCGTACTGGGTGGAGCACTACTTCGGCGACACCTCGCCCGGAGCTCCGACCGCACGCTTCCACGCGGCGATCGGTCGCCTCATGGATGAGTGGGATCAGTGGCACGCGCGGGCCGGCGGCGATGCGGACGACGCCGCGGCGCAGGCGGAGCTCGATTCGAACGCCGGTCGCGAAGAAGCCTCCTGACGCCGAACGCTGCTCACCGTCGTCCGTTGAGCGAGCCGCGCGCCACCTCGTCCGTTGGGCGAGCCGCGCGCCACCTCGTTCGTTGAGCGAGCCGTGCGCCACCTCGTTCGTTGAGCGAGCCGTAGGCGAGACGAAACGCGGCTACTTGCGCCGCGCGGAGCCCAGCGCCTTTGCGGCGTCGCGCGTGCGGCGCGTGGCGGATCCCGCGACCTGGGCCACGAGTCCACCGGCGCGGGCGAGGCCGCGCCCCGCGAGTTGTTCGACCGGTGCGGCGCCCGGGCGCGGTTCGAGCTCCGCCGGCAGGTCGATGGGCGGCATCCCGAACGCGCGTCGAGACGTCGTGATCACACGTCGTCCGAGCAGGTGGTTGCCGGCGCCGCCGACTGCCGCGCCCACGCCGAAAGGCAGCGCCTTGCCGAGGAACGAGGCGCCGCCGCGTGCAGCGAACCGGTGCAGGAACGAGGTCTTGAGACGGTCGACGAGTGGACCGAGAGCCGCGCGGGGCAGCGTCGTGGTGATCAACTCGCCCCAGTAGGTGCTGCGCGACGGCCCCTTGCCGCCGGCCTGCCGCGCGAGCTGGGTGACGAGGTCGATCCCCTCCTGGCCGAGGAGCAGAGTCAGCACGAGAGCACGCGCCCGGTCGGGGTTCTCGACCGGCAGGCCGTGCACCTCGGCGACCGACTGCGCGAACAGTGTCGTCGTCTCCAAGAAGCCGAGGGTCTCCACCCCGCTCAGTGCCAACGTGACGCCGGTCCCGATGCCCGGCACCACCGCGGTCGCGCCGACGGCGGCCCCGCCGGTGGTCACCGCCGCGAGATACCGGCGCTCGAGCATTCGCACGATCTCGAGCGTCGTGGCGCGAGGGTGACGCACGCGGATACTGCGCAGGTGCGCCAGCACGACGGGGCGCTGGACCGCGAGCACACGATCGAGGGCGCGCACCGTGAACGGGTGCTCACTCGACCCGACGGGCGGAATCCCGCCCTGCCAGGGGGACTCGTCCGGCAGGCTGTGGATGCGGTGGACCTTCTCCGGCATCCTGCGATGCTAGGCGCCTCTGCTGAACGGCGACCGGGGGTTGCGGATCAGACGAACTGGTTCGCGCGCTCGAGGTCTTCGGCGAAGTCCACCTCGACCGCGTACAGGTCGGAGATGTCCATCGGCTCGAGCAGGAGACCGTCGTGCTGGATGGCGAGCTCGAGACCCCGCTCGAAGTAGTCCTGATCGTCGACGCGCGCCAGGTGGTGCATGAAGGAGCGCTTGTCCGCGCGCGAGATGTAGTTGATGCCGACGGCCTCGCCGATGCCGCCGCGGACGGTCTTGGACAGCTCCTTGATGAAGCCCTCGCTCGTGACGGTGTACTTGACCTCTTCGTCGCTCACCTTCGCGGTGTTGACGGTGACGAAGGACTGCTCGCGCTCGATGAGCGCCACGGCGCGGCCCAGGACGCGGGGGTCGAAGACGACGTCGCCGTTCATCCAGAGCACGCCGGCCTTGCCGGTCGCGGACAGCGCGCGCAGCAGGCTCTTCGAGGTGTTCGTCTGGTCGTAGCGCTCGTTGTAGACGTAGTCGGCCTCGGGGAAGGCCTCGACGATGGTCTCGGCGCGGTAGCCGACGACGGCCGTGATCTTGGCATCCGAGCCGAAAGCGGCGCGGATGTTGTCGTGCTGCTGGCGCATGATGCTGCGCCCGTCGTTCAGCTGGGTCAGCGGCTTCGGCAGGCTGCGGCCGAGGCGCGAGCCCATGCCGGCGGCAAGGATCACAGTCTGAAGTCTCATAAGATTCATCGCTCCTGGAGTCGAAGTTCACGGTCGGTTCACCGACGAAACACTCCTTTGTGCCGTGCCCATGGTATCCGGGCCACCTGGAAGCCCGCAGATCTCCCCACTCCTGTTGTGGATTCGTGACAATCGGTGACGGGGCCGCATCCCACCGCCGGGATCGTCAGGGGCGGTTGGTACGTTGGATGAGTGACCTCCACTCCTTCCGGTTCCGACGCGCCCACGCCCGACGACGGCTCCGCCGAGGAGGTCTCCGAAGCTCCCAAGAAGCCGGCGTCCGCACGCCCGTCGACGCCGCGCGCTCCGCGCGCCACGACCGCCCGTCCGGCAGCTGCACGCAAGCCTGCCGCGAAGAAGCCGGCGGCCGGGTCGTCGGCAGCGGCCGCGCCCGGCGAGGGTGAAGCTCCCGCGCAGGCGGCCCCGAAGAAGCCCGCCGCGAAGCGGCCGGCGGCAGCGAAGCGCACGCCGAGCGTCGCAGCAGAAGATGCGGCCGCGCCGGCCGCAGCCAAGAGGCCCGCCCCGGCGAAGAAACCGGCGACGCCCAGAAAGCCTGCTGCGCGAACGACGGCGGCGCAGACCGGTGAGACCGCACCAAAGCCGCGCGCGGCGACCGGCCGAACGAAGGCGGCGTCGGCGGGAGTCAAGACGCCGCGCACGGCCGCGGCCAAGACCCCGCCGCCCGTGGCTCCGATCGATGCGCCGGTCGCGGTCGACTTCGTCATTCCGCCCAAACCGCCCCTTCCGCCGCGTCCCGTGCCGTCGGATGCGGAGAAGCCTGCCCCCGTCGACGACGTGATCCTCCCGGACGAGGCGCCCGTCGAGGCCGCATCGCCCGAGGTACTCGACGAGGTGCCCGTCGTCGCGAATGCGGACGTGACATCACCCCAGACCGTCGAGACGGTCGATGAGTCCGTGGCGGTCGAGGCGGTCGAGGTCGTCGAGGTGGAGCCCGAGTCGGAGCCGGTCGTCGAGGCCCCTGCTGTCGCCGAGGCGGTCGATGAGACCCCCGACGACGAGGCGGCGGCTGCCGAGACCGTCGTCGTGATCGAGCGCGCGGAGGATGATGAGGCCGACCGGCTGTTCGCCGACGTCGCCGAGACGGCGGCGGAACCCGCTCTGGCGCTCGAAGTGAGCGGACTGACCAAGTCGTACGGCTCGACCGTCGCGGTCGCCGGCATCGACCTCGTCGTTCCCGCCGGCACCTTCTATGGCCTCGTCGGGCCGAACGGCGCGGGCAAGACCACTACCCTCTCGATGATCGCCGGACTCTTGAAGCCGGATGCGGGCACCATCCGCGTGGCCGGGGTCGACGCGCGCACGCGGTCACGCGAGGCCAAGAAGCTGATCGGCGTGCTGCCGGACCGACTGCGCACCTTCGACCGCCTGACAGGTCGCCAGCTCCTCTCTTATGCGGGGCTATTGCGCGGTCTCGACGCGAACACCGTGGAGCGTCGCGCCACCGACCTCGGTCGAGCCTTCGATCTGACCTCTGCATTGGGTCGGTCGGTGTCGGACTACTCCGCGGGCATGACGAAGAAGATCATGCTCGCAGCTGCCCTCATCCACTCGCCTCGACTTCTCGTGCTCGATGAGCCCTTCGAGGCCGTCGATCCGGTTTCGAGCTCGGTGATCCTCGACATCCTCGGCACCTATGTGTCTCACGGCGGAACCGTTCTGCTCTCCAGCCACGGCATGGACCTGGTGGAGCGCGTGTGCGATCGCGTTGCGGTCATCGTGTCGGGCCAGGTGCTGGCCGACGGCACGGTCGCCGAGGTTCGCGGCGAGCAGACGCTCGAGGCGCGATTCCTGGAGCTGGTCGGTGGCTCGAACGAGGTGGAGGGCCTCGAATGGCTGCACACGTTCTCCGACTGAGGGCCGCCCTCCTGATCGGCGCCCTGCGCGGCGATGCCGCCGAGCGCTGGCGGGCCATCGTCGCGACCGTGCTGGTCGTCGGAGGTGTCGTCGCCGCCTGCATCGCCCAGATCGCGCTGCAGGCCGTCACCGCCCAATCCGCCTTGGTCGTCACCGTCCTCGGGGGTAGCGCGGTCGCCGTGGGCTATGCGCTCGCGCCGCCCATCTCCGGAAGCCCCGACCAGCTGGATCCCCGCCGGTTCCAGACGTTCGGGCTGGATCCCAGACCGCTCGCCGGATCGATCCTGCTGGCGAGCATCGTCAGCGTGCCGGTCATGGCACTGGCGGCGGTGGCCGTGGCGACGGCTGTGATGTGGCTGTCCCAGGATGCTGGCGCGCCGGCCGTCATCGGACCCCTGCTCGGACTGGTGACGGCGGTGCTGCTCACGCGGGTCGCCGCCGGACTCGCCTCGATGTGGACGCTCCCACGCCGGTCGCGCGAGCTCACCGGCCTGTTCATCCTCGCGCTGCTGGTCGTCTTCGTGCCGGTGGGGGTGTTCTTCGCCTCGCTCGACTGGGGCGACGCCGTTCCCAGCCAGCTCGACGTGGCGGCGCACGTGCTCGCGTTCACCCCGATCGGCGCCGCCTGGGCGCTGCCCGGCCTCGCGGCGACCGCCGATGTCGGCGGGCTCTGGCTGGCAGCGATCGTCGCTGTGGTCACGATCGCCCTGCTCGGCTGGGCGTGGTACGCGATCGTGCGCCGTGCCCTCACGACGATCGAGCGCCCCCTCGCCGCGCGCGAGCGCGGCGGCATGGGGTGGTTCTCGGTGCTCCCCGGCACCGCAGGAGGCGCCATCGCCGCCCGCAGCCTCACCTACTGGCTGCGCGACCGCCGCTACGGCGTGAACGTGCTGGTGGTGCCGATCGCAGCGCTGCTGACCACGATCCCGCTGCTGGTCGCGGGCGTGCCCGCCGAGTACGTGGCGCTCGTTCCGGTGCCGATCATCGCGCTCTTCTTCGGATGGCTGCCCCACAACGACGTCGCGTACGACTCCACCGCGGTGTGGATGCACGTCGCCTCCGGTGTGCGCGGCATCTCGGACCGTGTCGGGCGTCTGGTGCCGATCCTGCTGATCGCCGTGCCGACGTTCGCCGTCGCCGTGCCGGTCGCGGTGGCCATCCACGGGCGTTGGGCGCACCTGCCGGCGCTCGCCGGTGTGACGATCAGCCTGTTCCTCTCCGGTCTCGGGCTTTCCTCCATCGCCTCGGCGGCCGCGCCGTACGCCGTGTCGCGACCGGGTGACAGCCCGTTCCAGCAGCCACAGCGCACGGGATCCGCCGGCATCCTGTCGCAGGCTCTCGTGATGCTGGGAGCGCTCGCCGTCAGCGTGCCGACGCTGTGGTGGGCGTGGCAAGCGGTCTCGGGCGACTCCTCGTTCGGGCTCGCCGCCCTCGTGGGCGGGGCCGCGACCGGCCTCGCCGTGCTCGGAGCGGGTCTCGCCATCGGCTCGCGGGTGTTCGAACGGCGAGAGAGCGAGCTCATGGAGTTCGCCGCTACCAGCTCCTGACCCGAGCCGCGCACACCCCTCGCGGCTACACTTGCTGTCCATGAGCACCCCTGCCGACAGCCCCGACCAGGGCGGCCTCGCCACCCTCGACCGCGAGCTCGAAGAGCTCATCCGCGAAGAGACCATCGAGCCCGGCGATCATGAGCGCTTCTCGCACTACGTGAAGAAGGAGAAGATCCTCGAGTCCGCCATCACGGGCAAGCCCGTGCGCGCGCTGTGCGGCAAGAAGTGGACGCCGGGCCGCGATCCGGAGAAGTTCCCGGTCTGCCCGTCATGCAAGGAGATCTACGAGTCGCTGCAGCAGTGACTCGCCGCGCTCACACATAGCGGGTGGGAATCGCCGGATCCGACCGGCTGAGGCCGTGCGCCGCGAGCGGCAGCTCCCTGCGGACCGCGAGGTGGTGGGATCGTGCCGCGTGCACACCCTCGGACCCTTCGTGGGAGGCGTCGATCTCGCCGCGTTGAACGAGCGGGACCTGCAGTGCTCGCGCGTCGGCGAGTTCGGCCGGTGATTCCGACTCGTCGATGCGGATGAGCTCAGCCTCGGCGATTCCGTCGCGCAGCCCTCGGAAGGCAGACTTCCGCCCACCCGTCGAGGTCTTCTCGGCGGACGCTTTGGCGACCCCGACCCAGGTGCCGTCGGCATCCTGACGCGCGACCAGCTTGTAGACCATCCCCGCGGTGGGGGTGCCCGAGCCGGTGACAACGGAGGTGCCGACGCCGTAGGCGTCCACGGGGGAGGCGGCGAGTGCCGCGAGCGCGTACTCATCGAGGTCGCTCGTGACGGTGATGCGCGTGCCGGTGGCGCCGAGCGCGTCCAGCTGCGCCCGCACCCGAGCGGCGACGACGGGCAGGTCGCCCGAGTCGATGCGCACCCCGCCGAGCCCCGTGCCTGCCACGCGGATCGCCGTCTCGACGCCCCGCTCGATGTCATAGGTGTCCACGAGCAGCGTCGTGCCGAGTCCCTGGGCGGCGATCTGCGCGCGGAAGGCGTCCTCTTCGCGCTCGTGGAGCAGCGTCCATGCGTGCGCGGCGGTGCCCATCGTGGGGATGCCCCAGGTGCGACCCGCCTCCAGGTTGCTCGTCGCACCGAAGCCGGCGATGTATGCGGCGCGCGCGGCGGCGACGGCCGATCGCTCGCCGGCTCGCCGCGAGCCCATCTCGGCCAGTGGTCGGTCGCCGGCGGCCAGCGACATCCGCGCGGCCGCGGTGGCGACGGCGGAGTCGTGGTTGAGCACGCTGAGGGCGAGGGTCTCCAGGATCACGGCCTCGAGGAAGCTGCCTTCGACGGTCAGCACGGGGGAGCCGGGAAAGTACAGCTCACCCTCGCGATATCCGGAGATCGATCCGGTGAAGCGGAAGTCGGCGAGGGTGGCGAGAGTGTCCGCATCCACCACGCGGTTGTCGCGCAGGTAGCGCAGCTCGTCGTCGCCGAAGCGGAACTCACGCAGCAGCGACAGCAGCCGGCCGGTCCCCGCGACCACGCCGAAGCGGCGTCCTCCCGCCAGACGGCGGGCGAAGAGCTCGAAGACCGTGGGACGCGAGGCGGTGCCGTCGCGCAGCGCCGCCTCGATCATGGTCAGCTCGTAGCGGTCGGTGAGCAGCGAGGTGGTCTCGGGCATGGCGGTCACTCTACCGAGCGCGGGTAGGCTGGATGATCGTGGTGAACGACGCGCCGATCGGGATCTTCGACTCCGGAGTGGGTGGTCTGACCGTCGCCCGCGCGATCTCGCAGCTGCTGCCGCGCGAATCGCTGCTCTACATCGGCGACACTGCGCGCTCGCCCTACGGCCCGAAGCCCATCGCGGATGTGCGTCGGTATTCGCTCGAGATCCTCGACACGCTCGTGGAGCAGGGCGTGAAGATGCTCGTGATCGCCTGCAACACGGCGTCGGCCGCGGTGCTCCGGGATGCGCGTGAGCGCTACGACGTGCCCGTGGTCGAGGTCATCGGCCCCGCCGTGCGCACCGCGCTCGCGACGACTCGCAACAGCCGCATCGGCGTCATCGGCACGACGGGAACGATCGGATCCGGTGCTTACCAGGACATGCTCGAGGTGAACCCGAACGTCACCGTGTTCGCGCAGGCCTGCCCCCGGTTCGTCGACTTCGTCGAGGCGGGTGTCACCGGCTCTCCCGAGGTGCTGCAGGTGGCCGAGGACTATCTCGCACCCCTGCGTCACGCCGGCGTCGACACGCTCGTGCTCGGCTGCACGCACTACCCCTTCCTCGAGGGGGCTATCAGCTACGTCATGGGTGAGGGCACCAGTCTCGTCTCGAGCGACACCGAGACGGCCAAGGACGTCTACCGTCAGCTCGTGTCCCGCGATCTGCTGGCAGGGCCCGACGCCGTGGCCCAGCACGTCTACGAGGCGACGGGCTCGTCGGCCGACGACTTCATCCAGCTCGCGCACCGCCTCATGGGGCGCGAGGTGCGTCAGGTGCAGCTCGTGCAGACCGGCACGATCGATCTTCCCCGCACGACCGCGTCCTGACGCCGCATCCCCGACTTTCCCGCATCCGCCCTACCCGAGGAGAACGATGACCGACATCACCCGCGCCGATGGGCGCACCGTCTCGCAGCTGCGTCCCGTGACGATCGAGCGCGGCTGGTCGAGCCAGGCCGAGGGTTCCGCACTCATCTCCTTCGGCAACACGAAGGTGCTGTGCACCGCGTCGTTCACGAACGGCGTGCCCCGGTGGCTCACGGGCAAGGGCAAGGGGTGGATCACGGCTGAGTACGCGATGCTGCCGCGCGCCACGAACGACCGCAACGACCGCGAGAGCGTCAAGGGAAAGATCGGCGGCCGCACGCACGAGATCTCCCGCCTCATCGGCCGGGCGCTGCGCGCGGTCGTCGACACGAAGGCCCTGGGTGAGAACACGATCGTCATCGACTGCGACGTGCTGCAGGCCGACGGCGGCACGCGCACGGCGGCCATCACGGGCGCGTACGTCGCCCTCGCGGATGCGATCGAGTGGGGCCGTCGCAAGAAGTTCATCGGCCAGAAGGCGCAGGTGCTCTTCGACTCCGTCTCGGCGGTCTCGGTCGGCATCATCGACGGTGAGCCGATGCTCGACCTCGCGTACGTCGAGGACGTGCGCGCCGAGACCGACATGAACGTCGTCGTCACCGGACGCGGGCTCTTCGTCGAGGTGCAGGGCACCGCCGAGGGGGCGCCGTTCGACAAGCGCGAGCTCGACGCCCTGCTGGAGCTGGCGGTCGCCGGATGCGGCGAGCTGAGCCAGGCGCAGGCAGCTGCGCTCGCAGCGGGAGCCGACGCGTGACCGACCGCGTGGTGCTCGCCACGCACAACCCGCACAAGGTCGAGGAATTCCGCCACATCCTGCAGGCGACGCGTCCCGACCTCACCGTCATCGGCTACGACGGGCCGGAGCCCGTCGAGGACGGCGTGACCTTCGCCGCCAACGCGCTCATCAAGGCCCGTGCCGCGGCGGCCTACACGGGGCTTCCGGCGCTCGCCGACGACTCGGGCATCTGCGTCGACGTGCTCGGGGGAGCGCCGGGCGTGTTCTCCGCGTACTGGGCCGGACACCGCAAGGATGCCGCAGCCAACCTGGAGCTGCTGCTCGATCAGCTGTCCGACATCGCCGACCCGCACCGCACCGCGCAGTTCGTCTCCACGATCGCGCTCGTGATGCCCGGCGGTGCCGAGCACGTCGTCGAGGGCGTCTGGCCGGGCCGGCTCGCACCCGCCGCCGACGGTGCCGGTGGATTCGGGTACGACCCGATCTTCATCCCGGACGGCCAGTCCGGCACGGAGCGCACGGTGGGTCAGTTCTCGGCCGCCGAGAAGAACGCCGCCTCGCACCGCGCCCGCGCCTTCGCCGAGCTCGGACCGCTGCTCAGCGAGCTCTGACCGCGGGAGCGAGAATCACGAGCGTCATGGATCTCTTCCTCACGGCGCGCATGAAGCCGGCGTCGACGTTCTTCGCGGGCTACTCAGCGGCTTTGGCGAGGCGGCTCGATGACCGAGGATGCAGCCTTCTGCTCTACGCCCTCGGTAACACGGATCTCCCCTCGCGCTACGAGATCTCGAACGCACTGCTCGACGACGACTGCCCGCTCGGCGGACCCGGCTCCGGAGGGGCGACGGTGCTTCATGTGCTTTTCGCGCAGGTGAAGCACGACATCGACGAGGACACGTCGCTCGCTCGCCGACTCATCCAGCGAGGGGCCGACGTGAACGCGCCTGATCTCGATGGCAGGCTCCCATTTCTCGACGTGCTCAACCTGAAGTTCACGGATGAGCAGCTCACGCCGCTGTATGACCTCTGGTTCGAGCAGCCGCGCCTCGATTTCACGACGATCTCGCGGTACGGGGTGAACGCCCTCGATCTGGCCGCAAGGCTGCCGTACCGGGGCAGCATTCTCGAGCGGATGCAGCGCTATGTCGCGTCGGAGACGTGAGTCTCGTTCGCGTCGAGCTCTGAGCGCGGGAGCGAGAATCACTCTCGTTCCCGATTGCGCGCAAACCGTCTGAGGGCGTGGCGCGGCGCCTAGCCTGGTGCCATGCACGATCACGCGCCCGCATCCGGAGTCCGCGGCGGCAGCAACCGCCGCCTTCTCTCGATCTCGCTCGGGATCACCTCGACGGTGTTCGTCGTGCAGGTGGTCGGCGCGATCCTGTCCGGGTCGCTGGCGCTGCTCGCGGACGCCGCCCACATGCTGACGGATGCGGCGGCCCTCGTCATCGCGCTGATCGCCAGCGCTGTGGCGGCGCGCCCCGCCAACGACCGTCGCACCTTCGGATACCAGCGCGCGGAGGTGTTCGGCGCGCTCGCGAACGGCGTGATCCTTCTCGGGCTCTCGCTGTGGGTCGGTGTCGAAGCGATCACGCGGCTCATCAACCCTGCCGAGGCGGAGGTGGCCGGCGGGCTGATGCTCGGCGTCGCCGCGGTCGGCCTCATCGCCAATGCCGTCGCGATGTGGCTGCTGGGCGCGGCGCAGCGTACGAGCATCAACGTGCGCGGCGCGTATCTCGAAGTGCTGGGCGACCTGCTCGGCTCGGTCGCGGTCATCGTCGCGGCGGTCGTCATCCTGCTCACCGGCTGGCTGCCGGCCGACGCGATCGCGTCGCTGCTCATCGCCGCCATGATCGTGCCGCGCGCCATCGGCCTGCTGCGCGAAGTGGTCTCGGTGCTGAGCGAGGCGACCCCGAAGGGCGTCGAGGTCGACACGATCCGTGCCCACATCCTCGGGACGCCCGGCGTCGTCGCCGTCCATGACCTGCACGTCTGGCAGCTCACCCGCGGCGCTCCGGTGTTCACGGCGCACGTCGTGGTCGACGAAGAGGCCTATGCCACCGGAGGCGCAGCCCGCATCCTCAGCGATCTGCAGGGCTGCCTGGCCACGCACTTCGACGTCGAGCACTCGACCTTCCAGCTCGAGCCCGCCGATCACGTCGAGCACGAGGCGCACGCCTGATCACGTCTCGTCTCGGACCTCGTCCGGTTTCTTGTCGGGTCGGAGTCCGCGCCAGCGTGCCTGTCGCAGTCTGCCGTCGGGCGTGACCTCGGCGTAGCCGACCTCGGCGACGATCTCCGGGCGCACCCACAACGCGTCCGACGCGTCGGCGTGCGGCACATCGAGGAAGGGGGACGCGTCGGTCCGCAGCGGCTGCAGCACCTCGTCGAGCCGGCGCAGCTCCCGCTCGCTGAAGCCCGTCCCCACCCGGCCGACATAACGAAGTCCGTCGGGGGAGGGCACTCCCATGAGCAGCGATCCGATGCCGCCGCGACCGTTGCGACCCGGGCGGATCGCACCGATCACGACCTCCTGCATGGCGACGTGCTTGATCTTCAGCCACTGGTCGCTGCGCCGGCCCGGACGGTACACGGATGCCGGGTTCTTGACCATGACCCCCTCGAGCGAGAACGCGGTACTGGCCTCCAGCGCCGCATCCAGGTCATCGAACACGGGCGGCACGACCCAGGGTGCGTTGAGGTCGCGGGCGAGACCCTCGAGGCGTCTGCGTCGCTCGCGCAGCGGCAGAGCGGTGAGGTCCTCGCCGTCGAGGGCGAGGACATCGAACAGGTGCAGGTGCACGGGGATCCGTTCCGCCTCGCGCCGGATCTCCGCCGCCTTAGCGAGGTGCATGCGCGACTGCAGCAGGGGGAAGCTCGGCCGTCCACGCTCGTCCAGGGCGACGATCTCCCCGTCGAGGATGCAGGCCGCACGCCCGAGCCCGGGGTCGGCGGTGAGCTCGGGATACCTCTCGGTGATGTCGGTTCCGCTCCGGGCACGCAGCAGCATCCGCTCGCCGTCCCAGAACGCGAGGGCGCGCACGCCGTCCCACTTCATTTCCGCCCACGCTTCGCCCCACCGGCGCGCCGCCGCGGCCGCCAGACCAGCGGTGGAGTTCTCGGCGAGCATCGGACGCAGTCGAGAGGGCGACAGTTCGTCCGGCCAGGGTGCAGCGGATGCGACGACCGGCGCGGTGTGGTCCTTCATCCGGTGCAGGAGCCACGTCGACTTCTCGCCCTCGCCATCGGTGCGGATGAGGGCTAGCCGGGCGGTGCCGAGGGGGCCGCCTTTCCGGCCGGTCACGGTGAAGATGACCTCGTCCGCTCGCCACTTCTCCGCCTCGTAGGTACCGGCGTCCCAGATCGTCACCTCGCCCGCGCCGTACTCGCCCGCGGGGATGCGGCCCTCGAAGGTGCCGTAGGAGAGCGGATGATCCTCGGTCATGACCGCGAGATGGTTGCGTTTCACGGTCTCGGGCACACCCTTGGGCACGGCCCAGCTCACGAACACGCCGTCGTGTTCGAGGCGCAGGTCGTAGTGCAGGCGCCTCGCGTGATGCTCCTGGATGACGAAGCGCGGCGCACCGGCGGACGCCGGATCGGCGGCCGGGTCTGAGGGCACCGGCTCGGGCGTGCGGTCGGCGGATCGCTTGGAGATGTAGGTGCGCAGCGGCCCGGCGCTCCCGCGGCGGGGGCGGAGCGCCGCGAGAGGGTCGCCGTCCTTCTCTGCGCGCGCGAGCACCTCGATGAAATCGAGCTGCGCGAGGCCGGGGTCGTCCAGTTCCTCCCAGGTTCGCGGCGCCGCCACCGTGGGTCGTGCCCGGCCACGCAGCGAGTACGGGGCGATGGTCGTCTTCTTGCCGTTGTTCTGCGACCAGTCGACGAACACCTTGCCGGGACGAAGCGCTCGCGACATGCTGCTGACGACGAGGTCGGGGTGGTCGGCCTCGAGCGACCGGGCCAGCTCCTTTGCGAGCGCGGACGCCGCCTCGCTCGTCTGGCCCGCGGGGAGCGCGCAGTACAGATGGATGCCCTTGCTGCCGCTCGTGACGGGAAACGGTACGAGCCCGGCATCCGTGAGTATCGCGCGCGCCCATCGTGCGACCTCGGCGACGACGGGCAGGTCGATGTCATCGCCGGGGTCGAGGTCGAGAACCAGTCGGTCGGGATCCGACGGGTGTCCGTCGGCGTCGAAGCGCCACTGCGGCGTGTGCAACTCGAGGCTCGCGGTCTGTGCGAGCCACACCAGGGTCGGAACGTCGTCGACGAGCACGTAGTCCTTCGTGCCGGTGGAGTGCTCGATGCTCTGGCGTCGCAGCCACTCGGGGGCGCCGCGCTCGAGGTTCTTCGCGAAGAAGGGCTCGGTGTCCACGCCGTCGGGCCAGCGTTTGCGCGTCACGGGCCGCCCGTCGAGGTGGGGGAGCAGCAAGGGCGCGATCCGCGCGTAGTAGTCGATGACCTCCGCCTTGGTGGTGCCGACGGCGGGGTAGAGCACCTTGTCGAGGTGGCTGACGCGGATGCGGCGACCCTCCACGTCGACGGTCTGCTCACGCGGGGACATGGGCCCATCCTGCCGTCCGGTGCCTGGCGAGCGCACCCGTTGCGTGCGCGCACGTCGGATGCAAGAGGCTCGCAACCCCTAGCCGCCACGCGCGGCTGGGATGTCTACTAGGCCTATGAGGTCGATATGGAAGGGCGCCGTGGCATTCGGGCTCGTGAACGTGCCGGTGAAGGTGTACTCCGCCACGGAGGATCACGACGTCTCGCTGCATCAGGTGCACGCGGCGGATGGCGGCCGCATCCGGTATCAGCGTGTCTGCGAGCTCGACGGAGAGGTCGTGCCGTACGCCGACATCGACCGGGCGTACGACGACGGCGACCGCACCGTGGTGCTCACGAAAGAGGACCTCGAGTCGTTGCCGGCGGAGAAGTCGCGGGAGATCTCGGTCGTCGAGTTCGTGCCGAGCGATCAGGTGGATCTGCTCACCCTCGACAAGGCCTACTACCTCGAGCCGGATTCCTCGTCGCCGAAGGCCTATGTGCTGCTGCGGCGCACGCTCGAGCAGACCGACCGCACCGCGATCGTGCAGTTCTCGCTGCGCCAGAAGACCCGGCTGGCCGCGCTGCGCGTACGCGGCGACGTGCTGGTGCTGCAGACGCTGCTGTGGGCCGACGAGGTGCGCGAGGCGTCCTTCCCGTCGCTCGATGAGGACGTGAAGATCTCCGCGAAGGAACTGGAGCTGTCGGCGGCGCTGGTCGACAGCTTCTCGTCCGACTTCGACCCCACCGAGTTCCGCGACGAGTATCAGGAGCAGCTGCGCACGCTGATCGAGGCGAAGCTCGAGAAGGGGGAGAGCGTCGACACCTCGGCCACGTTCGGCGAGGAGAGCGACGAGAAGGACGGCGGGGAGGTCATCGACCTCATGGCGGCCCTGCGCGCGAGCGTGGAGCGCAGTCGGGCGTCGAAGAAGGACTCGTCGTCGACGACCGACGAAAAGCCGGCGTCGAAGCGGAAGAAGAGTTCGAAGGCGTCGTGACCGGATGCGGCGGGCTTACTCGCCCGAGACGGCCTCGTCGCGCTGCTCCTTCTTGACCTTCGCGCGCTCGCGGAAGTAGTGCCACAGCGTGACGGCCGCCGTGATCGCCACGACACCGATGAGGATGATGTCGATGTACTCGGTGACGATGTGGGCGACCCAGGGGATGTAGCCGACCAGGAACCCGATCATCGTGAGCCCGAAGCCCCAGAGGATCGCGCCGATGAGGTTGTACAGGCTGTACTTGCGCCACGGCATGTGGCCGACGCCGGCGGCGACGGGCGCGAAGGTGCGCACGATGGGAACGAACCGGGCGAAGATGACGGTCAGCCCGCCGAAGCGCTCGAAGAACGCATTGGTTCGCTCGACGTTCTTCTTGCTGAACAGTCCCGACTCTTTGCGCTCGAAGATCGCCGGCCCGCCCTTGTGGCCGATCAGGTAGCCCACCTCGCCACCCACGAAGGCGGCGAGACCGATCAGCAGGGCCACGATCCAGACGTTGACGCCGAAGACACCGTTGGGCGCCACATCCGAGGAGTGCGAGAGCAGTCCGGAGATGATGAGCAGCGTGTCGCCGGGCAGCAGGAAGCCGATGAGCAGCCCCGTCTCGGCGAACACGATGAAGCAGACCACGGCGAGAGCCCACGGGCCGGCCGCCGCGATGATCGTCTCGGGGGAGAGCCAGGGGATGAGGGCGATGGAGTGCACGGGCGTCCCGTCGATCGGATGTCAGGATGCGGGGCGCGGGTGACACGCCCCCGTCCCCGTGCGGAAGGTGGGACTTGAACCCACACGCTCGAAAGCACAGGAACCTAAATCCTGCGTGTCTGCCAATTTCACCACTCCCGCGGGTGGGGACAGTCTATCCAGCGCGCTTCGGATCACCTGTGCGTCGCCGCGGATCGCGACGACGCACAGGTCGCGTCAGGACGCGGTGACTTCGCTCACCGCCGTCTCGATGAGATCGGCCACCTCGTTCGGGTGGCTCTGCATCGCGAGGTGGGGCGCGGCAAGCTCCACGATGCCGCGGAGTCCGGCGCGCGTGTAACCGAAGCGCTCGACCTCGGGGTTGATGGTGTGGTCCTCGCTCGAGACGATGCCCCACGCCGGCTTGGTCTTCCACGCGGCGAAGGTCGCGGGCTCCGAGAAGGCCGCCGCCGACAGTGGGCGCTGCGAGACGGCGAGCACCTGGGCGCGCGCGAGGTCCACGCCCGCAGCGAAGACCTCGGGGAACGCGGCGATCGCCACCGAGACGTCCGTTCCGGGCTCGTCGCTGCCGGGCACCGGGTACGGCGTGTAGACGAGGTTGGCGGCGAGCTCGGAGTCGGGGAAGCCGCCCTGCAGCTGGCCGAGGCTCTCGCCGACCTCGAGCACGTAGCCCGAGACGTAGACGAGCGCGGCGACGTTCGCGGCTTCTCCGGCGACGGTGATGACGGCTCCGCCGTAAGAGTGCCCGGCGAGCACGACGTCGCCGTCGATCGTCTCGACGAACGCCTTGATGGATGCGGCATCCTCGCCGAGGCTCCGGTTGTAGACGGGGGGAACGCGCACGTCGTAGCCGCGATCCAGCAGCTCACGAGTGACAGGTGCCCAGCTGGCGGCGTCGGCGAACGCGCCGTGCACCAGGACGATGGTGGGTGTGGCCACGGGACAGCTCCTTGCTTCTGGGGTGGATGGTGCGGCCGACGCTACGGCGCGGTCACCACGGCGCCTTGCTCGCGCATGAGCAATCCGGTTCGACAAACTCGGCACCCGCGGGCCCCATCGCGGGAGCGCTCCCGAAACTGAAGGCTGACAGGCAAGGTGAGTGAGCGCTAACATTCGGGGAGCCGACGCTGTCGTCGGTCACAGCAAAGACGCTCCCCGAAAGGACCGTAGCCCGTGCCCACGTTGCACCCGGCGGCCCCCGCGCGCCGCCGAACACCCCGGACGCTCGCCGTTCCCGTCCTCGCCGCCCTCGTCGCGGCTCCGCTCGTCAGCCCACTGATCGCCCATGCCGACACTCCGACCGGGCTCGTCGCGCACTACGAGCTCGACGAGACGAGCGGCACGGTCGCGGCAGACTCGTCCGGCAACGGCCGCGATGCCGCGTACATCGGCTCGCCTACGCTTACCGGCAGCGACGGAGTCCGGCTGGACGGCTCCGACGACTACGTGAAGCTGCCGAACGACCTGCTGCGCGGACTCTCTTCTGTCACCGTCAGCGCCGAGGTGCTCGTGCGTTCGGAGATGACCGGCAACCACTTCCTGTGGAACTTCGGCAACACCACGAACGGCATCGGCGACGGCTATCTGTTCGCCACATCCAGCCCGTACCGCGCGGCCATCGGAATCGGAAACTGGAGCACGGAGCAGGGCCCTCGCACCGAGAGCAACGTTCCCCGGGACGAGTGGAAGACGCTCACCTACACGCTCGACGACGCCTCCGACACGTCGCGCATCTACCTGGACGGTGTGCAGGTCGCCGTCAACACGCAGACCACGACGAAGCCGGGCGACATCGGACAGGGCACGACGACCGCCAACTACATCGGTCGATCCGCGTACAACGCGGATCGCCTGCTCGCCGGCAGCGTCCGTGACTTCCGCCTCTACGACCGCGCGCTGAGCGCCGAGGAGGTGGCCGACCTCGTGTACGTGCCGCCCGTTCTCGATGACGAGCAGGCCGTGGATGCGGCGCTCGCCGCGTTGAGCGTGCCGAACGCCGACGACGTGCGCGGCAACATCACGCTGCCGACGTCGTCGGAGGGCCTCGACGTGTCGTGGTCGTCCTCCGACGCCTCTGTCGTCGGCACCGACGGGGTCGTGAACCGCGGCGCGAGCGACGAGTCGGTGACCGTCACCGCCAGCGTCACCAAGGGAGAGGTCACTCGCACGCGCGACATCTCGCTCACGGTGCGCGCCGCCGTCGAGCTGGCGCCGTTCGAGGGGTACACGTTCGCGTACTTCACCGGAAACTCGGTGCAGGGCGAGAACATCTACTTCGCGGCCAGCAACGGCAACAACGCCCTGTCGTGGACCGAGCTGAACAACGGCAACTACGCGCTCACCTCGAACTACGGCGAGAAGGGCCTGCGCGACCCGTTCCTCATCCGCTCGCCCG
Organism: Microbacterium sp. Clip185; assembly: GCF_028743715.1. Taxonomy (NCBI): domain Bacteria; kingdom Bacillati; phylum Actinomycetota; class Actinomycetes; order Micrococcales; family Microbacteriaceae; genus Microbacterium; species Microbacterium sp. Clip185. The sequence goes on along the minus strand of NZ_CP117996.1, from coordinate 1,954,801 downwards.
AGGGCGACACGTTCTACCTGATCGCGACCGACCTCTCGATCGGCCGCGACGGCAACTGGGACCGCTCGCAGCGCACGGGCTCGAAGTACATCGAAGTGTGGGAATCGCATGACCTCATCACCTGGAGCGAGCAGCGCCATGTGAAGGTCTCGCCCGACACTGCCGGCAACACGTGGGCCCCCGAGGCGTACTACGACGAGTCGATCGGCGAGTACGTCGTGTTCTGGGCGTCCAAGCTCTACGCCGAAGACGACGTGAACCACACCGGCAACACCTACAACCGGATGCTGTACGCCACCACGCGCGACTTCGTCACTTTCAGCGACACCAAGATCTGGCAGGACGACGGTCTGTCGCGTATCGACTCGACCGTCATCAAGGCCGACGGCGTCTACCACCGCTTCACGAAGGATGAGGGCGCCGGCGGCACGGGCTGCAGCGACATCATCCAGGAGCGTTCGACCGATCTGCGCGCGCCGCTTTCGGGCTGGACGATGGAGGACTCGTGCATCGGCCGCGACGCGGGAACCGGTGCGGTCGAGGGCCCGTCGGTGTTCAAGGCGAACCCCGGCGACGTGAACGGTGAGAAGTACTACCTGTTCGTCGACGAGTACGGCGGACGCGGCTACATCCCGCTCGCGACCGACGACATCGCGAACCCGAACTGGCAGGTTCCCGCCGACTACCGTCTGCCCGCGAGCCCCCGCCACGGCACGGTCGTCCCGGTGACGGCGGCCGAGCTCACGGCGCTGCGCGCCAACTTGCCGCAGCCGATCTCGGCGAACGAGGACGGCGAGATCGTGCGCTACGACTTCACGGACGGCTCGGGCGCCACGCTGCACGACCGCTCGGGAGCCGGGCGCGACGCCGTCATCCAGGGCGGAGCCACGTTCTCGGACGGCGCCCTGACCTTCGACGGCTCGAACGACTATGTCGACCTGCCCGACGACCTGCTCACGGGGGTGACGGATGTGACGGTCGAGACCCGCGTGAAGCTGGATCCCGCTCAGCGCAACCCGTACTTCCTGTACGCCTTCGGCAACACCGGCGGCGACGGCAAGGGCAACGGTTACATGTTCTCCACCGGTAACGACACGTATCGTGCGGCGATCACGACGGGCAACTGGACGGGTGAGCGCAACGCCACATCCGCAGCAGCCCTGCCGCGCGGTGAATGGGCGCACCTCGTGTACACGCTGAGCGGCAACACCGCCCGGCTGTATCTCAACGGTGTGCAGGTGGCCGAGAACGACGACGTCACTGTCGACCCCGGTGACATCGGGGGTGGGCGCACGCTGGCGAACTACATCGGCAAGTCCGTCTACAACGAGGACAACCTCTTCCGTGGTCAGGTGAGCGACTTCGTGCTCTACAACCGGGCGCTCTCCGCCGGCGAGGTCGTCGAGCGCTCGGGCAACACCGAGGTGCTCGGCGGCGTGAGCCTCGCCGACCCGTCGGTGCTGAAGATGGCGCCGATCGTGGATGTGGCGAACCGCACCGTGACCTTCCCGGTCAACCGCGGGACGGACCTCACGAAGCTCCGCCCCGTCTACGCGACGGCGGAGGGTGTGACTCCCTCGCCCGCATCCGGAAAGGTGCGCAACCTCACCACGCCCGTGACCGTGACGCTGTCGCGGGAGGGCGCGGAGAACGTCGTGTGGACGCTGAAGGCAGTCGAGGTGAAGACCCCCGTGCTGCCGGGCCTGTACGCAGATCCGAACATCGCGGTGTTCGGCGACACGTACTACATCTACGCGACGAGCGACGGCGTTCCCGGATGGGGCGGCAACACGTTCTACGTGTGGAAGTCCAAGAACCTCGTGGACTGGACGCGCAGTGCCGAGCCCTTCCTGACGCTCGACGGCGCGAACGGCAACGTGCCGTGGGCGACCGGTAACGCCTGGGCGCCGACGATCATCGAGAAGGACGGCAAGTACTACTTCTACTTCAGTGGTCACGAGCCGAACGCCAACCGCAAGATGATCGGCGTCGCGGTCGCCGACAGCCCCGAGGGCCCCTTCACGGCCCAGGATCTGCCGATGATCCGCAACGACGAGAGCGTCACGAGCGGGCAGGCCATCGACCCGGCGGCGTTCCACGACCCGGTCTCGGGCAAGTACTACCTGTTCTGGGGCAACGGCAGCCCGCTGTACGGCGAGCTGTCGGATGACATGAACAGCATCGTGCCGGGCACGATCCAGCGGATCTCGGGTCTGCCGGAGTTCCGCGAGGGGCTGTTCATGAACTACCGCGACGGGCTGTACCACCTGACGTACTCGATCGATGACACGGGCTCGCCGAACTATCGCGTGGGCTACGCCACCTCGACGAGCGTCGACGGTCCGTGGACCTACCGCGGCATCCTGCTGCAGAAGGACACCACGCAGGGGATCCTCGGCCCGGCGCACAGCTCGATCATCAACGTTCCGGGCACGGACGAGTGGTACATCGCGTACCACCGCTTCGCGATCCCGGGCGGTGACGGCACGCACCGCGAGACGACGATCGACCGGATCCAGATCGGCTCCGACGGGCTGTTCCAGACGGTCGTGCCGACCCTCACCGGCGTGGAGCCGCGCACGGTGCCCGGCACCGGGCCCGACCCGGAGCCGAGCGAGTCGCCCTCGCCGGAGCCGAGTGGGTCCCCGTCGCCCGAGCCCAGTGGTTCACCGTCGCCCGAGCCCAGTGGTTCACCGTCGCCGGAGCCGAGTGAGTCCCCGTCGCCGGAGCCGAGCGGCTCGCCGTCGCCGCAGCCCAGCGGGTCGCCGTTGCCTCAGCCAAGCGGGTCTGCCTCGCCTCAGCCCACGCAGGAGCCGAGCGTTCCCGGCGTGTCGGTGTCGACGTCGACCGTCGAGCGCGGCGGCATCGTGAAGGTCACCGTGACGGGCCTGGCTCCCGGCGAGCAGGTCACGGCAGAGCTGCGCAGCGATCCCATCCGGATCGCGGGTATCCCGGCGGCCGACACGACCGGCACGGTGGTGTTCGACGTGCAGATCCCCGCTGATCTGCCCGCCGGCGTCCACACGATCGTGGTCTTCGGTGCCGACGGATCGGAGGTCGCCCGCCAGCTGATCACCGTGGTTCCGGCGGGGCAGCTCGCGGCCACGGGTGCGCAGGGACCCTTGGGTGTCGCGCTCCTGGGGTCGCTATTGATCGTGGTCGGCGGAATGGCGTGGTTCCTGCGCCGTCCGCATCGCCGGGCGGTCTGATCGCTCGCTGAACCATCCGGGGCCGGTGCGGTATGCCTTCCGGGGCATATCGTGCCGGCCCTCGCTGGTGAATCCGCCTGTCGGGGCGTTTCTGTGCGGTGGCTGTGGATAATTCCAGCGCGCGGGGACGCGTCCCGTTCAGGATGCTGCGCATGTCACCGTCGTCCGCTCTTCGCGATGCGCTGCCCGCCGAGGCCACGCTCGCCGAACGGGTACGAGCGCGGCTGCGTGCCGACGGGATCGATCCGACGCGGGACCCGGAGGCGGGGGAGCGGCTCGCCCGCGCCGAGGTGCGCCGGCACAACGACGCGGCGCTCGCGAGGGGCGCGGCGACCCTCGACGACGAGGACGCATCCGTGCGCGGGGTGCTCGCGACCGTCGCCGGATACGGGCCGCTCCAGCCGCTGCTCGATGATCCGGACATCGAGGAGGTCTGGATCAACGCACCCGACCGGATCTTCGTGGCACGTGAGGGGCGATCTGAGCGCACCGGCGTGGTGCTCACCGAATCCCAGGTGCGCGAACTCGTCGAGCGCATGCTGCACGCGACGGGACGACGTGTCGATCTGAGTCAGCCGTTCGTGGACGCGTCACTTCCCGATGGGAGCCGACTGCACGTCGTGATCGGCGGTACTGGTAGGTCCGATTGTTGAAGAGTGCACTTTTCGCGCCTTTTTCGTCGATGATGCGGAGGTTCACGCGCGAAGGGTGTTGGCGGCCATGCCTGAGCACGGTAGGTGAACATCCGGTGACAAAGCCATCGCGAACTCGCGGATTGATTCGATAGATGTCAATATAGAAGCATGTCGAATCAAGAAGTCGAACTGGTCATCGTCGGGTCCGGTCCCGCCGGATACACGGCGGCGGTCTACGCGGCGCGTGCGGGTCTCGCGCCGGTCGTGATCGCGGGCTCGGTGACCGCGGGCGGTGCGTTGATGACGACGACGGAGGTGGAGAACTTCCCGGGCTTCGTCGATGGCGTGCAGGGACCGGAGCTGATGGAGTCGATGCGGGCGCAGGCCGAGCGATTCGGCGCTCGGATCGTCTACGACGACGCGATCCGCCTCGAGCTCGACGGCGACGTGAAGACCATCGAGACCGGTGCCGGGGCGACGTACCGGGCGCGGGCGGTGGTCCTCACGATGGGTTCCGCGTACCGCAAGCTCGGCCTCTCCGAAGAAGAGCGGCTGTCGGGGCACGGAGTGTCCTGGTGCGCGACGTGCGACGGGTTCTTCTTCCGCGAGCAGGAGATCGTCGTGGTCGGCGGCGGGGACTCCGCGATGGAGGAGGCCCTGTTTCTCACCCGGTTCGCGTCGAAGGTGACCGTCGTGCACCGCCGGGACGAGTTCCGCGCGTCGAGGATCATGGCGCAGCGCGTGCTGGAGGACCCGAAGATCGAGGTCGCCTGGAACAGTGAGGTCGCTGCGATCCTCGGCGATGAGCAGGTCACCGGGCTCACGCTGCGCGACACCGTCACCGGGGCCGAGCGCACGCTCGACGCGACGGGGGTGTTCGTCGCGATCGGGCACGACCCGCGTTCCGAGCTCGTGACCGGGCAGGTCGACACCGACGCGGACGGGTATGTGCGGGTCGCGCACCCGTCGACGCGGACGAACCTGCCCGGGGTGTTCGCGGCCGGGGATCTCGTCGATCACACGTACCGGCAGGCGATCACCGCCGCGGGCACCGGCTGCGCGGCCGCGCAGGACGCCCAGCACTACCTGTCGAACCTCGAACCCACCACCGTTCCTGAGCTTGCTTTGGAGGTCTCCGCATGAGCATCGTCACTCCCGTCACCGACGCTACTTTCCGGGCTGAGGTGATCGAGTCCGAGCTACCCGTCGTGGTCGACGTCTGGGCGACCTGGTGCGGCCCGTGCAAGGCGATCGCCCCGATCCTGGACCAGCTCGCCAGCGACTACGCGGGCCGGGTGAAGATCGTGAAGGTCGACGCCGACCAGAACCCCGAGACCGTGACCGCGGCCGGCGTGACCTCGATCCCCACCCTCGGGTTCTACCGGAACGGAGAGCGGGTGGACGTGCTGATCGGCGCGCACCCGAAACCCGTCTACGTCGCGAAGATCGAAGAGCTGCTCGCATGACCGACACCCTGACCCGCACCGCCCCGAAACGGCTCTCCACCCTCGACAAGTGGCTTCCGCTGTGGATCGGCTTCGCGATGGTCGCGGGCCTCTTGCTCGGTCGTTTCGTGCCCGCACTTTCTGACGCGCTCTCTGCGATGGAGGTCGGCGGGATCTCGATCCCGATCGGGCTGGGCCTGCTGGTGATGATGTACCCGGTGCTCGCGAAGGTCCGCTACGACAAGGTCGCCGCCGTCACGGGCGACAAGAAGCTTCTTGTCTCCTCGCTCGTGCTGAACTGGCTCGTGGGGCCCGCGGTGATGTTCGCGCTCGCGTGGATCTTCCTGCCCGACCTGCCGGAGTACCGGACCGGGCTGATCATCGTGGGTCTCGCGCGCTGCATCGCGATGGTCGTGATCTGGAACGATCTCGCGTGCGGTGACCGGGAGGCGACCGCGGTGCTGGTCGCGATCAACTCGGTATTCCAGGTCGTGATGTTCTCGGTGCTGGGCTGGTTCTACCTGACCGTGCTGCCGGGCTGGCTGGGGCTGGATGCGCAGGGGCTGGAGATCTCGGTCTGGCAGATCGCCTTGAACGTGCTCGTGTTCCTCGGCATCCCGCTCGTCGCGGGCTTCGCGTCCCGGTTCATCGGCGAGAAGCGCAAGGGGCGCGACTGGTACGAGGAGAAGTTCCTCCCGAGGATCGGGCCGTGGGCGCTCTATGGGCTGCTGTTCACGATCGTGCTGCTGTTCGCCCTGCAGGGCGAACAGGTCACCTCCCACCCGATGGACGTCGCCAGGATCGCGCTGCCGCTGCTGGTCTACTTCGCACTGATGTGGTTCGCCGGCATCCTGCTGGGCAAGGCACTCGGTCTGGGCTACGCGCGCTCCACGACGCTCGCGTTCACCGCCGCGGGCAACAACTTCGAGCTCGCCATCGCGGTCGCGATCGGCACCTTCGGCGCGGCATCCGGCCAGGCCTTGGCCGGGGTCGTCGGCCCGCTCATCGAAGTGCCCGTGCTCGTGGGCCTGGTCTACGTCTCACTCTGGGCCGCGAAGGCCTGGTTCCACACCGATCCCTACGCCACCGAATCGAGGACGTCATGACCGACACGACCGTCATCTCTGACGCCGACGCGTGCGCACCGTCCACGGCGCACGCGATCGGCACCGAGGCCGCCACGACCGTGGCCGGGGCACTGAAAGCGCTCGCTGACCCGCTGCGGCTGCGGATGCTCTCCGCGATCGCGACCGACCCGCGCGGCGAGTCCTGCGTGTGCGACCTCGCGGACCTCGCCGAGGTGTCGCAGCCGACCGTTTCGCACCACTTGAAGGTGTTGAAGGAGACCGGGATGCTGCTGTCCGAGCGCCGCGGCACCTGGGTCTACTACCGCATCGCCCCGGGCAAACAGCGCGCCGTCGCAGCCCTCCTCGACGCGTTCGCTCCCGCCGCGGCCGTCACCGACGACCCCGAAGACACCGCGGCACGGACCGCGGCCCTGCAGCAGATGGACGCCCGAGTCACCAGGCTCGCGGAGGAGCTCGCGGACGAGCTGGCCGGGCTGAACCGGGACCTCGTGATCGCGATCGTGCGCGAGTCCTACGCCGGCCTGGTGCGTTCGGCGAAGCTGACGGCGCACATGATCCCGCTGACCGAGCGGTTCGCCCGGCAGCGCCTCGCCGACCTGACGCGGGACCGCTCGGCCGGGGTGCCGCAGGTGTTGTTCGTCTGCGTGCAGAACGCGGGCCGCTCCCAGCTCGCCGCCGCGATCGTCAACCAGCTCGCCGACGGCCGCGTCGTCGCACGCTCCGCAGGATCCGCCCCGGCGTCGGACGTGCACCCGCACGTGCGCTCGCTGCTCACCGAGATCGAGGGCGCGCAGGAGGCCGAGACGGCGTTCCCGAAGCCGCTCACCGACGACGCGGTGCGCGCCGCAGACGTGGTGGTCACGATGGGCTGCGGCGACGTCTGCCCGATCATCCCCGGCGTCCGCTATGAGGACTGGGCCGTGGGCGATCCTGCGCTGGCCTCGCCCGAGGGCGTCGAAGCGATCCGCCAGGACATCGAGGGCCGCGTCCGCGGCCTCCTCGCCACCCTCACCGACTGAAAGAAGCGAACAACCATGACCGACCAGAAGCCTTCCGTCCTCTTCGTCTGCGTCCACAACGCCGGCCGTTCCCAGATGGCCGCCGGCTATCTCCGCGAGTTGGCGGGCGACCGCGTCGAGGTCCGCTCCGCCGGGTCCATGCCCGCCGACCAGATCAACCCGGTCGCCGTCGAGGCGATGCGCGAGGAGGGGATCGACATCACCGCCGAACAGCCCAAGGTGCTCACCACCGAGGCCGTGCAGGCCTCCGACGTGGTGATCACGATGGGTTGCGGCGACGCTTGCCCGTTCTTCCCGGGCAAGCGGTACGAGGACTGGAAGCTCGACGACCCGGCGGGGCAGGGCATCGATGCGGTGCGCCCGATTCGCGACGACATCAAGGCCCGCGTCGAGACCCTCCTCGCCGAACTGCTCGTCTGAGGAGCTGCGAGCAGCGGAGGGGCAGAGGCCAATGGCCCTACCCCTCCGGTGTGTTTCCGGGTCCGCGAACTTTACGGCGAACACCGTTGTGCCGTGAGGTGTGACCCAGTGATCGCGTCACCGGTCGTTCTCGCTCTACCGGGATGCGCCTCGCATCGCTGCTTCGATCTGCTCCTGCGTGGGCGCTCCGGCGTACCCGCTTTCCGTCGCGTAGACCCGGCACGCCAGCGCGCGAACCGGGGCCGTCGGGAACAGGTCGACGTCGTCGAGGAGGATCGTGGGCGAGCCTCCGAACTGGGTGCTCGCCGCCTCGGCCTCGGTTCGGATCGTCACCAGCTCGACAGGAACGGCCCCGAGCCCGAGAGCATCCAGCGCCGCGCGTGCGTTGGCTTCGGCGATTGCCGTGTTCGGGCAGTCGACGATGTGCAGCAGTTCGACCTTCATGCGGTCGGCTCCTTCCGAGTCCGGGCGGCGCGCAGTCCGTTGAGGATGACGACGACCTCGGCGATCTCGTGCACCAGGACCACGGCGGCGAGGCCCAGGACGCCGAACAGGGCCAGCGGGAGCAGCACGGTGATGATCAGCAGCGACAGGATGATGTTCTGGTTGATGATGTGCCGCCCCCGACGGGCGTGGTCGAACGCGCGCGGGAGAAGCCGCAGGTCGTGACCGGTGAAGGCCACGTCGGCCGACTCGATCGCGGCGTCGGAGCCCGTCGCGCCCATCGCGATACCGATGTCCGCGGCGGCCAGCGCAGGGGCGTCGTTGATGCCGTCGCCGATCATCGCGACCGGCCCCTTCGCACCGAACTCTGCGATCGCGGCGGCCTTGTCTTCGGGGCGCAGCTCGGCGCGGACGTCATCGATCCCTGCTTGCGCAGCGAGGGCGCGGGCGGTGCGGGCGTTGTCGCCGGTGAGCATGGTCACCCCGATGCCCTGGGTCGCGAGGGTGCGCACGACCTCGGGGACCTCCGGTCGCAGCTCGTCGCGGACGCCGATCGCGGCGACCGGGACGCCGTCGCGGTGGACGATCACGACCGTCATGCCTTGCTCCTCCAGCCCCGCGACCCGGTCGCCGAGCGTCCCGGCGTGCAGCCAGCGGGGACTGCCGACCGTGATCCGCGCGCCGTCGAGCTCGCCCTCGATGCCGTGACCGGCCTGCTCGGTCACGCCCTCCGCCGCAGGGGCATCCGGCACAGCGGCGGTGATCGCGGCCGCGAGCGGGTGGGTGCTGTGCTGCTCCAACGCGGCCGCCCACGCCAGCGCCTCCGCCTCGCTCACACCGTCTACGGTGAGGACGGCGGCGACGGCGGGCTCGTTGCGGGTGAGGGTGCCGGTCTTGTCGACGGCGACGTGACGGATCACGCCGAACCGCTCGAACGCGGCACCCGACTTGATGATCACGCCGAACTTGCTCGCCGAGCCGATCGCGGCCACCACAGTCAGCGGGACCGAGATCGCCAACGCGCACGGCGACGCCGCCACCAGCACCACGAGAGCGCGGGCGATCCACAGCTCCGGGTCGCCGAACAGCGACCCGATGATCGCGACCAGGGCGGCGAGGATCAGCACGCCCGGGACGAGGGGGCGGGCGATGCGGTCGGCGAGACGGGCGCGGTCGCCCTTCTCGGCCTGAGCCTTCTCCACCAGGTCGACGATCGTGGTCAGCGAGTTGTCGGTGCCGGCCGCGGTCGTCTCGACCTCCAGCGCCCCAGCGGTGTTGATCGCACCGGCTGAGACCGTGTCGCCGGGCTCGACCTCGACCGGGATCGACTCCCCGGTGATCGCGGAGGTGTCCAGGCTGGAGCGCCCCGTGCGGACGATGCCGTCGGTCGCGATCCGCTCGCCCGGCCGCACCAGCATCAGCTGCCCCACTTGGAGATCCTTCGCCGGGACCTCAACCGAGGTACCGTCGCGGCGGACGGTCGCGGTCTCCGGGACGAGCTTGAGCAGCGCCCGGAGCCCGCCGCGGGCGCGGTCCATGGCTTTGTCTTCCAGTGCCTCGGCGATCGAGTACAGGAACGCCAGCGCTGCGGCCTCCTCGACATAGCCGAGGATCACCGCACCGACCGCGCTGATCGTCATCAGCAGCCCGATGCCGAGCTTACCCTTGAACAGCTTCCGAATCGCGCCCGGGGTGAACGTCGATGCACCCAGCAGCAGGCCGATCCAGAACAACACCAAGGCCGGGATCTCCATCCCAGACCACTCCAGGACCAGGCCAGTGAGGAAGGCGATGCCGGAGAAGACCGGGACCATGATCCCGCGGTCCCGCCACCAGGGGTGTTCCGCCTCCTCAGCCTCTTCGCTGATGGTGGTCTCGAGCTCGTCGTGCTCGCAGCCGCACGCCGCGCTCACTCGCTCGCTCCCATCCCGCAGCAGCCCGGCACCGTGCACGCCGCGTCCATGCAGGGCGCGTGCTCGTCTACCGCGAGAGTCACGTCCACCAACGCGGTCAGCGCCGCCGCCAGGTGCGGGTCCGCGATCTCGTAGCGCGTCTGCCTCCCCTCGGGCTCAGCGACCACGATCCCGCAGTCGCGCAAGCAGGTCAGGTGGTTCGAGACGTTCGAGCGGGTCAGTTTCAGCTCGCGCGAGAGCACGGCGGGATAGCTCGGGCCGGCGAGCAGGGTCATCAGGATCCGGGAACGCGTCGGGTCCGCCATCGCCCGGCCGAGCCGGTTCATGACGTCAAGACGCGAAGCAATAGTCAGCACACACTGACTATACAGCCAGCACTGACATGAACCGAATGGGTAGTGAACCTACGAGGCCGAACCCACGCCGAGCTGGATGAGCTGCGGGGCCGGCGCGCAACACGATCCCGTGCTGGCAGACTCGTCCGGCGCGTCGAAGAGGCCGGAGCCTCCGCACACGCCGGTGTCCGGCAGAGCGAGCTCCACGCGCTCGGCGGCCTCGTGGTCCCCGGCGATCGCGGCGACGACGCTGCGCACCTGCTCGAACCCGGTCAGAGCGAGGAACGTCGGCGCACGCCCGTAGGACTTCGCACCGACGATGTAGAAGCCCGACTCGGGCTGGGCGAGATCAGCAGCGCCCGTGGCCCGCACGGAGCCGCACGAGTGCACGTTCGGATCAACCTCCGCAGCGATCTTCGACGGGGCCTGCAGGCGCATGTCGAGGTCGAGACGGATCTCCGAGAGGAAGGACAAGTCTGGGCGGAAGCCGGTCGCGACGAACACCCGAGCGGCAGGGTCGAGCCGGCGGCCGTCCTCCGCGATGAGCACCGCCTGACCGCCATCGATGACGACCTGCTCCGTGCGGAATCCAGTGACGAGATCGACGAGCCCGTCCTCGACGGCCTTCTTCGCCCGCTGTCCCAGCGCGCCGCGCTCGGGCAGCTCGTCGGCGCTGCCGCCGCCGAAGGTGTTGCCGACCGCGCCGCGCCGGAGCACCCAGGTGATCCGCGTCCCCGGCTCGCGCTTGGCCACGCGAGAGAGCGTACCGATCGTCGTCGCGGCGGAGTGGCCGTTGCCGACCACCACGATGTGCTGGCCAGCCAGCGCGGTCGCGTCCTCGATCGCGGGCATGCGATGCTCCAGGAGCTCCGCATCGACTGCAGCGCGTTCCCCGAGCGCGGGCAGCCCGTCAGCTCCGGCAGGGCTCGGAGTGCGCCAGGTGCCCGAAGCGTCGATCACCGCACGCGCTTCGATCCGCTCCTCGGTGCCGTCCGCGCGCTCGACGTGGACGACGAAGGGCTGCTCGGCGCGGCCGGCGTCGACGGAGAGGTCGCGGCCCTCCCGGCCGACGCCGACGACCCGCGTCCCGTAGCGCACGCGGTCGCCGAGCACATTGCTGAGGGGCGCGAGGTACCGCTCGATCCACTGCGCGCCGGTCGGGTAGCCCTGCGTCGGGGCCGACCATCCAGTCGGCTCCAGCAGACGTCGCGACGCGGGGTCGGTGAGCTCCGTCCACGGCGAGAACAAGCGCACGTGGCCCCATTCGGTCACAGCCGAAGCGGCGGCGTCGCCGGACTCCAGGACGAGCGGTTCGAGCCCCCGCTCGATCAGATGGGCTGCGGCGGCCAGTCCCTGCGGACCAGCACCGATGACGACGACAGGGTTCACTGCGACCTCCATGCATTGACGTTCTTCGATGTGAGACAAGACGATCCTGACGCTCATATCGACAGATGTCAATACGTCGGGCAGAATAGAGCCATGAACGCACTGCCCGTCACCATCGACACCAGCGCCGACTCCTGCTGCACCCCCGGCCAGGCGATGGACGACGGCACCGCCCACGACCTCGCGAAGGTCTTCAAGGCCCTCGGCGACCCGACGCGGGTGAAGCTGCTCTCGATGATCGTCGGGAGCAGCGCCGGCGAGATGTGCGTCTGCGACCTCACCGACCCCGTGGGCCTGTCGCAGCCGACGATCTCCCACCACATGAAGCTGCTCGTCGAGGCCGGCCTCGTCACGCGCGAGCAGCGCGGGAAATGGGCGTACTACCAGCCGACCACCGGCACGCTCGCCGACGCGGCGAAGGCGCTGCTGGGCTGAGCTTCGTTGTCAGTCGGACACCGAGCGGATCTTTGGGTAGTCGGACCAGTCCCCACTGGCGAGGCGCGACCACGCGGCGGCCGACGCCGGCGTTATGCCGAGCAAGTCGGACACGATCCGCGGGTGCATCTGCCGGGTGAGTTCGATGAGGGCGGTCGTCCGGGCGCTTCCGGAGCGGAGCCCTTCGGCGCGGAGGCGGCGACTGATCGGCCCCGGGGTGAGATGGAGCCCCGGGTTTCTGCCGGGGAATAGCCATCCTTCGGGATGGCGCATCGACGCGTCGACCAGGTCGATGATCGCGTCTCCGAGAATCTTGGGGAGCTCGATAGGTTCCGCCCCGATAGTGAGCTTCACGGGCTGGGAGGTCGCGTCGACCTGATCGCGGGTGAGGGTGATGATGCGGGTGAGCTGGATGCCGTAGAGGAGAACGAGCAGGCCCGCAGCACGGGTCTTCGAGTCCATGTCCGAATCGGTGAGGAATCGACGGGCCATCTGCCATCGATGGTCGGACTCGTAGTGCCGGCCCTCGAGGCGACTCGGCCGGAACTCGACGCGTAGGGTGCTCAACTGGTGGCGTCGCAACCAGCGGGTGAATGGTGCCAACGCGTCCCGCTGACTCGGGGAGTCCGTGAGGAACGCGTCGAGGCGGCGTTGGGGGAAGGTGGCGAGCGTCTCGCGCTGCGATCGGATTTCGTGCAGGAGCGCGGCACAGTACTTGAGCGCTGCGCGTTGCCGTTGGAAGCCAGCCGCAGGGCTCGACGGGCCGCGAGACACCGCCCGGAATGCGCGCGTCGAACGGAGCAACTCCCAGGTGCAGTACCGGCGCAGGACAAGCCGGTCTTCGGCGTGCCCAACCTCCGATAGCCAGTTCTCGAGCCAGTGGTCGAAGCGCGCGGCCTCGACGTCAAGCTCCGGTAGTACGCCGGAGCGAACCAGCAGCGAAAGGAGGAATGCCACGGACTGCCCCGACTGGGCTCTGGTCATGATCGCGTCGGCGGCGAGAGGCAGGGTTCCCTCGGCGAGTTCGCGGAGCACGGCGGCACATTTGCTCTTGTGCTGCCACCGCTCCAGAGAATTCGCCTTGCCATGGTGCGTGAGCAGGTAGTCAGCAAGAGGCTGAAGCTCCGGGCGGATATCACCGGTCTCATCGCAGAGGAGTCGCTGGATGGTGATCGGGCGGCGGCACTCGGCGCAGAGGCGATGCTTGCGCACTTCTTCGATTGAACCGCAGCCGGGACACGCCATCGTGATCGGCGTGCCGGCGCAATCCGCGCAGACCTTCTGGTCGTTCATGAACCCGGTGAGGAACACCTTGCGCCCGCATTCAGGGCAGGGTTGCGGCGTGCGCATCGCGTAGTAGCAGCGGGCGCAGACGCGTCGCCCGTCGAGATGGGATGCGACCCGGCCGGGCTCTCCGCAGAGCCCGCAGGTCTTGACTGGCGCGGTGTAACAGGCCAGGCAGACGAGCTCGGGGCGACGGACGACGATGGTCGCGTGCTGACCGCACCGGGAGCAATGGTCGAAGGAACGGGGATCAGCACGCCAGCATTCACGGCAGTACCGCTTCCCGTCGATGGTGCGCTGCACTGGCCTCACCTGGCCGCAGGTCGCGCATGCGACGGATCTGGCGTTCCGTTCGCAGCGGGAGCAGCGACGTCCGCCGCTCGGCGTCTTGTGCGGCATGCGGACAGCACGGCCGCACGACTCGCACGTCGGCAGGACAACCCGACTCGCGCCCTCGGCGACGAGCGCGTGCGCAAGGTCCTGAACCGTCACAGGCACATTCGCGTGACGTCCTTCGAGAACTCCGGGTTGCTTGAGGAGAGCGAGCTCGAGCAGGCGTTGCGTGAGCGGCACCGGAGCGACCGTGCTCACGATCTCAACGAGACGTTCCGTCGGGATCTCGATCGCGACCCACTGGATGAGCATCACGACCTCTGCGACACGCGGCTCCTGCGGCGGCTTGGCCACGACGGTCTACTTGGTGCGTGGACGGCGGATGGTGGCGCGAACGGGCCTGAGATCGCCGATCGACCCGCGAGTCGCTTCTTCGCCCACGGCGATCGGGGCCGCGGCCTCGCGGCGGGTGATCGTCACAAGATCGTCGAGGGAGCACTCCAGCGCGTCGCAGAGTGCGGCGAGGACGTCGAGACGCACCCGTTGCGGCGGTTGCGTCACCAGCCGATAGACCTGCTCTCGGGAGAGGCCGATGCCGCGCTCCTCAAGCAGAGGTCTCAGCTTGGAGGTCTGGAAGATGCCGCGTGACGCCATCACGCTGCGCAGGTTCCATCCGGTCTCAAGTTCAACGGTCATTCCGCTTCTCCTTCGATGAGGGCCTTCAATGCCTCTGCAAGCACCCGGTTCTTGTAGTCCGAACTGACGGAGGCGTAGATCGACGTCGTCGACGCGTGCATGTGCCCGACCTGCTCCTGCACGAATCGCTCGGCGTAGCCGAACTCGAGCAGGTGCGTGACGTAGGAATGCCGGAGGCTGTGCAGCGTCAGATCCTTCGACAGGCCGGCCTCGTCCCGCAGTTCCGCGAACCTCCGGTCGAGATAGCCGGCGGACAGGCGGGTGCGTCGCTCGGTCACCCAGAGCGCGTCGAGGTCGTCACCGGGCGCAAACCGTTCCCGGGCCTGTTCGAGCCACTGCTGCATGCCCGGCACCCACCAGTCGAACTCCGGCACCAGCAGCACTGTGCGACGACGAGGAGCGCCGCCGCCAGCCGCCTTCGCCCACCGCACGTGGATCGCACCGTAGCGTCCCCATTGGCGCATCTTGGCGTTGTGGTGCAGGTCGACGGTGTCGAGCATCACCACCTCGGTGCGGCGCAGCCCGAACGCGTAGACCGTCTTCAGCAGCTGCGCGTCCCGCAGCGCCCCGAGCGCGCCTTTTCGTCCCGAGCTCACGAGCAACTCAACCCGGGCGTCAGCGGTGTCGAACAGGCGCTCCACCTCGTCGTAGGTGAACGGCCGGCGCTTTCCGTCGCCCTCGAACTCAAACCGATGCGCGACCGTGTTCCATGGCAAGCACACCTGCGACGGGATCTCGCCGAACTCCCGTTCGCAGATCTCCATCCAGTCGTACAACGGATTCGTCAGGTAGTCGCAGAACCCGCGGATTGCGCCATGGTGGTGACGCAGAGTGGACAGCGCCAGCCTGCGATCGGTGGCTTCCCTTGTGAACTCGTCAACGTCAGCGACCGTCCACTTCCACGGCGGCTTGTCCGCGAACTCCCGGAAGCGGGCCACCGTCGCCACGCGGTTCTGGATGGTCTGCTCACGGAGCCCTCGCGACAGCTGCTGATTCCGCCAGCCGTCCATCATCGCGTCGAAGACCTGCTGCTCCGGGTTCGCCAAAGCGACGTTCGACGCCGAGGTGAGCAGTCGAAGTGCGGCTGGAGAGCTCCCAAAATCTTGCATTAGATGCAACAAAGTATGGGATAGTGCATCACCGAGTCAAGTCGGATCTTGGGAGGCGCGTGATCTCGCTGTTAGGGTCAGAGCGGACCAGCCCGACCGAGACCAATAGTCCTCGTTTGCAAGTGTCAACAGTTGCATTCGCTGCAACATGCGAGGGTTGATCACCCGTAAGCACTGGGCCGTCAACATCCGCAAGTTCCTGCCGCGCTACCGTCGGCTGGCGCAGCTCGTCGCCACGGGCACGCTGCCGCCGCACGTCGCCGAACGGCTGAGTCGGGCAATGCGGCAGGGCGACAGCATCCTGGTGTCGGGGGCGACGCACGCCGGCAAGACGACGATGCTCGCGGCGCTGATCGCTGAATGCGCTCCCCAGCAGCGCATCATCACGGTCGAGGAGACGTTCGAGCTCGCGGTCGACGCGCACGACATCGTGGCGCTGCAGGGTCGCCAGCCCAGTCTCGAGGGGACGGGTGAGGTGACGCTGCGGCGGCTGGTGAAAGAAGCACTCCGGATGCGGCCCGACCGCCTCATCGTCGGGGAGGTGCGTGACGCGGAGGCGCTCGATCTGCTCCTCGCCCTCAACACGGGTGTGCCGGGTGCTGCGACGATCCACGCGAACTCCGCGCGCGACGCTCTCGTCAAGCTCGCATCCCTGCCGCTGCTGGCGGGACGCAACATCGACCGGGACTTCGTCGTGCCCGCCATCGCGTCGAGCATCGACCTCGTCGTGCACTGTGCTCAGGACGCCCGTGGCGCGCGACACGTCGTCGAAGTGATGCAGACGACGGGTGAGGTCATGGACGGTGTGGTCGAGGTCGTCCCCGTGTACGAGGCGGCCCGATGACGATCCTGCTGGGCGCGCTTCTCGGCGCCGGAATCCTCCTCATGCTCGCGCCGCGGCTGTGGCCGGCGCGAGTGGCAACCGAGCGTTCCGAGCAGCGCGTGTCACGGGGCGCAGGACTGCTTGCGGAGGCAGGATTCGCGCACCTGCCGGTCACCGCGCTGCTGCTCGCTTCCGCGGCCGCTGCGGTGCTCGCGGCCGCGATCGCCTGGTTGCTCACCCAGGTGCCGGCTTTCGCTCTGCTCGCCGCGCTCTCGGGTGCTGCGGCTCCCACGCTGTGGCTTCGTGGCCGAGCGCGTCGGCTTCTCAAGATCCGGCGGGGACTGTGGCCCGACGTCTGCGATCTGCTCATCGCGTCGGTGCGTGCCGGCTTCGCCTTGCCGGATGCCCTCGCGTCGTTGCAGAGCTCGGCGCCCACGCCCCTGCGCCCCGCCTTCGCGGGTTTCGCGCGCGACCTCGCCGCATCCGGGCACTTCGAGACGAGCCTCGATCGGTTGAAGGTGGCGCTGTCGGATCCGGTGGCCGACCGCATCCTCGAGACGCTGCGGATGGCGCGGCAGGTCGGCGGAACCGAGCTGGTTCCGGTGCTGCGATCGCTCTCCAGCGCGGTGCGGGCGGATGCGGCGGTGCGCGCCGAAGTGGATGCGCGGCAGTCGTGGGTGCGGGGCGCTGCGGTGCTGGGCCTGCTCGCACCCTGGGTGATCCTCGTGCTGCTCGCGCTCCGTCCGGAAGGATCCGCCGCCTACTCGAGCCCCGAGGGCGTGGTGTTGATCGTGGTCGGCGCGCTGGTGTCCGCCCTGGCGTTTCGCATGATGCTGGCGGTGGGGCGGCTTCCTGAACCGCGGAGGTGGTTCGGATGACCCCGGCCGGAATCACGCAGGTGGCCGTCGCCGTGCTGCTCGGCGGGGCGCTGGGTGCCGGAATGTCCCTGATCCTCTGGGCGACTCCGAGGTGGCGTGCCGTGTCGCTCGGTCGCCGTGTCGCGCCGTACGTGCGTGATGTCGCCGACCCGCGTGGACTGACGCCGCTGCACGCCCCTGTACGCGACGCGGGTGAGAAGCTGCTGCGCCGGCTGGGTGCGCGCGTGGGCGGCGCGGCCGACCTGGAGGCGCGGCTGCGCCGCGCGGGATGGCTGATGGATGCGGCGGCCTTCCGGGCGCGCCAACTCACCTGGGCGATCGTCGGTCTCGTCGTCGGCGCGGTCCTCGTGGTCGCTCTCGTGGTCGCCGGGTCTTTCGCCCCCGCCGTCGGCGTGCTCCCGTTGCTGGGTGCTGTGGCCGGAGCGATTGGCTACGACCTGCGCCTCGGGGCGGCGGTTCGGACACGCGCTGCGCGTGCCGCCGAGGAGCTGCCCACCATCCTGGAGTTCCTCGCGCTGTGCCTCGCCGCCGGCGAGGGCGCCTTCGACGCGATCCGGCGTGTGTCCTCGGTCGGCTCCGGCGAGATCGTGACGGAGCTTCGTCGCGCCGTGCTGGATGTCGGCACGGGGTCGTCGCTGAGCGACGCGCTCGCCTCCGTCGCGCGGGCGATCGACACGCCCGCCGTCGCCCGCAGCATCGACCAGATCGTCGCCGCCATCGACCGCGGCGCACCACTCGCGCAGGTTCTGCAGGCGCAGGCCGCCGACGCACGCGAGGACGCCAAGCGCGTGCTCATCGAGAAGGCCGGCCGTAAAGAGATCTACATGCTGCTGCCCCGCACCATTGCGTAAACGTACCTTGCGTGAATCGGGCTGAACCCGCCGAGCGATATGTTTGGCCTGTGGCTGATATCGAAGTTCAGATTCCGAGCGCTGTGCGCACGCGGGTGACTCGCGACATTGTCATTCTCATCGTCACAGTAGTCGTCGTCGCGGCAGTCGTCGTCTCGGCTGTCCTCTCGGGGGGCGTAGGTGGCCTCATTGGTATCGCTGCGGCCACCGTGGTTGTGGGCGCAGTCAAGCAGATCGGCGCAGTACTTGAGATTCGCTACGAGCAGGCGATCGATAGTCTCCAGGCGCTGGTCGCGCCAAGCAAAGCCGGTCGATTGAAGGGAGCGCTGAAGGCCCTGGGGTTGGCCAAAGACGACTCCGATGAGATGAAGAAGATGAAGGATGAAGCTGCTGCACTTGTCGAGGAATTCGAGCGTCGGCGGGTCGCGGTCGCTGAATGGTCCCCTGCTGCGGGGCTGGTCACCTGGGTGCTTGGGCTTGGCGCGGTGCTGACCGCTGTGCTCAAGCTGCTGAACGGCTAGCACTACTCTCGGGCGTCAGGCGACGAACACCCATCCGGTGCGAGACGCAAGGTATTCGGCGCGCGTGTGCTGATTCTCCACTGAAAGCCCGCGCGCCACCTCAACGCCAAGCGGGTGGCCGCTTCCGTGGTTGGAGCCAGCGCATCCGCAGACGCAGTTCCAGGCATTGTCAGGATTGGCGCCCCAGCATTCGGATACGCACGTTGTACGAGAGTTTCCATATATGACCACGCGGACAGTCCCGAACTCCCGGATCAGCCCGTCAATCAGGTCGTCACCGTTATCGCGGGAGACCTCGAACAGCTTCGTTTGCCGGTTGTACTCGGGGCGGGGGCGAGTTCAAGGGATTCACCGGGCAGCAGGACCACGGTCGGCACGCCTACTTTGAGGCGCACCGCAACCGGGTTAGCTAGCTCTGCCCCACTCGGCTATGAGAGTTCGCTGTGGCGCTGCTCCGCGATGACCACGCCTTCCTCGGTGGCGACGGTGCTGCCCTTGGTGACGCGGGGCTTGCGTGCAGCGGGCTCCTTAGCAGCCGTTGCAGCGTCGGCCTTGGGCGCACGGCGGGGCGGGGTGACGGTCCAGCCGTTGGGCAGGCTGCCCGCGTTGGTGATGGCCCGCTGGGTGAGGGCTTCCAGATCGCCGGCCTCGATGGACTCAACGAGCGCCTGGTAGGCCAGCGCGCGGATGCCCTTGAGGCGGGCGCGCTGCACGGTGACGCCGAACGTGTCAACGACCTGCTGGATGGCAGCTTCGATGGCGGGCAGCGCCTCGTCGAACGCGGCAGCCTCCACGGTCTCGACGGGCTTCGGGGTCTTGGTGCTGGTGGTCTTGGTGGCCATAATGTAGAACCTTCCTGGCGGGGCGGATGTTAGAAGATTGCTTCGAACACGAGCAAGCTAGCCTCGGCTCACGAGGGCATCCAAGAGCGGGTCTCAACTACGGCGTGTAGACCGCTGCCGTGGTAGCCGAAACGGTCCCCTTCCGGAACTCGCGCCAGTGTGAAGGGGGTGCGGTTGCGACGTACTCCGGCCCCCGTCAGGAGTGCGGTGGTAAGCCCGTTCGCCGTGCGCGGGATGTCATAAGGGGGAGTCCGCTGTGTGACGGGCACAATGAATCATGACCTTGTTGGAGCGCGCGCGTGACCTCGCCACGAAGCATGTGGCGCTAACAGTCTCACTGTCACTCGCGGTTCTCGTCGTGCTGCGCGCGCTGTACTTCGCAAGGTTCGACCTGCCGGTTGCGTTTGCCGTGTTGACGCTTACTAACCAGGCAACGCTTCTCATCACGACGCTCGCACTGTTTCTGGTCGTCGGACTCTCAGTCGTTTGGGTGTTCGATCCAGGAGGCTACGTGAATCGTGTCCATGAAGCTGGTGCGCCCCGCGCGATCGTCTTCGGCACCACTATCGCGGTTACTGCGCTGCTTCCCTTGATCTACGGGTCCTTCATGACGCCGATTCTCGTAGCGCTGGTGACTATCGCTGTGATCGGGGTGATTGTCGGGAAGATATTGAGGGCGCGACGGCGCAAACCTC
Source organism: Microbacterium sp. Clip185 (assembly GCF_028743715.1). Classification (NCBI taxonomy): domain Bacteria; kingdom Bacillati; phylum Actinomycetota; class Actinomycetes; order Micrococcales; family Microbacteriaceae; genus Microbacterium; species Microbacterium sp. Clip185. The sequence continues at coordinate 1,934,437 of NZ_CP117996.1, read as the reverse complement.
GTCCCAAGTCGAAGAAGAATCGCGGGGCGTGGGCAGCGGGGCTTGCAATCGGAACGGTCGTCGTTGTGCTCCTTGGCCAGCCTTGGATGCCATCCGAACAGATAACGACTACGTCATCGGGTGACACCGTTGCGGGCTACGTCGTCGGCGAACAGGCTGGTCAGCTACTTCTGCTTGATCGCAGCCGTAAGCCGGTTTGGATCAAGGTATCTGACATCTCAAGCCGTGAAGTCTGTGAGATCAACTGGCTTCCGCCGGACCTGCGCTGGATTGCCACTCCCGTTTTCCGGGCTGGGGGCGCACCGACGCCAGTCGAATGCGCCAAAGAGTAGCCCGGCGAGCGTGCGCCGGTATAAGGCCTTGTCTGGCTGAGCGAGCCTAGACCGCTGATGCGGCATGCTCCGGGATACTGGGCACTGTGAACAGCATCGATCCAGCGCAGGCGATTGACGCTGCTTCGAAGGCGCTCGCCGCCATCGTTTCGCTGGTTGGGCTGGTTGTGGCCATCAGCCAGTGGACTCGTCCTGCCGTTCTAAAGCGCCGTGTGAAGTGGCTCCAGGAGACGAGTGAGCATGAGCAGAACGAGGCCCGATTGGTGACGCTGAGGGCGATCCTCCACAACGCCAACGCCTCTCTTGTTGCCGGGATGCTCGTGCCCGGTTGGAGGTTCTTGCCGTTGGTGGCTCTAATGCTCCTCGGGCCAGCGCAAGCGTTCCTCTGGGCGCGCAAGGATGCGGATTTCTGGAACATTCTTGGCGCGCTCAGCATCTCGATCGCGTTCTCGATGAACCCCATTCGAAGAGGAGTGCGCCTGCTGGCTGAGCGATATCGCGTCGCTCACGAGTATCACGAGGGAGCGGAACCGGTCCGTGCTGCCCGGCTCGGATCACTCAATCAGATGGAGGGTGGAACTCGCGCCGAGTTGGGATTCGGGCTTGTTGCTTCGCTCGGCATCAACGCTGTCGCAGTCGGGGTCGCGTTGGCCTACCTAGATCAAGTTGGGTGGGGTCTCGCGGTGGGAATCACGGGTGCAGTGCTCACGGTCGTCATGGCGTGGATAATCAATGGCTACGCGCGGAAGCGAGTCGCCATCTACGGCCCTTGGTCCGTAGGTGACCCCCGCATGTGACGACGGGTGAGCTTGTGGGTCAGGCCACGGCCAGGCGGGATGTGAGTCGGCGCTGTGCCTTGGCTACGCCATTGACAGTCCAGGGCAGCCCGGTAGCCGTGGTGCGGCCCTCGGCGTTGAGTGTGGCAGCCGTGTCGGCGAGGGTGCGCGTGCGGCGCAGCGCCAGGAGCCTGTCGCCGGTGTCCTGGGGCAGCACGGACACGCGGCCCATGTGTCGTCCCTGACGCTTGGCGGCTTGCATCGCGGCGCTGGTGTGTTCACCGATCACCCGGCGCTCCCACTGCGCTACCGACATCATCACGTTGGCCACAAGCTCGCCGGTCGGCGTGCTGGTGTCCACTCCCAGGTCGATGGCGACAAGTGCCCAGCCGCGTGAACGGGCCTGCTCCAGCACACGGGCGAAGTCGGCCACGTTACGGCTCAGGCGGTCGAGCTTGGCCACCACGATGCCGTCAACGTCGCGGCGCTTGGGACTGATGTCCAGCCGGTCGAGCGCGGCCTGTAGCTGGGGTCGGGCGAGCGACTTGGCGCTGAGGCCCGCGTCCTCGTACCAGAGCACCTCCCAGCCGTGGGCATCGGCGTAGCGCTGGATGCTGTCGCGCTGGGCATCAAGCCCGAGGCCGCTGCTGGCCTGCTTCTCGGTGGACACACGTAGGTAACCGATCATGGTCGTCATCGGCGCTGATCCTTGGGGTGGTTGGGCATGGTGTGGAACCTTCCGCTTGAGGCGCGCATCGAACAGATGTTCGAGTTTGAGCAAGGTAGCCGGAAGGGCTCCTGTTCAGCGAACTTCTGCTTGCCCGCCGCGCGACCGCGCGTCACGTGCTCCTGGGCACTCACCTCGGCCAGTCGTTGCCGAACCACCGTGCGCGTAGCTCGCGAGTGAACCATCACTGCCTCGGCCAGCTCCCAGTCCTCGTCGTTCAGTTCCACGCGACCATCGAGGACCATCAGCGCCACGGCCACGCGGGTACGAACCATCAACTCGTGACCGTGCAGTGCGTCGCGCTTTCCCAGGTGGAAGGCCTCCCTGTCTTCGAGGTACGCCTCGTCCATCTGCGGCAGCGACTTGATCTGGTAGAAGCTGGAGAAGTCCAGCGCGCACGCTCTCGCGCAGGTCTTGTCGTGACACGGTTGGTCAGTCGCCTTGACCCAGAGATCCCGGCTCGGTCAAGGGGTACCGACGGATGAGTTCGGTGGCGTTGGTGATAAACCACGCAGCGTCCGAACTGGACACTCGCTCGAACCAACCGTGCGCTGCATCGTTGCGGATGTCTTGAAGTCGGTTGATCGACTGCAGCGTCCTGTTGTCGATAACTCCCCGCGACTTCAGGACGGCCGCGTACGCGCTCAGCTTCCCTTCGCCCCGAAGCGGGATCTCGTTCTCGCGGGCGAGATCGCGAAGGTGCTTCTCAAGCGCCGCACCCGCGAATGCTGTCGCGGCGGCCGGGTGCGCGTCGGACAACCGCAACATGGTCCCCGCCTCTTCCATCGCCGCGAGCGAATCCGGCTTGGTCGGTAGCACTAGCCTGCTCAACCGCAGTGCAGGGTGGTCCTCGATTGCCCCGGTCGATCGCGCCGCCCAGATGGCGAGTCGCCGAGACTCGGCCTCACCTACCGATCGAACGACCTCGCCATAGGCGAATCCCCGCTCAACCGCGATCGAGCGCAGACAGAACGTCAGGTCCAAGGGCTTGAGTTCGTATCTCAAGCTGGTGCGGCTGCCTATCCGCATCACGATGGTTCGGAGGGAGTTGCGGTCAACACTGTTGTCCCAACCGGTGCGGATGATCGCTCCCGAACCCAGCCGAGTCCGCAGATTCGCGATCGCTGCTGACACTGGCTCCGGGATCACGACGTACGGGCGCTGGAACTGGTTGTTCCGAGCGGGAACCCGGAGGATCTGATGACCCTCGACCTCTCCGAGGTTGGCGAATGTCGCCGACTCGACCTCGGATGGGCGCATGCCACAGAACCCGAGCAGGCCGACGGTCGCCCGCTCGTTGTCGTCTTTGCACCCTGACCATATTTCGCGAAGCTCGCCGACAGTCGGCACCTCGCGGTTCTCCAGGGGAGGCGTCGACCAGCGGAGATCCGCGATTGGGTTGGTCGCGATGACACCGCGCGCAGCCAGGAACCCGAAGAATACCCGCACGGTCGTCATCTCGCGGTAGATGGTTCTCGGCTTGTGCCCGATGTTGCCGAGGTGGCCGGCGAACTCGTGCACCTGGCCTGCATCCGCGCGAAGCGGGACGTAGCTCAGAGTTGCGCACCACTCAGCAAACCGGCGCAAGTCGCGCTCATACATCTTGCGTGTGAGATCGCTCTTCGTCCCGGCAGCGAGGAACAGCGGAACCTCGTTTGCCCAGGTCCGAGCATCTTCGTCGAACAACTAGTTCCCCCATGGATAGCCGGTGCCGCTCGCCGCCCGCGTTCCAGCATCGCCAACCCGACGCCTAGTGCTCCGCGTGTCGGGGCGGCATGATCGGATCGTACAGGCGACGGTGGACAGTAGCCGACCACGTTCGCCGCTGTGCCCTACTCTTTCCGAATGGGCGACGAGGTCGACCAGGAGCTACGGCGACAACCGGCGGGCTGCACCCACTGGTCCGGGTGCCACTGTCGGCGGGAGGTCAGCAGAGAACTGACATCTCACCGGGGTGGCACAGGATGACTAGCTGATCGCCGGTCGCGATCACATGGAACCCACGATCCCTTGCAGCCACAACGACCTCTTCGATCGACGCGTATTGTTCGACCGACTCGATCGAACGGCGCACGACCCCGCCTCGGTTCGCCTGACCGGCGCGGAAGATGTCATCTACCCATGTCACGTTGTTCCCCCTGTACCCCGCGAGACGACGCTCGTCGTGGTGAACTGGGCGCTCGCCGGTCCTGCGCTCGCGGATCTGTTCACGCAGGCGATCGACCGCGTCAGCGGGTTCTGAGCGATGTCCGACCGGCACCCGCTGCTCGACGACGAGGGTGCAGCTCCGGTCGAGTTCGTGCTGGTCGGGGCCATACTGACGTTCCTGACGCTCGCCGTGCTGCAGTTGGGGTTCGCCGTCTACATCCGCAACGTCGTGCACGATGCTGCGGTCGAGGGGGCGTATCACGCAGCGCTGGCGGATACGAGCCTGGCGGATGGCGCTGCCCGCACAGCGGATGTCGTCGCCCGGGCCGTGGGGGATGCCTACCCGGTGGAGGTGCAGGCCGCGGAGACCGATCGCTTCGGTTATCCGGCGACCGAAATCACGGTGCGGACGACGTCGCCGGTCGCGGGTCTGTGGGGCGTGCCCGAGGCGTTGGAGGTGACCGCTCATGCGCCGAACGAGAGCTTCGACTGAGGTGGCCTCGCTGCTCGATGATGACGAAGGCAACGCCTCGCTCGAGTTCATCGTGGCGGGCCTCATCCTGCTCGCACCGCTCGTCTATCTGATCGTCGCGCTCGGAGCGATCCAGTCGCAGGCGCTCGGCGTGGAGGCGGCGGCCCGTCACATCGCCCGCGCTGTCTCCACCGCGGCGAATGCGGAGGATGCGGCCGCACGCGCCGACCTGGTGATGGCGGCCGTGGCGGAGGAGTACGGCATCGACCCGGATGCGGTCGTGCTGCGCTGGGAGTGCGCCCCCGCGGGTGTCGAGTGCCCATCCGCCGGGGCGACCTTGCTCCTCAGCGTGAGTACGGACGTCCCGCTGCCCTTGGTGCCGCCGGTGCTGGGGCTCGACCAGGTCGCATCCGTTCCTGTCGAGGCGAGTGCCGCGCAGAAGGTGTCACGGCTGTGGGGGACGACACCATGAGACACCTGCAACGCGACGACGAGGGCAGCATCCTGCCGCTCGTGATCGGCTACGCCGTGCTCGCGATTGCCGCGATCTTCGTGTGCGTGTCGGCGACGAGTCTGTATCTCGCGCAGAAGCGGCTGGACGGGGTAGCGGATGCGGCGGCCCTCGCCGGCGCCGACGGCTTCACGCTGTCGGTCGTCGACGGTGCTCCGCGTGCCGAGCTGAGTGCGGACGGCGTACGCGAGCAGGCGGAGGCCCTGGTGGCGTTCTCGGGTGACGCGACGCTGGTGTCGGCGACGACGCCCGACGGCGTCTCCGCGCAGGTGACGGTCGCCGGCGTGTGGCAGCCGCCGCTCGTGTCCATGTTCGTCCCCGACGGCGTCGCGCTCGAGGCGACCGCCACCAGTCGTACGGCGCTGCGGTAGCGCAGCTCAGACCGTGTCGGGGGAGGTGAGCGCGGCGATCGTGCCGGGTTCGAGCCAGACCGGGCGGTGCTCGTCCGGGATCGTCGGCGCCACGAACCCGACGCGGTCCGGTGCCCACCCCGGGGTCACGACACTGCCGATCAGCGCATAGCCCCGCGGATCCATGAGTCGCAGGGCCTTCGTCGTGCCGGCGGGGCACACCACCATCGGCTGCTCGCCCGCATCCAGATCCGTACCGAGCACGTGCCGCTCGATCGTTCCCGCGTCCGTGGCGAGCAGGTACTCGACCGGGCCGCCCTCGATGAGCACGTGAATGTCGTCGGATGCGAGGCGGTGCCAGTAGTTGACGGGCCGCTCGGCGTCGAGCAGGTAGTAGATGGAGTTGTGTGCCGCCAGCGTGTCCTCGCCCTCCGTCACGGGGAGGTCGGACCGCGAGCGCGGCGCCCACCATCCGGACTCCACGGGCAACGGTTCGAGGTGCAGGGCGCGTCGCCAATGCAGGGCGCGCGCGGAGGGGGAGTCGGGCGTCATGCTCCGAGGATGGCATTTCCCTTCCCGCGAGACTGCACTTCACGCACGAGATCACTGTCATTACCCGTGATCTCGTCCAGAAGATGCAGTCTCGCGGGGCCCGGGTCGGGGACGCGGGCAGGGGAGGGAAGGGTCAGGAGCCCAGAAGCTCCGTGACCTGACGGTAGAAGGCTGCCGGGTCGCCGGAGAGTGAGGCTTTCACCATGGCTGTCCAGTCATCGACGATCACCTCGATGCGGTCCGCCGCGAGTGCGTCGAGCGAGGCGCGCGCCACGTCGCGGGGGTCGGTCTTGGGCCCCTCGTAGCCGGCGGTGAGGTCGGTGTCGGCGACGCCCAGCAGCACTCCCTGCACCAGCGTGCCCTGCGCTGCGAGCTCAAGACGCACGCCGTTGGTCATGTTCCACGCGGCCGCCTTCGCCGCCGAGTACGCGCCGCTGCTGGGCGCCGCGAACCACGAGAGCGCCGAGAGGACGTTGACGACCGCTCCGCCGCCCTGCGCGGCCAGCACCGGGCTGAAGGCACGGATCATCTCGAGCGTGCCCCAGAAGTGCGTGTCCATCTCTCGCCGGATCTCGGACGCATCACCGGTGACGAGCTTCGCGCCGGTCGAGATCCCGGCGTTGTTGATGAGCAGGGAGACATCGGGCGCAGCGTCGACTGCACGCTCGATCGTGGCGTGGTCGAGCACATCCAGCCGCAGCGGCACGATGCGTTCGTCGGTCACCTCGACGGACTCGGGACGTCGCGCCGCGGCGTACACCTTGCTCGCGCCACGGTCGAGCAGCTCGAGGACGAACTGACGCCCGATGCCGCGGTTGGCGCCCGAGACGAGGGCGATCTGGCCAGAAATGTCCATTGGGGGACCGGTCCTTCTGAAGAGGGATGAGGGGTGCCGCATCCTGGTGGCCTGCGACGTGGTTACGCTAAAACTTCACGTCGGCGTCAGGGTCAAGTCCCACTGCCGCGCGATGGTCCGAAAGGGAGAGGAGGCGTCCATGCGGATCGGTGAACTGGGTCGTCGCGCCGGCGTGAGCGCCCGCGCACTCCGGTACTACGAAGAGCAGGGTCTGCTCGAGCCGGATCGCACATTCAGCGGGCAGCGGATCTACCCGGAGTCGGCCGTCGAGTGGGTCGTGTTGATCCAGCAGCTGTTCGCCGCAGGGCTGTCGAGCCGCACCATCCGTCGTCTCACGCCGAGCATCCAGGCGGGGGAGTCGAGGGATGAGGATCTCGCGCTCATGACGAGCGAGCGGGACCGCATCACTGCCGCGATGAACGACCTCGCAGCCGCTCGCGATGCCCTCGATCGCATGATCGACATCGCGCTCCACCCCACACCGGAGCACTGCCCCGCACTGCGGAGCCCCGCGTGGTCGATGCTCGACGGCGCCTCGGTGGAGATTGGCCAGCTCGCCCGCTGAGTCTCGAGCTTGACCCCGCCGCAACGTCATAGTTGTGACTGGGTGCATGACCCTCGTGCCACTGGCCTACCTGGCCTCCACCTTTCTCTCCCTGCTCGGCAACTCGATCGCCGCCGTCGCCCTGCCGCTCATCGTCTTGCAGGTGACCGGCAGCGCCCTCGGCGCGGGAGCCGTCGCCGCCGCCACCGCGATTCCCGCCATCCTCGCCGGACTGTTCGCGGGCGTGATCATCGACCGCATCAATCGGCGCACCGCCTCGATCGCCTCCGACGTGATCTCCGCGCTCGCCGTTGCGGCCCTCCCCGTGCTGGACCTCGTCTGGGGACTGAACCTGGGGTGGTTCGTGATCATGGGGATCATCGGCGCCCTCGGCGACGTCCCCGGTATGACGGCCCGCGAGACACTCCTGCCGGCGATCGTGCGCCACGGCCGCTGGAGTGCCGAACGCCTTATCGGGGTCCGGGAAGCGTTGGGCGCGATCGCGATTCTCCTCGGCCCCGCGCTCGCCGGGGTACTGCTCGTCACGCTCGACGGAACGGGCGTGCTGTGGGTCACCGCGGCAACCTCTCTGTGCGCCGCGCTCATGACGATGCTGCTGCCGCGGCGTGTGGGGGACATCTCCGTGGAGGCGCCGTCCGGTGCGAGCGGGTGGGCACAGCTGCGCGAGGGGTGGCGGGTGCTCGCGGGCAGCCCGTTCCTCATAGCCACGACCTCGCTCAGTCTGCTCTCGGTGCTCGTGCTCGCCTCAATGCAGGCTCTGATCCTCCCGGTGTACTTCACCCTGGAAGGGAAACCCGGTCTGCTCGGCCTCGTGCTTTCCGCGCTCGCCGCCGGGATGCTGGTCGGTGGGGCTCTCTACGCGGTTGCGGGCGCGCGCGGGTCTCGCCGAGGTTGGTTCCTCGCCGGGCTGCTCGGCAGCACGGCGGGCTTCGCGCTCATCGGCGCCCTGCCGTCGGTGTGGATCGTTCTCGTGGGTGCCGGGGTCATGGGCCTCGCCGCGGGCCTGTTCAATAGCCTCATCGGGGTGCTCATGATCGAGCGCATCCCCGAAGCCGTGCGCGGCCGCATCCTCGGCACGCAGAACGCCGTGCTGACCGCGGCGCCGCCCGTGGGGATCGTGCTCGCCGCCGGGCTCACCGAGTACGCCGGTGTTGCCGTGGCCGCCGCGGTACTCGCAAGCCTCTGGCTCGTCGCGCTCATGGTCGGTCTGACTGCGCGGTCACTGCGTAGCCTGGATCCCGTGGCCGAGACGGATGTGGGGTGAGACGCCATGCGCAGCGGTGAACTCGCGCGGCTCGCCGGCGTCACGGTACGTGCCCTGCGGCACTACCACCAGGAGGGTGTGCTGCCCGAGCCGGAGCGCGGGAGCAACGGCTATCGCGACTACGGCGTGAGCGACCTCGTGCGGGTGCTGCGCATCCGACGTCTGGCGGCGGTCGGCATCCCTCTCGACAAGATGCCCGCGTTGCTCGACGGCGAACCGGCGGATGCGGGTGCGCTGCTCGAGTCCCTCGACGCGGAGCTCGCGGACCAGATCGACCGGCTGACGGCGCAGCGCTCGCTCATCGCGCGGCTGCGCGCAACCGACGCGGCGCCCGACGTTCCGCCCGAGCTCGCGCCGCACCTCGCGGTGCTCGCGACGGCGGGTGGCCCGGTGGGCCTGGCGAGCATGGACCGCGATCAGTCCGTGCTCCTCGCCCACCTCGCCGGCGAGGAGGGAATGCCGCGGCTCACGCGACTCTACGAGATCCTCAGCACTCCCGCTCTCGCGCCGCTCGTGGCCGAGATCTCCGCGCGCTTCGCCGAGATCGGCGCCGGCACCGCATCCGGGGAGGTCGACGCGTTCATCGAGACCGTGGTCGCGGCCTTCGCTCCCGTCGTCGCCGAGCTGACGGATGCCGGTGTCGCAGTCGAGCTGGGGGCGGGCGCCGAGCTGGTCGACGACCTCGTTCGCACGCAGTTCACGCCCGAGCAGCGCCGTGTCCTGCGCGAGATCGAGCGCCGCCTGGCCTGACCTGCCCGCGTCCCGCCCTGTCGGTGCCCTTCCATCCCTCCCAGCCCGCCTCCGCGAGGAGGGAGAGCCACCGGACTGCTCACCGCCGGAGGAGGAGAAGTACGGCGTCGTCGATCGTGGACTCGGTGCCGTCGGGGACCGTGATCGGGCGCGCCCGGGTCTGCGCGATCACGGTCTCCCAGGCGGACGGATCCAGCGCGAGCGCGGCGAGTTCCTCGTGCAGGTCCGGGAAGTCGGCGTGCTGCGCATCGGCGTGCGCCCAGGGCGGCATGGACGCGTGAGACACGACGAGCAGGTGTCCGCCCACCGCGACGCGGGATGCGGCCGCGCGCAGGATCTCGAGACGGTCCAGTGTCACGGGGGAGTGCAGGAACGAGGCGCTCACGAGATCGAAGGAGCCCTCCGGCATCCCGCCGGGAAGCTCCGCACGTACGAAGCGCGCGCGGTCGGCGAGGTCCGCGGATGCGGCGGCCTCTCTGGCCCGCGCGACCGCCGTCTCGCTGATGTCGACTCCGGTCACCTGCCAGCCGTGCTCGGCGAGCCACAGGGCGTCGCCGCCCTCGCCGCAGCCGAGGTCGAGGGCCGTGCCCGACGGCAGGGATGCGGCGATGTCGGCGACGGTGCGATTGACGCGGCCCGACCACACCCGCTCGTCTCCCGCGTATCGACCTTCCCAGTACGCGGCCGGCGCGGCGACACGATCGAGGTCCTCCTCGACGAGTGCGGCGTTCACACCCGCCCCGACGAAGGATGCGGTCCCCATCGACAGGGGGACGTTGGCGCTCGGGTCGACGACGTTGCCGGCAGCCCAGACGCGGGGGTGACTTGTGCGCCCCAGGCGGTCGACCTGGATCATCGCCCCCAGCGGACCCTCGGTGCGCACGAGGTCGAGGCCGTCGAGGAAGCCGTCGTGCGGCACGGGGCGGCCCGCGGTGAAGATCGCCGACACGGCCACCTCCCGCCCGTCGGCGGTGCGCACCGCGTCGATCCGATCGCCCTCGCCCCGCACCTCGATGACCGGCGAGCTCACCAGCCGCACTCCGCGGGCAAGCAGGCGGTGGCGCAGCGCGGGGTCGAGCTCCCCGAGGCCCGCGGTGAACACCACGACATCGTCGCTCCACTGGGTGAGCAGCTGCGCCTGGTGGGCGCCGAGGGGCGACGTGGTCAGCACGCCGATGGTCTGTCCGCGCACCTCCCAGCCGTGGCAGTAGGGGCAGTGGAGCACCGTGCGGCCCCACCTGTCGGCGAGACCGGGGATGTCGGGGAGCTCGTCGCTCAGCCCCGTCGCCACGACGAGCGCGCGAGCGCGCCAGACGGAACCGTCGACCAGCGTCACCGTCACGCTCTCGTCGTCCGCCTCGACGAGCGACACTGTGCCCGCCACGAAACGGCCGCCGTACCTTTCCACCTCGGCGCGGCCGCGGGAGCGCAGCTCGCCTGGGGCCAGCCCCTCGTGCCCGAGCACGCCATGCATGTGCTCGGCGAAGCGGTTGCGGCCCGACCCGGCATCGACGACCGTGACGGCGCGGCGGGCGCGCACGAGCATGAGGGCTGCGGACAGGCCGGCAGGGCCGGCGCCGATGACGAGGACGTCCGTGGAGTTCTGCATGAGCCCATCACACGGCTACTCTGCAACTATGGCAAGCGATCTTGCGGAAACAGCAAGCCCCTCCGTTCGTGCCGAACTCGACGACCTCGGGATGCGGCTGCGTACCGTCCGACGTGCGAAGGGGTGGACTCTCGACGACCTCGCCGCACGCGCCGGACTCTCCTCGAGCACGCTGTCACGGCTGGAGTCGGGCAAGCGTCAGGCGAGCCTCGAGCTGCTGCTGCCGCTGGTGCGCGAGCTCGGCATTCGCATCGACGACCTGTTGCAGCCGCGCGACCAGGATCCCCGCGTGCGTCGCACCCTCATCCATCGTGAGGGCCACCTCGTGCTCCCGCTCGCGCCGGAAGGATCGCCGACGAACGCCTACAAGATCACCTACCTCCCGGGTCCGGAGCCCGAGCAGCGGGTGCACGACGGCTTCGCCTGGTTCTACGTGCTCTCCGGGCGCCTCCGGCTGCGGCTGGGCGAGCAGGACCTCACGCTCGTGCGCGGGGAAGCGGCCGAGTTCGATACGCGTACGCCGCACGCGATGTCGGCTGCGGGCGGCAAGCCCGTGCAGCTGATCAGCATCTTCCACGGCGACGGCGACCGCATCCACACACACTCCGAGCCCCTGTGACACGGACCGTGTTCATCGCTCGGTGAGCGCCGGCTCCTGCTCCACAGCGGTCGCGGCGAGCCGGGGGGATCCGCCGATGAACCAGTACACGAGACCCACGAGTACGGCACCGCCGAAGAGATTGCCGAGTCCGACCCACAGCAGGTTCGTGCCGAAGTGCCCCCACGTGGCTTCCGGGACGCCGGTGGCGAGACCGATCGTGTAGGTCGTCATGTTCGCGACGACGTGCTCGAAGCCCGAGGTGATGAAGGCCAGGATCGCGCAGAAGATCACCGCGAGCTTCACTCCGTCGGAGCTGAGCCGGGCGCACATCCAGATCGCGAGGCAGACCAGCAGATTGCACAGTGCGCCACGGACGAACAGCTCAACCGGCCCCTCGTGTGCCTTCGCCGCGAGCATGTCGGCGAGCATCGTGCCCGCCGCGGCGTTGCTGTGCAGCACGCCCGACGTCGCCACCAGCACGCCGAACACGATCGAGCCGACGAGGTTCGCGCCGAAGGTGGCGAACAGCGCGCCGATCGCCGGGCCGGGCCGTACGGCGCGCAGGTAGGTGCCCTGCGCGAGCGTCATCATCGACGACGTCACGAGCTCACCGCCCGCGAACACGACGAGCGTCAGCGCCACGCCGAACACGAGTCCACTGACGAACTTGCCCCATCCGCTTCCGGCCGCCGTCAACGGCCCTGCGGCGCTGACCATCAGCACCACCCCGACGCCGATGTACGCGCCGGCCATCATCCCCGAAGCGAGAAAGCGCCCCGGGTGCCGCAGACCGTGCACCTTGTGCTCCGCGGCCGGCGCCTGTACGTCGATGAGCGCGCGTTCGATAGTCAGCATGTCCGATCGGGCGCGAGTGGTGGGCGCGTCCGCCTCCTGCGTCGATCGTCCTCCGGATGCCGACGCGAACCGGGCCCGGTCAGCCGTGCATAAGCGGGATCAGAACCCGAGGTCGGCGAGGAAGCTGTTGCGGAAGGTTCCGGTGGGATCCAACCGGCCGCGAAGCGCGGTCGCCTCGTCGAAGCGCGGGTAGCGCGCGCGGATGTCGGCGGCTGCCATGGTGAACACCTTGCCCCAGTGCGGGCGGGCGGCGTACGGGGCGAGGGCATCTTCGATCTCGGGGAGCACGGCGCGCACCCCTGCCTCGTCACGACGCCAGGTGAAGTGCAGTCCGACCGACTCGCGAGCGTACGCGCCGCTGAGCCACAGGTCGTCGGCGGCGATCGTGCGCACCTCGTTCACCAGAAGCAGCGGGACGAAACGCGGCGACAGCTCGCGGAGGGCCCGGATGGCCGCGGGTGCGTCGCGGCGGTCGACGAAGTACTCGCTCTGCAGCTCGTCGCCCTGCGACGGTGTGAAGCCGAGGCGGAAGTGGGGCAGACGCTCGAGCCAGGGGCCGGCGACCCCGCCCTGCACGGTGCAGTTCTCGGCGCACACCCCCGGGAGCGGATGGCGCGGCTCGGATGCGGGCGTTGCGCCGAACACGTCCGCGGGCGCGGGAGCCTCGCCGACGCGCCCCTTGAGCCACAGCTGGTCGGCGACGTCCGGATCGGCCCAGGTGCTGAACAGGCTCACGCTGTGACCGAGCGAGGTCACGGCAGAAAGGTTCTCCAGCGCCGCATCCCAGGGCACGCGCTCGTAGACGGTCTGTGCGATGTCGTAGGTCGGCTCGATATCGAGCTCGACATCCAGAACGACGCCGAGCGCACCCAGGGAGACGACCACCCCCGGGAACTCGGTGTCGCCGCGGCGGAACCACCGGATGGCGCCGTCGGCCATCAGCAGCTCGACACCCGCGACGGAGCCCGCGAGCGACCGGTTCCGGTCGCCGGATCCGTGCGTGCCGGTCGCGATAGCCCCGGCGACCGAGATGTGCGGCAGAGACGCGAGGTTCCCGAGCGCCCAGCCTTCGGCCTGCAGACGCTCCGCGACGTCGCCGTAACGCAGCCCGCCCGACACCCGGGCGATGTGCGCTGCCCGATCGATCTCGACCCTCGACGGCAGCGCCGCGGTCGACAGCAGGATGCCGGGGGTGTCGGCGATCGTCGAGAACGAGTGCCGCGTGCCGAGCGCGCGCACCGCATCCGCCTCCCGCACCGTGCGTGCCGCCTCGTCGCGGGTGGTCGGCGCCACGAGCCGACCCTGGTACGTCAGATTGCCGGCCCAGTTCTGCAGTGTCATCAGCTCTCCTCGCGTCGTCGCGGCACGAAGCGCGGCACCCACCGGATGAACGCCGCCGCGCCCAGCAATCCCACCACGCCCATCGCACCGGTCGCCACCGACAGCGACGCGGCGGCGGTGAGAGCGGTGAGCAGGAGCGGAGCGACGGCGCCGCCGGCATCCGTCAGGGTGCGCCACGAGCCGAGGAACGCGGCCGGCTCGGTCTTGGGCGCCACGTCCGCGCCGAGGGTGAGCAGGATGCCGCTGGAGAGGCCGTTGCCCACGCCGAGCACCGCCGCGAACATCGCGAACCACATGTTCGCTGAGGTGAGATCGTGCGTGAGCGACAGGGCGAGGAAGCCGGTGCCCATGAGGATCATGGCGGGCAGGGCGGCCCAGAGCCTGCCGAAGCGATCCATCACCTGGCCGCTCGCATAGAACAGGGCGAAGTCGATGGCCCCGGAGACACCGACGACAAGGGCGATCGTCGGGGCGTCGAGCCCGAGGGAGAGACCCCACAATGGCAGCACGACCTGACGCGCCGACCGGACGGCCGACAGGGATGCGGCGGCCACCCCGAGGCGCGAGAGCACCCGCCGGTGCTGCCACATCGTGCGGAACACCCCGACGCGTTCTGCCGCGGGGATCGAGCCGGTGACCGGTTCTCCGCTGTCGTCCTCGGGGGTCGCCGCGCGGTCGGGGGCGTCCGGAGTCTTCTCGGGATCGGGGCCGAGCAGCACCAGCAGCACGGTGGCGACGAGGCAGACGATGAAGAACCACACCGCCGACAGCTCGTTGCCCACCGCGACGAGGAGTCCCGCCGCGATGAAGGGCCCCACGAACGTGCCGAAGCGGAACGAGCCGCCGAGGAGCGACAGCGCCCGCGCCCGGAAGGCGAGCGGAACCCGCGTCGTCATGAAGGAATGGCGGGCGAGGCCGAACGCCGCCGCGCAGAACCCGATCACGAACACCGCCACGGCGAGGACGGCCGCATTGGGGGAGAGCAGCATCGTGACGGAGCCCGCGATCGCCAGCACGCCGCCGATCGCCATCGTGAGGCGCTCGCCGAGCCGCGCCACCGACCATCCGGCCGGTATGTTGCCGCAGAGCTGGCCCACGACGAGGAAGGAAGCGATGAACGCGGCCTCAGCCACATCCGCTCCGCGCTCCGCCGCAAGGATCGGGATGAGGGGGATCACCGCCCCCTCGCCGAGGGCGAAGAGGATCGTGGGGCCGTAGATCATCGGCGCGAACCGCCAGAGCACAGAGCTGACGCGGTCGGACACGTGCATCCACGATACTCTGGAGTGCCATGCTCGAATTCGATCCGTCAGCCGACATCCAGGCCCTCCGCTCCACCTTCAGCGACATCAAAGCCGTCGTCGACGTCGACGCCCTCCGGGCGGAGATCGATCGGCTCTCCGAAGAAGCCGGTGCGCCGGATCTCTGGGACGACGTCGAGAAGGCGCAGAAGGTCACCAGCGCCCTCAGTCACCGCCAGGCCGAGCTCAAGCGCGTCACCGAGGTCGAGCAGCGTCTCGACGACCTCGATGTGCTCGTCGAGCTCGCCAACGAGATGGACGACGAGGACTCCGCGGAGGAGGCTCGTCGCGAGATCGCCGAGCTCGAGGACGTCGTCGGCCAGCTCGAGGTGCAGACCCTGCTCGACGGCGAGTACGACTCCCGATCGGCCGTCGTCACCATCCGCTCCGGCGCAGGCGGCGACGACGCCACCGATTTCGCCGAGATGCTCATGCGCATGTACCTGCGGTGGGCCGAGCGTCACAAGTATCCGGTGAAGGTCATGGACACGTCGTACGCCGAGGGTGCGGGCATCAAGTCCGCGACCTTCGAGGTCGATGCTCCCTACGCCTACGGAACGCTCTCCGTCGAGGCGGGCACGCACCGACTCGCACGGATCAGCCCGTTCGGCTCGGCCGATAAGCGCCAGACCAGCTTCGCCGCCGTCGAAGTCATCCCCGTCATGGAGGAGGCGCAGGAGGTCGAGGTCCCCGAGAACGACATCCGCGTCGACGTCTTCCGCTCGTCCGGTCCCGGCGGTCAGTCGGTCAACACGACAGACTCTGCGGTGCGCATCACGCACATCCCCACCGGCATCGTCGTCTCGATGCAGAACGAGAAGTCGCAGATCCAGAACCGCGCCGCCGCCATGCGCGTGCTGCAGACGCGCCTCATGCTGCTGCAGCGCGAAGAGGAGGCCGCGAAGAAGAAGGAGCTCGCCGGTACCATCACCGCGAGCTGGGGCGACCAGATGCGCTCCTACTTCCTCTACGGCCAGCAGCTCGTGAAGGACCTGCGCACCGGACACGAGGTGGGAAACCCCGCCACCGTGTTCGACGGCGACCTCGACGGCTTCATCGCGGCCGGCATCCGCTGGCGCAAGCGCAAAGACGAGGACTGATCCGGCGCGCCGGGTGTCGTGGCGGGCATCCGTAGGAAGCGCGCTTAGGCTGTCACAGCCATGATCCGGTTCGAGAACGTCACCAAGCGGTATCGCGGCACCTCCCGACCTGCGCTGCAGAGCGTTGACTTCGAGGTGCAACGCGGAGAGTTCGTCTTCCTTGTGGGGGCGTCGGGCTCCGGCAAGTCGTCCTGCCTGCGCCTCATCCTGCGCGAGGACTCGCCCAGTGAGGGCCGCGTGGTCGTGCTCGGCCGCGACCTGCGCTCGGTGCCCAACCGCAAGGTGCCCTACTTCCGGCGTCAGATCGGTGCCGTCTTCCAGGACTTCCGACTCCTGCCGACCAAGACGGTGTTCCAGAACGTCGCCTTCACCCTGCAGGTGATCGGCTCCTCCCGCGGATTCATCCAGCAGGCCGTCCCCGAGGCGCTCGCGCTCGTCGGGCTCGACGGCAAAGAGAAGCGTCTGCCGCACGAGCTGTCCGGCGGTGAGCAGCAGCGCGTCGCGATCGCCCGCGCGCTGGTCAACCGTCCGCAGATCCTGCTGGCCGACGAGCCCACCGGAAACCTCGACCCGGCCACATCCGTCGACATCATGCAGCTGCTCGCGCGCATCAACGCCGGAGGCACGACGGTCGTCATGGCGACGCACGAGGCGGGCTTCGTCGATCAGATGCAGCGTCGTGTGATCGAGCTTCGCAGCGGTGAGATCGTGCGCGATGAGCGCCACGGCGGATACGGCGACACGTCCGCCATCCCGCGCCTGGCTCCCGAGGTCGAGAAGGGCGCGGCGGCTGTCGCCGCCCTGACGGCTGTGCTCGACGTGCATCGCGAGATCGCCGAGACCGGTCAGATCGCTCCCTTGACGATGGATGCGGCCGTCGCGGCCACGGAGCAGGCTGCCCGAACCGAGCCGGCGCACGCGGCCGCGGTGGCAGAGGCGAAGGCCGCAGAAGCACTGGCGGCACGTCTGGCCGAGGAGGAGCGCGCCCCGCGCCCCGACGCCGACCTGCCCGCGGAACTGGGACTCGCCGACCGGCTGGGCCTCGGCGCGTCCGATGACGAGGTGGGACCCACGCGATGAGATTCGGACTGATCATGGGGGAGGCCCTCAGCGGCCTCCGCCGGAACGCATCGATGGTCATCTCCGTCGTGCTCGTGACCTTCGTGTCGCTCACCTTTGTGGGCGCGGCCGTGCTGATGCAGATGCAGATCGGCAAGATGAAGGACTTCTGGGTGGATCGCGCCCAGGTCGCGGTCTACATGTGCGCCAGTGTCTCCACCGCGAGCACCTGCTCCGACGGCGTCGCCACGCAAGACCAGATCGATCAGATCAAGGCCGAGCTGGAGGGCCCTGCTCTGTCGCCGCTGATCAAGGACTACACGTTCGAGACCAACGAGCAAGTCTACGAGAAAGCCATCCAGCAACTGGGGTCGGAGTACGAGAACATCGTCACCCCCGACCAGTTCAACGCGACGTTCTCGATCAACCTCGTCGACCAGTCGCAATCGGATGTGATCGCGGAGGCCTTCGGCGGAAGCAAGGGCGTCGAAGAGGTCAAGGATCAGATGCAGTACCTGGAGCCGCTGTTCTCGGCGCTCACGATCGCGACGTACATCGCGGTCGGGATCGCGGGTCTCATGCTCGTCGCCGCCGTGCTGCTGATCGCAACCACCATCCGCCTCTCGGCCTTCGCCAGACGCAAGGAACTCGGGATCATGCGCCTCGTAGGTGCTTCGAACAGGTTCATCCAGACACCCTTCATCCTCGAGGGCGTCTTCGCCGCGCTGATCGGTTCGGCTCTGGCGAGCGTCGGCGTCTGGGCGACCGTCGAGTTCGGCATCAACGGGTATCTGCGTGAGCGCATCGGCTTCGTCACGACGTGGGTCGGGTACTCCGATCTCGCGCTCGTGATCCCGGTCATCGTCGTCATCGGCGTCCTGCTCGCCGCGCTGTCGGCCGGCTTCGCGATACGTCGGTGGTTGCGCGCCTGATCCGAGGGGCGCTGGGCTTGCTAGACTGACGGGCTGCCGCGCGCCGTGCGGTCGCACGAAGGAGAGAGCATGCCCAGGGAACGCGGAGAGAAGGTCGTCGCGACCAACCGCCGCGCGCGCCACGAATACACCGTCGAGAAGACGTACGAGGCCGGCCTCGTGCTGACCGGTACCGAGGTGAAGTCGCTGCGCCAGGGCCGTGCCAACCTGTCCGACGGTTACGCGTACATCCAGGGCGGCGAGGCGTTCCTCGACGCCGTGCACATCCCCGAGTACTCGCAGGGGCACTGGACGAACCACGCCGCGAAGCGCACGCGCAAGCTCCTGCTGCACAAAGAGGAGATCGTGAAGCTCTCCCACGCCGTTTCGGCCGGCGGCTACACGCTCGTGCCGCTGCGGCTGTACTTCTCCGACGGCCGGGCGAAGATCGAGTTGGCGGTCGCGAAGGGCAAGCGCGAGTATGACAAGCGCCAGACCCTGCGAGAACGGCAGGACACCCGCGAAGCCGAGCGCGCGATGCGCCTACGCAACCGCGTCGGGGAGTGATCGAACGATGGGTCCGCGCCGCACGCACATAGGCGGCGTCGCCCGATGACCCGTCCGAACCTCCTCTTCCACATCACAGCGCTTCCTCCGTGGCGGCGGAGCACCGTGGTGGCAGCGATTCTGCTGCTCGGCTTCGTGCTCGCGTCGGCGTTCGCCCTCGGTCAGGCGGGGGAGCAGCCGACCTCCTGGTGGTGGCCGGCCGCGGGAGCGGGTGCCGCCGCCGCGCTCAGCGCTGCGCCCCGGTACGTGCCGCTGGTGATCCTCGTCGCGTCGCTGCTGACCGCGACCGCATCCGCTCTCGCGGGACGTCCGCCGCTCGTGGTCACGGCGAGCTTGGTCGGCACCGCCGCCGAGATCGCCGTCATGGTGGCGGGGCTCACCCCGAAGGGTGCGGCTCCACGGTTGTCGACGACGCGGGACGTCGGCCGTTTCATCCTGACCGCGGTCGCTGCCGCGGCAGCGCTGGCGCTCGTCGTGGCGGGCGCGGCGGCAGCGGCCGGCGGCGACTTCGTGGCGCGGTTCGTGGGGACCGGGGCCTCCCACCTTTCCGCGCTCCTGCTCATCGTGCCGCTCGTGCTCATCGACCGTTCGAGCCAGCGCCCTGGGCCCTGGTGGCGCGCCGTCACTCTCACCGCGGCCATCGCCCTCCTCGTCGCTGTCGCGTTCGGTCCTTTCGCCTCGGCTCCCCTGTCGTTCCTGCCGGTACCCCTGCTGGCGTGGGCGGCGTTCTCGCAGACGATGTTCGTGGCGATCGGGCAGGTGCTGCTGGCGGTGTCGCTCGCGAGCGGACTGACCGTGGCGGGCTACGGGCCGTTCGCCAACGCCGAGGGCCTGCTGCCGACCAGCACTCTGCTGCAGGTCTACGCGGTGGCCATCGCCATCACCTGCCTGGTGATCGCGACGCAGCGTGCGGAACGCAGAGAACTCGAGGACCGGCAGGATGCGGTGCTGCGGCTCCTGCGCGATGCGTTCGCGCGCTCCCGTACCGGCTTCCTCGTCACACAGGTGCGGGAGTCGCGCAGGCTCCGGGTCCTGGAGGCGAACGATGTAGCCGCGGAGCTCTTCAACGGGCAGCTGGTGCATGCCGACGGTGAGTGGCGGGTTCTCGACGACGCCCCCCTTCGCCGCATCCTGGGTGACGCCGGCGATCAGGAGCGCTCGCACGAGAGCGACGAGCTGGGTGAGGATGCGGTGCCGGCGCGCTTCTGGGTCGACCCGATCATGCGACCCGAGCTCGGCCGCATCCTGCTCGTCACGATCGAGGACCTTCGCCCGGTGCGCGCTGTCGAGCAGGCGATGGCGAGCCAGCTGGACCGTGAGCGGCATGTCAGCGAGGCGTTGCGCGAACTCAACCACAAGCAGGACGCGTTCGTCGCGAGCGTTTCCCACGAGCTGCGCACACCCATCACAGCGATCGTGGGGTACGCGGAGGAGCTCGAGGACAGCGTCACGGACCCGGATCAGAAGGCGTACGTCGAGGTCATCAGCCGCAACGCCGATCGGCTGGCGACACTGGTGTCCAATTCCCTGCGGGCCGCGACCATCACGCAGCCCCCGGTCGGGATGCACGGCACGCGCATCGTGGATCTGGCGCGGATCGTCACGGACTCCCTCGAAGATCTGCGCTACCGGATCGATGAGCGCTGCCTTCGGGTGGACAGCGATGTCCAGGGGCCGGTGCCCGTGCGGGCGAACGAGGCCGAGCTCGGACAGATCGTCACGAATCTGCTCACCAACGCGATCAAGTTCTCCCCGGAGCAGGGGGTCATCCGCGTGACGGCGGGTCCGATCGGTCACGCGGCGCTCGTCGAGATCGAGGACCACGGACCGGGTATCAGTGAACAAGACAGGGCGCGCGTCTTCGAGCGGTTCTACCGCAGTGCGCAGGCGGTGAGCGACGGCGTGCCGGGCTCGGGCATCGGCCTGTCGGTGGCGCAGGCGCTGGCGGGCGCGATGGGCGGCGCGATCGTGCTGTCGGAGGGGGAGACGGGCGGAACGCTCGCCACCTTGCGACTCCCGCTGTCGGAAGAGCCTCTCAGCGAGCGCTGAACCGCGCCTCGACCCCGACCGCGACGACGACCTCGTCTGGACGTACGACGACGGCAGCGTCCGCGGCGGCGGACTTCATCATCATCGGCCCCGCCGGCGCCGAGTCGGGTGAGAGCAGCCCTGCGTCGGCGATCTCGATGGCTGTGACATGGTGCAGACCGAGCGACGCCGCGTAGGACCGAGCTCGAGCGACCGCATCCTGCACGGCTGCGCGGGCCACCCGGTCGCGTGCATCCAGCGCGGTCGCTTCCGTCAGCCGCCAGTCGATGCCGTCCAACTGGACGGCGGGATCGGCGGTGGCAGTGTCGATCCACGCCGACAGGGCATCCGCATCGTCGAACACGGCTCGCAACTCGAGCGATGCGTGGTGGACGGGGTCCAAGCGGGTGCCGTCGGGTCCCCACGGGCGATCGGTGAAGATCTGGGCACGCGAACTGGTCCACGACACGAGCCCGCCGGAGGCCGCACACCTCTCGAGGTCCTCGCGCACGCGCTGGCCGGATGCTGCGAGCCGGGCCATCGCTTCACTGCGGTCGTGATGCTCGACTCGCACGGCGATCCGGGCGACGCCCTCCTCGGCGGAGATGCGCTCCACGTGGGAGCCGCGGACCGTGATCGTGACGTCCTCGCTCATGCGGCCCAGCCTACGGACGTTCAGTCGGGAAAGATCTGGCCCACGGGGAGTCGCTTCTCGGCCTGGAAGGTGTCTTCGCTGCGCCCGTACGCCCAGTAAGCGGACAGTGAGAGGTCCTGGCGCGCGACGCCGCGTTCTGCGAAGACCGCGCGCAGCCTCTTCATCGCCTCTCGTTCTCCGTGCGCGAAGACCTGCACACGGCCGGACGGCCATGGAGCGCCTGCGACGGCATCGACGAGGCGCGAGCCCGGCGCGCCGTGGTCTTCGTCGACCCATGTGACGTCTGCGGATGCGGGCAGGGGGATGCGGTGCGCCGAGGAGCGCGTCTCCACGATGGCCATGGCGCCAACCCCCGGCGGGAGGGCCTCGAGTGACGCAGCGATCGCGGGGAGCGCGGACTCGTCGCCGACGAACAAGCGGTGGTCGGCCGTGACATCAGGTCGATACCCGCCGCCCGGGCCGGCGAAGGTGAGCAGGTCGCCGGGGCGTACGGTCGCCGCCCAGCGGCCGGCGACGCCCGTGTCGCCGTGGGTGACGATGTCGATGTCGAGCGTGCGTGCGGAGTGGTCGACCCGGCGCACGGTGTACGTGCGGACACTCGGCAATTCGTCGAAGGGAAGACGTTCACGCAACTCCGCCAGGTCGTACGGCGGGGTCAGCGTGCTCCCGGCCGGCGGGATGTGAAGCTTGACGTACTTGTCGGTCTCTTCGCGGTCGGCGAACGCCGCGAACCCATCTCCGCCGAGAGTGACGCGCACCATCCCGGGGCTCAGCGCCGTGGTCCGGACGACCTCGAGCGTCACCTGCGGACGGGGTGGACGGCGGGGAGCGGTCATCCTTCGATCGTATCCGCGGGGGCCGTAGCGAAGCCTTCGGGAATGGCGGCTGGCCCGCATCCGTTGTAGTCTGTGATGCTCGCGGGTCCTGCCCGCGAGGTGACAACTCCACAGAGCGACAATGGTTCCTTCACCGAAGGGTTCACGGGGATGATCGGTTTCGACATCGCTTGCGAATCGCCGAGAAGCGGGCCGAGGATGCAGGGTTATCTCGTAAACGCTCCCTGTAAACCAATAAGTGCCGAATCCAAGCGCACTGACTTCGCCCTCGCTGCCTAAGCGAGCCCGATAGTCCGTCAGACCGTGTGTGATCCCGACACGGACCCTGGCGTCATCTAGGGATCTTGCTACGTACCGGCGTCTGGACGGTGCGTGGGACTCTTCCCAGACTGGGCTCGTCGACTTATGTGTCTGTGCTAAAAGTCGGAGCCGAGCAGAACGTCTCCACAGACTGCGCCCGGAGAAGCCGCCGTATCACAGCGATGGACGGGGGTTCGATTCCCCCCATCTCCACCAACCCTTGTCGCTCGAGCGAGTGAGAGAGGCCGTCCTTCGGGGCGGCCTTTTTCTTTCGCAGCCCTGCTCCATTCTTTCTCATCCTCTACGCGACGTCGCTGCTCGCGAACCTCCCGTGGGGCGGCGATTATTCGGTCCACCCGATGACACTCATCTCCCTCGGACTCGTCGCCGTCGCGGTCGCACTCACGGGCTGGCGATGGCCGGTCTTGGGTCTGACCGCGGGTTTGATCATTCTCGCCATGGTCGCTGTGGCTATCGCATCGCGTGTGGGGTGGGTATCGAACGGCTCGCCCTTCGACCCGTTCAATGCATCGCGTTCGCCTCCGTCAGCGCATATCCGACGCTCATTGGGGCAACGGCGATCACCGTGTCCGCGCTCAGGCTGCGAGATCGGCGGCGGGGCTCATTCTCGTTGCCTTCCGACCATTGACGTCGGCGCTGCAAACCGCCCGGAGCCTGCGGAACTCGACCGCGCCGTGTCCTAGGGTGGAGGAGACCGCGCCGCTGGGGTGATGGCGGTCTGACTGGAGAGCTTCATGCCGTCAGCGACGAAGAACGTCGGGATCATGCTCCCTCGGGACCTGCCCGCCTCGGAGGTCTTGGATTTCGCGCGGCGCGCTGAGGATGCGGGCTTCGACGAGGTGTGGGTGGTCGAAGATCTCGGATATCGCGGGGGAGTCGCGCAAGCGGCGTCTGTGCTCGCGGTGACCTCGCGGATCACGGTCGGGGTAGGGATCCTGCCCGCCGCCGTGCGCAACGTCGCCTTCGCGGCGATGGAGATCGCCACGCTCGCACAGCTGTACCCTGGGCGCCTCGTCGTCGGCATCGGTCACGGCATGCCGGGCTGGCTGACGTCGGTCGGTGCCTGGCCGCAGAAGCCGCTGACGTTCCTCCGCGAGTACGTCGTCGCCCTCCGCGCGCTCCTGGAGGGCTCACCGGCGCCGGAGCACGGCACCTACGTCGAGGTCGGAGGGCTGCGGCTGAGCGAGACCCCGGACATCATTCCTCCGATCGTGCTCGGCGTGCGCGGGCCGAAGTCGCTCGCTGCCGCCGGCGAGATCGCGGACGGGGTCGTGCTCGCCGAGCCTGCCACTCCCGAGTACATCGCTCACGCCTTGGCGCAGATCGGCGACGTCGAGGCTCGCGTGATCACCTACGATCTCGCGGCTGTGGCCGACACGACGGATGCGGCGCAGGAGATCGTCCGACCCGCGCTGGCCGTGCTGGCCGAGAGTGATTGGCGCCCCCATGTTCTCCCGCTGCCGTACGCGCAGGAACTTCTGCAGCATGCGGCGGATCTCCCCGTCGACGTCTTCACCCAGACACTGCCTCCGGAGTGGGTGTCTGAGTTGACGCTGTCGGGCGCGGTCGACGAGGTACGGGCCGGCATCCGCCGGCGTCACGACGCCGGCGCGAGCACTGTCGTCCTCATCCCGGTGGGGCAGGATCCCACGGGGATGATCGAGGCACTCTCCGCGACTCTTCCCGTTCGTCCCTGACGGCCCGCGATGAGGGCCCCGGTTCTCACGCCGAGTCTGCCCATGGGGGCTCCGGCTCGTCGACGCTGAAGGAGACGGCGGGTGCGGGTGAAGCATCGGTGTAGGTCTCTCCCAAGGGCGAGGTCCACGCCACGACGCCGCTCTCGCGCAGAGCCACCCGCCACCCCGTGAACTGCTTCATGGAGTGATGGCGCTGACACAGCGCCTGCAGATTATCGGGGACGGTGCGGCCGCCCTTCGCCCAGTCGACCACGTGATCGATCTCGCAGCGGATCGCGGGGACCGTGCAACCCGGGAAGCGGCAGTGCTGGTCGCGGGCCTGCACCCAGCGGCGCAGATCGGGCGGTGCGAGGCGCCGATCGCTGCCGAGCGTTCGCCCCGACAGCGGATCGGTGAGGATCCGGTCCCATGCCCCCGTACCGCCGGCCAGGCGACGGGCGGTCTCGGCGTCGATGGGCTCCCGTCCCGCGATCTCCGCCGCGCCGTCGCCGGTCAGCAGGGTGAGCACCGGCACCACCACCTGGACATGCGCGCGAATGGCACCGAGCGTGCCGGGGCCGTCGCCCGGGAGCGCCGCGCCCACCGCGGGGTCACCCGTCAGGAGCAGGTCGGCCATGATGTCCGCGCGCAGCTGCTCCATGGTGCGGTCGTCGGATGCCAGGATCTCGTCGGTGGGTTCGATCGGGGTGCCGGTCGCGCGTGCATCACGCACCCGTGCGATCGCCTGGGCACGCAGATCGATCAGGGTGCGCGCCATTCGCGTCGCACGATCGTACGCGCCGTCGACCAGCACGGTGGGCGCGTCGATGCCGAGGTGGCTCATGCCGTTGCCGAGCGGTGCGACGGAAACGCCCCGCATCTCGCGGGCATCGACATAGCGATCTGTGAGCGAGCGGGGATGCAACCGCTCGGCGACCATCGTCAGGACCCGTCGCGCTCTGCCTGGCGTCTCGCTCTCGCAGACTCCGAGCGCACGCACGTCGAAGGCGGAGCGGCGCTCACTCGGCAGCGCGGCCCCCGCGTCGGTGATCGTTCGTACGTGACCCGCGTGGATGCGGCCCGCCTCCCACGCCGCGAGCGTCGCGGGATAGTCGTCGGCGAGCTCTGCAGCGGCACCCATACGCCGCTGTACGGTGCGATCCGACAGTCGCAGGACTGCCCCGATCTCCGCTGCTATCGACCGCTGAGCCATCTCGCGACCACGCGCAGCCCCACTCGCACTGGAGGCGACATCACGGGCGAGGTCCTCCGCCGCGGCGAGCACGCGGCTCATGCGCGCCTGTGTCGCAGCCAGCGCCGCATCCGCCTCGCGCGCTGCGCGAGCGATCTCTGCGAGGCGCGCCTGATGCGCGTCGCTGAATCCGACGAACCCGGAAACTGCCATCGCCTGCCGACCATCCGCTCGCCGCACTCACGTGCGGCCTATGGCGCCGGGGCACTCGGCGTGGGACCTTAAGGATCGGTGAGTGGTGTCCGACCCGATATGAGTCTGACACGCCCCTCCGACATCATTCAGACCCGGCGGTATTGCGCTGTCACGGGGCAGTCGAAGGGGTCGCCGGCCGCAAGGCCCACCCGGTTGAGGTACTCGATCACGATCGCGTACGACCGCACGAGCGAGGTCTCCGTGTAGGGCACGTCGTTGGCGCTGCAGAAGTCCCGCACGATCTCGCGGGTCTTCGCCAGGTGCGGGCGCGCCATGCTCGGGAAGAGGTGGTGCTCGACCTGGTAGTTGAGCCCGCCCATGAGGGCCGTGGCCCACCATCCGCCGCGGATGTTGCGCGAGGTGCGCACCTGCTTGGAAAAGAAGTCCAGCTTCGCGTCCGGGTCGATGATGGGCATGCCTTTGTGGTTCGGAGCGAACGACGCACCCATGTACACGCCGAAGACGGCGAACATGACACCCAGGAAGGCGAACGCCATACCCAGTGGCAACACGAGGAAGACGGCGGCGAAGATGACAGCGAAGCGTGCACCGATCAGGGCGAGTTCGATGCCCCGGCCCTTGATCGGTCCACGCGAGAGCAGGTGCTTCACGCTCAAGAAGTGCAGGTTCAGACCTTCGAGTGTCAGCAGCGGGAAGAAGAACCATCCCTGCTTGCGTGTGATGAGGCGCCGCAGACCGCGGGCCGAGGCCGCATCCTCGTCGAGGAACGAGATCGTGTCGAGCTCGATGTCCGGGTCCTTGCCGACCCGGTTCGGGTTCGCATGGTGGCGGCTGTGCTTGGAGTCCCACCACGAGTAGCTGGTGCCGACGATGCCGATGAGGACACGGGCGAGCCTGTCGTTGGCGGGGCCTGTCGCGAGGATCTGACGGTGAGCTGCTTCGTGGCCGAGGAAAGCCACCTGGGTGAAGATCAACCCCAGTGCGGCTGCGATCAACAGCTGGAACCAGCTGTCGCCGAGGAGGATGAAGCCGGTGACGGCGCCGCCGAACGCGAGCGCGAGGGCTGCTCCGACGACGGCGTAGAACCAGGGCGCGCGTCGAAGGAGCCCCGTCTCGCGTACCACCTCCGAGACCTGGCTGTAGGCGCGCGTGATCGGGGGGAAGTCTTCTTTTCGAGCGTAGGTCTTGCGGATCGGTCCGAGTGTTGCGTGGGGGGATGCAAGCGTGGCGGAGATGAGAGATGCCCGTCCTGTGTGGCGGCCGTCCTCGGCCGTCGGTGCGTGTCTCCGACGAGTGCCGAAGCCTGTTGCCCACGCTAACCGCGCCCACATGCCGTGAGCTGTATGTAGCCGGTGCATCGCCTGTCGGTGCGCGGAGCCGGGGTAGATGGTAGAGTGGTGATACCCCGCATCCGGGGCAGCAGGTGAGTAAAAGAAATCGGCTCATGGAAGAGCGATGTTCTTCTCCACTGAAGCAACCGCACCTCAGGTGCCTTTGATCCTTCTCGCGTGTAGCATCCGCGAGTCCTGAAAGTTCTTGTGTTTATCCCCATCCCCAGCGGTCCTGACACCGCGACCGCGCCCGTCTGGCGTCAGGCCGATCTCGGTGTCTTCGTTGCCACCATCGCCGGCGAGTATGCCGGTTTCGTCGAGTCGATCGATTCCGTCCACATCGCCCACAGCGCGCTCGGCGAGCTGCTCGGCGTCTTCCCCGAGCAGGAGGACGCTTTCGTCGCCGTGGTAGCGGCACGGACGTTTTCCGCATACGCTCGCGAACACGCGGACAAGTTCCGCGTCCCACATCGTCCGTTCCGTAGACATAGGAACGGCACACCCGGTCGCCCCGGCGGCCAAAACAACAGAAGGAAAGACACGATGGCCACTGGCACCGTGAAATGGTTCAACTCCGAGAAGGGCTACGGCTTCATCGCTCCCGATGACGGCTCCGCCGATCTCTTCGCACACTTCAGCGCGATCGCTGGCAACGGCTTCAAGGAGCTCCGCGAAGACCAGAAGGTCGAGTTCGACGCCGAGCAGGGCCCCAAGGGCATGCAGGCCGCGAACATCCGCGCGCTCTGACGATTCGTCGTCTCAGAAGGCCCCCGCAGCACGGCTGCGGGGGCCTTCGTCTGCACTCGGCCGGTTCGGATCCGTGAGAGCATGTGCTTCGGGGTCCGCCCGATGACGCACGATGTGCATGAGGATGCGCGGGAGGAAAGTGCCATGCCGTTTCGAAGCCTCGAGATGCTCGAGTCCTGGCTCGGCGAGTTCCGTGAACTCGGATACCCGATCGCCGGCACGGTGAAGGTCATCCCGCAGGACCGCGAGTTCGGCAGTGACACGGGCTTGGTGGGTGTACGCCTGATGAACGCCCAGACCGTGACCTACATCCAGCCCGTCGAGCCGGGTTCGACGACGTGGGTCGTGACGTTCGAGGCGCGTGACACGGACCTCCAGCTGGATGCGGCAGGCGCCTTCCGTCTGTCCACGGAACTCGCCATGGTCTCGGCTCTGTGCACCTTCCTGCAGACCAAGTCGAAGGCGTACATGGCGAACCTCGCCGTTTGACTCACACGCTCTGCGCGACGCTCTCCTCAGTGAGGCGCGTGAGGAGCGCGGCGAGCTCGTCGGAGCGCGGGCCGAGGCTCATCTCCACCGCCCGTTCGAAGCGACGGTCGAACTCGGTCAGGGCCGACCACGGCTCGGTGGTCAGATCCACTGTCGCGGTGATGTGGTTGCCGCGGCGGTCCTCGGCATCCGACTCGCGACGTGCCAGTCCGCGCTCGACGAGACGATCGACCAGGGACGTGACTCCGGCGGAGGTAATGCCCAGATAGTCCCGAAGAGCGGAGGGGCGCACGCCGGGGTTGTCGACGACGAAGAGAAGCGCGCGGGCATCGACTTCGCTGATGCGCAGGTCTTTGCGCGCTGCGACGAGCGCATCGTTCCGGGCAGCCGAGTAGGCGTTCAGGGCGCGCGAGAGTTTCGAGGTCGAGGCGGCTTCGCTGGACATCCGCATAGTCCTCCGTCGGTCGGGTAGTACCGCTGGACAGCTTAGCCAGGCTTGGAGGTTTATTTAGCTATGTAACTAAAATGAGGGATATCTCATCTGTGTAGCTAAAATCGCGAACTACCTGGTAGCGTCATCTTCAGAACGACATTGAAGCCGAGGGACGGACGAAAGTCCGGATCGTCGCAGGTATCGGCAAGGGGGAGACATGGTTGTTGCATCATCCGCGTGGGCTTCGGATGCCTCGCGCCGACGCTCGACATTCGTGCCGCTTCAGCGTCGGGGGTTGCGTTCGGCGTCGCAGGTGGCGTTCGTCGCGTCGTGCGTGGTCGCCGCCTCCGCATCCGTTGCGCTCAGCGCGCTCGCGCTCGTCTGACATACCGACTCAGGGGAAGGGACACCATGGGAAAGCTGTACTACGGGGCTGACACGGAGGCCGTCGTCATTCCCGACCGCCTGTTGAGCCACATCAAGGTGGTCGCGGCTACCAAGCTGCGTCGCAACGAGTCATTCACTTTCTCCTGGGTGCACGCGCCGAGTGAGCCCGTGGGTCGCTCGACGCTTTGGCTGCAGCCCTCGATTCCGATGCGGTTCGTCTTCGACTCCGTCGAGCCCGAGCAACTCGACCCGGCGACGCTGCGCACGCTCGCGGACCAGGCCGCATCGAGCGCGGGCATGCACGTCGATTTGACGAAAGACGACTTCGGCATCCAGAAGGGCGCCACCGAGCGCAAGCTCGCTTCGGTCGCCTGATCCAACGTCTCGCGTAGCCCCGGACCGCCCTCGCTGCGGTTCGGGGCTTCGCGGTTGTTTCGTCCCGTCCGTCGGCTCGCGCGACCTCGGTGATCACCCGGTCGGATGTCAAGGCCCTCGGTGTCGCCGCGCATCTCGCGCAGCATGGCCCGCAGGTATCCGACCACGACGAGAGGACGATCATGAACACGACCGCCGACCCGCGCGAGGGTGAAGGATCCGAGGGATTCCCCTGGCAGGAGCAGTCGCAACCCGGGAAGACCGCGCCCATGGATCCGCAGCCGGATCACGGCGAGCAGAGCTACCGCGGGACCGGCCGGCTGACCGGGCGTCGCGCGCTCATCACCGGTGGCGACTCCGGCATCGGGCGGGCAGTGGCGATCGCGTTCGCCCGCGAGGGCGCCGACGTCGCGATCGGCCATCTGCCGGAGGAAGCCGACGACGCCGCCGAGACGGTGCGCTGGATCGAGGAGGCCGGACGGCGCGGCGTCGCCCTCGCCGCGGACATCCGCGACACGGACGCAGCCACGCAGATGGTGGAGCAGGCGCATGAGCAGCTGGGAGGTCTCGACCTCCTGGTGCTCAACGCCGGATACCAACGCGATCGCGAGAGCATCGAGACGATCCCGCTCGACGACGTGAAGCGGGTCTTCGACACCAACCTCGTCGGTCTGATCGCCGGTGCGCGTGCTGCGGTGCCCCTTCTGGAGGAGGGTGCGTCGATCATTGTCACGAGCTCGGTGCAGGCGTTCTCGCCCTCGCCGTCGCTGATCGACTACGCCATGACGAAGGCGGCGCAGGTCGCCTTCGTGAAGGCCCTCGCCGAGGAGCTCGGGCCCCGCGGGATTCGTGTCAACGCGGTCGCGCCAGGACCGGTGTGGACACCTTTGATCCCCGGCACCGGCTGGGACGCGGAGCGTATCGAGACGTTCGGCACGGATACGCCGTTGGGTCGCGCCGGGCAGCCCGCCGAACTCGCTGGAGCCTATGTGTACCTCGCCTCGGATGCGGCGCGCTACGTCAGCGCCGCCGTTCTGCCGGTCACGGGCGGCAAACCGCTCTGAATCTCCACGACCGGTGCCGGCCGTTCGTCTGCGGAGCCTTGCATGCGTATCGCGGACGACGACCGGCGCCGGTGTGTTCGGGCCACCGATCATCGAAGCAGGGTCGCGACCGAGCGGCCACGGGTGGGAGCGCGGAAGCAGTATGGGACGACTCTGGTACGGGCGCGAGGAGTACTTCGTGGTCGAGGACGATCTGATCGCGCACCTGCGCGTCGTGACGATGAACAAGCTTCGTCGTGGCGAAGCCTTCATGCTGACCATGCCCACCGCCGACGGCACCGGCGGTCGACGGAGCCTGTGGATGTCTCCGGCGGTGCCGCTGTCGTTCACATACTCTCGACGGGGCACCGTGCAGATCAGGCGGGAGCTGATCGAAGCGCTGATGGATGCGGCCAACAGCCCCGACGGGCTGGACGTACAGGACCTGATGACGGGACACACCTCCTCCTAGGCGGCCGGTCGTCGGCGACGTGAGAGCATGTCGACGTCGCAGACCCGAAGGAGCAGCCATGCCCGATCCGCGCCGCCGTCCTCTCGGTACCGGAGCGCGCACGCTGGATCCCGCCGATGCGCCGGAACGTTGGCGCCTCACGGGGAGTGAGGAGGGCGTCCCCGAAGCGAACTGGGGCCACTGGGTGCGACTGGCGCAGCGGATCCTCGAGGTCGACGCCTTGTCTCGTGAGCGGGAGGGACGCGGTGACGCCTGGGATCAGGGATTCGCCGCCGGTCATGCGGAGACGAGCGATGCTGCCGGGAATCCCTACCGCTGACCGGGCCCCTCGGCCGCCAGACGCAACGCATCCGCACCCAGGCCGAACACGTCGCGTTGGGCGCCGGTGATCGCCGCGGGATCATCTCCTCGGAGCTGGATGACCACGGTGACCCGTTCGCCCTCCACCGTCTCTCCCGACCAGGATGCGGCGAGAACGCCCGGCGCGGAGCCTCCCTTGAAGCCCAGGTAGGGCAGGAGTGCGCGGTCGAGATCTGCGCCGATCCCCGGGTTCTTCGAAAGGATGGCGCGCACGGTCTCGTCGCCGGTGTCGAGCAGGGCCCGATGCGCCGCGGCCACGGTCGCGGGAGTGGCGAACCAGTCGACGCCGCTGTTCCAGGCCGGACTGGTGACGCTGGCCGCATCCACTGACAGGGGAGCGGTGTCGAGGCTCTCGAGGATGCGTCGGCGCCCCGCGTCATCCGCATCACTCCACTGGGCGAAGACGGCTGAGTCACCCCAACCGAGGGTGAAGAAGTCCTTCGTCGTCAGCCAGGGGGTGTTGCCCTCGCCGCCGACGCTCGCGAAGGCCGCCTCGATGCGCTCTCGTCCGAGTCGGCGGATGAGCAGGTCGGTCGCGGTGTTGTCGCTGATCGCGATCATCTCCTGCGCCGCATCCCGCACGGACACCTCCGTGCCCGTGGGTTGATCCTGCAGGCGCCCCGACGGCAGGCTCCGGTCGGCGTCGGTCAGCACGAGTGTGTCGTTCCATGCCAGCTCCGACGAACGGACGGCCTCGGCGGTGGCGAGAAGCACGA
Organism: Microbacterium sp. Clip185; assembly: GCF_028743715.1. Lineage (NCBI taxonomy): Bacteria > Bacillati > Actinomycetota > Actinomycetes > Micrococcales > Microbacteriaceae > Microbacterium > Microbacterium sp. Clip185. The sequence continues at coordinate 1,902,513 of NZ_CP117996.1, read as the reverse complement.
AGAGCTTGAAGACGGAGCCGAGCGGGGCAGCTTCGTCCGCCCTGCGCTCGAGGAGCTCCTCGTCGCCGCGGGCGATGACGACCCCGATCTCGCCGGGCAGCTGATCGAGACGATCAGCGACCTCGTCGAGCGAGGACGATGCTCTTCATGGCTCGGACGCAGGCCCGAGGAGGAGGGCGACGATCTTGTCCTCGTCGTTGATCGCGACGGTCATGTCGAATGCTTCGCCGATCGTGCCCTTGAGAGTCGCCACCGCGGACCGTTCGTCGCCCTGGTAAGCCGTGACGGTGAACGGCGCTGCGGGTCTGATCTGCGTATTGAGCAACTCGGCGACCTCTGCTGCGGATACCTCGGCGGTGAAGGTCGTGTCGAGGTGGGGCTCCCACTCGGCGGCTGTGGTGTCCTGCTCGGCGTCCAGGACGTCGATGATCCACGCGGTCTTCGCGCCCACGGCTGTGTCGGCGATCTCCGCGGACAGCGACGAGGGTGTCGGCGACGCAGAGTCCGACGTCTCCGTGGCAGGAGAACACGCCGTCAGAGCGAGCGCCGCCGCAGCGAGAAGGGCAAGGGACGAGCGAGGGCTCAGCCGGCGAGGCATGGCGGGGTCCTTTCGTGGGGATCCCTTCCACGCTAGGCGCGCACCTGCCGCAGCGCCTCCGTCTGGCGGGGGAGTTCTCGGCCCTTCGTCAGGAGCCGGGACGCTCGACCAGCAGAAGTCCCTGTTTGGTGTCGGCGAGTGTGATCCAGCCGTCACCGAACTGGTACGTCATGCCGTAGCCGTCGGAATCCGGGTTGAGCACGTTCGCGGGATTCTCGGTGATGTACTCGTCGCCGATGCTCTTCCAGCCGCTCGCCAACAGTTCGCTCCGGGCGGTCTGGGCCTCGGTGTCGCTCACCGGCGCCCACCCGAACACCTGGACGTGATCGCTCGCGACCGAGTAGTCGCCCCAGACGCACTGGATGCCCTCGGGGAAGGTCAGGCTGCCGACGCGGAACACGTCTTCCTTCGCCGTCCACTTGGCCTTCGCGAAGTCCGCGATCACGTCGTCCGGGAGAAGCGACTCGCACGTGGGCTTGTCGATCGTCCCTGGCGTGGGCTCGCTGGTGGCGACAGGCGTCGGTGTGGCGGCGTCGGGTGCGGACGCGGGAGTGGATGCGGCGGGCTCCGGCGCGGCAGGGCTCGAGCAAGCGGCGAGCGACAGCGCGCCGATGATGAGGAGCGCGGAGCCGAGCGAGGTGCGGGTACGGCGGATCATGCCGGGGTCTCCGAGTCGGTAGCGGGGGAGAAGAAGTCGAGGAAGGACTGGTGGAGCGCGCCGTTGGTGGCGAGCACCGACCGGGTCGAGAGCGAGTCGGTGCCGTCGAAAGCTGTCATCCGTCCGCCGGCTTCGGTGATGATCGGGCCGAGGGCCGCGATGTCGTACTCCTTGACGTCGAATTCGGCCACCATCTCGAGTCGGCCCTCGGCGAGAAGCATGTAGGGCCAGGCGTCACCGTAGCCGCGGTCGCGCCAGACGGTGCGCGAGAGCCGGATCAGACCGTCGAGGTGACCTGCGTCATCCCACTGCGCGATGCTCTGGAAGCTGACGCTGGAGCGGTCGAGGCTGTCGACCTCCGACACGGCGAGCCGGCGCGGCTGCGCGGCGCCGTTCGTCCAGGCGCCTTCGCCCTCGGCGGCCCACCACCGGCGTCCGATCGAGGGCTGGCTGACGACGCCGACGCGCGGCACGCCGTCGACGGCGAGGGCGATGAGCGTCGCCCAGATCGGGATGCCCTTCAAGTAGTTGTGCGTGCCGTCGATCGGGTCGATGATCCACTGGCGAGCGCTGTCGCCGACGGAGCCGAACTCCTCGCCCAGCACCGCGTCGTCCGGCCGCTCCGTCGACAGGATGTCGCGAATCGCCCTCTCGGTCGCGATGTCCGCCTCCGTCACGTAAGACGCGTCGGGTTTCACCTCGATGCTGAGGTCGGCGGCATCGAAGCGGGACATGGCGACCGCATCCGCTGCATCCGCCATCCTGAGCGCCAGCGCGAGGTCGTCGGAGAAGCCGCCCGAAGGCGCACCGGAAGACGAAGTGGGGGACATGACCGCCAGCCTACCCGGCCGACCTCGGCTCGATTGGCGCTCCGCTGCGTCGGGTGATAGCGTTGTCCCTCGGTTCGGAAAGTGAGTTTCTCGCCCCGAATCACGCACCTCTAGCTCAATCGGCAGAGCAACTGACTCTTAATCAGTGGGTTCAGGGTTCAAGTCCCTGGGGGTGCACGGATTGCCTCGACAGATCTCGCCATCTGCCGGGGCTTTCTGCTTTTCGGGGCGACGCTAGGCTGACGCCGTGCAGCTCGAGCCGGTGTTCACCGCGGTCGCCGTGGGTTTCGAAGTCGTCGGAGCGACGGCCATGGTCGTGGGAGCCCTGATCGCCGTCATCCTCGCGGCACGCTCCCTCGGACGCCGGGAGGGCGGGCGGGCGGCATTCATGGTGCTGCGGACGACGCTCGGGTCCGCGATCCTCCTCGGGCTGGAGGTGCTGGTAGCCGCCGATCTTATCCGCACGATCACGTCCAAGCCCTCTTTGGAGGACGCGCTGATTCTCGGCCTGATCGTGCTCATCCGCACGGTGCTGTCCATGTCCATCCAGATCGAGATCGATGGCGTGCTTCCCTGGCGACGAGCGCTGCTGACCAGCGGCGGTCAACTGATCGGCGAGGCCATCGCGCGCGATCGGGACGCATCCGCCCGATGACGTCGGAGAGGCTGACGCCCGATCGATAGTGTCGGATCATGCGCTTCTCCTCTCCCGTCGCCGCTGCGGCGGTACTCGTGGCTGCCCTCGGCCTGACGGCCTGCTCGGCGCCCGCGTCGAGTACCGCGCCAACGCCTTCCGTCACGTCGGCGGCTCCCGCCGAGCCGACGTTGGCCGTGGGTGCCGTCGTCGATGCGACGACCGCGCAGGAGATCGGCACGCGCGGCACCCAGCGCGCTTATCCCATGGCCGACGGCAGCTTCGTGGTCGTGGACAGGGGAGAGCCGTTGCCGGAGGCGGTACAGGCAGATATCGACGCCAAGGCCGTCGCTTTCTCCGAGGAATGGGGCAGCGACGCGCAGGCGGCCGCGACGTCGGCGTCGTTGCGCGCCCGCGAGAAGGTCATCGCGGATGCGTCATGGGGCACGGGCAAGCGCCCCATCCTCATCTTGAAGATGACCGCGTACGAAACTGCCGAGGCCGATACGCCGACGACGTTCTGGATGGTCAACGGGGCCGGCCCTGCTCCGGACGGGGTTTCGCGCTCGCGCGAGGAGATGACCGCCGTCGTGAACGAGTGGCTTGCCCAACAGGACGACCCGGACGCTTACGTCGTCATCCACGGCTGATGCACGCTGGAGTGAGCCGGGAGGTTCACGCCGAGAGGCGGTCGAGGGGGCCGAACAGGGCCTGCCAGAGCCACTGGATCGCCACCTCGATCGGCGGCAGCGGGTCGCGTGCGAGCCAGGCGGTGATGACGCCCAGTGCACTGCCGGTCACGCTCGCTGCGACAACGTCGACCGGGAGTCCGTCGAACACCGACGGCGCGCCCTCGCCCACGGCGTCGCCGACGATCCGCTCCACCCGAGCACGCAACTGGGCGGCGACCGTCAGTGAGCCGTGCTCACCAAGGACGAGTCGATAGAGGTCGGCGTTGTCGGCGATGTGCTGGAGGTACGTCGTCAGCTCGGCGGGCGGCTGGCTGATGTCGCGCGGGTCCGCGGAACGGATGATCCGGCTCGACACGTCGTCGACGGCCGACTCCAGCGCGTCGGCGAGGAGCTGGTCCTTGTCGGCGTAGTGCTGGTAGAAGCTGCTTCGGTTCACCCCCGCCTCGGCTGCGATGTCGGCCACGGTGATCGCGTCGAGCGGACGCTCACGGGCGAGATCGAGCAGTGCGTTCTGCAGACTCGCTCTCGTGCGCGCCACGCGGGGATCCATCCCGCCATCTTGTCAGAGCGGCTGTGCCCTGCTGGGAGTTCTCCCACATGTGATGGTTTTGCAACACGTGTCGGATATCCTCGACGAGGCTCGATGGAGCGCCGCTTCCCACCCACCCCTCGGAAAGGCACGTCGTGGCCCAACTCCTCTACCGGCTGGGGCGCTTCTCGGCGCGCCGCGCCTGGCTCGTCCTCGTCGCCTGGGTGATCGCCCTCGGCGTCGCGGCGGGATCGTTCGTCGCCTTCGGCGGCACGCTCGCCACCTCCTTCAGCATCCCCGGCACCGAGACCGAGCGCGTCAACGACCGCCTCGCCGACGCCCTTCCCGACCTCACGGGGGCCAGCGCGCCCGTCGTGTTCCAGACGGACGGTCAACCGTTCACCGACGAGCAGAAGGCCGACATCTCCTCGCTGCTGAAAGACGTCGCCGGTATCGACGGCGTCGCGGGCACGGTCGACCCGTTCCAGACCGAGGCGCAGCGCGCCGATCAGGCCGCGCAGCTCGAGTCCGGCGCCGCGCAGCTCTCGCAGGGTGAGACCCAGCTGGATGCGGCGCAGCAGCAGCTCGACGCGGGCAAGGCTCAGCTGGACGCCGCGATCGCCGAGGCTCAGGCAGCGGGCGTGTACGCCCAGGCCGAGGCACAGTTCGCCGCGCAGCAGGCGCAGATCGCCGCGGGGCAGGAGCAACTCGACGCGTCACGTGCCCAGCTCGAAGCGCAGAAGCCCCAGCTCGAGGCGGGTCAGGAACTGCTCGACGCCGCATCCGCCATCCGCACCGTCTCGACCGACGACGCCACGGCTCTCGGCAACGTGTCCTTCTCGGAGGACATGTTCTCGCTGCCGCAGGAGACCAAGGATGCGGTCGCGGACCGCCTCGACGACGCCGAGATCCCGGGTGTCCGCATCGACTACTCCTCGACGATCGCCCAGTCGACCGATGGCCTCATCGGCGTCGGCGAGCTCGTCGGAGTGCTCATCGCGGCGCTCGTGCTCGCGATCATGATGCGGGCGCTGCTTCCCGCCATCACGCCTCTCATCGGGTCGCTCATCGGCGTCGGTGTCGGCGTCGCCGGATCCCTCGCCTTCTCGGACGTCGTCGACATGGCATCGGTGACGCCGATCCTCGGTGTCATGCTCGGTCTCGCCGTCGGCATCGACTACTCGCTGTTCATCGTGAACCGGCACCGCAAGCAGGTGCTCGCCGGCATGGACATCGGCGAGTCGATCGGCCTGGCCAACGGGACGGCGGGCAACGCCGTCGTCTTCGCCGGCACCACCGTGATCATCGCCCTGGTCGCCCTCCTCGTCACCGGCGTGCCGTTCCTCGGCGTGATGGGTGTCGTGGGCGCGGCGTGCGTGTTCGTCGCCGTCCTCGTCGCCATCACGGTCACGCCCGCCCTGCTCGGGCTCATGAAGCTGCGGGTGCTGCGCCGCGGGCTGCGCGCGAAGGTCGGGCATCCCGATCACGCACCGGCCGAGCTGCGGCCCATGCGCACCGGACGCGTGGTCGCCGCGGGCGCGGTCGCGATCATCGCTCTGCTCGTCATCGCCATCCCCGCCCTGTCGATGCGTCTCGGACTGCCCGATGGCTCCTCGGAGGCCACCGACACGACCCAGTACCGCGCCTATACGGCGGCGACCGAGGCATTCGGCGCCGGCGTCAACGGCCCGCTGCTGGTCGTCGCCGAGACGCCGCAGGCGGTGGCGGAGAGCGATCGCGTCACGACGCAGGCCGACATCGTCCGCACGCTCATGGCGCAGGACGACGTGGATGCGGTCGCCCCGATCGCGGTCTCGGATGACGGCAAGACCTTCGCGTTCCAGGTGGTCCCGCAGGACGGGCCCGCCAGTGAGTCGACCGAGACGCTCGTGCACGACCTGCGCGCCCTCTCACCGCTCGACGGCGACATCGAGCTCGGCGTGGCGGGCCAGGCGTCGGCCAACATCGACGTGTCGCAGAAGCTCGCCGACGCGCTGCCCGTCTATCTCGCCGTGGTCGTGGGCCTCTCGCTCGTCATCATGGTGCTGGTGTTCCGGTCGATCCTGGTGCCCATCATCGCGACTGCCGGTTACGTGCTGTCCCTGTTCGCCGCGCTCGGCGCCGTCACCGCGATCTACCAGTGGGGCTGGCTGAGTGATGTCTTCGGCGTGCACGATCCGGGCCCGGTGCTGAGTTTCGGACCGATCATCCTGATGGGTGTGCTCTTCGGACTCGCGATGGACTACCAGCTGTTCCTCGTCTCGGGCATGCGCGAGGCGTACGTCCACGGCGCTCCGGCACGCGCGGCGGTCGTTGCGGGCTTGCGGGGCGGGCGTGCGGTGGTCACGGCCGCGGCGATCATCATGATCTCCGTCTTCGGCGGCTTCGTCTTCAGCCACCTCGCGATGGTGCGTCCGATCGGCTTCGGGATGGCGATCGGTGTGCTCTTCGACGCGTTCATCGTGCGCATGGTGATCGTTCCGGCGCTCATGCACCTGTTCGGGCGCGCGGCGTGGTGGCTGCCGCGCTGGCTCGACCGCATCCTGCCCGATGTCGACGTCGAGGGAGCGGCGCTCGAACGTGCTCACCCTGTGAAGCACTGACTCCGCGCGACGTGGAAGAGGGGTGCTCACCGGACGGTGGGCACCCCTCTTCGTGCGCGTGTCAGGCCGCGTCGCCGACGAGGACGGCGGCTCCTTCCTCGGCCGCATCCGCCGGACGCTCGTCGATGCGACGCAGAGCGCGGCGCCCGAGAGCGATGGTCAGGGCGGCGATGACGATGGATGCGGCGGCCACGAGGTACGGCACCGTCGCGTTCGACGCGTGCCACAGCCATGCGGCAAGCGGGGGAGCGGCCGCCCCGCCGAGGAAGCGGACGGCCGAGTAGGCCGAGGATGCGACCGCACGGGGGAGATCCGTGGCCTCCATGACCGCTTCGGTCAGCACGGTGTTCATCACGCCGAGCAGCAGACCGCCCACGACGATGCAGGTCACCAGCGCGGCGGAGCTCGCGACGAGGATCCCCCCGACGACGAGATCGATGGCGAGCAGCGGCAGGACGACGAGCATCACGCCCGAGCGGGTGAAGCGTCGCAGCAGGAGCGGCGCGACCCACACGCTCGTGATCGCCAGGGCGACACCCCACCCGAAGAACGTGAAGCCGATGCCCATCGCCCCGAACCCGAGCGGGAACGGCGAGAAGGCCAGCAGGGTGAAGAAGCCGATGTTGTAGAACAGGGCGGCTACCGCGAGCACGGCGAGGGCCGGCTGTCCGAGCGCGCGGAACGGCGCCGACAGCGGCACGGGCGAGCGCTTCTCCTTCGATCCGCGGAGCAGCACGGCGACCGCGATGAAGGCGATCGCCATGAGCGCGACGACGCCGAAGAACGGACCGCGCCAGCTCACCTCGCCGAGCAGTCCGCCCAGCAGCGGGCCCACCGCGATGCCGACGCCGAGCGCGGCCTCGTACAGCACGATCGCTGCCGAGCTCCCGCCGCTGGCGGCCCCCACGATGGTCGCGAGCGCCGTGGAGATGAACAGAGCGTTGCCCAGTCCCCACCCGGCCCGGAAGCCGATGATGGCGTCGACGCTGCCGGACAGTGCGCTGAAGAGCGAGAAGACGACGATGAGGGCGAGCCCAGCCAGGAGCGTCGCTTTCGCCCCGATGCGGCTGGAGATCCAGCTCGTGACCAGCATCGCGAGGCCCGTCACGAGCAGGTAGCTCGTGAACAGGAGCTCGGTCTCGACCGGGGTGGCCTCGAGCGACTCCGCGATCGCGGGAAGGATCGGGTCCACGAGGCCGATGCCCATGAACGCCACGACACATGCGAAGGCGACGGCCCACACCTGGGCTGGCTGGCGCCAGACGGATCCTGTCGCGCCGCTCATCGTGCTGCTCCCGCGAAAGCGTCGGTGCGCGACATCAGGATGCGGGACGCGTGCTCGAGCGCGGTCCATTCCGCGTCGTCGAGGTCCGCGAACAGCGGCTCCAACGCCTCGCCCAGCTGCGTGCGCCACGCATCCATCGCCTCGGATCCTGCCGGCGTGATCGAGACGAGCGTCACCCGGGAGTCCTCCGCGTCGCGCTCACGTTCGACCAGGTGCAGGTCGGCGAGCTGACCGACCAGTCGGGTCATGCCGGGCTGTGTGGTGCGGCTCAGTCGCGCCAGATCGCCCACGCGCTGGGGGCCCTCCTTCTGCAGGATGCTGAGCGCGCGCCACTGGGCGGCGGGGGCATCGTTCTGTGTCGTGACGGCGGCGACGCGGGTCAGCGCGTGCGCGGCGACGACGATCCTCTCGATGGCTTCGGCTTTTCGCATTACCAAAGTATATACCTGCGGTATGTAACGGGCGGCGGGGGGAATTGCGGCGCAGCCGTAGGCTGGGGAGATGACTCCCGACGACATCGTGATCGTTGCCGCCGCCCGCACGCCGCAGGGGAGGCTGAAGGGGCAGCTGGCTTCGATCCCCGCGCCCCAGCTGGGCGGGATCGCCATCCGTGGCGCCCTCGCCCAGGGCGGGATCCCCGCATCCGCTGTCGATGCCGTTCTCATCGGTCAGGTGCTTCCCGCGGGGACCGGTCAGAACCCGGCCAGGCAGGCGGCGATCGCCGCGGGCCTCGGCTGGGACGTCCACGCCGCCGGGGTCAACAAGGTCTGCCTGTCCGGACTCACCGCCGTCATCGACGCTGCACGGATGATCCGTGTGGGCGACGCGTCGGTGGTCGTCGCAGCGGGTATGGAGTCGATGAGTCGTGCACCCCACCTGCTGATCGGGTCGCGCGACGGGTACGCCTACGGCAGCGTCGAGGTGCTCGACCACATGGCGTACGACGGCCTCACCGACGCGTTCGACCGGGTGAGCATGGGCGAGTCGACCGAGCGCCGCAACGCCGACTACGAGATCACGCGTGCCGAACAGGATGCGGTCGCCGCACGCTCGCATCGTCGTGCGGCCGCCGCCGTGGAGGCGGGCCTGTTCGACGCCGAGATCGTGCCGGTCGAGGTCCCGCAGCGTCGAGGCGAGCCCGTCACCATCACGCGCGACGAGGGAATCCGCGCCGACACCTCCGAAGAGGTGCTCGCGAAGCTGCGTCCCGCCTTCGCCGAGGGCGGGACCATCACGGCGGGCAACTCGTCGCAGATCTCCGACGGCGCATCAGCGGTCGTGCTCACGACGCGCAGCCACGCCGACGCGCAGGGATGGAAGGTATTGGCAGCGCTCGGGGCGAGCGGGCAGGTCGCCGGCCCCGACAACTCGCTGCACGCGCAGCCGGCGCGCGCCATCGCCCGGGCGCTCGAGCGGCAGGGACTCGCCGCATCCGATCTGGATCTCGTCGAGATCAACGAAGCCTTTGCCGCGGTCGTCGTGCGCTCCCAGCGCGAGCTCGGAGTCTCCGACGACGTGGTCAACCCGCAGGGCGGCGGCATCGCGCTGGGGCACCCGATCGGTGCCTCGGGCAACCGGCTGGTCGTGCACGCCGTGCACGAACTCGTGCGGCGCGGATCCGGCACCGCTGCGGTCGCGCTGTGCGGCGGCGGCGGTCAGGGCGACGCGCTCATCCTCGTGCGCTGACGACCGCGCGGCGCCGACTCTCAGCGACGCAGGCGCTGGCGCAGCAGCTTGGTCTCGTCGCCGGAGACGGGGGAGTCGCCGGCGGCCACGTGCCCGCGCTTGGCTCGGAATGTGTCGACGATCGCGCCGATCGCGAGGGCGAGCGTGATGCCCCAGCTGACCCACGCCAGCGCCGTCCGCCAGGTGAAGGGCTCCTCGTTGTTGCGCAGCCCTCGAAAGAGCGTTGCGCCCCCGAGCAGGGCGCTGAACAGACCGGAGCCGAAGAGGTAGGAGCGCATGAGCCCACGCTATCGCGGGAGGATACCCCCTCGCTCGGGGCTTGCGCGAACCCCTGGAGGCCCTGCACGCCGCTGTTAGCCTGAGTGGCATCCCGAGAGACCAGGAGTGCTCGCGTGCCACAAGCAGAGTTCGTCGTCGTCGCCAATCGCCTTCCCGTCGACCGAGACGCCGACGGCGGATGGCGTCGCAGCCCCGGCGGGCTGGTGACGGCGCTCGAACCGGTGATGCGAAAGAGCGACGGCGCCTGGGTCGGCTGGGCCGGCAAGCCCGACCTGGAGCTCGAGCCGTTCGATGCCGATGGCACGCACCTCGTCCCGATCACGCTGACCGCCGAAGAGGTCGAGCTGTACTACGAGGGCTTCTCGAACGACACGATCTGGCCGCTCTATCACGACGTGATCGCGGCTCCTCGGTACCGCCGCGAGTGGTGGAACGCCTACGTCGCCGTCAATCGTCGCTTCGCCGAGGCCGCCGCAGAGGTCGCGGCCGAGGGCGGCACGGTGTGGGTGCAGGACTACCAGCTGCAGCTCGTTCCGAAGTTCCTCCGCGAGCAGCGGCCCGACCTGACGATCGGCTACTTCCATCACATTCCGTTCCCTGCATACGGGCTGTTCTCCCAGCTGCCGTGGCGTCGTCAGGTGCTCGAAGGACTCCTCGGCGCCGACGTGATCGGTTTCCAGCGCGTGGCGGATGCGGGCAACTTCGCCCGCGCGGTGCGCCGCCAGCTCCGCTACGAGACGAAGTCGACCGGGATCAAGGTCCCGCAGGCCGACGGCTCGGTGCGCATGGCGCTCGCGCGTGCGTTCCCGATCTCGATCGACGTGGCCTCCTACGTCGAGCTCGCCGAGCGGCCCGAGATCCAGGCGCGCGCCCGCGAGATCCGCGAAGAGCTCGGCAATCCGCGCCACATCCTGCTCGGCGTCGACCGACTCGACTACACGAAGGGCATCCGCCACCGCATGAAGGCGTTCGGCGAGCTGCTGCAGGACGAGCGGCTCTCGGTCGAGGACGTGACCCTCGTCCAGGTCGCGAGCCCGAGCCGCGAACGGGTGGAGACCTACCAGCAGCTGCGCGACGAGATCGAGCTGACGGTCGGGCGTATCAACGGCGACTACGACACGATGGGCCACACCGCCATCCGTTACCTCCACCAGGCCTTCCCCAAGGAGGAGATGGTGGCGCTGTATCTGGCCGCCGACGTCATGCTCGTCACGGCGCTGCGCGACGGGATGAATCTCGTCGCCAAGGAGTACGTCGCGAGCCGCATCGACAACCGCGGCGCGCTCGTGCTGAGCGAGTTCGCGGGAGCGGCCGACGAACTCGGCAGTTCGCTGCTCGTGAACCCCCACGACATCCAGGGCCTCAAGGACACGATCGTCCGCGCGATCGAGATGACACCGGCGGAGCAGGGACGACGGATGCGGGCGCTGCGCCGCCGCGTGCGCGAGCACGACGTCGAGGACTGGTCACGGGAGTTCCTCGCCGCCCTGGCAGGAATTCGGGGGAGCGGCAGGGCGTGAACGATCTGGAGAGTCTCGCCCGAACGCCGCGGCTTCTCGTCGCGCTCGACTTCGACGGCACGCTCTCGCCGCTCGTGGACGAGCCGATGTCGGCGCGCATGATCCCCGAGGCGCGTCAGGCGCTGGATGCGCTGGTCGCGCTGCCCGACACCGACGTCGCACTGGTGTCGGGTCGGACTCTGGCCGATCTCCGCGTGATCAGCGAGCACTCGGACGACTCGCTCTTCCATCTCGCCGGATCCCACGGCGCCGAGACGTGGCATCCCGGCACGCAGGCGGAGGACGACGACGCCGCCGATCGTGCCGATCGGGTGCTTCTCGACGAGCTCGTTGCCGAGGCGCAGCGCATCGTCGCGGGCATCGACGGTGCGTGGGTCGAGCCGAAGGCCTTCGGGTTGGGCCTGCACACGCGTCTCGCCCAGCCGGATGCGGCCGAGCAGGCTCAACGCGAGATCGACGCTCTGATGCAGGAGCGCGCTCCGCGGTGGCGGCGACGTACCGGACGCGACATCCTCGAGTTCGCCTTCCGGCACGAGGGCAAGGATCAAGCCGTCGCGGCCCTGCGCGAGCGTCTCGGTGCGACGGCCGTGCTGTTCGCGGGCGACGACGTGACCGACGAGGACGCGCTGCGTTCGCTCGGCGACGGCGACCTGGGCGTTCACGTCGGCGGGGGTGACAGCGCCGCATCCGTGTCGGTCGAAGACCCGGCTGCCCTGGCTGCCCTCCTCACCCGGTTGGCGCAGCTTCGCGCACGACGAGGATGACCGCTCGGCGACCGTGACAGGGGCCCGGCCGCAATAGACTGCACGGGTGAGCCACCCCGACGAAGCGATCGACATCAAGCCGCGCAGCCGAGCTGTGACGGACGGCATTGAAGCCACCACCTCCCGCGGCATGCTGCGTGCCGTCGGCATGGGAGACGAGGACTGGGACAAGCCCCAGATCGGCATCGCCTCCAGCTGGAACGAGATCACCCCCTGCAACCTCAGCCTCGATCGGCTCGCGCAGGGCGCGAAGGAAGGCGTGCACGCCGGCGGCGGCTACCCGCTGCAGTTCGGCACGATCTCCGTCTCCGACGGCATCTCGATGGGCCACGAAGGCATGCACTTCTCGCTCGTCAGCCGCGAGGTCATCGCCGACTCCGTCGAGACGGTCATGATGGCCGAGCGCCTCGACGGCAGCGTGCTGCTGGCCGGCTGCGACAAGTCCATCCCCGGCATGCTCATGGCCTCGGCCCGCCTCGACCTGTCGAGCGTCTTCCTCTACGCGGGTTCGATCGCGCCGGGCTGGGTCAAGCTCAGCGACGGCACCGAGAAGGACGTCACGATCATCGACTCCTTCGAGGCCGTCGGCGCGTGCCTCGCCGGAAAGATGAGCGAGGCCGACCTCAAGCGCATCGAGTGCGCGATCGCGCCGGGCGAGGGAGCGTGCGGTGGCATGTACACCGCCAACACCATGGCCTCCGTCGCCGAGGCGCTCGGTCTCAGCCTCCCCGGCAGTGCCGCACCGCCCTCCGCCGACCGCCGCCGCGACTACTTCGCGCACCGCTCGGGCGAGGCCGTCGTCAACCTGCTGAAGCTCGGCATCACCACGCGCGACATCCTCACCAAGGAGGCGTTCGAGAACGCGATCGCCCTCGCCATGGCACTCGGCGGCTCGACCAACGTCGTGCTGCACCTGCTCGCCATCGCGCGCGAGGCGGATGTCGAGCTCTCGCTCCACGACTTCAACCGCATCGGTGACAAGGTTCCGCACGTCGCCGACATGAAGCCGTTCGGCCAGTACGTCATGAACGACGTCGACCGCCACGGCGGCATCCCGGTCATCATGAAGGCGATGCTCGATGAGGGTCTGCTGCACGGTGATGCGCTCACCGTGACCGGCAAGACGCTCGCCGAGAACCTGCGCGAGCTCGACCCTGACCCCATCGACGGCACGGTGATCCACACCTTCGACAACCCGATCCACGCCACCGGCGGCATCACGATCCTGCACGGATCGCTGGCGCCCGAGGGCGCTGTCGTCAAGACGGCCGGCTTCGACGCCGCCGTGTTCGAAGGGCCCGCACGCGTGTTCGAGCGCGAGCGCGCCGCGATGGACGCCCTGGAGGCAGGAGAGATCCGCGCCGGAGACGTCGTCGTCATCCGTTACGAAGGACCGAAGGGCGGCCCCGGCATGCGCGAGATGCTCGCGGTGACGGCCGCCATCAAGGGCGCTGGCCTCGGAAAAGATGTACTACTCTTGACGGACGGACGATTCTCGGGCGGCACAACCGGCCTGTGCATCGGCCACGTAGCACCGGAAGCGGTGGACGCAGGTCCTATCGCTTTCGTGCGCGATGGTGATCTGATACGGGTCGATATCGCGGCTCGCTCTCTCGACCTACTCGTCGATGAGGCCGAGCTGAGCTCCCGCCGCTCTGGCTGGGAGCCGCTTCCCCCGCGCTATACCCGTGGCGTCCTGGCCAAGTACTCGAAGCTCGTGCGTTCGGCTGCCGAAGGCGCCGTCACCGGGTAACTTCGCCTCCGACATCCCGTCATCCCCACCCGAGGTAGTTCCCATGTCCTCAGACATCTCTGCGGCCATTCCCCGGCCGCCCGCCCGTGCGCAGTCCGCACCCGTGATCACGGGAGCGGAGGCCGTCGTCCGCTCGCTCGAACTCGTCGGCGTCACCGACGTGTTCGGGCTTCCGGGCGGCGCGATCATGCCCGTCTACGACCCGCTCATGGACGATGAGGCCGTGCGCCACATCCTCGTGCGCCACGAGCAGGGTGCCGGCCACGCCGCCGAGGGCTACGCCGCCGCATCCGGTCGCACCGGCGTCGCCATCGCGACGTCGGGCCCCGGTGCGACGAACCTCGTCACGGCGATCGCCGACGCCTACATGGACTCCGTGCCGCTCGTGTGCATCACCGGACAGGTCTTCTCGACGCTGATGGGCACGGACGCGTTCCAGGAGGCCGACATCGTGGGCATCACGATGCCGATCACGAAGCACTCCTTCCTGGTGAAGACGGCCGAGGAGATCCCCGGTGCGATCGCGGCCGCCTTCGAGATCGCCAGCACGGGACGCCCGGGGCCGGTGCTCGTGGACATCACCAAGGACGCCCAGCAGGCCACGGCGCCCTTCATCTGGCCGCCCAAGGTCGAGCTGCCCGGCTACCGTCCGGTGACCAAGGCCCACGGCAAGCAGATCCAGGCCGCGGCCCAGCTGCTGTCCGAGGCTCAGAAGCCCGTTCTGTACGTCGGCGGCGGCGTGATCCGCTCGCGCTCCTCCGACGAGCTGCGTGTGCTGGCCGAGGCGACGGGCGCGCCGGTCGTGACGACGCTCATGGCTCGAGGCGCCTTCCCCGACTCGCACCCCCAGAACCTCGGCATGCCCGGCATGCACGGCACGGTCCCTGCGGTGCTCGCGCTGCAGGAGGCGGACCTCATCGTCGCCCTCGGTGCGCGCTTCGACGACCGCGTCACGGGCAAGGCCTCACTCTTCGCCCCCGGCGCGAAGGTCGTGCACGTCGACATCGATCCCGCGGAGATCTCGAAGATCCGCTTCGCAGATGTGCCGATCGTGGGCGATCTGAAGGAGGTGCTCGTCGACCTCGACAGTGCCTTCCGCCAGACTGTGGGCGACCAGAAGCCCGACATCACCGAGTGGTGGAGCTACCTCGACGGCCTCCGCGACGAGTTCCCGTTGGGCTACGCGCCCACGACCGACGGGCTGCTCTCGCCGCAGCAGGTCATCTCGCGCATCGGCGAGCTGAGCGGACCCGAGGCGATCTACGCCGCCGGTGTCGGCCAGCACCAGATGTGGGCCGCCCAGTTCATCAAGTACGAGCGTCCCAACTCGTGGCTCAACTCCGGCGGCGCCGGAACCATGGGCTACGGGGTCCCTGCCGCGATGGGTGCGAAGGTCGCAGAGCCCGACCGGGTCGTCTGGGCGATCGACGGCGACGGATGCTTCCAGATGACCAATCAGGAACTCGCGACCTGCGTGATCAACGAGATCCCGATCAAGGTCGCGATCATCAACAACTCGTCGCTGGGCATGGTGCGCCAGTGGCAGACGCTGTTCTTCGACGGCCGCCACTCGAACACCGACCTGAACACCGGACACGGCACCGCCCGCATCCCGGACTTCGTGAAGCTCGCCGACGCCTACGGCTGTCTGGCGATCCGCGTGGAGCGCGAGGACGAGATCGACGCCGCCATCAAGCTCGCCCTCGAGACGAACGATCGCCCCGTCGTGATCGACTTCGTCGTGTCGGCCGACGCGATGGTATGGCCCATGGTCCCACAGGGAGTGAGCAACAGCTTCGTGCAGTACGCCCGCGACCACGCGCCCGAATTCGACAAGGAGGACTGACATGACTTCACACGTGCTGAGCCTCCTCGTCGAGGACAAGCCGGGTCTGCTGACCCGCGTGGCGGGCCTGTTCGCCCGCCGCGGCTTCAACATCGAGTCGCTCGCCGTGGGCGTGACCGAGGTGCCGGGCCTGTCCCGCATCACGGTCGTCGTCGACGTCGACCAGCTCCCGCTCGAGCAGGTGACCAAGCAGCTCAACAAGCTGATCAACGTCATCAAGATCGTCGAGCTGGATGCGGCCGCCTCCGTCCAGCGCCAGCACGTGCTGGTAAAGGTGCGCGCCGACAACGCGAGCCGCTCCAACGTGCTCGAGGTCGTAAACCTGTTCCGCGGCTCGGTCGTCGACTACGCGCCGGACGCGCTCGTGGTCGAGATCACCGGCGACAAGGGCAAGGTGGACGCTTTCCTCCGCGCCCTCGAGCCCTTCGGCGTCAAGGAGATGGCGCAGTCCGGGCTGCTCGCGATCGGTCGCGGCGGCAAGAGCATCACCGAGCGCGTCCTGCGCGGATAACCCCTTTCGCAAGCCGTTCACCGGTCGTTGAGCGAGCGCAGCGAGTCGAAACGCAACGACCGATACACGAAGGAGAAAACACACACCATGGCTGAGATCTTCTACGACGCCGACGCCGACCTCTCGATCATCCAGAGCAAGAAGGTCGCGATCGTGGGCTACGGCTCGCAGGGTCACGCCCACGCGCAGAACCTGCGCGACTCCGGCGTCGAGGTCGTCATCGCGCTCAAGGACGGCTCCAAGTCCGCCGCCAAGGCGCAGGAGGACGGCTTCGAGGTCAAGTCGGTCGCCGATGCCGCCGAGTGGGCGGATCTGATCATGATCCTCGCGCCCGACCAGCACCAGCGCTCCATCTACGCCGACAGCATCAAGGACAAGCTGACCGCGGGCAAGACTCTCGCCTTCGCGCACGGCTTCAACATCCGCTTCGGCTACATCGAGACGCCCGAGGGTGTCGACGTGATCCTCGTCGCCCCGAAGGCGCCGGGCCACACGGTTCGTCGCGAGTTCGTCGCCGGCCGCGGTATCCCGGACATCATCGCCGTCGAGCGCGACGAGACCGGCACCGCCTGGGCCACGGCGCTCTCGTACGCCAAGGCGATCGGCGGCACGCGCGCCGGTGTCATCAAGACGACCTTCACCGAGGAGACCGAGACCGACCTCTTCGGCGAGCAGGCCGTTCTCTGCGGCGGCATGAGCCACCTCGTGCAGTACGGCTTCGAGACGCTGACCGAGGCCGGCTACCAGCCCGAGATCGCCTACTTCGAGGTGCTGCACGAGCTGAAGCTCATCGTCGACCTCATGTGGGAGGGCGGCATCGCCAAGCAGCGCTGGTCGATCTCCGACACGGCCGAGTACGGCGACTACGTCTCCGGCCCGCGCGTCATCGACCCCTCGGTGAAGGAGCACATGCAGGCTGTTCTCGCCGACATCCAGTCCGGCGCGTTCGCCAAGCGCTTCATCGACGACCAGGATGCCGGTGCTCCCGAGTTCCTCGCGCTGCGCGAGAAGGAGCAGGGCCACCCGATCGAGGCGACCGGCAAGAAGCTGCGCTCGCTCTTCTCGTGGCAGCAGCAGGACTCGGACTACACCGAGGGCTCTGCCGCTCGTTGATCCGCGCCTGAGCGCCTGAACACCTCGCCGCGCACCACGCGGCGGACCTGGCCCGGCCACCGCATCCCGAACACAGGATGCGGTGGCCGGGTCTTTTCCGTGGGACCTTGGGCCCTGGGTAGTGGTCTGACCAATTCATAACCTGGTCCCATGACGCGCGGCGAATGACCGCGCAGAGTGGGAGTGTTCCGATGTCTGTCGTCATCGATGCCCTCGTCGACCGGGCCCAAGAAGCTCTGGCCGCGTACGCATCCTTCACCCAGGAGCAGATCGACCAGATCGTCCGCAAGGCGTCGGTCGCTGCCCTCAGCCACCACGCCGACCTCGCCGTGCTCGCCGTCGAAGAGACGCGCCGAGGCACCTTCGAGGACAAAGCCGTGAAGAACATGTTCGCGTGCGAACACGTCACGAACTCGATCATCAACCAGCGCACGGTCGGGGTGATCTCGACCGATGAGCTGACCGGCATCACCGAGATCGCCGACCCGGTCGGCGTCGTGTGCGCCCTGACTCCGGTCACGAACCCGACGTCCACCACGATCTTCAAGTCGCTCATCGCGCTGAAGACCCGCAACCCCATCGTGTTCGGCTTCCACCCGTCGGCTCAGCGCTCGTCCGTGGCCGCTGCGACGGTCGTGCGCGATGCGGCCATCGCCGCCGGCGCGCCCGCCGACTGCATCCAGTGGATCGAGGAGCCGTCGATGGAGGCCTCGGGCGAGCTCATGAACCACCCGGGCGTCGCGCTCATCCTCGCCACCGGCGGCAACGCCATGGTGCGCGCGGCGTACTCCTGCGGCAAGCCGGCCCTCGGCGTCGGCGCGGGCAACGTGCCCGCCTTCATCGAGCGCACGGCGAAGGTCGGTCGCGCGGTCAACGACATCGTGATCTCGAAGTCGTTCGACAACGGCATGGTCTGCGCCTCGGAGCAGGCCGTCATCCTCGACGCTCCGATCGCGAAGGAAGCACTCGCGGAGTTCGCGCGCCTGCACGCCTACATGGCGACGCCTGCCGAGAAGCGCCTGCTCGAGGAGTTCATCTTCGGTGTGGCCGCCGACAGCGCCAACTGCGCGGACGCGAAGCTCAACGCATCCGTCGTCGGACAGTCGCCCGTGTGGATCGCCCAGCAGGCCGGCTTCGAGGTTCCCGCGGACACGTCGATCATCCTCGCCGAGGTCTCCGGCGTCGGGCCGCACGAGCCCCTGACGCGCGAGAAGCTCGCGCCCGTGCTCGCCGTGCTCCACGCCCGCAACCCGCAGGAGGGCATCGACCTCGCGGAGCAGATGGTCGCCTTCGACGGCCTCGGCCACTCCGGCGCGATCCACAGCAACGATCCGGCGGTGATCGCCGACTTCGCCGACCGCGTGAAGGCCGTGCGCATCATCGAGAACGCCCCGTCGGCCCTCGGCGGCATCGGCGACATCTACAACGCGTTCATGCCGTCGCTGACCCTCGGCTGCGGCTCCTACGGTCACAACTCGGTCTCGAACAACGTCTCGGCGGTGAATCTGTTGAACATCAAGCGCGTCGGTCGGCGCAACAACAACCTGCAGTGGTTCAAGATCCCGGCGAAGACCTACTTCGAGCCGAACGCGCTGCGCTACCTGATCGACATGAAGCACGTCGACCGCGTCACGATCGTCACCGACGCCACGATGACCAAGATGGGCTTCGTCGATCGGGTCGTCGACATCCTGCACCGACGCCCGACGCCCGTGCACCTGCAGATCATCGACCGGGTGCTGCCCGAGCCCACCGTGGCGAGCGTGCAGGCGGGAGCCGCGCAGATGCGCGAGTTCCAGCCCGACACCATCATCGCGCTCGGCGGCGGCTCGCCCATGGACGCGGCGAAGGTCATGTGGCTGCTCTACGAGAACCCCGACGTGCAGTTCTCCGACATGCGCGAGAAGTTCTTCGATGTGCGCAAGCGCGCGTTCAAGTTCCCCGACCTCGGTGCCAAGGCGAAGCTCGTCTGCGTTCCGACGACCTCGGGAACCGGAAGCGAGATGACGCCGTTCGCGGTGATCACCGACGAGACCACGGGCATGAAGTACCCGCTCGCCGACTACGCGCTCACCCCGTCGGTCGCCATCATCGACCCGACACTGACCGCGGCGCTGCCGGCCTTCCTCGTGGCGGATGCGGGCTTCGATGCCTTGACCCACGCGACCGAGGCGTACGTGTCGGTGTACGCGAACGACTACACCGACGGTCTGGCGCTGCATGCGATCAAGCTGATCTTCGAGAACATCGTGCGCTCCACCCAGGCGCCCGCCGGCTCCAAGGACGCCGCCGACCTGCTGGCCCGCGAGAAGATGCACAACGCCGCATCCATCGCCGGCATGGCGTTCGGCAACGCGTTCCTCGGGATCGTGCACGCCATGGCGCACGTGACCGGCTCGAAGTTCCACCTCGTGCACGGCCGCACCAACGCGATCTACCTGCCGCACGCGATCCGCTACAACGGACGCGTGCCCAGCAAGGTCACGAGCTGGCCCAAGTACGAGCGCTACATCGCGCCGGAGCGCTACCAGGAGATCGCCAAGCACCTGGGCCTCAAGGCGGACACCCCGGAGCAGGGCGTCGAGAGCTACGCCCGCGCGGTCGAGAAGCTGCGCGACGCCGTCGGCATCGAGCGCTCGTTCCAGGCGCAGGGCGTCGCCGAGGGCGACTTCATCGGGCGCCTCGACGAGCTCGCCATGGCCGCCTACGGCGACCAGTGCGCTCCGGCCAACCCGCGTCTGCCGCTGCTTGCGGACATGCGCACCCTCATGGAGGCCGCCTACTACGGCACCTCGTTCGACGAAGTGCGCGCCGCTCGTGCGCACGCCGAAGCTGCGGCGGATGCGGCGACTGAGCCCGCCCGTCCGACGCAGGACGCCTGAATCCCCTTCTGGGCGTCCGGGCCCCGGGATCCTCGTGATCCCGGGGCCTTCGCCGTGCCAGGAGGTAGGGTCGAGGCATGGTTTCGCGCGACGACGACGCACTCAGCTGGGACGGTGACGACGACCCGACGCTCGCCCCACAGGCGGCGCCTCGACGGGCCGCATCCCCCTCGCAGCCAGAGCCGAAAGCGGCTCCCGCGAGCCGGCCGAGCGTCCAGACGGATGCGGCACCCGCATCCGTCGCCGACGACGCCGAGCCGGCGCCGATGAGCAACGTCGCGCTCGTCACGCTCGGCGTGTTCGGCGGGATCTACCTGCTGCTCGCCGTCGGGTGGTTCATCGGCGGATCGCGCCTGCAGTTCGTCGCGCAGCTGTTCATCAACCCCGCGGCGCACATCGCCGCCTGGATCCTGGCCATCGCCGCTCCCGCCGTCTGGTTCGCCACCGCGCTCGTGCTGACCCGCTCCCGGCCGATCTGGCTGCGGATCATCGCCTTGGTCGTGGGCGCCGTCGTGCTGCTTCCGTGGCCGTTCCTCATGACGGGAGTGGGCTCATGAGTGCCACGACGCCTGCGCGCCGCGTCGCGCTGCCGGTCTGGCTCATCGTCACGATCGCCGGCTTCGCCGCGCTCTTCTTCGCGTTCGCGCTGTGGACGGCGCTCGGATTCCTGCTGCAGCAGGCCGGGGGAGACGCGGGTCTGACGGGTTACGGCTGGTTCGTGCTGTTGCTGCCCGTGCTGTTCCCGATCGTCGTGTTCGCGGGCTGCTTTGCACTCGGCTGGCGGCGCAAGGCGGGGCCCTTCGCGCTCCTGCTCCTGCTCGGCCTGTGCCTGGTCGCCGTCTTCTGGCTCGACATCTTCGCCTACGCGTCGGTCACCCCCTCGCTCTACAACGCCTGAGATCCGAAGGCCCAACGTCCCGTCACACGGTCGGGGCCACTGGGGTCGGGGCAGTAGGCTGACAAGTGCGCGGCCGGCCAGCCCGCGACGCGCTTCCACCCGCCTCGCGCCGTCGTGCTCTGCACGCGGTCCCGCATGTGTCAAAGGACATCCGCTGTGACCAAGCCCGTCGTCCTCATCGCTGAAGAGCTCTCTCCCGCCACGATCGACGCCCTCGGGCCCGATTTCGACGTGCGTCACGTCGACGGCGCAGACCGCGCCGCGCTGCTGCCCGCCCTTGCGGACGCGCACGCCGTGCTCGTGCGTTCGGCGACGCGGATGGATGCGGAGGCCATCGCCGCCGCACCCGCATTGAAGGTCATCGCCCGCGCCGGCGTCGGGCTCGACAACGTCGACATCAAGGCCGCCACCACCGCGGGCGTCATGGTCGTCAATGCACCGACCTCGAACATCATCTCCGCGGCGGAGCTCACGGTCGGCCACATCCTGAGCCTCGCGCGCCGCATCCCGGCCGCGCACGCATCCCTCTCTTCCGGCGCCTGGAAGCGCAGCTCGTTCACAGGCACCGAGCTGTTCGAGAAGACGGTGGGCATCATCGGCCTCGGCCGCATCGGCGCGCTGATCGCCGCGCGCCTGCAGGCCTTCGACATGCGCGTCGTCGCCTACGACCCCTATGTCACGAGCGCCCGTGCCCAGCAGCTGGGCGTCGAGCTCCTCACTCTCGACGAACTGCTCGAGCAGAGCGACTTCATCACCATCCACATGCCGAAGACGCCCGAGACCACCGGCATGATCAGCACCGAGCAGTTGCGCCGCATGAAGCCGACCGCCTTCGTGGTGAACGTCGCTCGCGGCGGGCTGATCGACGAGGCGGCTCTCGCCGACGCCCTGATCTCGGGCGAGATCGCCGGCGCGGGTCTCGACGTGTTCTCGAGCGAGCCGCCTGCGGCCGACAGCGATGCTGCACGCTTGCTGTCGCTGCCGAACGTGGTCGTGACCCCGCACCTCGGCGCGTCAACCGACGAGGCTCAGGAGAAGGCCGGTGTTTCGGTGGCGAAGTCCGTTCGTCTGGCTCTGTCGGGCGAGCTCGTTCCGGATGCGGTCAACGTCGCCGGCGGCGTCATCGATCCCTACGTCCGGCCGGGTATCGCACTCGTCGAGAAGCTCGGCCAGATCTTCTCCGCCCTGGCCGTCTCGCCCGTCACGAGCATCGACGTCGAGGTGCACGGCGAGCTCAAGGACTACGACGTCAGCGTGCTGAAGCTGGCGGCCCTCAAGGGCGTGTTCACGAACATCGTCAGCGAGTCGGTGTCCTACGTGAACGCGCCGCTTCTGGCCGACCAGCGCGGCATCGAGGTACGGCTCATCGTCGACGGCGTGAGCGAGGAGTACCGCAACGTCATCACCGTCGCGGGCGCCCTGTCCGACGGCTCGCAGCTCTCGGTGTCGGGCACGCTCACCGGCACGAAGCAGATCGAGAAGATCGTCGCCATCAACGGCCACGCCCTCGAGCTGCCGATCGAGAAGCACCACATCGTGATGCAGTACACCGACCGCCCCGGAATCGTCGCCGTCTACGGTCAGCGCTTCGGCGAGGCCGGCATCAACATCGCGGGCATGCAGATCGCGCGCCGTGCCGCCGGGGGACAGGCCCTCTCGGTGCTGACGGTCGACTCGCCCGTTCCCGACGAGCTGCTCGCCGAGGTCGGCTCCGCCATCCAGGCCGACCTGTTCCGGCAGATCGAGATCACCGAGTCCTGAGGCGCTTCTCCCGCGGCGTCCGGTCAGTCCTGCCGAGCGAGCATCCGTTCATCGAGCGAGTATCCAATTGGGTGCTCACTCGGCGATTGGGTGCTCACTCGGCGAAGGCGACACCGGTCGTTGAGGGAGGGCGCAGCGCCGAGTCGAAACGGCGGCGGGTCGACGGGTCAGCCGCGCGCGGCGCGGGTGACGATCTCGAGCAGGGCGTCCATGGCGGCACCTGTCGGGGTGGGGCCGGCCACACCATCGCCCCCGAGGGCGTTGTTGAAGTACAGGCCGTCGCTCACGAGCATCACGAGATCCAGCGCGGCCTCGCTCGCCACGTGCGCCCGCAACGCGTCGGCCCAGCGGTCGCGGATGGCGCGCAGCGCGGCGCCCGCGGCGGCGTGCCCGCCCTGGGCAAGCCGGGAAACGGCGACGAAGGCCCGATCGAGCTCGTCGTCACTCATGGCGGAGGTGCGCACGAAGTAGGCCACGGGCCCCTCGGCGGAGGTGAGCATGCGTTCGAGGTCCTCGTCGACGAGGAGGCGGAGACGCTCGAGCAAGCCCGCCTCGAGGGCGTCCTTCGAACCGAAGTGGTAGAGCAGCCCGCCCTTGGAGACGCCGGCGGCCCTGGCCGTCGCATCCATCGTCGCCGCGCGTTCGCCCTCCGCGACGAGAAGATTCTCGAAGGCGTCGAGCACCAGCTCGCGGGCGCGCGGGGGTCGACTCATGGTGTCGATCGTACTGACGGAGGACGCTTCATCTCTGTTACTATACCAGCCGGACGGTATAGAAACACATGAACACACTGACTCAAGACATCGCCATCGCCGAGGCCGCGGGGCGCCGCGTCGGATGGCGCGGCTGGGCGGCGCTCGTCGTCCTCATGCTTCCCGTGCTGCTGGTCGCGGTCGACAACACCGTGCTGAGCTTCGCGCTTCCGGAGATCGCGCTGCAGCTTCGCCCCACCAGCACACAGCAGCTCTGGATCATCGACGTCTATCCGCTCGTGCTGGCGGGCTCCCTGGTGACGATGGGCACGCTCGGCGACCGCTTCGGACGCCGCCGGATGCTGCTGATCGGCGCCACGGGCTTCGCCGCCGTCTCGGCGCTCGGTGCCTTCGCCCCCAACGCCGAGCTGCTCATCGCCGCCCGCGCCGTCATGGGCGTCTTCGGCGCGATGCTCATGCCGTCGACGCTGTCGTTGCTTCGCAGCATCTTCACCGACCGCAATCAGCGCCGGCTCGCGATCGCCGTCTGGGCGGCTATGTTCTCCGCCGGCGCGGCTCTCGGCCCGGTCGTGGGCGGGTTCCTCCTCGAGCACTTCGCCTGGGGATCGGTGTTCCTGATGGCGGTGCCCGTGCTCATCCCGCTGCTCGTGCTCGCGCCGATCCTCGTGCCGGAGAGTCGCGACCCGAACCCCGGCCGTGTGGACCCGGTGAGCATCGTGCTCTCCATGGCGACCATGGTGCCGATCGTCTATGCGATCAAGGAGGCGGCGGCTCACGGCCCGGGCCCGCTCGTCGCCGCCCTGTTGGTGGCGGGCGTCGGGTTCGGCGTGCTGTTCGTGCGCCGCCAGCGTCGCGCCGAGACGCCGATGCTCGATGTCCGCCTCTTTGCCCGCGGCGCGTTCACGGGCGCCCTGCTGATCAACCTGTTGAGCGTGCTCGCGCTGGTCGGGTTCATCTACTTCGTCTCGCAGCATCTGCAGCTCATCGTCGGTCTCTCGCCCATGAACGCGGGCCTTGCACTCGTGCCCGGTCTGGTGCTCATGATCGTCTCGGGACTCGCGGTCGTGCCCGTCGCGAAGCGCGTCTCGCCGCGCGTCGTCATCCCCGTCGCACTGGTGTTCTCGTTCGTCGGCTACGTCATGGTCGCGCTGTCGACGGACCCGGGCTCGGTGGCACTGCTCGTGGTGGCCTTCATGGTGCTCGGCATCGGGATCGGCGCGGCCGAGACCGTCTCGAACGAGCTCGTGCTCGCCAGCGCCCCACCGGCGAAGGCGGGAGCGGCCAGCGCCGTCTCCGAGACCGCGTACGAGGTCGGTGCGGTGCTGGGAACATCGCTGCTCGGAGGACTGCTCACGGCGCTGTACCGCGCGAACCTGGTCGTGCCGCAGGGTGTTCCTGCGGACGTGGCGGATGCGGCGCGTGAGACCCTGGCGGGCGCGGTGAGTGCCGCGAACGGGCTCGCCCCCGAAACCGGTGCCGCGCTCCGGGATGCGGCCGCGCACGCCTTCGACGCCGGTGTCGGCATCACGTCGCTCATCGGTGCGGGTCTTGTCGTGGTGGCGTCGGTGATCGCCGCGACTACGCTGGGATCATCCCGTAACTCGCCGCGGCGGTGATGCCCGCGGCATCCTGAGACAGGAGTGCCATGTCGCGCGTCGTGAAGCTCGCCGTCATCCCCGGTGACGGAATCGGTCCCGAGGTGATCGCCGAGGCGGACAAAGTGCTCGAGGCCGTCACCGCGGACACCGACGTGACCTTCGAGCGCACGTGGTTCTCGCTCGGAGCCGCGCGCTTCCTCGAGACCGGCGACACCCTGACCGACGACGACCTGGCGGCGATCGCCTCGCACGACGCGATCCTGCTCGGCGCCGTCGGGGGAGTGCCCGGCGATCCTCGACTGAAGAACGCGAACATCGAGCGGGGGCTGCTGCTCAAGCTGCGCTTCGCGCTCGATCACTACGTGAACCTGCGTCCGTCGAAGCTCTACCCGGGTGCGAGCGGTCCGCTCGCCGACCCGGGTGAGATCGACTTCGTCGTGGTGCGCGAGGGGACCGAGGGCCCGTACGTCGGCAACGGGGGCGCGATCCGCGTGGGCACCCCGCACGAGGTGGCCAACGAGACCTCGGTGAACACGGCGTTCGGCGTGGAGCGTGTCGTGCGTTTCGCGTTCGCCGAGGCCGAGCGGCGCCGCAAGAAGCTCACCCTCGTGCACAAGACCAACGTGCTCGTGCACGCCGGGGGCATCTGGAAGCGGATCGTCGACGAGGTGGCGACGGAGCACCCCGACGTCGCCGTAGACTATCTGCACGTCGACGCGGCCACGATCTTCCTGGTCACGAACCCCAGCCGCTTCGACGTGATCGTCACCGACAACCTCTTCGGTGACATCCTGACCGACCTGGCAGGTGCCGTCACCGGTGGCATCGGCCTCGCCGCATCCGGGAACATCAATCCCGACGGCGACTTCCCGTCGATGTTCGAGCCCGTTCACGGTTCGGCTCCCGACATCGCGGGCCAGCAGAAGGCCGACCCCACGGCCGCGATCCTCTCGGTCGCGCTCCTGCTGAATCATCTGGGACTGCGCGATGACGCCGACCGCCTCACCCGCGCGGTCGAAGCCGACATCGCCGAGCGTTCCGATTCGGTCCGCACCACAGCACAGATCGGCGACGCGATCATCGCGCGGCTCCAGGCGTAACCTGGAGCCCGCAGCCGTCGCCCGTGACCGCGCCGCAAGGCGCAGATGAAGCGAGATCCTCATGACACTCCTCGACACCGATCCCGACCAGGGCCTCGCACCGCTCGAGTTCGCCGTCACCCGCAACCTCGCCGCCCGCGGCGCCGCGGAGCGCGAGCAGATCCTCGAGAACCCCGGCTTCGGCGTTTACTTCACCGACCACATGGTCGACATCTGCTGGTCGATGCGCGGCGGCTGGCACCGCCCGCGCGTGCAGCCGTACGGCCCGATCTCGCTGGATCCCGCCGCGGCCGTTCTCCACTACGGTCAGGAGATCTTCGAGGGCATCAAGGCGTACCGCCATGCCGACGGGTCGATCCACACCTTCCGTCCCGACCAGAACGGTCGGCGTCTGCAGCGCTCGGCTCGGCGTCTCGCACTGCCGGAGCTGCCCGTGTCGTACTTCGTGCAGTCGCTGCGCGAGCTGATCAAGCTGGATGCGGCCTGGGTGCCGTCGGGCGCTGATCAGAGTCTGTACCTGCGGCCGTTCATGTTCGCCAAGGAGGCCTTCCTGGGCGTGCGCCCGGCGCAGAAGGTCGCCTACTACCTCATCGCGAGCCCCGCGGGCGCCTACTTCAAGGGCGGCGTGCAGCCGGTCTCGATCTGGCTGAGCGAGGACTACTCCCGTGCCGGCAAGGGCGGCACGGGGGCGGCGAAGACCGGCGGCAACTACGCTGCCAGCCTGCTGCCGCAGTCCGAGGCGTACGAGAACGAGTGCGACCAGGTCGTGTTCCTCGACCAGGACGGCAACGTCGAAGAGCTCGGCGGCATGAACATCGTGTTCGTCAAGAAGGACGGCACCCTCGTCACCCCGCAGTCCGACTCGATCCTCGAGGGCATCACCCGCGACTCGATCCTGCAGCTCGCGATCGACCGCGGCCACAAGGTCGAGGGCCGCGCCGTGTCGCTGGCCGAGTGGCGCGAGGGTGTCGCCTCGGGTGACATCGTCGAGGTGTTCGCCTGCGGCACGGCCGCGGTGGTGACGCCGATCGGCCAGCTCAAGGGCAAGGACTTCTTCGACGAGCAGCCGACCGGCTCGCTCGCGCTGTCGCTGCGCGAAGAGCTGACCGACATCCAGTACGGCCGTCGCGAAGACAAGCACAACTGGCTCGTCCGGCTCGACGCCTGAGTCCGTGGCGGGGCGTCCTGGATAGGCTGAACGGGTGAAGATCGCTCGTTTCAGCCACCAGGACGCCATCGCCTACGGAATCGTCGACGACGACGAACTCGTGCAGCTCGCCGGAGACCCGATGTTCGCCGGCTTCGAGCCGACGGGAAAGCGCATCCCGATCGCGGATGTGGCGCTGCTCGCGCCGGTGATCCCGCGATCCAAGGTCGTGGCGATCGGACGCAACTACCGTGCCCACGCGGAGGAGCTCGGCAACGACGTCCCCGCTGAGCCGCTGATGTTCCTCAAGCCCAACACCGCGGTCATCGGTCCCGGCGACGTCATCGTGCGCCCCACGCAGTCCGAGCGGGTCGACTTCGAGGGCGAGCTGGTCGTGGTGATCGGCCGGATCGCGAAGAACGTGCCGGTGGAGAAGGCCCTCGACGTCGTGTTCGGCTACACGGTCGGCAACGACGTCACCGCCCGCGACCTCCAGCGCAGTGACGGCCAGTGGTCGCGCGCCAAGGGCTTCGACACCTTCTGCCCGCTCGGGCCCGTCATCGAGACGGAGTTCGATCCCGCGTCCGCCGCGCGCGTCGTGACCCGCGTCAACGGCGACGAGCGCCAGTCGGCGCCGCTCACCGATCTGATGTTCCCGATCGCGGAGCTGATCGCATACGCGTCGTCGGTGTTCACGCTGCTGCCCGGCGATGTCATCATGACCGGAACCCCCGCCGGTGTCGGCCCGCTCGTGGCCGGCGACGAGGTCGAGGTCGAGGTCGAGGGGATCGGCGTTCTGCGCAACACCGTGCGCGATGCCTGACGCTCCCGACCTGCTGCCGGATGCGGCCGAGCTGACCCGCATCCGACGCCGCACGCTGTGGCTGCTGTCCTCCGGACAGATCCTCGGGGGAATCGCGTTCGGCGCGACGATCTCGCTCGGCGCGATCCTCGCCACCGAGCTGTCCGGTGACGAGGCGTTCTCCGGCTGGGCGACAGCAGCCGTGACGTTGGGAGCGGCGGCGTTCGCCATCCCGCTCGCGGCCCTCGCGCGGCGCAGCGGGCGTCGCCCCGCGCTCGCGGCCGGGCTCTCCGTGGCCCTGATCGGGGTGCTGCTGGTGATCGGCGCGGTGGCGGCCGCATCCTTCCCGCTGCTGCTCGCGGGGGTCGTGCTGATCGGTGCGGGTCAGGCCGCCAACCTGCAGTCGCGCTTCGCTGCGGCCGACCTCGCGACCGATTCGTCGCGCGGTCGCGACATCTCGGTCGTGGTCTGGGCGACGACGGTCGGCGCGGTTCTCGGCCCGAACCTCGTCGGACCGGGGCAGGCGCTCGGCGACCTGGTCGGTATGCCTCCGCTGACCGGCCCCTATCTGTTCACGATCGTCGCCCAGGTGCTCGCCGTCATCCTGTACGTCGCTGCGCTGCGCCCCGACCCGCTCCTGCTGGCGCAACGCCTCGTCGCCCGGGCTGCGGCAGGCGCGGCACCCCGGATCGCCCGCGCCGATCGGCCCGTGGCGGCGCGCTACGCGATTCTCGCGATCGCCGCCTCTCACGGCACGATGGTCGCCGTCATGGCCATGACCCCGGTGCACCTCGTGCATCACGGCGCGAGCCTCACGATCGTCGGGCTCACGATCAGCCTGCACATCGCCGGGATGTACGCGCTGTCGCCGGTGTTCGGCATCCTCGCCGACCGGATCGGCCGGGTGGCGACCGTCCTCCTCGGGCAGGGGCTGTTGGCCGCATCCCTTCTCGTCTCGGGGCTGGGGCAGAGTGCGAACACCGCGGTGACCATCGGCCTCGTGTTGCTGGGGCTCGGGTGGAGCGCCTCGACCGTGGCGGGCGCGGCGTTGCTCGTGGAGACCAGCAGTGAGGCGATGCGCACCCGCCGGCAGGGCCGCAGCGATCTCGCGATGAACCTCGTGGGAGCTGCAGGCGCGATCCTCGCCGGAGTCATCCTCGGCTGGATCGGATTCGGGGGGCTCGCGTTCGTGACCCTCGCGCTCGTGATCGTCGTCGTGGCGGCGTCTCCGCTCGCGCGCACGCGCCGCGAAGCGGCTTAACGCAGCGCCCGCACCGCGCGATCGACGTCGTCCTCGTCGTTGAAGACGTGGAACGCGAGGCGCGCGCGTCCGGCGCGGCCGGATGCGGTGATGCCGGCGGCCTGCAGGCGCGCGAGGTCGGCGGCATCCGCGTCGGTCCACGTCACGATCGCGCTCGGGGTGGAGGGGGCGGGGAGGCCCATCTCGGTGAGGAAGCGCGTCGCCAGAGCGGTCGTGTACCGGTGGACGGCGGACATGTCGGCGTCGGCGAAGAGTCCGAGCGACGGCTCGGCGCCCACGAACGCTTGCCACGCGGGGGAGACATCGAACCGACGGGCGTCCGAGGCCAGCGTCGCGGCGTCTCCGTAGCAGGACTGCCACGGGTCGGCGCCCGCGTACCATCCGGCGTGGAGCGGCGTCAGGGTGGCTGCGAACTCCTCCGTCAGGGCGAGGAAGGCGACACCGCGCGGCGCGCACAGCCACTTGTACGCGTGCACGACGAACGCGTCGAAGGCGAACGCGTCGACGGGAAGCCAACCGACCGCTTGCGTGCCGTCACACAGCGTGCGGGCTCCGACCGCTCTCGCGGCGGCGGTGATCGCGCCGTGATCGGCGACCTCGCCGGATGCGGACTGCACGAGCGAGAAGGCGACGAGGGCCGTGTCGGGCCGAACGGCTTCGGCAAGCTCTGCGAGCGGTGCGCAGCGCACACGGAGGCCGCCGCGGTGCACGAACGGGAGAACGAGGGAAGAGAAGTCGCCGTCCGGCACGAGCACCTCGCTGCTCTCGGGCAGGGCTGCGGCGATGAGGCTCACCAGAACCGAGGTCTGCGACCCGATCGCGACGCGCTCGGGTGCGACCTGCAGCAGTCGTGCGGCGTGCCGGCGCGTGTGCTCGACGACGACGGAGTAGGCCGCTGCATCCGCCCCGTGCGTGACCGCGCGCATGATGTCGGCGATGAGGGCGTCTCGGCTCACGCGCGGCGGCAGTCCGCCGGTGCAGGCGGCGAGGTAGTCCCGACCGCCGTCGAAGGCCGCGCGGACGGCGGTGAGATCCAGCGGTGCGGTCATGTCTCCAGCATCGGGATGCCCGAGGTCGCGGTCTACGGCAGAAGGGGCATCGCGTTCATAAGCTCGCGTTATATATTCGGCGCATGGCCGATCAGGACGAGGGCGAGCTCGCCGTTCAGGCGTTCCGCGTGATGCGCGCGATCGCCGAGACCGGGTCCATCACGGCGGCCGCCGCATCCCTCGGGTACAGCCAGCCCGCTGTCAGCCAGCAGGTGCGCCGCATCGAGAGTCGTGTCGGGATGCCGGTGGTCGAGCGCGTCGGGCGCCGGGTGCGCCTCACCGAGGCCGGCGCCGTGCTCGCCCGCCACGCGGACGCGGTGGCGCGCTCCATCGACGCGGCCTCCGACGAGCTGGCGCAGCTGCGTGGGCTCACCTCGGGCCGCGTGCGTCTGACCGGATTCCCCTCGGCGTCGCCGACGCTGGTCCCGCGGGTGCTTGCGGCGCTCTCGGACAAGGCTCCCGGACTCGCCGTGACCTACGTCGAGGCGGAACCGCCTGAGGCGATGGCTGCGGTGCGTGAGGATCGCGCCGACATCGCGCTCACGTTCAGCTACCCGGGCGACGAGAACGATCCGCACGGTGAGAGCGCGCGCGGCCTCGTCGTGCGCACCCTCGGCGCGGACCGCATGTTCGTCGTGCTTCCCGACGACCACGAGCTCGTCGGAGCATCCGTCGCTCAGCTCGGCGAGCTCGCCGACGCATCCTGGATCGCGGGCTGTCCTCGGTGCCGCGGTCACCTGCTGGAGCTCTGCGCCCGCGCGGGGTTCACGCCGCGGATCGCGTTCGAGACCGACAACATCGTCGCGGTGGAGAACCTCGTGGCCCGGGGTACCGGTGTCGCGACCCTGCCGGGGCTCGCCCTCGACTCCTTCCCGCTGCTGCCGGGCGTGCAGGCGGTGCCGCTGCCACCGGGGGAGCAGCGCACGCTTCATGTGGTGACTGCCGCCGACGCGCACCGGGTGCCCGCGCTTCGGCTGGCACTCGCGGCGGTCGGCGAGGCCGCGCAGGCTGCGGGAGTGGGCCGCGGCACGGCGGGGCGACGCGGGTAGGCTGGGAGCCTATGGTTTCCGCACCCGATCCCCGCACCACGACCGCAACCGGCTCCGACATCCGGGTGCGGTTCTGCCCCTCGCCCACGGGCCTGCCGCACGTCGGCCTCATCCGCACCGCGCTGTTCAACTGGGCATACGCCCGGCACAACGGCGGCAAGCTCGTCTTCCGCATCGAAGACACGGATGCGGCTCGCGACAGCGAGGAGAGCTACCAGCAGCTGCTCGAGGCGCTGCGCTGGCTCGAGATCGACTGGGACGAGGGCGTCGAGGTCGGCGGTCCCCACGCGCCGTACCGGCAGTCGCAGCGGCATGAGCTCTACCGCGAGGTGCTCGACAAGCTCGTCGCGGCGGGTGTCGCGTACGAGAGCTACTCGACGGCCGAGGAGATCGACGCGCGCAACGAGGCGAACGGGCGCGCCAAGCAGCTCGGCTACGACAACTACGACCGCACGCTCACCGAAGAGCAGAAGGCCGCGTTCCGCGCCGAGGGGCGCGAGCCCGCCTACCGCCTCCGCGTGCCGGACGAAGACCTCACCTACGTGGACCTCATCCGGGGCGAGGTGACGTTCCCCGCCGGATCCTTCCCCGACTTCGTCATCGTGCGCGCGGGCGGTGTGCCGCTGTACACCTTCGTGAACCCGGTCGACGACGCGCTCATGGGCATCACGCACGTCATCCGCGGCGAGGACCTCATGCCCTCGACCGCGCGTCAGCTCTCGCTGTACCGCGCGCTGATCGAAGCGGGCGTCACCGACTTCATGCCGCGGTTCGGGCACATGCCGCTGGTGCTGGGGGAGGAGGGCAACAAGAAGCTCTCCAAGCGTGACCCGAAGGCCGACCTCTTCCTGCAGCGGGAGAAGGGCTTCATCCACGAGGGCCTGCTCAACTACCTGTCGCTGCTGGGCTGGTCACTCGCCCCCGATCGCGACGTGTTCTCGCTCGACGAGCTCGTCGAGGCCTTCGACATCGCCGATGTGAACCCCAACCCGGCCCGCTTCGATCAGAAGAAGGCCGAGTCCATCAACGGCGATCACATCCGGATGCTGGCGCCCGAGGACTTCGCGACCCGCATCCTGCCGTACCTGCGCGACGCGGGCATCATCGGTGAGACGCTCGATGACCGTGAGCGGGCGCTCATCGCCGCTGCTGCTCCGCTCGTGCAGGAGCGCGTGCAGCTGCTCGGCGACGTGCCGGGCCTTCTCGGGTTCCTGTTCCGCGACGAGGTGGAGTACGCCGACGATGCCCTCGCGTCGCTGCCGGCCAACGCCGGTGAGGTGCTGGTCGCCTCCGTCAACGCGCTCGAGCTCGTGCCGCACGCGGAGTTCACGGCTGCATCCGTGCAGGAGGCGTTGCAGAAGGCGCTGATCGAGGAGCTCGGCCTGAAGCCTCGCGTCGCCTACGGCCCGCTCCGGGTTGCGGTCAGCGGTCGTCGGGTGTCGCCGCCGCTGTTCGAGTCGATGGAGCTGCTCGGCAAGAGCGAGAGCATCCGCCGTCTTGACGCCCTGGTGCAGAAGATCGGCTGACGCGGTCGCTCATCCTGCGGCGCAGGAATAGAGCGTCGCGCCCGCGGGGGCATCGCTCACGAGGGTGCAGGTGGATGCCACCCACGCGGCGATGTCCTTCGTCGACTCCGACGCCAAGCGGGTCCCTCCCGCTCCCGGCGCGCCGGACCCGAGCACGTAGGTGACCTCGCCGGTGGCGACCATCTGCTGGAACGCGGCAAGGGTCGGGACATCGTCGCTGCCGTCGAATCCGCCGATGGGCAATACGGAGCCTCCATGGGAGGACAGGATGAGCTGCGCCGCCGACTGTGCGCCGAATGTGGCGACGAGGTACTTCGCATCGCCCTGACGCTCTGTGAGATAGAGCAGCAGCGCCGCGTCCGAGTCCGCCCCGCCCGGCACGCCCGTGGGGCGCATCCCGCCGCGGGCGCCGGTCTGCGCTCCGCCGGCCGGTGCGTGCGGTCTTGCGCCGCTCGCCGAGCCGCCGAAGGCCGTACCGCCGGGCCGAAAGCCGCCGAACCCGCCGCCGCCCGGCATCTGGGAGACTCCGGCGGCCGTCGGATTGATCGAGCTCGGCGTGCTGATCGTCAGCACTGACCACGCCGCCGGCGTCAGCAGGAGGGCGATCACCGCGACCATGGAGGTCACCCAGCGCAAGGCCTGGGCTCGACGTTCCATGACGAGCAGCAGGATCGCCACGACAGCGATGGCGGCCTGGATCCAGGCGATGACCGGGCTCGGCTCGGAGTACATCGCCGCGATCACCACGGCGGTGGCCGCCGTGACGGCGACGAGGAGCAACTGCGGCCAGAGCAGGCGCCGGGAGCGCGCGACGGCGAACGCCGCTGCCACGAGGAGGGCGACGGGGATCGCGAGTGCGGACGTGTAGAACTGGTGCATACCCGCGACGAGCGAGAACATCGCGACCTCGGTCGCGAACCACCCGCCGAGGAACACGACGGTCGCGGGGCGCCATCGCAGGATGAGCAGGACGACGATCGCCGCGACGGTCGCGGGGAGCAGCCACGCGATCTGGCCGGCGAGCTCGGTGTTGAACAGGCGGAGGGGACCGGGGTCGCCCGAGAACGCCGGCGTGAACGAGCGGTAGGCGTCCGAATCGGCGGTGGCGCTGAAGCGTCCGAGCCCGTTGTATCCGAAGACCATCTCCCACGGGTTGTTGCCGTTCGTGCCGCCGACGTAGGGCCGATCGGATGCGGGGATCAGCCAGACGATCAGCACCCAGGTGAGCGACACGGCGAGGCTCGCGATCCCCGCGACGAGCGTGTGCCAGATGCGACGCCACCAGCGCTGACGGGTGCACAGATACCCCGCGGCCAGAGCGGGCCATACGGCCCAGGCCTCGAGCATGTAGGTCTGGAACGCGACGCCGATGAAGGCCCCGGCGAGGAGGTACCAGCCGAGGCTGCGCTGCTGGATTGCGCGCACCGCCGCCCACGCCACCAGCGCGAGCGCGAGCACGAAGAACGACTCGGGCTGATTCGATCGTGCCACGGCCACGAGGATCGGCGTGGTCGCGACCACGGCGCCGGCCAGCAGACCGCCCGTCGTTCCGACCAACCGACGGGCGGTGAACGCGCTGACGGCGGCCGCCGCGGTGGCGGCGAGAGCGTTGGGAAGGATGACGGCCGCCGGCGAGAAACCGAACAGCCGCACGGCCAGGGCGGGGATCCAGAAGGAGCCGGGGATCTTGTCGAGCGAGACGGTGCCGGCGGGGTCGAAGGCGCCGAAGAACAGGTTCGACCAGCTCTTGCTCATCGACATCGCGACCGCGCCGTAGTAGTCGCTCATCGACGCTGACACCTGCCATCCGGTCAGGGCGGCGGCGATGACGATCAGGATGAGGCCCAGGGGCCACGCGACACGGGCACGCCGGGGCGCGGAAGACGGAACGGACGCGGCGGTCATGGCAGGACCGTACGGGCCCCGGCGGAGGATTGCGGATGAGCGACCGATGGCATCGCCGTGAGCCCGTCTCGGTTTGGGATTGCCGCGGGCGTGGGCTAAGCTCTTCTCTTGGCGCTACTTCGGTAGAAGCCGGTGGGGTATGGTGTAATTGGCAACACGGCTGATTCTGGTTCAGTTGTTCTTGGTTCGAGTCCAGGTACCCCAGCAAGACAGATAGCCCCGGAAATCCGCGCGAGAGCGGACCGCCGGGGCTCTTGCTTTGTGCAGGTGGCATGCTCGGTCCGGCTCCGTGAGCCTCCCAGCCCCGGCCGCACCGCCCGATAGGCTGACCGGGTGGCTGGCGTGAGGATGCGGACCGGGGGAGCGCGATGAGCTCGCCCGCTGTCGGCGCCCGCGCGGCGGACGGGGTGTTCGACGGGCTGCGCGAGGACATCGTCACCGGGCGCCTCGCGGTGGGGGAGAGGCTTCCCTCCGAAGCCGCCCTCGCCGAGCGTTACGGTGTAAGCCGTCCGAGTGTGCGCGAGGCCATCCGCTCCCTCCAGACCCTCGGCCTCACCCGCACCCGGACCGGAAGCGGCACGTACGTGGTGTCGGACCGACCCGCCCTCTCCCTCGGCTACGGCGACTTCTCGCCGCGCGACCTGAGCGAAGCGCGACCGCACATCGAGGTGCCCGCCGCGGGCCTCGCCGCCGAGCGACGCACTGACGAACAGCGCGCGGAGCTCGTGGCGCTGTGCGACCGCATGGACGCCACGACCGACCCGGAGGAGTGGGTCGAGCTCGACTCGCGCTTCCACGTGCTCGTGGCCGAGGCATCCGGCAACGCGGTGTTCGCCCGCGCTGTCGGCGACATCCGAGACGCCCTCAGCCATCAATCCGGCGTCGTCAACCTCATCGCGGATCGTCGCGATCCCTCCTCGCGGGAGCACCGGGCGATCGCCGAGGCGATCGGCATCGGCTCGGCCATCGAGGCGCGCGAGGCCATGCGCGCGCACCTCGGCGCGGTCGAACGCGTCGTCAGCCCGCTGTCGGAACCAGCTTCTCTGGACTGAGTGCCGCCACCAGGGTGTCGGCATCCAGCAGTCCACGCTCGAGCACGACCTCGGGCACCGAGCGCCCCGAGCGCAGCGCCTCACCGGCGACCTCGGTCGCGGCGCGGTAGCCGATCAGCGGGTTGAGCGCGGTCGCGAGTCCGATCGAATCCGTCACGCGGGCGGCCATCACCTCCGGACGAGCCTGGATGCCGCTCACGCACCGATCGGCGAGCAGCCGGCACGCCGCGGTCAGGTGCGCGATGCTCTGCGACAGCGCGCGCACGATGACCGGTTCGAACGCGTTCAACTGCAGCTGCCCGGCCTCGGCGGCGAGGGTGACCGCGAGGTCGTCCGCGATCACCGTGTACGCGACCTGCGTGACCATCTCGGGGATGACGGGGTTCACCTTGCCCGGCATGATGCTCGATCCCGCCTGCAGCGCAGGAAGCGTGATCTCGCCGAGGCCCGCGCGCGGCCCCGACGACAGGAGCCGAAGGTCGTTGCACGTCTTGGAGAGCTTCACCGCGATGCGCTTGAGCATCCCCGACAGGTGGACGAACGCGCCCGGGTCCTGCGTGGCCTCGACGAGGTCGGCGGCGGGAACGAAAGGGCGACCTGTGAGCTCGGCGAGGTGCCGGACGGCCAGTGGGCCGTAGCCGGCCGGCGCGTTCAAGCCGGTGCCGATCGCCGTCGCGCCGAGGTTCACCTCGAGCAAGAGTCGTGCGGACTCGCGCAGCCGCCTCCGGTCCTCGTCGAGCATCACCGCGAACGCTCCGAACTCCTGGCCGAGGGTCATCGGCACCGCATCCTGCAACTGCGTCCGTCCGATCTTGACGAAGCCGGCGAACTCGGCGGCCTTCGCTGCGAACGCATCGTGCAGCACGCCCATCGCCGCATCCAATCCGTCGACGCCCTCGACGAGGGCGACGTCGATCGCCGTCGGGTACGCGTCGTTGGTGGACTGGCTGAGGTTGACGTGGTCATTCGGATGCAGGTGCGTGTACTCGCCCTTGGCGTGCCCGAGGATCTCGAGGGCGCGGTTGGCGATGACCTCGTTCGCGTTCATGTTGGTCGACGTGCCCGCTCCGCCCTGGATGACGTCGACGACGAACTGGTCTGCGAGCGCGCCGGCTCGGATTTCGCGGCAGGCCGCCGCGATGGCGTCGGCGCGCATCGGGTCGAGCAGGCCGAGGTCGCGGTTGGCAAGTGCTGCGGCTTCCTTCACGAATGCCAGTCCGCGGAGCAGGAACGGGTAGGTGCCGATCGGCACGCCGGTCACCGGGAAGTTGTCGCGGGCGCGGGCTGTGTGGACACCCCAGTACGCGTCGTGGGGGATCTCGGCAGGTCCGAGGAGATCGTGCTCGGTGCGCGTCGTCGTCATGTCGCTCTCTTCCTTGAGGTGGACGAACGGCGCCAACCTATCAGACAGATTCGACATTTTCACGGCCCGGACTTGACGAATGTGCGCGAACGGGTGTTCAGTTGTCCCCGACCTGTCAGGCAGATAGCACATCCTCCTCCTCGCGGCGACGGAGCCGACGAGACCAGAAAGCGAGAACCCATGACAACGGAGTCGAGCACCTCACAGACGGAGGCCGCGCTGCTGCGCACGGCCTCGATCGCCCAGGCCGAAGGCGCGGGCTTCCACAAGGGTCTGCGTCCGCGCCAGATCCAGATGATCGCCATCGGCGGCGCGATCGGAACGGGCCTGTTCATGGGTGCCGGCGGCCGACTCGCGACGGCGGGACCGGCGCTCGTGCTCGTCTACGCGGTTTGCGCCGTGTTCGCCTTCCTCGTGATGCGCGCACTCGGTGAATTGATCGTGCACCGCCCCTCCACCGGCTCGTTCGTGTCGTACGCCCGCGAGTTCTACGGCGAGAAGATGGCGTTCGCTGCGGGGTGGATGTACTGGCTCAACTGGGCGATGACCTCGGTCGCCGATGTCACCGCCGTCGCGCTGTACATGAACTTCTTCAAGCAGTACGTGCCCGCGCTCGTCGGCATCCCGCAGTGGGTGTTCGCACTCGTCGCCCTCGTGCTGGTGCTCGCGATGAATCTGCTCTCCGTGAAGGTCTTCGGCGAGCTCGAGTTCTGGTTCGCGATCATCAAGGTCGCCGCCCTCGTCACCTTCCTGGTCGTCGGCATCTTCTTCGTCGTCACCGGCACACCCGTCGCCGGGACCACCCCCGGCTTCCACCTCATCGTCGACAACGGGGGAGTATTCCCCAACGGCATCCTCCCCGCCCTCATCGTGGTGCAGGGCGTCGTGTTCGCCTACGCCTCGATCGAGCTCGTCGGCACGGCCGCGGGCGAGACCGAGAACGCGCGCAAGATCATGCCGAAGGCGATCCGTGCCGTCGTGTTCCGCCTCGCCGTCTTCTATGTCGGCTCGGTGCTGCTGTTCGCCCTCCTTCTGCCGTTCTCGAGCTACAAGGCCGGCGAGAGCCCCTTCGTCACCTTCTTCGGATCGATCGGCGTGCAGGGCGCGGATGTCATCATGAACCTCGTCGTGCTGACGGCGGTGGTCTCCTCCCTCAACGCCGGCCTGTACTCCACGGGCCGCATCCTCCACTCGATGGCGGTCACGGGATCCGCGCCGGCGCCCCTCATGCGCATGAACCGGGCGGGCGTGCCCTACATGGGCATCGCGGTCACCGCGGTCGTCACCGCCCTCGGCGTCGTGCTCAACGCGCTCGTTCCCTCGCAGGCGTTCGAGATCGCCCTGAACGTCTCGGCCCTCGGCATCATCAGCGCCTGGGCAGTCATCATCCTCTGCCAGATCAAACTGCAGCGACTGGCGCGATCCGGCGTGATGGAGCGCCCGTCGTTCCGGATGCCGGGAGCCCCCTACACCGGCTGGGTGACCCTCGTCTTCCTCGCCGCCGTCATCGTCCTCATGGCACTCGACTTCCCGATCGGCACCTTCACGGTCGGTTCGCTCATCGTGATCGTGCCCGCCCTCATCGGCGGCTGGTTCCTGCTGCGCGACCGCATTCGGATGCTGGCCGCCGAGCAGACCGGCACGATCGCCGCACTGCAGCGCACGGACGAGGGCGGCTCGTGAGCGAAGGTCACCTCGTCGTCATCGCGACCGGCGGCACCATCGCCAGCCGCCGGTCGCCCGACGGATCGAGCGCTCCCGTCCTCGGCGGGAGCGCTCTGCTCCACGGCCTCGCCGAGGGCGACGACGTACGTGTCGTCGACGCGTTGGCGGCCGACTCGGCGACCTTCACGCTCGCCGACATGCAGCACATCGTCGATGCGGTCGCGCGTGCCACCGACGACGAGGGCGTGCGTGGCGTGCTCGTGCTGCACGGCACGGACTCGCTCGAGGAGACGTCGCTGCTCGCTGCAATCCAGGTGGGTTCACCGCGTGTGCCTGTCGTCTTCACGGGTGCCCAGTTCACGTCCGACCACCCTGCCTCGGACGGCCCCGACAACATCCGCGTCGCCCTTGCCGCGGCCCGTGCCGCGGAGCCCGGCGTCTGGGTCGCGTTCGGCGGCCGCATCCTCTCGACCTGGGGTCTGTCGAAGCTGACGACGGACCGTGCGGACGCCTTCGGGCACGCGCGAGAGGATGCGGCGGCCGTACCTCACCTCACCGGCGATGTGTCACAGCTCCGCGTCGACGTCGTCGCGCTGCCGCCCGGCGCCGACGACCTGCACGTGAGGGCCAGCCTCGCGGCCGGAGCGGACGGCATCGTCCTCGAAGCGCTCGGGTCGGGGAACACGACCCCCACGGTCGTCCACGCCGTGCGCGACGCGGTGGCCGGCGGCATCCCGGTCGTCGTTTCGAGCCGGGTACCCCGGGGGCTCCTGGTCCCGTCGTACGGCGGAGGCGGAGGAGGTGCCGACCTTGCCGAAGCGGGAGCCCTGCACTCGCCGACCCTGCGCCCGGGCCAGGCCCGCATCCTGCTGGCGGCGTTGCTGGCAAGCGGTGCCGACCGCGACCTCATTGCCGCCGCGGTGGCGGGGCGGGCGCCAGATCAGTCCTCGGGAGCCACCAGCGTTTCCAGTGCATGAAGACGCTGGGCCGGCGACCCGGTCAGCTCCACCACCCGTGTCCGGCCCACGATGTCGGAGTCGTCGACGAGCTCGAGCAGGACGTCGTTCATCGCCTCGCGCAGCGCGAGATGCTCGTCGGTCGGCACGTCGATCGCGTCCGCCGATGTGAGGGGCAGGACGGCCAGGAGATCGACCGTACGCAGCGCCTCAGCGGTGCGATCGGTGGCCAGCCGAAGAACGTCCTCGTCCAATGGGCGTCCGGTGAGGTCCGCGAGAGCGAGAAGGTACGCGAGGAAGTCCAGTGGGCCGCGCTCGGCGATGACATCGGCGGGGCCGTCCTCGGTGAGCCGTTCCGCCGCGATCCGAAGCTGCGCGGCGAACATGCTCGCGCGCGGGGTGTCGTCCGCTTCATCCATCGACTCGAACGGATCCGTCAGAACGACGAACTGCGGATGCCGCCCGGCGAAGTCGGAGATGAGGGTGCTCTTGCCACTGGCGTGAGTGCCGGACACGACGATGCGCACGAGTCGAAGCTATCTCGCTCCGGCCGCTTACCGGAATGCTGAGCCCTGTGGCAAGACGCGCGAGTCGATGCGGGCCGGCGGTCAAGATGGCAGGGTGAGCGAGAACACACGTGATGCCCTGGTCCGCGAGTTGGACCGTCGCAAGAAGGCCTTCCGTGCGGCGGCGGGGAACACCGAAGCCGAGATGGCCGTCTGGGAGGCGGCGGCGAAGCTACCCGAGTGGTTCATCGTCAACCGTGGGACACCCGAAGAGCCGATGCCCGGCGGATTCCAATTCGACGGCGTCGGCACGCTCATCGGGGTCTACAGCACCGCCGAGCGTGCGGCGGAGTTGGGAGGCATGGAGGCTGCCCTTCTCGCCGTTCCGCTGCCGCAGGTGCTCGACTGGCTGGCATCCTTTGCGCAAAACGGTGTCGCCGGGATCGTGCTGGACTCGCCGGGACCGTGGACGTCGCTGTCGAACCTGCGCTTCTTCAGGCAGTGGATTCCGGCGGAGCGTGATTCGCCAGCTGCCGTCGTCATCGCTCCCCGCGTACAGGCTGCCGCCGACGCCTACACGGCGGCGCAAGACGACGGGACCTACGCCGCGGTCGTCCGGGAGATCGCGGATGCCGAGCTGTTCGTCGTCCTGGATCCGAACGTTGACGACTCCCCTCCTGCCAGCATCGTCAACGGTCGCGGCGAGCGGATCCTCCTGGCCTTCACCGACTCGGAACGAGTCGACGCGATCTACGCGGGCAAGGAGATCACCGTGGTCCCGCGCTCCGGGCGCGAGATCCTGCGGCTCATCGGCGGCGCGTTCGATGTGCTGGTGCTCGATCCCCAGCATCCGTCGTCGTTCGCACTGACGCCCGAGTGGATCGGCGACGATCTGCGCTGATCGACGGGAGATCTTGGCTCTTCCCCTCCCGTCGACGGAACGGCAGAATCGTGCCGTGTCCATGAGTGAGCCGTTCATGCCCGCCCACGAACCCCACCCCTCCGACGACCCCCGCGACATCGATCTCGATCACGATGCCGACGTGATCGCTGGCCCTGCTGACGACGACGCGGCGACGGATGCGGCCGAGCCGAGCACGCCGAGCGACTTCCGCACCCCGCAACCCGGCGACCGGCTGACCGAAGCCCGGCTGCATGAGGACTTCCACGACAGCTGAAGCCCAGCCGCCGCATCGGCGATCTACG
The DNA here is from genome assembly GCF_028743715.1 of Microbacterium sp. Clip185. NCBI lineage: Bacteria > Bacillati > Actinomycetota > Actinomycetes > Micrococcales > Microbacteriaceae > Microbacterium > Microbacterium sp. Clip185. The sequence continues at coordinate 1,860,773 of NZ_CP117996.1, read as the reverse complement.
GCGCGCGCATAGATCGCGCTGCGAGCATCCGGCGGTGCGGGTTCGATCTGTGGTCTCGGTCGCGCTGCTTCTCCTGGTGGTTCTCAGCGGCTGCGCCGCTCTCCGGGGCATCGCGTCGCATGACGCGGCGACCCTCGCGTCAGGAGACCGCCGCTCCGTCTCAGAGCCCACGGCCCCCGCTGAGACGTGCGCGACCGTCGCCGCCCAGCTCGCCCTGACCGACGGCACCGCCGACGACGCCGACGAGGCCGCCCCGCCCGACACGGCACGGATCCAGCAGGCGTTGGACGGTTGCGCTCAGACCGGCGATGCGGTCGTGGCGGTGCGACTGGCGGCATCCGGAGCGCTGACGGACTTCCTCACGGCACCTCTCACGCTTCGGCAGGGCGAGGTGCTCCTGCTCGACTCCACCGTGACGCTCTTCGCCTCGCGCAACCCCGCCGACTACCAGATCGCGGGTCGGGAGAGCTGCGGCACGGTGGGCAGGAGCGGTGGCGGGTGCGCGCCGCTGTTGACGCTCGCCGGCGCGCACAGCGGTCTGGCGTCGACACCGGATGCGGCAGGACGACAGGGGCGCATCGACGGACGCGGCGGTGCGACGACGCTGGGCGCGTCGCAGAGCTGGTGGGACCTCGCTCAGGCGGCGAAAGGGCACGGCATCCAGAACGTCCCGCGGCTCGTGCAGGCGACGAAAGCCGATGATGTCAGCGTGCACGACATCGACCTCGTCGATTCGCCCGGCATCCACGTCTCGTTCCAGAACGCCGACGGACTCACCGTCTGGGGAGTACGCATTCAGACGCCCGCCACCGCGCGCAACACCGACGGGATCGACCCGGCGGGAGCAACGGACGTCACGATCGCCGACTCGTGGATCATGGACGGCGATGACGGCATCGCCATCAAGGCCGGCTCGCAACCGTCAGCACACATCTCGATCCTCGGTAACCACCTGTTCGGAACGCACGGCATCTCGATCGGAAGCGAGACGACAGCGGGGGTAAGCGACGTGCTCGTCGCCGACGACACCGTCAGTGGCACCGACGCGCTCGGCAACGCCAGCGCGTCATCGATCGGCATCCGGATCAAGAGCTCGCCCAAGGTCGGCGGCATCGTGCGGCAGGTGACGTATCGCCGGATCTGCGTCGATGCCGTCAAAGCGCCGATCGACATCGATCCGTTCTACGGCGGCTCGAACGGTCCGAACGTTCCGCGGTTCCAGGACATCGTGGTGTCGGGTCTGCGCGCCACGAATTCGCCCCACGGCGCGACCTCGGTGCTGAAGGGGGTGGATGCCGCGCATCCGCTGCGCGTGCGACTAGAGAACGTCGATGTGGACGCAGGTGCGGTTCAGGCCTCCGACGCGGACATCGCCGCATCCGGCGTCGTGTTCGGGGGAGCTGCACTGGACTCGGACGGCTCCGACGTGCACGTCTCGGATGCGGATGCACCGAGCCTCACCGAGGCGGCGCCGTGCGTGTTCCCCGCCTACCCCTCGCTGTGACGCGGCGGCGTACTCATTCCTTGGGCGGTGCCACGACCCGCGGCGTCGCGGGGTTCAGGAAATCGCCCGTGCCGACGCGCGAGTGCCGGCGGGAGTAGGCGAAGTAGATCGCGACGCCGAGGGCGAGCCAGACGAGGAAGCGCAACCATGTCTCGACCGAGAGGTTCAGCATCAGGTAGGTGCAGATCAGCGCCGACAGGATGGGGAGCACGGGATTCCACGGCACGCGGAAGCCGCGCTTCAGGTCGGGACGCGTGCGACGCAGGACGACGACTCCCACCGACACCAGCACGAACGCCGACAGTGTGCCGATGTTCACCATCTGCTCGAGGACACCGACGGGCGTGACGCCGGCGACGACGGCGACGACGATCGTGACGACGATCGAGATGACCCACGGGGTGCGCCAGCGCGGGTGCACGCGCGCGAGCTTCTGCGGGAGAAGGCCGTCGCGCGACATGGCGAAGATGATGCGCGTCGCACCGATCAGCAGCGTCAGCACGACCGTGGTGAGACCGGCCACCGCGCCCGCGGAGATCACCGTCGCCATCCATGACTGTCCGTGGTAGGTGAACGCGTTGGCGAGAGCCGCGTCGGGGTCGAGGTCGCGATACGAGACCATGCCTGTGACCACGAGCGCCACGGCGCAGTACAGGATCGTGCAGATGATGAGGGAGGCGATGATGCCGATCGGCATGTCGCGCTGCGGCCGCCGCGTTTCCTCCGCGGTGGTCGCGACGACATCGAACCCGATGTAGGCGAAGAACACGAGGGCCGCACCCGCGAGGATGCCGCCGACGCCGAATGTGGCCGGCTCGATGCCGGACAGGAACTGCAGGAGCGGCTGCGTGAGGCCAGAGGCGGATGCGGTGCCCTCGGCCGCGGGGACGAACGGCGCGTAGTTGGCCGGGTTCACGAACATGAGCCCGGCAACGATGACGAACAGCACGATGAAGAGCTTGACCGCGACGAGCACGAGGTTGACGCGCAGCGACTCCTTGATGCCGATCGTCATCAAGGTACCGAGGACCAGGACGAGCAGGATGGCCGGCACATCCACCACGCCGCCGTGGGAGAGCTGCTCCGGAAGCACGATGCCGAGCTGTTCGAGGAAGGCGCCGAGGTAGGCGCTCCATCCCTGCGCGACCACACTCGCACCGAGGAACATCTCGAGGATGAGGTCCCATCCGATGATCCAGGCGAAGAACTCGCCGAGCGACGCGTACGAGAACGTGTACGCCGACCCCGACACCGGCACGGTCGAAGCGAACTCGGCGTAGCACATGGCCGCGAGGGCACACGCGATCGCGGCGATCACGAAGCTGATCACGATCGAGGGCCCGGCGACCTCGTGCGCGGCACGTCCCGTGAGCGTGAAGATTCCCGCGCCGATCACGACGCCCACGCCGAAGACGGTCAGATCGAGCGCGCTGAGCGATTTCTTGAGGCGGAACTCCGGTTCCTCGGTGTCGGCGATGGACTGCTCGACCGACTTCGTGCGGAGAAGACTCACGTGGTGCTCGCTTTCGACGGATTCCGTGGCGTGCGGAGCCACTCAGGGAGGATAACCGCCGTCCCCGGTGTGCGCACATCCGCGTGCGCCGTGTGTACAGCGGGGGATCGTCAGGAGAGAATGCCGCTTCGAGCCCGCCCGAGGAGGTCGTCCGGGTCGTCGATGCTGCCCCCGCGCTGTACGAGGGCGGCGATCGGAAGTGCTCCGGCGAGGGCGCCGAGCACGGCTGCCGGCGGGCCGTCGAGGACGGCGCGTTCCTCGGCGCTCTCGGCTCCGAACTCGACGCGCACGAGGCTCGAGTTCTCGTCGACCGTCGCGGACGCCCGGATCTGCGGGCCGGGGGGCAGGAGCGCTTCGGCGGCCAGCCCGACCCACTCTCCGCGCACGGTATCGCCGTCCCTCGGGCCGTCCGTCATGAAGCCGGCGCCCCAGCGGATGAGGGCGAAGACAGGCTCGCGCAGCTGCGCTCCGCGAGGGGTCAGCGAATAGACGACCGCCTTCTTTCCCGCCTCGTCCGTCCGGCTGACGATTCCCGCCTCCTCCATAGTCCGGAGCCTGGCGGTCAGCAGGTTGCTGGCGACGCCGGGCAGCGACGCTCGTAGCTGCCGGAACCTTCGCGGTTCGATCAGCAGTTCTCGCACGATGAGGAGGTTCCAGCGGTCCCCGATCACGTCGAGGGCCACCGCGAGCCCGCAGAACTGGTGATAGCCGCTCACAACTGCTCCTTGCTCTCGTGCACGCTGACGGTTTAAATTATCCACCATCTGAGGGGAGATGTTCATGGACACGAAGGAACAGGCGGTCCGGCCGTCGTGGGTGGACCGAGATGAGTACCCGTTCTCGAGTGCGATCGCGAACGTCGGCGGCCACCGCATCCACTACGTCGACACGGCCGCACCGGGACAGAGCGGGCCCACACTGCTGTTCCTGCATGGAAACCCGACCTGGTCGTTCGTGTACCGCGACGTCATCCGCGCGCTGCCGGCATCCGTGAGATGCGTCGCGCCGGATCTGCCCGGCTTCGGCCTGTCGGATGCGGCGGACGACTTCGACGGCACCTTCGTCGCGCATGCCGACGTCATCGAGCGCTTCGTCGATGCTCTCGGCCTGGAGGACGTCGTGCTCGTCGCGCAGGACTGGGGAGGTCCGATCGGCCTGCGACTGCTGGAGCGGACTCCGGAGAGGTTCCGGGGGGTGGCGCTGTGCAACACGTGGGCGTGGCCTGTCGCCGACGACCCCCACTTCGCGCGGTTCGCCGGCGCGATGGGCGGCCGAGTGGGGGCGTTCTTCACCCGTCATGGCAATCTCTTCGTGAACCTGATGATCCCCATCGGTCACCGACGTCGTCGGGTGACGCGAGCCGAGATGGCGCACTACCGCCGCGCTCTGGGCACCGCACGGCGGCGGGGATTCAGCGCGGTTCTCCCACGGGAGATCGTGGCGGCGACGCCCCACCTGGTGGAACTGGAGGCCGGTCTCTCGGTCCTGTCCGCGATACCCGTTCTGATCATGTGGGGTGACCGCGACATCGCGTTCCGGGAGCCCGAGCTCGCCCGGTGGCGCACCATCGCCCCGCACGCGCACGTCGAGGTGATCGAGGGGGCCGGACACTTCCTGCCCTCCGATGCCCCGGCGGAGGTGGCGGCGTCGCTTCGCGGGTGGTTGGCGAATATCCCCGGCGCGGCGAAGTAGCGCGCGGACGCGCGCGGGTGTGCACTGACGACATGACCGGCTCGGGCCGCATCCCGGAGGCAGCCGCACGCCGCGGCGGTGTTGCGGTGTTCCTGTGCGTCACGTTCGGCGTGACGTGGATCGTGTGGGCGCCGCTCGTCGTCGAGGCGCAGTCCGGAGGGCTGGGTCAGGTGCCGTGGACGTTCTTCCTCGGGTCGCTCGGGCCCGCCTGCGGCGCGCTGGCCGCATCCTTCTGGGAAGGCGGGCGTGCGGAGCTGCGGAGATGGGCACGGCGGGCGTTCTCGGTGCGGTTCCCCGCGCGGTGGTGGATCGCTGCTGTCGGCATGCCCGTGGCGTATTTCCTCATCGGATACGGGGTTGCCGCGGTGGTCTCCGGCTCCTGGCCGGATCTGGCCGGGTTCGGCGCGACCGACAAGCTGCCCGGTCTGGCCTGGCCCCTCGTGGCGCTCGTGTGGGTCGTCACGTTCGGGTTGGGGGAGGAATCGGGGTGGCGCGGCTGGCTCCTGCCCGCGCTGACACGCAGGATGCCGGTGTTCTGGGCGACGCTGGTCGTCGCCGCGGTATGGATCGGCTGGCACGCTCCGGCGTTCTTCTTCAATCCCACCTACACCGCGATGGGCGCCGGGATCGTCGGCTGGATCCTCGCACTCGTGACGGGCTCATTCCTCCTGTCATGGATGTCGCAGGGGGCACGCTGGAGCATCGTGCCGGTGCTGATCTGGCACGCCGGATTCGACCTCTTGACGGCTGCGGATCAGTCCGCGGGCGTCATCGCGTCCACCATCAGCGCGATCGTGATGGCACAGGGACTCGTGTGCGCTTGGTTGTTGTGGCGCAATGCTCGCGCTCGCCGAGTGCCCGCACCTATGCTCAGCCCATGAGTGAGCCAACGCAGGAACAGCTCGAAGCCTCCGACAAGGTCGAGAAGCGCACGGTGGGTGGAGAGATCCGCTACTACCTCAAGAACATCAAGGAGCACTGGCCCGCTGTCGTCGAGCAGCATCCGGATGCCGCGGGCCACGAGGCGTGGTGGACGTCGGACGGCAAGTTTCACGCGACCCACGAGCAGCTCCGCCGCGACGCGATGGTCGGCGGCATCGTCTAGCCCTCCCGTCCTCACCCCGAGACTGCATCTCCCGCACGAGATCACTGTCATTACCCGTGATCTCGTGCTCGAAATGCTGTTTCGCGGAGGAGGCGTCGAGGCAGGGGCGACGTAGGGTGGCGGGATGGTCGACATCGAGATGCGGGCGCTCGATGGCGGAACGGTGACGCTGGGCGACGCGCGCGGACGATCGCGACGCACCGTCGAGGTCGATGCCTTCGAGATCGGGGTTTACCCCGTGACGGAGGAGGTCCTCGCGGAGTTGCTCGGCATCGAGGTGCGCCACCCGCGAGTGCCGGCCACCGACCTGAGCTGGCTGCGCGCGGTGCGCCTGTGCAATGCCGCATCCGAGTGGGAGGGGCTGGATCCCGCCTACGGCTTCGACGGCGCGGAGGTCACCTGGCACCGGGACGCCGACGGCTACCGGCTTCCGACCGAGGCGGAGTGGGAGTACGCCTGCCGCGCCGGGTCCGCTGCCGCGCACTACGGTCCGCTGACGGAGGTCGCGTGGACGGCAGCGGACGGGGTGGCTCGCGCGCAGCCGGTGGGCGGCAAGATGCCCAACCTGAACGGGCTCTTCGACACGCTCGGCAACGTGTGGGAGTGGTGCTGGGACCTCCTCGACCCTTCGGGAGACGACGACCGTCGCGTGTTCCGCGGCGGCAGCTTCGCGAGTGACGCGTTCAGCGCCCGGGCATCCACGCGCCGCGGTGCGCTCCCGGATGCGGGCGGTGACGACATAGGAATGCGGCTGGCTCGCGGTCCACAAGAGTCCTAGGGCGCCCTGCGCGACCCCCTACGCTGGGTCGGATGAGCGACGCGGGGGACACGGGGGAGCTGGCCCCGCGCGCGGACGACGAGGAGCGATTCGCCGACGACCGTCCTCGTCCCACACCTTTGTGGGCCTTCCTGTCGCGACGGCTGATGCGGTGGGAGGCCTGGCTGCGCTCGCATGGCGGCCGGCCCCTTCGCATGACGATCGGCGGGTTCTGGATCGCCGTGACGGCGATCGCTGCGTTCCTGTTGGTCGGGCCGATCATCAACCCGCCGCTCGGGCTGGAAGAGATCACCGATTCCGCCGAAAACGCCACCGACACGTGGATCGCGCGGGACTTCGACGTCGACTACACGCTCACGCGGGACGATGACGGGCGGCTGCAGGCGGAGGTCGTGGAAACCATCACGGCCTTCTTCCCCGACGATGTGGACGAGTCGGGCATCCGGCGCGTGCTGTCGACCCAGTACCAAGGACACGATCTCGCACCACGCGACGTGGCGGCGTCGATCGACGGCGTCACTGTCGAGCCCCGTCTGCGGGAGAGGGGTGATCGGCTGACGTTCGTGCTCGACACGGGCGAACGGCTCAGCGGCGATCACGAGTTCGTGCTGCGCTACCGCATCCAGGACCTCGCCTACATATCCACCGATGACGTCACGGGTGACCCCGTCGATCTGCTGGAGTGGAGCGTGTTCGGGCCGGACTGGCCGCAGGGATTCGCGGCGCTCGACGTGAGCGTCACCGTGCCGGACGAGCTCGATGCACTGCTCGTTCGTCAACCCTCCGGTGGCGTCGCCTGGACTCTGGTGAGCGGGATGGACTGGCTGGAGCCCGAGGACGACTCCCCGTCGGGCCAGAAGGTGTACGCGTTCACCGTCGACCAGAACGTGCCCCCGCACGCGACCGCGTGGTTCCGGATGCTGTTTCCCGAGGGCACCTTCGCCATGCCGCCGCCGACCGGCCTGTTCCTGCTGCAGACCTTCGGCCCGCTCCTGCCGCTGGCGATCCTGCTGCTCACGCTGCCGTTCGCGATCGCCGCGCGGGCCGTGGCGTGGAGCGACGCCCGCGGCCGCCCCTGGTATGTCGCGCAGTCTGACCCGCCGAAGCGTGTCTCCGTCGCGCAGGCCGTGCAGATCGTCCAACGCCCCCGCAACCGTGAGCTCGCGCTCGCCGTCGCCGCGGTGCGCGGTACACGGCGCTCCGCCAGGCGTACGGCCCTGATCGCGGCGGGGCGCGCTGCGCGGCGGAGCGGCCGGGTCGGCGATGGATTCCGGGCACGGGCGGGATACGTGCTCGACCGAACCAGATCGCGTCAGATCGCGGAGGGATTCCGACGCATCCCGAGCGGCTTCGTCCGTGACTGGTTCATCGCAGCGCCGCTCGCGCTGACGGTTGTGCAGCTCGCCATCATCCGCCAGCTCTCGCACCAGGAGACGCTCGCCGCGATCTGGTGGCCCGGCCTGTTCGTGTTCGTCTCGCTCGCGGTGTCGGCCATCGTGCTGTGGGTCGCCGTCTCTGCCCGCCCGCTGACTCGGAAGGGTGCTCTCGCGCGGCAGCACCTGGCGGGCATCGGCGTCTACGCCCGTCGCACGTCGATCCTGGAGCGCACCACGATCGACGACGCGCTACTGCCCTATGCCGTTGTCGTGGCGGATCCGCGGGAGGCCGGTCGCCGCGTCTCGGCGCTCGTCGAGCGTGAGCTCGGTGGCGACGCAGAGCTACGCGCATGGCGCACGACGGACTTCCTGTCGTGGCCCCGTCTGCTCGTGCGTGCCGCCGCTGTCCTGATCGCGGCGGCCGCGGTTGTGTTCGTCGCCGTCATACCCAATCCTTACCTGCGGCTCACGACGCACGACCGCTGGGACTTCGACGACCCGGGCACGCTCTATACGCAGGTCGCCAGCGTGGACGTCGACGCCCACCTCAGCGCGGAGGGCGACGAGCCACGTCTCGACGTGGTGCAGACAGCCGTGGTGGACTTCGACGACGAGTCCCGCCGCGTGCCGCAGTTCGCGACCCCGGTGCTCGCAGCGATCGAGGGACAGTCGCTCGGGCTGGAGGTCGACGAGGTGCGCGTCGACGGCGAGGCCGTCCCGTTCCACCTGTCGATCCGCGACGACGCCGGCACCATCACGACAGCGATGACCGAGGTACGCAGCGGCCGGGCCCACGTCGAAGTGCGCTACGCGTACACCTCACCGGCCGTCGCGGGGGAGGCCTCGCGGGCATCGGGGCGAGAGGGGGAGTCGGTCGACCGCATCCGGTGGGCGGCGCTGATCGACGGGTGGGAGAGCGGATGGACGTACCCGTCCGAGCCCGACCCGGTCACTGTCTCGGTGCGCGTCGACGACGACGTGGCGCGGCAGGCCGTCTCGGCCGGCTGGTTGCGGGAGGACCCTGAGACATCCGAGGATGCGCGCGACTGGAAGGACTCGTCGTATGCGTTCGGCGCGCTCGAGAGCGAACTCGAACCGTCACCCAGCTCGGGGGAGAAGGCCGGAACGATCACGGAGTCGGACGATGCGTCGGCGAACGGGCGTGTGCACTCCTTCGAGGTCACCCGCGGTGAGTACGGCTATCCGACGGACAGCCTCTACTCGGATCTGGGGGTACTCATGGAGTTCCCCGCCGGAACGTGGGCGGGTCCTGATCCCGCCGCGCGTGACGCGGAGCAGTTCGCATGGGCGCTTCCCACGATCATCGTGCTCTCGACGGCCTCTGTCGCGGTGGTCCTGGGCCTCGCCGCGGTCATCGTCTGGCGCGTACGGGGAACCCGCCAGATGTCATCCGGACTCGCCCGCGACGTCTTCTGGTGGCTCACTCCGGCGACTGCTCTGGGTGCCATCATCGTGGGCGTGTGGGCTACCACCGACATCCCTGCGGATTGGCCCGAGGTCGCCCTGCAACTCCCCGCGTGCGGCCTTGCTCTGGTCGCCGCGATCGCCGCTGTCGTCGCGGTGCGGCCCGTCGCGGCTCCCAAGCGACCCGACAACCGCGCCTGGATGCGGGCGCGCGACCCGCAGCGAGACGCCTGAGCCCTGCGGCTCAGTCGCGCATCGCGTTGCCGATGTAGGAGTACTTCACGAAGACCTCCGCGGCGATCCCCGCCTCCTCGAGCACGCCCTGCACAGCAGCGAGCATGTAACGCGAGTCCCAGCCCATGTAGAGGAAGGCGCCGTCTCCGAGCTCGTCCCACTGCCCGTTCCACGCGCGCGTCTCATACACGGGGCCGCCGCGTCGCGCGCTGAACGACAGGAGGTCCTCGCGGGCATCGGCCCAGAGGCGTTTGAAGATGCGGTTGAACAGGGACGCGATGTCGTAGATCTCCCAATGCTCGCCGCGGTACTCCACGTACGACCACTCGTGCTGCCAGCCCGGCGGGAAGCCGCGACGCTTCTTCGCATCGAGGATGGGGGTCAGGTCGTCGTCGTCGATGAGCACATCGGCTCTGCGGCGCCACACCGCGAGGAATCGCTCGATGAGCTCGACGGTGCGCCGGGAGATCGCGGCCGTGTTCCATGCCTCGATGTCGGCGACGGATGCGGTCAGCTCGATCGCGCTGCGGCGGTACAGGTCGCGCTTGTCCGGGAACGAGCGGTCGAGCGCACGCTCGGCGAGCGGTTCTTCGAGCAGGGCGAGATTGCCCAGCGTGGCCGCCAGCGCACGGTGGCTGTTCTGCTCGTCCTCCGAGTACTCGCTCCAGGTGCGCACGCCGTCGCCGCTCCAGCCGTCGCCGGGCGTGAGCGGAACGATGTGCTCGACGTCGAGATCCGCCGCGGAGTCGCGCCCGGTGAGGCGCGCCAGCACGTAGGCCGGATGCGGGAGCGGAGTGAACTTCAGGGCGATCCGCATCCGCTCGTCGGAGGGAGTGATGCGCCCGAACGCGTGACGCAGCGCCTCGCGCCCTTCAGCGCGCGCGCGACACAGGCGGGCGACCAGCCGGTCGTTGGTGAGTCCGGCGACCAGCCGGCGCAGCAAGAGCGCCTGCAAATCCTCCAGCGTCTCGATCAGCGCGTCGCGGTCGATGACGCCCTGCTCGTGGTCACGGTAGGCGGCCATGACCAGCGGGAAGGTGCCGCGCCCGAACGTCCCGAGGAAGCGCAGCTGCGCGGCGACGTCCTCGTCGGGAGCGTGCGCGGGTTCGAGGAGCACGCGGTAGATCTCCGAGTAGGCCTTCCACTCGGCCGCATCCCTCTCCAGCGTCTCGGCCTCGAGCACGGGGAACTCGCCGCGGAACGCGTCGTAGACAGCGCGCGTCGCGCCGCCCGTGAGTTCACGCCCGGTGCGCATCACCAGATAGTGGCGCCAGAAGTCCGCGATCGCCTCGCCCGTGTTCTGCTCGATCGGCAGCCAGAACCGCTCCTCGATCTCGGTCTGCTGCGCGTGCGTGAGGCCCATGAGGATGTAGTTGTGGATGAGCTCGTGATCCCGCAGGGGTTCGCCCGTCGAGTTCAGGCTCTCGAAGATCTGCTGCGCATTCGCATCCGCGCCGAGCGCGATGGCCACGTGCTCGAGGCGCTGAAGCCCTCGCCAGATGCGGGGTGCCTCTTCGGGGCGGATCTGGCTGCGGAAGAACGCGTAGTTGTCGTCGAAGCGCGATGTGCGATCCGCGGCGTCGGCAGCTCGTCGATCGAGCACCACGCTCTCGAAGACGTCCGCCCAGGCCCGGTGCGGGCGCAGCTTCGTGCGGTGGGTCTCGTCGCCGCGCACGAGCACCTCGTGCAGGCGTGCCGCGAGCACCGGGTCGCTGTCTCGCACGGTGTGCTCGAGGGCGGCGACCAGAAGCATCAGCGTCGTGATGCGCTGCTGGCCGTCGATCAGTACGAGCTCGGCCGCATCGGAGTCTCCGCCGCGTGACGACAGGATGGACGCCAGGAAATGCGTGTGGCCCTCCGGGAGATCGGCGACCTGGCGCACGTCGGCCAGCAGCTGCTCGCACCCGCCGATGTCCCAGCGGTACTGCCGTTGGTACACGGGCACGACGATGGCGAGGTCGGGATCGCTCAGCCAGGCGATCGTGTTGACGGCGGTCGCATCGACGTTGGTGGCGGTGGCCATGATCCTCGATCTCGTTGCGGGCGGAGCGGGTCGCGCGGGGCGACCAGACCACTCTAGGCCGGGGCAACGGGCCTCCCGGGCATTGCCGGGGAGCCCGAGTAGGCTGACCTTACCTGGGCCAGTAAAAACGCGCTGACCCCCCACCGAAAGGCATGATTCGTCATGGGTTACATCAAGTCCGCCGCTCTCGAGGAGACCGGCTACGTCGTCCTCGACAGCTACAACCAGGAGCTCGATCCCAAAGAGTGGCTCGACATCGAGTACAACGACTGGAAGTCCTCCGGCGACACCCGGTTCGCCCCTCTTGCCAGCGCCTTCGGCGAGATCGAGTGCAACGGGTTCTGGAACCACAAGCCGCCGCGCACCGACAAGGACGGCGTGTGGATCGACTCGCAGGTCGCGAAGGCCCCGAACCTCGTGCGCCGCGCGCAGGAGCCCGGTGCGAATGTCGGTCGTTGCCGTGTCATCGAGCTGCAGCCCACGCCCTACGGCGACTGCCTTTACAACCTTCACCAGGACGACAACAACCGTCTGAACCCGGACGGCACCGGTTGGGTCGTGCGTGGGTTCTTCAACCTGACGGATGACAAGGACAGCTACTTCGTCCTGCGCGAGAACCGCACGGACCCCCGCGGCGAGGTGCGCATCGCGCTTCCCGCCGGCGCCCAGCTGATCATCGACACGCAGCGCCTCTGGCACGCAGCCACGCACAACGGCACCGACCCGCGCTACTGCCTCATCACCTCGTGGACGTCGGGTCCCGAGCTCGACGCCTACATCGAGAAGTACCACGGCGTGAACCACGTCGAGAGCGTCGAGGTCCCGCAGGACGTGCTCGAGCACGGCTACGCCGAGCAGGCTCGTAAGGATGCGGCGCGCGCCGCCTACTACGCGGCGAAGGGTCAGGCGGCCGTCCAGGCCATGAGCGAGGCCTGAGACTCGTCACAACGGTGGCCCGATCCGCAGCGCGGATCGGGCCACCGTTTTGCGTGCAGGCGCTCACCCGTCAAGAGGCGGGGCCGTCAGGAGGCGATGACTCAGGATGGAGCGGAACGAGGGGGAGGGCATGCAGCCGAGTGAAGTGGTCATCGACGCGCCCAGAGCGCGGGCGATGCGGACATGGATGATCGTGACGGTCGTCTGCGCGATCGTGGGCGGGGGTGCGTTGATCGTTGCGGCGATCCTCGCGGTGACGATCCCGTTCGCGGGTTTGGGCGTGGTGCCCGCAGTGCTGATTCTCGCGTTCGGTGGGTTCCCGATCTTCCTCGTCGCGGTCGTGGCGTCGTTCGTGCGTGTCGACATGCACGCGACCGACGGCAAGGCGATCGAGTTCGCGATCGCGAGTGCCGGCTATGGCCAGATCGACGCGCGGCGCCTGTTGCGAGGCGACGCTGTCGTCACTTCGTCCGGGCACTGGGCCCGCCTCCGACGCACCTCGGACGGACAGCGCAGCTGGATGATCGTGACGCTCACCCCAGCGGGGCAGGGGATCGTGTGACCGCACGGCATGTGGTTTTACCCGGCGCAACCGTTTCTTTGTGTGACTTTGTGTTGTAATGTGTTGATCCTTCGAGGAGGATCATGTACGCAACGGAGCGCCAGGCGGCGATCGAGCGAATCTTGGACGCCGAGGGACGACTTGTCGTCGTCGATCTCGCGGAACGCTTCGACGTCACGACAGAGACCGTGCGCCGCGACCTCGCAGCCTTGGAGCAGCGCGGTGTCCTGCAGCGCGTGCATGGCGGAGCGGTCGCTCAAGGCCGCTCCAGCACTCGCGAGACCTCGATCAGCGAACGCATTCACGAACGCAGCGACGCGAAGGGTCGGATCGCTCGCGCGGCGCTGAGCCTCCTCGGCGACCGCTTCAGCGGATCCATCCTGCTGGATGCCGGCTCCACAGTGGGCGCGCTCGCACAGGAACTTCCCTCCTCGCTCGTCGCACGCGGCGGCCGCGCGGATGTGGTCACCCACTCCTTCGCCCACGCACCTCTTCTGGCGGAGCAGGACGGCATCGACCTCACCCTCGTCGGCGGTCGCGTGCGTCGCGTCACGGGCGCTGCCGTCGGGGCGACCACCGTGGCGGCCATCGAGGGGCTGCGTCCCGACGTCGCCTTCCTCGGCACCAACGGACTCTCCGCCGCGTTCGGTCTCAGCACCCCCGATCCGGAAGAGGCTGCCGTCAAGCGCGCGGCGGTCGCGGCGGCGCGTCGCGTCGTCGTGCTCTGCGATGCGCAGAAGTTCGACCTCGAGCTCCTCGTCTCCTTCGCTCCCTTGTCGGCTCTCGATGTGCTCGTGACGGATGCGGCTCCGCCCGCCGCGCTGGCGGAAGCGCTCGAGCGCGCCGATATCGAGGTGGTGGTCGCATGATCGTCACCGTCACCGCCAACCCGTCGCTCGACAGGGCCGTCTCGCTCGCCGCCCCGCTCGAGGTGGGCGAGGTGCAGAGCGCCCTCGCCGTGCGCGAGGATGCGGGCGGTAAGGGCGTGAATGTCTCACGCGTCGTCGCCGCCGCCGGTACGGCGACACTCGCCGTGCTTCCCCTGGCCGAACAGGATCCCTACGCTGCCGCGCTCGCTCATACCGGCATCCCGGTCCGGTCCGTTCCCGTGCACGGGCATGCCCGCGCGAACCTCACTCTGGCGGACCCGCACGGCACGACGACGAAGATCAATCTGCCCGGCGCCGCGCTCGACGCTGCGGATGCGGACGCGCTGATCGAGACGATCGTCGCCGCCACGGCAGGTGCCGACTGGCTCGTGCTGGCAGGATCCCTTCCGCCGGGTGCGGGCGACGACTTCTACGTGCGCGCGATCCTCGCTGTGCGTGCCGCGCACGGCGACGCGACTCCTCGCATCGCCCTCGACACCTCCGGCGCCGCGCTCGCGGCGGCCGTGGCCGAGGCCCGCCCGGATCTCATCAAGCCCAATGAGCATGAGCTGGCCGAGCTGACCGGTGCGCCCGCGGACACGCGGGACATCGACGGCATCGTCGCTCTCGCGCAGGATCTCGTCGGACCGAGCGTGGGCGCAGCCCTGGTCACGCTCGGCGCCGCCGGCGCGCTGCTGGTCACCGAAGACGGCGTGTGGGTGGGCACGGCCCCTCGCATCACCGCAGTCAGCACGGTCGGTGCGGGCGACAGCTCCCTCGCCGGATACCTGCTGGCCGATGTGGCCGGCGCGGAGCCTGCCGAACGCCTGCGTATGGGGATGCGGTACGGCGCCGCCGCCGCATCCCTTCCCGGAACCCAACCCCCGACCCCGGCGGATCTTGTGACCGCCGAGATTCCCGTACAGCGGATCATCCGCTGACGAACCCGACCACTGGAGGTCATCGTGTCCGACACCATCACACCGGAGCTCGTCGTCCTCGACGAGGATCTCGGCGCCGACAAGGCAGCCGTCATCCGGGCCCTTGCCGCGCGCGTGGTCGCCGCGGGTCGGGCCACGGATGCCGATGCGCTGTTCGCCGACGCCTGGGCGCGCGAGGAGAAGGATGAGACCGGGTTGCCCGGCGGCATCGCTATCCCGCATGCGAAGAGCCCTGCCGTCTCGCAGGCGTCTCTCGCCTTCGCTCGGCTGAAGCCGGCGGTCGCTTTCGGCGCCGCCGACGGCCCCGCCGATCTCGTCTTCCTGATCGCCGCTCCCGCGAATGCCGCCGAGGAGCACCTCGCCGTGCTGTCCCGCCTCGCGCGAAGCCTCATGCAGGAGTCGTTCACGAGCGACCTGCGCCAGGCCGCCGATGCCGTCGCCGTCGTGTCCATCGTGCGCCAGGCGATCGGCGAGGAGCAGGCGGCTGCGCCGGCGGCTCCCCAGGCGGCGCCGGCCGCATCCGTCTCCAGCGCGCTGGAGGTCGACGGTCGCCCCGCGCGTATCGTCGCCGTCACCGCCTGCGCCACCGGCATCGCACACACCTTCATGGCTGCCGACGCGCTGACCGCGGCCGGCAAGGAGCAAGGCATCGACCTCATCGTCGAGCCCCAGGGCTCCAGCGGTTACAAGGCCCTCCCGCAGAGCGTGATCGACGACGCCGACGCGGTCATCTTCGCCGTCGACGTGGATGTGCGTGAGCCGCAGCGCTTCGCCGGCAAGCCGGTCGTGCGCTCGGGTGTCAAGCGCGGCATCGAGCAGCCCGTCGCTCTCATCACCGAGGCCCTGGCCGCCGCCAAGGACCCGCAGGGCGCGCGTGTCCCCGCCGCCTCCGGGCCTGCAACGACGTCGAGCAGCGCTCCCGCGCAGAACGTGCGATGGGGCGCGAAGATCCAGCGGATCCTCCTCACGGGTGTGAGCTACATGATCCCGTTCGTCGCCGGCGGCGGTCTGCTGATCGCTCTCGGCTTCCTGCTCGGCGGCTACCAGGTGACCGCTGACGCCGGCAAGGTGATCATCGACAACTCGCTCTGGAACCTGCCGACGGAGAACATCACGTCGCCGCTGGGCCCGATCGGTCAGTACCTGGGATCCGTTGCCTTCATGATCGGTGCGACATCGATGGGCTTCCTGGTGTCGGCGTTGGCGGGCTACATCGCCTTCGCGATCGCGGACCGCCCCGGCATCGCGCCCGGTTTCGTCGCCGGAGCCGTCGCGGTGCTCATGAACGCCGGCTTCATCGGCGGCATCATCGGCGGTCTGCTCGCCGGATTCATCGCGTGGTGGCTCGGTCGCCTCAACCCGCCTCGCTGGTTGCGCGGCCTGATGCCGGTCGTGATCATCCCGCTGATCGGTTCGATCATCGCTTCGGGACTGATGATCCTGTTCCTCGGCCGGCCGATCGCGGCGCTCATGGACGCGCTGAACGTGGGCCTCACCGACCTCGCCGGTACCGGTGCGATCGTCGTCGTCGGCATCATCCTCGGTCTCATGATGTGCTTCGACCTCGGCGGCCCCGTCAACAAGGTGGCCTACGCATTCGCGACCGCGGGCCTGGCGAGCGTGTCGACGGCCGACATCCACGCCGTGCCGTTCCTGATCATGGCCGCCGTCATGGCTTCGGGCATGGTCCCGCCGCTCGCGATGGCGCTCGCCTCGACTGTCCTCGCGCGCGGCCTGTTCACGCCTGTAGAGAAGGAGAACGGCAAGGCCGCGTGGCTGCTGGGCGCCGCCTTCATCAGCGAGGGTGCCATCCCGTTCGCCGCAGCCGACCCGCTCCGCGTGATTCCGGCCAACCTCGTCGGCGGTGCCATCACCGGCGGGCTCAGCATGGCGCTGGGCGTCTCGTCGCTCGCCCCGCATGGCGGCATCTTCGTGTTCTTCGCAATCGACCCGATCTGGGGCTTCCTGATCTCGCTCGTTGCGGGCACCGTCGCGACCGCCCTCGTGGTCGTCGCGCTGAAGAAGTGGGTCGGACGCAAGGAACTCGCCCAGGCGGAAGCGACCGCAGCACCCGTCGCGGCCTGAGAGCATAGAAGGGTAAGACGAGAGGAAACACTCATGGCAGAACGTCAGGCGACAATCGCCAGCAGCTCGGGCCTTCACGCTCGCCCCGCCAAGCTCTTCGTGCAGGCGGTGCAGGAGAAGAAGCTCCCCGTCACGATCGCGCTCGAGGGCGGCCCCGACCTGAACGCGGGCAGCATTCTGTCGATCATCGGTCTCGGCGCCTCCCACGGCAGCGTCGTGACTCTGAAGGCGGAGGGTGAGGGAGCCGAGCAGGCTCTCGACGAGCTCGTCACGCTGCTCGAGACGGACCTCGACGCCGAGTAAGGCGCCATCACACGACGAAGGCGGATGCGGTCACCTGCGGGTGCCGCATCCGCCTTCGTCGTTCGTGCTCAGACTTCGAGAGTGTCACCCGGCTCGAGCACGACGAGCTCACCGCCGTGCTGCTCGGCGGCCCACTTCAGTCGGGCACGGCCCATCTCCTTGCCGGCGACCGACAGCGTCGTGTCGTGCGTTCCGAACACCTGGCGCGGCTTCACGGCGAGAACGAAGTCCATCGCGTCGCCGATCTTCAACCAGGGTGCACCGACGGGAGCGGCGAGCACCGCCACCTCGTGGCCCTTCGGCAGCGCGTATGAGTCGCCGGGATAGTAGAGCGTGTCGTCGACCAGGACGCCCACGTTGTCGATCACCGGGATGCTCTCGTGGATGACGGCATGGCGCCCCCCGAAGAAGCGCAGGCGGAACGGCTCCACCTCGACGGTGTCGCCCGGCGCCACGACGGTGATGTCGTACCCGGGCGCGGCGTTCTTGACCCCCTGCGGGGCGTAGATCGGCACTCCGGGATTCGCGGCGAGGATGCGGTCGATGTGATCGGCCGTCCAGTGGTCGGGGTGCTCGTGGGTGATCACGAGGGCCGCGACGTTCGCCGTGTCGGGCAGGGGAGTCGTGAACGAACCGGGATCGATGATGAGCTTGCGGCCCTGCTTCTCGAGGGTGAGGGCGGCATGCTCGTGCTTGGTGATTCGCATGACGCGAGTCAACTCTTCGCGGGTCGCCGGGGCAACCCGACACGAGTCCCGGTCTCGATTTGGCGCAACGCAAGACCGCATGGCATACTTGAACGGTTGCCACGGCAGCGGCCCCATCGTATAGCGGCCTAGTACGCCGCCCTCTCACGGCGGTAACGCGGGTTCGAATCCCGCTGGGGTCACCAACAGAAAACCCCCGGTTAATCCGGGGGTTTTCTTGTTTCAGGCCAACATGCCGGTCCAGGTTCGGCTTCCCGCAGACCCTGCCACCTCATTGGAGAGAACAGCCGCGCGGGCGGCGGAACAATACCAACGGCTCGCTTGGGGCCGGAGGCATCACCCACTGGAGTGGGGCGTCACATGGGAGCTTCGACAGTAGTGCCTGGTGATCTCGCACTGCGCTGACAGTATGGAGGAGTTCCGACAGTAGGAGGCATGGTGACCGAAGCGCGCGCATGGGTGGTTCGTGGTGGTCGTAACGGGGAGAGCGACCAGCGGTTCTTGGCCGATAACCTCGTCGGTATCGGGTTCGACACTTTCGGTGACCTTACTCCGGTCACCAGCCGCGAGGAGATGAAGGCACGTGCTGTGAAGGCGTTGCCTGACGCGAAAGAAGCCTCCGCGTTTAACTACGCCGCTCAGGCGTGGGCGTTCCGAGGGCGTATTGAAGCAGGCGATCTCGTTGTTGTCCCGCTGAAGAACTCTCCGCACATCGCCATCGGGCGCATCGTGGGCGACTACCAGTACGTCGAAGAGGGTCTTGGAAACGTGCACCACACTCGAGCGGTGGAGTGGCTGCGCACCGACATCCCGCGCACAGTCATCGGGAAGGACCTGCTCTACTCCATCGGTGCCTTTTCCACTGTCGTTCAGGTGCAGCGCAACGACGCGGCCTACCGCCTCGGCGTACTCGCGGCTTCCGAGGATGCGGAAGACCCCGGTGAGCGGTCCGGCTTTGTTCCGAAGAGGGGTGCAGCCTCAGCGTCCGCCGACGAAGCTGACCTGGAGGACGCGGCGACCGAGTCGGGATTCGACATTGACGCCTATGTCTCTGACCGCATCACCGCGCGCATCCGGGAGCGGTTCGACGGGCATCGGCTATCGCAACTCGTCGGCGCGATTCTTGAAGCGGAGGGCTTTGTCGTTCAGGTATCGCCGCCAGGCGCTGACGGGGGAGTGGACATCCTCGCCGGTCGCGGACTGTTTGGTATGGACTCACCGCGTGTTGTCGTGCAGGTGAAGTCGGAGCCGAAGGCCGTCAGCGACACGGTTGTCGCTCAGCTTCATGGCGCGGTCACCCGAAATTCTGCCGACCAGGGCTTGCTCGTCGCGATGGGTGGTGTAACGAAGCCCGCAGAGCATCAGCTCGTCGGGCAGAAGTTCCGCATCGCTGTTTGGGACGCCGCACGCCTTCAGCGGGCAATCTTCGAGAACTATGAGGCGTTGCCTGCGGACGTGAAGGCTGACCTCCCGTTGCGGCGCGCTTGGGTGCTCGCCGAGTAGGTGCGGTGGCGATGTTGTCGCCCTGCCCAACGATTACCTCAATCCACCCGTCTCGAGAGGCGCGGATTCCATAGCGCTATCGGTGCGGTGTGTAGTGCGCGCACGACGAGGACGCAATCCCCTCGGGACACATCCGGTCGCGGCATACGGTGCCGACGTTCGACACGACCGAGGGGAGCAGGACGTGGACGTGACCGAGAAGATTGGTGAGCGGGCCACGGATGCGGGCATCCGTGTGGCGGCGGCGGAGTCGCTGACCGGCGGGCAGGTGTGCACGGCCCTCGGGGCGACCCCGGGCGCATCCGAATGGTTCGCCGGGGGAGTCGTCGCCTACACGATCGAGACGAAGAATCTCGTGCTCGGAGTTCCCGACGACCTCGACCCCTGCTCGGCCGAGTGCGCGCGCACGATGGCCGCCGGCGTCCGCGATGCGTTGGAGGTGGATGCGGCCGTCGCCACGACAGGCATCGGCGGGCCCGATCCGCAAGACGGGCATGCGCCCGGAACCGTCTTCATCGGCTGGGCGCGGGGGCCGCACGCCGGAGCGCGCGAGTTCTTCTTCGAGGGGGACGACTCGGAGAAGATCGTCGAGGCGACCACGCAGGCGGCTCTTGAAATCCTCGCCGAGCTCCTCGAGGACCTGCCCGACGACGAGGCGAGCTGACGACTCAGTGGTGCGGCACCACGGGAACGGTGCCGTCATCGCGCAGGAGGACCCCGTCCTGCACGGCGCCGAGGGCCGGCGTCACCAGTACCGCGATGAGCGCGGCAGCGGCGAGCAGCTGACCGACCCGCAGATGCTGCGCCGGCGTGTTGCTGCGGGCTGCGGCTGCGGCGCACGCGCCGAGCGCCGCGCTGAGGGCGACACAGACCGAGACGCCCACGATGCTCGTGTGCGCAGGTTCGCTCACCAGCAGCGACGTCGCGACGAGCATCGTGAGAAGGGCGCCCGCCGTCGTGGAACGAGGGGCGAGAAGGCGACCGGTGCGAAGTACCCCGACGCCCCATCCGAGGCCGCCGAGCCCGAGAGCCGCGGCGCCGATACCGATGATCAGGCTCGCCGACGTCGCGTCCGGGAGGACGACGGCGCCCGCCCCGAGAGCCGTGAGGATGAGCGCTGCGCCCCAGGCGAGGGCGGCAGGCCACGGGCCGGCGAGCAGTGCTGCCCGCCAGCCCGTGGCCGCGCCCGTCTGGTGGATGGTCATGCCGTGGCGATGCGGGCGCCGCGGTCCGCGCCGACGCCGATGGCCAGCAACACGACCGCGCTGCCGAGGTGCAGGAAGTGGTCGGGAACGTTCAGAGCCAGGATGTTGGCGGCGGTACCCACGAGGAAGAACCCGGCGACACCGAGGAGCAGATAGGCGGCGCCCACCACGGTATTGACCGTCTTCGCCGCGCGGACGTTCGCGAGTCCCGCCACGAGCAGCGCCGCACCGATGAGCAGGTGGGCGACGTTGTGCAGCGGGTTCACGGCGAAGATGCCGAGGAGGAGCCCGCCCTCGGTCGCGAGGAAGCCGACGCCTCCGGTGACGGCGAAGCCGAGGAGACCGACGAGGAGATAGACGGCACCGAAGACAGTGGCGACGATGCGGTTCGGGGAAGAGCTCATGATGACCTCCGGTGTAGGGAGGACGCGACCGTGTGCCGCATCCATCACTTGTTCGTGGCCAGCTCGAGAACGGATGGGATGACTTTCAGGCTGCTCACAGAAAAGGGGCGCCGCTCCCGAAGGAACGACGCCCCGTGCGCGGGTGGTCAGTTGAGAAGACCGCCCAGGTCGAGGTTGGAGGTGAGACCGTCCACGAGGCCGCCCACCTGCGTGCCGATGTCGCCGACGGATCCGCCGACCGACGTCTCGGGGGCGACAGGGGCCTCGATGCCGGTGTCGTTGCCGGAGCCGACCGGCGCCTCGACAGGAGCCTGAACGTCGTTGCCGGAGGCGACCGGCGCCTGCACGTCGTTGCCCGACGCGACCGGCGTCTGGTTGCCGGAGAGCACGTCACCCACGATGGGGCCCTGGATCACGCTCACATCGCCGACAGAGGTGTCAGGGGCGACCGATGTATCGGGGGACACCGAGGCGCTGCCGGCCTCGATCGCGCTCGTCAGCCAGGTCTGCGCGGCTTCGATAGGGGCGCTCAGCGTCGTGGTGAAGGTGGACCAGTCACCCCCACGGGGCTCGTCGGCCGAAGCCGGCAGCGCGAACCCGGCGACAGCGATCGCTGCAGCGCCCGCTCCCGCAGCGGTGATGATTGCCAGACGGTTCTTCGTGTTCGTACGCATCGATATCTCTCCTTGTTTTCCGTCTGCGACCTTCCGGCCGCACACACGTCATCCGAAGCCGACGCTCGATCGGATGGGAGGAAATATCTCAGGTCGTGATGGCGAACATCGCGTCCGTCGTGGGCAGACCGCTGGGCGAGCCGCCCGCGGCCTCCACGGTGACAGCGATCACGTCACCGGGCTGGAACGTGCCGTCGAGCTCGGAGACGGCGTCGTCGGCCGAGAAGGTGCCGGCCGGAAGCGGGGCGCCGTCGCGGATGAACCACATCTCGAACGTCTTGTCGTCTTCGAGCGTCGGCATGCCGTCCGTGACCAGCACAGCCCGTCCCGTGGATGCCGACCAGTGCGCCGTCGCGGACGCGCCATCGTCGAGGGTGACGCTCGCCGACTGGGCGTCGGGCGCATCCTGGATCTGCTCCAGTGCGACCTGGGCACCGTCCTCGGGAGTCATCAGACGTCCGAGCGAAAGGCCGCCGATGCCGAGGGCGAGGATGAAGGCGAGGGACGCGGCGAGCGCGAACCACATCCGTGAGCGCGAACGCCGCCGCGCGGGCGCCGCTTCAGGGGCAGGGGATGCGACGGCGAGGGGAGCGTCCTGGGGGACGGAAGCGATCCTCGCGAGAAGCGCCTCGCGAACCTGCGGGCGGGGTACCACGTCGCCTGCGCCGTCGGCAAGAGCCGACGCGGTGTCGAGTTCGGTGGCTACGATCGTGCTCCAGGCGGGATGGGCTGCGAGGAGCTCCTGGAAGCGCATCTCATCTTCGGCAGAAAGCGCATTCAGGGCATGGCCGGCCGCGAGGTCGCGGAATTCTTCCTGTTCCATCACTGCACCCCCATCCTGGTTCGCAATCTGCTCAGTCCATCACGCATGCGCGTCTTCACGGTTCCCAACGGCGCTCCGACGAGCGCGGCGATCTCGGTCTGAGAGTAACCGCCGTAGTAGGCGAGGACGATCGTCTCGCGCTGCGCTTCGGGTAGCCCGGCGAGCGCCTCGGCGACGCGCCCGCCCTCGATCTTCAGTTCCACCGTCTCGGCGACGCCGTCATATGCCACGTCGAGATCGCGAAGGCCGATGCGTGCATCACGATCAGCGCTGGCCTGCGACGCCCGCACGCGGTCGACGGCTCGGCGGTGCGCGATGGTGAGAACCCACGACCTTCCTTGCCCCTTGTTCGGAGCGAAGCGCGAAGCGGATTGCCAGATCTCGAGAAAGACCTCCTGCAGCACCTCCTCGCTCTGCGAGGGGTCGACGAGGACGCGCCGGATCAGGCCGAAGACGCGCGGCGACAGCATGTCGTACAACTGCGCGAAGGCGTTCTGATCGCCCCCGGCGATCGCGGTCAGCAGCGTCGCCACATGATCGATTCCCTCCGAGCCGTCCTCGGGAACCTCGACGCCGTCGATCACCACAGTCACCAGCATGCCTCATCGGGCAGCATGCCCCCGGGGGCGCGCGGTGAGCAGCGCTGCGTGATAGAGATGCTCAGTCGGTCTCAGGCGGGTCCGTCGACTGCCGCGGGGCCGACGTAACGGCCTGTGCTCGGCGCGCGCGCCGGCGACGAATCACACGCCGCACGGCCCAGACGACGACGCCGGCGACGGCGAGTACGGCGAGCCACGGCAAAAGAAAACCGAATCCGATGACGATCCCGTTCACGGTCGCGACAAGCCCCGCCCACCCGGCGGCGATCCCGTCGCCGAAGCCGGCAGGATCGGCCTGCGGCGCTGCGTCCCGCGGAGCGAGGTTGACGGTCAGGGTCGACATCGCGACCTGGTCCTCCAGCATCTTCAGCTGCTGTCGGTCCGCCTCCAGCGCGGCCTGACGGTCGGCGAGCGCGGACTCGGCGGCGATGAGGTCCGAGACGGACCCCGACTGCGCCAGCAGTTCGGTGAGGCGCGCCACGGAGGTCTCCTGCGCGGCGATCCGTGCGCGCAAATCGACCCCCTGGTCGGTCACGTCGACGCGGTCCACGGCTGATGTCGACACGGTTCCCAAGGCGCTGACCTGGTCGATCACGTCTTGCAGGCGTTCCGCGGGAACGCGCACCGTGATGGAACTCTGTGCCGGCGCGGGGTACACCGCATCCGTTGCGGTCGGCGACTCCGCCACGTTCGACGAGGAGACATACCCCTGCGCGCCCGTCGCGATCGCGGTGATCTGCTGCTGAGCGTCCTTCGGGTCGTCGACCGTCATCTGCAGCCACCCCGACGCGGACACCTCGCGCCCTGCATCGAGCGTTCCTGACCTGCTGTCGGCGGCACCGCCGGCAGCGCCTTCGACGACGAACGGACCGGGCTCGGGCTGCCCGGTCACGGGTGTCCCCGAGAGCGACACCGGGTTGCTCAGCTCGGCCCCGCGGTCGCCGAGGACGACGGGAGAGACGAGCGCCGCGAGCGCGACGACCGCGACACCGGCGGCGGCGACCGCCCAGCCGCCGCGACGGCGCGCCCGTCGGCGCGTCCGGTCGAGCTCGAGGTCGCGATCGATGCCTCGCTCGATCCGGTCGACCTGCTGAGCGGTCGGACCTTCCGGCAAGGAGAACTCCTGCCGCTGATCCCGGTCTTCGATCGTCATGATGCGTTCCCCTCCTGGACGGTGCCGCGCAGGCGGCTGCGGATGCGGGAGAGACGGTTGCGGACGGCTCCATGGGTGAGGCCCAGTTCGGTGGCCGCGGCCTCGTAGGCGTAGCCGCGGGCGGCGCACAGGACGAAGAGCTCGCGGTCGAGATCGTCGAGTCGCGCCACCTCGCGGGCGACGCGATCAGCGAGCTCGGCGTCGATGACCGCCTGTTCCACGTCGATCGGCGACGGCGTCCGCTCGTCGAGCGTCGCGCCGACGTGCTCGCGTTCGCGGCGCAGCGCACGAAGGCGGTTCGCGCACACCAGGCGACAGATCGTGGCGAGCCACGGCAGAGCGGAGGCCCCCTCCAGCTGGAACCCGCGGAGCTTGCGCCAGGCGGTCACGAACGTCTCCTGCGCCGCATCCTCGGCGTCCGCGGTCGTCGGCAACAGGATCGCCGCGATGCGGTAGACCGCGTCGATGTTGCCGCGGTACAACGCGCGAAAGGCCTCGTGATCTCCGTGCGACGCGCGGGCGATCAGCTCCCCATCGCTGGTCATCGTGCCCCAATCCCTCGGCGTCGGATGCGCCGTCGTCTTCTCTCACCCTCAGGTGTCCCCGTCCGCCCGATCGTCTCAGATCCGCATAAACTGTGGCGTCCGCCGATTCCGAAAGGCTCTCATGGGCTTCGAGATCCCGGTGTGGTTCCAGGTCGTCGCGCTCATCGTGCTCGTTCTGATCCTGGCCGCCGACCTTCTCCTCATCCTTCGCCGACCCCACATCCCCTCCGCGCGGGAGGCCACGCTGTGGGTCGTCTTCTACGTGTCGCTCGCGCTCGTGTTCGCCCTCATCCTGTTGTGGGTGTCGGGCAGCGGCGATGCGGCGGGCCAGTTCGTGGCCGGATGGTTGACCGAGTACAGCCTCTCGGTCGACAACCTCTTCGTTTTCGTCCTGCTGATGGCGCAGTTCGCCGTGCCGCGCAAGTACCAGCAGGAGGTGCTGATGGTGGGCATCATCATCGCGCTCGTGCTGCGGGGCATCTTCATCGCGTTCGGTGCCGTCCTGATCGAGAACCTCTCGTGGATCTTCTACGTGTTCGGGCTGTTCCTCGTGTGGACAGCCTGGCGACAGGCCTTCCCCGGCGACGATGAGCACGGCGAGCAGCGCGAGAACGCGGTCGTGCGCATGCTGCGCCGCTTCATCCAGATCCGCGACGAGTACGACGGATCGAAGCTGCGCACGGTGGTCGACGGCAAGAAGGTCTTCACTCCGATGCTGCTCGTGTTCGTGGCGATCGGTTTCACCGACCTCGTCTTCGCGATCGACTCGATCCCGGCGATCTTCGGCATCACGCAGAGCGCGTTCATCGTCTTCACCGCGAACATCTTCGCCCTCATGGGCCTGCGTCAGCTCTACTTCCTGCTGGGCGGTCTGCTCGATCGCCTGCGCTACCTCCACTACGGGATCGCGTTCATCCTCGCCTTCATCGGAGTGAAGCTCTTCCTGCACGCCCTGCACGAGAACGAGCTGCCCTTCATCAACGGCGGTCACGGCGTGGAGTGGGCGCCCGACATCTCCGCCTGGGTCTCGCTCATCGTCATCGTGGTCGCCATGGCGACCGCGACCGTCGCGAGTGTCGTGGCGGCGCGGCGCGAGGCCGCATCCGTCGACGAGAGCTGAGCGGTTCGCTCAGAACGCGCGCAGATTGGCACCGAGGCCGGCGCCGTCGTACTCACGGCGCAGGATGCCGCGACGGCGGAGGATCGGCACGAGCTCGTCGAGCATGCGGTGCACGGTGACCGGATGCAGATCGCCCCACAGCAGCACGCCGTCGTTGCCCCAGTCGCCGAGCTGCTCGATGCGGTCCGCGAGCTCGCCCGCGGTTCCCACCCAGCCCGAGCCGTCAGAGATGCGACCGAGGCGTGCGTGCGCGGCCAGGATCTGCCGCAGGGGCGTCTCGCGCGCATCGTGGTCGCCGACGAGCCGACGGATGCTGCCGTGCGACACGTGCGGGGCGAAGAGCCCGTCCGGCAACGGCCGGTCGAGATCGAGCGCGGTGAGATCCGTCTCCAGATCCGAGGACTGGCGACGGGCGATCGCGCGCAGTGCGGACTCGTCGGGCGTGCGGGATGCGGTCACGAGCCGGTCCGCCTCCTCGGGGGAAGAGACGAGCACGGGCTGGATCGCGAACAGCACCTTCACGTCCGACGGGCGGCGGCCGCGTTCGCGTGCGGCGCGGTGAATACTCTCCCGATAGGCGCGCACACTCGCCTCATCGAGAGGGGCGAGCGCCAGCTGCACGTCGGAATGCGCTCCGGCGAAAGCCAGACCGCGCTCCGACCCGCCCGGTGACACGATCGCGGGTTCACCGTCGGTGAACGGCAGCGCGTTCAGCGGGCCGTCGAAGCCGAAGTGTTCGCCGCGATGGCGCACCGCCCGCATCCGGGCGCCGTCCGCGTAACGATCATCGGCACGGTCGAGCACCAGCGCCCCCTCGTCCCAGCTGCGCCACAGCGAGCGGATGCCGTCCAGCCACTCCTCCGCACGGTCGTAGGCCGCATCGTGTCCGAGCGGTGCGTCGGTGCCGAAGTGACGGGCGCTGCCGGTGTCGGTCACCACGTTCAGGCCCAACCGGTGGCCGCTCAGGTGCTGCAGCGACGCGAACTGGCGCGCGGCCGTGTAGGGGAGGTACGCCGCAGGGTTGACGGTGGGGACGACGCCGAGGTGCTGTGTCGCCGCGAACAGATACGGCGCGAGGACGAACGGATCGTGCTTGGGGCCACCGAACGCGTGTCGCACCCGCAGGTCGATGGTCTCCGCAGAGCCGAGCGAGGGCGCATCCTCGATGATGAGCAGATCGAAGCCGGCCTGTTCGAGGGCGCGCGCGGAATCCTGGTAGAGGTGAGGGGAGGTCCAGTCGTAGTCCCAGTCCAGGCTCGGCAAGCCCCAGCCGTGCGGGCCGAAACCGCGCGCCAGGAACCAGCCGAAGTGCTGAAGACGACTCACCCGATGACCTCGATCGTGCGGGAGGATGCCGCGAGGGATGCGGCCTTGAGGGCGCGCTCGAGATCGGCGATCAGGTCGTCGGCATCCTCGATGCCGACCGACAGACGCAGCGTTCCCGGATGCACTCCGAGCGCCGCACGCGCGTCGTCACTGTGCTGAGCATGGCTCGTCGTCGCCGGATGCAGCACGAGCGTACGGACATCGCCGAGATGGGTCATGTGGGTCACGACCTCCACGGCCTCGACGAAGGCACGGGCCGCTTGCTGACCACCGTGAAGGGTGAACGTGAAGACCGAGCCGGCGCCGCGGGGGAGAAGACGCTCCGCCAGGGCATGGTGCGGATGGCTGGCCAGTCCCACGTAGTCGACCGACGCCACCTCGTCGCGGCTCTCGAGCCACGCCGCGATCCGTGCCGCATTCGCCGACTGCTCTCGCACGCGAAGGTGCAGCGTCTCGATGCCCTGCGAAACGAGGAAGGCGTTGAACGGCGAGGGCGTGGGGCCCAGCCGCGGGGCGACGGACTCTCGCACATAGGCCAGACGTGCGCGGGCGCCGTGGCGTTCCCACACGCTCGGCGCGCCATCGTGGCGCGCATTCACCAGCTGGGGGAACAGCGCACCCGAACGAGCGGCGTCGAAGCGGCCGTCGTCGACGATCACGCCGCCGAGGGCCGCACCGTGGCCGGCCAGGAACTTGCTCGCCGAGTGGACGACGACCGCCGCACCCAGCTCGATCGGTCGCACGAGGTAGGGGGTCGCGAACGTGTTGTCGACGACGAGCGGGATGCCGAGGCCGTCCGCCACGGCGGCGATGGCGGGCACGTCCAGCAGATCGTTGCGCGCATTGCCGATGGACTCGGCGAACAGGGCACGGGTCTCGGGACGGATCGCGTCCTGCCACGCGTGCGGGTCCGCGATGTCGTCGACATAGGTGACCGTCACCCCGAACCGGGAGAGCAAGTCGTTCACGAGCCCGCGCGTTCCCTCGTAGATGTGGGTGGAACTGACCAGATGGTCGCCCGCCGAGAGCAGCGACAGCAGTGCGACGGAGACGGCGGCTTGGCCGCTGCCTACGAACACTGCGCCGGCGCCGCCCTCGAGCTCTGCGAGGCGACGCTCCAGGGCGTCGACGGTCGGATTACCTGTGCGCGTGTAGCCGTAGCCGTCGCCCGTCGCGAAGTGGGCAGCCGCGTGATCGAAGTCGTCGAAGCGGAAGCCGGCGGTCATGTAGACCGGGACGGTGCGCGATGCCGCATCCGTCCAGTCGGTGCCGCTGTGCACCTGTCGTGTGGCGAATCCGTGGGTGGGTTCGGTCATGAGGGTCCTGCCGTCTCGGGTCGCAGCAGCCTAAAAGCGCCGACCGCTCGCGGGCGAGTGCGCCGACACACAACGTCACCTGCGCGCCGGCTGCTGGTGGGCCGCGCCGCCGGAGGGCGGTGGTAGCCTGTGCGGGTGCGGATCGCTCGCCTTCTCCTTCGCAGCCGCGACGAGTCCTAGACCCAGGCCTCCCTCGTCGCGGAGTTCGTTGCGGGCTTGATCCACCGTCATCTCAGGAGAACGACAGCATGAGCAATCCCGATCACTCCGCGGCGTCCGCGCCGCGCACCCTGGCCGAGAAGGTCTGGGACAACCACCTGGTGGTCAAGGGTGAGGACGGCCAGCCCGACCTCATCTACATCGACCTGCATCTCGTGCACGAGGTCACCAGCCCGCAGGCCTTCGACGGTCTCCGCGCCGAAGGTCGGGGCCTGCGCCGTCTCGACCTGACGATCGCGACCGAAGACCACAACACCCCGACGCTCGCGATCGACAAGCCGATCGCCGACCCGACCAGCCGCCTGCAAATCGAGACGCTGCGCCGCAACGCGGCCGAGTTCGGCGTGCGCATCCACTCGCTGGGCGACGCCGAGCAGGGCATCGTCCACGTCGTCGGTCCGCAGCTGGGTCTCACGATGCCCGGCATCACGGTCGTCTGCGGCGACTCGCACACCTCCACGCACGGCGCCTTCGGGGCCATGGCCTTCGGTATCGGAACGAGCGAGGTCGAGCACGTCATGGCGACGCAGACCCTGCCATTGAAGCCCTTCAAGACGATGGCCATCACGGTCGAGGGGACGCTCCGTCCCGGCGTCACCGCGAAGGACATCATCCTCGCCGTCATCGCGAAGATCGGCACGAACGGCGGGCAGGGATATGTGCTCGAGTTCCGTGGCAGCGCGATCCGCGCCCTCTCGATGGAGGGACGCATGACGATGTGCAACATGTCGATCGAGGCGGGGGCACGCGCTGGGATGGTCGCCCCCGACGAGACCACGTTCGCCTACCTCAAGGGGCGTCCGCACGCTCCCAAAGGTCAGGACTGGGAGGATGCGGTCGCCTACTGGCGCACGCTCCCGAGCGACGAGGGCGCGGTGTACGACGCCGAGGTCTTCCTCGACGCGAACGAGCTCGAGCCGTTCGTGACCTGGGGCACGAACCCCGGCCAGGGCGTGTCGCTGAACGACGTCGTGCCGACCCCCTCCGAGATCGCCGACCCGAACGAGCGCGTCGCGGCCGAGCGGGCGCTGGAGTACATGGATCTCGTGCCGGGCACGAAGCTGAAGGACGTCCCCGTGGATGCGGTGTTCATGGGTTCGTGCACCAACAGCCGCATCGAGGACCTGCGCGCCTTCGCGTCGATCGTGAAGGGCCGCAAGAAGGCCGAGGGCGTGCGCGTCATGGTCGTGCCGGGCTCCGCCCGCGTGCGGTTGGAAGCGGAGGCCGAGGGCCTGCACCGCATCTTCGAGGAGTTCGGCGCCGAGTGGCGCTTCGCCGGCTGCTCGATGTGTCTGGGCATGAACCCCGACCAGCTCGCCCCCGGCGAGCGGTGCGCGTCCACCTCGAACCGCAACTTCGAGGGTCGGCAGGGCAAGGGCGGACGCACCCATCTGGTGTCGCCGCTGGTCGCCGCCGCGACCGCGGTGCGCGGAACGCTGTCGAGCCCGGGAGATCTCGATCCCGTCGAAGAGCCGGCGATCGTCGGAGCGGGGGTCTGACATGGAGAAGTTCAGCGTCCACACCGGTGTCGCCGCCGCGCTCAAGCGCTCAGCCGTCGACACGGACCAGATCATTCCGGCCGTGTACCTCAAGAGGGTCACCAAGACGGGCTTCGAGGACGCCCTGTTCGCCAACTGGCGCCAGGATCCCGACTTCGTCCTGAACCAGCCCGCGTTCGCGCAGAGCTCGATCCTCGTCGCCGGGCCCGACTTCGGCACCGGCTCGAGCCGCGAGCACGCGGTGTGGGCGCTGCGCGACTACGGATTCAAGGTCGTGCTGAGCCCCAAGTTCGCCGACATCTTCCGCGGCAACGCGGGCAAGCAGGGTCTCGTGACCGGCGTCGTCACCGAGGCCGACATCGAGGCGCTCTGGGCGGCGATCGACGCGCAGCCCGGCATCGAGATGACCGTCGACCTGACGGCGCGCGAGGTCGTGGCGGGCGAGCTCCGAGTCCCGTTCGAGATCGACGATTACACTAGATGGCGGTTGCTGGAGGGCCTCGACGACATCGGGCTCACACTCCGCAACGAAGACAAGATCGCCGCCTACGAAGCGCGACGCGAATCCTGGAAGCCGCGGACACTCCCGCCCCTTCCCGCACAGTGAGGTACCGCACATGACACTTCTCGGGCAGACGACCGACTCCTCCAGCCCGCTCGCGGAGGAAGCGGAGATCCTCGAGATCCGCGGCGGACGGCCCCTGCGGGGCACCGTCGAGGTCAAGGGGGCGAAGAACCTCGTCACCAAGGCGATGGTCGCGGCCCTTCTTGGAGAGAGCCCGAGCCTCCTGCGCGACGTGCCGATGATCAGCGACGTCGCCGTGGTGCGATCGCTGCTCGAGGTGCACGGCGTGCGTGTCGCGGAGGGAGACGAGCCCGGTTCGCTCGTCCTCGACCCGCGTGACGTCGAGAGCGCCCACATGGAGGAGATCGACGCGCACGCGGGTGCATCCCGCATCCCGATCCTGTTCTGCGGGCCGCTGCTGCACCGCCTCGGACAGGCGTTCATCCCCGACCTCGGCGGGTGCCGCATCGGTGACCGTCCGATCGACTTCCACCTCGACGCGCTGCGCAAGTTCGGCGCGATCGTCGAGAAGCTGCCCAGCGGCATCCGCCTGTCGGCGCCGCGGGGTCTGCACGGCGCCAACATCCACCTGCCTTACCCGAGCGTCGGAGCCACCGAGCAGGTGCTGCTGACGGCCGTGCGCGCGCAGGGCATCACCGAGCTGCGCAATGCGGCGATCGAACCCGAGATCATGGATCTCATCGCGCTGCTTCAGAAGATGGGCGCGATCATCTCCTACGAGCCGAACCGCGTCATCCTGATCGAGGGCGTCCCGAAGCTCAACGGCTATGACCACCGATCGATCTTCGACCGCAACGAGGCCGCCAGCTGGGCGAGTGCCGCCATCGCCACGGACGGCGAGATCTTCGTCGCCGGTGCCCGCCAGCAGGAGATGCTCACCTTCCTCAACGTGCTCCGCAAGATCGGTGCACACTTCGAGGTGCGCGAGGACGGCATCCTGTTCGCCCGCGGCGAGGCACTTCAGCCCGTCACGGTCGAGACCGACGTGCACCCCGGCTTCATGACCGACTGGCAGCAGCCGCTGATCGTCGCGCTGACGCAGGCGACCGGACGCTCCGTCGTGCACGAGACGGTGTATGAGAACCGCTTCGGCTTCACGCAGGCACTCGTCAAGATGGGGGCCGACATCACGGTCTACCCGCACGGGCTCCAGGAGGGGCCGCGCCGTGTGCCGCGCCGCTCGCTCGAGCAGGCCGCGGTCATCACCGGACCCACTCCGCTGCACGGCGCCGACATCACGGTTCCTGACCTCCGCGGCGGATACAGCCACGTCATCGCTGCACTGGCCGCAGAGGGTACCTCGACCGTGCGCAACATCGGGATCATCCGCCGCGGATACGCGGACTTCCTCGCGAAGCTGACCGCGCTCGGCGCCGACTTCGACGTTATCGGCTGATGGCGGCGCCCACGCCCCGTCGGCGGCGCGCGTCGACGGAGAAGACACGGCCGAGCGTCTTCTGGCTGCTCGGCGCGATCGTCGTCCCCTTCGTCGGCCTGATGGCCAAGATCGAGATCGAAGGCGAGGAGAACCTACCCGAAGAGGGCCCGTTCGTGCTCGCCCCCAACCACCACAGCGAAATCGACCCGCTGCTCGTGGCGGTGGCCGTGTGGCGCATGGGTCGCGCCCCGAGGTTCATGGCCAAAGAGAGTCTCTTCCGGGTTCCCGTGCTCGGCTGGGCGCTGCGCGCGACGGGCATGATCCCGGTGGCGCGGGCCTCGAGCGCAGCGGCCGCGAAGCAGGCGCTCGACACGGCGCGTCACCTGGCGGAGCGTCGCGCGGGCGTCATCGTGTACCCCGAAGGGACGCTCACCCGCGACCCCGACCTCTGGCCGATGCGCGGAAAGACGGGGGCGGCGCGGCTGGCGCTGGCCGGCGACATCCCCCTCATCCCGATGGCGCAATGGGGTGCGCAGCAGATCATGCCCCGCTACGGCAAGCTCAGTCTGT
The DNA here is from genome assembly GCF_028743715.1 of Microbacterium sp. Clip185. Classification (NCBI taxonomy): domain Bacteria; kingdom Bacillati; phylum Actinomycetota; class Actinomycetes; order Micrococcales; family Microbacteriaceae; genus Microbacterium; species Microbacterium sp. Clip185. The sequence goes on along the minus strand of NZ_CP117996.1, from coordinate 1,827,800 downwards.
GGCCGCTGCGCAAGCGCATCCGCGTGCGGGTGGGCCAGCCCATCGCGCTGGCGGAGTACCGTGACCGCGCCGCCCATCCCGCCGCGCAGGCGGAGCTGACCGCGCGCGTCATGGACGAGATCGCAGAGCTCCTGTCGGATCTCCGTGGCGAGCCCGCGCCTGCGGGGCGCTGGGAGCCCGGTGCGCACGGGCAGAGTGAGACGGGCCGTCTTGAGTAGGCGCGCCACGACCCCCGTCACCCGTGTCGCCGTGCTCGGCGCGGGCAGCTGGGGCACCACGTTCGGCAAGATCCTCGCGGACGGTGGTGCGAACGTCGTCATGTGGGCGCGCCGCCCGGAGCTCGCGAACGAGATCCACACCGGCAAGCGCAACACGAAGTATCTGCCCGGCATCAATCTGCCCCGCACGATGACCGCGACCTCGCACCTCGCGGAGGCGCTCGAGGGCGCCGACCAGGTCTACCTGTCGATCCCGAGCCAGTCGCTGCGCGAGAACCTTGCGGGCGTCCGACCGCTGCTCGAGGGCAGCTCGGTGCCCGTCGTGTCGCTCATGAAGGGCGTCGAGAAGCGAACCGGGCTGCGGATGAGCCAGGTCATCGAGCAGGCGCTCGGATGCGATCCGGCGCGCATCGCGGTCGCATCCGGACCGAACCTCGCGCTCGAGATCGCACAGGAGCAGCCAACAGCCGCGGTCATCTCCTCGATCAGCCCCGAGACAGCGGAGATCGTCGCTCGTGCAGCGCGCAACCGCTACTTCCGCTCCTTCGTCAACACGGATGTGATCGGCACCGAGTTCGGCGGTGTGCTGAAGAACCTGATCGCGGTGGCGATCGGCATCGTCGACGGAGTCGGCTACGGCGAGAACACGAAGGCATCGATCATCACGCGCGGTCTCGTGGAGATGACCGACTTCGCGGTCGCTCAGGGTGCCCAGCCCGAGACCCTGCAGGGGCTAGCCGGCCTCGGCGACCTGATCGCCACCTGCCAATCCCCGCTCAGCCGGAACAACACTGCCGGCAGGCTGCTGGGGCAGGGGTACAAGTTCCAGGACGTCGTGGCGCAGATGCAGCAGACCGCCGAGGGGCTCGCATCCGTCGCCCCCATCCTCCAGCTGGCCAAGGCGAGCGGGGTGCAGATGCCGATCGTGGAGCAGGTCAAGCGCGTGCTGGACGGCACGATGAATCCGCGCGAGATCGCTCCCCACCTGACGACCGACGACGACACCCCGCAGGGGGAGAGGACCCAGAATGGACAAACCGGTAGTGGTGGTGCTCTTTGGCGGTCGCTCCAGCGAGCATTCGATCAGCTCCGCCACGGCGGGCGGGGTTCTGGGCTCGCTTGACCGCGAGCGCTACCGGGTGATCCCGGTCGGCCTCACCCGCGAGGGCGCATTCGTGCTCGAGGACGACGATCCGGACAAATTCGCCCTCGTCGCCGATCGCCTGCCGGCCGTGATCGACAACGGCACGCGCATCATCTGGCCCGAGGCCGCGGGGGACCGCGTGCTGCGCGTCCGCGACGCGGACGGCACCGTGCGCGAGCTGGGTGCGGTCGACGCGGTTCTGCCGATCCTGCACGGTTCGCACGGTGAGGACGGCACCATCCAGGGCTTCTTCGACACACTCGAGCTGGCCTACGCGGGCGGCGGAGTGATCGACTCGGCGCTGTGCATGGACAAGCACTTCATGAAGGTCGCGCTGCAGGCGGACGGCATCCCGGTCTCGCCTGGAGTGACGCTGCGCCGTGCCGACTGGAGCGAGGACACGGATGCGGTGCGCCCGCGCCTCGCTCACCTCGAGCTTCCCTTGTTCGTCAAACCCGCTCGGGCGGGCTCGAGTGTGGGCGTGTCGAAGGTGCACTCGGCCGACGAGCTCGACGCGGCGCTGCGGATCGCCTTCGACGAGGACGACAAGGTGCTCGTCGAGCAGGGCATCGTCGGCCGCGAGGTCGAGGTCGGCGTGCTCGAGGGACGCGACGGCGTCGTGCGCGCCTCGCTCCCGGGCGAGATCGTGTTGAGTTCGCGAGAGTTCTACGACTTCGAGGGCAAGTACCTCGGCGGTGACGGCGTGGATGTGGTGTGCCCCGCAGCCATGACCGACGCCGAGATCGACGCGGTCCGCGACCTGGCCCTGCGTGCGTTCGCCGCCGTCGACGGCCGCGGTCTCGCGCGGGTCGACTTCTTCCTCACCGCGGACGGTCCGATCGTGAACGAGCTGAACACCATGCCCGGGTTCACTCCGATCTCGATGTTCCCGAAGTGCTGGATCGCGTCGGGTCTCAGCTACTCGGAGCTGCTGTCGGAGCTCATCGAGACGGCGCTCGCGCGGCGCTGACGCCTACGAGGTGCCGGGGCGTGCGGTGCACTCCCCGTCCTTGGGCAGTTTCGCAACCAGCGACGAGAGACTGTCGAGCACGTCGACGCTGGACACCACGTCGTTGTCCAGATAGATCTCCACGGCGGGTGTGCGTCCGAAACTCGTGAGGCGGTACCGGGGCGCGTCGCTGTCGTCGACGAGCCAGTCCACGCCGGACACCGTCTGGCAGACGAGGGTCGAAGGTCCCGGGGACGTGACGCCGCAGGTCAGGATCACGGCGGCGGGGTCGCCCCACGCCCCCGTCGCCTGCGCATCCGTCCACCGACGGTCCTGACCAGCCACGTTCTGTGGCAGATACGCCGTGATGTCCGCGCAGCGCGGGTCGTTCGCGGCCGGGGCGGGTTCGAGCGCGACCGTGCTGCTGCAGCCGGTCAGCGCGAGCAGCACGAGGGCGACGGCTGCCAGGCGGCCGAGTCGGGGGCGGATCACCCCTCCAGGCTAACCCCGGCCGCGGCCGCATCCGTCTCGCGTCAGCGCCGCGGAAGGTAGCGTGGCGGGGTGGATGAGGGCACCGAGACGACCGTGGCAGAGCTCAGCGAGCGCGAGATCCTGCGGCGCATCCTGGCACGCGTCGGGACAGGCTCGGCGGTCATCGGTCCTGGTGACGACGCGGCGGTGCTGGCCCCCGCCGGGCAGATCGTGGCGACCGTGGACACCCTCGTGCACGGTCCGGACTTCCGGCTCGCGTGGACCGGTGGATTCGACCTCGGCTGGAAGGCCGCCGCCGTGAACCTCGCGGACGTCGCCGCGATGGGCGCTCGCCCGACGGCGCTGCTTGTGGCCCTCGCGATGCCCGACGACACGACGATCGGCTTCGTCGAGGCCGTGGCGGACGGTCTGCGCGCAGCGTGCGACGAGCTCGCGCCCGGGTGCGCCGTGGAAGGCGGCGACCTGACGGTCTCCGACACGCTCACCGTCGCGGTCACCGCGCTGGGTGAGCTCGACGGTCCCGCCGTGCTCCGCTCCGCAGCGCGTGAGGGCGACACGGTCGCCATCGCCGGTGAGCTGGGCGGTGCTGCGCGCGGCCTGCGTCTCCTGTTCACACGCTTCCGCGATGCCGAGGGCCGCCCGGTCCCGGTCGACGTACAGGCGCTGACGGATGCGGAGCGCAAGGACATCGCGGCGCAGCTGCGCCCGCATCCGCCGATCGCCCTGGGCCCGCGGGCGGCGGCGGCCGGGGCGCACGCCATGATGGATGTCTCCGACGGCCTGGTGCTGGACGCGACGCGCCTCGCGGACGCGTCGGGGGTCACGATCGCCCTCGACACGCAAGCCCTCGGTCCGGATGCGGAGACCGCCCTGAGCGGCGGCGAGGACCACGCGCTCCTGGCATCCTTCGCCGCGCATCTCGACCTGCCCGAGGGCTTTCGTCGCATCGGCACCGTGCTCCCGCGCGGCGAGCACCCGGTCACCGTGGACGGTGCGAGTCCGGCCGACCGCGGGGGATGGGATCCCTACGCGGACTGGGACGCCGGTCGCGGCTGAGCCCACCAGAGCGCCGTATCGCCGTGACGACGCTCGCGCACCTGCTCCAGGTCTGCCTGCTCCCACTCGGGTTCCGCGGACCGCTTCGCCCGCTCGACCACCACGAGAGCGTCATCGCTGAGTAGAGGCCGCAGCAGTGCGAGCGCCTCGGCGAGCTCCTCGTCGGCGACGTCGTAGGGCGGGTCGAGGAACACGAGGTCGTACGCGGGCGTTCCCTGACGCAGGAAGGTGTTGACGGTGCTGCGGTGCGCCCGCGCCGTCGCGCCTGTCGCGCGGGCGATGACCTCGGCGTTGCGCCGCAAGACGGTGGCCGCCTTCGGGTTGTGCTCGACGAGATCGACGTGCGCTGCACCGCGGCTCAGCGCCTCGAGCCCGAGCGCACCCGAACCCGCATACAGGTCCAGCACGCGGGCGCCGGTGAGGAAGTCCTGGGACTCGAGCGCGGCGAAGAGCGACTCGCGCACGCGGTCGCTCGTGGGCCGCGTACCGCTGGCCGGCACGTCGAGTCGGAGTCCGCCGGCGGCTCCGGCGATGATGCGCGTCACCCCCTCACCCTACCGACGGGGCGTGGGGGAGGCCCGCCGTAGAATCGGCTCATGTCCGTCACCCTCGACTCCCGCCTCGACGGCGTGATCGGAGGCAAAGCCGCGACGACCCTGCAGCGGGCCTTCGGGATGCGGACGGTGAGCGATCTGCTCACGCATTACCCCCGTCGCTACGCGAAGCACGGCGAGCTGACCCCCATCGACTCGTTGACGGTCGACGAGCAGGTCACGATCGTCGCGCAGGTCAAGAGCGTCACCGATCGGAAGATGAAGAACCGGCGCGGCTCGATCCTCGAGGTGGTCATCACCGACGGCCGGGGTGATCTCGTGCTCACCTTCTTCAACCAGCCGTGGCGTCAAGATCAGCTCAAGGTCGGCCGGCGCGGCACCTTCTCGGGCAAGGTGGGCGAGTATCGCCGCCAGATGCAGCTCGCGCATCCGGACTACCAGCTCTTCGAAGACGAGAGCGTGGCGTTGATGAACGCGCAGGCGTACGCCTCCCAACCCATCCCGATCTACCCCGCAACCGCGTCCCTCTCCAGCTGGAAGATCGGTGAGCTGATCTCCCACACGCTCGATCTGCTCGCGCCACTGGACGATCCGATCCCCGACGACATCCGCGCTCGGGAGGGCCTGTTGGGCTTCCGCGAGGCCCTCGAGCGCGTGCATCGGCCGGACTTCGACGACGTCATCGACCAGGCGGTGCACACTCTGCGTTGGCAGGAGGCGCTCGTCCTGCAGACCGCCCTGCTGCAGCAGCGCCAACTCGTGCGCGCGCTGTCGGCCGAGCCGCGGCCTGCGGGCTCGCTGCTGGAGCGTTTCGACGCGGCGCTGCCGTTCGCCCGCACACCCGACCAGGTCTCGGTCGGCGAGGCGATCGCCGCCGACCTCGTGGGTCCGTGGCCCATGAACCGTCTGGTGCAGGGAGAGGTGGGCTCGGGTAAGACTCTCGTCGCGCTACGGGCCATGCTCCAGGTGGCGCAGAGCGGCGGGCAGTCGGCACTGATCGCCCCGACGGAGGTGCTTGCCGCGCAGCATCTGCGCTCGCTCACGAAGATGCTCGGTCCGGCCCTCGCCCCCGAACTCATGCCGACACTGCTCACCGGGCAGATGGGCGCCGCTGAACGGCGCAAGGCGGCGCTGCGGGTCGCTGCCGGGCAGGCGCTCATCGTGGTCGGCACGCACGCGCTGCTCAGCGACAAGACGACCTTCGCCGACCTCGCCCTGGTCGTAGTGGACGAGCAGCACCGCTTCGGCGTCGAGCAGCGCGAGACGCTCCGTGCCAAGGGCACGAGCCCGCACGCGCTCGTGCTCACGGCGACGCCGATCCCGCGCACCGTGGCGATGACGGTGTTCGGCGACCTCGACGTCTCCACGATCCGCACGATGCCTGCAGGCCGGGCCGGCATCGAATCGTTCGTCGCGCCGGTGGGGGAGAAGCCCGCCTGGTTCGAACGTGTCTGGATGCGCGCCGCGGAGGAAGTCGAGAAGGGCTATCAGGTCTTCGTGGTGTGCCCGGCGATCGACGTCGAGCCTGAGACCGCCATCGCCGAAGCCGGGCAAGAGCCGTCGACCACGATCGACGATCTCCCCGACGACGCGGGTGCCGCTCGTCCACGGTGGGGCGTCGTGCAGGTCGTCGGGCTTCTCGCCGAGCATCCCCGGTTCGCCGACAAGCGCATCGCCCTACTGCACGGCAAGCTTCCCTCCGAAGAGAAGGATGCGGTCATGCGCGCCTTCGCCGCCGGCGACATCGACGTGCTCGTGGCGACCACGGTCGTCGAGGTCGGTGTCGATGTGCCGAACGCGTCGACCATGATCATCCTCGACGCGGATCGGTTCGGCGTCTCGCAGCTGCACCAGCTCCGCGGTCGTGTCGGGCGAGGTTCCGTGCCGGGGCTGTGCCTGCTCGTCACGGACGCACCACCGCGCACATCGGCTCGAACCCGTGTCGAAGCGGTCGCGGCGACGCTCGACGGCTTCGAGCTCGCCGAGGTCGACCTCCAGTTGCGCGGCGAGGGCAACGTCCTCGGCGCTGCGCAGTCGGGAGCGCGCTCTTCGCTGCGGATGCTGCGCGTGGTCACGGACGCCGACCTCATCGCGCGTGCGCGCAGCGACGGCGAGGTGATCCTGGCCGACGACCCCGCGTTGCTGCGGCATCCGGGACTCGCGGGCGCGATCGAGCGCCGGCTGGACGCCGACGAACGCGCGGCGCTGGGAAAGAACTGACGGCCTCGCGGCGCGTTCCTCTTCTGTCGAAGGCGCGCCGCTAGGGTGAGAGGGTGAGCAACCGGATCGCCGTCGTCCCCGGCTCCTTCGACCCGCCCACCCTCGGGCATCTCGACGTCATCCGTCGTGCCGCGGGTCTGTACGACGAGGTCCACGTGCTCGTCGTGCACAATCCGGGTAAGGAGGCCATGCTCCCCATCGCGCAACGTGTCTCCCTGCTGGAGCAGTCGATCCGTGAGGACGGCTTTCCGGCCGAGCACGTCACAGTGGCGTCGTGGAGTGTGGGCCTGCTGGTCGACTACGCAACCGAGGTCGGTGCCGGCGTGCTGGTGAAGGGCATCCGCTCGCAGGTGGACGTCGCCTACGAGACGCCGATGGCGATCGTCAACCGCCATCTGGCGGGGGTCGAGACCGTCTTCCTGCTGCCCGACCCCTCGCACGCCCTCGTGTCGAGCTCGCTCGTGCGACAGGTCGCCTCACTCGGCGGGGACGTGTCGCCGTACGTTCCGCCGGTCGTCTCGCGCTTCCTGGACACCGGCGGCCGGGGCATCTGACGGGCCCCGTCGCGCGTCGGCGGGCTAGACTCTCCGGGTGAGAAATCGTCGACCCGGCCCCTTCAGCATCGGTGTGCGCGACATCGTCAATCGCCCCGGCGAGATGCGCGAGGCGTCCTTCGACGTGCCCGCTCCCGAGAAGTGGGGCGAGGGACTCGTCTCTGTGGCCCAGGGTGAAGAGGTGCACATCGAGGCTCGTCTGGAGTCCGTTCACGAGGGCATCCTCGTCACGGGCGACGTCGAGGCGGAGTACACGGGAGTGTGCGGGCGATGCCTCATCGACATCGCCGCGCCTGTCGAAGTCGAGTTCCAGGAGCTTTTCGCGTATCCTGGATCGGAAGCGTCCGACTTCGAAGTTCAAGACGACCACGTGGATCTTGAAAATCTGGTCAGGGATGGCGTCGTCCTGTCGCTTCCGTTCCAGCCGGTGTGCCGGCCGGATTGCCCAGGTCTCGACCCCGAGACCGGTGAGCGTCTGGCAGACCACCCCGCGCAGGCACCGCGCGAAGCCCTCGATCCTCGCTGGGCAGCGCTTGCGGACCTGGTAGCGGAACCGGCCACGGAGCCCGGCGACGCAGGACAAAGCACACAGACCTCGTAGAAAGAGAAGACCATGGCAGGTAACCCCCCGAAGCGCAAGGTTTCGCGCTCCAACACCCGTTCGCGCCGCGCGCAGTGGAAGGCCGAGGCTCCCGCCCTCGTCAAGACCATCGAGAACGGCAAGGTCGTCTACAGCCGCCCGCACCAGGCGAAGGTCGTCACCGACTCGCAGGGTACCGAGCTGTTCCTCGAGTACAAGGGCCGCAAGGTCGCTGACATCTGAGCCGCGTTCCGTGACGGACGCAGCTGCGGATCTCTCCGCACTTTCCGAGAAGCTCGGGGTCGATATCGACCCCGAGCTTCTTGCGCTGGCGCTCACGCATCGCTCCTATGCGTACGAGCACGGCCAGATTCCGCACAACGAGCGGCTCGAGTTCCTCGGTGACTCCGTGCTCGGACAGGCGGTGACGGTCAAGCTCTACCGTTCGCACCCCGAGCTCGATGAGGGGTCCCTGGCCAAGCGCCGCGCGAGCGTCGTATCGACGGTCGCGCTCGCGGAGGTCGCCCGCTCGATCGGTCTGGGCGCGTACATCCGGCTCGGCCGCGGTGAGCAGCTGACCCGTGGCGACGACAAGGACTCGATCCTCGCCGACACGACCGAGGCGATCATCGGCGCGACGTACCTGTCCGCCGGGGCGGATGCCGCGACGGGCCTCGTCCTGCGCCTCATCGAACCGCTGCTCGCCGATCCGGAGCGCTACGACGCCGCCGTCGACCCGAAGACCGCGTTGCAGGAGCTCGCGGCCCGGATGGGGCTGCCCGCACCCGTGTACCGGGTGGATTCGACGGGGCCTGACCACGCCCGGGTCTTCGAAGGCACCGTGACGGTGGGCGAGGTGAGCACCACCGGATCCGGCACGAGCAAGAAACAGGCCGAGATGGCCGCTGCCCTGACGGCGTGGCGCACTCTCAGCGGACGCGCCTGAGGTGCCCGAGCTCCCCGAGGTCGAAGTCGTGCGCGCGGGTCTCGCGCCCGCCGTCGCCGGCGCCTTCGTGAACGGCGTGGAGGTGCTCGACGAGCGCGCGCTGACACGTCATCGCGGCGACGGTTCGCACTTCGAGACCGAGCTCGCGGGACGCACGTTCGGCGCGCCCGCGCGCCGGGGCAAGTTCCTCTGGATCCCGTTGGCGGATGCGGCGGAGCAGGCCGTCGTCGCGCACCTCGGGATGAGCGGGCAGATGCTGCTGCGCGAGCCGGGCGCGCCCCGCGAGCGTCACGAGCGCGTGCGGTTCGATATCCGGCATCCGCAGCACGGCGAGCTGGCGGTCGTTTTCGCCGATCAGCGCACGTTCGGCTCCCTCGCCGTGGATCACCTCGTGCCCACCGGTGACGGGGCGGCGGGAGGCTACGGCACAGATCGCCCGAGCGTTCCGACGCAGGTGTCGCACATCGCGCGCGACCCGCTCGATCCGGCGTTCGACGACGCGGGCTTTCGCCGTCTCGTCGCGCGCAAGCGGTCGGGCATCAAGCGGGTCCTGCTCGATCAGGGTGTGGTGAGCGGCATCGGCAACATCTACGCCGATGAGGCCCTGTGGGCCGCCCGGATCCACCCCGAAACCGTGGCTGCGGCGCTGAGCGCCCGCGCCGTCAACCGCCTCCTCGCCGAAGTGCGCGCCGTGCTGCAGAAGGCACTCGCGGAGGGCGGCACGAGCTTCGACGCCCAGTACGTCAATGTCAACGGACAAGCCGGCTACTTCGCGCACTCCCTCAACGTGTACGGGCGTACCGGCGAACCGTGTGCACGTTGCGGCCACGCGATCGTGCGGGTCGCCTTCACGAACCGCTCGAGCCACTACTGCCCGCACTGCCAGGGAATGCGGTGATGTCCAGGGGTTCGCTCACGCGGACCGATGCCCGTAGGCTCCCGTCGAGGTCGGAGGGAGATCGAGCATGACCGGGACCGGTGCTGACGGGGCGCAGACGGGTGGGCAGAGCGTCGCGCGGATCGTGATCCTGCTGAGGACGCTGCCGGCGGGAATCGGTGAAGTGCTGGCTCCGGTCGCCCCGAGCGTGGCGCAATCGCTTCACGGCGCGCCGGTTTCGCGGATCGAGGTCACGGTCAACGGTGTGCCCGTCACATTTCACCTGCGCAGCGAGCCGCTTCGCGCCCGTGAGCTCGACTATGCCGTCGCCCAGTCGCCGCTGAAAGAACTCGTGTCCGAGGCGGTCGCTCTTCATGTCGCTCACATTGTGGTGAGCGTCGAGGCGCCGACGGATGTGTTCGACGCCCACCACGTCGTGTCGCAGCTGGGCGCCGCGTTCGCGCAGGAGAACGGCCTCGCGGTCTGGCTCCCCGACGCTGATCTCGCGACCACGGACGTCATGTACGTGGGTGAGGTGTCCGAGCGCCCGGCGCTGAACTGGTTTCACACGATGGCCGCTCGCCTCGACGAGACGGCATCGATCGCCCACACCATCGGCCTCGGCCGCTTCGGCGCGCCGGACGTACAGCTGGTCTCCTCGGTGCTTGCTCCCGCCGAGGCTCACGCCGCACTGCGGGATGCGGTCGCAGGAATTCTGGAGGCGAGACGGGTGCCTGAGGCGGGCGATTCCGTCCAGGTGGCGGGCGTCGCCTCCGTCCTGACACCGGGACAGAGTCGACTCGGGATGCCGGTCGTCCTCGACGTGGTGACCGCGCCGCCGCCGGACGGGGAGGCTCCGTCGGCGGGGCGCGGCCCCAGGCGTCGGTGGTTCGGGGGCAGGTGACGCCCCCGCGCGCTCACGAGAGCACGCGCTTCCACACGCCCTCGTAGCTGACCGGGACGAAACCGATGGCCTCGTTGATGTCGAGCATCGGCCGGTTCTCCTCCGCGTTGTACGTGACGACGCGTGTCGATGCCGGAGCGACCCGCGGCCAGGCGAGCAGACCCTCGGCCTTGACGAGCATGCCGAGCCGGTGGCCGCGATGCGTCGAGAGCACGAGGGTGTCGTACTGGTGCGACGCGGCCTCCGGGTCGACGCCCAGTACGAGCTCGTTGAACGCGCACAGCTCACCGGTCGCGATGTGCTGTGCGGCGGTCACCAGCATCCGGCGTCCGCCGTCGAGGATGTCGGCGTCCCAGGTGCGCACACGCGCGGCATCCCAGGTCTCCTCGTCCACCACCAGGTCGGCGGAGGGGGCGTCGGTCGACATGCGTGACTTCATCCAGGCGTACCCCTCGACGAACTCGTCGGGGGTAGGGGCCTCCCACTGCACGACGCGGTAGTCGGTGGACGCGGCGCGCGCGTCGGCGGCATGCTGCTCGAGTTCTGCCCGGTTTCCCGCGATGGTGAAGGCGCTCTTTCGCACGATCTGCTCCAGCGTGTAGCCGTGCCGCAGGAGGAAACGTGCCGGGTGATCGAGCGGCACATGGCCGAAGCCGGTCGGAGGCGTCAGCTGCTCGCCGTCGGCGGCGGGATGCTCGACCCAGCTCTGCATGACGCTGCGGCCGTGCGCGCGGGCTGTCTCCTCGAGGAGTGCGTGCGCACGCTCGCCGATGCCCTGACCCCACACGTCGCGGCGCAGCTCGATGAACACGTACGACGTGCGTGACCCGTCTTCCTGCGGCAGATCCATGCCCATACGCCCCACCGGCTCGTCATCGAGGAGCACGAGCCAGTGGAGGCGCAGTTCGTGTGCATCGGAGCGGGCGAAGGGTGCGAGCTCGCCGGGCGTCATCCGGTCGTCGTCCGTGCCGGAGATCTCTCGATAGACCTCGTTTCGGATGGCGGCGAGCCGGTGGAAGTCCCGGGCTGCGGGCCTGTCGAGGTCCGTGGGGACCTCGACAGGCCGCAGCTCGAGGGTGGTGAGGGTGTCCATGATGGTGCTCCGTGGGTGATTCGTGTCGATCATCGGATGGTGGGCTGTGCCCCCGTGCGCACGACGGCGAGGTCGTACGCGCGGCGCACATCCTGCGCGAGAAGAACCCGGGCGTTGGCCTCGGGTGAGACGCGCCGCCGAGAGCGGTCGCGACCCCAGAGCAGCAGCCGGAGCCCGACGCGCATCGCGATGCGGTCGACGAGGGTGGGCCGTGGCGCGGGCGACGGCGGGTGGGTGGGAAGCGATGCCCGGATGGGGGCGTCCTGAGTGATATTCACGATGGTTCTCCGAGTGAGAGCGGGCAGAATGCGGCCGCCGGATGGGGCCGCAGTGCGGTCGGGAAGGGCCGACCACGTGCGAGGGCACGGGTGGCGGAGGAACGAACGGCTCAGCGTGTCGTCGACTCCGCGCGGAGGTCTGCCCGGTTATGGGCAGACTGATCCCCGGCGAGGGTCAACGAGCGGTGTGCGTGCGACCGTTCTGGAACACACCGACGGAGCGGATCGCATCGACGACGCACGTGTTCGGCGCGGTGGTGACAAGCAGACGAGTCATCTTGCGATCTCCTTTCTCAACGTCGGTTGGCAGATCAGGACGCTAGCGTGTCTGAGAGACAGCTGTCAACATCCCGGGCGTGTCGCGCTCTCGGGCTGCGTCGCTGCGAGGCGCGAGAGGGCCGCTCCGGTAACGTCGTGAGAAGCCCGACGACCGGAGGATCCGCATGCACCTGAAGAGCGTGACGCTCAAAGGGTTCAAGTCGTTCGCGCAGCCCACGACCTTCGCCCTCGAGCCCGGTGTCACCGCGATCGTGGGACCCAATGGATCCGGCAAGTCGAACGTCGTCGACGCTCTCGCCTGGGTCATGGGGGAGCAGGGGGCGAAGACCCTCCGCGGCGGCAAGATGGAGGACGTCATCTTCGCCGGAACGTCCACCCGGGGGCCGCTCGGCCGCGCCGAGGTACAGCTGACGATCGACAACGCCGACGGGGCGCTGCCGATCGAGTACGCCGAGGTGACGATCAGCAGGACGCTGTTCCGCAACGGCGCCAGCGAGTACGCGATCAACGGTCAGTCCTGCCGACTCCTCGATGTGCAGGAGCTGCTCAGCGACTCGGGACTCGGCCGTGAGATGCACGTCATCGTCGGACAGGGGCGCCTCGACACCGTGCTGCAGGCCAGCCCCGAAGACCGCCGTGGCTTCATCGAGGAGGCGGCCGGCATCCTGAAGCACCGGCGACGCAAGGAGAAGACCCTCCGCAAGCTCGAGGCCATGGAGGCGAACCTCACCCGCCTCAGCGATCTCGCCGGCGAGTTGCGCCGTCAGCTCAAACCGCTCGGTCGCCAGGCCGACATCGCGCGCGAGGCGGCGACGATCGCCGCCGTCGTCCGCGATGCACGGGCGCGCCTGCTCGCGGACGAGCTGGTCGCACTGCAGGCGGAACTGGCCGACTTCGCGCGCAACGAGCAGGATCGCCGCGCGGAGCGGACCCTGCTGCAGGACCGCGCCGATCAGGTCAAGGCACGAGTCGTCGCGCTCGAGACGCAGGAACGCTCCGAAGCGGTGGATGCGGCGCGCCGCGTCGCCTTCGGGCTCGAACAGGTGCAGGAGCGGCTGCGCGGTCTCTACACGCTCGCGGGGCAACGACTGAGCCTGCTGTCCGAGGACGAGGACTCCCTTGCCCCGACCCCGACCGTGTCGCAGGCGGCGATCGACGAGGCGCGCGAAGAGCTCGACACGATCACGACCGGTGTCGGCGAGGCCGAGGACGCCGCGGCGGCCGCCGCGCGCGACGTGACCCGTGCGCGTGCCGAGCTCGACGCGCTGGACGCCGACATCGCGGCGCAGAGCGCGCTCGTCTCCGAGCACGACATGCGTCTCACGGCCTTGCGCGGCACGGCGGAGGCTGCGGAGTCGGCGCTCGCGGCGGTTCGCGCCGCGGTCGAGCGGCAGCAGAAGGCTCTCGATGCCGCCCTCGCTCGCAGAGCAGAGGCGGAGGAGGAGCTCGCGAGCGCAGAACCGGACCTGGTTCCGGAGACTTCGTCGGCAGAGCATGCCGCCGCCTACGAGCAGGCACAGCGGCATGCTTCTGACGCCGAAACCGAGGTGGCCGGCATCCGCGAGCGACTGCACGCCACCGAACGCGAGGTCGACGCGCTGTCCGCGCAGGTCAAGACGCTCGGACGCGCCCTGGACGTGCGCACCGGCGCGTCAGAGCTCATCGCGGCGGGGGGCAGCGGTGTCCGCGGACTCGTGGGCGACGCCGTTCAGGTGACCTCGGGCTACGAGGCAGCCATCGCCGCCGCGCTGGGGGCCGTCGCGGAGGGCGTTCTCGTCGACAGCGAGGCGGATGCGGTGGAGGCGGCCGCGGTCGCCCGCGGCGGCGACTTCGGCGTCGTCGACATCGTGATCGCAGAGGTCTCGGCCGCCCCGGCCGAGATTCCCGACATCGAGGGCACGGTGCGCGCGACCGACGTTGTGAGCGCTCCGGCCGGCGTCGCGGGACTTCTTGCGCGTGTCGTGATCGCCGCAGATCTTCCCGCCGCGCAACGCGTTCTGGCTTCGGCCCCCGATCTCACCGTGGTCACGCGCACGGGTGAGATCGTCACCCGTTTCTCGGTGCGCGCGGGCAGTGGCCAGGGTCGCTCTCGGCTCGAGCTCGCAGCGGAACGTGATGCTGCAGCAGAGCGACTCGGTGAGCTTCAGGTCGTTGCCGACTCGCTGCGCGAGGCCCTCTCGGACCAGACGCGCGTGCTCCAGGAGGCGCGCGCTCGTACCAAGCACACCCTCGACGCGCTGCGCTCTCACGACGCGGCTCTGGCGGCGCATGCGGAGAAGGTCAACCGGGCGACGGTGCGACACGAGGCCGCTGTGGCGGAATGCGAACGGCTCACCCAGACGCTGCGCCAAGCGCAGGCGGCGGTGGCCGAGGCCGAGGATTCGGCGCGCGTTGCAGCGGATCGGTTGGCATCGGCGCAGGAGGCTCCTCGTCCGATCCTGGACGCGTCGGCGCGCGACGGGATGCTGGCCGCGCTCGATGCGGCGCGGGACGGCGAGATGCGCGCCCGCCTGGACGTGGAGACTCTCCGCGAACGGATCCGAGCGGGTGAGGCCCGCATCGCCCAGCTCGAGCGTCAACGCGAACGCGAACGAGCGGCCGCCGAGGAGGCGGCCCGCCGCGCGGTGATCCGGCGGCGCCAGCGCGACATCGCCGCATCCGTCGCCGCTCAACTGCCGGCGCTACTGGACTCGGTCGACCGCTCGGTGTCGCAGGCGCGTGTAGAGCTCGCCGCGGCGGAGTCCGCGCGCACCGCGGTCACAGCGGAGCTCTCCGAGGCGCGACGCGAGGAGGCTGCGCTGCGGGAGCGGCTGAGCGGCCTGACGGAGAGCGTGCACGGACTCGAGCTGCGCATCCACGAGAAGAAGCTCCACGTCGGCTCGCTGCGTGAGCGGGTGCAGAGCGAACTCGGCCTGGACGAGAACATTCTCATTGCGGAATATGGCCCAGATCAACCGATCCCTGATGACGCCGCCGAACCCGCCGAAGAAGGCGAACAGCCCACGATCCCCTTCGATCGAGGCCAGCAGCGCAAGCGCCTTCAAGAGGCCGAGCGCAAGCTCGCTCAGCTCGGACGCGTCAATCCGCTCGCGCTCGAGGAGTTCGCAGCGCTCGAGCAGCGGCACACGTTCCTCACCGAGCAGCTCGCCGACCTGACGCAGACGCGCAAGGACCTCCTCACCATCATCGAAGAGCTCGATGAGCGGATGCGGTCGATCTTCCTGGAGGCGTTCGAGGACACCCGCGTCGCCTTCACCGAGGTGTTCCCGCTGCTGTTCCCCGGCGGTACCGGCAGCATCGCGCTCACGGATCCCGACAACCCGCTCACGACCGGGATCGACGTCTCCGTGCGGCCGGTCGGCAAGAAGGTCGAGCGGCTCTCTCTGCTCTCGGGCGGGGAGCGCTCGCTCGCGGCAGTGGCGTTGCTGGTCGCCATCTTCAAGGCCCGGCCCAGCCCCTTCTACATCCTCGACGAGGTCGAGGCGGCACTCGACGACGCCAATCTGGGTCGCCTGCTGACGGTGTTCGAGCAGCTGCGCGCGTCCAGCCAGCTGATCGTCATCACGCACCAGAAGCGAACGATGGAGATCGCCGACGCGCTGTACGGCGTCTCCATGCGTCAGGACGGCGTCTCGGCCGTCGTGGGCCAGCGGGTGCGCGAGCGCGAATCCGCGTGAGCCCGGCCGCGTAGGCTGGAGGCATGGCCGAGAGATCGTGGTCGCTGGGGCGTGCCCTGCGAGGGATGTTCGTCAAGCCCGTCATCGACGAGAGCACGTGGGAGGACCTCGAGACGGCTCTGCTCACGGCGGACTTCGGGCCCGATGTGACCGAGCGTCTGATCGACGAACTGCGCGAGAAGGTCGACCGCTACCGCACGACCGATCCGAAGGACCTCCAGCGGATGCTGCGAGAGACCCTCGAGGAGCACTTCGCGAAGTTCGACTCCACGCTCCGGCTCACCGAACGCCCGGCCGTCGTCCTCGTCGTCGGCGTCAACGGCGTGGGCAAGACGACCACGATCGGCAAGTTCGCCAACTTCCTGCGCCGATACGACCGCTCGGTCGTCGTCGGTGCTGCCGACACCTTCCGCGCCGCCGCCGTCGACCAGCTGGCGACGTGGGCCGAGCGTGGGGGAGCATCGATCGTGCGTCCGCAGCAGGAGGGGCAGGATCCCGCATCCGTCGCCTTCCAGACCGTCGCACACGCGATCGAGACGGGCACTGAAATCGTCCTCGTCGATACCGCCGGGCGCCTCCACACCAAGGGCGGGCTCATGGACGAGCTGGGCAAGATCAAGCGCGTCATCGAGAAGCAGGCGCCGATCAGCGAGGTGCTCCTCGTGCTCGACGCGACGACGGGCCAGAACGGTCTGATGCAGGCCGAGGCGTTTCTCGAGCAGGCGGGGGTCACGGGGCTCGTGCTCACCAAACTCGACGGTTCGGCCAAGGGCGGATTCGTCCTCGCGGTGCAGGAGCGCACCGGCATCCCGGTGAAGCTCCTCGGCCAGGGTGAGGGCATCGGCGACCTCACGGGATTCACGCCCCACGTCTTCGTGGAGCAGCTCGTCTCCTGAGCCGCGCGCCGGACTACCGCCTGGCGGTGGGGGCTGGTTTCATTGACTCATGGCGATCGAACACGACTTCTTCGGACTTCTGGAATCCGGACCCGACGGGTCCATCTTCTGGTCCGAGAACGTCGAGTTCGGCGACCAGAGCGTCACGGTCGATCTGACGGCTCCCGACCAGGAGGACGTGTCCGTGGCGGCCCTGGATGTCGCCGCCTCCCTGATCTCCTCGCTCGAGCAGCTCGACCTGCTCGCCCGCAACGCCATGATCGGCGAACTGGATGACCGCACCAGCGAGGTGACGGAGTACATCCTGCAGCAGCAGGACACCTTCGGAGACGACATCACCGACCTCCTCGTCGACATCTCCGGCGATGTCCACGTCGACGTCATCCGTTCGCTCCAGCTGACCAGCATGACGATCCTCGCCGATGAGCACGGGGGGACGGATCCGTTCGCCGTGCTCGAGTACGCGCTCGACGCGGACGCGACCGACGACGTGCTCCTGGTGAATCTCGACTCGGACGGCGCGGTGATCTCCGTCACGAGCGCCGACTGAGCTCACTCCCCGGGTGCAGCGGACGCCGCGGCGATCAGCTCGCGCGTGAAGGGGTGCTGTGCGCCGGTGAAAACCGCCTCGGTCGGGCCTTCCTCGACGACGCGGCCGGCGGACATCACCAGGACACGGTCACTGACCCGCCTGACGACGGCAAGGTCGTGCGAGATGAAGACGACGGCCGTTCCGGTCTTCGCCGGCAGAGCGAGGATGAGCTCGAGGATGCCGGCCTGCGTCGCGACGTCCAGCGCCGAGACGGGCTCGTCGCACACGAGCAGATCGGGGGAGGCGGCGAGAGCCCGCGCGATCGCCACCCGCTGACGCTGTCCGCCCGACAGCGTCGCCGGACGCCGATGAAGGAGCGCTACGTCGAGTTCCACTGCTTCGAGGAGCTCCCATGGAGCGGGGGAGGGCGGACGGGACGAGCTCTTCAGAATGCGCTCGACACTCCAGCGGGGATCGAAGCTGCCCAACGGGTCCTGCGGGACGAGCCGGATGCGGGGTGCGGGCGTTCCGAGCGTGATCGTCCCGGTGTCAGGGTGCTCGGCTCCCACCAGAAGTCGCGCCAGGGTCGTCTTTCCTGAACCGGACGCGCCGACCACTCCGACGACCTCGCCCGCGGCGATGCGGAGCTCGACATCCGTGAGGGCGGTCACAGAGCCATACGCGCGCCCCACGCCCGCCGCGCTCAGCAGCGCGCGGCCCGCGGGCTGTGCGGCGACCGTCTTCGGTCCGCGCGGCGTCGCGGCGAGAAGTGCCCGGGTCACCTCGTGGCGCGGCTCGGAGAGCACGTGAGCGGTCGGACCCGACTCGACCACGACGCCGCGCTCGAGAATGGCCATCCGGTCGGCGACGCGGGCGACGGCCGCGAGGTCGTGGCTGATCAGCAGGACGGCTCGTCCCTCGTCGCGGATACGCGCGAGAAGGTCCAGCACGTGCACGGCCACTGTGGCGTCCAGGGCGGTCGTGGGCTCGTCGGCGATGAGGATGTCCGCGCCTCCCACCAGTGCAGAGGCGATGAGGGCGCGCTGACGCATCCCTCCGGAGAGCTCGCCCGAGCGACGATGCAGCAGCGTCTCCGGATCCGCGAGCCCCGCGTCGGCGAGGGCTTGTACGACGCGCGCGCGTCGGAGCGGTCGGGGCATCCGGTGCAGCGCGAGCGTCTCGCCGACCTCGGCCTCGATCGTTCGCAGCGGGTCCAGCGACTGGAGGGCGTCTTGCAGCACGAGCGCGACGTCCCGCCCCCGCATCTCTCGCCAGTCGCGCCGCCGCGCGCGCCGCATGTCGTGGCCCGCGACCTCGAAGCGCGATGCGGAGACCGAGGCGCCGGCCTGCTCCTGCGTGAAACCCAGCAGCGTTCGCGCCAGAACGGACTTTCCTGCGCCGGAGGAGCCGACGACGGCGACGATCTCGCCCGGGTTCACCTCCAGGTCGACGCCGCGCAGCACATCATCGGTGCCCGGAAGTGTGACCCGCAGCCCCGTGACGTGCAGCCCGCTCATCGGCGCACCCCGCCGGCCAGGCGCCGCCCGATCGCGGTGAGCACGGCGGCCGTTGCGACGATCGCAAGTCCCGGGAAGACCGTCAGCCACCAGGCGCTGCCGATGTAGACACGCCCGGCGTTGAGCATCGCGCCCCACTCCGGGGAGGGCGGGAGCGCTCCGAGTCCGAGGAAGCTGAGCGCCGAGACCCACACGATCGCCTGCCCGACGCCGAGGGTCGCGACCGACACGAGCGGCCAGAGCGCGTTGGGTGCGATATGCCGGAGGACGATGCGGACCGGTCCGGCCTGTTCGAGGCGCGCGTACTCGACGTACCCGCTGCGGGCGACCTGCCGCACTTGTGCGCGCAGCATCCGCGCGTAACCCGGTGTGGTCGCGAGGCCTATCGCCACCACCGACGCCGTCGTCCCCGGGCCCGCCACAGCCACGAGCAGAAGGGCCATGACGAGTGTCGGGAGGGAGAAGAGCACCTCGATGATGCGCGACAGCGCCGCATCCAGCCACCGTGGGCCGAGGCCGGCGATGAAGCCGAGCAGAAGGCCGGCCCCCACTCCGATCGCCGTGGCGGCGGCACCGACACCTGCGGATGCGGCGGCGCCGTGGACGACGCGCGTGTACAGATCGCGCCCCGACTCGTCGGTTCCGAACAGGTGCGCGGGGCTCGGCGGGCGGAACGCCTCGGCCGGGGCGATCGCGAGCGGGTCGCCCGGAGCCAGAAGCCCAGGCCAGACGATGGCCACGACCAGCACGGCGAGTCCGACCAGCGCCGTGACGCCTGCCGCACCCCATGAGGACGCGAATGTCCTCAGAACGCCTCGCCGCACCCGCATCGGGGCTGCGGTACTCATGCGCCGACCGCCACGGTCGGTGCGCGCAGCGACCGTGGTCGCCGACCGCGAAGGCGGGGATCGACGAGGAGTTCCGCCGCATCCGTCAGCACGACCACGATGACGTAGATGAGCGCGACCACGACGACGGCGCCGATCACGAGCGGCACGTCGCGGGCGGTTGCCGCGTCGATGAGTAGGCGTCCGAGACCTGGGCGCGCGAAGAGGGCTTCGACCACGACCGCTCCGGAGAGCAGGCTGCCGTAGGCCCATCCGGAGAGGGCCAGGGCGGGCAGTGCGGCGTGCCGCAGTGTGTGCCGCAGCAGCACCCGCACATCCGATGCGCCGCGGCTGCGCGCCGTCGTCGCGAAGGGGGCGGTGTCGGCCGCGGCGAGTGAGTCGCGCATGACCTGCGCGAGGAAGCCGGCGATCGGAACCGCGAGGGTGATGACCGGGAGCACGAGCCCCGCGGGATCGGCACCGACACTCGTTGCGGGCAGCACACGCCAGGTCGCGGCGAACAGCAGGATGAGCACGGCGCCGAGCCAGAACTGCGGCATCACGGTGGCGATCGTCTCGACGGAGCGCAGCACCGTGGACACGACCCGCGCCGCGCGGCCCCTCGCGACGGTGGCGATGACCGCTCCGATCAGCGCCAGCATCCACGCCACCAGCAGAGCCAGGGTTGCGAGCAGGAGTGTCGAGGGCAGTTGCGCGGCGATGAGCTCCGCGACGGGCTGCTTCCTGGCGTACGAGTCGCCGAGCTGCAAGGTGGCGATCCGGCCCAGCTGCAGCAGGTACTGCACGATCAGCGGCTGGTCGAGCGCGTAGGTGCGGGTCGCCGCCGCAACAGTGTCGGGCCCGGCCTGTGAACCCGGACCGCCGAGGATCGCCTCGAGGGGATCGCCGGAGGCGCGCAGTGCGAAGAACACCACGGTGGCGACGAGCCACACGACAAGCAGCGCCGATCCGACGCGCGCCGCCACCCAGCGAAGGATCCGCACCGAGCGCTCAGCCGTTCAGGCGGGTGTCGATGAAGGTCGGTGTCGCCACCGTGCCCAGCGTCGTGACCCCGCTCGCGCCGCGCACCAGGAAGTGGTTCTGCTGGTCGTAGAGCGGGAGGATGGCGTAGCTGTCGAGGATGATGTGCTGCGCCTGGGCGTACAGGTCGGCACGCTGTCCATCATCGGATGCCGCCGACGCCTGCTCGAGGAGCGCATCCAGAGCCGGATCGGACAGCTGGGCGTGGTTGGCGAAGTAGCCGCTGGGCGCGGGGACGATGCCGTCGGAGTCGTAGAGGATGCGCAGCACGTCGGGTCCCACCTTCGTGTACGGCGCGCTGACCGCCTCGTACTCCTTCGCTCCGAGTGCGGCGTACCATCCCGACAGATCCAGCGGCGTGATCTGGACGTCGAAGCCGACGGCGCCGGCGTTCGCCTGGATCTGCTCGAAGAGCGACTGCTCCGCCGCTACCGACTGATTGGTGCTGACGGGGAAGCGCACGCTCAGGCGCGCCCCGTTCTTCGTGCGGACGCCGTCCGCATCCCGGGTGGTCCAGCCGGCCTCGTCGAGCAGCTCTTCGGCACGCGCCGTGTCGGTCGTGAAGAGCGACTCATCGCTGACGGCGACGGGCTCCGTGCTTGCCAGCGGCGAGAAGGAGCGCGTGACCGTGCCCTGGTAGAGCGCCGCGATGCCCGGGTCGGGGTCCGCAGCGCGGACGAAGGCCTCGCGCACGCGGATGTCGTCGAACGGCGCCTGGCCCGTGTTCAGCTCGATGCGGTTCACGGAGCCGGGGCGCGGTGCGTCGATGTGCGTCGTGTCGGTCGAGTTCTCCGCCGCGACGATGGCATCGGGCTGCGGATTGTCGATGACCTGCACCTCGCCCGAGAGCAGCGCGGCCTGCCGCGTCGCGGCATCCGGGATGAACCGCCACTCGATCGCGTCGAGGTAGGCGGGTCCGTCGTGCTGTGCCTCGGGGCCGGGGGAGGCGTAGTTCTCATTGCGGACGAGGTGCACCGACTCCTGCGGCGTCCAGGAGTCGACGACGAAGGGGCCTGTGCCGATGGGCGCCTTGCAGTTCTCCTCCTGCCCGCGCGCGATCCCCGCGGGCGATTCGATCGCGGTCCACTGCTGGCTGAGCGACTCCAGGAGCGCGGAGTCGGGGGTTGCGAGGTGGAAGCGCGCGTGGGTCGCGTCGACGACCTCGACATCGGTGACCTTCGCGACGGCCAGATAACCCGTGCTGGATGCCGTGTCGGGATCCTTCAGGTGCTCGATGTTGGTCTTGATGGCCGCTGCGTCGACGGGCGTGCCGTCGGTGAAGGTCAGTCCATCGCGGAGAGTGAAATCCCAGGTCAGACCGTCGTCGCTGACCTGCCACGACTCGGCGAGCCACGGTGTGATCGCGCCGTCGGTCCCGCGGCCGACGAGAGGCTCCAGGTACTGCGTCGAAATGAGCGCCTGCGGGTAGTTGCCGCCGACGTGGGGGTCGAGGCACGTGGGCTCGGCGTCGCCGGTGGCGTAGACCAGGGTCCCGCCCTCGCGTGGCGTGTCGGCGGTGCCTCCAGCCGCGCAGGCCGTGAGGGCGAGGGCCGCGGCGAGGCCCGCGGCCACGGCTGCGGCGCGGCGAGGGCGAACAGATGCAGAGGTCATGGGAGAGCCTTCGGCGAGGAGGGGAGGCGCGGATGCGTGCGGACGGACTTGCTGTATCCGGTCCAAGAAATCAGCTTACCGTGGTTCCGCGGCCCGGCGCCCCCGCGTCCCGCGGCCTGGCGCTGGCTAAGCTGCTCGAGTGACCGACGTACCGCGCCTGGGACGGCCTCGGGCGAGCTCGCCCGAGACGCTCGCCGAAGCCGCGTGCGAGCTGTTCTTCGAGCAGGGGTACGACGGGACCTCGATCGGGGACATCACCCGCCGCGCCGGAGTCGCGCGCGCCAGCTTCTTCAACTACTTCCGCGCCAAGAGCGACGTGCTCTGGTCGGGTTTCGATGCGCGCCTGGCAGCGGCGCTCGGCGCGATCGGGGAGGGCGCGCCCGTCGCGCAGGCTCTCGCTCGCATCGGACGCGACCTCGCGCCCGACACGCTCGCGCTGGCGATCACCAACGCAGACGCCATGGGCCTCGGCGAGGAGCTCGAGCGCCAGCGCGCGGAGCGGCTGGCGCTGCTCCAGCGCGAGATCGCCCGCCGGCTGACCGATGCTCACGGCGATGCGCTTCTCGCGCAGATCCGCGCAGCCGCCTACGGTGCGGCGGTGCTCGGTGCAGTCTGGATGTGGGCACAACGCGGAGCGTCTTCCGTGTCGCTGGAGGGGCTGCTGGACCACGCGCTGTCCCTTTGCGAAGGCTACGGAGCGTCCGGCGACTCATCCGGCCCCGCGCTCGCGTAAAATCGACGCATCATGGCGACTTTCGGCACCCTCTCCGACCGGCTCACTGAGACCTTCCGCAATCTGCGTACGAAGGGAAAGCTCAGCCCCGCCGACGTCGACGGGACGGTGCGCGAGATCCGTCGCGCTCTGCTCGACGCCGACGTCGCCCTGGCGGTCGTGAAGGAGTTCACCGGCAAGGTGCGCGAGCGGGCGCTCGGCGACGAGGTCAATCGTGCGCTGAATCCGGCGCAGCAGGTCGTGCAGATCGTCAACGAGGAGCTCGTCGCGATCCTGGGCGGTGAGCAGCGACGTCTGCAGTTCGCCAAGACCCCGCCCACCGTCATCATGCTCGCGGGTCTGCAGGGTTCCGGAAAGACGACGTTCGCCGGAAAGCTGGCGCGCCTTCTCGAGAAGGACGGCCACACGCCTCTTCTCATCGCCGCCGACCTCCAGCGCCCCAACGCCGTCAACCAGCTTCAGGTGGTCGCAGAGCGCGCGGGAGCGGCGATCTACGCCCCTGAGCCCGGCAACGGCGTAGGCGACCCCGTGCGCGTCGCACGCGATGGCGTCGAGTACGCTCGCCGCCACCAGCACGACACCGTCATCATCGACACCGCGGGGCGCCTGGGCGTCGACGCGGAGCTCATGAAGCAGGCCGCTGACATCCGCACGGCGACCGACCCGGACGAAGTCCTGTTCGTCATCGACGCGATGATCGGGCAGGATGCGGTCAACACCGCTACGGCGTTCCAGGAGGGTGTGGACTTCACCGGCGTCGTGCTCTCCAAGCTCGACGGCGATGCCCGCGGTGGCGCCGCCCTGTCCGTGGCCTCGGTCACGGGCCGTCCCATCATCTACGCGTCCACCGGTGAGGGACTCGAGGACCTCGAGCCTTTCCACCCGGACCGGATGGCGAGCCGCATCCTCGACCTCGGTGACATCCTCACCCTGATCGAGCAGGCGCAGCAGACCTTCGACGAGGCCGAGGCGATGAAGGTCGCCGAGAAGCTGGCGAAGGAGCAGTTCACCCTCGAGGACTTCCTCGAACAGCTGCAGCAGATGAAGAAGATGGGCTCGATGAAGAAGATGCTCGGGATGCTCCCGGGCATGGGCCAGATGAAGCAGCAGCTCGATAACTTCGACGAGCGCGAGATCGACCGCACCGAGGCGATCATCCGCTCCATGACCCCCGCTGAGCGCCGAAACCCCAAGCTTCTCAACGGCTCGCGACGCCTGCGCATCGCTCGAGGCTCGGGTATGACGGTCACCGACGTGAACCAGCTCGTACAGCGGTTCGACCAGGCCGCGAAGATGATGAAGACGGTTGCGCGCGGTGGCGTCCCCAGCATGCCCGGTGTCGGATCGATGGGCCGGCCCGGCGCATCCGCGAAGCGCGGCAAGCAGCAGAAGGCGAAGGGGTCGCGCTCGGGAAACCCCGCCAAGCGCGCCGCCGAGAACGCCGGGCTTCCGGCCGCAGAGCCGACCGGTTCGGGCTTCGGTCTCGGCGGCGGCGGCAAGGCGCCGAGCGAAGCCGACCTCGCGGAACTCCAGAAGCTGCTCGGGCGCGGCTGAGCACGTCTCAGAGCACGATGCCCGCGTGCGCGAGGAGCGCGCGTACGTGGCGGGCGAGGTACTGCTGACCCTCCGCGGTCGGATGCTCGCTGTCCCACTGCAGCAGCTCAGGGTTCTCCTGCAGCGGCTGTCCCAGCCACACGAACGTGCCATCCGCCGCCTCCACGGCTGAGCGGAGGGCGTCCGAGCTCCACGCGATGGACTGCGGCGCCTCCCAGGGCTGGTTCCACAGCGTGCTCAATCCGACGATCCGCGTCGAGGGAAGAGCCTCGTGCAGCTCCTCGACCGTGGCGCGCGTCGCCGCGTCGATGTCGTCGGCATCCTCGTCCGCGTCATTGTCCGAGGACTGCAGGATGACCATCGCGGGGTCGAGGTCGATGGCCTGCTTCGCGAGCGCGGAGAAGTTCGTCCCGCAGTCGCCGTCGACCACGAACCCCGCGCCTCCGCACGAGAGGTTCACGATGTCGAGGTGTGTCTGCTCGCCCAGCAGCACGGGCCACGCCTCGTCGGGGTCGAGTCCGTATCCCGACATGATCGAGTCGCCGATCGTGACGATGACGGCGTCGGAGGCGACCGTGGGAGTGTGCGTCGGAGAGGTCGACGGCGCGGGTGAGGTCGGATGGGGAGCGCTGTTCGGCCGATGCGCAGGAGCGGCGGCGCACCCGCTGATCACCAGCACCACGACGCCGACAGCGCCCCATGCTGCGGCGCGGAGCGAGTGGCGGCGGACGTTCACGGGATCACGGTAGGCAGCGAGCTTATGAGCGCGGTACAGGTTCAGGCTCGGGCGGCCAACGGCGCGCGGCGCTCGGGGCCGGCGCGGAACTCGCGGATGAGGTGCTGCACGACCTGGCGCAGGTCGCCGCCTGATGCATCCGCGACGGCGAGCTGGCGCGCGTAGCTGGCTCCTTGCGCGAGGGTGGTGCGCACGCCCTCGAGCTCCTGGGCGCATTTGAGCTCGACGGCGATGTCGCCGACACGCTCGAGGGTGGACTCGAGATGCTCGACGACGGGTTCCTGGCGTCCGTCTCGATCGACGATGACGCGTGCGTCCAGCCCGTACCGCGCGGCGCGCCACTTGTTCTCGCGCACGAACCAGGGCTGCAGCGAGGGGAGCTCCTCGCCGGCGTCGAGCCGCCGGGAGAAGTCTTCGACGAGCGTCTGCGTCAGGGCCGCGACCGCGGCGAGTTCGGGCAACGTCGACATGCCGTCGCACGCGCGCACCTCGATCGTGCCCCAGCGCGGGGCGGGACGGATGTCCCAGCGCACCTCGGTCGCGTCCGCCATGACGTCGGTGCGCACCATGTCGTCGAGGTAGGATTCGTACTCCGCCCAGTTGTCGAGCCCCCACGGCAGCCCGGCCGTCGGCAGCTGCTGGAAGACGAGGGCGCGGTTGGACGCGTATCCGGTGCGCTCGCCCGCCCAGAACGGACTGGATGCGGAGAGCGCCTGCAGATGCGGCAGATAGGTGGAAAGGGCGTTGATGATGGGGAAGACCTTCGTCACGTCGTCGACGCCGACGTGCACGTGGATGCCCCAGATCATCATGTTGCGCCCCCACCACTGGGTGCGCTCGATCAGGGAGTGGTAGCGGGTCTTGTCGGTGACCTCCTGGTCGTACCACTGCGCGAAGGGGTGACTTCCGGCGCAGAGCAGCTCGACACCGCGCGGGTCCGTCGCCGTGCGCACGGCCGCGATCGCATCCGCGATGTCGTCGACGGCCGCCTCCACCGTGTCGCCGACGCCGCTGGTGACCTCGATCGTGTTCGTGAGAAGCTCACCCGTGACGGCGAACCGCTCGGGGGCGACCGATTCCTCGAGCTCTTCGATGATCTCGGGGCCGCGGGCCACCAGATCGCCGGTGCGCTCGTCGGCGAGCATCAGCTCCCACTCGAGGCCGACGGTCGAGCGGCGCGACGGGGCGAAGGGGACGGTCACCGGCTCAGTCTGACACGCGGCGCACGCTGGTTCGCGAGCCGCGTCATCATCTGGCAAAATAGACAGCTGGACCCCGCCCGACCCTCTATCCGGCCGGGTCCGAACCACAGAGCTTCCGCCGGGTGTGCACCCCACGCTCCAGGCGACCAGTTCGACCACCTTCCACACATTCAGGAGAATCGTGGCTGTCAAGATCCGTCTCAAGCGTCTCGGAAAGATCCGTGCGCCCTACTACCGCATCGTCGTCGCCGACTCGCGCACCAAGCGCGACGGTCGTGTGATCGAGGAGATCGGTCAGTACCACCCGACCGAGGAGCCCTCGGTCATCAAGGTCGACTCCGAGCGGGCGCAGTACTGGCTCGGCGTCGGCGCTCAGCCGACCGAGCAGGTCCTCGCCATCCTCAAGCTCACGGGCGACTGGGGTCGCTTCAAGGGCGACAAGGACGCCGTGAGCACCGTCAAGTACGCAGAGGGCAAGGCCCCCTTCGAGGTCGACTCGGCCAAGAAGTCGGTCATCAAGCCCAAGGCCGAGAAGAAGGCCGAAGAGCCCGCTCCCGTCGAGGCCGAGGCCGCCGACGAGGCTGCTGAGAGCACCGAGGCGTAATCATCGTGCTGGCTGCCGCGCTCGAGCACGTCGTCAAGGGGATCGTCGACAACCCTGACGCCGTGCGCATCGTCTCGTCCACGTCACCGCGAGGCGACGTGCTCGAGGTGCACGTACACCCCGATGACCGGGGTCGCGTGATCGGGCGCGGCGGTCGCACCGCCAAGTCTCTGCGGACCGTGGTCACGGCTCTCGCCGACGGCACCCGCGTGCGCGTCGACGTCGCCGACGACTGATGGCGGCCGCATCCGGTGACGGCGCGCGCGCATCCGCGCCGCGCCCCGGAAAGACCCAGCTTCGCGTCGGCCGCCTCGTCAAAGCCCACGGCCTCAAGGGCGCCCTGAAACTCGAGTTGTACACGGACGACCCCGACGGTCGATTCGTCCCCGGGGCGGAGTTCACCCTCCAAGTCCCCGACTCGTCGCCGTGGTTCGGCAAGACCGTCACCGTGCGCGAGTTCCGGTGGATGAACACGCATCCCGTCGCGTTCTTCGAGGGCGTCGACGACCGCGACGCGGCCGAATCCCTCGTGCGCGCCATTCTCTGGATCGACCAGGACGAGCAGAGCACCCCCGACGAAGAGGACGCCTGGTTCGACCACCAGCTCGTCGGCCTCGACGTCGTCCGCGACGGGGTCGTCGTGGGGCGGGTCGCCCGCGTCGATCACCTTCCCGCGCAGGATCTGCTGGCTGTCGCCGTCGGCGAGAACGAAGTGCTCGTCCCCTTCGTCAAGGCGATCGTCCCCGAGGTCGATCCCGCCGCCGGTCGCGTCGTCGTGACGCCGCCTGCCGGGCTCTTCGAGGAGCTTCCCGCCGACGACGAATCCGCCGGTGACGACGAAACGGCCGCGGCCCGCGAGGACTGACGTGCGCATCGACGTCATCACGATCTTCCCCGAGTTCTTCGACGTCCTCGAGGTCTCGCTGCTCGGCAAGGCCCGCGGCAACGGACTGCTGGATGTGCGCGTGCACAACCTGCGCGATTTCACGAGCGACCGTCATCGGACCGTCGATGACACCCCCTACGGCGGGGGAGCGGGCATGGTGATGAAGCCCGAGCCCTGGGGTCTCGCGCTGGACGCGATCGCCCAGGAGGCGACGTCCCCGCCGACCTTCGTCTTCCCATCGCCGGCGGGCGAACGCTTCGTGCAGGCGACCGCTCGCGAGTGGAGCGGCCTGGATCACCTCGTCTTCGGATGCGGCCGGTACGAGGGCATCGACGAACGGGTCTTCACCTACGCGGCCACACTCGGGCAGGTGCGACTCGCCAGTCTCGGCGACTACGTGCTCAACGGCGGTGAGGTGGCGGCGATGGCCATGATCGAGGCCGTCGGACGTCTCGTGCCCGGTGTCGTCGGCAATCCCGAGAGCCTCGTCGAGGAGTCGCACGAGGACGGTCTTCTGGAGTACCCGTCCTACACGAAGCCCTCCGAGTGGCGCGGGCTGGTCGTGCCCGATGTGCTCCTGAGCGGGCACCACGGCCGAGTGGCCGAGTGGCGTCGAGACCAGCAGGTCGCACGCACGCGGGAGCGGCGTCCCGACCTGCTGACCGATTGAGTCCGGGTCAGTCCACTCCGAGGAACCCGCGGTCGGTCAAGACGACGGGGCCGTCGGCCGTGACGGCCACCGTGTGCTCGGTGTGCGCTCCACGGGAGCCGTCGGCGCTGCGCAGCGTCCAGCCGTCCGGGTCGGTCACCAGGCGATCGGTCGTCTCCAGGAGCCACGGCTCGAGCGCCACCACGAGACCTTCGCGCAGCGGGTAGCCGCGGCCGGGCTTGCCGTCGTTGGGGACATGCGGATCGCCGTGCATGACGCGGCCGACTCCATGCCCGCCGAAGTCCGTGTTGATGGAGTAGCCGGCTCCGTGGGAGACGGCGGCGATGGCAGCGGAGACATCCCCGACGCGATTGCCGACCGTCGCCGCCTGGATCGCCGCATCCAGGGCGACGCGCGTGGTCTCGATCAGGCGCAGATCCTCGTCGCGAGGGGTTCCGACCACGAAGGAGACGGCGGAGTCCGCGACCCAGCCGCCGACGGATGCGGCGAAGTCGAGCGAGACGAGGTCCCCGTCGCGCAGCGTGTAGTCGAAGGGGAGCCCGTGCAGCACGGCGTCGTTGATCGAGGTGCAGATCACCTTGCCGAAAGGGCTCGCGCCGAAGGACGGGTGGTAGTCGATGTAGCAGGATTCTGCGCCGGCCTTGCGGATCATGTCGTGCGCCCGGCGATCCAGTGTCAGCAGGTTCGTGCCGACCTTCGTCTCGTCCCGCAGCGTCGCCAGCACTTCGGCGACGAAGCGCCCTGCCGGTCGCATCTGCTCGATCTCGGCCGGCGTGCGCAGTTCGATCATGGTGCTCCTTCGTTCTCTCCTCCATTCTCTCCCGCCTGCGGCGCGAGTGTCGTTCGCCGCGACGCCCTGCTCCGCTGGGCGTCCGCCCCGAGTGTCGATCACGCAAGGCTCGTGCCGCCGGTGCCCGCGTACGATGCAGGCATGTGGCTTCGTCGTGCCGGCTTCCACTGGCTTCTGCCCTCCGCCTTCCTGCTGCCGCTCTGGCTCTTCGTCGGGTGGACGGTGACGGGCGCTGGCGGCTGGGCTCTGCTGTGGGTCCTGTTCATCGCCATCCCCTCCGTCTTCTTCGGGCAGCTTCTGCTGACGCTGTTGACCCGTCTTCGTCCGACGGCGCGCGCCGAACGTGCGCTCTCCTGGTGGGATGTGGCCGGTTACGGCCTCTGGCACGCGTTGACGATCGCACTCGGCTTGTTCGTGCAACAGTGGTGGGCGCCCGTCATGGTGCTCACAGTGCTGGTGGGTGTGGCGAACATCTGGTTGCAGTTCTGGCAGCTGTGGCGCGAGGCGCGCCCGCGAGCGGCCGTGCTCCACGCCAGTGACGGCACGGCCTATATCCCGCCGACGAAGCCTTCGCCCGCCGCATCCGCGCCGGCGCACGAGGTCATCGTGGTCGAGGAGACGCTGCAGCGCGACGCCTGAAGTTGGCGCCCGCGGCGGCGCATGGCAGAATGGTTGTTTGTGCCCTGACCGGTTTCTGCCTCAGGGGAGACAGCCACGCAATCCGCGTGGTGCGGGCACCGCTCCAACTTTCGTAAACACCAGTTTCGCAGCCGACCTGTGGCGGTTGCAGGAAGAGATCACTCATGCAGATCCTCGACGCCGTCGATGCGGCTTCGCTCCGCTCCGACATCCCGGACTTCGGTCCCGGCGACACCGTCAAGGTGCACGTCAACATCACCGAGGGCAACCGCTCGCGTATCCAGGTCTTCCAGGGCGTCGTCATCGGCCGCCAGGGCGACGGCGTGCGCGAGACCTTCAACGTCCGCAAGATCAGCTTCCAGGTCGGCGTCGAGCGCATCTTCCCGGTGCACTCGCCGATCATCGACAAGATCGAGGTCGTGACGCGTGGTGACGTGCGTCGCGCCAAGCTGTACTACCTCCGCAACCTCCGCGGCAAGAAGGCGAAGATCAAGGAGAAGCGCGACCGCTGATCGCGCTCTGTCACGAAGCCCCGACCGCTCCGGCGTCGGGGCTTCGTCGTGTCCGCGGCCGCGCGCTGATGTGCGACGCTAGAGTGCGGCTCGTGCCGCCTGTATCTCGAGGAACTGCATGAGCACCGACAACCCCTCCGTCGACGACGCATCGCTGCCGCGCCGAACCCGGCCTCGCCGACGCCGCGGTGCGTTGATCTTCCTCCGCGATGTCCTCGTCATCATCCTGATCGCGTTGCTCGTGTCGTTCCTGGTGAAGACGTTCCTCGTGCGCTCGTTCTACATCCCGTCGGCGTCGATGGAGAACACGCTGATCGAGCAGGATCGCATCCTCGTCGATGAGCTGACGCCGCGTTTCGGGGGATACGAGCGCGGCGACGTCGTGGTGTTCCGTGACCCGGGCGGCTGGCTCGGCTCCTCGGTGTCCGCTCCGAGTCAGGGGCCGATCGTCGACGGCATCGAGTGGGTGCTCTCGCTCGTGGGCCTTGCCGCGCCCGACAGCGACGACCACCTCATCAAGCGCATCATCGGGCTGCCCGGCGATCACGTCGTCTGCTGCAACGACCTCGGCCAGATCACGGTCAACGGCGCTCCGATCGACGAGTCCTCCTATCTCCTGCTGCCCGACCCTGGAGCTCCTGCATCCTCGCTCGATTTCGACGTCACGGTGCCGGAGGGCTCCCTCTGGGTGCTGGGGGACAACCGGTACCGATCGAAGGACTCGCGTTACAACCAGGATCAGCCCGGCCGCGGCTTCGTGCCGATCGACAACGTCGTCGGACGCGCGTTCCTGATCACCTGGCCGTTCGACCGCTTCGGCGGTATCGACTTCCACCACGAGGTGTTCGCGGACGTTCCGAAGCCGGAGGGTCAGTGAGCCCCGTCGAACCGACGCTGCGCCTGGAGCGGCGGTTGTGGGCCGAGCAGCGTGTCGTCATCGCCTGCGACGAAGTCGGGCGAGGCGCTCTGGCCGGCCCCGTCGTGATCGGAGCGACGGTCATGGCACCACGCACGCGCCGCGTCCGCATCCCCGAGGGGCTGCGAGACTCGAAGCTCATCCCCGAAGCGCGCAGAGCGGATGTGGCCCGCGCGGCCGAGTCTTGGGTCGATGCGAGCGCTCTGGGGTGGGCCTCGGCCGCCGAGATCGACGCGGTGGGGATCACTCGGGCGCTCGGTCTCGCAGCGCACCGCGCTCTCGACGGTCTTCGCTCGCAGGGCGTGGATACGAGGGATGCGGTCGTCCTGCTCGACGGCAACCATGACTACATCACGCCCGCAGGCGCGACGCCGTACGAGGTGCGCACCGTCATCAAGGGCGACCGCGACTGTGCGAGCGCCGCTGCCGCATCCGTCGTCGCCAAGGTCGCGCGCGACGCGCACATGGTCGCGCTGCACCCGGATGCGCCCGCGTACCTCTGGGAACGCAACAAGGGCTACGCGAGCCCGGAGCATCGTGCCGCCATCGCCGCGCACGGGCTTCACGCGCATCACCGGGCCTCGTGGCAGATCGCCTCGGCGCCCACCCTCTTCTGAGACCGCGCCGACCCGGACCGCAGCCGTAGAATGGACGCACCATGGATGACGATGTCTTCGAAGACTACGACCGCGAACTCGAGCTCGCCCTCTACCGGGAGTACCGCGACGTCGTCTCGCAGTTCCAGTACGTGATCGAGACCGAGCGCCGCTTCTACCTCGCCAACGACGTCAATGTCGTGCGTCGCGACACCGAGCACGATTTCTACTTCGAGATCTCGATGACGGATGTCTGGGTGTGGGACATCTACCGCGCCGACCGCTTCGTGAAGGCGGTGCGCGTGCTGACGTTCAAGGACGTCAACGTCGAGGAGCTCTCGCGTCGCGACTTCCAGCTTCCTGAGGAACTCTCGCTCGACAACTGAGCGATTCTCCTCACCGTCCGGGAGGCGGCGGGTTCTCCCCGAGGAGAGTCCGTTCCGCCAAGACGACGACGGCGGCTCGCCACGCTGGTCCCATGGCAGCCAAAGACGACCTGGGGCGCGACGGTGAGAACCGGGCCGCATCCTTCCTGACCGACCGCGGGTACCGCATCCTCGACCGCAACTGGCGGTGCCCTCTCGGCGAAATCGACATCGTCGCCCTCGAGGCCGGCGAAATCGTCGTCGTGGAGGTCAAGACGCGCACGAGCGAGCGCTTCGGCCATCCGCTCGAGGCGATCGATGCGCGAAAGCGCGCGCGCCTCTGGCGACTCGCCGTGGCGTGGTGCCTTGCGCATCCCGCCGAGGCGCGAGGGCGCGCGGTGCGCATTGACGCCGTGTCCGTGCTCGGGGTGGATGCGGGCTCCGGCCACGTCGAGCATCTGCGAGACGTGCGATGACGGTCGCGCGCACCTGGGCGATCGCGCTGAACGGGCTCGAAGGCGCTGTCGTCGAGGTCGAGGCCGATGTCAGCCAGCAGACGCCCGAGTTCCGCATCATCGGACTCGGCGATCGTGCGCTCGGCGAGGCGGTGCAGCGCGTGCACAACGCCTGCGCCAACTCGGGCCTTCCGCTGCCCCGACGCCGCCTCACCGTGAACCTGTCGCCGGCCAGCCTCCCGAAGCACGGATCCGGCTTCGACGTCGCGATCGCGATCGCCGCGCTCACCGCGGACGGTGTCATGGATGCGGCGTCGGTCGCCGCCACGGTACATATCGGCGAACTGGGGCTCGACGGCCGACTCCGACCCGTCGCGGGCGTGCTGCCCGCCGTCGTCGCCGCGGCACGTGCCGGGCGGCGGCGGATCGTCGTGCCGGCGGCGAACGGCGAGGAGGCGCAGCTCGTGACGGGCATCGAGGTGCTGCCCGCGGCGACCTTGGCCGAGGTCGCCGCGCGGCACGGGGCGGACGTCGTCGTGCCCGACGAGCCTGCGCCGGTGCGCGCCGCAGCAGTGGACGAGGAGTTCGAGATGCTGGACCTCTCGGATGTGATCGGTCAGCGTGACGCCGTGGAAGCCCTCGTCGTCGCGGCGGCGGGCGGGCATCATCTGCTGATGAGCGGGCCGCCGGGAGCGGGCAAGACGATGCTCGCGCGCCGCCTGCCGGGCATCCTGCCGCCGCTCGACCCGGAGGCGGCTCTCGCCGTGGCGTCGATCCGCTCGCTGTCGGGCGAGGCTGTGACCTCACTCACCCGCGTCCCGCCGCTGGAGGCGCCGCACCATACGGCCAGCGTCGCAGCCCTCGTCGGCGGGGGCTCCCGCGTCATCCGGCCCGGCGCTATCGCGCGCGCCAGTGAGGGGGTGCTGTTCCTCGACGAGGCGGGCGAGTTCCCCTCGAGCGTCCTCGATGCTTTGCGCCAGCCGCTCGAGCGGGGCGACATCCACATCCATCGCTCGGGGATGAGCGTGCGTTATCCCGCGCGATTCCAGCTCGTTCTCGCCACCAATCCCTGTCCGTGCGGCAACTACGGGGTACGGGGAGCGACGTGCGAGTGCCCTCCCTCCGCGATCCGCCGCTATCTGGGTCGGTTGTCGGGCCCACTCCTCGATCGCGTCGACATCGATCTGCCGATGCGGCGCGTTGCGGCCGTGGCCGTCGATTCAGCGGTCGGGCGCGTCTCGACGGCGGATGCAGCCAGGCGCGTCGCGGATGCCCGCGCGCGGACTGCGGAGCGGCTGGCCAAGACGCCGTGGCGACGCAACGTCGATGTTCCGGGACGTTGGCTGCGCGAGGGGCCCTCGGCGCCGCCCGCGTCGGTTCGGGCGCCGCTCGACGCGGCGCTCGAACGAGGCCAGTTGACCCTGCGCGGGTACGACCGTGTGCTGCGGCTGGCATGGACGCTGGCTGACCTCTCGCAACGCTCTTCGCCGAATCAGGAGGACATCGGCCGAGCCCTGTTCATGAAGCGGGGGATCGCCGCATGAACGTCGACGCCGTGATTGCCGGCATGCTCCCGGAGCTCGGGGAACGGGCAGAGCCCGAACGTGCCGCGCGCGTGTTCTGGAGCGGCGTGGCCGAGCCGGGCGATGCTGTCGCGGGGGCACTCCTGTCGTGTGTGCCGGCACTGGCGGCCCTGCGCATTGCGTCATACCCCGACGAGATCGCGCGGATGACCGGAATCGGAGCTCGGGCGGCCGCGGACGCTTCTGCACGCTGGGGGCCCCGGCTTCACGAAGACCTGGTCAGCGACGCCCTGCAACGCGCACGACGATCCCGAGTGTCGATCCTCGTTCCTTCGGATCCCGAATGGCCCGACGCGGTCGACGACCTCGGGGACCACGCGCCGATCGCGCTCTGGGTGCGCGGTGACCCCCGCTCGCTGAGCGTGCCCGGCATCGCTCTCGTCGGCGCGCGTGCGGCGACAAACTACGGCGAACACGTGGCGGGTGAACTCGCGGCGGGGGTCGCCCGCGCAGGTGTGTCGGTCGTCTCGGGAGCCGCGTACGGCATCGACGGTGCCGCGCATCGCAGCGCCCTGGCAACCCGCTCAGGGTCCACGGTCGCGGTGCTCGCCGGTGGGTGCGATCGCTCGTATCCCGCGGGGCACGAGCAACTCCTGGAGCGCATCGCGGCGACAGCAGCGGTGGTCGCCGAAGTGCCCTGCGGCGCAGCGCCGACCAAGTGGCGGTTCCTCTCGCGCAATCGCGTCATCGCGGCTCTGTCGCTCGCGACTGTCGTCGTCGAGGCCGGGGCGCGCAGCGGCTCCCTCAACACGGCCGGACACGCGGCGTCGCTCGGGCGTCCCTTGGGCGCCGTGCCCGGACCGGTCACGAGTCCCGCGTCGCTCGGCTGTCACCGACTTCTCCGCGAGTACGACGCGGTGTGCGTCACCGATGCGGCCGAGGTGCGGGAGCTCGCGGGGCTGGGCGCGAGTCAACCCCTCGTCGTGGCAGGAGCATGGACGAACGAGCGCACGCGGGTGCGCGACGCGCTGAGTTCACGTGTGGGGCGGGACGCGGGTGAGCTCGCGCAACGGTCGGGGCTCGCGATCGCCGAGGTCGAGGCCATTCTGGGCAGCATGCTCCTGGAGGGCTCGGTCGTGGGCGACGTCGGCGGGTGGCGACGCTCGGCCGGGCGGTGACTGGCATGCTGGCTGCATGATGCTGGCGACTGCGATCGAGGCGTGGTGCGATCACCTCGCCGACGTGCGTCGCCTCTCGCCGGCCACGGTGCGCGCGTACGGATCCGACCTGCGCGACTTCGTGGCGCTCTCCGGTGTCGAACAGGTGGCCGACGCCGACCTGGAGGAGCTGCGCGAGTGGCTCTGGAAGGCGACGAACCGCGGCGACAGCCGTGCGACGATCGCGCGGCGCACCGCATCCGCCCGCGGTTTCTTCGGATGGGCGCGCGAGCAGGGGATCATCCCGACCGACCCGAGCCTTCGACTCATCGCGCCTAAGCGCGGTCGCACGCTCCCCGCGGTCGCGAGCGCCCCCGCTCTGCGTGAGCTGCTGGGCGACCTGGCCCGCGACAG
The DNA here is from genome assembly GCF_028743715.1 of Microbacterium sp. Clip185. NCBI lineage: Bacteria > Bacillati > Actinomycetota > Actinomycetes > Micrococcales > Microbacteriaceae > Microbacterium > Microbacterium sp. Clip185. The sequence continues at coordinate 1,791,803 of NZ_CP117996.1, read as the reverse complement.
CGCGGACGGCGACCCCGTGGTGCTTCGGGACCGCGCCGTGCTGGAGATGCTCTACGGTGCGGCTCTGCGGGTGTCGGAGCTGTGCGCGCTGCGCAGCCGAGACCTCGACCGCGAGCGCCGCACCGTCCGGGTCACGGGAAAGGGCAGCAAGGAACGTGTCGTGCCGTACGGTGCGCCCGCAGACGAGGCTGTCAGCGCGTATCTGGTTCGCGCGCGACCCGGCCTCGCGGCTCGCGCCGGTGAGCGCCCGTCGGACGCTCTGTTCCTCGGGGTCCGAGGGGGTGCGTTGGGGCCACGGAGCGTGTACGACCTGGTCGCCCGCACGGTCGGCCCCGTCATCGGTCGATCTGCCGGACCCCACTCCCTGCGGCACTCCGCCGCGACGCATCTGCTCGACGGCGGTGCGGACCTGCGCGCCGTGCAGGAGATGCTCGGACACGCCAACCTCGGCACGACGCAGATCTACACGCACGTCTCGCACGAGCGGCTCGCGGCGACCTACCGACAAGCCCACCCACGGGCATGACGTCAACCGCCGCGCCGCGTACCGTGAAGACATGACAACGCGCCGACTGGGCCATATCGCGACCCTCCTCGCGGCCGCGGCAGTGCTGACCGGATGCGGCGTCGTCGCGGGTCCGCGTCAGACCGTTCTGCCGGACCCGCCGAGCAAGGCTCCGCAGACTTCGCCCGCCACACCCGTCCCCACCCGCCCGGCGACTCCCGCGCCCTCGGCGACGCCGACCACTGCGGAGGGGACGCTCGTGTGCAACGGCGGGACGACGGAGATCTCAGGCGCGGATCAGGCCTTCGTTCTCGCCGGGGACTGCTCGAGCGTGATGATCGGCGGCACCGGCCTGCGCGTCGACGCGACACAGGCGACGCTGGGCACCGTTCAGCTCTCGGGGGACCGGAACGACCTGCGCGCGGCGGACATCTCGATGCTCTCAGTGGGAGGACAGGACAACACCGTCGACGCAGCGATGCTCTCGACGGTGGCGCTGAATGGCGATCGCAACTCCGTGAGCGCGGCAGGCTTCACGGCGCTGACCGTGTCTGGAAACGACAACACCGTGCGCGCGGACAGTCAGGGAGCGGTGACCGACAACGGTCAACGCAACACCGTCACCGGTCGCTGACCTCAGCAACACGGCAGCAGAACGGCGCGGGGCACGCCGCCCAGCAGGAGCAGCGGGTTGATGTACACGCCGTCGCGTCGCGCGCCGAGATGGACAGTGCCGCTGGCGGCGTGCCCGCCGTCGGCCAGCACTCCCACGACGTCGCCGGCGCTCAGCCTGGTTCCCGGCGACAGTTCCGTGACGACGGGCTCGAGCGTGCTGACCAGGCCGTCTCCATGGTCGATCGTGAGGACGGGGCGATCGACGACGACCCCGGCGAAGAGCACCACCCCGTCATCGGGTGCGACCACGGTGTCGGTGCCGGCCTCGATGTCGATCCCGCGGTGACCTGCCGCATAGTCGTGGGCGGGCTGCCGGTACGGCTCGAGCACGCGACCCAGGACGGGCCACGTCCACGAGTGCGCGTCGTCTTCGACGGATGCGGCGGTGTGGGTCGCCGGTGACGCGGCGGCGACGGTCGAGGGCGCGGCAAGGGCGAGCAAGGCGACGGCGAGAGCGGCGGCACGGCGGACGCGGGTGAGAGAGGGCATGTCCTCACCGTGCCCCGGGATCCCGGCCCGTACGGTCGGCGCCGGCGGTGGTGGGGACGGCTCGCCCGGGTGCGACAGCGGGGGAGGAGAGCTCGCTCCGCGACGCCGTGGGGCGCCCTGCCGGCTGATACACTTGAGGCGCACCTCGCATGTCGAGGTGACTCCGCGTGCTCTGAGTGGGTACATCCCGCGGCACTTCCACCCTACGGTCCCGTCCTCGGACGGGTGGGTGCGTGCCGGGCACCAGGCTCGTCGACCGATCGGTTCGGCGCGAACAACCGCAACAGAAGGAGAACGGCCATGGCCGTCGTCACCATTCGCCAGCTGCTCGACAGCGGCGTCCACTTCGGACACCAGACCCGCCGGTGGAACCCGAAGGTCAAGCGCTTCATTCTCACCGAGCGCTCCGGCATCCACATCATCGACCTCCAGCAGTCGCTGTCGTACATCGACAAGGCGTACGAGTTCGTCAAGGAGACCGTCGCCCACGGCGGCACGGTCCTGTTCGTCGGCACCAAGAAGCAGGCTCAGGAAGTCATCGCGGAGCAGGCGACGCGCGTCGGCCAGCCCTACGTCAACCAGCGCTGGCTCGGCGGTCTGCTGACCAACTTCTCGACGGTCAGCAAGCGCCTCGCCCGCATGAAGGAGCTCGAGGAGCTCGACTTCGAGGACCCGGCCGCCAGCGGTTTCACCAAGAAGGAGCTGCTGCTCAAGAAGCGCGAGCTCGACAAGCTGCACAAGTCGCTCGGCGGTATCCGCAACCTCACCAAGACGCCGTCGGCCATCTGGATCGTCGACGCCAAGCGCGAGCACCTGGCCGTCGATGAGGCCACCAAGCTCGGCATCCCCGTGATCGGCATCCTCGACACCAACGCCGACCCGGACGAGTTCCAGTTCCCGATCCCCGGCAACGACGACGCGATCCGCTCCGTCTCGCTGCTCACCCGCATCATCGCGGACGCGGCGGCCGAGGGCCTGCAGCAGAAGCACAACCCCGAGTCCGGCGCCGAAGAGCCCCTGGCGGAGTGGGAGCGCGAGCTGCTCGAGCAGGGTGCCCCCGTCGTCGAGGGCGCTGACGCGGTCGTCGCATCGACCGAGTCGGCCGCGGACGAGGCTGCCGCCGAGGAGCAGGTCGAGGCCGTTGCCGCTGCTTCGGGCGAGAGCGTCGAGGCCGTCGCCGAGGCCGAGGCCACCGACAAGTAATCAGCGCGTCCCCTGGACCCGCTACGATCGGCGCGGCCGCGAACCGGCCGCGCCGATCGGCATCCGCGAGAACTCTCCAACAGAAGGAGCCGCCACTCATGGCAAACTTCACCATCGCCGACATCAAGGCTCTGCGTGAGCAGCTCGGCACGGGCATGGTCGACACCAAGAAGGCCCTCGAGGAAGCCGACGGCGACCTCGAGAAGGCCGTTGAGATCCTCCGCCTCAAGGGCGCGAAGGGCAACGCGAAGCGTGCGGACCGCTCGACCAGCGAGGGCCTCGTGGCCGCGCGCGAGGTCGACGGCAAGGTGACGCTCATCGAGCTGAACACTGAGACCGACTTCGTCGCCAAGAACGAGCGCTTCATCGCTCTGGCCGACAAGGTGGTCGAGGCTGCCGCTGCCGTCGCCGCCGACTCCGTCGAGGCCGCCCTTGCCGCGCCGGTCGACGGCAAGACCGTCGAGCAGCTCATCTCCGACGAGGCCGCGATCATCGGCGAGAAGGTCGAACTGCGTCGCGTGCGCACGCTCTCCGGCGACCACGCCGAGGTCTACCTCCACAAGACCAGCAAGGACCTCCCGCCGCAGGTCGGCGTCGTGCTGATCTACTCGGGCGACGACGCGGAGACCGCACGCGCCATCGCGCAGCACATCTCGTTCGCCAACCCCTCCTACCTCTCCCGCGACGACGTGCCCGAGGCCGACGTCGAGAAGGAGCGCGAGATCGTCACCGAGATCTCCCGCAACGAGGGTAAGCCCGAGGCTGCCCTGCCGAAGATCGTCGAGGGTCGCGTGAACGCGTTCTTCAAGCAGGTCGCCCTGCTCGACCAGGACTACGCGCGCGACAACAAGCTGTCCGTCGCGAAGGTCGCCTCCGACGCGGGGCTGACCCTCACTGACTTCGCCCGCTTCAAGGTCGGCGCGTAAGTCGCTCGAAAGGCCCGCATCGTCGTCGGTGCGGGCCTTTCGCATGCCGTAGTTTTGACCCGACGAGAAGAGGACGCACACATGGACGAATCGACCGGGCGCCGTCGCGTCCTTCTGAAGCTCTCCGGAGAGGCCTTCGGGGCCGGCTCCCTGGGAGTCAACCCCGACATCGTGAGCCAGATCGCTCGTGAGATCGCCGCGGCCGTTGACGAGGTCGAGATCGCGATCGTCGTCGGCGGCGGTAACTTCTTCCGCGGTGCCGAGCTCAGCCAGCGCGGCATGGACCGTGGGCGCGCCGACTACATGGGCATGCTCGGCACCGTCATGAACGCACTCGCGCTGCAGGACTTCCTCGAGCAGGCGGGTGCCGCGACCCGCGTCCAGTCCGCGATCGAGATGACGCAGGTCGCCGAGCCGTACATCCCGCGCCGTGCGCAGCGCCACATGGCCAAGGGACGTGTCGTGATCTTCGGCGCCGGAGCAGGGCTCCCGTATTTCTCCACCGACACCGTCGCGGCGCAGCGCGCGCTCGAGATCGGTGCCGACGAGGTCCTCGTTGCGAAGAACGGTGTGGACGGCGTCTACACCGCCGACCCCAACAAGGATTCCTCGGCCGTCAAGCTCGACCGGATCACCTACAACGACGCGCTCGTGCAGGGCCTGAAGGTGGTCGACTCCACCGCCTTCAGCCTGTGCATGGACAACCGCATCGACATGCGGGTGTTCGGGATGGAGCCCGCCGGCAACGTCACGCGCGCCCTGCGCGGCGACGAGATCGGCACACTCGTCACGGCGTGACGTCCGCGTGCGGGGCGCACCCCGCCACTAGACTCGAAAACTGCTGGATATAAGGGAGTTACCGTGATCGCCGATGTGCTGACCGAAACCGCCGGACGTATGGAACGGGCCGTGGAAGCGGCCAAAGAGGACTTCTCGACCGTCCGAACGGGGCGTGCGAACCCGCAGCTCTTCCAGAAGCTGACTGTGGAGTACTACGGCACGCCGACGCCGCTCGCGCAGCTCGCTTCGCTCAACAACCCCGAGGCGCGCACGATCATCGTGACGCCGTACGACAAGTCCGCGCTGAAGGCGATCGAGCAAGCGATCCGCGACATGCCCAACCTGGGCGCGAACCCCACCAACGACGGCAACATCATCCGCGTCACGATGCCCGAGCTGACGCAGGACCGTCGCAAGGAGTACGTCAAGCTGGTGCGCAGCAAGGGCGAGGACGCGAAGGTTCACGTGCGCGGCATCCGCCGCAAGGCCAAGGACGAGTTGGATGCGCTGAAGTCCGAGGTCGGCGAAGACGAACTCGTGCGCGCGGAGAAGGACCTCGACGCTCTGACGCGCTCGCACGTCGACGCGATCGATGAGGCACTCAAGCGCAAAGAAGCCGAGCTTCTCGAGGTCTGAGAAGGCATGTCCGACGCATCCGATGCCGCCGGGGTCGCACCAGAGAGTGCGACACCGGGGCAAGGAGTGCCGCCGGAGCGTGAGCGCGCCGGGGCCGAACGTCAGTCGTCGCCGATCCGTGCGCGACGCAACGAGTTCGAGCTGCAGGTCGCACACGCGCGAGCAGAGTTCGAAGAGGCGAACGAGCGCATCAAGCAGCGCACGGGCCGTGACCTGATCCTCGCGATCGTGATCGGTGTCGGGATCGGCGCGGTCGTGCTGGTGGCGCTCATCTTCGTCAAGTGGCCGTTCCTGATCTTCGGCGCGGGTGTCGCGCTTCTGGGGACGTTCGAGTTCGCTCGCGCGCTGCAGGCATCGGGCCGAAAGGTCGATGTGGTCCCGCAGCTTGCGGGCGGGGTCATGATCCTGCTTTCTGCGTACTTCCTCGATCTCTGGCTCCACTGGGTGTCGCTGTTCGTCGCGGTCGTGCTCATCGTGGTGTGGCGTCTGCTCGGACAGATGATCGCGCGGGACGGCCGACGCTACGCCGCGGTCGTTGACGACGTGCTGGCCGGTGCGCTGCTTCCCGTGTACGTCTCCTTCCTGGCGAGTCTCGCACTCGTGCTGCTGCGTCAGGAGCACGGCGAGTGGTGGGTGATGGCCTTCCTCATCGTCGCGATCGCATCCGACACAGGCGCCTACGTGACGGGGTTGACGCTCGGCCGCCACCCGATGGCCCCTCGCATCAGCCCCAAGAAGACCTGGGAAGGTTTCGCCGGAGCTACCCTCGCCGCGGTCATCGCGGGCGTCCTGCTGTCGTGGCTGATGCTCGGACTGCCCTGGTGGACGGGAATCATCTTCGGTCTCGTCATTCTGGGGACGGCGACCGCCGGCGACCTCGGCGAATCCATGCTCAAGCGTGATCTCGGCATCAAGGACATGAGTTCGTGGCTTCCTGGGCACGGCGGTGTGCTCGATCGCCTCGACTCCATCCTCCCGTCCGCTCCCGCGGCTCTTGCTCTGTTCTATCTGCTGACACCTCTGGCGGTCTCATGACAGTCCACGACGAATCCGCGCTCGAGCAGCGCGGCGAAGCCACGACGATCTCGCCGGAGTCCCGTCACGATGCGTTCCCCCGGGTCCAGGGGCGGACGAAGGGGTATGATCCGGCTGCGGTGGACGCTTTCCTCGCGCGTGCGCGGGAGGCGTTCGAGTCCGACACCCCCGGGGAGTCGGCGGTCACCGCATCCGATGTCCGCGACGTGTCGTTCGCGCTCGTGCGCGGCGGGTACGCCATCGGACCCGTGGATGCCGCACTCGGCCGCGTGGAGGACGCGTTCGCCGCGCAGGAGCGGCAGCAGACGATCGCCCGCATGGGCGCCCGGGCGTGGGTTCAGCAGCAGCGTGAGGACGCGCAGGTGGTGCTCGACCGACTGGGACGCGCCCGACGGCACCGTTTCGACCGCGTGTCCTTCGTCCACTACGGCTACCGGGTGGAAGAAGTCGACGTGGTGGCCGATCGGATCGCCCGGTATCTGACCGACGGCACCGGTCTCACGGTCGAGCAAGTGCGCTCGGTCGCGTTCCGGATGCAGCGCGGTGGATATCGGGAGACCCAGGTGGATGCGGTGCTCGACGCCGTCATCGAGATCATGCTGGCGGTGGGCTGAGCAACGCCGAACGCGCTCGCATGGCGTTCTCAGCACCAAATCGTTACAATCGGGAGATCGTGACTTCCGGAGATGACACCCGAAACCCGGCGCCGCTGACCCGGCGGTCGGCTCGCGCGCTGGCTGCTCCGGCCTCGGCATCCGCCTCGAAGGCCGCGACGAGCGCGCGCTGGTCGCGGCGCCGTGGGGTGGTCGGCGTGTTCGCCGGCGTCGCCGCATTGGCATTCGCGGCCGCATCCGTCGGACCCGCGGCGTTCGCCCTCTCGGAGGCCGCGCCCGCGCAGTCCGAAACCGAGACCGTCTACTCGAGCACGCTCGACGACGCGCAGAGCCTCGTCGTCGCTTCCGGCGCTGTCGTGTCTCTCGACCGCGACTCGTACAGCGCCTTCGAGAAGCCGAAGCCGCCGCCGCCTCCTGCGCCCAAGGTCGCAGCGGCCTCCCCGGCGACCCCGTTCTACTCGGGTGGCGGAGCGCCCTCGGAGTGGATGGCCGCCGCCGGTATCGCCGAGAGCGATTGGGGATACGTCGACTACATCGTCTCCAAGGAGAGCGGCTGGAACCCCAACGCGACGAACAGCGGCTCGGGCGCGTGCGGGCTCGTGCAGGCGCTGCCGTGCAGCAAGGTTCCCGGCAACGGCTACGACCCCGTCGACAACCTCCGCTGGGCGAACGGCTACGCCGTGGGCCGCTACGGCAGCTGGGCCGGCGCCTACAACTTCTGGATCAACAACAACTGGTGGTGACCGTGGCGCGATCGCGTCGACGCCGCCCCGGGCCCTCCGGCTCCGAAGAGTCGTTCCAGCGCCTGCTGGCGGGCTTCAAGCGCACGGAGATGCGCGGCGGCCGCGAGTGGACGGTGCAGCCGATCGCGGCGATGCAGGCCGTCAAGGAGTACACGTGCCCCGGTTGTCACCGTACGATCCCTGCCGGCACCGCGCACCTCGTGGTGTGGCGTGCGGACGGCGTCATGGGTGACGCTGCCGATCTCGCGGCACGTCGGCACTGGCATTCTCACTGTTGGAAGGTGGCGTGATGGCGGAGATCCGTGGGGCAAGCGTGCTTCCGGCCCGGCGCGAGGACATCGTCCTGCGCACGACGGACGGGCTCGAGCTGGTGGGGGAGTTGGCGCTCCCGCTCGACAGAAGGCCTGTCGCCACCCTGGTGACGCTTCATCCGCTGCCCACCCACGGCGGCTTCATGGACTCGCACATCCTCCGCAAAGCCGCAGCCCGCCTGCCCGCGCTCGCGGACCTCGCCGTGCTCCGTTTCAACACGCGCGGCACGTCCTCCCCGCGCGGACAGAGCGACGGCCGCTTCGAGGAGGGGATCGGCGAGAAGGCGGACGTCGCAGCGGCGATGGCTCTCGTCGCAGAGCGCGCGCTGCCGCATCCGTGGCTCGTCGGCTGGTCCTTCGGCACCGAGCTGGCGCTCAAGTACGGCAGGGAGCACCCCATCGACGGTGCCATCCTGCTCTCGCCTCCGCTGCATCGCGCCAGCGAGGACGAGGTCGCCGCCTGGCGCGACGACCCTCGACGCCTGGTCGCGCTCATCCCGGAGTTCGACGACTACCTGCGGCCAGACGAGGCGCGTCGCCGGTTCGCATCCGTCCCCGACATGACGCTGATCCCCGTGGAAGGCGGCAAGCACCTGTGGGTCGGTGAGGCGCAGACCCGCCGCGTATTGGACGAGATCGTCGAGATCGTGAATCCCGGGGCCGCGCCTCTCCCGACCCAGTGGGACGGGCCCGACGTCTGATCAGCGTTCGTTCATGCGCGGGACGATCACCTGCCGGTAGATGATCAGGATGCTCGCGGCGACGGGGATGGCGACGAGCGCGCCGAGAAGTCCCAGCAGCGACCCGCCGGCGAGGGCGGCGATCACGACCACCGCCCCGGGGACGGCGACGGCGCGACTCATGATGCGCGGCGACACGAGGTACGCCTCGAGCTGCATGTAGATGACGTACCAGATGGCCGCCGTGAGCGCGGTCGTCGGCGACCCCAGCCCCGGGATGAGGCAGGTGAGAATGATGATGACGGACCCTGTCAGCGTTCCGACCAGAGGGATGAGGGAGAAGAAGAACGCGATCACAGCCAGGACGGCCGGGAACGGCGCCTGGATGATCGACAGGAAGATCGCGCTCAACACGCCGTTGATGACGCCGAGGCTGACCTGTCCCATCACGTAGTAGCCGACCGAGTCGGTGATCTGCTCCGACAACTCGATGAAGCGCGGGCGACGCGAAGCGGGGACGAGGCTGTAGACAGCCGCCTTGAGGTTCGGTGTCGACGCGGTGAAGTAGATCGTGAGGATCAGGACGATGAAGGCGCCGGTCAAGCCGCCGAGGAACGCAAGGCTCGCGTTGATGACGCCGCCGGTGATGTTCCCCCAGTTCGAGATCGCCCAGTCCTGCACATTCGTGACCGTGTCGTCGATCGTGGAGTCCTGGATGCCCGGGAACACCGAGTGGATCCAGTTCTTGACGTCCTGCCACGACGTGCTCTGAAGGAACCGCGTGACCTCCTCGACGAGCTGGCTGACCTGACTGACGATGATCGGCACGACCATCCAGACGATCCCGGCGAAGATGGCGAGGACGCCGAGCACCGTCACCAGCACGGCCGACCAGCGCGGCAGCCGGCGCCTGGTCAGCCACGCCACCACGGGTTCGAGGCCGAGCGAGAGAAAGAGCGCCGTGCCGATGTAGAGCAGGATCGTCGACAGCGTCTGCACGCTGCCGATGAGCAGAAGCCCCAGGCCGACACCGAGCGTGCCGATGAAGGCGATGCGGAACGGATTGTGGAGCTTCACAGTGCCTCCTCGGCGAGCGGAACGTGCTGCACACACGATACGGGGGACGCCCCCGTGGAGACGGGAGCGACCCCCTCTCGCGCAACACACAGGCGTCTCGGCTAGTCTCGAATGTCGGATCGTTCCGCTCCGCGGGCATGGGAGGAAGATTTCGTGCGTTTCGTCTGGGCCGTCGCGGCCTTCGTACTGGCCGCTCTGCTCATCGGGGCAGGCATCGCTCAACGGACCGTCTTCTACGGCCCGTCGACGCAGAGCGCCGAGATTCCGGCCGCCGAAGGAACCGCGTACACCATGGTCGACGGGGCGGTCCTGACCTCCCTGCCAGGCACGCAGACGTTGCGCGTCTCATCCTCGGACGGCGTTTTCGTCGCCTACGGTCGCACCGCCGACATGCGCGCATGGCTCTCCGATCAGACCTACAACGAGGTCTCGGCGGGTCAGGACGGCGTTCTCAACGCAGCGGTGATCGAGCCCGCGGTCACGGCTCCCGCAGACGGACAGGATGCGGCCGGTGGCGAGGCTGCGACCGCACCCACGACCGCCGAGCCCCGCAACCCCTCCGGGTCCGACCTCTGGCTCGCCGAGTACAGCGATGAGCGCGCGGTCAGCGTGCCCCTGCAGCTTCCCGACTCGATGAGCGTGCTCATCGCCTCCGACGGCACCAAAGCCGCTCCTACCGAGGCCAGCATCACCTGGAACGTCGCACAGACGACGCCGTGGGCGGGACCGCTCATGCTTCTCGGCGGCATCGTGCTCGTCGCGGGGATCGTGCTCTACATCCTCGCCATCCGGCACGACCGGCGATCGCGCGGGCCGCGCCGCAAGGCTCCGCCGCCCCTGCCGGAGACGCAGCCGATCGATCTCGCTGTCGAGCCGGGAGCGAAGGGCGTCATCAGCGCCACCCCTTCGCGGCGCTCGTCGCGTCGCCCGCTCCTCGCCATCCCGCTCGCGGTGGTGGGCGCACTCGTCTTCACGGGCTGCTCTCCGGATGCGTGGCCGGATCTGGCCCCGACGCCGACGCCCTCCCAGACCGCGGCGATCGTCGACTCCGCTGATCAGCAGGCGCCCGCCGTGACCGAGGCCCAGGCGCAGACGATCCTGCAGCGGATCTCGACGACCGTGGCGTCCGCCGATGAGGCGCGTGACGTGAACCTCGCGGCCACCCGCCTCGAGGGGGCCGCGCTGGCCGAGCGCAACACCAACTACGCGTTGCGCGGCGCTCTGGCCGACGAGGCCGCGTTGCCGCCTATTCCGGCCGAGCCGACGCAGATCATCCTTCCGCAGGCGTTCGACGAGTGGCCGCGCACGGTCATGGCGGTCGTGCAGAAGGAGGGCGCTCAGGGACCGGTCTCCACGATCATGTTCCTGACCCAGGCCGACCAGTGGTCCGAGTACAAGCTGTCCTACATCGGGGATCTGCTCGGCTCCGTGGAGATGCCCGATCTCGCGCCCGCGTACATCGGTGCATCGCAGGTTCCGCCCGAGTCGTCCTTCCTCACTGTCGCCCCGGACAAGCTCGCCGAGACGTACGCCGACGTGCTGAACAACGGCAAGGACAGCGCATCGATCGGGCTCTTCGACGAGCAGACCGATCTGTTCAGCCAGAACGTCGCCGCGAACCGCCAGGAGCGTCGCGACAAGTTCAATGAGACGGGAGCCTCGACCGGCACGATCGAGTTCGCGGCCCAGGCGGGCAGCCAGCCGCCGCTCGCTCTTGCGACCCTCGAGAGCGGAGCGATCGTCGCGGTCTCCGTCAATGAGGTCGACACGGTGAGGCCGAACAGCGGCGATGTCGTCATCAAGCTGACCGACAATCCCACCGTCCAGGCGCTCACCGGTGTGTCCGAGTCCGCCACCGGCGTGAGCTCCACCTTCGCCGACCAGCTGTTCTTCTACGTGCCGGCGCAGGGTTCCTCAGAGAAGATCCGACTCCTCGGTTACACCTCCAACATCCTGGAAGCGAAGGTTCTGTGATGTCCGATCAGGCCCCTGGAGCCGTTCTGCGCGGCGCCGTCGACCTCTCCGCTCTGCGCAACCGGCCGGCACCCGGCACGAGCTCCGCACCGGCGGCTCCCGCATCCGGTGCTCTGGTGCGGGATGTGACCGACGCGACGTTCGGCGAGATCCTGGAGCTCTCCCGCACCGTGCCCGTCGTCGTCGACCTGTGGGCCGAGTGGTGCGGGCCCTGCAAGCAGCTGAGCCCCATCCTGGAGAAGGTGGTGGGAGAGCTCGCCGGTCGCCTCGTGCTGGCCAAGGTCGATGTGGACGCGAACCCGCAGATCGCGCAGGGCTTCCGCGCGCAGTCGATCCCGCTCGTCGTCGCTCTCGTCGGCGGTCAGCCGGTGCCGCTGTTCACGGGCGCCGTCCCCGAGGAGCAGGTCCGTGAGGTGTTCTCACAGCTCCTGCAGCTCGCCGCGCAGAACGGTGTGACGGGCACGGTCGACGCGGGCGCCGAGGGCACGACGGATGCGCCCGAGGAGCCCGCGCTGCCGCCCCTGCATGCGGAGGCCTTCGCTGCGATCGAAGACGGCGACTACGCTCGTGCGGCCTCCGCCTACGAGCGCGCCCTCGCAGAGAACCCGCGCGACGCCGACGCGCAGGCCGGCCTCGGACAGGTGCGATTGCTCCAGCGGGTCCAGGGCGCCGACCTGCAGCAGGCGCGTGCGGCAGCCGCCGCCGCACCGACCGATGTCGACGCGCAGCTCCTCGTGGCCGACCTCGATGTCTCAGGCGGTCACGTGGACGATGCCTTCGCACGCCTGCTCGATCTCTTCGCCGCGCTGCCGGCAGAGGATCGCGCCCCCGTTCGGGCGCGCCTCCTCGAGCTGTTCGGCCTCGTGGGAGATGCGGACCCCCGCGTCATCCGAGCCCGAGGACGCCTCGCCTCCCTCTTGTTCTGAGGCCGAGGCGCCCCCGTTCCGCGTTCAGTCGGCGGGGGAGAGCCAGAGAGCTCCCAGCGGTGGCAGCGTCAGGCGTGCACGTCCGGTCGCATCGGCGGTCACCGCGCCGAGGTTGCCGACTCCGGAGCCTCCGAAGGCGGATGCGTCGGAGTTGAGCAGCTCCTGCCACACGCCCGCGAGGGGCAGATCCAGCTCATAGTCGTTCAGCGGCGCGCCCGAGAAGTTCGAGATCGCGACGAGCGGACGTCCTTCGGCATCCCAGCGGACGAAGGCCGACACGTTCGGATTCCAGGTGGGGCCGCCGATCCGGGAGAACGCCGAGCCGTCCGCATCCCGCTGCCACAGCGCAGGGGTATCCCGGTAGGTGGCGTTGAGGGCCGCCACGAAGTCGCCGAGCTCGCGATGGGCGGGCTGGTCGAGCAGCCACCACTCGAGCGAGCGGGATTCGGACCACTCCGCGATCTGTCCGAACTCCTGACCCATGAACAGCAGCTGCTTGCCCGGGTGAGCCCACATGTAGGAGAGGAAGAGGCGCATCCCCGCGAGCTTCTGCCAGTGGTCGCCCGGCATCCGGGCGAACAGAGAGCCCTTGCCGTGCACGACCTCGTCGTGGCTGATGGGGAGCACGTAGTTCTCGCTGAACGCGTACACGAACGAGAACGACAGCTCGCCCTCGTGGTGGGCGCGGTAGAGCGGATCGCGGGAGATGTAGACCAGGGAGTCGTTCATCCAGCCCATGTTCCACTTGAAGCCGAAGCCGAGCCCGCCAGCACTCGTCGGTGCGGTGACACCCGGATAGCTGGTGGATTCCTCAGCGATCATCGCGATACCGGGGAACTTCTTGTAGACGGTCGCGTTGGTCTCCTGCAGGAACTGGATCGCCTCCAGGTTCTCGCGGCCACCGTAGATGTTGGGCTCCCATTCGCCGGCCTCACGCGAATAGTCGAGGTACAGCATGGACGCGACTGCATCCACGCGCAGTCCGTCCACGTGGAACTCCTCGAACCAGTACAGAGCGTTGGCGACCAGGAAGTTGCGCACCTCGGCCCGACCGTAGTCGAAGATCAGCGTGCCCCAGTCCTTGTGCTCGCCGCGGCGGGGATCCGGGTGCTCGTAGAGGGCCTCGCCGTCGAACCGGGCGAGCGCGAACTCATCCCGCGGGAAGTGGCCCGGGACCCAATCCATGATCACGCCGATGCCGGCCCCGTGCAGGCGGTCGATGAGGTACCGGAGGTCGTCGGGAGAGCCGAATCGGCTCGTCGGGGCGTAGTAGCCGCTGACCTGGTATCCCCACGACCCGCCGAACGGATGCTCAGCGAGCGGGAGGAACTCGACGTGCGTGAACCCCTGAGCGCTCACATAGTCGATGAGCGGGTCCGCCGCGTCGCGGTAGCCCAGGCCGGGACGCCATGAGCCGAGATGCAGCTCGTACACCGACATCGGACGCTCCAGCGGCTGGCTGGCGGCGCGCTCGGCGATCCACGCGTCGTCGCCCCACTCGTAATCCGAAGCGGTGACGACCGACGCGGTCGCCGGCGGAAGCTCGGCGCGACGCGCCATCGGATCGGCCTTCAGGATCCACCGACCGTCGCGCGTGAGCAGCTCGTACTTGTAGGTGCTGTCCGTGCCGACGCCGGGCACGAACAGCTCCCACACGCCGCTCGCGCCCATCGACCTCATGCTGTGCGACTGGCCGTCCCACCCGTTGAAGTCCGCGGCGACGCGGACCGCCTGCGCGTGCGGAGCCCACACGGCGAACGAGGTGCCGGCCACACCCTCGTGCTCCCGTACGTGGGAGCCGAGCACCTGCCACAGCTGCTCATGACGACCCTCGCGGATGAGGTGAAGGTCGAGTTCGCCGATCGTCGGCGAGAAGCGATAGGGATCGTCGGCGGTGTACGGCGCCGAGCCCTCGTAGGTCGCGGTGAGTCGGTACGCACCCGCATCTCCGCGGTACGCACCTTCCCAGATGCCGGAGCGGACGTGGTCGAGCGTCACCTCGCGGCCGTCGGCGAAGACGGCGGTGACGGATGCGGCCAGCGGCCGTCTGGCGCGGATCACGCCGCCCGTCGCACCGTCCGGGTGCATGCCCAGCACGTCGTGCGGGGAGTAGTAGGAGCCGGTGGCGACGGTGTCGAGCACTCGGGGTTCGATGACGCTCATGCGAGGCCCTTCACGTGCAGGATGTGCGCCGGTTCGCGGAACGCATCCAGTCGCACATAGTTGTGGTCGGTCCAGGTCCAGGTGGCGCCGGTCACGAGGTCTTCGACCAGGTAGGGCGCTCCCGCGGGGATGCCCCAGGCCTCCGTGTCCAGGTGAACGGTCGTCTCCCGAGCGGAGTGCGGATCGACGTTGACGACCACGATGATCGTGTCGCTTTCGCCGCTCTCGCTGAGGGCGGCCTCGAGGTGTTTCGCGTACACCAGGATCGCGTCGTCGTCGCTGTGCTGGATACGGAGGTTGCGCAGCTGGCGCAGCGCCGGGTGTTCGCGACGGATGCGGTTGAGGAAGGTGAGGTAGGGCGCAAGGGAGTCGCCGTCGTCCTCGGCCTGCTGCCAGTCCCGCAGCTTGTACTCGTACTTCTCGTTGTCGATGTTCTCCTCGCTGCCCGGACGCGCCACATTCTCGAACAGCTCGTATCCGGCGTACACGCCGTAGGTGGGAGCCGCCGTCGCGGCGATCGTCGCGCGGATTCGGTACGCCGCGCGCCCGCCGTACTGGAGGTACTCGGTGAGGATGTCGGGGGTGTTGACGAAGAGATTGGGACGCAGGTAGTCGTCGGTCTCGTGGGCGAGCGAGTCGAGGAACTCCTCGAGCTCGGCCTTCGAGTTGCGCCACGTGAAGTACGTGTAACTCTGCTGGAACCCCGCTTGAGCCAGTGCGCGCAGGGGAGTGGGCCTGGTGAAGGCCTCTGCCAGGAAGACGACGTCGGGCGCCTCGTCGGTGACGGTGCGGATGAGCCATTCCCAGAACTGCAGGGGCTTGGTGTGAGGGTTGTCGACGCGGAAGATCTTCACCCCCTGGGCGATCCAGTGGCGCACGATCCGCAGCACCTCGGCGCGGATTCCCGCCGGATCGTTGTCGAAGTTGACCGGGTAGATGTCCTGGTACTTCTTCGGCGGGTTCTCGGCATACGCGATCGTCCCGTCGGGAAGGGTGGTGAACCACTCCGGGTGCTCTGTCACCCATGGGTGGTCGGGCGACGCCTGCAGCGCCAGATCGAGCGCGATCTCGATGCCGGCGGATGCGGCGGCGGCGACGAACGCGCGGAAGTCGGCGAGCGTGCCGAGCTCGGGGTGGATGGCATCGTGCCCGCCTTCGGCCGCGCCGATGGCCCACGGCGACCCGGGGTCGGCAGGGCCGGCATCGAGCGTGTTGTTCGGGCCCTTGCGGTGGGTGCGTCCGATCGGGTGGATCGGCGGCAGGTAGAGCACGTCGAACCCCATCGCCGCGACGCCGGGAAGTCGGTCCATGGCGGTGCGGAAGGTGCCCGGTTCGATCGTCCCGTCCGCACGCCGCTTGGCTCCCTCGGAGCGCGGGAAGAACTCGTACCACGCGCCGACGCCCGCCCGCTCGCGCTCCACGAGGAGATCGTGCGTCGCGCCCAGGGTCCAGAGTTCGCCGAGCGGGCGTGCGGCGAAGGCCGCGGCCACTCGCTCGTCGTGCACGACCGCGAGCGCGGCCTCGTCGTCGGTGGCGGGCGTACGCAACAGCGCGGCCTGCTCGGTCAGCAGACGCCGTTCCGCCGCGGGACGATCCTTCTCCGCCGCGGCATCCTCGAAGAGAATCGCCCCGATCTCGCGCATCAGAGCCACATCGACACCGGCCGGGATCTTGAGCTCGGCCGCGTGCCGCCAGGTCGCGTACCGGTCGGCGAACGTCTCGAAGCGGAACGACCACATCCCCTGTGCGAGGAGCGTGACCAGAACACCCCAGGTGTCCAATCCGTCCTCGTGGGCGCTGAGTCGGTGCAGCGACTCGCTTCCGTCGGGAGAGGTGAGTCGCAGCTGCACGCCGATCAGGTCGTGTCCCTCCCGGAAGGCGCGCACGCGGAACGGGACGACCTCGCCCGCGAACGCGGATGGGTCGAACCTCGGGTCTGGAGTCGACGGTCGTTCCGCGCTGAGGGGGATGCGGCCGGTCAGCGTGTCGGCGGATGTCGACGCGACGGCCTTGCGCAGCGGGATCTCGGCACCGCTTCGGTGAGTGCGGACGGGGAGGGATCGTGTCGGAGTGGCCACACAGCGAACCTATCGCGGGCGCGTGCGGCACGACAGGCGTGACGCGGTCGGCGCGAACGTGCTATTCGGCGCGGAACAGATGCATCGACGTCGGGGGAGTCGGAACGATGTCGCCCGGTGCCAGGACGGGCTTCTCCGACGACGGCGATTCCTCCGCGCTCGACCAGAGCGACACGTAGCGACTGACTCCGTCGATGAGCGGAAGGCGCACGTCCACCGGCGTCTCGTTGCCGTGGACGATGAGAAGGATGCGGTTGAACTCCTCGAACTCCGGGGTCGATGCCGCGACGTACTGGAGAGTACGGTGCGCGGGATCGTTCCATCGCTCTCCCGACATCGTCTCGCCGCGTTCGTCGTACCACTCCATGACGGATGCCGACGGCGTCTCCTCGTCGAGCCGAGCGAAGCGGATGGGGCGCAGCGCGGGGTTCTCCGCACGCAGCTCGATCAACCGGCGCACGTGCGCGAAGAGATCGCGCTGCCACGGGCGGTGCTCCCACGACAGCCAGGTGAGGGCCGAGTCGTGGCAGTACGCGTTGTTGTTGCCGCGCTGCGTCCGCCCGAACTCGTCGCCGGCGGTGATCATCGGGATCCCCGCCGAGAGCAGGAGCGTGCCCATGAGGTTGCGCATCGCCTTGCGACGGGTCGCGAGGATCCTCTCGTCGTCGGTCGCGCCCTCCGCGCCGTGGTTGAACGACCGGTTCGTGTCCGCTCCGTCGCGGTTGTGCTCGCCGTTGCCGAGGTTGTGCTTGACGTCGTACGAGACGAGGTCGTTGAGGGTGAAGCCGTCGTGGGCGGTGACGAAGTTGATCGACGCCAGCGGTCCCCGCTCGGCGCTGAACGTGTTGGAGGATCCTGCGAGCCGCGTGGCGAATCCGCCGATGCCGACCGGTGCCGTCGAGGCGCGGCGAGCATAGTCGACGTCTGAGAGCCAGAAGTTGCGCACGCGGTCGCGGTACCGGTCGTTCCACTCGTGCCAGCCGTCGCCGAAGTTCCCCGTCTGCCACCCGCCCATGCCCACGTCCCAGGGCTCCGCGATCTTCTTCGTGTCTGCGAGCTCGGGGTCCTCGGCGATCGCCCGCAGGAGAGGATGATCGGGCGTGAACCGATGCTGATCGTCGCGTCCCAGCGTGGTGGCCAGATCGAACCGGAAACCGTCGATCTGCACGTCACGTGCCCAGTAGCGCAGCGAATCGAGCACGAGACGCGCGCCCGCATCCGTGGCCGTGTTGACCGAGTTGCCGCATCCGGTGACGTCGATGTAGGTGCCGTCGTCCTGCTGTCGGTAGTAGGCACGGTTGTCGAGGCCGCGCAGGCTCGAGCGCGGACCGCCGATGCCCTCCTCCGCGGTGTGGTTGTAGACCACGTCGAGGATGACCTCGAGTCCGGCCTGGTGCAGGAGCTTCACCATCCCCTTCACCTCGCGAAGAACCGCATCCGGTCCCTCGCGGCGCGCCTGATCGGTCGCGTAGGCGGCGTGCGGCGCGAAGAAGCCGAGCGTGTTGTATCCCCAGTAGTTGTCCAGGCCCAGCTGCAGCAGGCGCGGTTCCGAGGCGAACGCATGGATGGGCAGCAGTTCGATGGTCGTCACGCCGAGAT
Source organism: Microbacterium sp. Clip185 (assembly GCF_028743715.1). NCBI lineage: Bacteria > Bacillati > Actinomycetota > Actinomycetes > Micrococcales > Microbacteriaceae > Microbacterium > Microbacterium sp. Clip185. The sequence goes on along the minus strand of NZ_CP117996.1, from coordinate 1,773,389 downwards.
CCAGGAAATGCTCGATCATGGCGGGATGCGCGAGCCCGGCGTAGGTGCCGTGGAGCGCTGCGGGAACACCGGGATGACGCTTGGTCATGCCTTTGACGTGCGCCTCGTAGATGACGGTCCGATCCAGCGGGACGGCCGGCTTTCGCACGTCGCCCCAGTCGAAGCCGCGATCGACGACGACCGAGCGCCAGTCGCCGAATCCTCCGCTCACGATTCCGCGAGCGTACGGGTCGAGCAGGAGCGTCTGCGGATTGAAGATGTTCCCGGAGCCGAAGGGGCCGGAAGCGCGCAACGCGTAGCGCGCGCCGGCCACGAGCAGCTCCGATGTGATCTCCCAGATGCCGCGCTCTCGACGCTGCAACGGAAGCGTCGCCGTCGCCCAGTCGAGATCGTCCGCGTCGAAGATCACCACGTCGACGGCATCGGCGGCGTGCGAGAACACGCGAAGCGTTCCGCCGTGCTCATGCAGATGCACGCCGAGATCGTCGAGCGCGGGGTCGAGGACCTGCGCGAGCGCCGGAGAAGAGGTCGTTGTCGGGCTGACCATGCCCACAACCCTAGCCACCGCCGCATGACGAACTCATGACGCCGCCGCACGCCACGCGTGCGACAGTGGACGGGTGCACATCTACCTGGACCATGCGGCGTCGAGCCCGCTGCGTCCCGAGGCTCGGGAGGCGTGGCTCGAAGCGGCGGCGACGACGGGAAACGCCTCGTCCGTGCACGGCGGCGGCCAGGCGGCGCGACGCGTGCTGGAAGACGCCAGAGAGCGCCTGGCGGCGGTCGTCGGAGCCGATCCCATCGAGGTCGTGTTCACGTCGGGCGGCACCGAGGCGGTGAACCTCGCGGTGAAGGGCTTGTGGGCGACCCGCGCCGACGGCGCCGACACGGTCGTCCTCCCGGATGGGGAGCATCACGCGACGATCGACTCGGTCGCGGCACTCGTCGACACGCAGCAGGCCGAGGTGCGAGCCGTCCGGCTCACGTCCCTCGGCGCGATCGACGCCGGTGACTTCGCGGTTGCGCTCGACGGTGCGGCATTCGCCACGGCGCTGGTCGCCAACAACGAGGTCGGAACGCTCTCAGACGCGGCTGCGCTCGCTCACAGCGCCGCAGCTGCGGTCGTGCCGTTGCACCTGGACGCGGTGGCGGCATTCGGGCAGGTGCCCGTGGACTTCCGACGGTGGCGGGGCGATGCGCCGGCGGGTGCGGGCCTCGTGGCGATGAGCCTGTCGGCGCACAAGGTCGGCGGGCCGGTGGGCACGGGCGCGCTGATCAGTGCGCGATCAGCGCGCATCGGTGCGCAGATGCACGGGGGCGCACAGCAGCGGGGCCTGCGCGCCGGAACGCAGGACATCGCGGGCGCGGCCGCCTTCGCTGTGGCAGCGGAACTGGCGGCGATCGAGCGGGATGCGGAGGTCGCGCGTCTCGGCGCGCTGCGGGACCGCCTGGTGGACCGCGCCTGCGCGGTCGTGCCGGGTGTCGAACTGCTCGGCGACCCGGTGCTCCGCCTCCCCGGAAACGCGCATCTGCTGGTGCCGGGCGCACTGGGGGAGACGCTTCTGTTCCTCCTGGACACCCGTGGCATCGCGGTCTCGACGGGGTCCGCGTGTCAGGCGGGGATCCCCGAACCCTCGCACGTCGTGCGCGCGCTGGGTCGCGATGAGGATGCGGCGCGTTCGGTGCTGCGGATCACACTGGGTCGCACCACGACCTCGGACGACGTCGACGCGTTCCTCGAGGCGCTGCCCTGGGCCGTCGAGCGCGCGCGTGCTGCCGGAGCCCGTACAGCCTCGCCCTCGTAGACTGGCACGATGCGGATTCTGGCGGCGATGAGCGGCGGCGTCGATTCGGCGGTCGCCGCGGCGCGCGCCGTCGACGCCGGTCACGAGGTGGTGGGCGTGCATTTGGCGCTGTCCCGGGCGGGCGGAACGCTGCGCACGGGCAGTCGTGGCTGCTGCACGATCGAGGACGCGATGGATGCGCGTCGTGCGGCCGACAAGCTCGGCATCCCCTTTTACGTGTGGGACTTCTCGGAGCGCTTCCGCGACGACGTGATCGACGACTTCGTCTCGGAGTACCGGGCCGGACGCACCCCGAACCCGTGCATGCGCTGCAACGAGCGGATCAAGTTCGCTGCCCTGCTCGAACGCGCCCTGGAACTGGGTTTCGACGCCGTCTGCACCGGGCACTACGCGCTCCTGGTGGACGGTGCTGAGGGCCGCGAGCTGCACCGTGCGAGTGACCAGGCCAAGGATCAGTCGTATGTGCTCGGCGTTCTCACCGCCGAGCAGCTCGCGCACACGTACTTCCCGTTGGGCGACACCCCGTCGAAGGCGCTCGTTCGTGCGGAGGCCGCGGAGCGCGGACTGACCGTCGCCCAGAAGCCCGACAGTCACGACATCTGCTTCATCCCCGACGGCGACACGCGGGCCTGGCTCGCTGAGCGCGTGGGTGCCGAGCAGGGCGACATCCTCGACCGCGAAGGCGCCGTCGTCGGCCGCCACGAGGGAGCACACGCGTTCACTGTCGGACAGCGCCGCGGACTGCAGCTGGGCGTCCCCGCATCCGATGGCAAGCCGCGTTTCGTGCTCGAAGTGCGTCCGGTGAGCAACACCGTCGTGGTGGGCCCGAAGGAGGCGCTGGCGACGACCGAGATCGCCGGAGCGCGTTTCAGCTGGGCGGGCGCCGCTCCGACCGAGGCCGCGTTCACGTGCGAGGTGCAGATCCGCGCTCATGCCGACCCGGTCCCCGCCCGTGCAGAGGTGAGCGAGGACGGTGTGGTGGTCCGTCCCCAGGTGCCGTTCGACGGCGTCGCGCCGGGCCAGACGGCCGTGCTCTACCTCGGCACGCGCGTACTCGGTCAGTTCACGGTGGACCGCACGGTGTCGGCCGTTCCGGTCGGCTCCGTCGCGGCATCCTAGGCACCGGACAGGCCCAGCGCACCGGCCTGGTCCTGTCCGAGGTCGCACCTAGACTCGTCCCGTGACGCAAGCCGGTGACTCGATCGACGATGACACGACCCTCTCCGAGGCCCGCGCCGAAGCGGCGGAGCTGACCGAGCGGATCCTCCGCGCCCGGGACGCGTACTACGGCGACGACGCCGAGATCGTCGATGACGCGACCTACGACGGATGGATCCGCCGGCTGGAAGAACTGGAGCGCCTGCACCCGGAGGTGCAGAAGCAGGATTCCCCGACCCTCAGCGTCGGCGCGGCCTCGACCACCATGTTCGCGCCCGTCGAGCACGCCGAGCGGATGCTGAGCCTCGACAATGTGTTCAGTGCGGACGAGCTGCGGGACTGGTGCGTCAAGGCCGAGGGGTCCGCGGGTCGTCCGGTCCGGTGGCTGACGGAGCTCAAGATCGACGGGCTCGCGATCAGCCTCCGTTACGAGAACGGGGTGCTCGCCTCCGCCGCCACACGTGGCGATGGGCGCATCGGCGAAGACGTCACCGTCAACGCCCTGCGCGTCGAAGGTATCCCCGAGCGTCTGCGGGGCACCGGGCATCCGCCGCTGGTGGAGGTGCGCGGCGAGGTCTTCATCCCTGTCGCCGCCTTCGAGGAGCTGAACGCTCTGCAGGCGCGGATGCGGGAACGCGTCATCGAGCAGGCCCGCGAGCGCGGCACGCTCACAGAGGAACGCGCGCGGCTGAGTGCCGACCGCCGTTTCCCCGCGTTCGCCAACCCCCGCAACGCGGCGAGTGGCGGACTGCGCCAGCAGCTCGACAAGAAGGACGGTCTCGAACTCGAGGCGGGCCGCGCGCGTCTCGCATCCCTGCGGCTGTTCGTGCACGGTATCGGTGCGTGGCCGGCGCCTCCGGTCGCGTCTCAGAGCGAGATCTACGACCTGCTCGCAGAATGGGGACTGCCGACGAGTCCCTACTACAAGACCTTCGACGACATCGATGGCGTGCTCGGGTTCGTGGCGCACTACGGCGAGCATCGTCACGATGTGGAGCACGAACTCGACGGCATCGTCGTCAAGGTGGACGAGCTCGCGCTCCACGACGAGCTGGGAGCGACGAGCCGCGCACCGCGCTGGGCCATCGCCTACAAGTACCCGCCGGAACAGGTGAACACCCGCCTTCTCGACATCGTCGTCTCGGTCGGGCGCACGGGTCGGGCGACGCCGTTTGCCGTCATGGAGCCGGCACGTGTCGCAGGTTCCGTCGTGCGTCAGGCGACGCTGCACAACCAGGACGTCGTCAAGGTCAAGGGCGTTCTCATCGGTGACATGGTCGTCCTGCGTAAGGCCGGTGACGTGATCCCCGAGGTACTCGGCCCGGTTGTCGAGCTGCGCGACGGCTCGGAGCGCGCGTTCGTGATGCCGAGCGATTGCCCCGTATGCGGCACTCCGCTCGCGCCGGCCAAGGAGGGCGACGTCGATCTGCGCTGCCCCAACGCGCGTTCGTGCCCCGCGCAGGTGCGCGGCCGCGTCGAGCACATCGGCTCACGCGGTGCGCTCGACATCGAGGCGCTCGGTGAGGTGACGGCAGCGGCCCTGACGCAGGCGGACGGCGAGGCGCACGCACCCTTGGACACCGAGGCGGGGCTCTTCGATCTGACGCTCGAGGAACTCGTGCCGATCGAGGTGGTCGTGCGGGATTCCGAGACGGGTGAGCCGAAGCTCGACGAGGCGACGGGAGAGCCGGTGCGTCGTGCCCCGTTCCGCCGCAACCCGACGCCCGCAGAGCGCAAGTCGGGACTGCTCACGCCGCAGCCGTCCGCGCAGGCATTGACGCTGCTCGACGAGCTCGAGAAGGCGAAGACGAAGGAGCTGTGGCGTTTTCTCGTCGCCCTCAACATCCGCCACGTAGGGCCCGTAGCCGCACGGGCTCTTGCACAGTGGTTCGGATCCGTCTCGGCCATCCGGTCGGCGAGCCGCGAGGAACTCGCAGCCGTCGAGGGAGTGGGCGGAATCATCGCTGATGCGGTGATCGCATGGTTCGAGGTCGACTGGCATCGCGAGATCGTCGAACGATGGGAAGCGGCCGGAGCGCAGCTGTCCACGCCGGGCCACCCCGGCCCCGGCGCTGCCGTCGTCGAAGGCGGCGTGCTCGAGGGGCTGACGGTCGTGGCGACCGGCACGCTCGAGGGCTACACGCGCGAGGGTGCGCAGGAAGCCATCCTCGCCGCCGGCGGGAAGGCCGGCTCGAGTGTGTCGAAGAAGACGGACTTCGTCGCGGCGGGGCCGGGTGCGGGCTCCAAGCTCGCCAAGGCCGAGCAGCTCGGCGTGCGCATCATCGATGCGGCGCAGTTCCGCATCCTCGTGGAGCAGGGACCGGCGGCACTAGACGCCCTGGCGCCCGATGCGGGCTGAATCCGCTCAGCGCCCCGTCTCTGCGAGCAGGTGCTCCCGCACCTGCTTGCGCAGCACCTTCCCGATCAGTGACTTGGGCAGCTCCTCGACGATGAACAGACGCCGTGGCACCTTGTAGGGAGTGAGGATCCCGCGCGCGTAGTTGCGGATCGCCTCCGTGTCGATCTCGGCACCGGGGGCCACCACGATGGCGGCGACGACCTCCTCGCCGGCATGCTCGTCGGGAAGACCCACGACGGCCACATCCTCGACCTGCGGATGCTGTCGCAGCACGTTCTCCACCTCGGTGGGTGCGACGTTGAAGCCGCCCGTGATGATGAGCTCCTTGATCCGATCGACGATGCGCACAAAGCCGGCCTCGTCGATCGTGACGATGTCACCGGTGCGGAACCAGCCGTCGACGAAGACCTCCTCGGTCGCCTCGGGCTTGCCGTAGTAGCCGGAGAACACCTGCGGGCCCCGCACCATCAGCTCTCCCGCGGCGCCCGGAGCGACGTCGACCCGAGGGTTCTCCGGGTCGACCACACGACACTCTGTTCCGGGCAGCGGCAGGCCTACGGTGCCGGGGACTCGGTTGTCGGCGACCGGATTCGCCATCAGCACGGGCGAGCATTCGCTGAGCCCGTAGCCCTCGACCAGGTAGCCTCCGGTCGCCTTCTCGAACGGCACGACGAGCTCGTGCGGGAGTGCCATGGCGCCGGAGATCGCGATCCGGGTTCCCGCGAGTGAGACCCTCTTCGCCTCGGCCGCCTGCAGCAGTCGGTCGGCGATCGGCGGAACGAGCGGTAGGAACGTCGCGGGGTGCTTCTTGGTGACGGCGAGGACCATGTCGGGGTCGAAGCGCGGGAACAGCACGAGTCGCGCGCCCATCGACATGGCGAAGGTGAGACAGAGGGTGAGTCCGTAGGCGTGGAACATCGGCAGGACGGCGTAGACGACGCACCCTTCGCCGCGGTGGATCGAGGGGACCCATGCTCTCGATTGGGCCGCGTTGGCGAGCAGGTTCCGGTGCGTGAGCTTCGCGCCCTTGGGCGTGCCGGTCGTGCCGCTCGTGTACTGGATGATGGCGAGGTCGTCAGCCGTCGGGGCAGGGTGGGACGCCGGAAGCGGTTCGCTGCGCAGCAGTTGGTCCCAGTCGATGCCGCCGCGGACCTTCGTGTGAAGCGCGGCGCGGGACTCGCGTGCCTTGGTGATCGGCAGCCGCAGCGCCGCTCGCGTCGTGAAGGGCATCGCGCGTGTCAGATCCACCGTTACGAGCGTCGAGACGCGGACGTCCTTCGGGAAGGCCTGGACCGTGGCGGCTACCTTGCTCCAGACGATGGCGTGCTTCGCGCCGTGATCCTCGAACTGCTTGCGCAGCTCCCGCGCGGTGTACAGCGGGTTGTGCTCGACGACGACGGCGCCCAAGCGCAGCACGGCGTAGAACGCGACGATGTGCTGCGGGCAGTTGGGCAGCACGATCGCAACCGGGTCGCCCCGGCGCACGCCCTGGGCGTGAAGGCCGGCTGCCGCGCGCGAGATGGCTCGGTCGAGCTCGCGATACGTGGTCTCGCGCCCAAAGAACTGCAGTGCGACGGCGTCCGGGTACTCGCGCGCCGAGGCCTGGACGATGTCCACGAGCGAGCCCGATACCGGATCGAGGTCGTCGGGCACCCCATCGGCGTAGCTGCGGACCCAGGGGCGGGGAGGATCGAAGGTCGTCACCCGGCACAGCCTACGGGCGCATGGCTGCCGGGCGGGGCCGAACTAGACTGTCGGGGTGTCGGAAATCACCCCAGATCTCGTGCGCCATCTCGGCGTCCTCGCCCGGATCCAATTGAGCGACGAGGAGGTCGGGCGCCTCACCGGACAGCTCGACGCGATCGTCGACAACATCGCGAAGGTGTCGGAGGTCGCGACCCCCGACGTGGTCGCGACGAGCCACCCGATCCCGCTGCAGAACGTCTTCCGCGACGACGAGCACACCGAGGCCCTGTCTCTCGCCGAGGTGCTGCAGAACGCTCCGGATGCGGCGGAGGACCGCTTCCGCGTGACGGCGATCCTGGGGGAGGAGCAGTGAGCGACATCATCCGTCTCAGTGCGGCGGATCTCGCCGCGAAGCTCGCCGCGGGCGAGGTGTCCAGCGTCGAGGCGACGCAGGCGCATCTGGACCGCATCGCCGCGGTGGACGGCGACGTGCACGCGTTCCTCCACGTGAACGAGGGCGCGCTGGCCGTGGCCGCGGAGATCGATCGCCGTCGCGCGGGCGGCGAGGCTCTCGGAGAGCTGGCGGGTGTGCCGCTGGCGATCAAGGACGTCCTCGTCACGACCGACATGCCCTCCACGAGCGGGTCCAAGATCCTCGAGGGGTACATGTCGCCCTACGACGCGACAGTCGTCGCTCGGGCTCGTGCCGCCGGCCTTGTGCCCCTGGGCAAGACCAACATGGACGAGTTCGCGATGGGCTCCTCCACCGAGCACTCCGCCTACGGTCCGACCCACAATCCGTGGGACCTCGATCGGATCCCTGGAGGCTCGGGCGGTGGCTCAGCGGCCGCGGTCGCCGCTTTCGAAGCGCCGCTCGCGCTGGGCTCGGACACCGGTGGCTCCATCCGTCAGCCGGCGCACGTGACCGGAACGGTGGGCGTGAAGCCGACGTACGGCGGTGTCAGCCGCTACGGTGCGATCGCGCTCGCCTCGAGCCTCGACCAGGTCGGTCCGGTCACGCGAACCGTCCTCGACTCGGCTCTCCTGCACGACGTGATCGCCGGTCACGACCCCCACGACTCCACGTCCCTCACCGACGTCTGGCCGTCCTTCGCGGCCGCGGCGCGTGAAGGCTCAACGGGTGAGAGCCTGAAGGGTCTGAAGGTCGGCGTCATCCGCGAACTCGATGACAAGGGCTTCCAGCAGGGCGTCTCCGACTCGTTCCGTGCGGCACTCGCGGCCATGGAGGCGCAGGGCGCGGAGATCGTCGAGGTCAGTGCCCCGCACTTCGAGTACGGCGTCGCGGCCTACTACCTCATCCTGCCGGCGGAGGCATCCAGCAACCTTGCGAAGTTCGATTCCGTGCGCTTCGGGATGCGGGTGAGCCCGCATGCGGCGGCCACAGTCGAAGACGTGATGGCGGCGACTCGCGAAGCGGGTTTCGGTGACGAGGTGAAGCGCCGCATCATCCTCGGCACGTACGCGCTGTCCGCGGGCTACTACGACGCCTACTACGGCAGCGCGCAGAAGGTGCGGACCCTCATCCAGCGCGACTTCGACGAGGCGTTCGCGAAGGTCGACGTCATCGCGACGCCCTCAGCTCCCACCACGGCGTTCCGCCTGGGGGAGAAGATCGACGACCCGCTGCAGATGTACCTGAACGACGTGACGACCATCCCGGCGAACCTGGCCGGCGTGCCGGGTATCTCGGTGCCGTCGGGCCTCGCCGCCGAGGACGGCCTGCCGGTGGGCATCCAGTTCCTCGCGCCCGCCAGGGAGGATGCGCGCCTGTACCGGGTGGGGGCGGCGCTGGAAGCATTGCTCGTCGATTCGTGGGGCGGGCCGCTGCTCGATCGTGCCCCGGTGCTGGGAGGGACCCGCTGATGGCCAAGGACAAGCTGATGGACTTCGACGCCGCCCTCGAGCTTTTCGAGCCCGTGCTCGGCTTCGAGGTGCACGTCGAGCTCAACACGAAGACGAAGATGTTCTCGGCCGCGCCGAACCCGGCCCATCCCGACAATCATCACGCCGCGCCGAACACGCTCGTCGCGCCCGTCGACATGGGTCTGCCCGGTGCGCTGCCGGTCGTCAACGCCACAGCAATCCGGTCCTCGATCAGCCTGGGGCTCGCGCTGGGCTGCTCGATCGCTCCGTCCAGCCGCTTCGCGCGGAAGAACTACTTCTATCCGGACCTCGGCAAGAACTACCAGATCTCGCAGTACGACGAGCCCATCGCATTCGACGGTCAAGTCGAGATCGAGCTGGCCGACGGGACGCTCGTGACGGTTCCTATCGAGCGCGCCCACATGGAGGAGGACGCGGGCAAGCTCACCCATGTCGGCGGATCGACCGGACGTATCCAGGGCGCCGAGTACTCGCTCGTGGACTACAACCGCGCCGGTGTGCCTCTCGTGGAGATCGTCACGCGCCCCATCTTCGGCGCCGAGCACCGCGCTCCGGAGATCGCCAAGGCGTACGTCGCGGCCATCCGTGACATCGTCTTGTCGCTGGGCATCTCGGAGGCGCGTCTCGAGCGCGGCAACCTGCGCTGCGACGCGAACGTCTCACTGCGTCCGCGTGGTCAGGAGAAACTCGGAACGCGCACCGAGACGAAGAACGTCAACTCGATGCGCTCCGTCGAGCGCGCCGTGCGCTATGAGATCCAGCGTCAGGCCGCGATCCTCGCTGCCGGCGGCACGATCACGCAGGAGACGCGGCACTGGCACGAGGACACGGGGACGACATCTCCCGGTCGTCCCAAGTCGGATGCCGACGACTACCGGTACTTCCCGGAGCCCGACCTGCTGCCCGTGGTCCCGGCACCGGAGCTGATCGAGGAGCTGCGCGCCGCGCTCCCCGAACCCCCCGCTGCGCGCCGGCGCCGGCTGAAGGCCGAGTGGGGCTTCACGGACCTCGAGTTCCAGGACGTCGCGAACGGCGGGCTCCTCGCCGAGGTCGAGGCGACCATCGCCCAGGGCGCGAGCCCTGCCGCCGCGCGCAAGTGGTGGACGGGTGAGATCACCCGCGTCGCGAACGCGCAGGAGCGGGAGGCGGCTGACCTCGTGACGCCGGCGGATGTCGCCGCTCTGCAGGCACTCGTGGATGCCGGCACGCTCACCGACAAGCTCGCGCGTCAGGTGCTCGAGGGCGTCATCGCCGGTGAGGGCACGCCGCAGGAGGTCGTCGACGCCCGCGGGCTCGCGGTCGTCTCCGACGACGGTGCGCTGATCGCCGCGATCGACGACGCCTTGGCCGCGCAGCCCGACGTGCTGGCGAAGATCCGCGACGGCAAGGTGCAGGCCGCCGGTGCCGTCATCGGCGCCGTCATGAAGGCGATGAAGGGTCAGGCCGACGCCGCCCGCGTCCGTGAGCTGGTGCTGGAGCGCGCGGCCCAGTGATCCCTGTTCTCCCGCGGGCCGCGATGTCGGCGGTCCGCGGGAGAATGATCGTATGGGACGAGGCGACGGATCCGGGCGCATCGTGTCGCCGGCCGATGCCGACGACACCGGCGCGGGCATCCTGCACGTCGACATGGATGCGTTCTATGCCGCCGTCGCCGTGCTCGACGATCCGTCGTTGGCGGGCAAGCCGCTGGTTATCGGCTCGCCCGAAGGTCGCAGCGTCGTCTCGAGCGCGTCTTATGAGGCGCGTCGTTATGGCGTGCGCTCCGCGATGCCGGTCTCGCAGGCCATGCGGCTGTGTCCGACCGCGGTGATCGTGCCGCCGCGCTTCGACAGGTATACGGCGCTCTCCGCACAGGTGATGGACATCTTCCGCGAGTTCACCCCGCTGGTCGAACCGCTGTCCATCGACGAGGCGTTCCTTGATGTGCGAGGATCGCGGCGCCTCTGGGGAAGTCCGGGCACGATCGCGCGGCTCTTGCGAGCACGGGTGCTCGAGCGCACCGGCCTCGTGTGCAGCGTGGGCGCGGCGGCGACGAAGCATGTCGCGAAGATGGCGTCGACGATCAGCAAGCCCGACGGCCTGCTGATCATCGCCGCCGCCGACACCGCGGCGTTTCTCGCGCCGCGGCCGGTTCGCGCGATGTGGGGCGTCGGTCCGCGTTCTGCAGAGATCCTCGAGGCGCGTGGAATCCGCACGATCGGTGACGTGCTGCAGACTCCTCGACCCGTGCTCGAGAAAGCACTCGGTCCCGCCATGGGTGAGCGCGTCTGGCGTCTGGCGCGCGGTGAGGATGCGCGTGAGGTGTCGGTCGAGCGGATCGACAAGAGCATCGGTCACGAAGAGACCTTCCACGAGGACGTCGACGACGACACCGTGCTCCGCGCGGAGGTGCGGCGCCTCGCCGACCGGGTGGGTGCCCGGCTCCGGGCGCACGACGTCGAAGCGGCGACGGTGGCGATCAAAGTGCGCTTCGCGGATTTCCGAACCCTGTCGAGGTCGGTGACCCTGCCCGAGCCCACGGCCGTGGGTCAGCGGATCGGCGACGCCGCATTGCGTCTGCTGGCGGGCATCGACCGGTCGCTGCCGGTGCGCCTCATCGGTGTGCGGGGCGAGAACCTCCGCTCATCGGGAGTCATGGCGACCCTGTGGGACGACGACGCAGAGTGGCGGCGCGTGGAAGAGGCCCTCGACGACGCCTCGAGCCGCTTCGGCCGCGGAGCGGTGACCCGGGCGGCGCTGCTGGGCGCACCGCGCGCCGGCGGCTCACTGCCCTCGCATCCGCGTCCACCCCGATCCGACTGAGTCAAGGCGTAGGTGCCATGCGTTTCTGCCGTTAGCGTGGGGGACATGGCCAACTTCGTTCTCGATCTCGGTAAACAGTCCGCATCGCTCGGCGTCACCTCCGTCTACGGCGAACAGCAGGACGTCGACGGCGTGCGCTTCATCCCGGTCGCACTGTCGTGGCACGGTTTCGGAGGCGGCTCCGACGACAGCGGCAACGAAGGCGGTGGCGGCGGGGGCTACACCGTTCCGTTGGGCGCCTACATCCGCAAGGGTGACGACCTTCGCTTCGAGCCGAACCTGGTGTCGCTTCTCGCGGTGGCGATTCCGTTCGTCTTCGTCGCCGGCCGCGCGCTGAGCCGCGTGATCCGCGCCCTCAAGAAGTAACGTGCCGCAGGTCGGCGCATCGCTGGCCGACATCGCCGCATCCGTCGATGCGTGCGGCGCGAGCGGTCTTGTCGTCATCGACGGTCGCTCAGGTGCCGGTAAGACGACGCTCGCGCGGCGACTCGCAGCGGCACGGCCTGCCTTCCGTGTCCTGTCGCTCGATCAGCTCTATCCGGGCTGGGATGGACTGCGTCGCGGTGCGGACGCGGCGATCAGCGGTGTGCTGGTGCCTCTCGCGCAGGGTCGGCATGGCCGGTGGCAGGGCTGGGACTGGAACGCGGACGAGCCTGCGGCGTGGCACGAGATCGCGGCCGGAACAGCACTGATCGTCGAAGGCTCGGGGATTCTCACGCCGACGGCGGCAGCTGTGACGCCGGTGCGCGTGTGGGTGGAGGCGGACGACACCGTGCGACGCGAGCGGGCATTGCGCCGTGATGGTGAAACCTACGCGCCGCATTGGGAGCGGTGGGCCACGCAGGAACGGGAGCATCTGGGTCTGAACGACCCGCGGTCACTCGCGACGCACGTGGCGCGCGCGTGATTCAGACGTCTTCTGTGGCCCCGATGAGCAGCTCGAGTCGGTAGCCGAGCCATTCGTACACGCCGAAGCGGGGATCATCCGCCGGGTGATCGTCTTCGTCGTCGATTCCCAGTCGCTCGGCCAGGACGAGCCGCGCCGCATTGAGAGTTCGCAGCCACGCCGCCACCTGGCGCGGCTCGAGTGAGATCTCCATCTGTGTGAGGGCCTCGTCGAAGGCGTGATCGTCGGCGGGGTCCAGCTCGCCCGCGCTGGCCAGATCCGCGAGGACCGTGGCCGCCTCCTCGCTGCGTCGTCGCAGGAGGTCCGCGCGGGTCGCCGCGCGGAACTGATCGGCTGACGCGGCATCGTCGGGATATGCCGAGGGCGTCAGTCGTGAGACGGCAGGATCGGATGCGGCGTCCGCATCCGACAGCAGATCGACGAACTGTCCGACGAGGCCGCGAAGATGCACGGCTTCGACGCGAGTGAAAGAGATGACGACCGCATCGCTCATGCGCCCGGTGCCCGTCGGACGGTGGCCCAGAGCCCGTAGTCGTGCATCGCCTGCGCATGCAGCTCCATCTGCTCCCGCATCCCTTCTGCGACGACGGCATGTCCGTCGTGGTGCACCGCCATCATGAGGCGCGTCGCCTCCTCGCGAGAGAAGCCGAAGTACTCACGGAAGACGCGGACGACATAGCTCATCAGGTTGACAGGGTCGTTCCAGACCACGGTCTGCCAGTGCGGGTCGAGGGCCCCGGCAGCGCTGAGGTCCAGGTGTTCGTCGACCTCGGGGCTTGCGAACGTCGCCATCACGCCCATCCCAGCTCGTGCAGGCGTGCGTCATCGATGCCGTAGAAGTGCGCGATCTCGTGGACCAGCGTCGTGTGCACCTCCTCGCGGAGCTCCTGTTCGTCGGCGCAGGCGTTCAGGTGCGGCTCCCGATACACCACGATCCGATCGGGCAGCTCGCCGACGCCGTAGCGGTCGCGCTCGGTGAGCGCCCACCCGTCATACAGACCGAACAGCTCGCCCTGTTCATCGTCCGAACGGTCTTCCACCACGAACACGACATTGTCGAGCCCGTCGACCATGTCGTCGGGGAGGCGGTCGAGCTCTTCGACGACGAGGCGTTCGAAATTCTCGCGATCCATCTCAAGCATCAGGCGACCCTGCCTCGCAGTGGAGGAAAGAAGTGGGGTGGCTAACGGGGCTTGAACCCGCGACCCCCGCGACCACAACGCGGTGCTCTACCAACTGAGCTATAGCCACCATGTCTCCCGCTCTCGCGGGCAACCAAACGATTCTCTCACACCTCGGAGGCAAATGATGACACGACGCTGGCCGCGACAGACTTCGCGTCGTCACTGGACGGACCGGGCTGCGAGACGAAGACGGCTTCGCGGTAGTAGGCGAGCTCCCGGATCGATTCCCGGATGTCGGCGAGGGCCCGGTGGCCGCCGTTCTTGGCGGGCGCGTTGAAGTACACCCGCGGATACCAGCGGCGCGCGAGCTCCTTGATGCTGGACACATCGACGTTGCGGTAGTGCAGCCAGCGGTCGAGTCGGGGCATGTAGCGCGCGAGGAAAGCGCGGTCCGTGCCGATGGTGTTGCCCGCGAGTGGCGACTTGCCCTCGATCGGCGCGAACCGCTGCACGTACTCGAGTGCTTGGAACTCGGCTTCGGCGACGCTCACGCCGGTCGGGATCTCGTCGAGAAGACCCGATGATCTGTGCATCTCGGTGACGAAGTCGTTCATGTTCGCCAGCGCAGAAGCGTCGGGGCGGATGACGATCTGGAAGCCCTCGTCGAGGACGTTGAGCTCGAAGTCGGTGACGACGATCGCGATCTCGACGAGCTCGTCGACGTGCGGGTCGAGACCCGTCATTTCGCAGTCGATCCACACCAGCCGGTCGCCATCGGTCGTACTCACGTGCACATCCTCCTCGCGTGTCCCGACACGGACGGGTCGGAGACGGTCGTCCCCCCGGCAGGAATCGAACCTGCGACCGACAGATTAGAAGGCTGCTGCTCTATCCGCTGAGCTACGGGGGGTTGCGCAATCCAGAGTAGCGCGGCGGGCCTGGTGCGCGGACGCGCGAGAGCGTAGCGTCGGGCGCAGACGGACAAGGAGGTTCGGCATGAGCACGACCGAAGCGCTGTGGGTGGCGTATGGAGACACGGGTGTCGTGGGCAGCATCCGCAAGGACGCCGGGGGATACACCGTCACCATGAGCGGTGCGGACGAGCGTCTCGGCAGCTATCCGAGTATGGAGATCGCCAAGGGCGCGTTGCGTGCGCACCTCAAGCCCGGCTCGACGTGGCCGGAGTTCCGTCAGCACTGATCGACACGGGCGCCGCGCGCTGACGTCGCGCCAGCAGGGGCAGTGCGCGGTGCACGAGGGGCCCGATGAGCAGCGCGAAGGCGACCGTTCCCACACCCGCGGTGCCTCCGAGCAACCACCCCGCACCGAGGACCGTCAGCTCGATGCTGGCCCGCGCGATCCAGATGGGGACGCCGAAGCGCGCATGAAGGCCGGTCATCAGTCCGTCGCGCGGACCGGGTCCGAGGCCGGCGCTGATGTACAGGCCCGTGGCGAAAGCGACCAGGACGATACCGCCGAGAAGCATGAGCACCTGGATCAGGATCCCGCGGGCTTCGGGCACGAGATCCAGCACGACCTGCATGCTCGTTCCCAGCAGAAGGATATTCGCGACTGTTCCGACGCCGGGGCGCTGTCGCAGGGGGATCCATGCCAGCATGACGGCGAGGCCCAGGAGGTTGACGATCCACCCGATACCCCATCCGGTGTGCAGAGCGATGCCCTGGGCGAGTACCGTCCAGGGATCCACGCCGAGCCCCGCGCGCACGATGAGCGCTTCGCCGGCCCCGTAGATCGCCAAGCCGACGACGAGACGGATCAGTCGTGTGGTCATGTTTCCCAGGACAGTCGATAATTGGCTCCTGGCAAAGAGGCCAATCTGAATAGACTGGCACGCATGGACTCCCGAGTGAGCGCGCGTGCTCTGACAGCGAGGCTGGGTGGGTGGCGCACGAGCGAACCCGCGTACGAGGCATTGGCGGACGGTATTCGCCTGCTGTGTCTCGACAACAGGCTCCCCGCCGGGACCGCGCTACCCGCAGAGAGGGAGCTCGCCACCGTGCTCGGCGTCAGCCGCACGACGGTCGCGGCCGCCTACCGCAGCCTTCGCGACAGCGGCCACATCCGCAGCCTCCGCGGCTCGGGCAGTGTCACGCAGGCGGCGCCGCAGCGCGCCGCCACCAGAACGATCTCCGACCCGCGCGCCATCGATCTTCAGCAGGCGAGCCCGGCCGCGTGGCCCGGCCTGGCGGGTGTCTTCGCCGAGGCTGCGACGCAGGCGCCCTCCCTTCTGGCCCGACCCGGCTACGACGTCGTCGGCCGCGAGGAACTGCGCGCCGCGTTGGCCGATCAGTACACGCGACGCGGCATTTCGACCACATCCGCGCAGATCTTGATCACGAGCGGCGCGCAGAGCGCCCTGCATCTCTTGGCGACAGTGCTCGTGCGTCGCGGTGATCGGGTGCTCATCGAGAGCCCGACCTATCCGCACGCCGCCGAGGCGCTCCGTTCTGCCGGCGCCCGACTCGTGAGTGTTCCGGTGACCCCCGACGAAGGGTGGGATCTGGACCGGGCCGAGCAGGTGTTCGCGCGCGTGCGACCCAGCCTCGCGTACCTGATGCCGGACTTCCAGAATCCGACGGGGCGATCGATGACAGGGGTCGAGCGCGAGCTGTTCGTGACGGCTGCGGAGCGCGCCGGAACGACGCTCATCGTCGACGAGACCACGGCCGATCTCGACATCGACCGCGCGACCGAACCCCCGCCTTTCGGTGCGGGCCGTCAACACGAAGAGATCGTGCGTGTCGGCTCGTTCGGAAAGACGGTCTGGGGTGGGCTCCGCGTCGGTTGGGTGCGGGCCGACGAGCAGCTCATCCGCCGACTCATCGCGGCGCGATTTCCGATCGAGCTGGGAACTCCTGACTGGGAGCAGCACGTCGCGACGCTCCTCCTGCCGCATCTGCCCGAGGTGATCGCTCAGCGCGCGCATCTTCTGCGCTCGGGACGCGACACCGTGCGCGCGGCGCTGGCGGAGCAGCTTCCGGAGTGGATCGTTCCGGCGGTCGACGGCGGCGTGGCGCTGTGGGTGGAGCTCGACCGACCGTTCAGCAGCGCGCTCGTGCTCGCCGCGCGCGCCGAGGGCGTCCTCTTGTCGGCGGGGCCCCGTTTCGGGGTCGACGGCGGATTCGAGAAGAACCTGCGCATCCCCTTCACCGCCGGTGCATCCGACCTCGAGCGCGCCGTCGACGGGATCGCGCACGCCTGGCGTCGGACCACCCGGGGAGCCGCGACCGTGCGAGAAGGCGCGCTCGACGCGGTCGTGTGAGAGCTCAGCCGCGTCGGAGCACCGCAACGGCGTCTTCGCGCCGCCAGAACTCACCGACGTCGATGAAGGCGCGCGACGACCACCGATAACGACGGGCGCGGTAGCGCATGCCCTCCGCGCCTGACCGTGCATCGATGAGGCCGATCACGGCTCCGGCCGGATCGAGCACGCGCCACCGATCGATCCCGAGGGCGACGAGACACGGATTCGTCGCGGTGTGCGTCGGTGCGTTCATTCGGTCATCCCTTCGTCGTTCCGACGCTATCGACGGCCACCGACACGGCGACTTCGCTCCTCCCCAGCGTGCAGTGGACGGCGGTTTCGCCGCATCCAGCGCACCGGAGGAAGTCGAGATCCGCTCCGCACGGCACAGTTGCTTCCGCTGCGGCGCCCGTCGGGCACCCGGGCGCCGCAGCATCGTCCCATGTGCCCGGTCGAGAGGAGACACACCATGAAGGAACGCATCACGATCGTCGGCAATGTGGCGGCGGCGCCGGAGCTGCGGCGAATGCCCTCCGGCGACGCGGTCGTCAGCTTCCGCGTGGGAGTGACCGAACGCCGCCAGGACAAGCAGACCTCGCAATGGGTGGACGGGAACACGAGCTGGTACCGCGTGAATGCCTACCGGGGATTCGCCGAGAACATCCATCGGTCGATCGGCGCGGGTGAGAGGGTCGTGGTGAGTGGGCGGTTCTCGCTGCAGGAGTGGGAGACCGACACGAAGAAGGGAGTCTCGGCGGAGATCGAGGCAGAGGCCGTCGGCCATGATCTGCGGTGGGGGACGAGCCTGTTCACCCGCACCGCCGGTCGGTCGGGAGACTCCGCCGGGATCGAGGGCGGCCACGGTTCGGGGCCGGTCGACGAGGACGGATGGGCGGCGCCCGGTGCGGTGCGCGAAGAGGTGGCCGTCGGTGAGACGCCATTCTGACGCCTAAACTGGCCCCGTGACTCCGCCCCGCGCCGTCCGTCTGTCCGCCCTCGTGCTCGTTGCCGCGGCCGGTGCTGTCGTACTGGCGGCCTGCACGCCCACGCCCGAGCCGAGTCCGACCGTGTCCGTCTCGGCGGAGCCCACTGTCTCGACGCCGGCACCATCGCCGGCGCCGACACTCGTACCCGAAGGCTCCGCCGACGACAACCTGCCCCTCTTCACGAGCGTCGCCGATGCGGTGTCGGCCGGGCCGGACAAGGCCTCCGGTCGGGCCTACATCGATGCCCTCGTGGCAGCGGGGTTCGACAAGGCGGCGATGCAGGTCACCCCCGATCAGTCGACAGTGGGCAACCCCGCCGAGAGCATCCAGTTCTCCGTGCGATGGGGGGAGCAGTGCCTCATCGGACAGGTCGGGGACGCCACCGGTGAGACGGTCGCCGTCGTCGAACCGGGGCTCGCCGACGGCACGTGTCTGCTCGGTCGCACGCGCGACATCGACTGGTAGACCGACGTCGGGGCGGGTGGGGGCCGTCTAGACTGGAGCGGATATGGCCGAATACATCTACTCCATGGTCCGTGCCCGCAAGGCGGTCGGCGAGAAGCTCATCCTCGACGACGTCACGATGGCGTTCCTCCCCGGTGCGAAGATCGGCATGGTGGGCCCGAACGGCGCCGGTAAGTCGACGATCCTCAAGATCATGGCCGGTCTCGACCAGCCCTCGAACGGCGAGGCGAAGCTGAGCCCCGGCTACACCGTCGGCATCCTCATGCAGGAGCCCGAGCTCGACGAGTCGAAGACCGTTCTGGAGAACATCCAGGACGGCGTCGCCATCAAGGCCAAGCTCGATCGCTTCAACGAGATCTCGGGTCTGATGGCCGACCCCGACGCGGACTTCGACGCGCTGCTGGCAGAGATGGGCGTGCTGCAGGAAGAGATCGACGCGGCCGACGGCTGGGACCTCGACTCGCAGCTCGAGCAGGCGATGGATGCACTCCGTACCCCGCCGGGGGACGCCGCGATCGCCCCGCTCTCCGGTGGTGAGCGCCGCCGCGTCGCGCTGGCGAAGCTCCTGCTCCAGAAGCCCGATCTGCTCCTGCTCGACGAGCCCACCAACCACCTCGACGCCGAGAGCGTGCTCTGGCTCGAGCAGCACCTCCAGTCGTACAAGGGCGCCGTCATCGCGATCACCCACGATCGCTACTTCCTCGACAACGTCGCGGAGTGGATCGCCGAGGTCGACCGCGGTCGCCTGATCGGCTACGAGGGCAACTACTCGACGTACCTCGAGAAGAAGGCCGAGCGCCTCGACGTCCAGGGCAAGAAGGACGCGAAACTCGCGAAGCGCCTCAAGGACGAGCTCGAGTGGGTGCGTTCGAGCGCGAAGGGACGCCAGACCAAGTCGAAGGCGCGTCTCGCCCGGTACGAGGAGATGGCGGCGGAGGCCGAGCGCACGCGGAAGCTGGACTTCGAGGAGATCCAGATCCCGGCAGGTCCTCGCCTCGGCAACGTGGTGATCGAGGCGAAGAAGCTCCACAAGGGCTTCGGCGACCGCGTTCTCATCGACGGACTCAGCTTCAGTCTTCCCCCGAACGGCATCGTCGGGGTGATCGGCCCCAACGGTGTGGGCAAGACCACGCTGTTCAAGACGATCGTCGGTCTCGAGCCGCTCGACGGCGGCGATCTGAAGGTCGGTGAGACGGTCAAGATCAGCTACGTCGACCAGTCGCGCGCGAACATCGATCCCAACAAGACGTTGTGGGAGGTCGTCTCCGACGGACTCGACATCATCACGGTCGGCAAGACCGAGATCCCGTCGCGTGCATACGTCTCCAAGTTCGGATTCAAGGGGCCCGACCAGCAGAAGAAGGCCGGTGTCCTCTCCGGTGGTGAGCGCAACCGGCTGAACCTCGCCCTGACGCTCAAGGAGGGCGGCAACCTGCTGCTGCTCGACGAGCCGACCAACGACCTCGACGTCGAGACCCTGAGCTCGCTCGAGAACGCCCTGCTGGAGTTCCCCGGCTGCGCCGTGGTCATCACGCACGACCGGTGGTTCCTCGACCGCATCGCGACCCACATCCTCGCCTATGAAGGCACCGACGAGAACCCTGCTCAGTGGTACTGGTTCGAGGGCAACTTCGAGGCGTACGAGCAGAACAAGATCGAGCGCCTCGGACCGGATGCGGCCAACCCGCACCGTTCGACGCACCGCAAGCTGACGCGCGACTGACGCCGGATGCGGATCGCCCACCATGGGCGGTCCGCATCGTGCGTTCGAGCAGTGGGAGGAACCATGACCGAGGGCGAGCGCCGGCTGCACGTGCCCATCCACCTGCGATGGGGAGACCTCGACGCGTTCAACCACGTCAACAACACCTCGATGCTCAAGCTTCTCGAGGAGGCGCGCGTGCGCGCGTTCTGGGCGGCCGACGACGGTGAGCCGCAGTACCCGACGGCGGTGGTTCCTGCGGGTGCCGCGGCCGGTGTGCTGACTCTCATCGCGCGCCAGGAGATCGAGTACCTGCATCCGGTGCCGTACCAGCGCGCGCCGCTCGATGTGCAGCTGTGGTTCGGGAGTCTCGGCGGATCCAGCATGGAGGTCTGCTACGAGGTGTTCAGCCCGCTGACGGGCGAGCAGCCTCAGACGCTGTACGCCCGCTCGTCCGCCGTGGTCGTCACGGTCGATGCCGCCACAGGGCGGCCCATGCGACTCACCGAGCGGATGCGGGAGGCCTGGGAGCCGTACCTGGGCGCGCCCATCGCCTACGCTCGCCGCCGCTGACCCGCGCCTCCCTCTTCTCGCGAGACTGCATCTCCTTCACGAGATCACGGGGTTTACCCGTGATCTCGTGCGCGAAATGCAGTCTCGCGGTGGGAGAGGTCAGGCGTCCGGCGCAGGGACGCGAACCATGATCTCCTGCGCGACGCTGGCGACCAGCTGGCCGTCGCGCGTGTAGATGCGACCGGTCGCAAGCCCGCGACCACCTCGTGCGCTGGGGGAGTCCTGCGTGTACAGAAGCCAGTCATCGACGGCGGCGGGGCGGTGCCACCACATCGCGTGATCGAGGCTCGCCACGTTGAGGCGAGGCGTACGCCACGTGAGTCCGTGCGCGCGCAGGATCGACTCCTGAATGGTCATGTCCGAGAGGTAGGCGAGCATCGCTCGGTGCAGCAGCGGATCGGCGGGCAGAGGGCGGCGCAGCCGCATCCACACGCTCTGGTGCGGTTCGGGAGTCACCGCCTCGCTCTCGAAGAGCGTCCCCGGCACATGACGCACCTCGACGGGCAGCTCGCTGATGCTGCGCATCGACAAGGGGTGCAGCTGGTCCGACTCCTGCGGCACGAGCGCCTCGGGCTCCGGCACGTCGGGCATCGGCTCGGCGTGGTCGAGACCGGCATCGTCCGTCTGGAACGACGCGATCATCGAGAAGATCGGCACGCCCTCCTGGTACGCCTGCGTGCGGCGTGCCGAGAAGGAGCGGCCGTCGCGGAGGCGATCGACCGAGAACGTCAGCCCGCGGGAGGAGTCGCCCGGGCGCAGGAAGTACCCGTGCATCGAGTGGATGGGGCGGTCCCCGGCGACTGTGCGGGATGCCGCGACGACCGACTGTCCGAGCACCTGGCCGCCGTAGATGCGTCCAAGGGGCATGGCGTGCGACGTGCCCGTGAAGATGTCCTCCGTTGTGCGAGCGTCGCTGGATGCGATCGAGAGGACCTCGATGAGGGAGCCGACCGGGTCGCTCGCGTTCTCCGTGCGTCCGCCGGTGGGTTCATCGTTGGTCGTCACTTGCTTCTCCTCGGCTCGCCGGATGCACGCGTTGTTAGTCTAGGTGGGGTGTCTGCCCGTCTCCTGTTCCCCGATCGCGAGGCCGCGGCGGACGCACTGACCTTCGCCGGACGAGCGGGAGCGCTTGATCGCGAAGCGGCCGTGCGCTTCCGCGGCGCAGGCGGTGTGCTGACGATGACGACGGCGGTGCTGGCATCGCGCGGCCTGCTCGACGCGACGCCCACAGTGCTGGCCATGCGCGTGCTCCCCGTCGACCCCGAGCTCGAGTGCGACCTGAGTGTTCCCGCGGCCAAGCTGACAGCCGTCTCGGACACTGGGATCGATCTCGGCGAGACGGCGGTCCGTCCCGCATGGACGGGAGTGACCCCGCCGCGTGCCGGGTGGGAGCGGTCGGGCCGCATCGCATCGGACGTACTCGCCGCGCGCGCGCAGTGGGGGATGGCGGCCGTCGCCGACGCGCTGCCCAGCGACCCGGGCGAGGAGATCGTGCGCGCGGCTCGCCTGCGGGTGTGGGCAGAGCCGGACGAGGCCCTGGGCTCACAGCTGCGCGCCGTGGCCTTCGGCGCTGTCGCGATGGGCTTCGTGCTCGGTGAGGAGCACGCTCGCGTGTTCACTGCGCCGGGATGGGCGCGCCTCTCGCTCTCTCGGGGCCACATCCTGGTGCGCGTGCCGCGCTCGGGAATGACCGAGGTACGTACGACGGGAGCGTGACGCCTCAGACGGCGCGCCCAGCCGCCCTCCCCGCGGCGCGGCCGGAGAAGAGGCAACCACCGAGGAAGGTGCCCTCCAGCGCGCGGTAGCCATGCACTCCGCCGCCACCGAAACCGGCGGCTTCGCCTGCGGCATAGAGCCCCGGGATCGGCGCTCCCTGCGCATCGAGCGCCCGGGAGTCGAGGTCGGTGAGGATGCCACCGAGGGACTTGCGCGTGAGTACGTGGAGCTTGACCGCGATCAGCCCGCCGCCCGCGCGGTCCAGGATGCGGTGCGGCCGGGCGGTCCGCACGAGTCGGTCGCCGCGGAAGGCGCGCGCGGAGCGCAGCATCGCCACTTGTGCGTCCTTCGTGAACGGGTTGTCCATCTCGCGATCCCGGGCTTCGATCTCCCGCCGCGCCCGCTCGGGGTCGAGCGCATCGCCGCCCGGCAGGGCTCGCATCCCCGCGAGCAGGTCTTCTATCCGGTCGGCTCGCACGAAGTCCGCGCCGTTCTCGAGGAACGCGCGCACCGGGCCCGATGCGCCCCTCCCGAGCCGTGAGCGCACGAGCAGTGAGACGTCTTTGCCCGTGAGATCGGGGTTCTGCTCGCTGCCGGAGAGGGTGAACTCCTTCTCGACGATGCGTTCGGACAGGACGAACCACGAATGGTCGTGTCCGGTGGCGCGCAGGTGAGCCAGGGTCCCGAGGGTGTCGAAGCCGGGGAACAGCGGTACGGGCAGACGCTTTCCGGTCGCATCCAGCCAGATCGAGGAGGGGCCGGGAAGGATGCGGATCCCGTGCTGCGGCCAGATCGGGTCCCAGTTCTGCAGGCCTTCGACGTAGTGCCACATCCGGTCGCTCCCGATGAGCGTCGCGCCCGCACGCTCCGCGACCGAGAGCATCGCGCCGTCGACGTAGGCGGGAACCCCGGCGACCATCGTGCGGGGTGGGGACCCCAGCCGGTCCGGCCAGCGCTCGCGGACCAGCGCATGATTGCCGCCGATGCCGCCGGTGGTGACGATGGTCGCTCGCGCCTCAATCGTGAACTCGCCCACGACCTCGTGTGGGGTGGCTTGTCCCCGCGATGTGTCGGCGGGAACGAGCACGTCGCCCCGGGCCCCCGTGACCGCGCCGTCGGTCGTCTCCAGTTCGGTGACGCGATGGCGGGCGAGGATGCGCAGACTTCCGGCCGCCTCGGCCTCCTCGATCGCCGCCGCGAAGGGAGCTACCAGGCCAGGGCCCGTGCCCCACGTGATGTGGAAGCGGGGAACGGAGTTACCGGGACCGGTCGCCGTGTACCCGCCGCGCTCCGCCCAACCCACCACGGGAAAGAACGACACCCCGCGTTGGCGGAGCCACGCGCGCTTCTCGCCGTGCGCGAAGTCGAGGTAGGCCCGAGCCCACTGCGCCGGCCACTCGTCCTCGGCCCGATCGAAGCCGGCGGTGGCGAACCAGTCCTGCTCGGCGAGATCAGGGGAGTCCCTGATGCCCATGCGGCGCTGCTCGGGCGAGTCGATGAGGAACAGTCCGCCGAACGACCACCACGCCTGTCCGCCCAGGTCCACCCGCGGCTGCTGGTCGACGATCGTCACCGATCGGCCGGCGCGGAGGACCTCGCACGCCGCCACGAGCCCTGCCAACCCCCATCCCACGACAAGAACATCGGTGCGGTGGGATGCGGTCACGCTCACTCCTTCGTGGTCGGCGCGGGGTCGACCGGCAGAGAGGGACGTGCCCCCGCCGCGGGCCCGATGCCTGCGGGCTCGAACGTGTTCACCATGGCATACGCGGCGCGCTGCAGGTAGTCCCACAGCGTCGCCTCGAGCAGGGGTGGCAGCTCGCACACGTCCACGGCCCGGCGCATGTGGGAGAGCCAGCGGTCCCGCGCGTCCGGGTTCACGTGGAAGGATGCGTGACGCATGCGCAGCCGCGGGTGTCCCCGCTGTTCGCTGTACGTGCTCGGACCGCCCCAGTACTGCTCGAGGAAGGTCTGCATGCGTACTTTGGCGGGACCGAGGTCGGCCTCCGGATACATGGGACGCAGAACCTCGTCGTCGGCGATCCCCTCGTAGAAGACATCCACGAGCCGAGTGAAGAAGTCGTGTCCGCCGACCTGCTCGTAGAAGCTGACGGGCTGCTCGCTCATGCGGACTCCTCGGGCGGGGTGCGGGGTTTGCGGGGCTTACGGGGTGCGGCCGACGTGTCATCGGTCGGTGGCTCGACGCCTCCGGCGGGGGTGGTCGCCTCACCCTGCGGTGCGGCTTCGGCCGCGGCGCGCGCACCGCGCCCGGTCCGCTTGGGGCGCCACACGGGACGCTCGTCGGCAGGAACCGGGATCGGCTTCGTGCGGGGAGGGTTCGCGCCGCGCACGCGACCGGCACCCTCGAGTCCGCTCAGCATGATCGAGTTCAGCAGCGGAAGCTGGATTCCCATGGCGTCCATCGCGCGCTTCAAGCGCACACGGAGCTCTCGCGCGACGTCGTCCTTCGCGTTCGAGCGGGTCTTCATGACCAGTCGGATGACCAGCGCATCGCCAGAGATGGACTCGAGTCCCCAGATCTCGGGCTGTTCGATGATCCGGGTGCGCCACTTCGGGTCCTTGGCGAGCTGCTTCGCGGCGTCGAGCATCGCCTTCTCCACCGCGTCCAGATCGGCGTCGACGGGGACGGAGAGATCGATGATGACCCGCGACCACCCCTGCGACATGTTGCCGATGCGGGTGATCTCGCCGTTGCGGACGTACCAGAGCGTTCCGTTGACGTCGCGCACGTGCGTGACGCGCACGCTGACGTACTCGACGACACCCGTCGCGAGCCCGAGATCGACGACGTCGCCGATGCCCACCTGGTCCTCCGCGACGATGAAAATGCCGTTGAGCACGTCCTTGACGATGTTCTGCGCTCCGAAACCGAGTCCCGCACCGATCGCCGCGGTCAGAAGTGCGAAGGAGCCCAGGATGCCCGAGTCGATCGTGTTGACGATCAGGATGATGCCGATGATGACGATCGTCACGTTGACGATGTTCTGCAGGATCGATCCCAGGGTGCGGGTGCGTTGCACGAGACGCACGGCCGCGAGCGGGGAGCGATCGAGCGCCTGGGTGTCGGTCACCTGCGCCTTGCTCTTGGCACCCGAGACGATGCGCTCCACGACCCGGTGGATCACCCCGCGGAGGATCCAGGACACGATGATGGCGCCGACGACGATGGCGAGGACGCCGAGCACCTTGAAGCCGGCGGTCGTGAAGAACGACCCGATGCGCGGCCAGAACGCGGGATCGTTGGGGTCGAAGACGAAGGTGTGCGTCACCCTTTCGATGCTACCGACCACCGCTCTCACCGAGCTGGGCGCCGCCGTCGACGAGCCCCGCGCGGTGGGCGATCACGACCGCCTGCACGCGATCTCTCGCGCCGAGCTTGGCGAGGATGCGGCCGACGTGCGTCTTGACGGTGGACTCGCCCAGGAACAGTGCGGCAGCGATCTCGGCGTTCGTCGCGCCCTGCGCCATCGCGAGGAACACTTCGCGCTCTCTCTCGGTCAGCGTCTCGGTCGGGTCGGGTACCGCGTTGCGGACAGGCGGTGTGCCCAAAAGCTCGATCATGCGGCGCGTCACGCGCGGCGAGAGCGTTGCGTCACCCCGGTGCACCGCGTGGATCGCGGAGATGAGCTCCTGCCGCTGGGCGTCCTTGAGGAGGAAGCCGCTCGCCCCCGCACGCAGCGCTGCGAACGCGTACTCGTCGAGATCGAAGGTGGTGAGCACGAGGATGCGGGCGTCGGGGTGAGCGGCGACGATCCGTTCGGTGGCGGTGATGCCGTCGACACCCGGCATCCGCACGTCCATGAGCACGACGTGGGGCTGCAGCGCCTCGACGGCCGTGACGGCGGAAGCGCCGTCAGCTGCCTCGCCGACGACCTGCAGATCCTCCTCGGCGTCCAACACCATGCGGAAGCCGAGTCGAATGAGCTCCTGGTCGTCCACGAGCAGGATGCGGATGGGGTCGGTCATCGGGGATCCTTCTCTGTGGGAAGCCAGACGTCGAGGGTCCACGTGCCGTCGCCGCGTCGGGTGCGCAGGGTGCCGCCGGCGTGGGCGACGCGTTCGGTGAGTCCGCGAAGTCCGAACCCTGGGTTGTCGTCGGCGCGTTCGGGCGGGACACCGTCGTTCGTGATCCTGATGCGCACCGCATCCGGATCCTCGCGGATCTCGACGACGGCCTCTGTTGCACGGGGTGCATGTCGCATGGCGTTCGTCATGCCCTCCTGCACGACGCGCCCGATCGCCAGCTCCGTCGTCGGCGCATACGCGCCCGTGCGGCCGGACGTGCGCAAAACGACGGGGTAGCCGGCACCCTGCGCCGTGGCGACGACCTCGCGCGGCGAGGGGGCCGTGAGGGGGGCGAGCGGAGCGCTACCGGTGTCATCCGTGCGCAGGACGCCGAGCATCGCCCGCATCTCGGTCAGGGCGCCGCGAGCGGTGTCCGCGGCGGTGCGTGCGGCGGAGCGCGCGCGTTCGGTGTCGGTGGTGGCGGCCGCGCCCTCCGAGAGCGCCACGATGACCGTGAGCGAGTGCGACACGATGTCGTGCATCTCGCGCGCGATTCGCGTGCGTTCGGCCGCCGTGGCGAGCTGTGCCTGCTGATCGCGCTCGATCGTGAGTTGACGGGAGCGCTCGATGAGGGCTTCGACGTATCGTTTGCGCCCGCCCACGTTCGCTCCGATGAGCGCCCCGATCAGGAGCATGACCATGGTGGCGATGGTCGCGCCGATCGCGCTCGACCAGCTCTCGCCGAGCACGACGCGCACGAGACCCGAGACGACGAGGGCCCCGCTCAGGATGCCGGCGCTCGCCCACGCGGCGCGACTCGAGCGGTAGACCGACAGTGAGTACACGGCGATCGCCAGGGCGACACCGCTGGGCAGCATGGGGTACGGCGCGAAGGGGTAGGGGACAGCGGCGACGAGGAAGACGGCGACCGGGAAGCGCCGGCGCCACAGCAGGGCGATCGCGGTGCTCGCCGGCACGGCGATAGACACGACGATCCCGAACGGCGCCCAACGGGCGTCCATGGGTGCGGCAGCCACCAGCCCCGGCCCGGAGAGCACGAAGGCGAAGAACGCGACGAGCGCATCGGCGAAACGCGGATGCCGCGACCAGTACCGGCGGATGGCGCCGGGAGGTCGCGGCAGCAGCAGGCCGTCGTCGGGGGGAGTGCTCTCCGCCCCGGCGACGGCCCGACCGCGCTTGCTCATCCGCTCGACTCTACGCGTCGCGGCTCTTCAGGACGGCGCTCGCGCCGACGAGGCCCGCGACCACCCACACCACGAGGGTCAGGCTCGCTGCCCACGGCTCGAGCGGGTTGCTGCCGCCGCCGGTGCCCATCAGAAGCTGGCCCGCGTTCGAGGGCAGGAACCGTGCGGCGTCCTGGATCCACTCCCAGCCCGGCAGGGCGGCGAAGAAGGCGGGGACGATGGGCAGGACGAACACGAGACCCACACCGAGGGCGATGGCGCCCGGTCCGTTGCGGAGGATGTAGCCGGTCGCGACGCCGATGATCGCGATGACCGCCATGGTGAGAGCGCCCGCCAGCAGCGGGAGCAACGAGACCTCCGGGTTGGAGAAGTCGAGTCCGAGGTCCTTGCGGGCCATGATCGGCGCTGTCGCCACGGCGGCGATGGCGAAGATGATGATGCTGGACACGAACACGAATCCGGCGACCACGACGGTCTTCGCGAAGAGCGACCCGAGTCGTCCGGGCGCAGCCGTCAGCGTGGAGCGCATCATCCCGGTCGAGTATTCGCCGGTGACCTGGATGGCGCCGAGGATCACGGCGAGGAGCATCGTGAAGGTCGTGGGCGCGAGGATCACCATCGTGGCCAACGAGCCGTCGTCGCCCTGCGGTCCGCCGTCGAAGCTCGTGATCGCCCACGCCATCAGCAGGGAGAAGCCGATCGAGAGCACGGCCACGATCGCGATCGACCACCACGGGGAGCGCAGGGTCACGAGCTTGAGCGACTCGCTTCGTACGAGGCGCGGGAAGGAGAGGCGGTACGACCCGTCCGTCGAGGTGGTGCGACGCGCGGGGGCGGGTGCAGTGGTGGCGCTCATGCGATTTCCTTGCTCTTGTACTCGACGGACTCGCCGGTGAGGGCGAGGTAGGCGTCTTCGAGCGAACCGCTCTGCGGGCTCAGCTCGTGGATGGGGATGCCGGCGGCCGCCGCGGCGTCGCCGACGGTCTCGGGCAGCGCACCGACGAGGTCGGCTGTTCCGGGTTCGGTCTGCGTGATCTCGATGCCCGCTCCCGAGATGAGGGGGATGAGCTCCGCGAGCCGCGGGCTGCGCAGCCGGATGCGGGTGCTCGTCCACTCGGAGACGAGCTGCGACACGGGAGCGTCCGCGAGGACACGTCCCTTGCCCAACACGATGATGTGGTCGGCGGTGATGGCCATCTCACTCATGAGATGGCTGGAGAGCAGGACGGTGCGTCCCTCACTCGCGTAGTGGCGCACGAACTGGCGCACCCAGCGCACGCCCTCGGGATCGAGCCCGTTGACCGGCTCGTCGAGGATGAGCGTCTGCGGGTCGCCCAGGAGCGCTGCGGCGATGCCGAGACGCTGGCCCATACCGAGGGAGAAACCGCCCGCACGCTTCTTGGCGACGGATTCGAGGCCGGTCAGCGCGATGACCTCGTCGACGCGGGAGGTCGGGATGCCGTGCGTGGCAGCGAGCGCCCGCAGGTGGTTACGGGCGGAGCGGCCGGTGTGCACGGCCTTGGCGTCCAGGAGGACACCGACCCGGGTCAGGGGCGAGCGCATGTTGCGGTAGTCCTCGCCGTCGACGGTCACGTTGCCGCGGGTCGGACGGTCCAGGCCCACGATCATCCGCATCGTCGTGGACTTGCCGGCGCCGTTCGGGCCGAGAAAGCCGGTGACCTTGCCGGGTTGGACGGTGAAGCTGACATCGGAGACGGCGTGCCTGTCCCCGAACTGCTTGGTGAGGTTCTCTGCGACGATCATGGCTCCACGCTACGAGCGGTCGCTTCGCCCCCGCGTCCCCCTGTGGTACCGATCTCGGTCGATGCATCTCGTCCCATGGGCGGAGATGCATGAAGGCCCCGTCGACACGGGGTCGACGGGGCCTTCATGCATCAGCCTGATCAGGCATCCGCCTCCTGGACGGAGAGGGCGCGCTCGACGCCGGCGAGGTTCTCCGCAACCAGACGGCGCAGCGCCGCCGGTGCTTCGCGGTTCTCGACGAGCCAGGCGCGTGTCGCGTCGCGCAACGCGACGTCGGCGAGGGGCGCCGGGTACAGGCCCACGATCAGGTAGTTCGCGATCTGATAGCTGCGCGACTCCCAGACCGGCAGGAGCATGTCGAAGTAGGTTGACACGAACGGGGCTAGCAGGTCGCGACCGGCCGGGTGGGTGAAGCCCGCGGCGGCCGAGCGGACGACGGTGTTGGGAAGGTCGTCGGAGCCGACCAGCGCGTCCCAGGCGGCCTGCTTGGCCTCCGCGTTCGGGAGCGCGGCCTTCGCCTGCGCGGCGAATTCACCGCCCTTGGCCGTGTTGTCCGCGGCGAGGGCGGCGTCGATGTCCGCCGTCGTGACGAGTCCGCCCGCGGCGAGGGAGACGAGCAGAGCCCAGGACAGGTCCGCATCGATCTCGAGGCCGTCGAGGACGAGCTCGCCGTCGCGCAGGCTCCGCACGCGTGCGAAATGCTCCGGTGTCGCCGCGGCAGAGGCGAATGCGGTCACGAACTGCAATTGGCTGTCGCTTCCCGCGGCCGCACCCTGTGCGAGCTCCCAGAGGCCGTCGGCCACGGCCACTCGCGTGGCATCGCGCTTGGCGGGGTCGACGTAGGCGTTCGCCGTCAGTTGCAGCTGCGCGAGCGTCGTGCGCACCGTGGTGGACTCGGTCTCGGTGGCGATGTTGCCGAGGACGAGCTGCACGTACTCGGAGGCCGACGCCTCCGCATCCCGTGTCTGATCCCAGGCGGCGCCCCACACCAGGGAGCGGGCGAGCGGGTCGCTGATCTTCGACAGGTGCGCGACCGCCGTGGCCAGCGAGCGGTCGTCGAGTCGGATCTTGGCGTACGCCAGGTCGTCGTCGTTGAGGAGGATGAGGTCGGGGCGGCGGTGGCCGACGAGCTCGGCGACGTCGGTGCGGTCGCCGTCGACGTCGAGCTCGATGTGGTGCACGCGCACGAGGGCATCGCCCTGCAGGTCGTAGAAGCCGATGCCGAGACGGTGCGGACGGATGGTGGGGTAGTCAGCTGGAGCGGTCTGGATGATGGAGAACTTGCTGATGGTGCCATCCACGGACTCATCCACCGCGGGGGTGAGCGTGTTGACGCCGGCCGTCTCGAGCCACTTCTTGGACCAGCCCGACAGATCGCGGCCGCTGGTGGTCTCCAGCTCCGTCAGCAGATCGGGCAGCTCGGTGTTGCCCCACGCGTGCTTCTGGAAGTAGGCGGATACACCGGCGAAGAACGCCTCGACGCCGACCCAGGCGGCGAGCTGCTTCAGAACGGAGCCGCCCTTGGCGTAGGTGATGCCGTCGAAGTTGACCTGGACGTCCTCGAGGTCGTTGATCTCCGCGACGACGGGATGCGTGGAGGGCAGCTGGTCCTGGCGGTAGGCCCAGGACTTCTCCATCGCGTTGAACGTGGTCCACGCCTCGGTCCACTCGGTGGCCTCGGCGGTGGCGATGGTCGACGCCCACTCGGCGAACGACTCGTTCAGCCAGAGGTCGTTCCACCACTTCATGGTGACGAGGTCGCCGAACCACATGTGCGCCAGCTCGTGGAGGATCGTGACGACCCGACGCTCCTTGACCGCGTCCGTGACCTTGCTGCGGAAGACGTACGTCTCGGTGAAGGTCACCGCACCCGCGTTTTCCATTGCGCCCGCGTTGAACTCGGGGACGAAGAGCTGGTCGTACTTCGCGAACGGGTAGGCGACGCCGAACTTCTCCTCGAAGTACGCGAAGCCCTGGCGGGTCTTCTCGAACACGTAGTCGGCGTCGAGGTACTGCCAGAGGCTCTTACGGGCGAACACGCCGAGGGGGATGACGCGTCCCGACGAGCTGGTGAGCTCGGAACGCGTGACCTCGTAGGGGCCGGCGATCAGCGCCGTGATGTAGGACGAGATGCGGGGCGTGGGCTCGAACGTCCACGTCGCGACGCCGTCGCCCGCGGGAGCGGGCTCGGGCGTGGGGGAGTTGGAGACGACCTGCCACTGGGCGGGAGCGGTGATCGTGAACTGGAACGTCGCCTTCAGATCCGGCTGCTCGAAAACGGCGAACACGCGCCGCGAGTCGGGCACCTCGAACTGGGAGTAGAGGTAGACCTCGCCATCGACCGGGTCGACGAACCGGTGCAGCCCCTCGCCGCTGTTCGTGTACCGCGCGTCGGCGTCGACGGTCAGCACGTTCTGAGCGGCGAGGTTCTCCAGCTGGATGCGGGAGTCCGCGAAGGCGGAGGTGTCGATGTCGACGCCGTTGAGCGTGATGCGGTGCACGCGCTCCGCGATGAGGTCGACGAAGGTCGAAGCGCCCTCGGTGGCGGCGAATCGGATGGTGCTGGTCGAGCGGAACAGCTCCGCTCCCGTGGTCAGATCCAGCGCGATCTCGTACGACTCGGTGTCGACGATCGCGCGGCGCTCCTGCGCCTCGATCCGGGTGAGGTTCTCTCCAGGCACTGCGTTTGCTCCCATGGGGTGAGGGTGTGAAAGGCGCGGCATCGCTGCTGGCGACACGGGCGAGAGCTCCAGCCTACGGTTTTGCTGCGCATCGGCGGTATTGCTCCGGCTCGATCCGTTCGCGGTGCAAGGATGTTGGCGTGAGTTCCCCCGAACAGACCCCGCTTCAGACCGAGACCCCCGACACGGCCGTGCCCTTCGCCTCGGCGCATGCCGCGAGCGGTCCGCCCTGGGTCGAGCAGCCCACGGCGTACGACGCGGTGCTGCTCGCCGGTTTCGGAGGGCCGGAGGGTCAGGATGACGTGATCCCGTTCCTGCGCAACGTGACGCGCGGGCGCGGCATCCCGGACGAGCGTCTGGAGGAGGTGGCACACCACTATCGCCACTTCGGCGGCGTCAGCCCGATCAATGCCCAGAACCGCGCCCTGAAGGCCGCGCTCGAGGCGGAGATCGACCGCCGTGGTCTCGGTCTTCCGGTCTACTGGGGCAACCGCAACTGGGGGCCGTATCTCGAAGAGGCCGTGCAGGAGGCTGCGGAGGCCGGCCACACGACCCTCCTCGCTGTCGCGACGAGCGCGTACAGTTCGTTCTCCAGCTGTCGCCAGTATCGCGAGGACTTCGCTCGCGTACTGGACGCGACGAACCTGGGCGGCACCGTGACGATCGACAAGGTGCGGCAGTTCTTCGACCACCCGGGGTTCGTGTCGACCTTCGTCGAAGGCGTCCGCGAAGCCGTCTCGGGCTTCCTCGCCGACGGTGTGCCCGCCGAGCAGATCCGTGTGCTGTTCTCGACGCATTCGATCCCGACCGCCGACGCGCAGCGCTCGGGCCCGCGAGACCGCGACTTCGGCCCCGGCGGGGCTTACGAGGCCCAGCACCTCGCCGTCGCCGAGGTCGTCATGGCGCAGTCGGCACCGGAGATCGGTTGGAAGCTCGTCTACCAGTCGCGTTCGGGCCCCGCGTCCCAACCGTGGCTCGAACCCGACATCAACGACGAGATCACCGAGCTCGCCGCGGCCGGAGTCACGGCCGTGGCGATCGTTCCGCTCGGCTTCGTGAGTGACCACATGGAGGTGCTCTGGGACCTCGACACGGAGGCCATGGAGACCGCGGAGGAGGTGGGCATCCGGGCGGTGCGCACGCCGACGCCGGGCATCGACCCCGCATATGTGTCGGGACTCGTCGATCTGATCGAGGAACGACTCGCCGGTACACCGGTTGATCAGCGTCCGCACCGCACATCGCTCGGTCCGTGGTTCGACGTCTGCCGTCCCGGATGCTGCGAGAACATCCGCGCGGGCTTCAAGCCGGCAGCCGCCGGCATCGCCCCGTGAGTGCGGGTCGGGTGCGTGCCTCCCTAGGATGAGCATCATGCGCATCCACATCGCCACGGATCACGCCGGCCTCGAGTTCTCGACGCGCCTGCAGCACCACCTCGCCGAAGCCGGTCACGACGTCGTCGACCACGGGCCGCTGGAGTACGACCCCGTCGACGACTACCCGGCGTTCTGCATCCGCGCCGCCCAGGCGGTCGTGCGCGATCAGGCGGCGGGGATCGAGACGCTGGGTATCGTGTTCGGCGGCTCCGGCAACGGCGAGCAGATCGCGGCGAACAAGGTGGCCGGCATCCGTGCGGCACTGGTCTGGAACATCGCGACGGCAGAGCTTGCGCGCGAGCACAACGATGCCAACGTCATCGCGATCGGCGCCCGCCAGCACACGTTCGAGGAGGCCACGACCTTCATCGACCGCTTCATCGCGACGCCCTTCTCGAACGAGGAGCGGCATGTGCGCCGCATCGCGCAGATCGCGGACTTCGAGCGCGACGGCTCGCTCCTGCCCGACCCGCGCGCGGGTCTCGCACACGCCGACGTTCTCGACGACGCGTCCAGCAGCTTCGACCCGGAAGCGGGCTGATGCCCGAGGGCCATTCCGTTCACCGGATCGCCCGGCAGTTCGACCGCAACGTCGTCGGGCACCGCGTCTCGGCGTCGAGTCCGCAGGGCCGCTTCGCCGAAGGAGCCGCGCTGCTCGACGGACGCGAGGCGTTGTCGGTGAGGGCTGTCGGCAAGCAGATGTTCCTCGAGTTCGAGGGCGATCTGTGGCTGCGCGTGCATCTCGGGATGTACGGCGCGTGGGACTTCTCCGGCGAGATCCTCGTCGATCCCACGATCGCCTCCGCCAATGGGCGCATGGGGCAGACGAACCAGCGGGGGACCGATCCGGAACGCATCGTGGATGCGGCCGGCGAGAACTCGCTGACCTCCATCGGCGCGCCCCGCAAGGCGCGCGGACACGTGCGCATGTCCGAGCAGACCTCCGGGCTCGATGACACCGACGCGACCTGGCCGCCCCCGGTGGTGGGCCAGGTGCGGTTGCGCCTGCTCACCGATGCCACGTGCGCAGACCTGCGCGGCCCCACCGCGTGCGAGGTGCTCACCCCGGATCAGGTGCAGGCTGTCATCGCGAAGCTCGGCCCGGATCCGCTCGTCGACGATGTGGCAGAGGGTGAGGAACGCTTCACGAGCGTCGTCCGACGCAAGCCCACGCCGATCGGACTCCTGCTCATGGATCAGAGCGTCGTCAGCGGCATCGGGAACGTCTACCGCGCCGAGCTGCTGTTCCGCGCCCGGCTCGACCCGCACACGCCGGGACGCGACGTGCCCGAGGAGGTCGTGCGGGGCCTCTGGCGCGACTGGGTGAGGCTGCTGCGCATCGGCGTCGAGACCGGCCAGATGATGACCATGGACGACCTCACCCCCGATGAGTGGCGCCGGGCGATGGCGCATCGTGACGACCGCCACTGGGTGTACCACCGCGCTGGCCTGCCGTGTCGGATCAGCGGCACATCGATCGTGCTGGAGGAGATGGGGGCGCGAAAGCTCTACTGGTGCCCGGTGTGCCAGAAGTGAGGATGCGGTGAGACAGAACCCGAGCTTCGCGATGACCGACGTCGGCGAGATCCGTCGGCTCATCGACCACAACCCGTGGGCGACTCTCGTGAGCGCCGGGCCCGACGGGCTCGTCGCCTCGCACTACGCCGTGCTGCTCGACGACACCAGCGATGACCTGAGCATCGTGGCCCACGTCGGCAAGCCCGATGACGCGATCCATGGGCTGGGGGAGCGCGAGCTGCTGGTGGTGGTGCAAGGCCCGCATGGCTACGTCTCGCCGGGCTGGTACGGCGACGTGCCGGCGGTTCCCACGTGGAACTTCGTGGCCGCGCACCTGCGCGGCGTCCCCGAGTTGCTGGACGCCGAGGAGAACCTGCGGGTTCTGGACCGTCTCGTCGACCGGTTCGAGTCGCGGATGCCGGACCCGCGCCGGATGTGGGAGCGCCCGAACGACGCGGAGTTCGTGCGACGCCTCGAGCGCGGCACGGTCGGCTTCCGGCTCACTCCGACCTCGGTCGTGGCCAAGCGGAAGCTGAGCCAGAACCGCCCCGTGGAGGTGGTCGACCACATCGTCGAGATGCTGCGCGGTGAAGGGCCTCACTCGAACCCGGCATTGGCGGACGAGATGGCCCGCGCGCGGCGAGCACGGCCCCAGGCATGAGCCGGCCGCGCATCGACGCCCTCGCCGACGTGCGGATCGCGGGTCCGGGCGCCGAACTGCTTCCGGGGGTCGAGGTCTACGACATCGTCCTCCAGAACGGGCGCATCGCCGACATCGCGCCGGCGGGGTCCCTGCGCCTGGCCGGCGCCGTGCATCGCGGCGAGGGTGCGTACGTCATCCCGGGCCTCTGGGACCACCACGTGCACGTGACGCAATGGGCCTTGGCGGCGCTGCGCGAGCCACTCGGGGAGTGCGTCTCGGCGGCGGATGCGGCGGCCCGGATGGGCCGGGTGGCGCCGGGTGTGGACGGGCGGCGTGTCGGCACCGGCTTCCGCGATGCGCTCTGGCCCGATGCGCCGTCGCTCGAGGTCCTGGATGCGGCGACGGGGGACACTCCCACGTACCTGATCAACGCCGACGTGCACAGCGTGTGGCTCAACTCCGCAGCTCTCGCCCGCGAGGGCCTTTCGGCAGACGACGGCGTGCTTCGCGAAGGCCCGGCCTTCGATGTGTCACGGCGACTGAACGAGCTTCCCGACCAGGTCGCGGATGCGGCGGTGACGGCGATGGCCGCCGCCGCGTCCGCGCGCGGAGTCGTCGGCGTGGTGGACCTCGACATGGTGTGGAACGAGTCCTCGTGGCAGCGCCGTCGTGCGGGCGGCTTCGATCTGCTGCGAGTGGAGTTCGGGATCTACCCTGATCTGCTCGACCGCGCCATCGCGGAGGGCCTGCGCAGCGGAGATCCGCTTCGCGGCGACGACGGCGAGCTCGTCACCGTCGGACCGTTGAAGGCGATCACCGATGGATCTCTCGGCACCCGCACGGCGGCGTGCTCGGTCGCCTACGCCGAGGCACCGCATCCGCACGGACTGCTCACCATCGCCCCCGACGATCTGCGCGACGTCATGACGCGGGCCACGGCCGCGGGTCTCGACTGCGCGATCCACGCGATCGGCGACGACGCGATGCGTCATGCCCTCGATGCGTACGCGGCCGCCGACGCACACGGCACGATCGAGCACGCGCAGCTCGTGGCCGCGGCCGACATCCCGCGGATGGCACGACTCGGAGTCACGGCGAGCGTGCAGCCGGAGCACGCGCTCGACGACCGCGATCTGACCGACAGCATCTGGGTCACGCAGACGGCGCGGCCATATCCGCTGCGCTCGCTGTGGGCCGCGGGTGTCGATCTCCGTTTCGGATCCGACGCCCCGGTCTCCGCCCTCGACCCGTGGGCTGCGATCGCGACGGCTGCCTTTCGCACGCGAGACGGGCGCGAGCCCTGGCAGCCCGGCGAGACCGTTCCGGTGGGGGTCGCCCTCGCCGCATCCACGCATCGCGGTTCCGCGGATCCCGACACGATCGCCGTCGGACAGCGTGCGGATCTCGCACTGCTCGCGGCGGACCCCCGGACGGCGGAACCGGCCGCTCTGCGCAGCATGCAGGTCGTCGGTACGGTCCTGGACGGCCGCGTGACCCACCGCGTCTGAGCGCGATTACGCTCAGGGACATGCTTCCCCTGCTCGCCGTCCTTCTGCTCGTCAACGCCGTCTACAACGTCGTGGTCTGGCCGCGCTTCTACGGTCGCGTCGCAAAAGACGCACGAGCCCGCGACGCCGACGGGCGCCCCACACGGTTCCTCGTCGTGCACGCGGTGCTCATCGGCACCGCCCTCGTGCTCGCGATCCTGTCGGCGGGCGCCGCTGTGTGGGCCCTCGTGGCGGGCTGAGCGCCTACGCTGTCTCGGTGGCCATCTCGAAGATCCTGCTGTACTACCGGTTCACCCCGATCGCCGACCCCGAGGCTGTTCGTCTGTGGCAGCGCGACCTCTGCGAACTGCTCGGTCTGCGCGGCCGCATCCTGATCTCGAAGCACGGCATCAACGGCACGGTCGGCGGTGAGCTCCGCGCGGTGAAGACCTACGCGCGAAAGACACGACAGTACGAGCCCTTCCGGGGCCTCGACCTGAAGTGGTCGGAGGGGACGGGCCTCGACGACGAGGGCCGCAGCCTGGACTTCCCGAAACTCTCCGTGAAGGTGCGCGACGAGATCG
The DNA here is from genome assembly GCF_028743715.1 of Microbacterium sp. Clip185. Taxonomy (NCBI): domain Bacteria; kingdom Bacillati; phylum Actinomycetota; class Actinomycetes; order Micrococcales; family Microbacteriaceae; genus Microbacterium; species Microbacterium sp. Clip185. The sequence continues at coordinate 1,735,652 of NZ_CP117996.1, read as the reverse complement.
TCACCTTCGGCGCGCCCGACGAACTGCGCGTCGACACGGACGGCGTGGTGGGTACCGGCACGCATCTGACTCCCGGCGCCGTGCACAAGCTCGTGGAGGAACGCGGCGAGGATGTGGTGTTCTTCGATGGCCGTAACGGGTTCGAGGCCGAGATCGGCCGGTTCCGCGGGGCGGTCGTGCCCGATGTCTCCACGACGAGGCAGTTCATCGCGGAGCTCGACGCCGGACGCTACGACCATCTGAAGCAGAAGCCGATCGTCACGTACTGCACCGGCGGCATCCGGTGCGAGGTGCTCTCGAGCCTGATGATGGCGCGCGGCTTTCAGGAGGTCTATCAACTCGACGGCGGGATCGTCCGGTACGGCGAGACGTTCGGCAACACGGGGCTCTGGGAGGGGTCCCTCTATGTCTTCGACGGTCGGCAGGCGATGACGTTCGGCTCCGAAGCCGAGCACATCGGGCGCTGCACCGGATGCGGCGCGGCGACGTCGCGCATGATCGACTGCGCCGTCGCCGGATGTCCTGATCGCGTGGTGCGCTGTGAGGCGTGCGAGGGCAGCACGGCCTGCGGTCACCATCCGGAACTCGTGGCGGGCTGAGCGGATCGCCTGAGAGGATGGAGGGATGTCCTCCACTGCCGCCGTGCCCTCTCGTTACACCGTCGCGACCGACGGGGCCTGCAAGGGCAACCCGGGGCCTGCGGGGTGGGCATGGGTGGGCGAGGACGGCCAGTGGGCCGCAGGGTCCTTGCCGAGCGGCACGAACAACATCGGCGAGCTGCTGGGGCTGCTCCACGCGATCCGCGACCACTTCGCCGTGCCCGAGCTCATCGTGCAGGCCGACTCGATGTACGCGATCGACACCTACACGAAGTGGATGGACGGCCACGCCCGTCGCGGCTGGGTGACCTCGGCCAAGAAGCCCACGGCCAACCGCGACATCCTCGAACAGCTCATCGAAGTGCGCGACGCGCGGCGGGCGGCGGGCCTTCCCGACGTCGTCCTCGAGCACGTGCGGGGACACCGCGGGCATCGCCTCAACAGCTGGGCGGACGAGCGCGCGGTGCGGGCATCTCAGCACGCCGCCAAGGGCGAGGAGCTCGTATGGACGTCGCTGCGCGGCCTCGAGCCGCTGGACGTCAGCGTGGACCCGCCGCGCAGCGCGGGCGACCGCGCGCGCTGAGCACCCCCACATCGCGCCGGCGAACGAGAGGATGAGTCCGTGCACACGACCGACAACCCGCTGATCGTCGCCGATGTCGCCGCCTGGCGCGCCTGGCTCGACGCGCACGAGCAGGACGATGAGGGAGTGTGGCTCGTTCTCGCAAAGAAGGGCACGACCGTGCCCACGACCCTCACCTATGACAGTGCGCTCGAGGAGGCGCTGTGCAGCGGCTGGATCGATGGCCAGAAGCGAGGGCGCGATGAGGCGACGTTCCTCCAGCGCTATACGCCGAGACGCCGCGCCTCGCTGTGGTCTCAGCGCAATCTGACTCTGGTCGCCGCTCTGATCGAACAGGGCCGGATGCGTCCGCGGGGGCAGGCCGAGATCGATCGCGCGAAAGCCGACGGGCGATGGGACCGTGCCTACGCAGGCTCGGCCACGATCGAGGTGCCCGATGACCTCCGCGTCGCCCTCGCGGCGGAGCCTGCCGCGGCGGCGCTCTTCGAGCGTCTCGACGCGACGAGTCGGTACGCGGTGCTGCACCGCATCGCGACGGCCACGCCGTCGGCGAGAGCGGGGCGCATCGCCCGGCTCGTCGCGATGCTCGCCGAGGGAAAGACCCCGCATCCGCTCGGTGAGCCGCGCGGCCCCCGGCTCACGTAGGCTCGGATCATGCTCGCAACCGTCATCCACGCCGCCCGTGACATCCGCGTCGAAGAGGTCCCGCGTCCGCAGCTCTCGACCGGACGCGACGCGATCGTCCGCGTCGTCGCCGCGTGCGTGTGCGGCTCGGATCTGTGGCCCTACCGCGGGGTGACGCCGACGGAGCACCCGCACCGCATCGGCCACGAGTTCGTCGGTGTCGTGGAGGAGGTCGGCGACGACGTCGAGAACGTCCGTGCCGGCGACTTCGTCATCGCGCCGTTCTACGTGTGCGACGGCACGTGCGCGAACTGCCGCAACGGCGTGAGCACCTCGTGCCTGAACGGCGGATGGTGGGGCAGCGACGTGCGCGAGGACGGCTTCGCCGACGGCGGTCAGGGCGAGTTCGTGCGTGTGCCCCTCGCCGACGGCACCCTCGCCGTGGTTCCGGGTCCCGTCGAGCCGGAGGAGATCCCCGGGCTTCTGACGCTGAGCGATGTCATGGGCACGGGACACCACGCCGCGGTCTCTGCGGGAGTGCGCCCCGGTGACAGCGTGGCCGTCGTCGGCGACGGGGCGGTCGGCCTGTGCGCCGTCATCGCCGCGAAGCGACTGGGCGCCACCACGATCATCGCGATGTCACGTCACCCCGAACGGCAGGCTCTCGCGCGGGAGTTCGGCGCAACGCACATCGTCGCTGAGCGCGGCGAGGAGGGCATCGCGAAGGTGCGCGAGCTCACCGGCGGAATCGGGGCGGATCGCGTTCTCGAGTGCGTCGGCACGAAGGAGTCCATGGACCAGGCGCTGCGCTCGACGCGGCCGGGCGGAATGGTCGGCTACGTCGGTGTCCCGAACGGCGGACCGGAGCTTCCCGTGCGCACCATGTTCGGCTCGAACGTCGGCGTCAACGGCGGTGTGGCGCCGGTGCGCGGCTACATCGAGGAGCTGCTCCCGGATGTGCGATCCGGCGCGATCCGCCCGGGCCTCGTCTTCGATCTCGAGCTTCCGCTCCGCGACGCCGCTGAGGCATACGCGGCGATGGACGAGCGCCGCGCGACGAAGGTCCTGCTGCGTCCGTGAGTCGACGCGTGGTGCGCCCTGCGGGCGAAGGGGTGAGCGAGTCGGTGGCGACGGGAGACGAGAAGATGACACAGGCACAGGCGACGACCTGGCTTCTCGTCGACGGGGAGAACATCGACGCGACACTGGGCGGCTCCATCCTGGGCCGCCGCCCGCAGCCGGACGAGCGTCCGCGCTGGGACCGCCTGCTCGCCTTCGTCGAGCGCACCTGGGGCGGCCATGCGCGCGGGCTGTTCTTCCTGAACGCATCCACGAATCTTCCGATGACCTTCGTCCAGGCCCTGACGGCGCTCGGCTACGAGCCGGTGCCGCTGTCGGGCCCGGCCGATGCGAAGGTCGTCGACATCGCCATCCAGCGCACCCTGCGCGCGCTCCGCGAGCGCGACGACGACGTCGTCCTCGTCAGCCATGACGGCGACTTCGTGGAGGATCTCGCCCCGCTCGCCGACGGTGAGCGGCGGGTCGGGGTGCTCGCGTTCAACGAGTTCCGCAACACCGGCTATGCGGCGCTGGGCGGAGTCACCTTCTTCGACATCGAGTACGACGCTCACGCGTTCGATGCGCCCTTGCCCCGCATCCGCGTCATCCCGATCGAAGAGTTCGACCCCACTCAGTTCCTGCGCTGAGAACGTGTGGGCTATGCGCCCGACGTGCGCGCCCAGGCGATCAACTCGTCGCGAGTCGGCAGCTCGCCGGTCGCGATCGCGTGCTCGCGAACGTAGCCGACTGCCTCGAACTCGAGATCTTCGTCGACGACATCGGCATCCAGCCCGAGTGCGTGCGCGAAGACCGGCCACGACAGTTCGTCCGAGGAGTGCGTCGTCATGCGGATCGTCGGCGCTGAGCGCCAGTTCAGCCGCATCTCGGCAGTCTGCCGGGCCAGCCATGCCGTTGCCTCTTCGGAGTCGACGATCTCGAATCGGATGCGCCCCTTCGTCCGGCGCAGCGAGGCGAGAACCTCCTGCCACGCTGCCCGGTCATCCTCGCCCACGTGCCAACCGGTGGGGTCGCCGAAGAACCCGCGCAGATTCGTCTCGTACGCCCAGCGCCCGGTGGCGAATCCCGCGAAACGCGCGACCGCGCCCGTTCCCTCCCGGCGGATCGGGTCGTGGAGGATGCCGTAGCCGTCGCGCGGCGTTGCGCGGATGTACCTGTCGAGTTCGTCGCCGACGTCGTCCGTCGCAATGATGACCCGGGCAAACGATTCATTCGCCATAACGCCCCCTACTGCTCGTTCCCGCAACAGGATGACAGAGCGGAGGGTGCGGTCGCGGGAGCCTGTGGAGACCGCGTCCTCGCTCAGAGTGTCAGCTGGTAGTGGATGAAACCGCTGCGGGTGGCGACCTGGTCGTAGAGCGCCCGTGCACGCGTGTTCGTCTCCGCGGTCAGCCAATAGACCTTGGTGCAGCCGGCATCCTTCGCCCAATCGCTGACGTGGCCGATGAGCGACCGACCCGCGCCGGACCCGCGTGCGTCGGGGGAGACGAACAGGTCTTCGAGGTAGCAGTAGTCGCCTCGCGACCACGTCGCCAGGTGCGTCAGCCAATGCACGAGTCCGACCGGGCGCCCACCTTCCCAGGCGATCGCGCCATAGAGCCCGGGTGCGGGATCCACGATCCGATCGAAGGTGTACTGCGTCACTTCCTCCGTGAGCTCCGTTTCGTAGAACTCCAGGTATCCCTGCCAGAGCTGGAGCCAGACGGCGTGGTCTTCAGGACGGACGGCGATGATCTCCAGCATCCGACCAGCCTAGGGCCGATGGACATCGAGGGTCGCATCATCTGTCCTATTGTTGTACTGAGGCCAAAAAAGAGGGAGTCGGGATGCTGGACGTGGTGACGGTGGGCTTCGCGCCCGCCTTCGTGCCTTACGAGCGCGCGTGGGCGCTGCAGAAGAGACTGCACGCCGAGGTGGTCGCGGGCGCGCGGGGCGACACGCTGCTGCTGCTGGAACATCAGGCGGTCTACACGGCGGGTACGCGAACGACGCCCGCCGAGCGACCTGTCGATGGCACCCCGGTTCTCGACGTCGACCGCGGCGGCCGCATCACGTGGCACGGGCCCGGACAACTCGTGGGGTATCCGATCGTCAGACTGCCGGACCCGATGGACGTCGTGGGGCACGTGCGTCGCCTCGAGCGTGTGCTGATCGCGGCCGTTGCGCAGCACGGCGTCGAGGCCCACCAGGTGCCGGGCCGCAGCGGCGTCTGGGTGGAGGGCGAAGCAGGGGCGGACAAGGTGGCGGCGATCGGTGTGCGCGTCGAGCGCGGCGTGACCATGCACGGCTTCGCGGTCAACTGCGACAACTCGCTCGCGCCGTTTCGCCGCATCGTTCCCTGCGGGATCACGGATGCCGGCGTCACGACCCTCAGCGCCGCCGCCGGTCGGCAGATCTCGCCGAGCGCGCTCGCGGCGACCGTCTCCGACCTGTTCCGGCACGAGTACGCGGAAGTGACGGCATGAGCGCCCCGGAAGGACGGCGGCTGCTCCGGCTCGAGGTGCGCAACGCCCAGACACCCATCGAGCGCAAGCCCGAGTGGATCAAGACCACGGCCCGCACCGGCCCCGAGTACACCGCCCTGCGTGACCTCGTCCGCACGGAGGACCTGCACACCGTCTGCCAAGAGGCGGGCTGCCCGAACATCTACGAATGCTGGGAGGATCGCGAGGCGACCTTCCTCATCGGGGGCGCACAATGCACCAGGCGCTGCGACTTCTGCCAGATCGACACCGGCAAGCCCGCCGACTACGACACGGACGAGCCGCGCCGCGTCGCGGAGAGCGTGCGACGGATGCGGCTGCGGTATGCGACGGTCACGGGAGTGGCCCGCGACGACCTGCCGGATGAGGGTGCGTGGCTTCATGCAGAGACCGTGCGCCGCATCCACGCGACCAATCCGGGCACCGGGGTGGAGATCCTCGCCACCGACTTCTCGGGGAATCCGGACCTGCTGGACGAGGTCTTCGCCTCGCGTCCCGAGGTGTTCGCGCACAACGTCGAGACGGTGCCGCGACTGTTCACCCGCATCCGGCCCGCGTTCCGCTACGAGCGCTCTCTGAGCGTGCTCGCGAGGGCGCGCGCCGCGGGCCTGATCACCAAGTCGAATCTGATCCTGGGGATGGGGGAGGAACCCGACGAGGTGGTGCAGGCGTTACGAGACCTCCGCGAGGCCGGCACCGACATCGTCACGATCACGCAGTACCTCCGACCGACCCCGCGCCACCTGCCCGTTGCCCGATGGCTGAAGCCGGACGAGTTCGTCGCGATCAAACAGGAAGCGGAGCGGATGGGCTTTCTCGGCGTGCTCGCCGGGCCTCTGGTGCGTTCGTCGTACCGTGCGGGCCGTCTGTGGGCCCAGTCGATGCGTGCTCACGGCCGCGCGATTCCGTCCGAGCTCGCACACCTGGTCGAGGGCATCGACGCGGATGGCGGTGGTTTCGCACAGGCGGTATGACGTGACGAGTCAGTCGCGCGGGCGGCGCCGGAACGTCAGGTGCATCACACCGTCCGGCGCCGCCTCGCTGGTGGCTTCGTAATCCCGCTCCCACCCGCGCAGGTCGTCCCAGAGCCGGATGCCGTCACCCAGGATGACGGGGGAGATGCCCACGTGCAGGTCGTCGACGAGTCCTTCGCGCAGGAACTCCCGCGCGGTGCTCGCGCCCCCGCCGATTCGCACGTCCGCGCCGCCCGCCGCGTCGATCGCCCGTGCGAGAACCGCAGCGGCGGGTCCCTGCACGAAATGGAAGACGGTGCCGTTGGCCATCTCGATCGTCGGGCGCTCACGGTGCGTGAGAACGAAGACGGGCACCTCGAAGGGAGGCTCGTCCTCCCACCATCCGCGCCACTGGGGGTCGTCGCCGTGCAGATGCAGCCCGAACATCCCGGCTCCCATGATCTCGGCTCCGACGCCCTCGAAGTATCGGGCGGCATACGCGTCGTCGACACCTGTCGTTCCCGATCCACTCTCGTCGTGGAGCACGCGGCGTCGGAAGGTCCGGGTCGCGACGTAGGCCGCGGTGAGGCGCCCCCAGTCGTCTCCGAACGGGTTCTCCGGCGTCTGGTCGGTCGTGGTGGCGAAGCCGTCCAGCGAGATGTTGAGGTCGAGGCGCACGCGGGTCACACTCGAGGATCCGACCGAACGGGGCGGGTGTCAATATCCCGCGCAGTGAGGTGCTCGCGGGTGGCGGGTGGGCGCGCGCTTGCCGGTCGCGCGGATGCACGGCACGATGATTCCGGCGACGCGCGTGCGCCGGAGGGGGTTCGGCATGGTGCGTCGGGTGCGCGGAGGGGTCCGCCGTGCCCTCCGAGCGTGGGCGGATGCGGTCACCGGAGGCGCCTTCCTGACGCGGTGGAGCGCTCTCCTGTCCTTTGTCGTCGCCAGCACGGTCAGCGTTCCGACCGTGGCCGACGCGACGTTGGAGGGCTACGCCGCGGCGGTGCTCGTCGGCGCCCTCGGCTGGCTGGTGCTTGCGATCATCGTGTTGCCCGCGGCAGCCGCAGAGCGGCGAATCCGGGGGCCGAGGGCTCGCGCGATCGTCGTCGTCGGCGCGCTCGTCATCGCCGCCCTCGTGCGCGCGCCCGTCAACAACGCCGTGAGCCTGCTGCTGTGGCACACGTCGACGGCGGGCGCATGGGGCCCGCGAACCCTGACCAACCTCGTCACGACTCTCGTGGTCTTCGGCGTCGTCGGCGTCGCGACCGACCAATTCGCGCGACGCCGTCTCGTCGCCCAGCGGCTGGCCGACGCGCTGCAGCTCATGCGGGAGCGACTGGACGCCACGCAGGAACGCGTGACGCGGACGCGGCAGCTCCTGGAGAAGGCGGTGGCTCAGTTGCGTTCCGGCCGAGACGCGATGCTGGCAGGACGCGTCGACTTCGACACCGTGCGAGCCTACGCCGCGCAGGTGCGGGAGCAGAGTCACCGTTTCGCTGAACTCGTCGAGAACGACGCTCACCCCGCCGTTGCGCCCACCGCGACCGGGCACACCGGCACGACGGGTCGCCTGCCGCTGGTTCTGATCCCCACGCCCTGGCTCGCCGTCGCGGTCGTCTACAACCTGGCCTCGTTGCCGTTCGCGCTCACCGCGGGGGCGCCCGCCCTCGTCGGGCTGGGCTACCTCGGCGTCTTCCTCGCCGACATCGCGGCGGGGGCCGCGACGCGTGCACGTCGCCTGCGCGGTGCGACGCCCGGCTCTGTGCGACCGACCGCATTCGTCGTGATCTGGTTGCTGGCCGGAATCGTTGTCGCGCTCCTGACGTACGCGCTCCTGCCGGGTCTGAACATGCTCAGTGTGGTGGGCGTGATCGCGATTCCCGCAGCCGCGGTGGCCTTGTCGTTGTGCGTCGACGCGATGCGCCGGGTACGCCAGGCCGAGCATCGCTCCGCCCGCGTGCTGGCCCGTGTGGCGCAGCGGGTCGTGGCGATGCGGGAGCAAGCGAGCGAGCAGTCGGCACGCGCGGCGAGTCTGCTTCACGGTCGTGTGCAGGGCAGGTGCGTGATCCTCGCCGCGCAGGCCGACGATGAGCCCCCGACGGTCGAAGACCTGGCCGTGTTCCGCGCGCAGACCGAGGACGCCTTCGCGGCCATCCTCGATCCTGACCCGAGTCCGGACGGCGCCCCTCAGTCAGGCTTCGCCGGATCCGTCGAGAGCCTTCTGTCCGCCTGGAGCGGCGTCGTCACGACGACGCTCGACGTCGACGCGGATGCAGCCGTCGCCCTGCACGATCCCGCGACGGCGGAGCGTGCGGTCGAAGCAGTCAACGAGGCGCTCGTCAACGCGGTGAAGCACTCGACGGCACGGGTCGCCGCCGTCGCGATCGCCGTCATGCCGGACGGCCGCGTGCGCGTTCGCGTCTCCTCGCGGGGAGCTCTCGCTGCAGCCGATGAGCGCCAGGCAGGACTGGGTGCAAGGGCCACAGGGTTCGCCATCAGCCAGCAGGGCGACGAAGTCGTGCTGGACTCGGTACTGCCGACCGCGCGCTGAAAGCGGCTGAGGCCTCCGGGACTCATCGCCGAAGGCGGCTGGCTGCATCCGGACGCCTTGGGCCGATTCATCACGAATGGTCAGCGCGCACATCTGCGTCCCCGGACTAGCGTCAGTTCATCAGACGACTGTCTGGTGAAGAAGCTCATCCTGGTGCCACCGAAGCGAAAGGTCGTCATGCTCTCTTCGTCCTCCCACGCAGCCCTCGCCGTCGCGCTGCTCACCGCGGCTCTGGGCGCGGCGAACCCCGCGCACCTGTCGCGCTCGGATCACCCCGCCCCGATCGAGGTGTCTGTGCCGACGCCCTTCGCCCCGCAGGTCGCTCGCGACGCGCAGGAGCTCCGCGACTTCTGGACCCCCGAGCGGATGAGGGAGGCCGTCGCCCGCAGCGGTGAGGGGGATCCGGAACCTATCGGGACGACCAGTGACGCTTCGGTGCCGTCTGCGAACGCGACGGCCCTGTCGGTCGCTCGGCAGGAACCCGCGGTCTCGCACATCGGCCGGGTCTTCTACACGCTCAACGGCAACGGCTACGCGTGCAGCGCGAATGTGGTGGAGTCGTCGAACCGGTCGACGGTGGCCACCGCCGCGCACTGCATGACCGCAGACGGCAACTTCTCCCGGGACGCGGTCTTCGTGCCAGGCTACGAGGACGGTGATGCGCCGTACGGCGAGTGGCCGGTCGTGGGCGGTGAGATCGCGGGCGGGTACACGCAGGACAACACCGACCTGGCGGACGACACCGGGTTTCTCGTGGTCGCCCACGACGACGACGGTGCCGACATCCAGAGTGTCGTCGGTGCCTCTCCCGTGGCCTTCAACCAGTCGCTCGTGCAGGAGGGCAGCGTCTTCGGATACCCGGCCGAGGGTCGCTTCGACGGTCAATCGCTGCAGGAATGCAGCGGCGTCTTCCAGGAGTACGGCCCCCAGCAGATCGATCTGCCGTGCGATATGAACGGCGGCGTCTCGGGCGGTCCGATATTCGCGGGAGACAGCTCCGACGGAACGCAGTACGCGAACGAGGATGCGCGGTACTACGACTCCTCGCACGTGCTCGGGCCTATCTGGCAGGACAACGAGGAGGCCGCCTACGCCGCAGCCGCACAGGCGTCGTCATGACCCGTGCCGAGCGAGCACCCGATTGCCGAGCGAGCATGCAATCGCGTGCTCACTCGGCAATCGGGTGCTCACTCGACGTTGATCAGCAGGCGGGCGCCACCGCTGTCACGCGGAGACCGGCGCCTTCCAGCCGAGGGCGGGAGCGACGTACTTGGCGAACGACTCGACGACGCGCAGGTTGAACTCGACGCCCAGCTGACTGGGGATGGTGAGCATCAGCGTGTCGGCGGACTGGATGGCCGCATCCTGGAGCAGCTGCTCGACGAGCACATCGGGTTCCGCCGCGTACGTCTTGCCGAAGGTCGAGCGCATGCCGTCGATGATGCCGATCTGATCGCCGCCCTGCGAACCGCCGAAGTACATGGCGTCCTCAGCCGTCGTGATCGGGAAGATGCTGCGGCTGACCGAGACGCGGGGCGTCCCCGCGTGCCCTGCCTCGCGCCAGGCGGCGCGGAACGCATCGATCTGCTGGGCCTGCAGGAGATCGAAGGGCCTCCCGTCGGCCTCGGTGAGCAGCGTCGACGACATGAGGTTCACGCCGACGCGTCCCGCCCACTCGGCGGTGTCACGGTTACCGGCACCCCACCACACCCGGGAGCGGAGCCCGGGCGACTGCGGCTCGATGGCCTGCATGCCGGTCCCGCCGCCGAAAGGGCTGTTCGGGTCGCGCTCGGCGAGCGGCTCGCCGTCGATCGCGCGCAGGAACAGCTCGAAGTGGCCACGTGCGATGTCGGCGCCTCGCGGGTCTTCGGAGCCCGTGTAACCGAAGGTCTCGTAGCCGCGCACCACGGACTCGGGTGACCCGCGGCTGACGCCCAGGGCCAGTCGGCCGTCGCTGATCAGATCGACCGCCGCCGCCTCCTCGGCCAAGTAGAGGGGGTTCTCATAGCGCATGTCGATGACGCCGGTGCCCATCTCGATGCGGGAGGTACGCGCGGCGATCGCGGCGAGCAGAGGCATGGGTGATGCCTGCTGTCGCGCGAAGTGGTGGACCCGGAAGTAGACGCCGTCGACGCCGAGCTCGTCCATTCCCACAGCGAGGTCGATCGCCTGGAGCATCGAGTCGCGCGCCGTGAGGATGCGGCCGCCGCCGAGAGGGCCGTAGTGCCCGAAGGACAGTGTTCCGAAACGTTCCATGACCGGTGCAACGATACGGAGCAAGAAAGCATTCCGATGAATCGATCTTTGCTCTTCGCGTCGGCCCTTGCCCTGCGGGGCCGTGCGTAGCATGGCAGCACATCGACGACCGGGAGGTGTCATGGTTCGCGTCCGCATCCTGGGGGTGGCGCTGGATCCTGCGCAGGAGCACGTGATCCTGCTGAAGCCGGTGGCGCGTCCATGGGACAGGATCCTCCCGGTCTGGATCGGCGCCCAGGAGGCGACCGCGATCCTCGTGGCCGTGCAGGGCGCCGCATCACCGCGCCCGCTGGCACATGAGTTGATGCTCTCCATCGTCGAGGAGTTGTCCGCGCGCGTCGAGCGGGTCGAGGTGACGCGTATCGATGAGGGCACGTTCTATGCCGCGGTCACACTCGACACCCCGCTCGGCGTTCGCGTCGTGGACGCGCGCCCGTCGGACGCCATCGCGTTGGCCTCTCGCGCCGACGCTCCGATCTACGTCGCCGATGAGGTCCTCGCGGTGGCGGGGATACCCGACACCGTTTCGGAGGCGCCGGAAGAGGGGGCGGCGCAGGACGAGGAATCGCGCATCGCCGAGTTCCGCAGCTTCCTCGACGACGTCGAGCCGGAGGATTTCGAGCGCTGAGCGCGGTGGCTACGCTGGCGCCATGACAACCCTTGTGCTCACCGTCGTCGGCGTCGACCGCGCGGGCATCGTGTCGGGCGTCGCCGAAGTGATCAGCGCGCACGGCGGCAACTGGGAGAACAGCGAGCTCGCGGAACTGGCAGGCACGTTCGCCGGCGTCATCCAGGTCGAGGTCGCTGCGTCCCGTGTCGACGAGCTGCGGGAGGCGCTGGGCCAACTGGAGGGACTGGCGAGCATCGTGGTCGTCACTCCGGGACGGCTCGCGACACCGCGGAGCGAGCTCGCGGTCCGCGTGATGGGCAACGACCGGGTCGGGATCGTCCGTGAGATCACGAGCGCGCTGGGCGCGCGTGGCGTCACTGTCGTGCGGATGACGACGCAGACGCAGGATGCGGCGATGTCGGGCGGTCGCCTGTTCCATGCAGAGATCGTGGCCGCAGTGCCGCTTCAGACTCCCGTCGAGGAGATCGTCACGGCGCTCGAGTCGATCGCGGGGGACATCCAGGTGGAGGCATCGGTCATCCGAACCGGATGACCGCCGATCAGTCGTCTTGGTCTCTCGCGGAAGACTCGTCGGGAGCGAGTACGCCCGCTGCCGGTGCGGTGACGGCGCTACCGCCGCCGTTGCTCGACGTCGGCTGCTCGGGCGTTTCGGCGGGGGGAGCAGGGGTGGGCGGTGTCGTCGGAGTGGGCGACGGAGTGGGCTCGTCCGTGGGCGACGGGGTGGGGTCGGGGCTCGGCCCGGGGCTGGCCGATGGCTCCGGCGCCGGAGCCGGAGCCGGAGCAGGAACGGGCTGCGGGACCCGTTCGATGGCCGGCGGGAGCTCCCGCCCGCTGCGGAATGACGGAGGCGCGGGCTGGTCACGCGCCGGGGGCTGCTCGACCGGTGTGGGCTCTGTGCCGATTGCGGCTTCCAGCGACGCGGGAGCGCTCAACGCGATCGGGGGCAGCGTGCGATGTGCGCCGGCGGAACGAGACGAGGTCTCGGCGTCGACGGTGGTGAGAGCGAACGCGCTCAGACAGGAGAGCACGAGCGCACCTGCCGACGCGACCATCGCGGTCACGAGCGGTCGGGGCGCGGGCATAGGAGACTTCCTTCGGTATGTCTACCGGCGTTCGGGTCCTCCCATCATTCTCCCGACCGTCCGCGACGTCAACGCGGACGGGCCGCGCGCTCGGCCCGGCGGTGAAGGGATGACCCGATCACCCTCTGAAAAGACGGCCGTGGTATATCTCTCGGATCGCCTGACCGCGCAAGCCCCGGCCCTCGTTCATCGTCGGCTTCGTACGCTGGATGCATGGCAGAACATCACGCAGATCATCGCGCCGACGCGAAGCGGGAGAACGCGGGGCGCATTCCGTCGGTCTCCCTCAACTCCGGTTACGACATCCCGCAGCTCGGCTACGGGGTCTTCAAGGTCGACCCCGCCCAGACGGAGCGGTTCGTCTCCGACGCTCTCGAGCTCGGCTACCGCCACATCGACACCGCAGCGATCTACGGCAACGAGGAGGGCGTGGGGCGGGCCATCGCGGCCAGCGGCATTCCGCGTGACGAACTGTTCGTCACGACGAAGCTCTGGAACGACCGACAGGCCGGCTCGCAGCCGAAGCAGGCCCTCGAAGAGAGCCTGACCAAGCTGGGTCTCGATCACGTCGATCTCTACCTCGTGCACTGGCCCGCGCCCGCGAACGACAACTACGTGCATGCGTGGGAGCAGCTGGTCTCGTTCAACGAATCCGGGCTCGCCCGGTCTATCGGCGTCTCGAATCACCTCGTCGAGCACCTCGAGCGCCTCGTGGCGGCCACCGGCAAGCTTCCCGCCGTCAATCAGATCGAGCTGCATCCCGCTTACCAGCAACGTGAGGTCGTCGCGTGGGCGAAGCAGCACGGCGTGCACGTCGAGGCATGGGGACCGCTGGGGCAGGGCAAGTACGACTTGTTCGGCACGCCGGCGATCCACGAAGCTGCGGTCGCTCACGACAAGACGCCCGCTCAGGTCGTGCTGCGCTGGCACCTGCAGGTGGGCAACATCGTCTTCCCGAAGACGGTCAATCGAGAGCGGATGGCGGAGAACCTCAATCTCTTCGACTTCGAGCTCTCCGACGACGAGGTCTCGGCCATCACGGCGCTCGATCCTGGTGACGGGTCGGGCCGTGTCGGGACGCACCCGAACGACCTGAACTGACAGGCGCCACGTTCTACCCGGAAAGGATGCGGCGGGCTCGTGCTCGCCGCATCCTTTCGTGTCAGGACTGCGCGGTGGCGTTCTCGCGGCGGGGGAGCACCCATCCCTGGCGCGGGAAGTGGCAGGTGTAGCCGTTCGGGATGCGCTGGAGGTAATCCTGGTGCTCGGGCTCCGCCTCCCAGAACGCACCCGCCGGCTCGATCGTGGTGACGGCCTTGCCCGGCCAGAGACCCGATGCGTCCACATCCGCGATGGTGTCGCGGGCCACCTGCTCCTGCTGCTCAGTGAGCGGGAAGATGGCTGAGCGATAGCTCGTACCGATGTCGTTGCCCTGTCGGTTCAGGGTCGACGGGTCATGGATCTGGAAGAAGAACGCCAGGATGTCGCGATAGGTCGTCTTCCTGGGGTCGAAGACGACCTCGACCGCCTCCGCGTGACCGGGGTGGTTGCGGTAGGTGGCGTGATCGTTCTGCCCTCCGGTGTAGCCCACGCGCGTGTCGAGAACGCCGGGCTGGCGACGGATGAGGTCTTCCATGCCCCAGAAGCACCCGCCCGCGAGCACGGCGGTCTCGGTGCCGGGGATCTGCGTGATGGTTCCGTTGTCGGTGGTCATGCTGGCTGCTCCTTGTCGGACGGATCGTCGCCGCGTGATGGCTTTCACGAGTGTAGATCCGCCGGTCATCGATGCCACCGGTCGGCGGCATCGACGGATACAACAACGTACGTCGCGGTTTTGGTCCCGCACCGCCGATCCGCGTCAGCGGCGGCGTGAGCGCAGCAGTCGCCCGCGCGAGCGGGTCGGGACGATGGGGATGGGGCGCGTGACGATCGCGTCGACGACCATGGATCCGCTCGTCGGGCCGACGACCGGGATCGGCGTCGTCTCGGGAGAGACGTGGTCCACCCGGGAGATGGGGTCGTGGGCGAGGCGGCGGTGCGCGCGCACATACGCCGGGATCAGCACGATGATCGCTCCGAGCCACGCGAGCGGATTGCTGAAAGCGACCCCGGCGAACCCGAAGGCGGCGCCGAGCGCGATCGCGGCGCCCACCCGCATCCCGAGCTCGATCACTCCTGTGACCGTGGGGATGACGGTGTGGCTCAGACCCTGGAGCGCACCGCGCAGGACGAAGAGGATTCCGAGGAACGTGTAACTGGCGCCGTTGATGACCAGGTTGAGCGCAGCGAGATCGACGACCTCGGGCGCGGTGTCTCCGACGAACAGGCGGACGATGGGCGCGCCGAAGGCGATGAGCAGCCCACCGAGCGCGACGGCTCCGGCGATGGCGAGCCAGGAAGCCTGACGCACGCCGGCGCGGATGCGGTCGGGGCGGCCGCCTCCGAAATTCTGCGCGACGAACATCGACACCGCCAGTCCCAGGGACTGCAGCAGCGCGACGGCGAGTCCGTCGACGCGCGCCGCGGCGGTGTACGCGGCGACCGCATCAGCGCCGAGCTCGTTCAGACGCACCTGCACCGCCAGGGTGCCGATGGCGATGATGGAGGCCTGGAATCCCATCGGCAGCCCGAGTCGCAGGTGGAGGGCGACGTCGGCACGGGTGATCCGCCAGTCCGCGCGGGTCAGGTGCAGGATCGGCACGCGTCGGCGCACGTACGCGAGACACAGCAGGACCGACACGGCCTGCGAGACGACCGTGGCGATGGCCGCGCCCGCGACGCCCCACCCGAGCGGGCCCACCGTGAGCACGACGAGCCCCGCGTTCAGGATGCACGCCACCGTCAGGAAGACGAGCGGGGTGCGTGCGTCGCCGATGGCGCGGATCGTGGCCGCGAGATAGTTGAAGAACATCGTCGCCGCGGCTCCCAGAAAGCTGACCTGGGCGAAGACCGTCGCGTTGTCGAGCAGCTCGGGGGGAGTCTGCAGGATCTGGAGCAGCGGGCGCGACACGAGCGGCGCGCCGACCGTGAGGATGGCGCTGGTCGCTGCCGTCAGCACCGTGCCGGTGGCGACAGATCGCCGGACGGCGGCTCGATCGCCTGCGCCGAACGCCTGCGCCGTGGGAATGGCGAAGCCGGAGGTCAGACCCCACGCGAACCCGATGAGCAGGAAGAGCAGGCTGCCCGTCGCGCCCACGGCAGCGAGCGCGTCCACGCCCAACTCCCCTCCCACCACGATCGCGTCGACCACCTGATACAGCTGTTGCACGACGTTGCCGACGAGCAGGGGAACGGAGAAGAGGAGGATGACTCGCCAGGGGCTGCCGGTGGTGAGTGAGGTGGACATGCGAAAGCTCTCGAGATCGTGCGGGGAGGATGGCGGTCCGACAGGCCGCATCCATCAGCGTATCGAATCGATTCGAGAACACGCCAGTATTTCGCTCGGACGGATTCGGCACGAGAGGGGCTCCGTCCCGTCGTCACACACGTGCTCTAGCGTGAGGGCATGACCTCCGATGCATCGTCCTTGACCATCGCCGAGCGCGCGGCGCGGCTGCGCGAACTGCACGCCGCTTCCGAGATCCTGCGCGTGGTCAACGTGTGGGACGTCGTCTCGGCGCGAGCCGTCCTGGCCTTGCCCGAGACCCGTGCGCTCGCCACGGCGGGTCATTCCCTCGCCGCGAGCTTCGGCTACGAAGACGGCACGATCCCACTGGAGACGACGCTCGACATGGTCTCGCGCATCGTTCGCGTCGCGGGTGATGTGCCCGTCAGCGCCGACCTCGATGACGGCTACGAGCATCCGGGAGACACCGTCCGTCGCGCGATCGGGGTGGGAGTGGTCGGGGCGAATGTCGAAGACCGGTTGCGGCCGATCGACGAAGCAATCGCACGGGTGGCCGCGATCACCGCAGCGGCGGATGCGGAGGGGGTGCCGTTCGCTCTCAACGCCCGCACCGATGCCTTCGTGCGGGCGGGCGGGCGCCCGGTCGAGGAGTCCATCGCGGACGCGATCGAGCGGGGACGCGCGTACCTCGACGTCGGCGCCGACGTCGTCTTCGTCCCCGGCATCCTGGATGCCGACGTCACGCGCCGCCTCGTCGAAGGGATCGGAGAACGCAGAGTGAGCGTCATCGGGCTTCCCGGCGCCCTGACGGCGGCGGAGTACGAGGCGCTCGGCGTGGCACGCATCTCGTACGGACCCACCACTCAACGCGTCGCGCTCACCGCTTTCCAGGATGTCGCCAAGGACCTCTACGCCGACGGCTCCATCCCCGCCTCGACTCGTGCGCTGAACTGAACGGCTCGCCGATCAGCGACGTGAGCGGGGCAGGAGGGGCGCGCGCCGAGCTGGCAGAGCTGGCGCGCAACGCGGAGGACTTCCGGTTGGTGGAGCTTCCGGCGCCTGCGCCGACCGATCGCGCAGCGGCGGTGCTCATGCTGTTCGGCGTGCTCGACGCGCTCCCCGCAACGCGCGGAGCGGCGGATGTGGTCTCCGCCGACCTCGACGTGCTGCTGCTCTCGCGCGCGGCGACCCTGCGTGCGCATCCCGGTCAGGTCGCCTTCCCCGGCGGTCGCCTCGAAGCGGGTGACGACGGTCCGGTGGCGGCGGCCCTGCGCGAGGCGCGGGAGGAGACCGGCCTGGACCCGGCCGGCGTCGAGGTTCTGGGAGTACTGCCCGCCGTTCCGCTCGCGTTCTCGCAACACGTCGTCACTCCCGTCCTGGCCTGGTGGCAGAGGCCTTCGGCAGTGGGCGTGGTGGATGTCGCGGAGTCGGCGGCGGTGTTCCGTGCCCCGGTCGCGGATCTGCTCGACCCGTCTCGCCGCGGCGTCACCGTCGTCCGGCGCGATGGACGCGAATGGCGCGGACCGGCCTTTCTCGTGGACGATGTCTCGGGGGAGTTCCTGGTCTGGGGCTTCACCGCGCTGCTTCTGGACGCCGTCTTCGACCGTCTCGGCTGGACGGAGCCGTGGGATCGGACGCGGGAGTTCGCCCTGCCGGTGTGATGCGCCAGACTCGTCGCATGCCTCTGCCTCTGGACCTGCCCGGCGGCGCGCAGTTGCGCGCCGCGCGCCCGGGTGACGAATCCGCGATCCTCGCCCGCATCCACGATCTCGCGCGGTACGAGAACGAACCGGATGCGGTCGTGAACACCGAGGACGCGCTCACAGAAGCGCTCTTCGGAGCCGAGCCACGGGTGTACGCGCATGTCGTGGAACGTGCCGGCGACATCGTGGGAATCGCGATCTGGTTCCTCACCTACTCCACCTGGACGGGGCGGCACGGCATCTGGCTGGAAGACCTCTTCGTGGCCGATTCGGAGCGCGGGGCCGGACTCGGCCGCGCGTTGATCCGTTCGCTGGCATCGCTGTGCGTCGATCGTGGGTACACGCGTCTGGAATGGACGGTGTTGGACTGGAACGAGTCGGCGATCGCGTTCTACCGCTCTCTGGGCGCTGCGCCGATGGACGAGTGGACGACGCAGCGCCTCGCAGGCCAGGCGCTGCGTCGTCTCGGCGAGGGCTGATCCGCCTCAGCCGGTGCCCCGCACGTCGCGCAGGAACGCGGTGACATTGTCGCGGAGAGCGTCGATGCGCCTGTCGCGTGCCGCTTCGCGGTCGAAGCCGAGGTACGCGGAGGGCGGCAGGCGGCGTACATTGCGCGAACACTCGAAGCCTGCGCACAGGAGGGTGCCCACCGTGTTACCGCGTCGGCCGGCATCGCCGGCGCGACGTGCGACGAACAGCACGACGTCGTTCGGCAGCTCGACGTCGTTGCACCAGGCGCATTGCGCGCGCGAGCGCGGACGGGTATCGGCTTCTCGTAGGATCACCCCGACGGGCGTGCCATCCACCTCGGCCACCACGTAGCCGAGCTTGGGCTGCTTGGGATCGCGCCAGCCCAGGTAGTCGAGGCCGTCCCGCGACAGCGACTCGGGAGCAGGCGGAAGCGGAACGGCCCTGCGTTCACGCAGGGATGCATTGACGAAACTGGCCCGGATGCGGGCATCGTCCAACGGAATCATGAAAGTGCTTTCGTGTGCGTGCCGCCGAAGCGGCGGGGAACGTCGACGGTCGTCGACGGATGCGAGGAGTCCGCCAAGGGGACTCGACCCTCATCTGTCGCCGGCGCGATGCGCGCCGGAGACCCCCTGACGCCCCGTGGGCTGCATGTCACGAATCACGCCGACCACTGTACGCCGTCGCGCGGCAGCGGGCGCCGTACTCTGGAGAGGTGCTCAGTCGTGCCCGTCGACGCATCCTGTTCGCCGTCCTTGCAGACCTTCTGCTGGTCGTCGTCTTCTGCGCGATCGGTCGCGCGAGTCACGACGAGTCGCCGCTCGGAGGCCTTCTGGCCACGGCATGGCCGTTCGTCGTCGCACTCGCCGTCGGCTGGGGTGTCTCGCTCGGTTGGCGACGACCTTTCGCGGTGGTGCGCACAGGGGTGCCTGTGTGGGCCGTGACCGTCGCCGGGGGCATGTTGTTGCGGATGCTGGTCGGTCAGGGCGCAGCCCCCGCGTTCATCGTGGTGGCGGCGGTCACCCTTGCAGTACTTCTGGTCGGTTGGCGCGCGCTGTGGGTGGGGCTCACGCGCCGGCGTGCGGCGTCGGCCATCGACGGATGAGAACATGAAGGCATGACCGAGAACATCGCGCGATACGTCGACCACACGCTGCTCAAGCCCGAAGCCACGACGGCGGATGTCGCGGCGACGATCGCGGAGGCCGCGGCGCTGGGCGCCTACAGCGTGTGCCTGTCTCCCTCGGTCCTGCCCGTGGATCTCCCGGACGGCCTGAAGCTCGCCGTGGTCGTGGGCTTCCCCAGCGGCAAGCACCACTCGCAGATCAAGGCGGCCGAGGCGGCGTTGGCCGCATCCGAAGGAGCCGACGAGATCGACATGGTGATCGATGTGGGCGCGGCGATCGAAGGTCGCTATGACGCGGTCGAGTCCGACATCCGCGCGGTGCGCGAGGCAGCGCCGTCGCCCGTGGTGCTCAAGGTCATCATCGAGTCGGCAGCGCTGAGCGATGAGGCCATCGTGGCGGTCTCGCAGGCGGCAGAGCGGGCGGGGGCGGACTTCGTCAAGACGTCCACGGGATTCCATCCCTCGGGCGGCGCGAGCGTGCACGCGGTGGAGCTCATGAAGCAGACGGTCGGCGACCGCCTCGAGGTGAAGGCATCGGGTGGCATCCGCACCCGGGAGGACGCCGAGGCGATGATCGCCGCCGGCGCCACGCGCCTCGGTCTCTCGAGCACGCGTGCCGTGGTCGAAGGCAGCCCGGCATCGGGCACGTACTGAGTCGCGCGGCAGGCGCCGCGGATCGATGACGCTGCGTGACGGCGCTGCTCGCAGCGCTGGATCGTGGTGCCCGGCTCTGATAGCCTTGATCGTCACTCGTGTGGCGCGCCTGTCGGTGCGCACAGAGTGACAAGACACCAGACAATCCGCTTCGTTCGCCGCGTACGCGCGCGCTCGGAGCCTGAGACCCCAATCCAACAAGGACTACCCACTACATGACTACCGCAACGACCGCCCCGACCACCAAGCAGGTCGCGATCAACGACATCGGATCTGCCGAGGACTTCCTGGCCGCGGTCGAGAAGACCCTGAAGTTCTTCAACGACGGCGACCTCATCGAGGGCACCGTCGTGAAGATCGACCGCGACGAGGTCCTCCTCGACGTCGGGTACAAGACCGAGGGCGTCATCCCCTCGCGCGAGCTCTCCATCAAGCACGACGTGGACCCCAACGAGGTCGTCAACGTCGGCGACCACGTCGAGGCTCTTGTTCTCCAGAAGGAGGACAAGGAAGGTCGCCTCATCCTGTCCAAGAAGCGCGCGCAGTACGAGCGCGCGTGGGGCGACGTGGAGAAGATCAAGGAGAACGACGGCGTCGTCACCGGCCAGGTGATCGAGGTCGTCAAGGGTGGCCTCATCGTCGACATCGGCCTGCGTGGCTTCCTGCCCGCATCGCTCATCGAGCTGCGCCGCGTCCGCGACCTCACCCCGTACCTCGGCCAGGAGCTCGAGGCGAAGATCCTCGAACTCGACAAGAACCGCAACAACGTGGTTCTGTCGCGCCGCGCGCTGCTCGAGCAGACGCAGTCGGAGTCGCGCTCCAACTTCCTCAACAACCTGCACAAGGGTCAGGTCCGCAAGGGCACGGTCTCGTCGATCGTCAACTTCGGTGCCTTCGTCGACCTGGGCGGCGTGGACGGCCTCGTGCACGTCTCCGAGCTGTCCTGGAAGCACATCGAGCACGCCTCCGAGGTCGTCGAGGTGGGCCAGGAGGTCACGGTCGAGATCCTCGAGGTCGACCTCGACCGCGAGCGTGTCTCGCTGTCGCTGAAGGCGACCCAGGAGGACCCGTGGCAGGTCTTCGCGCGTACCCACGCCATCGGCCAGGTCACGCCCGGTAAGGTCACCAAGCTCGTCCCGTTCGGTGCGTTCGTGCGCGTCGCGGACGGCATCGAGGGCCTCGTGCACATCTCCGAGCTGTCGGGTAAGCACGTCGAGCTGGCCGAGCAGGTCGTCTCGGTGGGCGAAGAGGTCTTCGTCAAGGTCATCGACATCGACCTCGAGCGTCGTCGCATCTCGCTCTCGCTCAAGCAGGCGAACGAGTCGGTCGACCCCTACGGCACCGAGTTCGACCCGGCCCTCTACGGCATGGTGACGGAGTACGACGAGAACGGCGAGTACAAGTACCCCGAGGGCTTCGATCCCGAGACCAACGCCTGGAAGGAAGGCTTCGACGCACAGCGCGAGGCCTGGGAGCAGGAGTACGCCGCTGCTCAGGGCCGCTGGGAAGCTCACAAGGCTGCCGTCATCAAGGCCCAGGAGGCGGAGGCCAACAACGTCGGCACCGTCGAGGCCAGCGGCTCGTCCTCCTACTCGAGCGAGTCGGGCCCCGCGGGCACCCTCGCCGACGACGAGGCTCTCGCGGCTCTGCGCGAGAAGCTGTCGGGTCGTTGATCGACTGACATCCTCATGAGAGAGGGCCGGGATCTTCGGATCCCGGCCCTCTTCTCGTTCCGTCGACGCCGCTAGTGTGGGCGCATGACGGCGGAGCGCCGCGAGGGCGTCCATGACGCGAGCGTGGTGCCGTCGCGCCCGGGGGTGGTGCTCGCCGCGTTGGTACTCGCGGCGCTGGTGTGCAACCTCAACCTCGCCGCGGCCAACATCGCACTGCCGGAGATCGGCGACGACTTCGCGGCCGGCCAGACCGGCCTGAACCTCGTCGCGCTCGGGTGCCCCCTCGGCCTCGCGATGTCCGTGCTGTACCTCGGTGCACTCGCAGACCGCTACGGGCGTAAGCAGATGCTGCTGCTGGGGCTCGCGCTGACCGTCGTGGCCAGCTTCGCGGCCGCGGCGGCCCCGTCGCTCGAGTGGCTCATCGCCGCCCGCGTCTTCACCGGCGTGGCCGCCGGCATGGCCTACCCGACGACGTTGTCGTTGATCACGGCCCTGTGGTCGAGTGGCCCCGCGCGGACGGGCGCGATCGCGCTGTGGTCCAGCGTCAGCGCGATGTCGGGCGTGCTCGGTGCGGTGGCGGCCGGGCTGGTGCTGGAGGTGTTCCATTGGCAGGCGGCGTTCTTGCTGGCCGCTCCCATCGCCGCGGTCGGCTTCGTCCTGGTCCTCGCGGTGGTGCCCGCCCACATCCGGGAGTCCACAGAACCCGTCGATCACATCGGGGGCCTCCTGTCGGTGCTCGGGGTGGCCGCACTCGTGGTCGGCGTCGGGATCATCGCCGCACCCGGGCAGCGCACGGCGGGCGGCGTCAGTCTGATTCTCGCCGTGGCGGTGCTCGGCTGCTTCGTGTGGCGCCAGCGGACCATCGCATCGCCCGTGTACGACCTCGCGATCGCCCGACGGCGGATGTTCTGGGTGCCCGCGGTCGCAGGCATGGTGGTCTTCGGATCATTGATGGGCGCGATGTTCGTCGGCCAGCAGTTCTTGCAGAACATCCTCGGCTACGACACGCTCGAGGCGGGCCTGGCGGTCGTGCCGGCCGCGGCAGGACTCCTCATCGCGGCGCCGGTGTCGGCGCGGATGGTCACGACGCGCGGCTCCCGGACCACCATGCTGATCGGCTACGCCTTCGTGTTCGCAGGCTTCCTGACCACGCTGTTGTGGCGCGAGCACACGCCCTACTGGCTCATCGGGGTGGGCTTCTTCACGATCGGGGTCGGTGCCGGGTTCGCGATGACGCCGGCGTCGCGGGCACTCACCGACGCGACGCCGGTGCGACGCGTGGGCATGGCATCCGCGACCTCCGATCTCCAGCGCGATCTCGGCGGATCGATCATGCAGGCGCTGCTGGGCGCCATTCTGGCGAGCGGTTTCGCGGACGCGTTCGGCAGGGCCATCGCCGCCTCGCCCTCGGCGTCGCAGGTGTCCACGGAGGTTCAGACCGCTCTGCAGGCGTCCTTCGGCTCCGCCCTGCACGTCGCGCAGCAGTACCCGCAGTACCGCGCCGATATCGTGGCCGCCGCGACGCAGAGCCTCGTCGACGGCGCCCTGTGGTCCTATGCGGTCGGCGCGGTCGCCATCGTCTCCGGCGCCGTCGTCGTGCGTGTGCTCCTGCCCTCGCGCACCGGAGAGCATGCGCTGATCGCTGAGTACGCCGCAGCGGACGCGCTCGATCGCCCATCCTCGTAGCACCCGACGGGACGGCGACGCTCTGCCTCGAGAGCGGTCGATGGCCCGCGCACCCGGGTGGATGCGTCGGCGTGTGGCGTCGGGGCGCGATAACGTCGGACTCATGAGCACCAACGACATCGGCGACACGTACCCCGTCGCCGAGCATGTCGTCGACTCCCGGCGCATCCTGCGCCGCATCCGCGCGTTCGGTCGTCATTTCGCGTTGCCGCCCTTCCTGGACACCGGTCGGGCGCGGACGACCGCGACTCTGCAGCTGAGTCTCGCCGCGGTCGTGCTCGTCTACGTCGTCATCGCCGTGCCGTGGGGCTACGCCGGCGATCTCGGCCTGTTCTGGTTGGGGGCGATCGTCGTGCTCGGGGCCGGCGGCGTCGCGCTGCTGGTGCCGTGGGCGAGGGTGTCCGCGTGGTGGATCATCGCCGTCCCGATCATCGACCTGCTGGGCATCGCTCTGCTGCGCCAGTCGCTGCCCACCGGCGGGTTCGGTGTCCTGTTCTTCATCCCCGCTATCTGGCTCGCGATCTACTTCGGCATCGGCGGCTACCTGGTCGGGATCATCGTCGCTCCCACCATCCTGGTGACGACCGCGATCGTCGATCCGCGCCAGGACATCGGATACGTGACCTTCAGCCTTCCGCTGATGATCGTCGTCGTCGCCACCATCAGCCTGGCCCTCGGGCGTCAGATGACGGCGCAGCGGCTGCTCTTCACCCGTCAGACCCGCACGATGGCTCGCACGCTGCGTCGCGCGCAGAAGCAGGAGGAGCTGTTGGCCGAGGTCTTGGACACCATCGACTTCGGCGTCATCCGTCTCGCCGCCGACGGCTCCACGACGCTGTCGAACGAGGCGCACGCCCGGCTGCAGCGCGCCGCACGTTCGGCCGAGGCCGGCTCGGCCGGCGGGCACGCGGCCTTCGCGGCCGACGGGGTCACGCCCGTGGAACGGAGCGACACGCCCTTCGCGCGGGCGGCGCGCGGAGAGGTGTTCGACAATCAGATCGTGTGGTTCGGGGGAGACGGACCGCGCCGGCGTGCCCTCAGCGTGACGGCGCGGCGCACAAGGGCCGTGGACGGTTCCGACAACGGCGCGGTGATCGTCTCGCGGGACGTGACAGCAGAGCTCACTGCGTTGCGCGCGAGGGACTCGCTGGTCTCGTCGGTCTCGCATGAGCTGCGCACGCCGCTCACCTCGATCATCGGCTATCTCGAGCTCGCGGTCGACGACCCGGAGGTACCCGAACGCGCGCGCGGCTACCTCGATGTCGCCGAGCGGAATGTCTCGCGTCTGCTGGAGATCGTCTCCGACATCCTGACGGCGTCGAGCACGTCGGAGATGTCGGCTGACCTGACCATCTCGCAACAGGATGTGGACATCGCAGACGTGGTGCGCGCGAGCGGCGAGTCCTGGGCCCCCGCAGCGGCGGAGCGGGCGATCGCGATCGACATGGCGGGCGTGCGCGCGGCGCCGGCGTACGCCGATCCGCTCCGGATGCGGCAGGTGATCGACAACCTCGTCAGCAACGCGGTGAAGTACAACCGCGACGGCGGGCGTGTCACGCTCAGCACGAGCTCGGACGGCATCACGACCCTCATCACGGTGACCGACACCGGCGTTGGCGTCTCGGAGGGCGACGTCGGCAGGCTCTTCGAACGCTTCTTCCGGGTCGCCGACACGTCGACGGGGACCGGTCTGGGGCTTTCGATCAGCCGGGAGCTCGTGCGCGCACACGGCGGCGACATCGTCGTCACCAGTACGGCCGGCGTCGGATCGACCTTCAGCGTGCAGCTCCCGGCGAGCGCGGAGGCACTGGACGATCCGGATGCCATCGTCACGATCACCGGAACGGGCGCCTCGCGCCGTGAAGGGGACCAGGCCACATGACGCTCGATCCCCTCACCGCGGGCATCCTCACAGCGATCGCGGTCGTCACCATCGCGGTGACCTATATCGCCACCACGCTCTCTCGACGCTACGGCGGCGGCGCGCAGCTGTGGGGCATCGGTTTCCTGCTGCAGATCATCGCCGTCGTGTGCACGGTGGTGATCGGCCTGTTCGACGCGTCGGAGTGGACCAGCGTGTGGGCTCTCGCCCTCGGCAACGCCGCGGCAGTCGGCGCCGCCGGTTGCGTGCTGATGGGCTTTCGCGCCTACAACGGTGAGGAGGTCGCCGGCCCCGCGCTCATGGTCGTCTCCCTCGCCTTCCTCGTCGCGGCCGTCACGGTCGTCGAGAAGCCGGCGGCGGGCGGACAGACGGGTGTGCTCTGGTACAGCCTGGTCATCGCCGGTCTCTGCGTGGGAGCGATCATCCATGCCGTCGGTCCGCGGACGCGACCTCACGTCGGCACCTGGGTCTTCGTCGGCTCGACCACCCTGTTCGGCGCCTACCACGTCATGCGCGCCGTCGTCACGGTGACGGCGGGGGAGGACAGCGCCGTCTTCGCGGCTTGGTTCGGCCCCGTCTCCCTCGCCCTGGTCGTGCTGGTGCTGGGCACCGTGTCCTCGCTGACCCTGTTCATGCTTCGCGCCGTGCTGGTCACCGAGCAGCAGGCGACGGGTGCGGCAGCGGAGGACGAAGTGCTCGCGGCGTCCGCGTTCCTCGCCATGTTGCGGCGGATCCTCCGGCGTGCCGCGCATCGCACGGAGCTCGTCGTGGTCATCGCCGTGATCGTGGAGGACGTCGGCGCGATCACGGCCTCCTTCGGACAGGAAGTGGCCGAAGCCACCACCCGCGTGCTGCGCTCGGCGGTACGGGAGTTCGCGTCGCCCGTGGCCGCGGTGGGGGCGACGGACGACCGGACGATCATCCTGGTCGCCACGACCGCGTCCAGCCCGTCGGATGCGCGCCGCCAGGCGGGGCTGATCTACCGCGGGGTGATCGAGCGCTTCGTGGATGCACGGGGGATCGTGGTGCCCGGAGTCGGTGTCGGCGTCGCCCTCAGCCAGACGCTCGGCTACGGGCCGGAGGTGCTCGTGGAGGCAGCCACGATCGCCGCGGTCGAGGCGTCCGAGAGCGACGAGACGTCCGTGGTGTTCGCGCAGCCGCGCGGGCTGGCGACGCCCGCGTTCCCGGGGGAGCCGACGGAGCGATAGTGTCCACGATATGCACAGCGATGCTGCTCCCGTTCGGGGGAGAGGCGTACGCGGATTCCTGCACGCGAGCGTCGCCGGATCACGCGCTTCCCGTGCGTTCGCGGCGCGGGGGCGCACCGCTGTCCTGAACCAGCTCATCCTCTGCGCGCTGGTTCTGGTGGTGGCCACCGTGGGGATCTTCTCCCACAGCCTGCGCAACGAGAGCCTGTTCCTCGTCGGGGTCGTGCTCGTCTTCGCCGTGGGAGCGGCGACGCTCGCGGTTCCCTGGACCCGCTTTCCTCGCTGGCTGGTCTACGTGCTGCCCCTGGCCGATATCGCGGCCATCGCCGTCATGCGTGTCGCCGAGCCCATGAGCGGGCTCGGCCTGGTCTGGGTGTTCCCGGCGATGTGGCTGGCGACCCTGGGCGCGATCGGGTACGTCGTGCAGTTCGTCGTCATCACGGCCACCTACGCGGTGATCGTCGTGACAGCCGGAACGACCGTGTGGGGATACACCACGTTCCTGCTGCCCGTCGCCGTCCTCGCGGTCGCGACGACCACGTTCATCTCGTCTCGTCGCCAGCGCGCGCAGGCGCACCTGCTGGACAAGCAGGCGGCGTTGCTCAGCGGTGCGCTGCAGCGCGCGCAGCGTCAGGAGGAGCTCGTCATCGACGTGCTCGACGCCGTCGACTTCGGGGTGCTGCGCATCGCACCGGACGGAACGGTGTCGGTGGTCAACGAGGCGCTGGGGCGGTTCCAGAACACGATCCCCGGCTTCGGGGCGCGCAGTCGGGAGATCGAGAACGCGTACCGTGCCGACGGCGTGACGCCGTTGCCCCGCGCGGAACGGCCGTTGTTCCGGGCGCTGGAAGGCGAGGTGTTCGAGAACCAGGTGGTGTGGTTCGGTCATCCCGATGAACGACGCCATGCGATGAGCATCACCGTGCGCCGGATGCACGATGCCGAGGGTGCGGATGCGGGCGCCGTGCTCATCGCACGGGATGTGACCCCGGAGATGACGGCGCTGCGCGCTCGCGACCGCCTCGTCGCGTCCGTCTCGCACGAGCTGCGTACGCCGTTGACCTCGGTACTGGGGTATCTCGACCTCGCGATGGATACGCTCGATGACCCCGAGCAGGCGCGCCGCTCACTGGAGATCGCGGCGCGCAACGGCGAGCGGCTCCTGGAGATCGTCGCCGACATCCTCGCCGCATCCAGCTCATCGCGACTCTCGGTCGATATGACCATCTCGCCCGAGCCCGTCGACGTCGCTGAACTGGTGGCGGCGACCGCGGAAGCCTGGCGTCCTCGGGCGGCCGAGAGGGCACTGACGATCGATACCGCCGGGATCGAGCCCGCCGGTGCATTCGCCGATCCGCTGCGGCTGAGGCAGGTCTTGGACAACCTCGTCAGCAATGCCGTGAAGTACAACCGCGACGGCGGCGCGATCTTCCTGGGCTGCACCACCGACGGGAGTTCGACGTGGATCCTCGTCCGAGACACCGGTACCGGCATCGCCGAGGCCGATCTGGAACGGTTGTTCGAGCGCTACTTCCGCGCTCGGACGGATGTGGAGGGGACGGGACTGGGGCTCTCGATCAGCCGCGACATCATTCGCGCCCACGGGGGAGACATCACGGTACGAACCAGCCGGGGACTGGGGTCGACGTTCATGGTGCAGCTTCCGGTCGACGAACGTTCGGAGGCTTCGGTCGTCGCGCCGGACGGACAGACGAGGAGCTCGCGATGAACGTCGACCTGTTCACAGCGTCGTTGTTCACCGCTCTCGTGGGTAATGTCGCCGGGGCCGTCTTCATCATCGATACGATCCTGCGCCGAGACCACGGTCCCGGCCGCATCTGGTCGATCGCCTTCCTGAGCGGGATGGCGACGACGGTCGCGTACAGCATGTGGGCCGCGGGAATCGGCGAGATGTTGCCGATCGCGGTGGGCAATGCGCTGTTCGTCACGACGACGGCGGTGATGTGGCTGGGCTCTCGCAGCTTCAACCAGCGACGGATCGGCTCGGCGACGGCGGTCACCGTGCTCGGCGCCCTGACGGTGGCCGGGGCCGTCGTCGTGGAGGGACCGGACGGCGGTGACTGGGCCGGATGGCTCACGATGGGAATCGGCCTCGTGGTGTTCTCTACCTTGGCCGCCATCGAGACGCTCCGCGCGCCGATGCGCCGCTTCGGCACCGCCTCGGTCCTCGCCGTGGTCTTCCTCGTGATGGCGGCGTTCTATCTCGCCCGCTGCGTGGTGTTCGTCGTCGCAGGCCCGGGCAGCGCGCTCTTTCTCGACGCGTTCGGCTCGGTCGTTGCCAACTTCTTCACCGTGATCCTGACGGTCGTCGCGGTCGTCGTCATCTCGGTGCTGAGGGCGGCGCAGGTCGAGCTGCGCTCCTTCGCGTGGATGAGCAGCAGGGGCGTCACATCGGACGGCATCCTGCTGGCGGCGACGCTCCGGACGGCGATGGCGGATGTCGTCGAGCGCGCGGGGTGGCGCGGGGAGATGGTCGCGACGGTCGCGGTGCGTATGGCGGATCTCCCCGAGATCCGAACGGCCTTCGGTGCGGACGTCGCCGGCGACGTGCTGCACCACTGGCGTCAGAGCGTGCGTCGATATGCGCCGTCGTTCGCGCTCGTCGGAGAGGACGAAGCGGACACGCTCATCGTCGTGACGCGCGCGGCGACAGCGGCGGAGGCCAGGCGGCAGGCGGCGGTGATCTACCGCGGTGTCCTGGAGTCACTGGGCGCCGTGACGCGCGCGGTCATCCCCTCCGTCGGCGTCGGTGTCGCGCTGACCGAGACCGTCGGCTACCGACCGGATGCGCTGGTGCAGAGCGCTCGCCTGGCAGCGATCGATTCCGCCACGAGCGTCGAGTCGTCCGTGCTGTTCGGCGGCGCATCGGAGGCGGAAGAGAACCCGGCGTGACGCCGTGGCATGCTCGAGTCATGCCTCTCATCGCACTCACCGGCGGCATCGCGTCCGGCAAGTCGACCATCGCGCGCCGTCTCGCCGAGCACGGTGCGGTCATCGTCGACGCCGACGCCATCGTCCGTGAGGTGCAGTCGCCGGGCTCCGCCGTGCTGGAGCGGATCGCTGCCGAGTTCGGAGATGCGGTCATCCGGAGCGACGGATCTCTGGATCGCGCAGCATTGGGCGCGATCGTCTTCTCCGACGATGCCGCGCGCGAACGCCTCAACGCCATCGTGCATCCGGCGGTGCGGACCGCCTCGACCGAGCGTTTCGAGCGCGCTTTCGCCGAAGACCCCGCAGCGGTGGTGGTCTACGACGTGCCGCTGCTCGTGGAAGCACGTGTCGACGACCCGTGGGAGCTGATCGTCGTGGCCCACGCCCCGGCCGCCGAACGCGAGCGTCGGCTCGTCGAGCTGCGTGGCGCCAGCGAGCAGGATGCGCGCGCGCGGATCGCCGCCCAGGTCTCCGACGACGCACGCCTCGCCGTCGCCGACGTGGTGATCGATACGTCGGGTTCCCTCGCTGACACCATCGCCCAGACCGACGAGCTGTGGGAGCGGCTGCGCCGCTGACCGCCCCGATGTCCGTGGTCGCGCCTACCCTGGAATGGTGCAGACCACACGTTCCGTTCGCCCCTTCGAGGTCGTCAGCGAGTACATGCCCTCCGGCGACCAGCCGGCGGCGATCGCCGACCTGGCCGCCCGTATCAACGCCGGCGAGACCGATGTCGTGCTGCTGGGCGCCACCGGCACCGGAAAGTCCGCCACCACCGCCTGGCTGATCGAGCAGGTGCAGCGTCCGACGCTCGTTCTCGCACACAACAAGACCCTCGCCGCGCAGCTCGCCAACGAGTTCCGCGCGCTCATGCCGCACAACGCGGTCGAGTACTTCGTGTCGTACTACGACTACTACCAGCCCGAGGCGTACGTCCCCCAGACCGATACGTTCATCGAGAAGGACTCGTCGATCAACGCCGAGGTGGAGCGCCTGCGCCACTCCACGACGAACTCCCTGCTCAGCCGGCGTGACGTCGTTGTGGTCTCCACGGTCTCCTGCATCTACGGTCTCGGTGCGCCTGAGGAGTATCTGCGCGCCATGGTGGCGCTGCAGGTGGGGGAGCGATACGACCGAGACGCACTCATCCGGCAGTTCATCGCGATGCAGTACAACCGCAACGACGTCGACTTCTCGCGCGGCAACTTCCGCGTCCGTGGCGACACGATCGAGATCATCCCGGTCTACGAGGAGTACGCCATCCGCATCGAGCTCTTCGGCGACGAGATCGAAGCGCTGTACACCCTGCATCCGCTGACCGGAGAGATCGTCGAGCGGATGGACTCGGTGCCGATCTTCCCCGCCTCGCACTACGTTGCGGGAACGGACGTGGTGCAGCGGGCGATCGGCACGATCGAGACCGAGCTGGCCGAGCGGCTGAAAGAGTTCGAGGCGCAGGGCAAGCTGCTGGAGGCCCAGCGGCTGCGCATGCGCACGACCTTCGACCTCGAGATGCTGCAGCAGCTCGGATTCTGCTCCGGCATCGAGAACTACTCCCGGCACATGGACGGGCGCGCGCCGGGGGAGCCCCCGCACACCCTGCTCGACTTCTTCCCGGACGACTTCCTCCTCGTGATCGACGAGTCGCACGTGACGGTTCCGCAGATCGGGGCGATGTACGAGGGCGATGCGTCGCGTAAGCGCACGCTCGTCGAGCACGGGTTCCGGCTGCCCTCGGCCATGGACAACCGGCCGCTGAGGTGGGACGAGTTCAAGAACCGGATCGGCCAGACGGTCTACCTCTCGGCTACCCCCGGTAGGTACGAGATGGGCATCGCCGACGGCGTGGTGGAGCAGATCATCCGTCCCACCGGCCTCGTCGATCCCGAGATCGTGGTCAAGCCCTCGAAGGGGCAGATCGACGATCTTCTCGAAGAGATCCGACTCCGGGTGGAGCGCGATGAGCGTGTCCTGGTGACGACTCTCACCAAGAAGATGGCGGAAGAGCTCACCGACTTCCTCGGTGAGCACGGCGTGCGCGTCAGGTACCTGCACTCCGACGTCGACACGCTGCGACGCGTGGAGCTGCTCAGCGAGTTGCGCGCGGGCGTCTACGACGTGCTGGTGGGCATCAACCTGCTGCGCGAGGGCCTCGACCTGCCGGAGGTCTCTCTGGTGTCGATCCTCGACGCCGACAAAGAAGGTTTCCTGCGCAGTGGAACATCGCTGATCCAGACCATCGGGCGCGCGGCGCGCAACGTGTCCGGGCAGGTGCACATGTACGCCGACAAGATCACCGATTCGATGCGCAACGCGATCGATGAGACCGAGCGGCGACGCGAGAAGCAGATCGCGTACAACACGGCGCATGGCATCGATCCGCAGCCCCTGCGAAAGAAGATCGCCGACATCACCGACGCCCTGATCCGTGAGGGCGCCGACACGAAGGCGATGCTCTCTCGCGACCCCAAGGGCAAAGGCAAGTCACCGACGCCCAACCTGCGCCGTGAGGGCATCGCGGCAGAGGGTGCGGCGCAGCTCGAGGCGACGATCTCCGACCTGTCCGATCAAATGCTTGCGGCGGCGTCCGAGCTGAAGTTCGAGCTCGCCGCCCGTCTGCGTGACGAAGTCCAAGACCTGAAGAAGGAGCTTCGCGCGATGGAGCGCGCGGGCCACGCCTGATCGGGGAGCGCCGCGGGCTCAGACGGCGGCCGTTCGGGCGAGAAGCTCGGCGATACGGCCCCGACAGCCACCGCATCCTGTGCCGGCCCGTGTCCGGGCGGCGACGCACTCGACCGAGTCCGCACCCTGCGACACGGCTTCGCCGATCCTGCCCGCGGTCACGCCGTTGCACCAGCACACGGTCGCGTCGGCGGCGAACGGGTCCGCGGAGACGGATGCCCCGGCGTCGTCCGCGTCCAGGCGGAGCAGCACGGACCGGTCGGCGGGAAGCTCCGACCCGCGCTCGAACAGCAGTGTGAGCTCGGCACCCGTACGGGGGAGGCCGACGGCCACGAAGCCCGTGAGCACGCCGGCGCGTGTGACCATCTTCACGTAGGTTCCGCGAGCCGGATCCGCCCACTGTGTGACCTGCGGCGCATCCACGCAGCCATCGGTGTGCGCGCCTTCATCCCACAGGTCGGCGGAGACATCGCCGCCGGCGACGATGTCGACGCCCTCCGCCTTGAGCATGACGACGCTCGGGCGGTCGTTCGTCGTCGCAACGGGGCGACCGGAGAGCATGTCGGCGACCGCATCCGCCTGGCGCCAGCCGGGACCGATGAGACCGGAGGGCGCGCCCGGAACGCGGTCGTGGTCCGCGTAGGCCGCAGGTTCCGCGATCTGCGCGCAGTCGCCGATCGCGAAGACATCAGGATCGCTCCATGAGCGCCCCACACCGTCCACGAGGATGCCTGCCGCGACGGCGAGCCCGGAGGCCGCGGCGAGCTCGGTGCGAGCCGTGACGCCCACCGACAGCAGGAGCAGGTCTCCCGCGATCTGTTTCCCGTCGGCGCAGACGAGCGCGTCGAAACGTGGATGCGGGTCATTCTCGTCGGTGCGCAGCAACACGCTCTCGGCGCGCGAGTGCGGAGCGATCTCGATCCCCGCGTCCCGGGCCGCACGCGCCAGGATCCGTCCGCCGCCGAGATCGAGATTGCGGGGCATCGGGATAGCGCCGTGGTGCACGACGACGACCTGCGCGCCCTGTTCACGCGCGGCGAGGGCGAACTCCAAGCCGAGTACGCCGGCGCCGAGGATGACGATGCGGCCACCGGCCCTCACGGTTGCGAGCACGCTCGTGGCGTCGCTCAGATCCCGCAGGGCATGAACACCGGAGGGCAGCGGCCTCGCACCCTCATCGAGGGCGGCAGGGTCTTCTGCGCGAACGGTGCGTTCGCGTCGCGCGCGCTCCATTCCCGCAAGGGTGGGGATGTTGGCCCGCGCCCCCGTCGCGAGCACCAGCCGGTCGTACGGGATGCGTCGCCCCGCGCTGGTGCGGACGGTGCGCAGGTTGCGGTCGATCGCCACGGCGGCTTCACCAAGATGGATCTCGGCACCCGCCGCGATGGCCGCAGCGGTGTCGGTGATGTCGAGCCGTGAACGATCGGCGCGCCCGACGGCGTACTCGGCGACGAGCACACGGTTGTACGCGTCTTCCGTCTCCGCGCCCACCACGGTCACCGAGACCTCGCCGGCGCGTAGTGCCGGCAGCATCCCCTCGATGAAGCGCGCGGCGACAGGGCCGTAGCCGATCACGACGATGCGGATCATCGAGACACCGCCGTCTCCACGACGGGCGTGTCGCTCGCAGCGTGGACGCTCACCCGCGTGCGTTTGAACTCCGGCATCGCCGAGATCGGGTCGGTCACCGCCTCGGTGAGGAGGTTCGCTCGCGCGTCGCCGGGGTAGTGGAAGGGGAGGAAGACCGTGTCGTGGCGGATGCCGGCGGTCACCTCGGCGCGTGCTCGCACGGCCCCTCGGGTGTTTCGCAGCTCGATCGGGTCGCCGTCCGATACTCCCAGCCGTACCGCCGTGGCGGGGTGCAGCTGTGCGGTGAGCTCGGGGCGAGCGGCGAGCAGCTCCGGGACGCGCCGGGTCTGCGCACCGGACTGATAGTGCTCGAGCAGGCGGCCCGTGATGAGCGTGAGGTCTGCCGCACCGCTCGGTTCCGAACGCTCCCGACGAGGATGCACGACGACCAGCCGTGCGCGCCCGTCGTCATGGGCGAAGCGCTCTTCGAAGAGGCGGGGCGTGCCGCGCGAGCCTCGTGGAAACGGCCAGTGCGCCGTGAGGCCTGTGTCCAGCAGTTCGTGGCTGAGGCCGGAGTAGTCGGCGGGGCCGCCCTCGGACGCGAGGGCCAACTCGTCGAACACCTCGGCCGAGTCGGTGGACCAGGTTCCGGGCGCGTCGAGGCGACGGGCGAGTTCGCTCATGATCCAGAGCTCGCTGCGCGCTCCCGCGGGGGCGGCGAGCGCTCGGCGTCGACGCAGCACACGGCCCTCGAGTGAGGTCATCGTGCCCTCCTCCTCGGCCCACTGGGTCACCGGCAGGACGACGTCAGCGAGCTGCGCCGTCTCCGACAGGAAGAAGTCGCACACCACGAGCAGTTGGAGGCGACCGAGCCGCTGGGTGACGCTGTCGGCGTCGGGAGCGGACACGACGACGTTCGAGCCGTGCACCAGGAGGGCGTGCACCTCGTCACCGAGCAGGTCCAGCAGCTCGAGGGCCGGCACGCCCGGGCCCGGGAGCGAGTCCGCGGGCACGCCCCACACCCGTGCGACATGGGCTCGTGCAGCGGGATCGGTGATCTTGCGGTAGCCGGGCAGCTGGTCGCACTTCTGCCCGTGCTCACGGCCGCCCTGCCCGTTGCCCTGGCCGGTCAGCGTGCCGTACCCGTTGCCGGGCGTGCCCGGCAGCCCCAGCAGCAGTGCGAGATTGATGGCGGCCGTCGCCGTGTCGGTGCCGTCGACGTGCTGTTCCACACCGCGCCCGGTCAGGATGTAGGTGCCTCCGGTCTCGGCGAGTCGGCGTGCGACGCTCCGCAGCAGTGGCACGGGGACGCCGGTCACCTGCTGCACGCGTTCCGGCCACCAGGCGTTGGCGCTCACGCGCAGGGCGTCGAAGCCCACGGTGCGCTGCGCGATGTAGCCCTCGTCCGCGAGACCCTCGGCGATGACGATGTGGATCAGCCCGAGGATGAGGACGAGATCTGTGCCGGGCGCGGGTTGGAGGTGGATGCCCCCGCCCTCGTCGGTCAGTCGTGCGGTCTCGGACCGGCGCGGGTCGACGACGATGAGTCCGCCGCGTTCTCGGGCACGTGAGAGGTGGCGGATGAAGGGGGGCATGGTCGCCGCGACGTTCGAGCCGAGCAGGAGGACGGTGTGGGCCTCATCGAGATCGGCAACGGGGAAGGGGAGTCCTCGGTCGATCCCGAAGGCCCGGTTGCCCGCGGCCGCGGCGCTGGACATGCAGAACCTGCCGTTGTAGTCGATGCGGCTCGTGCCCAGCGCGACGCGGGCGAACTTGCCGAGCTGATAGGCCTTCTCGTTGGTGAGTCCGCCGCCGCCGAACACGCCGACAGCATCCGCGCCGTGCGTGCGGCGCAACGCCCGCAGGGTCCCTGCGACCTCGTCCAGCGCTTCGTCCCACCCGACCTCCTCGAACCGGTCGCCGTTGCGGCGCAGCGGCGCGGTGAGACGGTCGCCGCGAGTGAGGAGTTCGGCGGCGGTCCACCCCTTCTTGCACAATCCGCCCCGGTTGGTCGGGAACTCCCGTGCGTCCACCCGCGCGCCGTCTCGCTGAGGCGTCAGCCGCATCGCGCACTGGAGGGCGCAGTACGGGCAGTGCGTGTCGGCGATCGCCGCATCCGCGGTCACAGGCGAGTCCCGGATCGGCGTCCGCCGCGCACGTAGACGACGGCGGTGACGGCGAGCATGAGGGCGTAGGCCGCGACGAACCACGACAGGCCGGCGCCGTACCCGCCCGTCGCCGACTTGGACAGTCCGAGCGCCTGCGGGATCAGGAAGCCGCCGTACGCGCCGATGGCGGCGATGATGCCGAGCGCCGCGGCAGCCTTGCGCTGCGTTCCGATGTCGCCGGAGCTGCGGTGGGCATCCGCGGCGCCCGCACGCCAGGCGAAGACGGTGGGGATCATCCGGTACGTCGAGCCGTTGCCGATCCCGCTCGTCGCGAACAGGACGAGAAAGAGGCCGAGGAAGCCCCAGAAACCGAGCGAGGGAAGCGTCAGGATGAGCGTGACCGTCGTGGCCGCCATGACGCCGAACGCGATCATGGTGATCGTCGCACCGCCGAAGCGGTCGGCGAGCCTGCCCCCGTAGGGTCGGGCGAGTGATCCGCAGAGTGCGCCCAGGAAGGCGAGCTGCAGCGTCGTCGCGCCGAGGTGGATGCCGGAGAACTCCGGGAACTGGTCGGCGAGGAGCTTCGGGAACACTCCGGCGAAGCCGATGAAGGAGCCGAAGGTGCCGAGGTAGAGGAACGAGAGGAGCCACAGATGCGGCTCACGGAAGGCCGCAACGGATGCGGCGAAGTCGGCCTTCGCGTGCGAGAGGTTGTCCATGCGCAGCGCGGCCCCGGCGACAGCAATGAGAATGAGCGGCACCCACACCCATCCGGCGAGCGGCAGCTGGAGCGTGACACCGGCGCCGATCGTCACGACGATCGGGACGATCAGCTGTGCGACGGCGGCGCCGAGGTTGCCCCCTGCGGCATTGAGCCCGAGCGCCCAGCCCTTCTCCCGCTGGGGGTAGAAGTAGGTGATGTTGGCCATGGAAGACGCGAAGTTGCCTCCGCCGAAGCCCGCCAGTGCCGCCACGAGGAGCATCACGCCGAAGGGTGTTTCCGGATTCGCGACGCACAGGGCGAGGCCGATCGCGGGAAGCAGCAGGAGTGCGGCGGAGACGATGGTCCAGTTGCGTCCGCCCACCTTGGGCACCATGAAGGTGTACGGGAAGCGCAGGGTGGCGCCGACCAGGCTGGGGATGGAGATCAGCCAGAATGTCTGCGCGGTGTCGAAGGTGAAGCCGGCCGCCGGCAGCGATACGACCACGATCGACCAGAGCTGCCAGACGACGAAGCCGAGGAACTCCGCGAAGATCGACCAGCGGAGGTTCCGAGCGGCGATCCGGCGCCCGACGGCGTTCCACTGCGCCTGATTCTCAGGGTCCCATCCGTCGATCCATCGACCCCGCCGGTGGACGAGTTCGGGGGCGGCAGGTGCGGTGTTCGAGGGCGCGGTCGTGATCAGAGCAGACATGGCTTCTCCAGGAATCGGCGGTGCGTCGGGCGGTTCAGAGCGCCAGGTCGAATCGGTCGGAGACCAGTTCGACGAGTTCGGCGGGCGGGTCTTCGTCCGCTCGCAGCAGCGGAGCGGTGACGATATCGGCGCCGGAGGCGGCGACGAGGTCGGCGAAGTAGCCGGGGGCGAGAAGGTAGGTGGCCACGACGACTCTGCCGCCGTGCGCACGGGCTTCGGCCACGGCGTCGGTCAACCGAGGCGCCGCGGCGGATACGAATCCGACGCCGACCGGCACGCCGAGTGCGGCGGCCAACGCTTCGCCCGTCGTCATGCAGTCGGCGGTGGCCCTGGCATCCGACGAACCGGCCGCGGCCAGGACGACGCGGGTGTCCGTGTCGACGCACCCCACTCCGGCCTCGGACAGGCGCCGCATGAGCACCGTGACCAGGCGCGGGTCCGGGCCCAGTGCGCCGGTGACGCGCGCATCGAGTCCCGTGGCGGACGCAGCTTCGGCGAGATCGACATGGACGTGGTAGCCGGCCGAGAGCAGGAGGGGCACGATGACGGCACCGCTGTGCGGATCCTGCGTCGCAAGGACGCTGGGAACGTCGGGCTCCTGGACGTCGACGAAGCTCTCGTGGACCGCGAGCTCCGGCCGCGCACGGGCGACGGCTGCGACGAGGGATGCGACGGCGCGTCGACCCTCGGGATCAGAGGTGCCGTGCGAGGCCGCGATGAGCGAGTGGGATGCGGCGACCTCTACCCAGCCCTCCGTCTCGCGTACCCGCCACACCGGGAGTCGGAGTTCGCCGGGGCGGGTGAGGCATTCGCCCGTCTCGAGGTCGTAGACATCCTTGTGAAGCGGAGACGCGAGCGTCGTGCGTGTCCCGCGCGACCCGACGAGGCCTCGCGACATGACCGAGGCGCCGGTGACGGGGTCGGCGTTTCCGACTGCCAGGATGCGCTCGTCGGGCAACCGGAACACCGCCACCTGGCTGCGTCCCACGAGTGCAGCCTCGCCCCAGAGCGGTTCGAGATCGTCGCGCCGGCAGATGCGCGTCCACACGGCGGGCCGGAGCTGGTCGCGCCTCGCGGTCGCGGTGCTGTCGACGAGAGTCATGAGCAGGAGGCTAGGCAGCCCATGTTTCGCCGTCGACGTGCGATGGTGTCCGCGCCGTAACGTCTCTCTCACCACCCGCTTCCGGTGCTGTGAGAACCGCGTCACACGGTGTTACGCAGGGGCAACAGGCGCGGAACCGGTGCTGCGTAGCGTGGGCGCTTCCAGATCAGGGATCGACATCCGGGAGCGTTCGATGAGCAAGACACGCCGCATCGTCGTGGTCGGCGGCGGGCCCGCCGCGCATCGCGTGACCACGAATCTCCTCGACGGGGCGGCCGCGTCGGGGGTCGACATCCGCGTGACGGTCTTCGCGGAAGAGGCGCACACGCCGTATGACCGCGTGGCACTCAGTCGGCGGATCGACGACGTGAGCGCCGACCTGACCCTTGCTCCGCGGGTGTGGGAAAGGGAGGAGGTCGAGCTTCGCCTGGGGGAGCGCGTGGAGGCGATCGATGTCGCATCCCGGACGGTGTCCAGCCCATCCGGCGTCATGGAGTACGACGAGCTCGTGCTCGCAACGGGCTCGGATGCGGCCGTCCCTGACATCGAGAACGCGCATCTGGCGCGTGTGTACCGGACACTGGACGACGTCGCGGGCCTCGTGGACGAGATCACCGCGTTCCCCGCTCAGCACGGTCGTCCGGCGAATGTGGTCGTGGTCGGAGGTGGGCTGTTGGGCCTGGAGGCCGCGGGCGGTGCTGCCCGACTCGGTGCTCGCGCCGCCGTCGTTCATTCCGGTGCGTGGCTCATGTCGGCGCAACTCGACGAAGGCGCCGGTGAGGCGCTGGGGCGGCTCATCCGGCAGGCGCAGATCGCGTTGCACCTGGGCCGGCGTCCGACCCGCCTCCTCGCGGGTCCGTCCGGTCGTGTCCTGGGCGTCGAACTCACCGACGGCACTGCCGTCAGCGCCGACATCGTGGTCTTCTCCATCGGCATCCGTGCGCGCGACGAGCTCGCACGCCGGGGCGGCCTTCGGCTCGGCGAACGCGGCGGCGTGCACGTCGACGACACCTGCGCGACGAGTGACCCCCACATCTGGGCGGTCGGAGAGGTTGCGGCCGTGCACGGCGGGTCCTGCGTCGGCCTGGTGGCGCCCGCCAACGCGATGGCGGATGTCGTTGCCGACCGCATCCTCGGCGGAGACGCGCGTTTTCCGGGCGCGGACGACGCGACCAAGCTCAAGCTCGCCGGGGTGGATGTCGCGAGCTTCGGCGATGCGAGGGGCGAGTCCGACGGCGCGCTCAGCGTGGTCTATGCCGACCCGGCACGCGGGCTCTACCAGAAGGTGGTCGTCGCCGACGACGGTAAGACTCTTCTCGGCGGCATCTTCGTGGGGGACGCGAGCCCGTACTCGACGCTGCGGCCCCTCCTCGGCCGTGAGCTGGGTGCTGAGCCGAGCGGCTTCCTCTCCGGTCTGGGCCAGGTCGCCCCGGTCGGCACGAGCCTGCCGGACGACGCGCAGCTCTGCTCGTGCAACAACGTCTCGGTCGGCGCGGTGCGCCACGCGGTGCAGGACGGCTGCGTGGATCTCGGCGAGCTGAAGGCGTGTACCCGCGCCGGGACGCAGTGCGGTTCGTGCGTTCCGCTGGTGAAGAAGATCTTGGAGACCGAGCTCGAAGCGGCCGGGGTCGAGGTCTCCCGCGCGCTGTGCGAGCACTTCTCACTGAGCCGCGCGGAACTCTTCGAGTCCGTGCGGGTGCTGGGGCTGACCAGCGCGGCCGCGATCTACGAGAGGTTCGGAACAGGACTCGGCTGCGACATCTGCAAGCCGGTGGTCGCCTCCGTCCTCGCCACCCAGACGAACGCCTACATCCTCGACGGCGGGCAGGGACCGCTGCAGGACACGAACGACCGTGCCCTGGCGAACATGCAGCGCGACGGCACCTACTCGGTCGTGCCGCGCATCCCCGGCGGTGAGATCACGCCCCAGAAGCTCAAGGTCATCGCAGAGGTGGCCGAGCAGTTCGGTCTGTACACGAAGATCACGGGCGGACAGCGCATCGACATGTTCGGTGCGCGACTGGAGCAGCTGCCGGAGATCTGGCGGATCCTCGTGGATGCCGGGATGGAATCGGGGCAGGCGTACGGCAAGTCGCTGCGCACCGTGAAGTCGTGCGTCGGCTCGACGTGGTGCCGGTACGGCGTGCAGGACTCCGTCGGCATGGCGGTGTACCTCGAAGAGCGCTACCGGGGACTGCGTTCTCCGCACAAGTTCAAGCTGGGCGTCTCCGGATGCGCGCGGGAGTGTGCCGAGGCGCGCGGGAAGGACATCGGCGTCATCGCAACCGACAACGGGTGGAACCTCTACGTCGGCGGGAACGGCGGGTATCAGCCCGTTCACGCCGAACTGCTGGCGGGTGACCTCGACGACGAGACGCTCGTGCGCTACATCGACCGCTACATCATGTACTACGTCCGCACGGCCGAGCGTCTGCAGCGCACGGCGCGGTGGCAGGAGGAACTGCCCGGTGGGCTCGATCACGTGCGCGAGGTCGTCGTCGAAGATTCGCTCGGCATCGCCGACGAGCTCGAGCAGGCCATGGCCCGGCACGTGGGCACCTACCGCGACGAGTGGCGGGAGACGCTGGCGGACCCGGAGCGTCTGCGCCGGTTCCGGTCCTTCGTGAACGCGCCGACGACCGCGGACCCCGCCATCCGGAAGGTTCGCGAGCGCGACCAGGAGCGGCCCGCCTTCCCGCACGAACGGGTGATGATCGCAGGACCCGTCCTGCCGGTGAGAGAGCAGGTGACATCGTGATCATGCACACACGTCTGGACGTGAGCGACCGCGAGATCCTGGTCGTCGGCGGGGAGCTGGCAGCGCGCCGCGCCGTCGCACGGTACGCGGCGGCCGGTGCGCGCGTCTCCCGTTGCGAGCCGCAGGACGTCGAGGCGCGGCTGCACGCCGCGCTCCTGGACGGGGACGGTGTCCCCGAGCTCATCTCGTGGATGGAGGGCGCGCCGGAGC
Organism: Microbacterium sp. Clip185; assembly: GCF_028743715.1. Lineage (NCBI taxonomy): Bacteria > Bacillati > Actinomycetota > Actinomycetes > Micrococcales > Microbacteriaceae > Microbacterium > Microbacterium sp. Clip185. Next base: position 1,694,268 of record NZ_CP117996.1, on the reverse strand, counting down.
AACACGCACGGGTCGCGTCGCTGGCGAGGCGACACCGCATCCAGCTTCTCGAGGACGACCCGCTGCCGCCCGCCGGTCGAGGCCACGTCTGGCTCGTCGGCGGGGGACCGGGCGATGCAGAGCTCATGACCGTGGCGGGCCTGCGCGCGCTGGCGGATGCGGATGTGGTGCTGCACGACCGTCTGGGCCCCGCGCATGTCATCGCGGAGTACGCGCCGGGAGCGATGATCGTCGACGTGGGCAAGACCCCCGGGCACCACGCCGTGCCGCAGGAGGAGATCAACGACCTGATCGTCGCTCACGCGGCGAAGGGCATGCGGGTCGTCCGCCTGAAAGGGGGAGACCCGTTCGTGTTCGGGCGCGGCGGTGAGGAGCTGCGCGCGTGCCGGGATGCGGGTGTGCCGGTGACGGTCGTGCCCGGTGTGACGAGCGCGATCTCCGTGCCCGCGGCGGCGGGGATCCCCGTCACTCATCGCGAGGTCGCGCGTGCGTTCACCGTCGTCTCCGGGCATGCCCCTTTCGCCGAGGCCCAGCTCGCCCACCTGGCGGGCCTGAACGGGACTCTGGTGGTGCTCATGGGCGTCGGAACCCTGCCCCACCTGGTCGCCGGACTTCGGCGCCACGGGATGCGCGCCGACATGCCGCTCGCCATCCTGGAGAAGGCGTTCAGCGCCGAGCAGCGTGCGACGATCTCGACGGTGGGCGAGATCGTGCCGATCCTCGGCACGGTGAAGCCGGCCTCGCCCGCGGTCATCGTCGTCGGGGAGGTCGTGACCGCCCTCGGCGACGCGGGGTTCGAACCGGCAGCGGCCGCCGTGCACAATGGGTGGACGCCTCACGCGATGCTGGACGCACTCGACGCCCCCGCGCACTGACCCACGCAAGGAGGGAACGGATGGACTCCGTCGACGCATCCGCCGCCGTCGGATTCCGGCCGGATCAACTTCTCGGCTTCCGTGTCGGCGTGACCTCGGACCGCCGCTCGGAGGATCTGATAGCGGCGTTGGAGCGGCGCGGGGCGGAGGTGCTGCACGCGCCCACGATCCGGATGGCGACAGCATCCGACGATGCAGAGGTGGTCGAAGAGACGCGGGCCGTGATCGCGGGCCGCCCCGACTATCTGCTGGCGACCACCTCGTACGGCATGCGCCGCTGGACCGAGGCGGCGGATGCGGCAGGGCTGGGGGAGGACCTCGTCGACGTGCTCGAGAACGCCCGCATCCTGGTCCGCGGACCGAAGGCGCGCGGAGCCGTTCGTGCCATCGGGCTCGACGACGAGGGCATGAGCGAGCGCGAGACCACCGCGTCGCTCGTCGATCTCGTCCTGCGCCACGATGTGCGAGGAGCGACGATCGCCGTCCAGCTGCACGGTTACACCGATCCCGCGCAGCTCGCACGCCTGGATGCGGCCGGAGCACGCGTGTTGGCGGTCGCGCCGTATCGCTGGACCGCGCACGAGGATCAGGCCAAGGTCACGCGCCTCATCGACGCGATCTGCTCGGGCGGCCTCGATGCGGTGACCTTCACGAGCGCGCCCGCGGTGGAGGCGCTCCTGGCGGCGGCCGATGCGGGTGGGCGGCGAGCCGATGTGGAGGCCGCCTTCCGCAGCGACGTGACGGCGGCGGCCGTCGGACCGGTGACCGCGGCGCCGCTCGTCGAGTCCGGGATCCTCCCGATCGTTCCGGAACGCTTCCGGATGGGGGCGCTGATCCGTCTGGTGTGCGAACACCTCGAGTCGGAGGGCGTGCTGCGCGCCGAGACAGAGGTCGGTCCGGTGGAATTGCGCGGCCGGATGGTGAGTGTGGCCGGCCAGCGGGCCGCCTTGAGTCCGGTGTCGCGCTCTCTCTTCCGGGCGCTCATGCTGGCGGACGGGGCCACCGTATCGCGCGAGGAGCTGTCCGACATCGCTCCGGATCCGCTGGATGCGCATGCGGTGGACGTGGCGATCAGCCGCTTGCGTCAGTCGCTGCCGGATGCCCGCATCGTGGCGACCGTGGTCAAGCGCGGATTCCGCATCGCCGTTCCGCTCTGATCCGCGTCAGGGGCAGTGCATGATCGGCTTCGGGCCGGATCGGTCGAATGTGTGCGATGACATCGGAGCGCCGCACAACGGGCACGGGCGTTCGGTGCGTACGGGCTCCGGTGCGCTCTCGTAGGGACCCACGGATGCCGGACCCGCTGCCCGGATCAGGCTGCGGTTGATCCAGGCGTACCAGCCGCCTGCCTCGCGTACGCGCTGTCGCAGGGGCGGCCGCGGATTCTTGTGTGCCATAACCATTAGTGTACTAACTAATCTGTAGGATGGTGCGATGACCGACGATCTGCTCCGGCTCGAGAACCAGCTCTGTTTCGCCCTGGTGACCGCCGCCCGGAATGTCGTCGCCGTCTACCGGCCCGTGCTCGAACCGCTCGGTCTCACGCATCCGCAGTACCTCGTGCTGCTCGCCCTGTGGGAACGATCGCCGCGGACCCTGGGGGAGCTGGCCGAAGAGTTGGCGATGGAGCCGGCCACCCTGTCGCCGCTGCTGAAGCGTCTCGAGGCGCAGGGGAGGGTCACGCGCGCTCGGCGCGCCGACGATGAGCGCGTGCTGGAGATCGGCCTCACCGATGCAGGCCATCGACTCCGCGAGGAGGCGCTTCGCGTTCCGCAGCAGATCATGGACCGCGTGGGCATGGACGCCTCTCAGATCGCGGCGTTGCGCGACGGGCTCGCGCCCTTCGCCGGCCGGCGGCCGGAGCTCTGAGCGCGCGCGTACACGATCGTGCGCTGTCGGCGAAGCTCGGAGCCCGTGTCCGTGGCCCTGCCTAGACTTGCGTGGTGCCCATCTCGCCTGTCTCCGAACTCGCCCACGACGCCGGAACTCTCAGTGTCCGTGGCGCCCGGGTCCACAACCTGCGCGGCGTCGATCTCGACATCCCCCGTGACTGCCTCGTCGTCTTCACGGGTCTGTCCGGGTCCGGAAAGTCCAGCCTTGCCTTCGACACGATCTTCGCCGAGGGCCAGCGCCGCTACGTCGAATCGCTGAGCTCCTACGCACGCCAGTTCCTCGGGCAGGTCGACCGTCCCGACGTGGACTTCATCGAGGGGCTGAGCCCGGCGGTGTCGATCGATCAGAAGTCCACGAACCGCAACCCGCGCTCCACGGTCGGCACGATCACCGAGATCCACGACTACATGCGTCTGCTGTGGGCGCGCATCGGTGTGCCGCACTGCCCCGAGTGCGGTGAGGTCATCCAACGTCAGACGGTCCAGCAGATCGCCGATCAGCTGATGACGCTGCCCGAGCGCACGCGGTACCAGATCGTTGCTCCCGTCGTCACCCAGAAGAAGGGCGAGTTCGTCGACCTCTTCAAGGAACTCAGTGCGAAGGGCTACGCGCGGGCCGTCGTCGACGGCGAGCTCATCCAGCTCTCCGAGCCGCCGACGCTGAAGAAGAGCTACAAGCACGACATCGCCGTCGTCGTCGACCGGCTCGTCGCCAGCGCCGACATCCTCTCCCGCGTCACCGACTCGGTCGAGACGGCGCTGGGCCTGGCGGGCGGCGTGATGCAGGTGAACTTCGTCGATGAAGAGGGCGACGATGCCTGGCAGAACTTCAGCGAGAAGCTCGCGTGCCCGAACGGTCACCCGCTTCAGCTCACCGAGATCGAACCACGCACGTTCTCGTTCAATGCTCCGTTCGGCGCATGCCCGACGTGCTCCGGACTCGGCACGAGGATGTCGGTCGATGTGGAGCTCATGCTCGGCGACGAGGACCTCTCGATCCGCGAGGGCGTACTGGTGCCGTGGACCACCCAGGGCAAGGGCCTGTTCCAGTACTACGAGCGACTGCTCGAGGGGCTCTCGTCCGACCTCGGCTTCTCGCTCGACACCCCCTGGCGCAAGCTTCCGCAGGACGTCAAGGATGCGGTGCTGCACGGCGACAACTTCAAGGTCTCCGTCAAGTGGAAGAACCGCTACGGCCGCGAGATGCGGTACACGTCCGGGTTCGAGGGTGTCGTTCCCTACATCGAGCGTCAGTACCAGCAGGCCGAGTCCGACAGCGCCCGCCAGCGATGGGGCGAGTATCTCCGCGAGGTGCCGTGCCCGGTATGCGACGGCACGCGCTTGAAGCCGGAGGTGCTCGCGGTCAAGGTGCACGGCCACTCGATCGCCGACGCGTCGAGCCTCAGCCTGATCGACGCGCAGGGCTTCTTCGACGGCCTCGAGCTGACCGACCGAGAGGCGAAGATCGCCGCGGCGGTGCTGCGCGAGATCCGGGCCCGCCTCAACTTCCTCATCCAGGTCGGGCTCACCTATCTCAGTCTGTCCCGCGCCGCGGGCTCGCTCTCCGGCGGTGAGGCGCAGCGCATCCGGCTCGCGACGCAGATCGGCTCGGGTCTCACCGGCGTGCTCTACGTGCTCGACGAGCCCTCGATCGGCCTTCATCAGCGCGACAATCGGCGGCTCATCGAGACGCTGCTGGCTCTGAAGAACCTCGGCAACACGCTCATCGTGGTCGAGCACGACGAGGAGACGATCCAGGCGGCCGACTGGATCGTCGACATCGGCCCACGCGCAGGGGTCGAAGGCGGCCGCGTCGTGCACTCGGGAACGTACCCGCAGCTTCTCGAGGAGCCCGAGTCGCTCACCGCGGCCTATCTCTCCGGTCGGCGTTCCATCGCCGTGCCCGCTCAGCGTCGCAAGATCGACAAGAAGCGCCAGATCTCGGTCGTGGGGGCGCGGGAGAACAACCTCAAGAACGTCACCGCGACCTTCCCGCTGGGCGTGCTGACGGCCGTGACCGGCGTCAGCGGCTCCGGCAAGTCGTCGCTCGTCAACGGCATCCTCTACGAGGTGCTCGCCTCGAGACTCAACGGCGCTCGTCGCGTTCCCGGCAAGCACACGCGCGTGACGGGCCTGGAGAACCTCGACAAGGTCGTGCACGTCGACCAGGCCCCGATCGGTCGCACGCCGCGATCGAACCCCGCGACCTACACCGGCGTGTTCGATCGGATCCGTACGCTGTTCGCGGAGACCCTGGAGGCCAAGGCCCGCGGTTATCAGGCCGGGCGGTTCAGCTTCAACGTCAAGGGCGGACGATGCGAGGCGTGCTCCGGTGACGGCACGATCAAGATCGAGATGAACTTCCTGCCCGACGTGTACGTCGACTGCGAGGTCTGCCACGGTCAGCGCTACAACCGAGACACCCTCACGGTGCACTACAAGGGCAAGAACATCGCCGAGGTCCTGCAGATGCCGATCGCCGAGGCGGCGGAGTTCTTCGAGCCGATCCAGGCGATCCATCGTTACCTCAAGACGCTCGTCGATGTGGGCCTGGGCTACGTCCGTCTCGGGCAGTCGGCGACGACGCTCTCGGGCGGCGAGGCGCAGCGCGTGAAGCTCGCGACCGAACTCCAGCGACGCTCGAACGGGCGCAGCATCTACGTGCTGGACGAGCCGACGACGGGTCTGCACTTCGAAGACGTGAGCCGGCTTCTCGAGGTGCTCAACAGCCTCGTAGACAAGGGCAACACGGTCATCGTGATCGAGCACAACCTCGATGTGATCAAGTCCGCCGACTGGGTGATCGACCTGGGTCCCGAGGGTGGTTCGGGAGGTGGGACCATCGTCGCGACCGGCACCCCGGAGCAGGTCGCCCAGGTGCCCGAGAGCCACACCGGCGCGTTCCTCGCGGAGGTGCTGGGCGTCGCCGAACAGCGCAAGGCCGGCTGAACGTGCTGCCCTATCGACCCAAGCAGGGGGAGATCCCCACGAGCCCGGGGGTCTATCGCTTCCGTGACGCCGAGGGTCGCATCCTCTACGTCGGCAAGGCGAAGAACCTGCGCGCACGGCTCTCGAACTACTTCGCTCCGCTGCACACCCTGCACGAGCGCACGCGCCGCATGGTCACGACCGCTTCGTCGGTCGAGTGGACGGTCGTCGGCAGCGACGTGGAGGCGCTGCAGCTGGAGTACATGTGGATCCAGGAGTTCTCGCCGGCCTTCAACGTGCGCTACAAGGACGACAAGTCCTACCCGTACATGGCGATCACTTTGGCGGACGAGGCCCCACGGGTCATCGTCACGCGTAACCGGCGGATCAAGGGCGCCAAGTACTTCGGGCCGTATCCGAAGGTCTGGGCCGTGCACGACGTCATCGACCTGATGATCAAGGTTTTCCCGATCCGCACCTGCTCCGACGCTTCCTACAAGAAGGCGATGGCGACGGGGCGACCGTGCTTCCCCGGACAGATCGGCCGTTGCGGCGGTCCGTGCTCGATGAAGGTCACGATCGAGGAGCACCGCGCCATCGTCGACGACTTCATCGCCTTCATGGCCGGCGGCGATCAGCGCTTCGCGCGAGCCCTGACCGCCCGGATGCGGGAGGCCGCCGCGGCCATGGATTACGAGGCCGCGGCCGGATACCGCGACAAGCTGCAGGCGATCGAAGCCGTCCTGGGCAAGAGCGCTCTCGTCCTCTCCGACGACACGGATGCGGACCTCTTCGGAATCGCCGAAGACGAGCTCGCCGCCGCGGTGCAGCACTTCGTGGTGCGCGGCGGTCGTGTGCGCGGTGTGCGCGCGACGACGATCGAGAAGGAGATCGACATCTCCGGCGCCGAGCTCGTCGATCAGGTCCTCCAGCGGACGTACGGGGATGCGGCCGCCGCCGACATCCCGAAGCAGGTGCTCGTGCCTGCCCTTCCGGACGATGTGACCGAGCTCGAGCAGTGGTTGCGCGACAAGCGCGGCAAGAATGTCACGATCCAGGTCGCCCAGCGCGGCGGCAAAGCCGATCTCATGCGCACGGCCACCCTCAATGCGCAGCAGGCACTGATGCTGCACAAGACCCGTCGTACGAGCGACTACGTCGCCCGGACGCAGGCGTTGACCGACCTCCAGGAGGCGTTGGGGCTCGCGACCGCACCGCTGCGCATCGAGTGCTTCGACGTGTCGCATCTGGCCGGGACGAACGTGGTCGCCTCGATGGTCGTCTTCGAGGACGGTCTGCCGCGCAAGGACCAGTACCGGTCCTTCTCCGTCGCGGAGACGACGGACGACACGGACTCGCTGTACCAGGTGCTCACCCGTCGCCTCGCCCACCTCGACCGACCCGAGGATGCGGACGACGTCGAGGTCGCCGCCGCGGCGATCGATCCCGAGCAGGCGGCCGCCGACGACGAGGTGGCGACCGTGCGCAAGCGGCCGCGGTTCGCCTACCCGCCCCAGCTGCTGATCGTGGACGGCGGCCAGCCCCAGGTCGCAGCGGCCGCGCGGGCGCTGGAGGAGTCGGGCCACACCGAGATCGCGCTGTGCGGAATCGCCAAGCGCCTGGAGGAGATCTGGCTGCCGGGGGAGGAGTACCCGGTGATCCTGCCCCGCACCTCCGAGGCGCTCTACCTGGTTCAGCGCCTGCGCGACGAGGCGCACCGGTTCGCGATCACCCATCAACGCAAACGTCGGCGCCGAGATATCTCCAGCGTGCTGGAGGAGGTTCCCGGCCTCGGCGCCGCACGCATCCGTGCGCTGTTGCGTCACTTCGGTTCGGTCACGGCGCTGCGAAGCGCGACGGTGGAACAGATCGCCGAGCTTCCCGGCATCGGGCCGAAGCTGGCGACGGCCGTGCATGAGCACCTGACGAGTCGATAGTCTGAGCGAGGCGGACAGGAGAGAGGGATGACGGACCCGGACACGGCGAACACCGGCGAGGTGCTGATCGTCACCGGCATGTCGGGCGCGGGACGCTCGACCGTCGCGAACGCCCTCGAGGACCTCGATTGGTACGTTGTCGACAACCTGCCGCCCCAGATGCTGCGTCCGCTGCTCGAGCTCTCCGAGCTGGCCGGCGGGGCCGTCCCTCGCGTGGCCGTGGTGGTCGATGTACGTGGACGAGAGCTGTTCGGGCGCGTGCCCGAGATCGCCGAAGCCCTCCGCGCCCATCGACGCGTGCGCATCGTGTTCCTCGACGCCAGCGACGAGGTGCTGGTGCGGCGGTTCGAGGCGGTGCGGCGGCCGCATCCGCTGCAGAGCACGGGCACGATCGTCGACGGCATCCATCGGGAACGTCAGCGCCTGGCCCCGCTGCGCGAGAGTGCCGACCTCATCATCGACACCTCCTCGTACAACATCCACCAGCTCACCACTCGGGTAGCCGAGTTGTTCTCCGCCGAGGGGAGCCCGCTGCACACCGTCTCGGTGATGAGCTTCGGCTTCAAGTACGGGCTCCCGGTGGATGCGGATCTGGTGGCCGACATGCGTTTTCTGCCTAATCCGTATTGGACGGACGAGCTGCGTCCGCTCACCGGCGAGGATGAGGCGGTCCGCGATTTCGTCCTCTCGCAACCCGGCGCGCGCGAGTTCCTCGACGCCTACACGGCGGCGCTCGCGCCCGTCATCGCCGGGTACCAGCGGGAGAACAAGCGGCACTCGATCATCGCGATCGGTTGCACCGGCGGTAAGCACCGTTCGGTCGTCATGGCGCGGGAGATCGCTGCACGATTGTCCGAGATGCCGGATGTGGCCGTCGGCGTCACACATCGGGACCTGGGTCGAGAGTAGGCTGGAACGTCGTCCCGTTCCCCATTCCCACAAGGAGTACCGTGCCGCTGACCGCCGATGTGAAGGCCGAACTGATCGCCGGTCGCGATCCGCGTCCGAGCGCCCGAGTGGCCGAGTTGACCGCCATCCTGCGGTTCGCCGGTGGACTTCACGCGATCGCGGGCCGTGTCGCAGTGGAGGCGGAGGTCGATTCCGAGGCTCTCGCGCGACGTGTGGCCCGCGAGCTGGTCGACCTGTACGGGGTGCGTCCCGAGCTCGCGCACGTGCAGGGCACCTCGGGACGCCCGGGCACCACGTACGCGGTGCGTGTGATCGACGGCGGTGAGACTCTCGCCCGTCAGACCGGCCTGCTCGACCAGCGTCGCCGGCAGGTGCGCGGCCTTCCCAACCGTCTGACGACGGGTGCTCGTCACGACCTCGCCGCCATCTGGCGCGGTGCGTTCCTTGCCGCGGGAAGCCTCAGCGACCCTGGTCGCTCCGCTGCCCTGGAGATCGCCTGCCCCTCCGGTGAGGCCGCGATGGCCCTGGTCGGTGCCGCGCACCGCATCGGCATCGCCGCCAAAGCCCGAGAGGTGCGTGGGCTTCCGCGCGTCGTCGTCCGCGAGGGCGACGCGATCCGCGCCGTCCTACACGAGATGGGTGCGCGTCGCGCTGCGCAGGAGTGGGAACAGCTGCGCCAGCGGCGAGAAGTCCGTGCCGGCGTCAACCGCCTCGTGAATTTCGACGACGCCAACCTCCGTCGCTCCGCGCAGGCGGCCGTCGCCGCGTGCGCGCGCGTGGAGCGCGCGCTGGAGATCCTGGGAGACACCGTGCCCGAACATCTGCGCGCGGCAGGGGAGCTCCGTCTCGCGCACCGCGATGCGAGCCTGGACGAGTTGGGGCACCACGCCGACCCGCCGCTGACCAAGGATGCGGTGGCCGGCCGCATCCGGCGCCTGTTGGCGATGGCGGACAAGAAGGCGGAGACCGAGGGCCTGCCGGACACCGAGTCCGCCGTCCCCGCCGCCGCCAAGGAGTAGCCCCCAACCTCCTTCTTGGGGACAGCTTCCGAGGAATCAACCCCTGCCTCGCGGGGTTGTGCCTCAGTAGGATGAAGGCGTCATCCCCGCATCGCCGAGGCGTTCGGCGCTGCGCCCGACAGGAGGAAGAGAACATGGCGAAGTACACGCTGCCCGAGCTCCCTTATGACTACGCCGCGCTGGAACCCAGCATCAGCGCGACGATCATGGAGCTGCACCACAGCAAGCATCACCAGGCCTACGTCACCGGCGCGAACACCGCGCTCGAGCAGCTGGCGGAGGCCCGCGACAGCGGAAACCTCGCGAACGTGAACAAGCTCGAGAAGGACCTCGCGTTCAACCTGGGCGGTCACACCAACCACTCGATCTTCTGGACGAACCTCTCGCCCAACGGTGGCGACAAGCCGACCGGCGAGCTCGAGGCCGCGATCGACGACCACTTCGGTTCGTTCGACAAGTTCCAGGCCCACTTCACCGCCGCTGCTCTCGGCGTGCAGGGCTCCGGCTGGGCGGGTCTGTTCTGGGACTCGATCGGTGAGAACCTCATCATCCAGCAGTTCTTCGACCAGCAGTCGCAGTTCGCTGCGGGCAGCGTCCCGCTGCTGCTCCTGGACGTCTGGGAGCACGCGTACTACCTCGACTACAAGAACGTCCGAGCCGACTACGTGAAGGCGTTCTGGAACATCGCCGACTGGTCCAACGTCCAGTCGCGCTTTGTTACGGCGCGAGAGAAGACGGCAGGCCTGCTGGTAGGGTCATGATCAGGTGAGGATGCCTCGGAGCCCTCGCCGTGCGGGGGCTCCGGCATCCCCCTCTCCGAGTCGATGCGCACCCACGCACGACTCACCCCGGGAGGACAACCCGGGATGGAAAAGGCGCTGCGGCGCGACGAGAAAACGGGAGACACCGTGTCTGTCAAGATCGGCATCAACGGCTTCGGCCGCATCGGACGCAACTACCTGCGCGCAGCGCTCGCGCAGGGTGCGGACCTGGACATCGTGGCGGTGAACGACCTCACCGACAACAAGACTCTGGCGCACCTGCTCAAGTACGACTCCATCACGGGTCGTCTGGACGCAGAGGTCACGTACGACGAGGACTCGATCACCGTCGGTGGTCACAAGATCAAGGTGCTCGCCGAGCGCGACCCCGCCAACCTCCCCTGGGGCGAGCTGGGCGTCGACATCGTCATCGAGTCGACCGGCCGCTTCACCAAGGCCGAGGACGCCAAGAAGCACATTGCGGGTGGCGCGAAGAAGGTCCTCATCTCGGCTCCCGCGACGGGTGACGACGTCACCATCGTCATGGGCGTCAACGAGGGCGACTACAACCCCGAGACCGACGTCATCATCTCGAACGCCTCGTGCACCACGAACTGCCTCGCGCCGCTGGCGAAGGTCTTCAACGACAACTTCGGCATCGAGCGCGGCCTCATGACGACGGTCCACGCCTACACGGCCGACCAGAACCTGCAGGACGGTCCGCACAGCGACCTGCGTCGCGCTCGCGCGGCCGCGATCAACATCGTCCCCACCTCCACGGGCGCCGCGAAGGCCATCGGCCTGGTCCTGCCGGAGCTCAAGGGCAAGCTCGACGGCTTCGCGCTGCGCGTGCCCGTGCCCACCGGCTCCATCACCGACCTCACGGTCGAGGCGTCGCGCGAGGTCACTGTCGACGAGATCAAGGCCGCGTACAAGGCTGCAGCCGAGGGTCCCCTCAAGGGCATCCTGAAGTACACGGAAGACGAGATCGTCTCCAGTGACATCGTCACCGACCCGCACTCGTCGATCTTCGACGCAGGCCTCCTGCGCGTCATCGGCAACCAGGTCAAGCTCTCGAGCTGGTACGACAACGAGTGGGGTTACTCCAACCGCCTCGTCGACCTGACCGAGTACGTCGCCGAGCGTCTCTGATCCACACCATGGCACTGCGCACCCTCGATTCGCTGGGGTCGCTCGCAGGCCGCCGCGTCGTCGTCCGTGCTGACCTCAACGTTCCTCTCAAGGACGGGGTCATCACGGACGACGGTCGCGTGCGGGCTACGCTGCCGACCCTCAACGCCCTGATCAATCAGGGCGCCCGCGTCGTCGTCTGCTCCCACCTGGGGCGTCCCGACGGCGAGCCCAATCCGAAGTACAGCCTCGAGCCGGTCGCGCAGCGACTGTCGGAGCTGCTCGGCAAGCCCGTGGCCTTCGCACGCGACACCGTGGGTGTCTCGGCACAGGAGGCTGTCGCCTCGCTCGGCGACGGTGACGTCGCCATCATCGAGAACCTCCGCTTCAACCCGGGGGAGACCTCGAAGGATGCGGACGAGCGTCGGGCCTTCGCGCAGGAGCTCGCGGCTCTCGGCGACGCCCTCGTCTCCGACGGGTTCGGCGTCGTGCACCGCAAGCAGGCCAGCGTCTATGAGCTCGCGGAGCTGCTGCCTTCGGCCGCGGGCCTGCTCATCGAGAAGGAGGTCGACGTCCTCGACCGCCTCACCGAGAACCCCGAGCGGCCGTACGCGGTCGTGCTGGGCGGCTCGAAGGTGAGCGACAAGCTCGGCGTCATCGAGCACCTGCTGCCCCGCGTGGACACCCTCCTCGTCGGCGGCGGCATGATGTTCACCTTCCTCGCCGCCCTCGGTCACAAGGTGGGTGCGAGCCTGCTCGAGAAGGACCAGATCGACACGGTCAAGGGCTACCTGGCCACCGCCGAAGAGCGCGGCGTGAAGATCGTGCTTCCGGTGGACGCCGTCGTGGCCGCATCCTTCTCCGCGGACGCGGAGCATGTGGTGGCTGCCGTCGATGCCCTGGAGGACACCCCGTTCGGTGCCTCGGGTCTGGGTCTGGACATCGGCCCGGAGACGGCGGCGACGTTCGCGGCGGCGATCGCCGCGAGCAAGACCGTGTTCTGGAACGGCCCGATGGGCGTGTTCGAGATGGCGGCGTTCGCCGACGGTACCCGGGCGGTCGCGAAGGCACTCACCGAGGTCGATGGCCTGTCGGTCGTCGGCGGGGGAGACTCTGCCGCCGCGGTCCGTCAGCTCGGCTTCCGCGACGATCAGTTCGGCCACATCTCCACCGGCGGTGGCGCCAGCCTCGAGTTCCTCGAGGGCAAGAAGCTTCCCGGACTGGAGGTCCTCGGATGGCAGTGACACGTACCCCGCTCATCGCGGGAAACTGGAAGATGAACCTCGACCACCTGCAGGCGGTCGCGCTCGTTCAGAAGCTCTACTGGACGCTCAAGGACGCCAAGCACGACGAGGGCAGCGTCGAGGTCGCCGTCTTCCCGCCGTTCACCGACCTGCGCACGGTGCAGACGCTGATCGACGCGGACAAGATCCCGTTCGCCCTCGGCGCCCAGGACCTGTCGACGCACGACTCGGGGGCGTACACCGGTGAGATCTCCGGAGCATTCCTGGCCAAGCTCGATGCGAAGTACGTGATCATCGGTCACTCCGAGCGTCGTGACTACCACAACGAGACGGACGACGTCGTCGCCGCCAAGGTGCAGGCGGCTCTCCGCCACGGGCTGAGCCCGGTCATCTGCGTCGGCGAAACCGCGGAGGACTTGGAGAAGTTCGGCGCGAGCGCCGTACCGGTCGGCCAGTTGCGGGTCGCACTCGAGGGCGTGTCGGCCGATGCCGACGTCGTCGTCGCGTACGAGCCGGTTTGGGCCATCGGGTCCGGCCAGGCTGCCACGCCCGAGCAGGCGCAGGACGTGTGCGCCACGCTTCGCGGCGTCGTGGCCGAGGTGCTGGGCGAGGAGGCCGCTGCCCGCACTCGTGTCCTTTACGGCGGGTCCGTCAAGTCCGGCAACATCGCCACCTTCATGCGCCAGCCCGACGTGGACGGTGCGCTCGTGGGTGGAGCCAGTCTGGTCGCCGAGGAGTTCGCGGCGATCATCCGCTACCAGAAGCACGTCGGCGTCTGATCTCGGCCGTGAGGCGGGGCGCGGCCCCGTCTCACGGCTCTGGTCGGCGCGTTGGCTATACTTGTTCCTTGTGCGATCTCGGGATCGCCAAGAAGGGTGACGAACACAGTGCAGATTCTCGAGTTCGTGCTCCAGGTGCTCCTCGGCATCACGAGCCTGCTGCTGACGCTGCTGATCCTGCTCCACAAGGGGCGCGGCGGCGGCCTTTCCGACATGTTCGGAGGCGGCATGAGTTCGTCCCTGGGATCCTCGGGTCTGGCCGAGCGCAACCTGAACCGCTTCACGATCGTGCTCGCCCTCGTCTGGTTCATCTCCATCGTGGCCCTCGGACTGGTCACCAAGTTCACCGGGCTGGTCTGATCGTGGCTACGGGGGGTAACGCAATCCGCGGAACGCGCGTGGGCGCGGGTCCGATGGGTGAGCAGGATCACGGCTACCACGCCGACCGCGTCGCGGTGTCCTACTGGGACGCTCTGGGCAATGAGACGGTGCGCTACTTCGCGGCCGGCATCGCCGAGGAAGAGATCCCGGAGACGATCGACTCGCCCCATTCCGGGCTTCCGGCTGGCCGCGATCAGGCGAATCCGCCGGCTCTGGCGAAGCCCGAGCCCTACAAGACACACCTCGCCTACGTGAAGGAACGTCGCACGGACGACGAGGCCGAGCAGCTCCTCGACGAGGCGTTGCACAAGCTGCGTGAGCGTCGCGGCCAAGACTGAACCACAGCGTTCACCAGAAGAGCCCCGGTCATCGACCGGGGCTCTTCTGCGATCTCAGTAGTCGCTGTCGATGAGCTCGACAGGCACCTTCGCGGCCGCCGCCTCATCGACGAAGAAGACGGTGCGCTTGCGCCCTTTCGCACCGGCTGCGGGAACACTCTGATAGCTGGCGCCGGCAAGAGCGAGTCCGAGGACGGACGCCTTGTCAGGCCCGACGAGAACCAGCCACACGCGCTTCGCAGAGTTGATCACGGGGCGGGTGACGGTGATCCGTTCGGACGGAGGCTTCGGCGCATCTCGGACCGCCAATGCAGCGCGATCCGTCACCTGGATCTCGCCACGGTCCGGGAACAGCGAAGCGATGTGCGCATCCGGCCCGACTCCAAGGAAGCAGACGTCGAAGGATGGCCAGGCACCGACGCTCGGGTCAGCGAAGCGAGCGAGTTCTGCTTCGTAGGCTGCGGCCGCGTCTTCGATGCTGAGTCCGTCGTCGCTGGCAGCCATCGTGTGCACGTTCTCGGCCGGCACCGGGATGCGATCGAGCAGGGCCGTGAAGGCCTCGGCGTCGTTGCGGTCGGCGGAGCCTCGCGGAACGAAACGTTCATCGCTCCACCAGAAGTGGACCAGCGACCAGTCCACCTCGTGGCATCGTGGGTTCTGTGCGACGGCCGCGAGAACGCGCCCGCCCATGGAACCACCGGTCAGCGAGATGTGGGCGAGCTTGCCCTCGACGACGCGCTTCGCGATCCGGCTGAGCAGGCGCCGGGCCACAGCGCGGGCGATCCGGTCGGGGTCCGAGCGGACGACGACCTGCTTCTCGGTGGCCTCGGGCATCATGCTCCTCGTATCAGTGCTCGATGAGGGCGCTGCCCTCGGTGACGACGCGCCCGTACAGCAGGTCGGCATCCAATCGTCGCAGCTCCTCGGCCAGGCACTCGCGGAGCGAGCGCCGCGGGAAGGCGAGCTCATGGCTGGGTTGTCCCGGCTGGGTCAGCACCGCCGTCAGAGCGTCGGGTCGCTCGAGCACGATGTCTCCACTGGCGCGCGTGAGCCGGACGGACTTGATCCCGCTCGCCCATTCGTCGCTGTCGAGATAACGCCAGGTCACGTCCACCTTCAGCTGAAGACGGAGCCACGCCGCCAGCAGGGGAGTCGAGGGGGAGTCGCCGCCGCCCAGGACTTCCACCGCTGTGATCGGCTCGTACGGAGGCTGATCCAGCACCGCGGCGAGCTGCTCACGCCAGCGGGTGAGGCGCGTCCAGGCGAGATCCGTGTCTCCCGGCGCGTAATGCCCGCCCAGGTTCAGGACCCACTCGTGCGGGTCGCTCTGCATCGCCGCATCCGTGATGCGACGTTGGGCGATCTTGCCGATGTCGGAACGCGACGGGATCTCCGGGGTGTCAGCCGGCCACCACGCCACGACGGGGGCGTCGGGAAGAAGCAGACCGGTCACCAGGCTCTCGGCGTTCGAGCCTGCTGGTCCGTGCGCGTGAAGCAGGATGACCTCGCTCGCGCCGGCGTCGCCGCCCACGCGGATCTCTGCATCCAGCCGAGGCTCGGCTTTCGGGTCGTCGAGCATGAGCACGATGACCCGCATGGGGTGCTCGCGAGAGGCGTCGTTGGCCGCCTCGATCGCCTCTTCCTCGATTCCGCGCCGCGTCGCGATGATCAGGGTCAGGACGCGACCGAGTGCGACCGCGCCGCCTTCCTCACGGACGTTGACCAGCGCACGGGAGATCTTGCTGACGGTGGTGTCGGGCAGATCGATGATCACGGGCGCCTCCAGGTGCGACCATCGCGGGCGAGGAGATCGTCCGCGGACTGCGGTCCCCATGAACCGGGGGAGTACTGTTCGAGCGGGCCGGATTGCTCCGACCAGAACTTCTCGATCGGATCCAGGATCTTCCAGCTCAGCTCCACCTCTTCATGACGGGGGAACAGCGGCGGATCGCCCAAGAGCACGTCGAGGATGAGACGCTCGTAGGCCTCGGGGCTCGCCTCGGTGAACGCGTGGCCGTAGCCGAAGTCCATCGTGACGTCGCGCACCTGCATGTCGGCACCCGGCACCTTGGATCCGAATCGGATCGTGACGCCCTCATCCGGCTGGACGCGGATGACGAGCGCGTTCTGGCCGAGGCCGTCGGTCTGGCTGCGACCGAAGAGGTGTTCCGGGGCGCGCTTGAAGACGACCGCGATCTCGGTCACCCGACGGCCGAGCCGCTTGCCGGCACGCAGGTAGAACGGAACGCCGGCCCAGCGCCGGGTGTTGATGTCGAGTTTGATCGCGGCATAGGTCTCGGTCGTCGAGTCGGCGGCCATGCCGTCCTCCTCGAGGAAGCCGAGCACCTTCTCGCCGCCCTGCCAACCGCCGGCGTACTGCCCGCGCGCGGTCGCCGTGGAGAGGTCGTCGGGCAGCGTGACCGCTGCCAGGACCTTCTCCTTCTCGGCGCGCAGCTGCGCGGCGTCGAAGGTGATGGGCTCCTCCATAGCGGTGAGCGCCAGAAGCTGGAGCAGGTGGTTCTGGATGACGTCGCGCGCCGCGCCGATGCCGTCGTAGTAACCGGCCCGGCCGCCCACGCCGATGTCTTCGGCCATGGTGATCTGGACGTGGTCGACGTAGTTGCGGTTCCAGATGGGCTCGTAGAGCTCATTGGCGAAACGCAGCGCCAGGATGTTCTGGACCGTCTCCTTGCCCAGGTAGTGGTCGATGCGGAAGATCGAATCCGCGGGGAAGGCCGAACGCACGACGTCATTCAGCTCGCGCGCCGACTCGAGGTCGTGGCCGAACGGCTTCTCGATGACGACGCGACGCCAACGATCTGCGCCGTCGGCCGTGTCGTCCACGAGCCCCGAGGCCTTGAGCTGTTCGGCGACGATAGGGAAGTCGCGCGGCGGGATCGACAGGTAGTACGCGTGGTTTCCCATCGTGCCGCGTTCGACATCGAGCTTCTCTACGGTCTCGCGCAGGCGTCGGAACGCATCGAGATCGTCGAACTGTCCCTGCACGAAACGGATGCCCTGCAGCAGCTGCTCCCACGTCTCGTCACGGAACTCGGTGCGCGCGTACTGCTTCACCGCGTCGCGGACGACCTCGGCGAAGTCCTCGTCCTCCCAGTCCCGGCGGGCGAAGCCCACCAGCCCGAACCCGGGGGGCAGCAGGCCACGGTTGGCGAGGTCGTACACCGCGGGCATGAGCTTCTTGCGCGACAGGTCGCCTGTCACGCCGAAGATCACGAGGGCGCTGGGGCCCGCGATCCGGCTCAGGCGCCGGTCATCGGGGTCGCGGAGGGGGTTGTGTCCCCGCGAGATCTCGGCAGTCATCGAGAGTGTTCTCCTACTGGGCAGCGTCGAACAGCGCGAGCACATCGGCCTGCGCGTCGACGAGGGTGAGCGTGACGACCGGGCGCGCGTGCTCGTCGGCCAGCACGGAAGCATCGCCGGCGGCTTGCGCGGCGATCAGTTCGCCGAAGGTGAAGGGTCGGCCGGGGATGGCCAGGTCGGTGCGGGGATGCTGCAGAATCTGCAGGAAGACGCCGTTGGCGGGGCCGCCCTTGTGGTACTGACCGGTCGAGTGAAGGAATCGCGGACCCCACCCGAATGTCGTCGGGCGACCGGAATCGGCCGCGACGAGCTCTCGCAGTCCCTCGAGCGGGGCGAGCTCTCGTCGGTCCACGTATGCCTGCAGCGCCACGTATCCGTTGTCGGGGATGCGGGCCCAGAGCGCGTCGAGGACCCCGCTCAACGTGCCGTCCGCCGCAAGAGACGGATCAGACACGCGGACCTCGATGCCGTCCTGGACGAAGTCGGCGGGCGTCGGCTCGGGGCGCTGGTCCAGGAGTGCCCGTGCGGCCCGCTTCGCCGCCTCGACATCGGGCTGGTCGAACGGATTGATCTGCAGCATCCGCCCGGCGATCGCCGTCGCGTACTCCCAGACGACGAATTGCGCGCCCAGGGACCCGGCGACGAGGATCTCGCCGCGGTGGTGCTCGAACAGGTGGTCGTGCCGCACGTTGTCGACCAGGCGCAGCAGGCGCAGGTCGGCGGGCGTGTCGTCGACCTCGGGGGAGACCGGGAGCAGGACGACGGGCAGTATGCCGGTGCCGTTCTTTCCGGTCGACTCCGCGACGAGCTGTTCGATCCATCCCGGCAGCCCCACGATGTGGGTGCCGTCGGTGATGAGACCGAGCTTGTCCTTGCGGGCGGCGCCCCCGCCGGCGATGGCGGCCGCCAGGACGAGCGCCGGATTGCGTGGGTCGTCGATGGCGACCTCGAGCAGCGTCGCCTCTGCCTCGTTGAGGAGCTCGTCGATGTCGACGCCGGCCAGACCCGCGGGCACGAGACCGAATGCCGTCAGCGCCGAGTAGCGCCCGCCGACGGTGGGGTCAGCGGTGAACAGACGGTAGCCGTCGGCATCCGCCGATTCGGCGAGCGGTGAGCCGGGATCGGTGACGACGACGATGCGACTCGCGGGGTCGATGCCCGCTGCACGGTAGGCCGCCTCGAAGGCGCGCTTCGCAGAATCCGTCTCGATCGTGGAGCCGGACTTCGACGAGACGACCAGAGCGGTCTGCGCGAGGCCCCCGGCCTCGGCGTCGCCGCCGATGGCGGCGGCGACCTCACCCGGGGCGGTGGAGTCCAACACGACCAGCGGAACGCCCGCGGTGGCGGCGATCACCTCGGGAGCGAGGGAGGAACCGCCCATCCCGGCGAGGACGATGCGCGTGACGCCGTCGGCGCGCAGGACCTCGCGCAGCGTCACGATCTCCTCGACGAGCGGGCGGGACACGGTGACCGCCTGCACCCAGCCGAGCCGTTCCGCAGCATCCGCAGCGGCATCCGGACCCCAGAGGTCCGGGTCGCCGGCCGTGATGCCGGAGGCGATCAGCGAGTCGACGAGAGCGGGCAGCTCCGCCTCCACCACGTCGCGGACGTCGCCGCTGAGGTGGATGTCGAAGCTCATCGCGAAGCCTTGAGCGCCGTCTCCACCGTTTCCTGCAGCTCGTGCCAGGACACGATGAACTTCTCGACGCCCTCGTCTTCAAGCGTCTGGGTCACGTCGGCGAAGTCGACGCCCACGGCGGCGAGCTGATCGAAGAAGGCGTGGGCCGCCTCGATGTTGCCCGTGATGGTGTCGCCCTCGATGACGCCGTGGTCGAACGTGGCCTCGAGCGTCTTCTCGGGCATCGTGTTCACGGTGCCCGCAGCGACGAGCTCGGTCACGTAGAGGGTGTCAGGAAGGGCCGGGTCCTTGACACCGGTCGAGGCCCAGAGGGGACGCTGCAGGTTCGCGCCGGCTTCGAGCAGAGCCTGCGCGCGCGGGGAGCCGAACTCGCGCTCGAACAGCTCGTACGCGAGACGTGCGTTGGCGAGGCCCGCCTGGGACAGCAGGGCCGTCGCCTCGTCCGAACCGATGGCCTTGAGCCGCTTGTCCACCTCGGTGTCCACACGCGAGACGAAGAACGACGCCACCGACTGCAGGCCGGAGATGTCGATGCCCGCGTCGCGCGCCTTCTCGAGACCGGACAGGTACGCATCGATGACGGCGGCGTAGCGCTCCAGGCTGAAGATGAGCGTCACGTTGACGGAGATGCCCGCGCCGATGACCTCGGTGATCGCCGGCAGTCCCGCCTTGGTCGCGGGGATCTTGATCAGCGCGTTGGGGCGGTCGACCTTGGCCCACAGCTCCTTGGCCTGTGCCACGGTCGCCGCGGTGTCGTGAGCGAGGTCGGGGGAGACCTCGATCGAGACGCGGCCGTCGACGCCGTTGGTGGCGTCGTACACCGGGCGGAAGATGTCGGACGCCGCCTGCACGTCATCCGTCGTGATCTCGAAGATCGCCGTGTCGACATCCGCGCCGGCAGCGGCGAGGGTGGCGACCTGCTCGGCGTAGGCCTCGCCCTTGGAGAGGGCGCCGGCGAAGATCGTCGGGTTCGTCGTCACGCCGGAGACCGTGCGGTCCGAGATCAGCGCGCTGAGGTTGCCCGTCGTGATGCGCTCACGGGAGAGGTCGTCGAGCCAGATGCTGACGCCCGCCGCGGCGAGCTGTTCGGTAGGGGTGCTCATGTTCTTGCTTCTCCTCGTACTTACTCGGCTGCCGCGGCGATGGACTCGCGAGCGGCGGTGACGACGGCTTCGGTGGTGATCCCGAACTTCTGGAACAGCGTCTTGTAGTCGGCGGAGGCACCGAAGTGGTCGATGGCGACCGAGCGACCGGCGTCGCCCACGATGCCCTGCCAGGTCAGCGCCGAACCCGCCTCCACCGAGACGCGCGCCTTGACCGAGGACGGCAGGACGGACTCGCGGTACTCGGCGTCCTGTTCGGCGAACCACTCGAGCGAGGGCACCGAGACGACGCGCGCCGACACGCCCTCCTGGGCGAGAGCGGCGCGTGCCTCGACGGCCAGCTGCACTTCCGAACCGGTCGCGATCAGCAGCACGTCGGGGGTGCCGCCGGGCGCCTCGGCCAGGACGTAGGCACCCTTGACGGCGTTGTCGGCCGAGGCGAACACGTCGCCGGAGGCCTCACCGTCGCCGCGCTCGAACACCGGGATGTTCTGACGGGTGAGCGCGATGCCCGAGGGACCGCCGGTACGGCGGAGCATCTCGAGCCAGACGACTGCCGTCTCGTTGGCGTCGGCGGGGCGGACCATCGAGAAGTTCGGGATGGCGCGCAGCGTCGCCAGCTGCTCGATCGGCTGGTGGGTGGGGCCGTCCTCGCCGAGCGCGACGGAGTCGTGCGTCCACACGAAGACCGTGGGGATGTTCATCAGTGCGGCCAGACGCACCGGCGGGCGCATGTAGTCGCTGAAGATCAGGAAGGTACCGCCGAACGGGCGCGTCGGGCCGTGGAGCACAATGCCGTTGAGGATCGCGCCCATGGCGTGTTCGCGGATGCCGAAGTGCAGCACGCGCCCATAGGGCGAGCCGCTCCACTCGTGCGTCGACCACTCCTGCGGGATGAACGAGCGCGCATCCTTGATCGTGGTGAGGTTCGACTCGGCAAGGTCCGCCGACCCGCCCCACAGTTCGGGCAGCTTCGCCGCGAGGGCGTTGATCACCTGGCCGCTGGCGGCGCGGGTGGACACGTCCTTGCCCGCCTCGAAGACAGGCAGGGCGTCGGCGATGTCGGCGGGGAGCTCCCGCGCCTCGAGACGGTCGAGAAGCGCCTTGCGCTCGGGGTTGGCCGCTGCCCAGGCATCGAACGACTTCTGCCACTCGGCCTTCGCCTGCTCACCGCGCTGCACCAGCTCACGCGTGTGGGCGATGACATCCTCGGATACGTCGAAGCTCTTGTCCGGGTCGAATCCGAGGACCTTCTTAGTGGCGGCCAGCTCGTCGGCACCGAGCGCGGCGCCGTGGATCTTGCCGCTGTTCTGCTTGCCGGGCGAGGGCCAGCCGATGATCGTCTTGAGGATGATGAGCGACGGCTTGTCGGTCTCGCCCTTCGCGCGCTCGATCGCTGCGTACAGCTCGGCGACGTCCTCGACGTACTGACCGGTCTTCTTCCAGTCGACGGTCTGGACCTGCCAGCCGTATGCCTCGTAGCGCGCGGCGACGTCCTCGGTGAAGGCGACGTTCGTGTCGTCCTCGATCGAGATCTGGTTCGAGTCGTAGATGACGACGAGGTTGCCCAGCTGCTGGTGGCCCGCGAGCGAGGAGGCCTCGCTGGTGACACCCTCCTGCAGGTCGCCGTCGCCGGCGATCACGTAGACGAAGTGGTCGAACGGCGAGGTGCCCGCCGGCGCCTCGGGGTCGAACAGGCCGCGCTCGTAGCGGGCGGCGTAGGCGAAGCCGACGGATGAGGCGAGGCCCTGGCCCAGGGGGCCCGTGGTGATCTCGACGCCCTTGGTGTGGCCGTATTCCGGGTGGCCGGGAGTCAGCGAGCCCCACGTGCGCAGCGACTGGAGGTCAGTGAGCTCGAGACCGAATCCGCCCAGGTACAGCTGGACGTACTGCGTGAGGGACGAGTGCCCGGCGGAGAGGATGAAGCGGTCGCGACCGATCCAGTGCGG
This sequence comes from Microbacterium sp. Clip185, assembly GCF_028743715.1. Lineage (NCBI taxonomy): Bacteria > Bacillati > Actinomycetota > Actinomycetes > Micrococcales > Microbacteriaceae > Microbacterium > Microbacterium sp. Clip185. Next base: position 1,672,062 of record NZ_CP117996.1, on the reverse strand, counting down.
GTCGGCGGGGTCGTGGCGCAGCACTCGCTGGTAGAGCAGATAGGCGGCGGGGGCGAGGCTCATCGCGGTGCCGGGATGACCGTTGCCCACCTTCTCCACTGCATCCGCCGCGAGGATGCGGGCCGTGTCCACGGCGCGTGCATCAATCTCATCCCAACGCAAATCGGCCACGGGACCGCCTTTCACAAAGAGGAGTGCGCCACAGAGGGCCGATGAGTCCGACCCCGGAGGGCCTGGACCACGGCAGGCGCGCGTGTGGTTTCAGCATAGACTGGTCTGGAGCTTGACGAGGGGCGACAACGCAGCAGATGGACATCATGACGACGAGCCAGGGCGAGCCCGCATCCGCTGTCCGTCCTCCGATGGGTCGGAAGGTGCGCGCCTACATCACCTTGACGAAGCCGCGCGTGCTCGAGCTGCTGCTCGTGACGACCGTTCCGGTGATGATCCTGGCGCAGAACGGGCTTCCTGATCTCTGGCTGGTGCTGGCGACCGTCATCGGCGGATCGTTGAGCGCAGGCTCTGCCGCCGCGTTCAACATGTACCTCGATCGCGATATCGACGCGCACATGCAGCGCACGGTGAACCGGCCCCTCGTGACCGGCGAAGTCTCGCCTCGCGGCGCGCTGATCTTCGCGTGGACGCTGGCGGTGGTCTCGACCGTCTGGCTGCTGATCACCACGAACTGGCTGGCCGCCGCTCTGTCGGCCGGCGCGATCTTCTTCTACGTCGTCATCTACACGATCCTGCTCAAGCGTCGTACCGAGCAGAACATCGTGTGGGGCGGCATCGCAGGCTGCTTCCCCGTCGTCATCGGCTGGTCTGCCGTGACGGGGTCGCTGTCGTGGGCACCGCTCATTCTCTTCGTCCTGATCTTCCTGTGGACCCCGCCCCACTACTGGCCGCTGTCCATGAAGTACAAGGACCAGTACGAGAACGTCGACGTGCCGATGTTGGGGGCCACCCGGTCGGGGTCGCAGGTGGGCCTCCAGGTGATCCTCTACGCCTGGGCGACCGTGGCCTGCTCGCTTCTGCTGATCCCGGTCGCTTCCATGGGCATGGTGTATTCGGTCTCGGCGCTCGTCTTCGGCGGATGGTTCCTCTATGAGTCCCACCGTCTGTACTCACGCGCGGTACGGGGAACGGAGCCACGACCGATGCGTGTGTTCCACGCATCGATCACCTACCTGACGCTGCTGTTCGTCGCGATCGCGATCGATCCTCTGCTGCCCTTCTGATCCAGGCGCGACACGCGAAGATCCCTCGGCCCCGTGAGACGGGTCCGAGGGATCTTCGCGTTGCGTCAGCGTCAGCGTCCGCGGGTCAGCGGGTGATGGGCTGCTGCTCCGCGGGGGTCTCGGCGTCGTTCTCCGCAGCGGCGGAGGGTCCTTCGGGGTCTGCGGAAGCCTCCGGCGCGTTCTCGACCGCCACGGGGTCTGTCTCAAGACCCGGCTCCTCCTGCCAGGCGATGGACTCGACGACGTCGACCTTCGGGGCGAAGAGGCTGCGTGCGGCCCCGAGCGCGAGGGCCGCGACGAGGCCGACCAGGCCGGCACCCGCGATGACGGCGCCGAACAGGGCCCACGCCTGACCGGCGTAGACCTCGACGCCGGTCGCGCTGCCGTCGGTGAGAGTTGAGGTCATGACCGAGATCTTGTCGATCGTCAGCCAGGCGCCGAAGCCGACGGCGGCGGCGGAGCCTGCGACGAGCCCCCAGAACGGGATGCTGCGGGACAGGCGGGGGCGGGTCGTCATGTGGATCACTCCTCGAACGTGCGACAACGGTTGCCGCGACCTGGCAACCCTCGCGGGTCAGTCCAGGTGTGCCCGATGATCCGTCTATGCGTCTGCTGAGGACGCGCCGGATGCGGCGGGCCGTTTGAGGTGGAGGACGACGACCGTGTAGGCGGCTGCGGAGAGCGAAGCCAGCACCATGTGGATGCCGACGAGAAGCTCGGGCAGTCCTTCACGCGCCTGCCAGACGCCGACCGTGACCTGCACGGCGATCGCCAGGGCGAGCACGAGCAGCCAGCGTCTGGGCTGCAGACGCAGGACCCAGGCGCTGACGGTGAGCGCGAGCACGAGAGCGGCGAGGACGTAGCCGGGCCAGGCGTGTACGTGGGCGAGGATCGTGGCGTCGAACCCCTGGCGGATCACGTTGGCGTCGCCTGAGTGCGGGCCGGACCCCGTGGTGAGCACGCCGAAGAGGATCGTCACGGCGAGCACGAGCCCGGTGGCGTGCGCTCCGATCTGGAACCACAGCGGCACGACCCGAGTGCGCGGCCCTTCGGTCGCATCGAGCCTCACGAGATAGGCGGCGGCGACGCACACGAGCAGCAAAGAGCACGTGTAGTGGAAACCCACGAGGAAGGGGTTGAGGTCGGTGAGGACTGCGAACCCTCCGACGACCGCCTGAGCCATGACACCGGCCAACACGATCCACGCGAGCGTGGACAGGTCGCGGCGTCGGGGCAGTCGTCTGCCCGCATCGATCGCGGCGGCGATGACCGCGGCGAGAAGGGCGCCGGAGGCGAAACCGAAGGCGGGCAGATCGAGTGCCGCCGCCAGTGCGTAGACGGGGACGGCGAGGAGGATGCCGCCGCCGGCGAACACGAGCGCACGCATGACGGCGGGGCGGCCGGCGATCGCGTGGAGCGTGAGCAGGACCACCGCGACCGCAACGATCCCCACCACGCCCGTCATGGTCCGGTTGCCGAACTCGATCAGGCCGTGGATTCCCTGCTCGGGAAGCGGGACGAGGGATTCCGGGGTGCACAACGGCCACTCAGAGCAGCCCAGACCCGAGCCGGTCAGCCGCACCGCGCCGCCGGTGCCGATGATGATGACCTCCGTCAGGAACGAGAGCCAGGCCAGCACGCGCAGCGGGCGTCGCACCTCGATCCCGGAGGCTCCCCGGACGCGATCGGATTCGGGCAGGGCGATGGGAGCGGGCATGTGTCCTCCGGCCCGTTCCGGACCCCGGGCGCGGCCCGGAAGTCAGGGGGAACCTGTAGAATCGTGGTTGTTGAGATGCCGCGCTACGCGCAGGGTGCATCGACAACAGTTTAGGCGCGACGCGAGCGCCCACGATGAGGGCCCGAGAGCGGCGTTCGTCCCCGCAGACTCGACGGGGCGGCGGATGCCGGGGCGGATGACACCGTTGCGGTCCAATAAGGAGAGTGTGATGTCGGATGTGCTGATCGACCGCCCGGAACTCGAAGGTCTGGGGGTGTACGAGTTCGGATGGCACGACCCCGACGCCGCTGGGGCGAGCGCGAAGCGCGGACTCACCGAGGCCGTCGTTCGCGACATCTCGGCCCTGAAGGCCGAGCCGGAGTGGATGCTGAAGACCCGTCTGAAGGGGTTCCAGCTGTTCGGTCGCAAGCCGATGCCGACCTGGGGCGCGGACCTCAGCGACATCGACTTCGAGAACATCAAGTACTTCGTGCGTTCCACGGAGAAGCAGGCGCAGTCCTGGGAGGACCTCCCCGAGGACATCCGCAACACCTACGAGAAGCTCGGTATCCCTGAGGCGGAGCGCTCGCGGCTGGTGGCGGGTGTCGCAGCACAGTACGAGTCGGAGGTCGTGTACCACCAGATCCAGGAGGATCTGGAGGCGCAGGGCGTCATCTTCATGGACACCGACACGGCGTTGAAGGAGCACCCGGAGTTCTTCGAGGAGTATTTCGGCACCGTCATCCCCGCCGGCGACAACAAGTTCGCCGCTCTGAACACGGCCGTCTGGTCGGGCGGGTCGTTCGTTTACGTGCCCAAAGGCGTGCACGTGGAGATCCCGCTGCAGGCCTACTTCCGTATCAACACGGAGAACATGGGCCAGTTCGAGCGGACCCTCATCATCGCCGACGAGGGCTCTTACGTGCACTACATCGAGGGCTGCACGGCGCCCATCTACAAGAGCGACTCGCTGCACTCGGCCGTCGTCGAGATCATCGTGAAGAAGAACGCCCGCGTGCGCTACACGACGATCCAGAACTGGTCGAACAACGTCTACAACCTGGTGACGAAGCGCGCTGTCGCGCACGAGGGCGCCACCATGGAGTGGGTCGACGGCAACATCGGCTCGAAGGTGACGATGAAGTACCCCTCGATCTACCTCATGGGAGAGCACGCGAAGGGCGAGACCCTCTCGGTGGCCTTCGCCGGTCCCGGTCAGCACCAGGACGCCGGCGCCAAGATGATCCACATGGCGCCGTACACGCAGTCCTCGATCGTCTCGAAGTCGATCGCTCGCGGCGGCGGGCGCGCCGGCTACCGCGGCGAGGTCCGCGTGGATGCGAATGCGCACCACTCCGCCAACACGGTGCGCTGCGACGCGCTGCTGGTCGACACGATCTCGCGTTCCGACACCTATCCGGCCATCGACATCCGGGTCGACGACGTGCAGCTGGGTCACGAGGCGACGGTCTCGAAGGTCAGCGAGGAGCAGCTCTTCTACCTCATGAGCCGCGGCCTTGCCGAGGACGAGGCGATGGCCATGATCGTGCGCGGGTTCATCGAACCCATCGCGCGCGAGCTGCCGATGGAGTACGCACTGGAGTTGAACAAGCTCATCGAGATGGGCATGGAAGGCAGCGTCGGATGAGCCCCCAGGCCGAAGCCCCCGTGGTCGAGACCGCGAAGGGGCACATCGACCCTGCCGCCGCATTCGTGCCGGTGCAGACCCGTTCGGAGCGCCCGCGTGCGAACGAGGTCTCGTTCTTCGAGACGCCGAGCGGCCGCGAGGTCAACTGGAAGCACACGCCGATCGACCGCATCCGCTCGCTGCTCGAAGACGCTGCAGGCGATCCCGGCGCTGTCGCCGTCTCCGTGACCGGTCCTCTCGCAGCGGCGGGTCTTTCCGCGGAGCAGGCCCCGCGCGGCGAGGTCTTCACGGCCGAGGACCTCAGCGCGGCGATCGCGTGGGAGCGCTCCGCGGAGGCGCTGTACCTGAGTATTCCCAGCGGCACCGAGCTGAGCGAGCCCGTCGCCGTCGACTTCCGTGGCGCCGGCGGACGCGCACACGCGCACGTCGTGATCGAGGCGCAGGCGAACGCACGCGGCACGGTGCTCCTGCGCCACGCGGGTGTCGCCGAGTTCGCCGAGAACGTGGAGATCATCGTCCGTGACGGTGCCGCCCTCACCCTCGTCACCCTCCAGGAATGGGATGACGATGCGGTGCACGTGGCCGCCCACCAGGCGCGCGTCGACCGCGACGCGAGCCTGCGCCACGTCGTGGTCTCGTTCGGGGGCGGCGTCGTGCGCGTGAACCCGAACGTCGAACTCGCCGGCACCGGCGCGCGTGGCGAGCTGTACGGTCTCTCCTTCGCAGACGCCGGTCAGCACCTCGAGAGTCAGGTGTACCTGCACCACAAGGGCGCCCAGACCGTGGGCGACGTGCTCTACAAGGGTGCGCTGCAGGGCGAGACGGCCCACTCCGTCTGGATCGGCGATGTGCTGATCGGACCGGATGCGGTCGGGACGGACTCCTACGAGGCGAACCGCAATCTGGTGCTGACCGACGGTGCTCGGGCGGACTCCATCCCGAATCTCGAGATCGAGACGGGCGACATCCGCGGGGCGGGGCACGCCAGCGCCACCGGCCGTTTCGACGACGAGCAGCTGTTCTACCTGCAGGCCCGCGGCATCGACGCGGAGCAGGCGCGACGCCTGGTGGTGCTCGGCTTCCTCATGGAGATCGTGCAGAAGATCGGCATCACCGAGCTCGAGGAGCGTCTCGTCGGCGCGATCGAGGCGGAGCTGGCGGGGGAGCGGCGGTGAGCGCGACGCGCGTGTGCGCTCTGAGTGAGCTGCAGCAGGACGAGGCGCGCCGCGTCGAGATCGACGGCGTACCCATGGCCGTTGTGCTCGACGGCAACGGTGAGGTGCACGCGATCGGCGACACCTGCACCCACGGTGACATCTCGCTCTCGGACGGATTCGTCGAGGGAGACACCCTGGAGTGCTGGGCGCACGGATCCGCGTTCTCGCTGCGTACCGGAAAGCCCCTGAACCTCCCGGCGTACGAGCCGGTACCCGTATACGAGGTCACGATCGAGGGAGACGATGTGCTGATCGATCCCGCCGTGACCAAGAACGTCGACTGACGAAGGAACTGACATGTCTGTGCTCGAGATCCGCGACCTCCATGTGACGGTCGAGACCGATGAGGGGACCACCCCCATCCTGAACGGCGTCACTCTGACGATCCGCACGGGTGAGACCCATGCCATCATGGGCCCCAACGGGTCGGGCAAGTCGACGCTCGCTTACACGATCGCCGGACACCCGAAGTACACCGTGACGGGTGGTTCGATCACCCTCGATGGCGAGGACGTCCTCGAGATGAGCGTCGACGAGCGCGCCCGTGCCGGTCTCTTCCTCGCGATGCAGTATCCCGTCGAGGTGCCGGGAATCACGGTGACGAACTTCCTGCGCACGGCAAAGACCGCGATCGACGGCGAGGCTCCGGCTATCCGGACCTGGACCAAGGACGTCAAGGCGGCCATGAGCAACCTGCGGATGGACGCCAAGTTCGCCCAGCGCAACGTCAACGAGGGCTTCTCCGGCGGCGAGAAGAAGCGTCACGAGATCCTCCAGCTCGAGCTGCTCAAGCCCAAGGTCGCGATCCTGGACGAGACCGACTCCGGCCTCGACGTCGACGCGCTGAAGATCGTGTCCGAGGGTGTCAACCGCGCCAAGGCGGAGACGGACCTCGGCGTTCTGCTCATCACGCACTACACCCGCATCCTCAACTACATCCGTCCCGACTTCGTTCATGTGCTCGTGAACGGCCGCGTCGCGGAAGAGGGGGGCCCTGAACTGGCCGAGCGCCTCGAGAACGAGGGCTACGACCGGTTCCTCGAGCCGGGTGTGCAGGCGGGCGCGTAGGATTCGACTATGACCGCGACGATCACCCCGGAGAAGTACGACGAGGTCACCGAGGCTCTGAAAGACGTCATGGACCCCGAACTGGGTGTCAATGTCGTCGACCTGGGGCTCATCTACGATCTCGCCTGGGATGACGAGAACGATGCTCTCGTCATCCACATGACGCTGACCTCTGCGGGGTGCCCGCTGACCGACGTGCTCGAAGAGCAGACGGCGCAGGCGCTGGATTCGGTCGTTGACCGGTTCCGGATCAACTGGGTATGGATGCCGCCGTGGGGCCCGGAGCGGATCACCGACGACGGGCGCGACATGATGCGGGCGCTCGGCTTCGCGATCTGACGGTCGCCGATAGGCTCGTTTCGTGATGATCGAGCCGCTTCGCGCGCTGCCCCTCGATGAGCTGCGAAAGCGGAGCAGCGCCAAGTGGCGGTCGTATCCGGACGATGTGATTCCCCTTTTCGTCGCTGAGACGGACTATCCGCTCGCACCCGCGATCAGCGCCGCGCTGCACGAGGCCGTCTCCCGCGGGGACACCGGCTACACGCCGGCCGATCCCGGCGCGGCGGTGGCGTACGCGTCCTTCGCAGCACGTCGACTGGGGTGGGAGCCGGATCCGGGGCGGATGCGGATCACGGGAGACGTCATCATGGGCGTCGTCGAGATCCTGCGCCGAATCATCGAGCCCGGAGATCGCGTCGTGGTCACGCCGCCCGTGTATCCGCCGTTCTTCGAGGCCGTGCCGGAAGCCGGCGGGATCACGCAGTCCGTGCCGCTGCGGGACACCGGAGGCGGCTGGGAGCTGGATCTCGGGGCCATCGATGCCGCGTTCCGCGAGGGGGCGCGCGCGATCCTCCTGTGCAACCCCCACAATCCGACAGGGACGATTCATGCTCCCGACGCGCTGCGCGCGCTGGCCGAGCTCGCAGAGCGCCACGGAGCCGTCGTCGTGAGCGACGAGATCCATGCGCCGCTCCCGCGAAGGGACAATGTGGTCACGCCGTTCCTCTCCGTCTCGGACGCTGCGGCGCGTTGCGGATATGCGATCGTGTCCGCAAGCAAGGCGTTCAACCTCGCGGGACTGAAGTGCGCGATCATGGTTGCCGCGAGCGAAGGGACGCACGCCGTTTTGCGCTCGCTCCCCGAGGAGGTCTCGTGGCGCACCGGGCTGTTCGGCGCCCTGGCGACGGTCGCGGCCCTGTCGCCCGAGTCCGATGCCTGGTTGGATGCGCAAGCGCTCGCGATCGATGCGAACACCGAACTTCTGCGCACGCTGCTGGAGGAGCACCTGCCGGATGCGGGCTACCGGCCACCCGACGCGGGTTACCTCGGGTGGGTGGATCTCTCCCGCTACGGCTGGGGGGACGCGCCCGCGCGTCGGATTCTCCGCGAGGCACGCGTGGCTGTCCACTCGGGTCCCGCGTTCGGGGACGGCGGTGCCGGACACATCCGACTCACTCTCGGATGCGCACCGGAGGTGCTCACAGAGGCGATTGAGCGGATCGCCGTTCTGCGCTGATCCCGCTTGGGTATCCGAGCAGGTAAGGATACCCTTAATAGGTGACAGTCCTCGCCACCCGCCCGTCCTATCGCCCGTACATCGCGCGTGTCTCTCGGGTCGTGCGCCTGGCTCCCCACTTCGCGCGTCTCACCTTCACCTGCCCCGACTTCGAGCATTTCGGCACTGCCGGCCAGGACCAGCGGCTGAAGGTTCTGTTCCCCGGCACGGACGGCCGCGTATGCGACGTTGGTCAGCGCGACGAGGAGGCCATGGCGAACGGCGATTGGTACACGCGTTGGCGCGCGCTGCCACCCGCGGAGCGCACACCCTTCCGCACGTACACCGTGCGCCGCGTCGATCCTGACCGCCGCGAGGTCGACATCGACTTCGTGCTGCACCATGATCCCGGCCCCGCCGGTGCCTGGGCGGAGGCGGCCGTCGTCGGCGACGAGCTCGTGATCGTCGGACCGGACCAGCGGAGCCCGGACTCCCGTCTGGGTATCGACTGGCATCCGGGAAGCGCGCGCAGGCTTCTGCTCGCCGGTGACGAGACGGCGGCTCCGGCGATCGCCGGCATCCTCGAGTCCTTGCCGTCCGACACGGACGTCGACGTGTTCATCGAGGTTCCCTCTGGCCAGGACGCTCTCCCGATCGCAACCCATGCCCGCGTCGCGTGGCTGTCACGCGATGAGCGCCCCCACGGCGAGGCGCTCATCGCGGCGGTCGCCTCCTGGACGCAGACCGCTGCTGATGTGCTCGCCCGCGCCGCTGCGCCTCGTCCGCAGGAGCTCGAGGACGTCGACGTCGATCGCGAAATCCTGTGGGACAGTCCGGAGGATTCGGAGGGCGAGTTCTATGCCTGGATCGCCGGAGAGTCGCAGACGGTCAAGACGTTGCGCCGGCTCCTCGTTCAGGGCAATGGCGTCGATCGCAAACGCGTGGCCTTCATGGGGTACTGGCGACGAGGAGTCGCCGAACGCGTCGAGTAGGAGGCCGGGCGTGGTCAGGCGGGTGCATCCGCATCCGTGATCGTGTGGTGGCGTCCGAGAGGGATGACCATCGGTCGACCCGTGAGCGGGTCGGGCATGATCCTGCTCTCCAGCCCGAAGACCGCGCGCACGACATCTGTCGTCAGCACGCTCGCGGGCTCTCCTGCGGCGAGGATGCGGCCGTCGACCATGGCAACGAGGTGGTCGGCGTAGCGAGCCGCGAGGTTGAGGTCGTGCAGCACCATGACGATGGTCGTCCCGCGATCGCGGTTCAGATCGGTCAGGAGATCCAGCACGTCGATCTGGTGACTGATATCGAGGAATGTCGTCGGTTCGTCGAGCAGCAGCAGGTCCGTCTGCTGAGCCAGCGCCATGGCGATCCAGACGCGCTGTCGCTGGCCGCCGCTGAGCTCGTCGACCGAACGATCGGCGAGGTGCGCCGTACCCGTTGCCTCGAGCGCGCCGGCGATGGCGGCGTCATCGGCGGAGGTCCACCGTGCAAGGGGACCCTGGTGCGGATGCCTGCCTCGGCTCACGAGGTCCGAAACAGCGATGCCGTCGGGCGCGATCGGTGACTGCGGCAGCAGTCCCAGCACGCGCGCAACCTGTCGTGTGGGCATCCGATGGATGCTCTTTCCGTCGAGCAGGACGTGTCCTGCGACGGGGGAGAGCAAGCGTGCCATCGACTTGAGCAGCGTGGACTTCCCGCACGCGTTGGCACCGACGATCGTCGTGATCCTTCCCGCGGGAACAGCGAGACTCAATGCTTCGACGATGGTCCTGTCTCCGTATGCGAGGGTGAGCGCGTCGGCGGCGAGAGTGTGTTCGACGGTCATAGAGAGCTTCCTCCGGTCCGGCTGCTCCGGATGAGCAGGTAGACGAGATAGGGCGCGCCCAGCACGCCGGTCACGACGCCGACGGGAAGGCGCGTGCCCAGTGCGTACTGCGCGACGAAGTCGGACACCAGCACGAGGACGGCGCCCACGAGTCCCGCCGGCAGGACGGGGGAGCCGACGGGCCCCAGGACCCTCACGGCGATGGGGCCGGCAAGGAAGGCCACGAACGAGATCGGTCCGGCAGCCGCGGTCGCGAAGGCGAGCAGGCAGACGGCAGTGACGATGAGCAGGAGCCTGCTGCGCTCGACGCGCACGCCGAGAGCGGATGCGGTCTCATCGCCCACCCGCAGCAGTTCGAGATCGCGCGCGAGGAGCAGCAAAGCGGGAACGACCAGGACCATGACGGCTAACAGTGGCAGCACTTTGTCCCAGCTCGCGTCATTGAGATTGCCCGTGATCCAGCGCATGGCGGTCTGAAGGTCCCACTCTGCGGCGCGGGAGATGACATACGACACCACGCTGTTGCAGATGGCGGCCACACCGATGCCGATGAGGATCAGGCGGGCCCCGGATCCGCCGCGCTTGTAGGCCAGCAGGTAGATCAGCAGAGCCGCCATCAGGGCAGCGCCCGTCGCCAGGAACGAGACGGGCGTCTCTCCGAGGCCGAGGACGACGATCCCCGTGACAGCGGCTGCGCTGGCGCCCGAGCTGATGCCGATGACGTCCGGACTCGCGAGCGGGTTTCGCAGCATCGTCTGGAAGACGACGCCGCCCATCCCGAAGCAGAGACCGGTCAGGAGCGCCGTCGTCGCACGCGGCAGTCGCAGCTCGCCCACGGTGAAGGACGCGCCCGGCAGGCGCTGGCCAGTCAGGACGCCCCATACCTCGGCGGGGGAGTAGAAGGTCTGCCCCACCATGAGCGAGAGGGCGTAGGCGATCAGCGCGACGGCGGCGAGGACGGAAGTGACGGCGATCCAACGTCGGCGCCGTCTGCGGCGCCCGGCCCGCACGATGTCGGTCGCCTGCACGGCCGAGGTGGTGGCGCTCACAGCGCCTTCACCTTCTGGCGTCTGACGATGGCGATGAAGAAGGGCGCACCGATGAGCGCGGTGATGATGCCGACCTCGATCTCTTCGGGCCGGGCGATGACGCGCCCGATGACGTCGGCGCCCGTGAGGAGCACGGCTCCTGCGACGGCGCTGAAGGGCAGGAGCCAGCGGTGGTCCACGCCGATGAGCAGCCGGCAGATGTGCGGGACGACGAGCCCCACGAATCCGATGGGGCCGGCGACCGCGGTCGCGGCTCCGCACAACAGTACAGCGCCCAGCGTGGAGATCATACGGGCGGTGCGCACGCGCTCACCGAGCCCTGCTGCGAGCTCATCACCCAGGGCGAGCGTGTTGAGAGCGGGGCTGCATGCCAGGCAGACGACGAGACCGACGATGAGAAACGGCGCGACCTGCAGGATGGTGGCCCCTGTCGCGCCGCCGACTCCGCCCACCTGCCAGAAGCGGAACTGGCTCATCACGTCGACCCGCGGCAGCAGGATCGCGCTCGTCAGAGAGGAGAACGCGACGGCTGTCACCGCCCCGGCCAGAGCAAGCTTCAGCGGCGTCGCGCCCCCTCTGCCCAGCGCTCCGATGCCGTACACGAACACCGCCGCGACCCCAGCGCCCACGAGCGCGGTCCAGATGTACTGCGTGGGCGTGGCGAGGCCGAGGAACGCGATGCCGCAGACCACGGCGAGGGCAGCCCCGCCGTTGATTCCGAGGATCTGCGGGTCGGCGAGAGGATTGCGGGTTGCGCCCTGCAGGACGGCACCCGCCACGCCGAGCGCCGCACCGACCGCGATCGCGAGGACGGTGCGAGGGATGCGCTTGTTCACGGCAGCAGCCCCAGCTGTGTCGACGGTGCCGCCGAGCCCGGACCAGATGTCGTGCCAGCCGACCGCGCGTGCGCCGAAGGTGATCGACAGGAACGAGACCCCCAGCAACGTGACGAGCAGCACCAGGATCCACAACGCCCGACGCCGCCCCCAGCGCCGTCGCGGCGACGGTGTGGGGGCGGCAGTGGTGGGGGTGACGGCGACGCTCATCGCCGCCCGCGCCCGCGGACGATCGGCGGGATCATGATGCCTTGGCGGCGGCCTCTCCGACCAACGTGATGTAGTCGTCGCCGTAGCTCGTGCCGATCGACAGCGGCGACGGCGTGATCGCCGAGGAGAGCGTCGAGTCGGAGGTGATCACCGCGACGGCGCCCTTGGCGACGGCGGGGATACGGGACATGAGCGGATCGGCCTGCCACTGGGCGAGCGTCTCGTCCGTGCCGTAGGTGACGATCACCTGCACGTCTTCGAAGCTCTCGATCTGCTCGGTGCTGGTGACGATCCAGAACTGGTCGGACGCGGCCGACTGCTCTTTGACGTATGCGGAGGGCGCGAAGCCCATCTCCTCGAGGTAGCCGACGCGCGGATCCGACCGGCTGTAGAAGCCGAGATTGCTGAGGTCGGTCGGGTCGAAGTACGACAGGAGCGTGGTCTTCCCGGCGATGGCCGGATACTGCGCGGCGGTGTCGGCGACGTGCTTCTCGAGCGATGAGACGAGATCCTGGGCCTCGTCGGCCATTCCCAGGGCCGTTCCATCGAGGATGGTCATGTCCTGCCACGACGTCCCCCACGCCATGTCCTGGTAGGTGACGACCGGTGCGATCTTGCTGAGGGTGTCGTACTGCTCCTGGGTCATGCCGGAGTATGCGGCCAGGATGACATCGGGTGCCGCATCGGCGATGGCCTCGTAGTCGTACCCGTCTGTCTCATCCATGAGAACGGGGGTCTCGGCGCCGAGCTCGTCGAGCTTGTCCTTCACCCACGGCAGGAGTCCGTCGCCGTCCTCGTCGCCGTAGGTCACCTTCGGCATGGCCACCGGCACGATTCCCAGCGCCAGCGCGACATCCTGGTTGCCCCAGTCGACCGTCACGACGCGCTGCGGCTTGGCGTCGATCGTGGTGGCGCCGAAGGCATTCTCGATCGAGAGCGGGAACGCGTCGCTCTGACCCGCGTCATCGCCGGTGGCAGCGGGGGTCGCCATTCCTGAACTGCAGGCGGTGAGAGCGGCAAGGGAGACGGCGGCGACCGCAATGGCGGTCCAGCGCTTGAGCTGCATGGCGAGGAGGGCCTTTCTGAAGGGGTGCTAGGCGAGGCTACCCTAACTCGCTGACGGATTTCGACCGCGGTCGACCAGCAGTGTGACCGCAACGACGTGTCGATGGGGGCCCGGTAGACTGAACGGTGGCCTTCTCCGGCCACGACCCCACCCGAACAGAACGGACGTACGCCGTGCTCGCCGTGCATGACCTCGAGATCCGCGTCGGCGCGCGCGTTCTCATGTCCGAGGTCGCCTTCCGCGTCTCCCGAGGCGACAAGATCGGGCTGGTCGGTCGCAACGGCGCGGGCAAGACGACGCTCACGAAGGTCCTCGCCGGCGACCTGCTGCCCTCGGCGGGAGAGGTGCAGCGCGGGGGAGAGCTCGGCTACCTCCCGCAGGATCCTCGTTCGGGCGACCCGGAGATGCTGGCACGCACGCGCATCCTCGACGCGCGCGGGTTGGGGACGCTTGCGCTCGGCATGCAGGAGGCCTCGCTCGCGATGGCCGACGACGATCCGGACGTCGCCGCGAAGGCCATGCGGCGTTACGGGACGCTCACCGAGCGCTTCGAGTCACTCGGGGGCTACGCGGCCGAGGCCGAGGCGGCGTCCATCGCCCACAACCTCTCGCTTCCCGACCGCATCCTCGATCAGCCGCTGAAGACGCTCTCGGGCGGTCAGCGCCGGCGCATCGAGCTCGCCCGCATCCTGTTCTCGGATGCCGACACGATGATCCTCGACGAGCCGACGAACCACCTCGACGCCGACAGTGTGGTCTGGCTCCGTGAGTTCCTGAAGAACTACAAGGGCGGGCTCATCGTCATCAGTCACGACGTCGAACTCGTCGGCGAGACCGTGAACCGTGTCTTCTACCTCGACGCCAACCGCCAGGTCATCGACATCTACAACATGAACTGGAAGAACTACCAGCGTCAGCGGGTGGCCGATGAGGAGCGCCGCAAGAAGGAGCGCGTCAACGTCGAGAAGAAGGCGACGGCACTCCAGTTGCAGGCGGCGCGCTTCGGCGCCAAGGCTTCGAAGGCCGCGGCAGCCCACCAGATGGTGGCACGCGCGGAGAAGATGCTCTCGGGTCTGGATGACGTGCGCCAAGAAGATCGCGTCGCGAAGCTCCGCTTCCCGAAGCCTGCCCCGTGCGGAAAGACGCCGCTGATGGCGCGCGGCCTGTCGAAGTCGTACGGCTCGCTGGAGATCTTCGCCGACGTTGACCTGGCGATCGATCGCGGGTCGAAGGTCGTCGTTCTGGGGCTCAACGGCGCGGGCAAGACGACGCTGCTGCGGATGCTCGCGGGAGTGGACGCTCCGGACACCGGAACGATCGAGCCCGGACACGGTCTGAAGATCGGGTACTACGCCCAGGAGCATGAGAACCTCGACGTGTCTCGCTCGGTCCTGGAGAACATGATGTCGGCAGCGCCGGACATCACCGCGACGGAAGCCCGCAAGGTTCTCGGTTCGTTCCTGTTCACCGGCGACGACGTGCTGAAGCCTGCCGGCGTGCTCTCCGGCGGAGAGAAGACGCGCCTGTCGCTGGCCACGCTCGTCGTCTCGAGCGCGAACATGCTGCTCCTTGACGAGCCGACGAACAACCTCGACCCGGCCTCGCGCGAGGAAATCCTCGGAGCACTTGCACACTACGAGGGTGCCGTGGTGCTCGTCTCACACGACGCCGGGGCCGTGGAGGCCCTCAACCCGGAGCGCGTCCTCATCCTCCCCGACGGGGTCGAGGACATCTGGGGTCGTGACTACGTCGACCTGATCACCCTGGCCTGATCCCTCAGGCGTCGGCGCGGTCGAGGATCGCGTCCTCCTGCTCGGCGTCCCGGTCCACGCGGGCACGCCGACGGACGGCGGGCGATGGGGTCGGCGTGGCCTCGTCCTCTTCGTCCTCCGCGCGCTTACGACGCTCCGTACGGATGATGTAGCCGATGAACACGAACCCCATCACCGCGAACAGGATCCACTGGATCGCGTACGACAGATGCGGTCCAGGATCCTCCGACGGTGCTGCCAGCGCGTACGGCATCTGCGTGACAGGCGGGGTCTCGCTGACCAGGGCCCCATAGGCGGAGGTGAGTGTCTCCGGACCCGTCGTCTCTGCGACGAGGGGGAGGTTGATGGTCGGGACCTGCCCGGCAGGCGCCGACCGGCCAGAGGCCGGTAGCGCCTCCGGAGCGCGCAGGCGCACCACTACGCTCACCGGGCCGTCAGGAGGTGCGGGAATCGCAGCCGGCCCGTCACCACTCTCCGCCGGCGGGATCCAGCCGCGGTCGACGATGAGCACTTTCCCGTCGGATGTGCGCAGCGGTGTCAGAACCTCGAACGCGCTCGTGCCTCCGTGAGGACGATTGCGCACCACCAACTGTTGCTCCGGTACGTACTCACCGACGACGACCACCGGATGCCATTCCGACTCCGGATCCAACTCGTCGTCGGGAAGCAGCTCGTTCAGCGGCACGGCCGTCGCGTCGTAGTTCCGCTCGACGAGAGCGAGCTGCGCTGCCCGTTCGTCGTTGCGCGCGAACTGCCAGTTCGAGAGGAAGACGCACGCGATCGCGAACGCGATGGCGACCCCGACGTACGCGGTCCACCGCACAGCGGTGTCACGACGGATGCTCACGACGCGTCCTGCGTGGCGAAGGGCTCGACCGCGACCGGGAAGGAACGGGTCGCGAGGAAGTCGCGGAGATACGCGACGTGCGCGTCGCAGGCCAGCCAGATCTTGCGTCGATCCGCGTCATGGATCCGCGGATTGCGCCACAGCACCCGCCAACGGGCGCCGTCGCGACATCCCGCTCGTGAACAGATCGCCTCGTCGCTCATGCGTCGTGCGTGCTCGGAGGCGTTTCGGAGATGGTGATCACCTGGCTGTGGGGGGTCGGCGCGGGCCGCTCCGCTTTCGGATCCAGAGCGGGCAGAGTGACGGTCTCGGCGGGGGCGGCTCGGGACTCCTGGCCCACGTTCGCGATCACGACGGCGATGTAGGGAAGGAACACGGCTCCCGCGGCGAACAGCCACGTGTACCAGCCGTAGGGGGTGACGAGGATCATCGCGACGAAGCAGGCCACCCGCACGCCCATCATGATGACGTACTTGAGCATGCGAGCGCTCGACTCGTCACGCGGAGCGTGGGGGAGCGAGGTCGCCGACTGCGGTGGGGAGGGGTGCTTCACGGTGTTTCCAGAGTACGCCGGAGGCACCGCTCGCGGGGTCGGTCAGGACGAGTAGCTGTAGTCGTAGTAGGCGCCGTTGGCGAGATTCACGACCCAGACGATCCAGAGCACCACGAGCACCCCGATGATCGCGTAGAGCACGAGGCCCGCGTAACCGGTGATGGTGCCCGCCAGCCCCAGCGCGCGGCCTCCCTCTTCGCGTTCGCGGATCTGCTTGAGCGAGATGTGGCCGGTGATGATGCCGACGATGGAACCGATGAACGGCAGCATGACCACCCCGATGATCGAGGAGACCAGCGACACCACAGCGAGGCTGTTCGTCTTGGGGCCCGCGGGATACGGCGTGTAGGTCGGCGGGACCCCGTAGGCCGGGGCGCCCTGGTACGCGGGCGGATACGCGGGGGCCGTGGGGGGCACGCCGTACGCCGGATAGGCGGCGGGCGCCGCCGGAGGTGCGCTGTATCCCGGGTAGGCGGCGGGCGGTGCATAGGAGGGGGCCGGGGACGACGGAGCCGGGTAGGACGGCGGCGCGTAGGCGGGCGGCTGGTAGTCCGGCGATGCGGGGGCCGCGCCGGAGGGCTCCGCTGGCGTGGGCTGAGCGTCGGGGGTGCCGCCTTCTCCCGCGGATGCGGGCGTGGGAAGGTCGTTGTTCTGATCGCTCATCGGGGTGCCTTTCAGTCTGTGAGGGAAGCCTTCCAGTGAGCGCTGGGCGGTGTCAAACGGGCCTGTCGATAGGCTGGAGGCTCTGCCCGAACTGACGAGGAGAACCATGTCGAGCGACCGTGTCGTGCTCATCACCGGAGGAAACCGTGGCATCGGCCGCGCGATCGCCGAACGCTTCGTGTCCGACGGGTACCGCGTCGCCGTGACCGCTCGCTCGGGCGAGGGACCGGAAGGCACGCTCACGGTGCGTGCCGATGTGACGGACGCCGCCGCACTGGACGCCGCCTACACCGAAGTCGAGGAGAAGCTCGGCCCCGTCACCATCCTCGTCGCGAACGCGGGCATCACGCGCGACATGCTGCTTCTGCGCATGAGCGAGGACGATTTCGACGATGTGATCGACACGAACCTCGGCGGTACGTTCCGCGTGGTCAAGCGCGCCGCCAAGGGGCTCATCCGGGCGCGTTGGGGTCGCGTCATCCTGATCTCCAGTGTGGTCGGCCTCTACGGCTCGGCGGGCCAGATCAATTACGCAAGCTCCAAGAGTGCGCTTGTCGGCTTCGCTCGCTCGCTGACCCGCGAGCTCGGTGCGCGCGGCATCACGACGAACGTCGTCGCCCCCGGCTTCATTGAGACGGACATGACGGCCGAGCTGCCGGCCGAGACGCAGGCGGAGTACAAGAAGGCCATTCCGGCCGGCCGCTACGGCACCGCGGCGGAGGTCGCCGCGGTCGTGGCGTGGCTCGCCTCCGATGACGCCGCCTACGTTTCCGGCGCCGTCATCCCCGTCGACGGCGGCCTGGGCATGGGTCACTGATCGTCAGCGCTCGATCGCGCGCACGATGAGCGCTCCCAGCAGTCTGGGCTGGGAGAACTGCGGCCAGTGGCCCGACCCGACGCGCGAGACCTCGCGGTCGGTGATTGCGCGCCACTCATCGTGATAGCTCGGCCACGCTGACAACTGCGTGTCCAGTTCTTCGGCGTCGGCGCCGCCGGAGAGAACGGTGACGGGGATGCGGTAACGGCGCCGGTCGTGCAGGTGAAGCGGGTCCGTCGGAACGGATGCGGGCACGGGTACTGCTGTGGCGGCGAGCCGCTGGCGCATACCTGCGTCGAGGTCGGCGATGTCTGGGGCGTCGAACGCCTCCCAACCCGGGAACGGCACGACGCCGTCGACGACCGGGAATGCTGAGATGTCCGCGCCGTCCGGCACGGGCACCGTGTCGACGAAGATCACGCGGCTGACGCCATCAGGACGCGCGTCGGCGGCGCCCCACGCGACATTTCCACCGCCGCTGTGCCCCACGAGCACGACCGGCTCGCCGGCGGCGTCGATCCGTGCCACCACGGCAGCGATCCAGTCCGCCAGCTGCGCTTCTGGGGAGGACGGAAGGGTGAGAGGAACGGCGTCGAAGCCGGCGTCGTCGATCGTGGGCACCACGTCGTGCCACGACTCTCCGCCGAGCCAGAGGCCGGGAATGAGAATGACCTGCATTCCCGGACTCTACGCCTCGCCTCCGACGCCGTCAGGGCAGGAGCGGAATGACCTCGCGCAGGTCCACGGGGCCGATGACGAGATCGGCGGAAGCGCGCACCGCGGGCTTCGCGTTGAACGCCAGGCCCAGAGCCGCCGCGCGCATCATCAACAGGTCGTTGGCGCCGTCGCCGATGGCGATCGTTCGGCGTGGATCCACCCCGTGCTGTGCGGCCCATTCGATCAGTTGCGACGCCTTGGCCTCCGCGTCGACGATGGTGCCCGAGACGACGCCCGTGAGCTCGTCGGACCCGACCTCGAGGCGGTTCGCGCGCCACAGGTCGACGCCGAGGGCGGGCGCGATCTCGTCGAGGATCTCGTGGAAGCCGCCGGAGACCACACCGACGACGCCATCTCGCGCGTGCACGGCCTCGATCAGCTCACGTGCGCCCGGGGTCGGCTCGATGCGCGAGCGCACCCGCGCGAACGACGCGGTGGGGACGCCGCGAAGCTGGGCGACGCGGCCGCGCAGGCTCGTCGCGAAGTCCACCTCCCCGCGCATCGCCGCCTCCGTCGCCGCCGCGACCTCGGCGCCGCGTCCGGCCTCGTCCGCGATCAGTTCGATGACCTCGTTGCGGATGAGGGTGGAGTCGGCGTCGAGCACGACGAGCAGACGACGAGGGCGGGTCTCACGCATCCGTCCACGCTAGCGCGCGCCGCAGCGAGCGCTTGACGGACACCGCGGGTGTTACGGCTCGACGCGCACGTTCTTGCCGACGACCGTGATCCCCGAATCGGTGACGGTGAACCCGCGCGCGAGGTCGCGCTCGCGATCGACGCCGACCGTCGCGCCGTCGAGAAGGACGACGTTCTTGTCGAGGATCGCGCGGTGGATGCGCGCTCCCGCTCCCACGCGGACACGGTCGAAGAGAACCGAGTCGGTGATGGTCGATCCGCCGCCCGCCAAGGTCCAGGGACCCACGACGCTGCGCTCCAGATGCGTGCCCGAGAGCACCGACCCGAGTGAGACGACCGAGTCGATCGAGTTGCCGATGCGACCCACCGCGTCCCGCACGAACTTCGCGGGCGGCGAGTTCACGAGCTGGGAGTGGATGGGCCACTGCGTGTTGTAGAGGTTGAAGATCGGAAGCGTCGAGATGAGATCGAGGTGCGCGTCGTAGAACGAGTCGATCGTGCCGACGTCCCGCCAGTAGGCACGGTCCCGGTCGGTGGAGCCGGGGACCTCGTTGCGGATGAAGTCGTAGACGCCCGCCTCGCCGCGGTCGACGAAGTACGGCACGATGTCGCCGCCCATGTCGTGGTTCGAGGTGGGAAGCTCGCCGTCCGCTTCGACGGCCTCGATGAGGGCATCGGTGTTGAAGATGTAGTTGCCCATGGAGGCGAGGACCTCGTGCGGGCTGTCGACGAGGCCTGCTGGATTCTGCGGCTTCTCGAGGAACTCGCGGATGCGGGTCGGGTCGTCGGGCTCGACGTCGATGACGCCGAACTGGTTGGCCAGACCGATCGGCTGCCGGATGCCGGCGACCGTCGCGCGCGCCCCGGAGGAGATATGCGCGTCCAGCATCTGCTGGAAGTCCATCCGGTAGACGTGGTCGGCGCCGACCACGACCACGATGTCGGGCTGTTCGTCGTTGATGAGGTTCAGGCTCTGCAGGATCGCGTCGGCGGAGCCGGAGAACCATCGCTTGCCCAGGCGCTGCTGGGCCGGCACGGAGGTCACGTAGGAGTCGAGCAGCGCCGACATGCGCCATGTCTGGGAGACGTGGCGGTCGAGGCTGTGGGACTTGTACTGCGTGAGGACGACGATCTGTCGCAGTCCCGAGTTGATGAGGTTCGAGATGGCGAAGTCGATGAGTCGGTACTGTCCGCCGAACGGCACCGCCGGCTTCGCCCGGTCGGCCGTCAACGGCATGAGTCGCTTACCTTCGCCACCCGCGAGGATGATTCCGAAGACCTTGGGTGCCGGCATGGCACCAGACTATGCCGCACGCACCCCCTGTACTAGCGTCCATGACATGCGCGTCGACATCGTCTCCAAGGAATACCCGCCCGAGATCTACGGCGGGGCCGGAGTCCACGTCGCCGAGCTCGTCCGCGCGCTGCGCGAGCGTATCGAGGTGCAGGTGCGCGCGTTCGGCGAGCCCCGTGACGAAGCCGACACCACGTCGTATGCAACGCCCGCGGAGCTCGCGCACGCAAACCCCGCGGTGAAGACGCTCGGCACCGATCTCGAGATCGTCGGCGACGTCGCCGGTGCCGACATCGTGCACAGCCACACCTGGTACGCCAACTTCGCGAGTCATCTCGCATCTCTTCTGCACGGCATTCCTCACGTGGTCACCGCACACTCCCTCGAGCCGCTGCGGCCGTGGAAGGCCGAACAGCTCGGTGGCGGTTATGCGGTGTCGAGCTGGGTCGAACGCACGGCCTACGAGTCCGCTGCGGCGATCGTCGCGGTCAGCGAGGGGATGCGGGCCGACATCCTGCGCGCCTACCCCGATGTCGATCCGGCCCGCGTGCGTGTCATCTACAACGGCATCGATGCCGAGGCCTGGCAGCCGACCAGGAACGAGGATCTGCTGCGCGCGCTCGGCATCGATCCGGCGCGGCCGTCTGTGGTCTTCGTCGGGCGCATCACGCGGCAGAAGGGTCTGCCGTACCTGCTCCGCGCGGCGCGGCTCCTTCCGGCCGACGTGCAGCTGGTGCTGTGTGCGGGAGCTCCCGACACGCCCGAGATCATGGCAGAGGTCGAGGGTCTGGTGCGCGAACTGCAGGAGACCCGCGACGGGGTCGTCTGGATCGACCGGCACCTACCGCGCCCCGAGCTCTCGGCGATCCTGACGGCCGCCACGACGTTCGTCTGTCCGTCGATCTACGAGCCTCTCGGCATCGTGAACCTGGAGGCCATGGCCTGCGGTGCGGCGGTCGTCGGAACCGCCACGGGCGGGATTCCCGAGGTGGTCGTCGATGGTGAAACGGGGCGCCTCGTGCCGATCGAGCAGCTGCAGGACGGAACGGGCACTCCGCTGGATCCCGAACGCTTCGTCGCGGATCTCGCCCGGGTGCTGATCGAGGTCGTCTCCGACCCCGAGCAGGCCGCCCGCTACGGTGCCGCCGGACGCCGTCGGGCGGTCGAGGACTTCAGCTGGACGCGCATCGCCGCCGAGACCGAGCAGCTCTACCGCGAGGTGCTCGAGGCTCGCTGAGCCGGCTCGGCCTCAACCGCCGGCCCGGTAGGCTGGACGGCATGCCGCAGGTGCTGGATTTCTCCGACGTCGTCGTCCGCCGCAACGCAAAGGACATCGTCTCCCATCTGGACTGGCAGGTGGACGGCGACCAGCGCTGGGTCGTGCTCGGCGCGAACGGTGCGGGCAAGACCACCATCCTCCAGCTCGCCGCGACCCTCGATCATCCGACCTCGGGTGCGGTGACGATCCTCGGCGAGAGGCTCGGCCGCACCGACGTTTTCGAGCTGCGTCCGCGCATCGGATTCGCCTCCAGCGCGATGGCCAAGCGCATCCCGGCGGAGGAGACCGTCCTGAACGTCGTGCTCACGGCAGCATTCTCCGTACTCGGACGCTGGAACGAGCAGTACGACCGGATCGACGAGCGCCGGGCGCTGCGTGTGCTGGCGGAGTGGAAGCTCGACCACCTCGCCGACCGTACCTTCGGCACGCTGTCGGACGGCGAGCAGAAGCGTGTCCAGATCGCCCGTGCCGTCATGACCGATCCCGAGCTGCTGCTGCTCGACGAGCCGACCGCGAGCCTCGATCTCGGTGCGCGTGAAGAGCTCCTCGAACTGCTCAGCGGCTACGCGCAGGCGCCCACGACGCCCGCGATGGTCATGGTCACGCACCACGTCGAAGAGATCCCCGTCGGCTTCACTCACGTGCTGCTCCTGCGCGCCGGCGCGGTCGTCGCCTCCGGACCGATCGCCGAGACGCTCACCGCCGAGAACCTCTCCGAGGCGTTCGGCATGCCGATCGTGGTCACGGAGGCGGACGGCCGCTATGCCGCGCGCGCGGCACGCTGAGCGCCGGATGCGGCGAAGCGCCGCTCCGCCTGTTAGACTCGTCTTTTGGTGCTTCCGGCACCGCAGACTTTCCTCCGAAGCACTCCCGCAAGGAACACCATGAAGACTGACATCCACCCCGACTACCGCGACGTCGTTTTCCGCGACCTCGGCTCGGGCGAGACCTTCCTCACCCGCTCGACGGTCTCGAGCGACAAGACGATCGAGCTCGACGGTGTCGAGTACCCCGTTGTCGACGTCGAGATCTCCTCCGCCTCGCACCCGTTCTACACGGGCAAGCAGCGCATCATGGACTCGGCCGGTCGCGTCGAGAAGTTCAACCAGCGCTTCAAGAACTTCGGCGCCAAGTAAGACGCCCTCACGACGAAGGGCCCCGCGAGATCGCGGGGCCCTTCGTCGTGTCACCGGATTGGCCAGCGACCGTCGACGGGATCGAGCGGGTCGATGCGGCCGATACGGACGAAGTACTCGGTGAGACTCTCCGCCTGAGACCTCGCCCATCCGATCTGGTTCGTGTGAAGCTCCGCGACGGCAGCGGGCAGTCGATCGCCGTAGCGTTCGCAGAGGGCGAGCGCGAGCCTTCCCGCGGCTACCGCGTCCGCTGCGGCTTCGTGAGCGTCCTCGAGGACGACGCGATAGTGCTCGGCGACCACGCTCAGCGTCCGCTTGCCGCGACGATACGTGTCGAACGCCTTGTCGAGCACCAACGGATCGATCACGGGGGACGGGTGTTCGATCGGTGCCACCGCGTGACGCACGGCCTCGTGCCGCAGGAGCGAGAAATCGTACGGGGCGTTGTAGGCGACGACCGGCGTGCCCGATGCGAAGAGCTCGGACAGCGCGGCGGACACCTCGGCGACGACCTCTCCAGCCGGACGCCCATGGGCTCGGGCGTGCGCGGTGGAGATTCCGTGCACGGCCTGCGCGGCGTGCGGGATCTCGACTCCGGGATCCGCGAGCCACGAGCGCGCTTCGATCACGGTGCCGGTCTCGTCCAGCACGCCGACGTGAGCGGTCACGATACGGTCGCGGGTCACATCGATTCCGGTCGTCTCGAGGTCGAAGACGCCGATGCGCCTGACCCACTCGGGAGGACGTGGTGTCAGGAACTCCTCGAGGTCGAAGAGCGCTTCGGGAGCGCGGGCGGCGACGGGGTGGTCGGGCATGCGATCACGCTACGGGAGGCCACCCCCACGTCCGGATGACCACGCCGGGTGCGACGTAGACTCGAACGGTGACAGCGCCGCATCCTTACGCCGACAAGCTCGCGCCCATCCCCGTTCAGCGGCGCACTGTCGAGGTTCTGGGCGGCCGGACGGTCTACTGGGAGTACGGCGACGAGGCCGCCCACACGACGCTGCTGCTCGTACACGGCTTCCGCGGGGACCACCACGGCCTCGAACCGGTCGTGGCGAACCTGCCGGGCTTCCGTGTGATCGCTCCCGATCTCCCGGGCTTCGGCGAGACCGCTCCGATTCCGGGCCGCGTCCACGACCTGGAGCTCTACGCGGACTGGTTGCGTGGCTTCGCGCAGGAGGTCGCGGCGGGAGCGCCGATCCTCGGCCACTCGTTCGGGTCGATCGTGGCCTCGGCGGCGGTCGCCGCGGGACTGACCACGGATCGGCTCGTGCTCGTGAACCCGATCGGCGCGCCTGCGCTGGAGGGACCGCGCGGCGTCCTCACCCGTCTGGCGGTGTTCTACTACCGTGCGGCGGCGCGTCTGCCTGCGCCGATCGGCGACGCGTTGCTGCGCAACCGCGCGATCGTGCGTGGCATGAGCGTCGCCATGGTCAAGACGCGACAGCCGTTGCTGCGACGGTTCGTCCATGACCAGCACGACCGCTACTTCTCGCGTTTCGCTGATCGTGACGTGCTCCTGCAGGCATTCGTGGCTTCCGTCTCTCATGACGTGCGCGAGTTCGCACCACGCATCTCTCAGCCCACGCTGCTCGTGGCCGCTCAGCTCGACGACATCACTCCGATCGAAGCCGAGCGTGCCCTGCGTACGCTGTTCGACGACGCGGAGCTCGTCGAGATCCCCGGCGTCGGACACCTGATCCACTATGAGACGCCTGAGCCGGCGGCGGCCGCGATCAGTCGCTTTCTTTCGCCTTCCGCTGACGGTACGCGTTGACGTTCATCCGGTTCCCGCAGTTGCCGGTGTCGCAGTAGCGCTTGGACCCGTTGCGGGAGAAGTCGACGTAGACCGCTCCGCAATCGTCGGCCGCACAGACGCGGATCCGCTCATACGCGTCGGCGCGGATGACGTCGACGAACGCCATGGCTGCTTCGATGAGGATGCGATCGGCGAGGGGAGCGTCGTCGGGGGTGGCGTGGATGTGCCAGTCGTACGCGTCGTGGCGCACGAGGCGGGGTACCGCATTGCTCTCGTGGAGCATGGCGTTCACGAGAGGTACCGCGGAGTCGCGATCGAGGGACCAGAGTTCGCGCAGGCGGGGCCGGATGCGGCGGATCGCCTCGAGTTCCGTGGCGTCGTGACGGATCGTTCCCGAGTAGGGGTGCACCTGCAGATACGCGGCGAGATCGTCCAGATCGACGAGGCCGTCCACGTCCGGCGAGGTTGTGCCGGGCAGCGTGTTGACGATGTCGGCGGTCATGACAAGGGATGACCGCGTGTCAGGGGTGAAGATCAAGTTGACTCCTGACTCGATGGGGGATAGCGTCACCAGCGTTCCTCTAGTTTACTCCTGACAACCGGAGACGCCGATGGTCGCCCAGACCTCCTCCCTCGCCGTGATCGAGCCCCTGCCCGTGCCTGGCCGGCGGGTCGCGGGACTCGCGGTAGGACTCTCCTCGGCGCTGGCCTTCTCGTCCAGCGGCCCTGTCGTGAAGCCGCTCATCGAGGCCGGTTGGACCTTGGGCGCGGCTCTCCTGGTGCGGATGTCGCTCGCGGCACTCATCCTGTCGCCCGCTCTCGTGCGGGCCGTGCGGCGTCGGCCGGGACTCCTGCGCCGCCAGTGGCCGCTGATCGTCGGATTCGGTCTGACCGGTGTCGCAGGGTGCCAGATCTTCTACTTCGCCGCCATGCAACGGATGCCGGTGGCGGTCGCCCTCCTCGTGCAGTACCTCGCTCCCGTGCTCCTGGTCCTTCTCGCGTGGGTGCGCACCCGTCGCGCCCCGTCCCGGTTGGTCCTCATGGGCTCTGCCGTCGCGATCGTCGGCCTCGTGCTGGTCGTGGACGTCGCCGGCGCGCGCTTCGACCTGCTCGGCACCGTGTTCGCGCTGGGGGCCGCGGTCTGCGTCGGCGCGTACTTCCTGCTGTCCGAGCGCACGGGCGAGGAACTGCCTGCCCTGGCTCTGGCAGCGGGTGGACTCATCGTGGGCGCTCTTCTGATGGCCGCGCTGTGCGCGACCGGCCTGCTGCCGTTCGCGGCTCCCGACGTCACGGTCGCCCTGGCGGGGATCCAACTGCCGGCATGGGTCGCCATCGGCTGGGTCGGCGCTGTCGCGACCACCCTCGGGTACGCACTCGGTGTCATCGCCGTGCCGATGCTGGGTTCGCGCGTCGCATCCTTCGTCGGACTGTCCGAAGTCCTCTTCGCGCTCCTGTTCGCCTGGCTGCTTCTGGGCGAGGCGCCCGGTCCGGTGCAGATCGTCGGCGGCGCGGTCCTGATCGTCGGCGTCGTGCTCGTCAGGATGGATACCTCGCCGCCGTCGGAACCTATCGCTGCGGTTGCGCCAGTGCCATGAGAGGCGTCACGCGATAGGGGATCACCTCGTCCATGACGAGAGAGGTCTCCGTGCGCTCCACCCCGCTGATCGCGAGGATGCGGGCGTCGGTGTCGAACAGGTGCTGCGCATCGCGGCACGCGACACGGACCAGCAGATCGACCGACCCCGCCAAGCCGTGCGCCTGCAGGACCTCCGGCACCTCCGCCAGCTGTTCGCGGATCCGCGGCAGTTCGTGCTGTCTCACCGTCACGCTCACGTACGCCTCGATGGGGAATCCGAGGGCTCTGGTTGACAGCGCGCGCTGGTAGCTGAGGAAGGCGCCTGTGCGATCGAGGCGGGCGAGCCGCGCCTGAATGGTGTTGCGGGACAGCTGCAGGCGCTCGGCCAGAGCGACGACCGTCGCGCGATGGTCGTCAGCGAGCGCGCGGAGCAGCTCGATGTCGATACGGTCCAAGGCGGGCATGATGCGCAACGCTAGCAGCAGTGGGCCGCCCGGTTTGCGCACATTGCGCGTGCGGTGTCACGTCGCGGTCGGGCTCGGGGAAGCGCCTTGAGCCGTGAACAGTCCCAGCCCGTGCTCCTTGAGGATGTTGTACGCGTCGGCGTAGGTCTCCGGCTCCGGCGCGCCACTGGAGCCGTATCGCTCCAGGAGGAGTCCGAGGAGACCCTTCGCGGGGGAGGTCAAGGGCTTGTCGGAGGTACGGATCTCCTCGAGTTCATCCTCCTCCAGCAGCGGCGGCAGATAGGCGGGACTCACGGTGGGCCAGGTGGACGGATCACGGGGCTCGGTCAGGTTGGTCGCACCGAACAGGGTCGGGGCGCCACGGTCGCGATCGGTCAGCGGTTCGAGCCCGTGCAGCTGACACAGGGTCGCGATGACGGCGGCGTGATGGATCTCCTCATTGATGACCGTCCCCGCCCTCGTGTATGCCGACACGGCGATCGCCGGCACGCGCACGCCGAGTCGGTTGAAACGGAAACCCATCTCGCCCTCGGCGGCTTCGGGGTCCGGAGGAGTGGCCTTCGGTGGGACGACGTGGTCGTACGTGCCGCCATGCTCGTCGAAGGTGATGAGCAGGAGCGTGTTGAGGGCGTTCGAGCCGTCGCTGCTGTCAGAGGTGCGGATCGCGTCGTAGACGCTCGCCACCAGCGCTTCGCCGGCGCGCACATCCGAGACGGCAGAGTCGAACACCGGCGAGCCATCGACGTCGCTGCCGCGCACGACGCCGAAGGGAGGGTGGAAGTCGTTGTGGTTGTACACCATCCGCGGCTCGATGAATGCGTAATCGGGCAGTGTCCCCGCCTTCGCATCTGCGAAGAATTGGTCCATGTACGCGAAGTGGTCGCTGCGCCAGTACTTCTCGAGCACGGGAGCGTGCATCACACCGGTCAGCGAGACGAGCAGCTGTTCGTCGAAGTAGATGCGCCAGCTGCGACCCGCCTCTTCAAGACGGTTGAAGATCGTCGGCGCCGGAGCCGCGTCCAGCCACTTGCTGTAGCCGCCTCCACCGCGATTGGTGACGAAGCCGTGCGAGGTCGATGCATGGAAGAAGGAGCGGTTGCAGTACGTCTGGCTGGGCACTGCGCAGTGCCAGTGGTCGTAGACCGCGAACCCTTGAGCCAGCGTCGAGAGGACGGGGAGCATCGCCGGGGAGAATCCGCCCATGATGACATCGGCGTCCGCCGGAGACGGCTCTTTGCCCTTGCTCGTGCGCCGGTAGTTGGCGACGTAGTCGCGCACGAAGCCTTGCATCGTCGGGGTGGCATCGGCCGATGGGGCATTCCATGGCGCGCGCAGCGGGCGATGCCACGAGGTCTCGTTGGAGGCCGGGTCGACCGTGCCGAAGATCTGGGTGTTCACATGCGGGTAGGTCTCGCCCGGGTCAGGGTCGGGTGAGCACATGATGTCATCGGTGCTGCCCGTGTACACGTGCGCGGGTATCGTACGACCGTCGGGTGCGGGGTTCGAGTAGTCGTCGAACGCGAGCCCGTCGAATCGGGCACCCGTGGGCAGAGTCTTCGGCGTGTAGAGGTGGCCCAGGAGGTTGTCGAACGATCTGTTCTCGCCCATCAGGACCACCACGTGGGCGAACGCGGGTTCGTTCACGGCGCGAGAGGGTCGCGTCGAGGCCTGCACCACCGCCGCGCCCGCTCCGGCGGCGCCGCCCAGGGCTAGTCCGCCGAGGGCGAGGCCGCCCACTCGCAGGAAGTCGCGCCGGGATGCGGCTCCGGCATCCGGGGGCGGATCGTTCTTCGGTCGACGGCTCATCGTGTGTCAGGCTACGGCATCGCCATCGTGCCGGCTCGGCGGCTCAGACGGACGAGTAGGACAGGAGCCGCAGGACGCCGTTCTGCCAGGAGAACTCCTGCGCCGATCCGTTGCCGAGCCGGTCGCCGTCGGCGGGAAGCTGTTCGTCGGTGGCGAAGGCCAGAACCTCGCGGATGAGGGCGCCGTGTGCCACGGCGACCACGACCGGCGGCTCGGTCTGTGTCGACGCGTCGTCGATCACCCGCGCTACGGCGCCCAGTGCGCGCTCACGCAGCTGCTCGCGTGTTTCGGCCCCGGGCACCTGGACGTCGGGCCCGCGTCCCCACCGCTCGGCGAGCTCATCGATCGACACGCCCTCGGCCTCGCCGTACGAGCGTTCGCGCAGCTCGGGATAGCGGGCGGTCACGGGCCGCTCGAGGATCGCTCCGATGATGTCCGCGGTCTCGGCCGCGCGCTGGAGGTCGCTCGAGACGAGCACCAGAGGCGTGTCGGTTTCGAGGCGGTCGCGCA
This sequence comes from Microbacterium sp. Clip185, assembly GCF_028743715.1. Classification (NCBI taxonomy): domain Bacteria; kingdom Bacillati; phylum Actinomycetota; class Actinomycetes; order Micrococcales; family Microbacteriaceae; genus Microbacterium; species Microbacterium sp. Clip185. Next base: position 1,642,855 of record NZ_CP117996.1, on the reverse strand, counting down.
GGGCGAGGCCGGCCTCGCGCGCCTGTGCACGTCCCGTGTCATTGAGGGGGATGTCTGTCGCGCCCTGGATGCGGCGGGCGCGGTTCCAGTCGGTTTCGCCGTGGCGGATGAGGATGAGGTGGGTCACGGGCCTGTCGGTGTGTCGAAGCGGAGTCAGCGTCGGCGGGGGAGCGCCTCTGCCAGAGCGGTGAGCACCTCACTCGTCCCGGCGTCGACCTTGACCGTCGCCCGGGCATCGGCCCGGGTCTGTCCGCGGTTGACGATGACCACCGGAAGCCTACGTCGCCGGGCGCGCTCGACCAATCTGATGCCGGAGTTCACGACGAGCGAGGAGCCCGCCACGAGCAATGCGTCGGCGTTGCGCACGAGCTGCTCGGCCTCACGGAAGCGCTCGGCGGGGATGAACTCGCCGAAGAAGACGACGTCCGGCTTGAGCACTCCTCCGCAGACACTGCATTCGGGGATGCGGAAGCCCTCGACCTCGGCGCCCGCCACGTCACCGTCGGGGCCGAGGGGCAACTCTTCCGTCTCGCTCAGCCAGGGGTTCTCAGCCTCCACCCTGACCGCGAGATCCCGCCGGTCGAACACCTGCCCGCACTGCAGACAGCCCACGCGGCGCATGGTGCCGTGCAGTTCGACGACACGGCGGGAGCCGGCACGCACGTGCAGTCCGTCGACGTTCTGGGTGATGACCCCGCTCGTGATCTCCGCTGCCTCGAGCTGCGCGAGGGCACGGTGGCCCTCGTTGGGCTGCGCCGCGGCGAACCGCCGCCAGCCGAGGTGGCTGCCCACCCAATAGCGTCGTCTGGCGCTCTCCTCCGCGAGGAACTGCTCGACGCTCATGGGCTTGCGCACGGGCGCGCCCTGACCGCGGTAGTCCGGGATGCCCGAATCCGTCGATACTCCGGCGCCGGTCAGGACGGCGACCCGTCGACCGGCCAGCGCGTCGATCGCGCGCTCCAGCTCGGCGAGGGCGGTCGGATCGGGTTCCGTCACGAGTGGCACAGTACCTCCTGCTGCCGAGCCTACGCCTGCCGGTTTGCGGGCATGTTTCGTCGGCGGCGTCCGCGGCTGGTTAGCTGGCAGAGGAGGACGTATGCACCTGGAAGAGATCACCGACCCCGACGACGTGCGGCTGCGCGATTACCGCGACCTGACGGACGTCGCGCTGCGGCGCGTGTCGGAGCCGGCGGAAGGGTTGTACATCGCGGAATCCGCGAAGGTGATTGCGCGGGCGCTGGCGGCCGGACATCGGCCTCGTTCCGTGCTCGTGCAGCAGAAGTGGGTCGAGGAGGTGTCGGAACTTCTGGCGGCGACCGATACGCCCGTCTACGTCGTGCCGGCCGGGGTCGCGGAATCGGTCACCGGCTACAGTGTGCACCGCGGTGCGCTCGCGGCGATGCACCGGCCGGAGCTGCCGGACGTGGCCGATCTTCTGCGGAATGCGCGCACGGTACTCGTCCTGGAGGACATCGTCGACCACACGAATGTAGGTGCGGCGATCCGCGCGGCCGCGGGAATGGGTGCGGATGCGGTGCTGGTCACCCAGCGGTGCGCGGATCCGCTCTACCGACGAAGCATCCGGGTGAGCATGGGCACGGTGTTCCAGGTCCCGTGGACGCGCCTGCCGGAATGGGAAGCGGCGCGACTCCTCTTCGACGAGGCGGGATTCCGCCTCGCGGCTCTTGCCCTATCGGATGACGCCGTGGCGCTCGAGTCGTTCGCGGCTTCCAGGCCAGAGCGGGTGGCGCTGCTTCTGGGCGCGGAGGGCGACGGGCTGAGTCGGGGGGCGCTGCGCGCCGCCGACACCGTGGTGACGATCCCGATGTCGGGCGGTGTCGACTCGCTCAACGTGGCCTCGGCGGGCGCCGTGGCGCTCTGGGCGCTCGCTCACCCGCCCGCCGGAGGGATCTGACCGTCGAGGCGCGACACGCTCGAAGGCTCCGGGCGCTTCGCGGTCACATTGTCGCCGGACGACTGGTGCCGCAAGCGCCGCAGCACCCACGGAACGAGGTAGGTGCGCGCCCAGACGAGGTCGTCGGCGCGCGCCGCTCGCCAGTTGCGCACCGCGATCGGCGCAGGCTGCATCGGGGCGAGGTCGTTGGGGACGTTCAACGCCCGCAACACCATTCGGGCCACCTCGTGGTGACCGAGGGCGTTCAGGTGCAGGCGGTCATCCGCGAAGAAGCGGGCGTCCTGGATCTCCTTCAGACCCCACTGGTCGGCCACGATGCAGTCGTAGCGGTCGGCGATGGCGCGCAGGTTCTCGTTGTAGATCGCGACCTTTCCGCGGAAACCGCGGAACACCGGCGAGAAGTTCGTATCGATGCCCGTGAACACGACGACAGTGGCGCCGGTCGAGGAGAGCCGGATGACGGCGTCCTCGAACTGTTGCGAGATCTCGTCGGGATCGGTGCCCGGGCGGATGACGTCGTTCCCTCCCGCGCAGAAACTGATGAGGTCGGGGGAGAGGGCGAGGGCAGGCTCGATCTGCTCCGCCACGATCTGGCCGATCAGGCGGCCGCGTACGGCGAGGTTCGCGTAGGCGAAGTCGTCCACGTCGGCGCCGAGCACCTCGGCGACACGGTCCGCCCAGCCTCGGTTGCCCCCGGGCGAGTCGGGCGAGGGGTCGCCGATGCCCTCTGTGAAGGAGTCGCCGATGGCGACGAATCGCCGCCACGGGTGTCCCTCATCGTTGGCGACGTAGGGAGTGCGGTGGGGCAGAGCCGATTCGGTGGTCATCGTTCCTCCTGACCTCTCAGCGTAGCCCCGCGCCCTGAGTCGGGGTCGGGTCCGGCTGTCCGCGATCTCGCCTATCGTGGATTCTCGCGTTCGAGAACGGAGGTGCGATGGACGAGGAGCGGGAGATGACCATCGACGCCGATCGGATCGACGAGCACGGAGCCGAGCACATCGGCAGTTTCGCCGCCGAGCACCTCTCCCCGACATACCCGCAGCGCGCACCGTGGGGAACCGCGCAGCGGTTGCGCGCGTGGCAGGCGGAGGCGCTCGACCAGTACTTCTCCATGGACGGCCCCGACGGTGTCGGAAAGGGACCGCGCGACTTTCTCGCCGCGGCCACACCCGGCGCTGGAAAGACCACCTTCGCCTTGCGCCTCGCGAGCGAGTTGCTGCGCCGTGGCGTGGTCGACCGCATCATCGTGGTCGCGCCGACGGAGCATCTCAAGACGCAGTGGGCTGATGCGGCGGCCCGCGTGGGCATCAGACTCGACCCGCACTTCAGCAACCGCCACACCGTTCCGGCCAGGCAATATCACGGCGTCGCGGTGACGTATGCGCAGGTGGCGGTGAAGGCGTCCGTCCATCAGTACCTGACGATCGAGAAGCGCAGCCTCGTGATCCTCGACGAGGTGCATCACGGCGGCGACGCCCTCAGCTGGGGCGACGCGCTGCGCGAGGCGTACGGACGCGCCACCCGCCGGCTGCTGCTGTCGGGGACGCCCTTCCGCTCCGACACGGCCCCCATCCCGTTCGTCGAGTACCACCCCGATGCCAAGGGCAACCGCGTCTCGCGCACGGATTACGCGTACGGCTACCGCCGGGCGCTCGAGGACGGCGTCGTGCGTCCCGTGCTCTTCATGGTCTACGCGGGGCACATGCGCTGGCGCACCAAGACGGGCGACGAGATGGAGGCGCAGCTCGGTCAGGACAACACGAAGGACATCACCTCCCAGGCATGGCGCACTGCGCTCGCGCCGGAAGGCGAGTGGATCTCCGCCGTCCTGCGCTCGGCCGATCGGCGTCTCTCGGAGGTGCGCGAGCAGGTTCCGGATGCGGGTGGCCTGGTGATCGCGACCGATCAGACGGCGGCGCGCGCGTACGCCGACATCCTGCAGCAGATCTCCGGCGAGCCCGTGACCGTCGTGCTCTCCGACGAGGCCGAAGCATCCTCGCGCATCGAGGCGTTCTCCGCCTCGGACTCGCGCTGGATGGTGGCCGTTCGGATGGTGTCCGAAGGCGTCGACGTACCGCGCCTCGCCGTCGGCGTGTACGCGACCTCCGCCTCGACGCCGCTGTTCTTCGCACAGGCGATCGGTCGTTTCGTGCGCGCTCGGCGTCGCGGCGAGACCGCGAGCGTCTTCCTGCCCAACGTCCCGCAGCTCCTGACGCTGGCCAACGAGATGGAGCGCCAGCGCGACCACGCGCTCGACCGCGAGAGCGACGCGGAGGACATGTGGGACGCCGAAGAGGACATGATGAACCAGGCGGAGCGCGAGGACTCCGCATCCGACGCCTTGACGGAGGAGTTCGCGTACCAGGCGCTCGGGGCGAACGCCCATTTCGACCGGGTGCTGTTCGACGGCAAGGAGTTCGGTCAGCTCGCCGTGCCCGGCACCCCGGAGGAGGAGGAGTTCCTCGGCATCCCCGGGCTCCTCGAACCCGAGCACGTGCATGAGCTCCTGATGCAGCGCCAGGCCCGTCAGGGCCGCCATCGCTCTGCACGGGAAGCGCGCGAGGCGGCAGGGGAGCAGGAGCCGCCGAGCGACATCCCTGCACCCCTCCATCGCACGTTGAAGGAGCAGCGGCAGCTGCTGAACAGCCTCGTCGGGCTTTATGCACGACAGAGCGGCGAACCGCACGGCGCGGTGCACACCGAACTGCGGCGCCTGTGCGGGGGACCTGCGGTCTCTCACGCGACCGTGGCGCAGTTGCAGGCACGGATCGAGCTGCTACGCAAGCGCGTGCACAGCTGAGCGGGGCTGCGCCGGGGCGCCGAACGGTACGCGGACAAACAAGAAGAGGGCCCCTTCCGGGACCCTCTTCTCTCACTGTGCGCGAGGGGGGACTTGAACCCCCACGCCCTATACGGGCACTAGCACCTCAAGCTAGCGCGTCTACCTATTCCGCCACCCGCGCAGTGTTTTCGTCGCTTTCGCAACGAGGAGCAACGTTACCACGTCCCGTGTCGGGTCGTTAATCGGGCTCGCCCCGCGTGTGTCGCGTGTCACGAGGCTGACATATGGAGCCGGTAGCCTGAACCCCATGACGGACGCGACTGCCGCAGGCGCGCCCGATCTGCCCGAGGTCGCGCGGATCGCGCGAGACCTCATCCGCATCGACACGACGAACTACGGGGGCGGTCGCGCTGTCGGCGAACGCGAGGCCGCCGAGTACGTGGGTGCCTACCTAGAGCAACTCGGCCTGGAAACGCTGTACTACGAGCCGATCGAGCGTCGCACCAACGTGTTCGCGCGTGTGCCGGGGCGGGACCGCACGCGGCCGGCGCTCGTCGTGCACGGTCACCTCGACGTCGTCCCCGCGGTAGCGGACGACTGGAGCGTCGATCCGTTTGCGGGCGTCATCCGCGACGGGATGCTGTGGGGGCGCGGCGCGGTGGACATGAAGAACATGGACGCCATGATCCTCACCTCGGTCGCGGAGCTCGTGCGCGCGGGGGAGCAGCCGGAGCGCGATCTCGTGCTGGCCTTCTTCGCGGACGAGGAGAACGGCGGCGTCGAGGGCTCCTCGCTCGTCGTGGAGCATCGCCCCGAGATCTTCGCGGGCGCCACGGAGGCTATCAGTGAGGTCGGCGGCTTCTCTGTCGACGTCGGCTCGCGACGCGCCTACCTCCTGCAGGTCGGGGAGAAGGCGCTTCTCTGGTTGCGACTGGTGGCACGCGGGGCGGCGGGCCACGGCAGCAGATTCCATCCCGACAACGCAGTGGTCCGCCTCGCTGAGGCCGTCGCAGCGCTCGGACGCACCGAGTGGCCCCTGCGGCTCACCGACACGACCGACCGCTTCCTCGCCGAGATGTCCCGTCTGACGGGAATCGGTACGGATGACCCTGACGCACTCGCCGACGCCGCCGGGCCTGCATCCGCCTTCCTCCGGGCGAGTCTGCGCACGACGGCGAACGCGACCGGGCTCGGCGCCGGCTACAAGCACAACGTGATCCCCGACCGGGCGGAGGCCCTGATCGATGTCCGCGTGCTGCCGGGAACCGAGGAGGCGGCGCTCGCGGACATCCGACGCATCGTGGGCGACGGAGTCGAGATCGAAACGGTCGTGCGCGACGTGGGGCTCGAGACGACGTTCGAGGGCGATCTCGTCGACCGCATGGTCGAAGCCCTCGCGCGCCACGACCCTGACGCACCCGTGATCCCGTATCTGCTGGGCGCGGGCACCGACAACAAGGCCCTCTCGCGTCTCGGGATCACCGGTTACGGGTTCGCGCCGTTGCGCCTTCCGCCGGGCATGGATTTCACCGGTATGTTCCACGGTGTCGATGAGCGCGTCCCGATCGACGCCCTCGTGTTCGGGCAGCGAGTGCTGACCGACTTCCTCCGTACCTGCTGACCCGTCATCCGATTAGGCGAAAGGCCGTCGATGCAGAATTTCCTTGAAGCGCTCCTCTTGGGCCTGGTCCAAGGTCTCACGGAGTTCCTCCCGGTCTCCTCGAGCGCGCATCTCGCGATCCTTGGAGCCTTCCTGCCGTCCGCTCAGGATCCGGGCGCGGCGTTCACCGCGATCACGCAGATCGGCACCGAGGCGGCGGTCGTCATCTTCTTCTGGAAGGACATCGTCCGCATCATCTCGCACTGGTTCGGGTCTTTCACCGGGCGTGTGCCGCGCAACGATCCCGACGCGCGGATGGGCTGGCTGATCATCATCGGGTCGGTGCCGATCGTCGCGCTGGGACTCTTCTTCCAGGATCAGATCGAGGGCGTCTTCCGCTCGCTCTGGCTGGTGGCGGGCATGCTCATCTTCTTCGGCGTGCTGCTCGGCATCGCCGACGCCGTCGGAGCCCACCGCCGCAAGCTCAAGGACCTCACCGTCGGCCACGGCGTCGTGTTCGGTTTGGCGCAGTCGCTCGCGCTCGTGCCGGGGGTGTCGCGCTCCGGCGGCACCATCACCGCGGGCCTCTTCCTCGGCTACGAGCGTGCGGCGGCGGCGCGATATGCGTTCCTCCTCGCGATCCCGGCGGTGTTCGGCAGCGGCTTCTACCAGCTCTTCAAGGTGCTCCGGGAGCCCGAGGTGGACCCCGTCTTCAACCTGTGGGAGACGGGGGCGGCAACAGTCGTCGCCTTCTTCGTGGCGCTCGTGGTCATCAAGTACTTCATGGCGTGGATCTCGAAGCGCAGCTTCCTCCCGTTCGTGATCTACCGCGTGGCGCTGGGTGCGTTCGTGATGGTCATGCTGGCCACCGGCGTCATCGCCGCCTGAGGGGGAGCCCGCCTCAGCGTCGCGGTTCGTCGCGGCCGGGCTTGCCCGGTCCGTCGCCGCGGCGGCGCAGGTACTGCTCGAACTCGCGGGCGATGGCGTCGCCGGACGCGTCGGGAGAGTCCCAGGTGTCGCGCGTGCGCTCGAGTCCGCGGATGTACTCGGTCATCTCCTCGTCGTCGGCCGCGGCCGCGTCGATGGATGCCTCCCACGCGGCGGCCTGGGTCGCCAGCTCGCCCCGGGGCACCTTCGCTCCGGTGATGTCCTCCAGGCGGTCCAGCAGCGCCAGCGTGGCTTTGGGCGACGGCGTGTGCCCGGCTACGTAGTGCGGGACACTCGCCCAGAGCGAAGCGGCAGGGATCCCTGCCTGCTCGGCGACGTGGGCGAGAACGCTGAGAATGCCGACAGGTCCTTCGTACGAGCTTCGTTCAAGGCCCAGACCGGTGCGCAGTGCGTCACTGTCGCTGCCCGCGAAGATCGAGATCGGGCGGGTGTGCGGCACATCCGCCATCATCGAGCCGAGCGCGACGAAACCCGTAATGTCCTCGGCGAGGGCGAAGTCGACCAGCTCAGAGGCGAATGCCTTCCATGCCCGCGCCGGTTCGACGCCGGTCAGCAGCCACAGCTGCGTTCCGCGGGTCTGCTGCGCGGGGCGCAGGAGCGTCGCCTCCGGCCAGGAGAGCACGCGATTGCCCTCCGCATCGAGGGTCACCGTCGGACGGGTGTACTGGTAATCGAAGTACAGCTCGGGATCGACCGAGTAGACGCTCTCGTACTCGCCCTCGGCGCGCAGGAGCGCAACGGCGGCCGAGGCCGCCTCACCCGCGTCGTTCCAGCCGTCGAAGGCGGCGACCAGAACGCGCCGACCAAGTCCCTCCACCGTGACTCCCTCTCTCCCCGTGGCCGCTCGGCGACGCGGGGATCGTTCCAGGATAGGCGCAGCGACCTCGCATGGCGCGGGCTCGGCCGGGGCGCCTCGTAGCATGGGACGGTGAACCCCCAGCTTCCCGACGCCGTCCTGTGGGACATGGACGGCACACTCGTCGACACTGAGCCCTATTGGATGGCGGCCGAGGGTCCGCTCGTCGCCGCGCACGGCGGCGTCTGGACCCATGAACAGGCGTTGGGCCTGGTGGGTCTCGGGCTCGACGACGCGGCGCGTCTTCTTCAGGGTGCCGGTGTGCGCCTGCCCGAGCAGGAGATCATCGACACTCTGACGACGCGTGTCATGCGCTCGCTCAGGGAGGACGGCGTGCCGTTCCGCCCTGGCGCGCGGGAGCTTCTCTCGAGTCTCCGCGCGGCGGGGGTCCGTACCGCCCTGGTGACCATGTCGCTGCGTCGCATGGCGGATGCGGTCGTCGAGCTCATCGACTTCGACGCCTTCGACCTCGTGATCGCCGGAGACGAGGCCACCCGTCCGAAGCCCTTCCCCGACCCGTACCTGCAGGCCTGCGCCTCGCTCGGCGTCGATCCGGCGCGCACCGTCGCGATCGAGGACTCGCCGAACGGGCTGCGCTCGGCCATCGCCGCCGGCACGGTTGCGCTGGGTGTTCCCCACATGGTCTCGCTCGAGGGCGTCGGCGCCGCAGCCCTGTGGCCCTCACTCGCCGATACCGGCGCCGACGACATCGCGCGCCTGTTCACCGCACACCACGAACTCGAGGACGTCGCACGATGACCACTCCCGCCTCCGCCCCTCGCGGACCCTTCCGCTATGGCGACCGCATTCAGCTGACCGGCCCGAAGGGTCGCTTGCACACGATCACGCTGAAGGACGGCGGCGAGTTGCACACGCACCACGGCGTGCTGCGTCACCGTGACCTCGAAGGGCTGCCGGACGGGTCCGTCGTCGCCAACAGCGGCGGTCACGAATACCTCGCTCTGCGTCCGCTGCTGCGCGACTTCGTCATGTCGATGCCGCGCGGTGCGGCGATCGTCTATCCGAAGGATGCGGCGCAGATCGTCGCGCAGGCAGACATCTTCCCCGGGGCGGTGGTCGTGGAGGCGGGGGTCGGCTCGGGTGCGCTCGCGCTCTGGCTCCTGCGTGGAGTCGGAGCAGCGGGACGGCTCACGTCGTTCGAAAGGCGGGAGGACTTCGCCGAGGTCGCGCGCGCGAACGTCGAGACCTTCCTCGGCGCCGTGCCCGAGAACTGGACCCTCGAGGTCGGGGACCTCGTCGAAAGGCTTCCCCAGGCGGTCGAGCCGGCATCCGTCGACCGCGTCGTTCTCGACATGCTGGCGCCCTGGGAATGCATCGACGTCGTCGCCGAGGCGCTCGCGCCCGGCGGTGTGGTCATCTGCTACGTGGCCACCGCCACGCAGCTCAGCCGCGTCGCGGAGTACATCCGTCAGACCGAGCTGTTCACCGACCCGGAAGCCAGCGAGACACTCGTGCGCGGCTGGCACGTCGAGGGGCTGGCGGTACGTCCGGATCACCGCATGGTCGCTCACACCGGCTTCCTCCTGACGGCACGCCGACTCGCTCCGGGCGCCGTGCTGCCCGAGCAGAAGCGGCGTGCCTCGAAGTCGAGCTACAGCGACGAGGATGTGGAGCTGTGGACGCCGGGTGCGGTGGGGGAGCGGCAGATCACGGACAAGAACCTTCGCAAGCGCGTGCGCGAGGCGCAGCGCGCGGCCGCCGGCGCACGCCAGGCAGCGGCGGAAGTCGGCTCCGACGAGCACGTAGACTGATCCGGTGCGCAGACTTCCCGCCGCGGCCGCCGCAGTCGGCCTGATGACCCTGGCCCTCGTCGGATGCTCGTCATCGGCAGCATCAGGGTGCGACCGCCCCGCGTCCGCCGGCTCGATCGGCTCGCTCGTCACCGTCTCCGGCGACGACAACACGGTCGCCCCCACGGTGCAGGTCTCGTCGCCGATGAACCTGGACGGCGTGCAGTACGACGACCTCGTCGCCGGAGACGGCAGCGCGATCGTCGCGGACAACCAGGTGGTGGATGTGGGCTTCACCCTCGCTGACGCGACCAGCGGTGAAGTTCTGGCCGCCGAGGGCTACGACAAGCCGCTCTACCTCCCGCTGAACGGGCTCACCCAGGCGATGCCCGGCCTGAAGAGCGCTCTGGAGTGCGCGACGGGTGGTTCACGGATCGTCATCGGCCTTCCCGCCGATCAGATCGAGTCCGGATTCCTGCAGCAGCTGCGGCTTCCCGAGGGAACCCCGCTGGTGGCTGTCCTGGATCTGCGTTCGGTGATGCTCGCGGCTGCCGACGGTGCGCCGCAGTACAACGAGGCGCACGGCATGCCTTCGGTCGTACTTACCGACGACGGCCACCCCGGCGTCGTCGTGCCCGATGGCGCTGCTCCGTCCGAGCGCAAAGTGGAGGTCCTGAAGAAGGGCGACCACGACGTCCCCGCCGACGGTTCGACCGTCGTGGTGAACGTGCTGCAGGTCGACTGGAAGAGCAAGCGCGTCACCAAGACCACGTGGGACGACAAGCCCGACGCTGTCGCGCTCGGCGGCGATTCCGTCGTCTCACAGACGATCGCCGGTCTTCCGATCGGGTCTCAGGTGCTGGTCGTCGAGCCGCCCGCCGATGCTTCCTCCGACGCTTCGATCTACGTGATCGACATCCTCGGCTCGCTGGGCTGAACCCCGCCGCGCCGGCGCTCGGCGGCGCGCCTAGGATATGGGGGTGCCCATGAACGAAGCGAGTTCCGTCGCGCCCGAGGAGCGCTTGGTGAATCTCGCCGTCGCGCTCATGGCGACGGAGCAGGGCCTCACCAAGGACACGATCCTGCGATCCGTCTCGGGCTACCGGGAACAGGCGGATTCCGGTGCCTCGAAGACCGCCCTGGAGAAGATGTTCGAGCGCGACAAGGAGAACCTGCGCGCGCTGGGCGTTCCCATCGAGACCATCGGAGACCACGCCGACCCGGATGACCTCCGCGAGGCGCGCTATCGTGTGCCGACGGCGGAGTACGCGCTCCCCGAAGACATGACGTTCACGCCGGCGGAGATCGCCCTGCTGAATCTCGCGGGCTCTGTCTGGAGTGAGAACAGCATGTCGTTGCCCGCACGAAGCGGGCTGCGCAAGATCCGGGCACTGGGCAACGAAGTCGACGCTGAGATCGTCGGCTATGCGCCGCGCATCAGTGTTCGCGACACGGCGTTCGCGCCCCTGCAGCGCGCCATCGAGCAGGCGCGCGTCGTCTCGTTCACCTATGTACGGCCGGGGGAGTCGACGGCTCGGCGTCGCCGGGTGCGACCGCTGGCTCTCGTCGAGTACGAAGCCAGATGGCACGTCTACGGCACGGACGTCACGCTCGGCGCAGAGCGCACCTTCCTCCTGTCCCGCATCACCGACGCGGTGCAGATCACCAAGGAGGGTTTCGACCCCTCACTGCGTGCGGGCGCCGGGGAGCGAGCGTTGCACGAGCTTCGGGAGCTCGCGGCACGACAGGAGGCTCTCATCGAAGTGCATCCCGGAACCGAGGCCGCCCTTCGACTGTCTCGCCGAGGGCGTTCCGCGCCTCAAGGCATCCTTGTTCCGTACGTCGACGCACACATCCTCGCTGATGAGCTCGCCTCTTATGGTCCCGAAGCGCGCGTGGTGGATCCGCCGCATCTCCGCCAGCTCGTGATCGAGCGGCTCCGCGCGGTGATCGCGTTGCACGGAGAACGCTCGTGAGCGCCTCGCGCGCACTGGTGGCCACCGAGCGCGCTGCCTTGATCATGCAGCTCGTGCCGTACCTCCTCGAGCGCGGCGACGTCGCCCTGGACGAGGCTGCGCGGGACTTCGAGGTGAGCCCCGCGCAGATGCGGGGGATGGTGGAGAAGTTGACGGTCATCGGCCGCCCCGGCGAAGGCGGCTTCTGGTCGCTGCCCGGCGATCTCTTCGACATCGACTGGGATCTGCTCGACACGCAGGATCGCATCGCACTGACGCACACCGTCGGGCTCGAGCGTGCGCCTCGCTTGACGGCCCGCGAGGCCGCGGCTTTGCTCGCCGGTCTCCAGCTCACGGGATCGCTGCCCGGCGTGAGCGATTCCGCGCTTGTGGAGGGCCTTCTCGCGAAGCTCGCGCGCGGAGCAGCCGCGGCTCCGGCCGACGTCATCGTCGCTCCCGCTCCCGTCGACCAGGTGCGAGAGCGCGTCGACGAGGCACTCCGTCGCGGACGTGCCGTCTCGTTCTCGTACAAGACCCCGGATGCGGCCGCGACGACCCGCACGGTCGACCCGGTCAAGGTGCACATCGCCGACGGACAGTGGTACCTCCAGGGCTGGTGCCACCTGCGCCAGGCGACGCGCACGTTCCACCTCGATCGGGTATCCGATGTGGAGGTCACCGACATCCCCGTGACGCATGGCGCGGATCCGCTCCCCGCCCTGTTCGACACCCTCCAGGGCGATATCGTGGCGCGGCTGCGGTTCCCGGAGGCTGTGGCACCGCTTCTCGGAGAGTTCCTCACCCATGCCGAGATCGAGACCTCCGGCGGCATGGCGACCGCGACGGTGCGCTTGGCGGACGAAGGAGTTCTGCGTCGGCTCGCGGCCCGGCGCGCGGGCGACGTCGAGATCCTGGCGCCGGAGGAGGCCCGGCGAGCTGCCGCGTCCTGGGCGCACGCAGGCTTGGCGCAGTACGAACACTCCGCCTGACCCCCGGCCCTGTCGCGGGTGCGCGGGTTACACTGGGGTCACCTCGAACTTTTGGAGATCTCCATGGGCGCTTTCGGTTGGCCGCACCTGCTGGTCATCCTCGCGGTGATTCTGCTCCTCTTCGGCGCTGCCAAGCTGCCGGCTCTGGCCAAGAGCGTGGGACAGTCCGCCCGGGTGTTCCGCGGTGAGATGAAGGCCATGAAGGAGGACGACGCCGCGGCCTCGTCCACAGCGACGACCGTTGCGCCGTCGCCGGCTCCGGCAGAGTCCACGCCGAAGGCTCCCGAGACGGGGACCTCGCCCGAAACCCGCGCCTGACCGGCCGTGACAGCCCCGGCCTCGCCCATCACGGGAGCTGAGGAGCCGCGCCGCGAGAAGCGCATGTCGTTGGGGCAGCACCTCATCGAGTTGCGGCGCCGCCTCATGATCGGTGCCATCGCTCTGGTCGCCGCGATGATCGTCGCGTTGTTCGTCACTCAGCCAATCCTCGACTGGCTGATGGCGCCCATCGAGTACGTGGCGAGGCAGCGGGGCGACGATTTCTCCGCACTCAACTTCCCGACCGTCACCTCTGCGTTCGAGATGAGGATGCGGATTGCGGTCACGATCGGCATCTTCTTCTCGGCTCCCGTCTGGCTGTGGCAGATTTGGGCGTTCGTCATGCCGGGTCTCACCCGCAAAGAGATCCGGTACACGATCGGCTTTGTCGCGGCGGCCATCCCCCTGTTCTTCGCCGGATGCTACGTGGCGGTGCTCGTCATGCCCCACGTCATCGAGGTGATGTGGAGCTTCACGCCGCAGGGCGCCGTCAACTTCTACTCCGCATCCGAGTACTACGACTTCGTCTTCAAACTGATGATCGTCGTGGGTGTCTCCTTCGTCCTGCCTGTTTTCCTGGTCGCCCTGAATCTCGCCGGCATCATGTCGGGGATGGCCATCCTGAAGGGGTGGCGCGTCGCGGTCCTCGCGGCAACGGTCTTCGCGGCCGTGGCCACCCCCGCCGCGGATGTGGTCAGCATGCTCCTGCTCGGCGCCATCCTGATCGTGTTGTTCTTCGCAGCGGCGGGCCTGTCGATCATCTTCGACCGTCGGCGCCGGAAGCGCGAGGCGGCGCTGATGGATACAACGCTGTGACGGAGCTCTCCGCAGCCGAGAGGTTTGCCGCGGCTCAGTCGCGGGCATCGCACCCTGAGACGGCGGCCTTCGCGGCCGCGCAGCGGTTCGAGCTCGATCCCTTCCAACTCGAGGGCTGCGCGTCCCTCGAGGAGGGGCGGAGCGTTCTCGTCGCCGCTCCCACGGGTGCGGGAAAGACGATCGTCGGCGAGTTCGCCATCCATCTGGCCATGCTCACCTCGCGCGACAAGGCCTTCTACACGACGCCGATGAAGGCGTTGTCGAATCAGAAGTTCCGAGAGCTGACCGAGGTGTACGGCGCGGAGAACGTCGGCCTGTTGACCGGCGACACCAACATCAACGGCAATGCGCGCATCGTAGTGATGACCACCGAGGTGCTGCGCAACATGCTGTATGCGGGATCGTCGGCGTTGCGCGATCTCCGCTTCGTCGTGATGGATGAAGTGCACTACCTGGCCGATCGCTTCCGCGGTGCCGTGTGGGAAGAGGTCATCATCCACCTTCCCGAGAGCGTGCGACTCGTCTCGCTGTCGGCGACCGTGTCGAACGCCGAGGAGTTCGGCGACTGGCTCGACACCGTGCGCGGCGAGACCGACATCATCGTGTCGGAGACCCGACCGGTGCCGCTCGAACAGCACGTGCTGGTGCGTGGCGATCTGCTGCCGCTGTTCGACGACCGGGCCGGAGTCGCCGCCGCGCAGGTGAACCAGGAGCTGCTGCGCATCCGCTCCGGTGGAGGTCCCGGTCACGAGCGCAAGAGCTACGGCCAGCACGCACGACGGGGTGCAGACGCGCACCGCCGCCCGCGCCGACACGGAACGAAGCAGTTGCGTTCAGGCAGTACGCGACGACTCGAGCGCATCGACCGGCCTGAGGTGGTCGACCTGCTGGGGCGCGCGAACCTCTTGCCGGCCATCTTCTTCATCTTCTCCCGAGCAGGATGCGACGGGGCGGTCCAGCAGGTTCGTCGGTCGGGTCTGCGCTTGACGGATGCGGACGAACGGCGCAGCATCCGGGAGATCGTCGAGGAGCGCACGCGTAATCTCCCCGACGAAGACCTGGCTGTGCTGGGTTTCTGGGAGTGGCGCGAGAACCTCGAGCGCGGTGTCGCCGCGCACCACGCGGGTCTGCTGCCCGCATTCAAAGAGATCGTCGAGGAGCTGTTTCGTCGCAAGCTCGTCAAGGTGGTCTTCGCGACCGAGACGCTCGCGCTGGGCATCAACATGCCTGCGCGCACCGTCGTGCTCGAGAAGCTCGAGAAGTTCAACGGGGAGGCGCGTGTCGCCATCACCTCGGGGGAGTACACCCAGCTGACCGGTCGGGCCGGGCGTCGCGGTATCGACGTCGAGGGACACGCCGTCGTGCAGTGGAGCGAATCGATGGATCCCCAGGCGGTCGCGGCCCTCGCCTCTCGGCGCACCTACCCGCTGAATTCGAGCTTCCGGCCCACGTACAACATGGCGGTCAACCTGATCGACCAGTTCGGCCGCGCCCGAGCGCGCGAGATCCTCGAATCGTCGTTCGCACAGTTCCAGGCGGACCGCTCCGTGGTGGGTCTGGCCCGCGAGGTACGCGCGGCCGAGGAGTCACTGGCCGGATACCGGGAGGCGATGACCTGCGACCGCGGTGACTACGAGGAGTACGCGCAGCTGCGCCAGGACGTCTCCGAATTGGAGAAGCTGGGCCGTAAAGACGCGAATGCGTCCCGTGCGACGCGCGACGAACGCACCCGGCGCATCCAATCGCTTCGACGCCGGCTCCAGCATCACCCCTGCCACTCGTGCCCAGAGCGTGAATCTCACGCACGGTGGGCGGAACGCTATCTCAAGCTGAACAAGCGCGTAGAGCGTATGCGCGGGCAGATCTCCTCGCGCACCGGCACCGTCGCACGCGTCTTCGACCGTGTGGTGGACGTCCTGAGCGAGCTCGACTACGTGGCCCGTGACGATGCGGGGCGCACCGTCCTCACTGCGTCGGGCCGGAGGATGCGACGCATCTACGGAGAGCGCGATCTCCTCGTCGCGGAGTCTCTGCGCACCGGGATCTGGGACCGTCTGGACGCGCCGTCGCTCGCAGCACTGGTGTGCGCGCTCGTCTACGAACCCCGCCGTGACGAGGCGGGAATGGGGGAGAGGGGACTGCCACGCGGTGCCTTCCGCACCGCATTGACCGCCACCGAGGATCTCTGGCAGCGGCTGGACGATCTCGAGCGCGACCACCACCTCCCGGGTTCCACACCGCCCGCCGCCGGCCTCTCGCAGGCGATGTACTCCTGGGCGCGGGGGTCTATCCTCGATCGCGTGCTCACGGAGGCCGACATGGCTGCCGGCGACTTCGTTCGATGGGCCAAGCAGACCATCGACCTGCTCGATCAACTCTCGCTCGTCGCAGACGCGCCGCTGGCCGGCACTGCGCGCACCGCGCTCGACTCGGTGCGTCGCGGCATCGTCGCGTACGCCGGCGTCTGACGGCGGGCGCATAGCCGCATCCGCATAAGCTGGAGATCGTGCCGAGACAGCGTGCCCTCCTTCCGCTCTGGGCCGCCGTCCCGGCATCCGTAATGGGCGGACTCGCCCTGACAACGGCCTTCCCCGCGCTGAGCTGGTGGCCGATGGTGTTCGTCGCCATCCCCCTCGCGCTCGTCTCACTCATCGGTCGCAGCGCCGGTGGCGCATTCCTGGTCGGGACGGCGTACGGCGCCGCGTTCTTCCTGGTGAACGTCTCCTTCACCGCGCGCTATCTGGGGCCCGTACCGTGGCTCGCCCTCTCCGTGCTGGAAGCCGTCCTCACCGGTGCTGCAGCCATCCTCATCACCTGGGCGTATCGGTGGGTGCCCAGAGCGCTACGGGGAACATGGCCCCGCCTGATCGTGCTGCCCCTGCTTGTCGCGGGCCTCTGGGTGCTGCGCGAACAATGGGTCGGCACGTTCCCGTACGGCGGCTTTCCGTGGGGGAGGGTCGGCGTGACGCAGGTGAACGGTCCGTTCGCACCGCTGCTGTCGTGGATCGGCATGTCGGGGGTGAGCTTCGTCGTGGTGCTCCTGTGCGCATCTGCGATCGAGTACGTGAGGGCCCGCCGATTCCGCGATGTGCGCACGATCGTCCCGGTGGTCCTCGTCGCGGGGGTCGCTCTCGCCACCCCGGCGTTCGCCACGACCGCCGCCGGCACGCTGCGCATCGGGTCGGTGCAGGGTAACGGCCCGGCGGGCTACTTCGACCAGCGCTCCCGGGGCGCGCTGCTCGATGCGCAGCTGAAAGCCACTGAAGCGATAGCCGACGACCGCATGGATCTGCTCGTGTGGCCCGAGGGCGGCATCGATTCCGACCCGACGGCCAACCGGACCACGGCCGCGACGCTGGACACGCTGTCGAATCGAATCGGGGCGCCCCTGCTCGTCAACGCCGCCACCGCCCGCGGCGACCGTTACTTCAACACGTCGATGCTGTGGGAGTCCGGCAAAGGCGTGGTCGCCTCCTACGACAAGATCCATCCTGTGCCATTCGGGGAGTACGTTCCCGATCGGCCCTTCTTCGCGGCGTTGGCCCCGGACCTGATCAACCTCATCCAGCGGGAGTACACGCCCGGGACCGCCGAACCCGTCGTCGAGCTCGGCGATACCCCGATCGGCCTGGCGATCTGCTTCGACGTGATCTACGACGACGTGGTGTGGGCGGCCTCCGACGGCGGCGCCCAGGTCTTCGTCTACCAGACGAACAACGCGGACTTCCGTGGGACCGACGAGAACCTCCAGCAGCTGGCGTTCGCACGTGCGCGTGCGATCGAGACCGGGCGCGCCGTCGTGAACATCTCCACCGTCGGCACGAGTCAGGTGATCGCGCCCACGGGCGAGGTCATCGACGGCATCGCCGCCGACACCGCCGGCGCGATGCTGACGGAGGTACCGCTGCGCACCGGAACGACCGCTGCGATGTTGGTGGGGCCGGCGCTGCATGCCGTCTTCGCCTGGGGGAGTCTCATCGTTCTCCTCGCCGTCGGGGTCGCGGCGAGACTGCGAGCACCGCGCAGAGACCGCGCATGACGAAAGAACGGCGCCGCCCCTAGGGGCGGCGCCGTTCTTTCGAGTGCGCTCAGGCGGTCTTCTTGGTGACGTCGTCACCGGCGCCGCGGCGGGCGCGTACGAAGGCGAGACGCTCTTCGAGAAGCTCCTCGAGCTCCGGGATCGTACGACGCTCGAGCAGCATGTCCCAGTGGGTACGAGCGGCCTTGTCGTCGCTGTGGTCGACCGAGACGGTCTGCTCGCCCACGCGCAGCAGCGCCTCTCCGCCGCAAGCGCGGCATTCCCAGGTCTGCGGCGGCTCAGCGTCTGCCGCGAAAGTCAGTGTGGTCTCTTTCGAACACACGCTGCAGACGTAGGTCTGCTGCGTGCGCTCATGAAAAACGACGCCCTCTTCGCTCTGTAGGCTCTGGGCGCCGAGTCGGATGCCGCGAAGACTGCGGTCTGCCATTGTGTGGTCCTCTCGTCGCGTGGTGCTTACCCGGTATAACGCGTCGAGTTGGGAGGATCATCCGAGGCGGCTATGACGGAGCAGAACTCACAGTCTATCTTCAGCGATCAGGCCCGAGAATTCGCAGCGCGAGGTCGGCGCGGTCGGTGACGATGCCATCGACTCCCATATCGATCAGGCGTCGCATGTCAGCCGCGTCGTTGACGGTCCAGACGTGCACCTCCACACCCGCCT
Source organism: Microbacterium sp. Clip185 (assembly GCF_028743715.1). NCBI lineage: Bacteria > Bacillati > Actinomycetota > Actinomycetes > Micrococcales > Microbacteriaceae > Microbacterium > Microbacterium sp. Clip185. The sequence continues at coordinate 1,624,225 of NZ_CP117996.1, read as the reverse complement.
CGTGAACAGCGTGCAGAAAGCGCGGCGTGACGAGATGGATCCGGTTCTGATACTCCGGCACCTGAAGCGCATCGATCCCGTCCAGGGTGCGACGCATGAGCCCGCGAGAACCGGTGAGCGCGGCTGCAGCAGCGCGCGCGACCAGCGTCGCCCCTGCGGATGTGGCAGGCAGGAGCGAGGAGCGGGCGCGTGCTGCGGCGGCGAGGGCGGCGCGGCGTCGACGCTCCGAGAAGCTCGTCAGCAGAACGCGCTCCGCGGCGCTCGAAGCGAGACGTCCAGCAGGCTCGGCCGCCGCATCCGCTTTGACATCGATGTTGAAGCGCACATCGGGAAAGCTCTCCAGGGCTTGTTCGAAGCTCGCAAGACCGCCCCGGTCTGCCATCAGATCCGCGAGCTCTCGGAGCGTCACATCGCGCACCAGGCGCGGATCGCCGACCACCCGCGAAAGATCCTCATCATGGAAAAGGACGACCTCTCCGTCACGCGTCACGTGACAATCCGACTCCACATAGACGGCGCCCGCGGCGTGGGCGGCGGCGATCGCTGCGAAGGAGTTCTCGGCCACGTCGTCGCTGTCGCCGGGCACGAGACCACGGTGCGCGAACACGCGGGGGGTGGACGTGCGACTCAGGTACGGATGCGTCACGGCGCCCACGCTATCGCGCGCGACGCAGAGCGCGGATTGGTAGGGTCGGGTGTCGCCGTGTTGCGCCGTTGAGGCGCCCGGCGATGCCCCTTCGCACCAGACTCAGGAGTGCCTGTGACCGATTCGCTCACCCCCCTCGCTGCCGGCTCCCTTGCCGGCAAGACCGCCCTCGTGACCGGGTCGTCGCGCGGCATCGGCGCCGACACCGTGCGCTACTTCGCGCAGGCAGGCGCGAATGTCGTCATCAATTTCCGCAACAAGGCACCTCGTGCCGAGAAGCTCGCCACGCAGCTGCGCGAGCTCGGCGTGCAGGTCCTCGTGGTCGGCGCGGACCTGACGGACGCCGCATCCGTCCAGGCCATGTTCTCTGAGGTGGAGCAGACGTTCGGCTCCCTCGACATCCTGGTACTCAATGCCTCAGGCGGCATGGAGGGCGGCATGGCTGCGGACTATGCGCTGCAGCTGAACCGTGACGCGCAGGTGCGCGTACTCGAGACCGCGCTGCCTCTGCTCGGCGCGGGTTCTCGCGTCGTCTTCGTGACGAGCCACCAGGCGCACTTCATCCACACGACGCCGACCATGCCGGAGTACGAGCCGGTCGCTCTCTCGAAGCGTGCCGGCGAGGATGCGCTTCGAGAGCGCATCCCTGCTCTGACCGAGCGCGGCGTCGAGTTCGTCGTCGTCTCGGGCGACATGATCGAAGGCACCATCACCGCCACGCTGCTGGAGCGCGCCAATCCCGGCGCCATCGCGCTGCGCCGTGAGGATGCCGGCAAGCTCTACAACGTGTCCGAGTTCGCGGCGGAGGTGGCCCTCGCGGCCGTGGAACCGGTCCCCGCCGATCACACGCGGCTCGTGGGGGAGACCAGCTCCTTCGTCGCCGAGTGAGCGTGCAGAACGGCCCCGGATCCTTGGATCCGGGGCCGTTCTCGCGTCTTCAGGCGCGACCGAAGGTGAAGGCTCGCACGAGCTGGATGATGCCGAGGATGACGAGCGAGGCGCCCACGAACAGCCAGAGCAGCGCCACGTAGAGCGGCGAGAACACGAGGATGACGCCGGCGATGAGGCTCATCACCGCGAAGAAGATGGTCCAACCCCGAGAGGCGCTGTTGCCGAGGGTCGTGAGCGCGACGACACCTTCGACGATCCAGGTGATGCCGATGAACACCCCGACGAAAATGGCGAGGAACACCGTGGTGTCGCCGAGGTTTGCCAGTGCGATGACTCCAGCGGCCACGAACAGTACGCCGAGAGCGATATGACCCACGCGGGACCATCCGCCGAGGGTTTTCGAGAAGATACCGAGGCCCGCGTATACGAGCCCGGATGCGATGGCGTAGACGGCGATGATCGCTGTTCCTACGGCGGCCGTCTTCAGCGGCCACACCAGGATAAGAATGCCGACGATGAGGGCGATGGCGCCACCGATGCCGAAGGCGGTGCGGATGCCGTTAACGAGCGTCTTATCGGCGCCGGTGGTTACAGTCTCGGACATATCCTGCTCTTTTCTGAAAAGAAGCTGAGTGTACGAACCCACCGTAGCGCGGCGATGAGCCGTAGGGGAGTGGCGCTGGACTCAGCGGGTCACAGCAGAAGCACGATCCCCAACAACACAGGCACGCTTCCCAGCGTCGTGAGGAAGATCGTGTCGCGCGCGACGGTCTCGCCCACGGTGTAGCGCTGCGCGTAGTTGAAGACGTTCTGCGCCGTCGGCAGAGCCGCCAACACGGTGACGATCAAGACTTCGTGCGCCGAGAGACCGAAAAGCGTCGCCACGGCCCAGGCCGCGGCGGGCATGGCGATCAGTTTGAGCGCACTCGCGACGAGTACCTCACCGCGCCTGCCGGCGTCGGCGAGAACTCGCTGCCCGTGGAGCGAGATGCCGTAGCTGATCAGGAGGATAGGGACACACGCGTTCGCGATCAGCAGCGCCGGCTCCAACACGATCGTCGGAAGCTTGATACCGGCCACCGACACGAGCGTGCCGAGCGCCGACCCGATCACGATGGGATTGCGAGCGGTCCGTCCCAGCACGCGCCAGAACGATCTGGTTCCGGTGGTGGCGGCGTCCAGGATGGCGAGCGCGATAGGAGTGAGAAGAAGCAGCTGCATCAGGATGACCGGTGCCGGGTACGCGGCGCTTCCCAGCAGGTACAGGGACAGCGGGATCCCGATGTTGTTGGAATTGACCTGGCCGGCCGACAGCGCGGAGATGGTCGCGTCCGCCACGCTCCGCCGCCAGACGAAACGGGCGAGGATCCATTGCAGACCGATGATCACCGCAGCAGCGATCGTGGACACCGGAAGCAAGGCGGAGAACAGCGTTGTGATGTCCGCTTGACTGAGCACAGTGAACAACAGAAACGGAGACAGCACGTAGAACGTGAGTCGGCTCAGCACGTGCCGTGCGTGCGGGCCCAGAAGGTCGACGCGTCCGATGATGTAACCGGCGATGATCGCGGTTCCGACAACAGCGAACCCGGTCAACGTCTGCAGCACGTCTTCAGCCTATGGTGCGGCTGTGCGCGCCATCGCCCGCTCTGACAGACGTCAAAGCCGTATTACCGATAATGCACATTATGTCATTACGTGTGAGGGAGAACGTGCGTGAGACGGTTCGGCTCCTCCCCGACATGTCTTACAGACAAGGAGTAGTAAGGGAGTCACAGTGACGCACGACACAGAACGTGAACTCGCATCCGCTGATCCTCTCGCAGGCCGCGCGGATGACGCACTTGCTCTGCTGCTGCACGGGATGATCTCCGACGCGCGCGCCGTATCCACGGACGCTCCCGCATCGCGCCGCCACTGGTGGCGACGTCGCAGGATCCTGTTTCCCCTGGGGCTGGCCGGCGCCGCCATCCTGACGGGTGCCGTGTGGCTGCTCCCGCTCGGGCTCTCCGTCAACGGCACGCCTGTTGATCTCGACGTCGTGATCCCGATCACCTATACCACCGACACCGGCATCACGGTGAGCTGCCGTTACGGGATCTACTTCGGCGAGCCCGAGAACCGGACCACCGTGGATGAACGACTCGCTGCATTCGTCAAAAGCCATGACTGGAGCGGAATCGGGCAACGGATCTATGACCAAGCAGTGGCGCACCCATTCGTGCCGGGGCCGGACAGCGATCTGCAGGTGGATACCCCTGAGGTCCGCGACAGCTTCTCATTCTCGCAAGCCCAGGATCTCATCTGGCAAGAGATCCCGGCCGCGTTGCGGGAGCCGGGTTCGAGCGCGGGTGCGACATCGGACTGTGCAGGACGACTGCATTGACGACGAACCCAGCGACCAATCCGCCGTCCGTCGAGCGGACGCGGGCAGTATTGGAAGCCAACGCCGCAGATCTGCTTCACTACTTCCAACGGCGTGTCCATGACCGCGAAGACGCTGCAGACCTTCTAGGTAGTGTGCTTCTCGTCGTGTGGGAGAAGCACACACGCGTGCCGGAAGATCCTGAGCAAGCACGGATGTGGTGCTTCGGTGTTGCCCGCAATGTGATGCGGCGCTACTACCGCCACCAGACGAAGCAGATCGGACTCGCGGACCGTCTGAGAGACCACCTCCGGGCAACCGCCGTCCTCGACAACGCGGCCAGCACCGCGGCCGAGGCACGAATTCGCGACCATGAGGTGAGAGATGCGCTCATGTCTCTCGACCGGAAGACGCGCGAGCTCGTCATGCTCGTTCACTGGGACGGCTTCCTCATCGCGCAGGCTGCGAGGATCCTCGAGGTGAACGAGTCCACGGCGCGCACACGCCATCAGCGGGCACTCCGGCGCTTGGAGCAGATTCTCGCAGTCGAGTCACCGAACAGGCTCCGGCAGCACGGCTTGGATGCCGATCCGATCGGCTCGTAGTTGCCGCTCTCCCCTGCGCCGTCGCGCAGAGGTTCGTGATCTCTCCGGACACGCCGATGAGAGCGCTCCCCTAGCGCTCCGACCGCGCGCCGGAGTCAGCTCTGCTCATCCGAGCAGTTACCGCGGAAGATCCACGCCCATCTGTACACGCCGCCCGAAACGGCCGAGTCCGAGCCGCGTCTCCGTCTCGACCAGCATGCGATGGAAGTCGTCGGACGGCTCTTCGATCGCGAACCCCGCGGAGGCGTAGAACGGCGCGTTCCATGGAACATCGGCGAAGGTCCGAAGCGTCAACCTGGCGTATCCGGCGCGGCGTGCCGCATCCTTGGCTGCTTCGACGAGCGCGCGTCCGATGCCCTGGCCGCCGAAGGCCGGCAGCACGGAGACCTGTTCGAGATGCGCCCCGCCGTCGAACTCGATGACGTGAACGAAACCGACGACAGTCCGGTCCTCCCTCTCGGCGACGAGAATGATGCCCCGGTCGGCGAGGCGCTCGGCACTCGTTGGTGCGGGGTGCCACTGGTCTGGCTGGAGAAGATCCACCAGGAGCGTGTCGGCCTCGTTCTCGATTCGCTCGAGGAGCGGGAGATCGGCGGCCCCAACCGGGCGGATCTGCACAGACATCCCTTCATCCTAGGTCGCCCGCCGCGCCGACTACTGTCGAGAACATGCCGTCCGATTCCACGCCTGCCACCCGACGGATCGAGCTCGATCTGCGCAAGCCCCGGTTGGCTCTGTACGCGGTGCGTCCCACCGTCGTGATCGACGGCCGCGGACAGCCGGTGCAGTGGGGCCGCGGGACCTGGCAGGTCTCGGCAACGCGATCCGAGCGGATCGGCGTCTTCCTGTTCAACCGCGTCTGGCGTTTCGGATCGGCCGCCATCGAACTCGACCCCGAGGCCACGGGATCGCTGGTGTACCGCGCACCGTTGCTGCCGTTCGGACGAGGACGGCTGTCCTCGTCGATCACTCCCCCTACATCGTCCTCATCCGCCAGCTGAGCTCTCGCTGCAGCACCTCAGAGAGACGGGCGACCCCCGCCGCGAGGTCTTCGCTTCCCGGTGGCCGCACCTCGCCGAACAGCTCGATATCCACGCTCTCACCCTCGAGGTGCCACACACCGCGCACCGCTCCCCCGGCAATGAGCGCGCGCCCACCATGGCTCAACAGCGCGCGACGCGACCCCGGCACGATCGGAGCGAAGTCGGTGCCGCCGGCGAACAGCCAGGGATCGAACGCGGGGAGGAGCACGACCGTTTCGGACGGTGTCGCACCCATGAGTTCCTCCGCATCCTCGGCGCGTAGGTAGGCCCGCTCCCCCGCCACCCTGGCGGTTGTGATGGAGTCGAGCTCCTCGAGCCACGCGCCTACGAGCCGTCGACGTACGGTCAGGCCCGCCGTGAACCATGCGTGCAGTTGCGTCTCCGTCGCCGGCGCGTAGGCGGCGAGGAAGTCGCGGACGGCGCGCGGCCCGGCCTCGGCGAGCGGAGACGTCCCCCTCCAGCCGGCGACACCGTCGAAGGATTGCACGGTCGCCTCGCCGTCGATCGTCGGACCGAGTCGCAGGTCCCCCTGCCAGGCGAACGGCTTGATGAAGGTCCACGACGGATGCGTGAACGCGTCACCGAGATGGGCGAACGCCGGAACCAGCGTGACCCGTTCGGCAAGCCGTCGCCGGGTCAACGGGCCCGCGGCCAGGGCCGAGCGGACGCAGGCGCGAAGCTCCGGCCATTGCGCGGGCGTCAGCCGGTAGAAGCTCTGCCAGCTTCGCCTCTCCCACTGCCGCCCGGCGGCGCGAAGCGCCAGCAGGTCGGCCGCCGCGCGCGGGGTGGTGAAGGCGGTCGCCCCACCGGCCGCGAACGTACGGATGACATCCGGGCTCGAGAGCAGAGTGTGGGCCGCATCGACCGTGCCGCCCACCGAACGCGCCGCAAGCACGTGGGCAGGATCTCCCGACCACGCGGGGATCGCGAGGAGACGCGTGAGAACCTCTCGAACCGACTCACGGGGTCCGCTGAGCCCCTGGCGTGCCATCCGCCAACCGAGCGCACTCTCCCACGAGATGTCCACAGCGTCATCGTAGGAAGACCAGCGCGCGGCTCGCCACGGTTCGATGGCGAGCGAAGGATGTCGGAGGTACCGCGTACGGTCGCGTCATGGTCCGCTACGTCTACTGCACCGCATCCACTCTCGACGGCTTCCTCGCCGATGACGCGGACGGCCTGGAGTGGCTGCTCACGGTGCCCGGCGCCGAAGGCGCGGGCGCCTTCGCGACCTTCTTGGACAGCGTGGGCACGCTCGTGATGGGATCGACGACCTTCGACTGGGTGTATCGGCACGAGCGCCTCAACGAGAACCCCGAGCGTTGGCACGCCGCGTATGCAGAGCGCCCCGCGTTCGTCTTCAGCTCGCGCGAGGTGGCACCCGTGGCAGGGGCCGACATACGACACCTCCGTGGACCCGTCTCGTCGCATCTCGCAGAGTTCGAAGCAGCGGCCGCGGGGCGGGACGTCTGGATCGTCGGCGGTGGCGACCTCGCTGGTCAGTTCGCCGACATCGGCAGACTCGATCGCATCATCGTGACCTATGCCCCGGCGCTTCTCGGATCGGGGCGTCCGCTCCTGCCCCGACGGCTCGACCACACGCGCCTCCGCGTTGAGGATGCGGCGATGGACGGGCCCTTCGCTCAGGTCACGCTTTCGGTGTCACCGTGATCCAGTCGCCGAATTTCGGCACTCGGCCGTCCCCCGACGACCGGCCGGTCAGACGACGCTGAACCCAGGGGCCGACGTGCGTGCGGTAGTAGGCGAGGCCGGAGCTCGCGCGCGCCGCCGACTCGCTCGGAAGCGACCACCACGAGGGATCCGGCGTCTCGCCGAGCGACTCCAGGACGCGAGCAGCTACGCGATGATGACCCCGCGCGCTCATGTGTAGGCGGTCGTCCGACCAGTAGCCCCGCGACGACAACTCCTTGTCGGGCCAGTTCAAGGCCTGGACCACGTCCGGTCGGTGTGCGATGCGCGAGACGACCGCGGCCGAGAGCTCGTCGCCGCGCCGCTGGATGAGCCGCCCCATCGGCAGGTGCGGCGCGGGATTCGCGCCGCTGAGCACGATGAGCGTCACACCCTCCTCATCGCACCGACGCAGCACCTGATCGAAGGCATCCGCCAAGTGGGAGATGGCAGTGCGCGGGCGCAGCATGTCGTTACCGCCGCCGTTGAACGAGAGGTGTGTCGGGCGGAGCGCGAGCGCCGGTTCAAGCTGCTCGGCGACGATGGGCCAGATCAGCTTGCCGCGGATCGCGAGGTTCGCGTAGGAGATCTCGTGACCCCGCGAGTTTGCCCAGCCCTGCGCCGTGAGGTCCGCCCAACCGCGGACGCGACCGTCCGCAAGCTCGTCACCGACTCCCTCGGTGAACGAATCGCCGATCGCCACGTACCGGATCTCGGGCACGCGTCCCCCTGTTCCGCCGGCTTCCTGCGCCGGACCTGTCGAGCCTACTCGCCGGCCTCGGCCAGCAGCTCACGCACCCGAGGGGCGACCTGCGTGCCGTAGAGCTCGATCGAGTGCAGCATCTTCTCGTGCGCAAGGGTGCCGTTGGAGAACTTCAGATCGAACCGGTCGATGCCGAGGGTCCGCACAGTCGCGGCGAGCTTGCGAGCCACGGTCTCCGGCGAGCCGGCGTACACGGCGCCGTCGGGTCCGACGTCGTTCTGGAACTGCGCGCGGCTGTACGGGGGCCAGCCGCGCTCGCGGCCGATCGCGTTGCGGTTCGCCTCCATCGCCGGATACATCTCGTCCCACGCCTGCTCGTCCGTGTCGGCGACGTGACCCGGCGAGTGGACGCCGATGGGCAGGCGCTCGGCGCCCATCGCGTCGCGCGTGCGGTGGAAGAGGTCCACGTACGGACGGAATCGTGCCGCTGCTCCCCCGATGATCGCGAGCATCAAGGCGTAGCCATGGTGCGCGGCCCGGACGACCGACTCCGGCGAGCCGCCCACCCCCACCCACGCACGGAAGCCGTTCTCTGTCTTGGGGAACACATCGGCGTTTTTCAGCGCCGCACGCGTACTCCCCTGCCAGGTCACCGGCCTCTCGTCACGCAGCCTGCTGAACAGCTCCAGGCGCTCGTCGAAGAGCACCTCGTAGTCGGCGAGGTCGAAGCCGAAGAGGGGGAACGACTCGATGAACGACCCGCGTCCGAGGATGACCTCCGCGCGACCGTTCGAGACCGCATCCAGCGTGGCGAAACGCTCATACACGCGCACCGGGTCGTCGGAGGAGAGCACCGTCACGGCGGTGCCGAGATGGATGTCACGGGTGCGTGCGGCTGCCGCTGCCAGAACGATCTCGGGGCTCGACACCGCGAACTCCTTGCGATGATGCTCCCCCACGCCGAAGAAGGCGAGTCCGACCTCGTCGGCACGCACGGCCTGCTCCACGATGTTGCGGATCGTCTGCGCGTCCGTCAGGGGCACTCCCCGCTCGTCGGCGGTGACGTCACCGAATGTGTCCAGCCCGAACTCCACGGTCATGGCGACCACCTTTCATTCAGACGGATACAACTCGCGCCCGAGTCCTGCCATTCCCTCAGCGAGCTCGGAGTGCTTCGCGCAGCGTGTCGAGACCCACGCCGCCGATGTCGAGAGCAGTCTTGTGGAACTGCTTGATGGAGAACGCCTCGCCCTGCGCCTGACGCGCGTCGTCGCGGATCTGCTCCCAGATGCGCTGACCGACCTTGTACGAGGGCGCCTGCCCCGGCCACCCGAGGTAGCGGTTGACCTCGAACTGGATGAACGCATCGGGCATGTTCACGTTCTGCCGCATGAATGCGAGAGCGAAGTCATGGTCCCACACGCCGGCGCCGTCCGGACGCTGCTTGCCCAGGTGCACCCCGAGATCGAGGACGACGCGAGCTGCCCGCATCCGCTGTCCGTCGAGCATGCCGAGCCGGTCGGCGGGGTCGTCGAGGTACCCCAGCTGCTCCATGAGCCGCTCGGCGTACAGCGCCCAGCCCTCGGCGTGCCCGGAGGTTCCGGCGAGCAGACGGCGCCACGAGTTGAGCTGCGCACGGTTGTAGACGGCCTGCGCGATCTGCAGGTGGTGTCCCGGAACGCCCTCGTGGTACACGGTCGTGAGCTCGCGCCACGTATCGAACTCTGTGACACCCTCAGGCACCGACCACCACATGCGGCCCGGCCGGGAGAAGTCGTCGGTCGGGCCCGTGTAGTAGATCCCGCCCTCCTGCGTGGGGGCGATCATGCACTCGAGCGTGCGGATCGGCTCCGCGATGTCGAAGTGGGTGCGGCCGAGCTCCGCGACCGCACGGTCGCTCGTCGCCTGCATCCACTCCCGCAGCGCCTGGGTGCCGTGCAGCTTGCGAGAGGGGTCCGCTTCAAGGTGCGCGACGGCCTCGGCGACGCTCGCACCCGGCAGGATCTCGTTCGCGATGGCCTCCTGCTCGGCCACCATACGGGCCAGCTCCTCGATCCCCCACTCGTACGTCTCGTCGAGATCGATCTCGGCACCCAGGAAACGGCGCGAGTGCAGGGCGTAGAGCTCGCGGCCCACCGCATCCTGTTCGCCGGCGACGGGTGCGAGCTCGGCGGACAAGAAGCGCGCGAGATTGTCGTATGCGACGCGCGCGGCGCCCGACTGGTCGGCCAGCTCGCGGGCGAGGGATGCGGGCAGCTGTCCCTCGGCGGGAGCGGCATCGCCGGCGAACGTCGCGAAGAACCCGGACTCCGCCGTGTAGCGCTCGATCTGGGTGACGACTTCGAGCACCTGCCGGCGAGCGGGCACCGTTCCCGCCGTGATACCGGCCCGCAGGCTCGCGATGTAGCCGTCGATCGCCGCGGGCAGTGCCTGCAGGCGACGCGCGACGACCTCCCAGTCCTCGACCGTGTCGGTGGGCATGAGATCGAACACCGAACGGATGTCCTGCGCCGGCGATGCGATGACGTTCAGGTCCCGCAGGCTCGCCTGCGCCTCGTGCAGTTCGAGGTCGAGGCGCAGCTCGCGCGACAGGTCGGCCTTCGTCACCGTGTCGACCTCGTCGACGGGCGTGGCCGAGTCGAGCTCGGCGAGCGTGCGGCGGGCCGCCTCGGCGTAACGCTCGGCTCCCTCGGGTGAGTAGTCCCCGAAGCGGTCGTTGAACTCGAACCGGCCGATGTAGGTGGCGGTCGTCGGTGACAGTTCGGCCACGACGTCGACCCATGTGTCGGCGATGGCGTCGATGGGAGTGGTGGGGCGGGACGTTTCACTCATGGATTCGAGCCTACGCCGACGGCTGATGCCGTTCAGTGCCCCGCGGCGTTCCAATCGGCGCCGCGCCCGATCTGGATGTCGAGCGGGACCGTGAGCTGCGCCGCATCCCCCATCCGCTCGCGCACGATCTGCTCCACCCGCTCCCACTCCCCCGCCGCGACCTCGACCACGAGTTCGTCATGGATCTGCAGGAGCACGCGCGAGGCCAGCTGATGCTCCTGGAACTCGGCATGGATGCGGAACAGCGCGATCTTCATGATGTCGGCCGCGCTGCCCTGAATGGGCGCGTTGAGGGCGGCACGCTCCGCGTTCTCGCGCAGCACCCGGTTGGGGCTGGCGAGGTCGGGGAACGGACGACGTCGCTTGAAGATCGTCTCGGTGTAGCCGTCTTCACGGGCCTTCTCGACGGATGCGCGCAGGTAGTCGCGCACCGCGCCGAAACGTGCGAAGTACTCGCCCATGAGCTGTTTGGCTTCGGACTGCTCGATGCGCAGCTGCTTGGAGAGCCCGAACGCGGACAGTCCGTACACGAGGCCGTACGACATCGCCTTGACCTTCGTGCGCATCTGCGGTGTGACCTCTTCGGGCGTCACCCCGAACACACGCGCGCCGACGAAGCGATGCAGATCCTCTCCCGTGTTGAAGGCCTCGATCAGCCCTGGATCCTCCGACAGGTGCGCCATGATGCGCATCTCGATCTGGGAGTAGTCGGCCGTCAGCAGCGTTTCGTAGCCCGCGCCCACCTGGAACGCCGAGCGGATGCGGCGGCTCTCCTCGGTGCGGATCGGGATGTTCTGCAGATTGGGATCGGTGCTCGACAGCCTGCCCGTCTGCGAGCCGGTCTGCAGGTAGGTCGTGTGGATGCGTCCGTCGGTCGCGATCGCCGCATCCAGCGTCTCGATGATCTGCCGCAGCTTCGTCGCCTCCCGGTGCTGCAGCAGCAGGTCGAGGAACGGATGCGGGTGGGACTCCTGCAGGTCTGCCAGCACAGCCGCATCCGTCGAGTAGCCGGTCTTCGTCTTGCGCGTCTTGGGCAGCTGAAGCTGCTCGAACAGCACCTCTTGCAGCTGCTTCGGTGAACCGAGGTTCACCTCGCGGTCGATGGCCGCATAGGCGCGCTGTGCGAGGCCGTCGGCTCGCTCTGCGAGCTCGGCGGAGAAGCCCGAGAGCACCTCGTGCGACACGGCGACACCCGCGAGCTCCATGTCGGCCAGGGCGAGCAGTGTGGGTAGTTCGATATCGGTGAGCACGGACATCGGGCCATCGCCGAGCGCAGCGCGAAGGGGCTCGGCGACGCGGATCGTGTACCACGCGAGCTGGCCGGGCGTCGCCCCCTCCGTCTCGGGCACGAGCTGCGACGGATCGGCCTCGGGCAGCTTCTCTCCCAGGTACCTGTCGACCAGATCGCCAAGGGACTTGTCGGGAAGACTCGGACGGATCAGCCACCCGGCCAGAAGCGTGTCGAAGGCGACACCGGCGACCGTGAGTCCCGCGCGCCGCAACGCCTTCACCTGGCCCTTGGCATCGGTGAAGATCTTCGGGCGGTCTGAGGCGAGCCAGGGCGCGAGCGCAGCGGCGACCCCGTCGTTCCACCCCGCCTCGACCACGGCATCGGCGCGGGCGAGCCCGATCCGCGTGGGTATGGAGGCGCCCAACACGACGGTCACCCCGACCTCCGCGTCGCCGACCTGGTCGAGCCAGGCGGTGAGCATCGCGGGATCCGTCGCCTCCACGGGGGCGGGTGCGGCGACGACCGGCGCGTCGTCTGCAACGGTGCCCGCCGCATCCGCTCCGGTGGCCTCGAACACGCGCGGCAGCAGAGTGCGGAACTCGAGCCGCGCGAAGATGTCGCGCACTCCCTGCGCGTCGATCGGGCGTACCGCGAGGTCTTGCGGCGTCACCGGCAGCTCGACGTCTCGCAGGAGTCGGTTGAGTGCGCGGTTGCGACGCACGTCGTCGATGTGCTCGCGCAGGTTGTTGCCGACGACACCGGTGATCTTGTCGGCGTTGGCCAGCAGCTCGTCGAGCGATCCCCACTGCGTGAGCCACTTCACGGCCGTCTTCTCGCCGACCTTCGGGACACCGGGCAGGTTGTCGCTCGTCTCGCCTACCAGCGCCGCGATCTCGGGGTATTGCGCGGGGGCGACTCCATAGCGCTCGCGTACGGTCTCCGGGGTGTAGCGCTTGAGCTGCGAGACGCCCTGCACGCTCGGGTAGAGCAGCGTGACCTCGTCGGTGACGAGTTGGATCGTGTCGCGATCGCCGGAGCAGACGAGCACGTCGTAGCCCGCAGCGACTCCTTCGGTCGCCAGGGTCGCGAGGATGTCGTCGGCCTCGATGTCCTCCTTCGTCAGCACCGGGACGTTCATGGCGCGCAGGCACTCCTGCAGAAGGGGAATCTGCCCGGAGAACTCGGGCGGCGTCTCGCTGCGGGTCGCCTTGTACTCGGGGTACTCGCGCGTGCGGAAGGAGACCCGCGAGGTATCGAATGCGACCGCGAGATGCGTCGGCTTCTCGGCCTTCAAGAGGTTCACGAACATCGAGAGGAAGCCGTAAACCCCGTTGGTGTGCTGCCCGTCCTTCGTCGTGAAGTTGTCGACCGGGAGGGCGTAGAACGCCCGGAAGGCGAGCGAATGGCCGTCGACGACCAGCAGAGTAGGCTTTTCGGAGTCCGTCACCCTGACAGCCTAGTAAGGCCTGCGGACACGACACCCCGGAGCCCAGGAGCAGCATGACCGCGCCCGAGTACACGATCGATCCGCTCGAGTGGGTGACGCGCCGCGGCACGGGCGCCCTCGCCGACAAGATGGGGCTCGAGTGGATCGAGTTCACGACGCCGCGCGCGATCGCGCGTATGCCCGTCGAGGGCAACACGCAGCCGGTCGGTCTCTTCCACGGCGGCGCCTATGTCGTCCTCGGCGAGTCGCTCGGGTCGATGCACGCGAACTACCTGGCGGGTCCGGGCCGTCTCGCCGTCGGCGTCGACATCAACGCGACGCACACGCGCTCCGCCACATCCGGGTTCGTCACGGGGGTGTGCACTCCCCTGCACGTCGGACGCACGCTGATGGTGCACGAGATCGTCCTGTCGGACGACGCCGGCCGTCGCTGCTCCACGGTGCGCATCACGAACCTCGTGAAGGACACCGCGGGCATCTCCTGACCTCTCGGGATCAGGAGACGCGCGTCACTTCTTCGGCGCGAGCTGCTCGATGATCGCCTTGGCGACGTCCTGCATGGTCAGTCGACGGTCCATCGACGCCTTCTGGATCCAGCGGAATGCCTCGGGCTCGCTCAGACCCATCTTCTCGTTCAGCAGACCCTTGGCGCGGTCGACGAGCTTGCGGGTCTCGAACCGCTCGACCATGTCGGCGACCTCGGCCTCGAGCGTGATGATCTGCTCGTAGCGTGCCAGGGCGATCTCGATCGCGGGCAGCAGGTCGTTCGGAGTGAACGGCTTCACGACGTAAGCGAGCGCACCCGCCTCGCTCGCACGCTCCACGAGCTCCTTCTGGCTGAAGGCCGTGAGCAGGACGACGGGTGCGATGTGGTTCTTGTTCAGCTTCTCGGCGGCGCTGATGCCATCGAGCTGAGGCATCTTCACGTCCATGATGACGAGATCGGGGCGCAGATCGGTGGCGAGCTGCACGGCCGTCTCACCGTCTCCGGCCTCGCCGACGACGTCGAATCCGTTGTCGCGGAGGATCTCGACGATGTCCAAACGGATGAGCGACTCGTCCTCTGCCACCACCACGCGGCGGGGTGCGGTCGGGTTGGTCGCGGCGGTTTCCTGCTCAGTCACCTTTGAATCCTACGGCACACGGCCACCGCGCATCCGGATGCGACACCGTCCGCGCCACGGATGCGGTGGCCACCTGGCGTCGAGGCGATCTTCCGCCCCCGAGGAAACCGGGCGATCCGAGCCGCTGAGCCCGTCGTCGGGCGCGCGTCGGTCGGTGCGATAGGGTCGAATCCGGTCACGAGCGTGGCCGATGCCGGCGTGGCGGAATGGCAGACGCGACCGACTCAAACTCGGTTACTCGAAAGGGTGTGTGGGTTCGACTCCCACCGCCGGCACCAACGTCTTGTCGCGGTCGCGCGTGGACTTCGTGTCTCACTTGTGCACGGGCGCGGCCGTCTGAGCGTGAACCGTTGAGACACGCACCGCCGGGTCGGGCGCCAGAGTGGCTCCGTGTCTCACTTGTGCACGCCTGCGGCGTTCGCGACGTGAACGGTTGAGACACTCATCCGGTGCGCCGCCTCCCGGGTCCTTCGTGTCGCACTTGTGCATGCCCATGCCGCGCGAAACGTGAACGGTTGAGACACGCATCCCGGGGCCGCCGCGGGTGGCGCGGGGACGCGGCGGGTGGCGCGGGGACGCGGGCGGCGGGAACGAGAAAGGGACCTCCCCCGGTGGGGAAGGTCCCTTCTTTGCATCTCGCGGGTTACTCGCCCGACCAGATCGGAGCGCGGCCGTTGACGGCGTCGCCGATCTTGTGGATGCGGATGTCGTTCGTCGAGCCGGCGATTCCGGGAGGGGAACCGGAGATCACGACGACCTTGTCACCCTCCTTCGCCAGCCCCTTGGAGAGGAAGAACTCATCGACCTGCATGAACATGTGGTCGGTGTGCGGCACGTGCTCCACCAGCGACGACTGGATGCCCCAGGTGACCGCCATGCGGCGACGGATCGCGGGGTCCGGCGTGAACGCCATCATCGGGATGCTGGGACGAAGGCGCGACATGCGACGCGCCGTGTCGCCGGACTCGGTGAAGATGCAGAGCCAGCTCGCCTCGACGAACTGTGCGACCTCCATCGCGGCCAGGGTGATCGCGCCACCCTGCGTGCGCGGCTTCGTGTTCAACGGAGCGATGCGGTCGAGTCCGTGCTCCTCCGTGGAGGCCACGATGCGCGCCATCGTCTCGACGACGCCGACCGGATACTTGCCGACGCTGGTCTCGCCCGAGAGCATGACCGCATCCGCGCCGTCGAGGACGGCGTTGGCGACGTCGCTCGTCTCGGCGCGCGTCGGGACCGGGTTCTCGATCATCGACTCGAGCATCTGCGTGGCAACGATGACCGGCTTCGCCATACGACGGCACAGCTCGACCGCGCGCTTCTGCACGATCGGCACGGCCTCCAGCGGAAGCTCCACACCAAGATCGCCACGAGCGACCATGATGCCGTCGAAGGCGTCGATGATCTCCTCGAGGTTGTCGACGGCCTGGGGCTTCTCGATCTTGGCGATGACCGGGACACGCCGGCCCTCTTCCGCCATGATCTCGTGCACACGGTTGACGTCTTCGGCGTTGCGCACGAACGACAGCGCGATGATGTCCGCGCCCGCGTTCAGGCCCCAACGAAGATCGGCCTCGTCCTTCTCGGACAGTGCGGGGACGTTGACGGCCACGCCGGGCAGGTTGATGCCCTTGTTGTTGGAGACCGGACCGGCGACGACGACCTTGGTGGTGACGACGGTGCCGTCGGTTTCGACGACCTCCACACGCACCTTGCCGTCATCGATCAGCAGGAAGTCACCGGGCTTGACGTCCTGCGGGAGCCCCTTGAAGGTCGTCGAGACGATCTCCTTGGTGCCGAGGATGTCCTCGATCGTGATCTTGAAGATGTCACCCACGGCGAGCTCGTGA
Source organism: Microbacterium sp. Clip185 (assembly GCF_028743715.1). Taxonomy (NCBI): domain Bacteria; kingdom Bacillati; phylum Actinomycetota; class Actinomycetes; order Micrococcales; family Microbacteriaceae; genus Microbacterium; species Microbacterium sp. Clip185. Next base: position 1,607,802 of record NZ_CP117996.1, on the reverse strand, counting down.
GGGCCGTCGGCGAACTTGCCGAGGCGGATCTTGGGCCCCTGCAGGTCGACGAGGATCGCCACGGCGGAGCCGGCGTCCTCCGCGGCACGGCGCACGTTCGCGAAGTTCGCGTCGTGGACCGAGTAGTCACCATGACTGAGGTTGAGGCGGGCGACGTTCACACCTGCGTCGATGATCGCGCGGACCATCTCGTAGGAGGAAGTTGCCGGGCCTAGGGTTGCGACGATTTTCGCGCGTCTCATCCGAGTTCGAACTCCGGGTCTTTTAGCGATGAAGGGGATGCAGGTTCAGCCTACGCGGGCTGCAACCCGATCGCGATATCGGTGGGCCGTACAGGCGCCGGCAGAGCGGTCGAACCCATCAGGTAGCGGTCGACGGATGCGGCTGCTGCACGCCCCTCGGCGATCGCCCACACGATGAGCGACTGGCCTCGGCCGGCGTCGCCCGCCACGAACACGCCGGGCGTGGTGGTCTGGTAGGCGTCGTCGCGCTCGACGTTGCCGCGCGAGGTGAACTGCGTCTGCAGCTGGTCCTCGAGCTCCGTGCGCTCCGGGCCGGTGAAGCCCATCGCGATGAGCACCAGGTCTGCCGGGATCTCCCGCTCGGTTCCGCTCTTGGGCACGCGGCGCCCGTCGACGTACTCGGTCTCGGCCACACGCAGTGCGCGCACCTCGCCGACCTCGTTGGAGAGGAACTCGACGGTCGAGGCGAGGAAGACCCGCTCCCCGCCCTCCTCATGGGCGGACTGCACCTCGAAGATCGTCGGCGTCGTCGGCCAGGGCTGCGCGTCGGGGCGCGATGCCGGAGGCTGCTTGCCGATCGCGAGGTTCGTCACGCTCAGCGCGCCCTGACGGTGCGCCGTGCCGATGCAGTCGGCGCCGGTGTCGCCACCGCCGATGACGACGACGTGCTTGCCTTCGGCCGTGATCTGCGTCGGGAGCTTCTCGCCGGCGACCGCGCGATTCGACTCGACCAGGTATTCCATCGCGAAGTGCACACCGGCGAGGTCCCGACCCGGGATGGAGAGGTCGCGCGGCACCGTCGAACCGGTGGCGACGACGACCGCGTCATACCGGCTGCGCAGCTCGTCCCACGTGATGTCGCGGCCGATCTCGACGCCGGCGCGGAAACGCGTGCCCTCGTCCTGCATCTGACGAAGGCGAAGCTCGAGGTGACGCTTCTCCATCTTGAAGTCGGGGATGCCGTAGCGCAGCAGCCCGCCGATGCGGTCGTCACGCTCGAACACGGCCACCGTGTGGCCGGCTCGGGTCAGCTGCTGCGCAGCAGCGAGGCCCGCAGGTCCGGAACCGACGACCGCGACCGTCTTGCCGGTGAGCCGCTCGGGCGGCTCGGGCTCGACCCATCCGTGTGAGAAGGCCTCGTCGATGATCGACACCTCGACCTGCTTGATGGTGACGGCGGGCTGGTTGATGCCCAGCACACAGGCGCTCTCGCAGGGGGCGGGGCACAGTCGTCCCGTGAACTCCGGGAAGTTGTTGGTCGCGTGCAGACGCTCGATGGCGCTGCGTCCTTCACCGCGCCAGGTCAGGTCGTTCCACTCCGGGATGAGGTTGCCCAGCGGGCAGCCCTTGTGGCAGAACGGGATTCCGCAGTCCATGCAACGACCGGCCTGCCGGCGCAGCACCGCCGAGTCGCCGGGCTCATAGACCTCTTTCCAGTCCATGATGCGCACGGGAACGGGACGGCGCGCGGGCAGCTCCCGCTCGGTCACCTTCAAAAAGCCCTTGGGGTCAGCCACCGGTCACCTCCATGATGCGGCTCCACACGATGTCGCCGTCGGGGTCCAGCCCCTCCGCCAACGCCTCCTCGCGGGTCTGCAGCACCGCTGCGTAGTCGCGCGGCATGACCCGCACGAAGTTCTTCACTTCCTCCTCGAAGTTCTCGAGGAGCGATGCCGCCAGAGACGAGTCCGTCTCCGCGGTGTGACGCTCGAGCAGGTCGCGCAGGATCGCGGCGTCGCCGGACCCCAGCTCCCCCAGCTCGAGCTCGCCCGAGGCGAGCGATTCACGGTTGACCAGGTTCTCGTCGAGGCGGTACACGTAGGCGGTGCCGCCCGACATCCCGGCGCCGAGGTTGCGTCCGGTCGTGCCGAGGATGACGGCGAGACCGCCGGTCATGTACTCGAGCGCGTGGTCGCCGACACCCTCCACGACCGCTGTCGCGCCCGAGTTGCGCACCAGGAAGCGCTCGCCCACGACGCCGCGCAGGAACATCGTGCCCTGCGTCGCGCCGTAGCCGATCACGTTGCCGGCGATCACGTTCTGCGAGGCGTCGAAGCTCGACCCCCGCGGCGGACGCACGACGATCTGGCCGCCGGAGAGGCCCTTTCCGACGTAGTCGTTGGAGTCGCCCTCCAGGCGCAGCGTGATCCCTGATGGCATGAAGGCACCGAAGGACTGCCCGGCCGATCCCGTGAGGTTGACCACGATGGAGCCGCTCGGAAGCCCGTTCGCACCGCGCGCCTTGGTCACGTGGTGGCCCAGCATCGTGCCGACGGCTCGTTCGGTGTTGCGCACGGGAAGCGTGATCTCAACCGATCCGCCGTGGGCGATCACGTCCTGAGCGCGTTCGATGAGCGCGACGTCGAAGTGCTTCTCGAGCTCGTGCAGCTGCTCACGCGCGTTCCGACGCGGCTCGTCCTCCGCGAACGCCGGCCCCTCCAGGACGGGCGCCAGGTCGAGGCCGCTCGCCTTCCAGTGCTCGATCGCGCCGTTGACGTCCAGCAGCTCGTTGTGGCCGATGGCCTCGTCGAGCGAGCGGAACCCGAGCTCGGCGAGGTACTCCCGCACCTCCTGAGCGATGAACTCCATGAAGTTCACGACGAACTCCGGCTTGCCGGTGAAACGCTCCCGCAGAACCGGGTTCTGCGTTGCGACGCCGACCGGGCAGGTGTCGAGATGGCACACGCGCATCATGACGCAGCCGGAGACCACGAGCGGTGCGGTCGCGAACCCGAACTCCTCCGCACCCAGAAGCGCGCCGATGATCACGTCACGGCCGGTCTTGAGCTGCCCGTCGACCTGCACGACGACGCGATCGCGCATGCCGTTGAGCATGAGGGTCTGCTGCGTCTCGGCGAGGCCGAGCTCCCACGGCGTGCCCGCGTGCTTGAGCGAGTTGAGGGGGCTCGCACCCGTTCCCCCGTCGAACCCGGAGACCAGGATGACGTCGGCCAGGGCCTTGGCCGTCCCCGCCGCCACCGCGCCGATGCCGGACTGGCTCACGAGCTTCGCGTGCACGCGCGCCGAAGGGTTCGCCCGCTTGAGGTCGAAGATGAGCTGCTTGAGGTCCTCGATCGAGTAGATGTCGTGGTGCGGCGGCGGCGAGATGAGTCCGACGCCGGGTGTTCCGCCGCGGGTGCGCGCGACCCAGGGGTACACCTTCTGCGGGGGCAGCTGTCCGCCTTCACCGGGCTTCGCACCCTGGGCCAGCTTGATCTGGATGTCGTCGGCCTCGGTGAGGTACAGGCTCGTGACGCCGAACCGGCCCGACGCCACCTGCTTGATGGCGCTGCGCCTTTCGGGATCGAGCAGACGCTCGACGTCTTCGCCTCCCTCACCCGTGTTCGACTTTCCGCCGATACGGTTCATCGCGATGGCCAGCGTCTCGTGCGCTTCCTTCGAGATCGAGCCGTAGCTCATCGCGCCGGTGGAGAAGCGCTTCACGATCGCAGAGACCGGCTCGACTTCGTCGATCGGAACGGGCGGACGGATGCCGGTGCGCAGGCCGAACATGCCGCGCAGAGTCTTGAGCTCGCTCGCCTGGTCGTCCACGAGCTTGGTGTACTCGCGGAAGATGTCGTACCGGCGCTCGCGGGTCGCGTGCTGGAGCCGGAAGACGGTGTCCGGGTTGAACAGGTGCGGAGAGCCGTCGCGACGCCACTGGTACTCGCCGCCGGTCCACAGCCGCTCGTGGGCGCGGGCCGCCGCATCCTCCGGATAGGCGAACGCATGCCGTGCCGCGTTCTCGGCAGCGATGACGTCCAGCCCCACGCCGCCGAGCTTCGACTCGGTGCCTGTGAAGTACGAGGCGATGAACTCCTCGGAAAGGCCGACGGCCTCGAAGACCTGGGCCCCCGCATACGAGGACACCGTCGAGATGCCCATCTTCGACATGATCTTCAGCACGCCCTTGCCGAGCGCCTTGATCAGGTTCTTGACCGCCTTCTCGGGCGAGATGCCGGTGATGAACCCGGCGCGCACGAGGTACTCGACGCTCTCCATGGCCAGGTAGGGGTTCACCGCCGACGCGCCGTACCCGATCAGGGTGGCCACATGATGCACCTCGCGCACGTCGCCCGCCTCGACCACGAGGCCGACCTTCATGCGGGTCTCCTTGCGGATGAGGTGATGGTGCACGGCCGCGAGCATCAGCAGCGACGGGATGGGGGCAAGGTCCGCGTTGGAGTCGCGGTCGCTGAGCACGATGAACTCCGCGCCGTCCTCGATGGCACGGTCGACCTCGGCGCACATCTGCGTGAGGCGCTTCTCCATGCCCTTCGCGCCGGCCTGCACACGGTAGAGGCCGCGGATCGTGGCGGAGGTGCGACCGGGCAGGGCCGTGTCGATGTGCTGGATCTTCGCGAGCTCGTCATTGTCGATCACGGGGAAGTCGAGCGTGACGGTGCGCGCGTGCTCCGCCCCCCAGCTCAGCAAGTTCGGCTCGGGGCCCAGCCCCAGCGAGAGCGACGTGACGACCTCTTCGCGGATCGAGTCCAGCGGCGGGTTGGTGACCTGCGCGAACTGCTGCGTGAAGTAGTCGAACAGCAGCCGCGGCCGGTCGCTCAAGACCGCGACGGGCGTGTCGCTGCCCATCGCGCCCAGCGGCTCGGCGCCCGTCTGCCCCATGGGGGTCAGGAGGATGCGGACCTCTTCCTCCGTGTAGCCGAAGGTGCGCTGGCGCCTGGTGATCGAGGCGATGGGATGCACGATGTGCTCACGCTCGGGAAGCTCGGACAGGCGGACGCGGCCGGCGTCCAGCCACTCCTGCCAGGGGTGGAGCGTCGCGAGCTCGTTCTTGATCTCATCATCCTCGATGATGCGGCGCTGGGCCGTGTCGACGAGGAACATGCGACCGGGCCGCAGACGACCGCGCCGCTTGATGCGCTCGGGCTCGAAGTCGAGCACGCCGGTCTCACTGCCGATCACGACGAGGCCGTCGGTCGTCTCCGTCCACCGGCCCGGACGCAGTCCGTTGCGGTCGAGGGTGGCGCCCACGACGGTGCCGTCGGTGAAGATGAGCGCGGCGGGCCCGTCCCAGGGCTCCATCTGCATGGAGTGGTACTCGTAGAAGGAGCGCAGCTTCGGGTCCATGTCGGGCTGCTTCTCGTACGCCTCCGGGACCATCATCATGATGGCGTGCGGCAGGCTCCGGCCGGTCAGGGTGAGAAGCTCCAGCACCTCGTCGAACGAGGCGGAATCGCTCGCGCCGTCGGTGCAGATCGGCAGGAGCGGGCGGATGTCGCCCAGCACCTCGGACTCGAGCTGCGACTGCCGCGCCCGCATCCAGTTGCGGTTGCCGTTGACGGTGTTGATCTCGCCGTTGTGCGCGACCATCCGCAGCGGCTGCGCGAGCGGCCACGACGGGAACGTGTTCGTCGAGTAGCGGGAATGGACGACCGCGAGCTCAGACGCGAAACGCTCGTCCTGCAGGTCGGGATAGAACGGCTCGAGCTGCAGCGTCGTGACCATGCCCTTGTACCCGAGCGTGCGGCTGGAGAGCGAGACGAAGTAGGCGTCGAGCTCGTTGCGGGCGCGCTTGCGGAGCCGGAACACGCGGCGGTCCAGGTCGATGCCGCTCAGCGCGGGCGCGTCGCCCACTGCCGGGCGGGACAGGAACAACTGCTCGAACGCCGGGCGCGCCTCGAGGGCGAGCTTGCCGAGGTGCTCCTCCTCCGTGGGCACCTCGCGCCAGCCGAGAACCACGAGGTTCTCGCTCGCGGCGATCCGCTCGATGCCCGCCTTCTGCGCGGCGCGCTCGTCGGCGTCGCGCGGCAGGAAGGCGAGACCGGCCGCGTACTCCCCCACGGGCGGCAGGTCGAAGTCCACGACGGCGCGCAGGAACGCATCCGGCATCTGGGTCAGGATGCCCGCGCCGTCGCCGGTTCCGGCGTCGGAGCCGATCGCGCCTCGGTGCTCCAGGTTGCGAAGCGCCGTCAGGGCGAGATCGATGATGTCGTGGCCCGCTTCGCCGCGAAGGGTAGCGACCATGGCGAGGCCACACGCGTCCTTCTCGAACGCCGGGTTGTACATGCCCTGCTTGGCAGGGAAGGCGCCGAATCCCGCAGATCCGGGGGCGCTGTGACGGGGGCTCGAAGCCATACCAACCGTCCTCGATTGTTGCTGTTGCTGGGACGACGTCGGCCCGGAGAGTTACTTGGCGGCGGTGCTTGTGGCGCTGCCAGTGGTGATGGTTTCGTCGGCGGGGGGTGCGCTCACATCGACGAAGTCCTCGGTGTTCTGCGATTGTACAGCCGACTTGTCCACCCACTCGCGACCGAGCCGGTAGGGCGAGGCCTCCAAGCCCGTGTGACGCACCTTCTGGGCCACCAGGATGACGAGGCCCAGGATCACGCCGAAGATCGCGGCCCAGACGTTCGAGCGGAGTCCGAGGAACACCTCGCTGGGATCGATGCGGATGTTCTCCCAGACGATTCGGCCCGCGGAGTACCACACGAGGTACAGACCGAACTGGCGGCCCCACTGCATCGTGAAGCGCTTACCGGCCCACAGGATGACGGCGGCGCCCAACAGATTCCAAATCACCTCGTACAGGAAGGTCGGCTGGAAAAGCGTGCCCTCTGGCAGTCCGACGGGGATCGCGTCGTTGGGTCGGGCGATCTCCAGCCCCCACCAGCCGTCGGTGGGCTGACCGAACAGCTCCTGGTTGAAGTAGTTGCCGAAACGACCCATCGCCTGGGCGATGATCAGGCCCGGGGCGAGGGCGTCCGCGAAGCTCCAGAACCGGATGCCTGTCCAGCGGCAGCCGATGAGTGCGCCGATCGCGCCGCCGATGAGGGCGCCGTAGATCGCGATGCCGCCCTCCCAGATGGCCCACACCGAGCCCGGCTCGAAGGGGTTCCACGTGTTCTTGCCATCGCCGAAGTAGAACCCGGGGTGCGTGAGCACGTGGAAGGCCCGCGCGCCGATGAGCGCGAGCGGAATCGCGAACAGGGCGATGTCCACGACGACCCAGGGCTCGCCGCCGCGCTTGGTGAGTCGTCTGTTCGTCAGGATGGTCGCAACCACGATGCCGGCGATGATGCACAGTGCGTAGAACCGGATCTCCGGGCCGCCCGGCCACAGATCGAATCCGTTGATCGGAGGGCTCGGGATGCTGGCGAGCACGCCTGCGGGCGCGCTCGTGAGGGCGAACGTCATGACGACGAGTCTAAAGGCGTCGGTGGTGCGCTCGTGCGCGATCAGGGATACCTGTCGAAGCGGGCGCCCTCGGGACGGGAACGCCCGGTCGTGAACACCAGCAGCACGATCAGCCCGATGAGCGGGATCAGCAGGATGAAGAACCAGAGCCCACTGCGATCCACGTCGTGCAGACGGCGCCAGGTCAGAGCGAGTCCGGGCAGCAGCGTGAGCACGGAGTACAGGGCAGCGATGGCCCCGATGACGGTGGTCACGCCGGCGTCGGACTGTGCGCCGTTCCACACCAGATACGGTGCCGGCCATGCCGAGAACGTCAGCGGATCGCCGACAGCGGTCGAGACGATCTGGAGTCCGAGCCCCACGAGAGCGTTGGTCAACACCCACCACCAGAACTCGCTGCGGCTCGCTCTGCCCGAGAAGGTCGCGTACTTCAAGAAGTAGCGCGCGATCGCCTGATGCCAGGACGCGTCGTAGAGCGGCTGCGACAGAGGGATCGTGGAGGAACTCACCTCGGCGACGCTACGCGAACCGCACGCGGCGCGCGAGCGGGCTCAGCGACGCGTGCCGTCGGCCAGAGCGCGGGCGGTACGCGCCAGCTCCTCGAGCCCGCCGTCGCGCAGAGCACGAACCAGGGCAGTGCCGACGATCGCGCCGTCGGCGTACTCCAGCACGCCCGCGACCTGCTCCGCGTTCGAGATGCCGATGCCCACCGCGGCGTGCTCGACGCCCCGCTCGCGCAGTCGGGCCACGAGCGTGCGTGCGGCCGCATCCAGCTCGGCGCGCTCCCCCGTGATCCCCATCGTCGAAACCGTATAGACGAATCCCGTGGAGTTCTTGACGACGAGCTCAAGGCGCTCGTCGCTCGACGTGGGGGCGGCGAGGAAGATACGGTCGAGCCCGGTGCGCTCGCTCGCGGTGATCCACTCACCAGCGGCCTCGGGGGTGATGTCGGGCGTGATGAGTCCCGCTCCCCCGGCGGCGAGCAGGTCATCGGCGTATCTGTCGACGCCGTACTGGAACACAGGGTTCCAATAGGTCATGACGACGACGGGCACGTCGACGCGGCTCGTGATCTCCTTGACCGCCGGGAACAGGTCTCGCAGACGGAAGCCGGCGGCGAGAGCGGCCTGCGTCGCCTCCTGGATGACCAGGCCGTCCATCACCGGGTCGGAGTACGGCGGGCCGAGTTCGATGATGTCGGCACCGTTCTCGGCGAGCACGACGGCCGCCTCGATGCTCGTGGCGATGTCGGGGAAACCGAGCGGCAGATAGCCGACGAACGCCCCGCGTCCCTCGGCGTGGGCGGCCTCGATGGCCGCGGCGACGCGCGAACTCACAGCTCGGTCCCCTCTCCCCGCGCCTCGTCGGCGGCGGGCGGCACGTCGACCGGCGACCCCTCGTCGCCGGCCGCGTCGTACAGATCGAAATAGCGGGCGGCCGTGTCCATGTCCTTGTCGCCGCGACCGGACAGGTTGATGGCGATGACCGCGTCGGGTCCGAGCTCCTTGCCGATGCGGAGCGCCCCGGCCAGCGCATGCGCCGACTCGATGGCGGGGATGATGCCCTCGGTGCGCGAGAGCAGCCGCAGCGCCTGCATGGCCTCGTCGTCGGTGGCCGGGATATAGGACGCGCGGCCGATATCGGCCAGCCAGGCGTGCTCGGGACCGACACCCGGGTAGTCCAGCCCCGCCGAGATCGAGTGCGACTCGACGGTCTGCCCGTCCTCGTCCTGGAGCACGTAGGTCTTGGCGCCGTGCAGGATGCCGGCGCGGCCGCGCTCGATGGAGGCCGCGTGCTTCGGGGTGTCGACCCCGTCGCCCGCCGCTTCGACGCCGTACAGCGCCACCGACTCGTCGTCGAGGAAGGCGTCGAACATCCCGATCGCGTTCGAGCCGCCGCCCACGCATGCGAACACGGCGTCGGGCAGTCGGCCCACCTGCTCGAGAAGCTGCGCGCGGGCCTCTTCGCCGATGACCTTCTGGAAGTCGCGCACGAGGGCGGGGAACGGATGCGGCCCCGCAGCGGTGCCGAAGATGTAGTTCGTCGTCTCGACGCTCGCCACCCAGTCCCGGTATGCCTCGTTGATCGCATCCTTGAGCGTGCGCGATCCTGTCGTGACAGGGATGACCTCGGCACCCAGCAGCCGCATCCGAGCGACGTTGAGCGCCTGCCGCTCGGTGTCGACCTCACCCATGTAGATCGTGCACTCGAAGCCGAACAGCGCCGCAGCCGTCGCGGTCGCGACACCGTGCTGTCCGGCTCCCGTCTCCGCGATCACGCGTGTCTTGCCCAGCCGCTTGGTGAGCAGCGCCTGACCCAGCACGTTGTTGATCTTGTGCGAGCCGGTGTGGTTCAGATCTTCGCGCTTGAGGAACACGCGGCCGCCACCCGCGTGGGCGGCGAAGCGCGGCACCTCGGTGAGCACTGAGGGACGCCCCGCGTAGGAATGCAGCAGCTCCGCGAACTCCGCCTGGAAGGCGGGATCAACGATCGCGGACTCGTAGACGGCGGTCAGCTCATCGATCGCGGCGATGAGCGACTCGGGCATGTAGCGCCCGCCGTACTGACCGAAGAAGGGTCCTTTGACATCGCGCAGACTCATGATCCAGCCTCCAGGAAAGCGTGCAGGGTCGCGACGGGTTCCGCCGTCACGAGTGCCTCGCCGATGAGGACGACGTCCGCGCCGCCGGAGCGGTAGTGGCGCACGTCGTCGGGAGTGAGGACCGCCGATTCGGCGATCTTGATCGCATCGCTCGGGAACGACTCGGCGAGGCGTCCGAACAGATCGCGATCGAGCTCGAAAGTGCTGAGGTTGCGCGCGTTGACGCCGATGAGGCGAGCTCCGAGATCGGATGCGCGCGAGAGCTCCTCGGCGGAATGTGTCTCCACGAGCGGCGTCATCCCGAGCTGGAGCACGAGTTCGTGCAGCTGCACGAGAAGCGGCTGCTCGAGTGCGGCGACGATCAGCAGCACGAGATCGGCGCCCGCCGCGCGTGCTTCGAGCACCTGGTAGGGCGTGGCGATGAAGTCCTTGCGCAGCACCGGAACGGCGACGCGCTCGCGCACGGCTTCGAGATCGGCGAGGCTGCCCTTGAACTTGCGACCCTCCGTGAGCACGGAGATCGCGCTCGCGCCACCCTCTTCGTAGCGGGATGCCTGGAGAGCAGGATCGGGGATCGCCGCCAGATCGCCGCGCGAGGGGCTGGCTCGCTTCACCTCGGCGATGATCTTCACGCGGTCGGCGGGCGCGAGGGCCGTGAGGGCATCGAGCGCAGCGGGTCGGTCCAGCGCAGCGCGCTCCACGACCGACAGAGGCGTGCGCGACTCGCGGTCACGGGCATCCTCGACTGCGCCGGCCGTGAGGTCGGCGAGCACCATCAGTGCTCTTTCGCGACGTACTTCGGGCCGTTGACGCCCCAGCCGGCGCGGGCCAACGCCCACCCGGTGATCAGACCCACGACGAGCAGACCGACCGACGCCCACACGAGCACGGGCATGTCGAGCACGAAGAACACCGTGCCCAGCGCGACGGCGACGAGCATGATCACCACGGCCGTCCAGGCTGCCGGGGAGTGTCCGTGGCCGGGGTCGTCGATGGAATTGCTCATGTCTCTCCTTCGGGTGCGGCCACGTGACGGCCGGATCCAGTCTAGCGGGGCGGGTCGGGGAAGGTCGGGTCATCGCCGCGGGAGAGGTCGTCCCACGAGTCGATGGCGTCAAGCGGTGCGTCGTCCGCGACGACTGCCCGCCGGCGCGGAGAGTCGTACTTGCGTCCTCCGCCGGGCCATCGCCAGCCGGTCACGAGCACGAAGGAGCCCGCACCCAGCAGGAGAACGGCGGCGACAAGAGCAGCTACCGGCCACCCCGTGACGCTCGTGCTGGCGACCAGTGCCGCCACCGACGAGTCACCCGTGATGCCGGTGGTCTCCGTGACGCTCGGGGCATACGCGTCGACGGGCACGTCGAAGGCGACGGGCGCCGTGAGCACGGCGATTCCGATCGCCGCAGCCACCGTCAGTGCGCCGAAGACGATGCGAAGCACCCGGCCGATGATCGACAGCGCCGCGCCGAGTGCGAGCACGGCGAGACTGAGCGGGGTCAGCACGGGCACGGCCGCCGTTCCGGAGACCGCCACATCGGCTGCGGCACCATCCGTCAGCGAGACGTGGATCCAGGTCTGGGTGGCCGCCAGAGTGCTCGTAGCCCCCGCCGCCAGGATCGCCAGAACCGAGATCGAGCGTGCGCGACGGATCACTCGCCGCCTCGCACGGGCTCCAGATCGTCGGTGTCGAAACAGGTCCGTGTGCCGGTGTGACAGGCGGGGCCGGTCTGCTCGACCGACAGCAGCACGGCGTCGCCGTCGCAGTCCAGGCGGGCGCCGCGCACGACCTGGATGTGACCCGACGTGTCGCCCTTGCGCCAGTACTCCTGACGCGAGCGCGACCAGTAAGTCGCGCGACCCGAGGTGAGCGTGCGCCGCAGCGCCTCCGCGTCCATCCAGCCCATCATGAGCACCTCTCGGGTGTCCCACTGCTGCACGATCGCTGCGACCAGGCCCTGATCGTTGAAGCGGACCCGGGAGATCCGCTCTTCGACGCTCTGGCTCATCGACGTACCTCGATCCCCTCGCCGACCAGCGCGTCCTTCACGTCGCCCACCGTGAGCTGGCCGGAGTGGAAAACGGATGCGGCGAGCACCGCGTCGGCGCCGGCACGGATGGCGGGCGCGAAGTCGCCGACCTGCCCGGCGCCGCCCGAGGCGATGACCGGCACGCGGGAGATCTCCCTCATCAGGGCGACGAGTTCGAGATCGAAGCCGTTCTTCGTGCCGTCGGCGTCGATCGAGTTGACGAGCAGTTCACCGGCGCCGCGCTCGATGGCCTCGCGCGCCCAGGCGAGCGCGTCGAGCTGGGTGAGGGTTCGCCCGCCGTGGGTCGTGACGGCGAAGCCCGAAGGCATGCCTTCGGCGCGCTTGACGTCGAGCGACAGAACGAGCACCTGGGCCCCGAAGCGGTCGGCGATCTCGTCGATCAGGGCGGGTCGGGCGATAGCAGCCGAATTGACGCCGATCTTGTCGGCGCCGACGGCCAGGAGCCTCGCGACGTCCTCGTCGGAGCGGACGCCGCCGCCGACGGTCAACGGGATGAAGACCTCTTCCGCCGTGCGGCGCACGACGTCGTAGGTCGTCGCCCGTTCGTCGACGGTCGCTGTGACGTCGAGGAAGGTGAGCTCATCAGCGCCCTGCTCGAAGTACAGCCGCGCGAGCTCGACGGGATCTCCCATGTCGCGGAGGTTCTCGAACTTGACGCCCTTGACCACGCGTCCCGCCGCCACATCCAGGCACGGGATGACTCGGCAGACCACGCTCATCAGAGCCTCGCCGCGTGGATCTCGGTCACCAGGATCGCCCGCGCCCCGATCGCGTAGAGCGCGTCCATGACCTGGTTGACGCGCTTGCGGGGACTCATCACGCGCACCGCGACCCACGACGGGTCCCGCAGCGGCGAGATCGTGGGCGATTCGATACCCGGAGCGACCGCGATCGCCTCGTCGACGAGGTCGGCGGGCAGGTCATAGTCGATGAGCACGTACTCGCGCGCGACCATGACACCGCGCAGACGCCTCAGCAGCGTCTCGAGCCCGGCGGGCTCCTGCGCGCCGGTGATCAACACGGCGTCCGACTCAAGCAGGACCGGACCGAAGATCTCGAGCCCCGCCTGACGCAGCGTGGTGCCGGTGGAGACCACGTCGGCCACCGCGTCGGCGACGCCGAGTTCGACGGCGGATTCCACGGCGCCGTCGAGCGGCACGAGATCGACCGCCACGCCGTGCTCGTCGAGGTACGCGTCCACGAGACCGGGGTAGGCGGTGGCCACCCGCATCCCCTCGAGATCGGCGAGCTCGGTGAATCGACCGGGAGGGCCCGCGAAACGGAACGTCGAGCCGCCGAAACCGAGCGCCTCGATCTCACGCGCGCCCGGCATGCGTGCATCGAGCAGCAGGTCGCGCCCGGTGATGCCGACATCCAGCGCGCCCGAGCCGACATAGGTGGCGATGTCCTTGGGTCGCAGATAGAAGAACTCGACGTCGTTGAGCGGGTCGATGGCGTGCAGATCCTTCGGATCGCGACGGCCCTTGTATCCCGCCTCGGCGAGCATGGCCGCCGCGGTCTCGGAAAGGGAGCCCTTATTGGGCACGGCGATTCTCAGCATGGGAAAACTCTCTGGAAGATGACGGATGCGGCGGGTGCGGGCATCAGAGATGTCGGTACACGTCCGCCGGCGTCAGACCCTTGGCCAGCATGAGCACCTGCAGGTGGTAGAGCAGCTGCGAGATCTCCTCGGCTGCCTCGGCGTCGCTCTGATACTCGGCGGCCATCCAGACCTCTGCCGCCTCTTCGACGATCTTCTTGCCGATCGCATGCACACCGGCATCGAGTTCAGCGACGGTGCCGGATCCGGCGGGTCGCGTCCGGGCCTTGAGCTCGAGCTCCGCGAACAGGTCGTCGAACGTCTTCACCGTCCTAGGGTACCGTCCGCCGACCGGCGCGGCTGCCGCCCTCAGTGCCGGTGCGACGACGCTGCGGCGGCCTGCGCCCGGAGCCCCGCGATCGCCGCATCCGGATCCTCCACGCCGAAGACCGCGGATCCGGCGACGAACGTGTCCGCGCCGGCGGATGCCGCTTGTTCGATGGTGGCCGGAGCGATCCCACCGTCGACCTGGAGCCAGACCGCCGAGCCGACCCGGCGCGCAGCGTCGGCGAGGCGGGCGAGCTTCGGCATCGTCTCGGGCATGAACGACTGTCCGCCGAAGCCCGGCTCCACGGTCATGACGAGGATCTGGTCGAACTCGTGCAGCAGCTCCAGGAGCGGCTGCTCGGAGGTCCCCGGCTTGATCGCCACTCCGGCGCGTGCACCGATCTGGCGCAGCCGCCGTGCGAGCGCGACCGGCTCGGCGGCGGCTTCGAGATGGAAGGTCACCGAGGCCGCCCCCAGTTCGGCGTATCCGGGCGCCCACCGGTCCGGGTCGTCGATCATCAGGTGCACATCCAGCGGCACGGGGCTCGTCGCCTGCACCCGCTCGACCATCTGGGGACCGAAGGTCAGGTTCGGCACGAAGTGGTTGTCCATGACGTCCACGTGTACGAAGTCGGCGCCGGCGATGCGGCCGAGCTCGGCCTGCATGTTGACGAAGTCCGCGGCGAGGATGGAGGGGTTGATGCGGGGAGCGCTCACCCTGCCATTATCGGCGAGCGTCACGCGCGGCGTCGCAGCAGCGAGATCGACATGGCGTCCGTTCCGTGCCGGTGGGGCCACAGCTGCGCTCGTCCGCTGCCGTCGGCGGGCGTCGGAAGATCCAGCGGCTGATTCGCGACATCCTGCAGCACGGCGCGGGCGTCGATCTCCTCGATCTCGTCGCCTCGGCGCTCGCGCACCTCCGCCACGACTGCGCTGGTTTCGGCCAGATGGGGCGAGCACGTGACGTAGGCGACGATGCCCCCCGGCGTCAGCGCGTCGAGCGCACTCTCCAGCAGCTCCCGCTGCAGGCTCGCGAGCGCCGCCACGTCTTGCGGCGACTTCCGCCAGCGGGCCTCGGGCCGACGACGGAGGGCGCCCAGGCCTGTGCACGGCGCGTCCACCAGGATGCGGTCGTAGCGCCCGTGCCCCGCGCGCGAACGCCCGTCCTCCTCGCTGACCGAGACCTCGGCCGGAACACCCGCGAGAGCCTGACGCACGAGTCCCGCGCGGGCCGGCGCGATCTCGTTGGCCTCCAGCAGTGCACCGCCGGCGAGGGCCTCGGCGGCGAGCAAGGCGGTCTTGCCGCCGGGTCCGGCACACAGATCGAGCCATCGCTCACCGACGGACACCGGTTCGGCGCGACTGAGCGCGAGCGCCGCCAGCTGCGACCCCTCGTCCTGCACGCGGATACGACCGCCGGATGCGCGGATCAGCGGCTCGGGGTCCCCGCCTGCGGAGAGCGCCCCCACGGGTGAGTACCGCGTCGGAGCAAGCTCGGATGGTCGATCGGCGAGTCCGGGAAGCACGGCCAGCGAAACCCGCGGCGACGCGTTATCGGCACGCAGGAGGTCTTCGAGCTCGTCAGCGCGCCCCTCGGCCACCAGAGCACGGCGGAAGGCGCGGATCACCCAGACGGGGTGGGCGTACGCGAGCCCCAGCCGTTCGTCGTCCGAACGGGCCGCCGCCTCGATGCGGGCGAGCCACTCCCCCGGCGTATCGCGTGATATCCGGCGCAGAACCGCGTTGACGAATCCGGTGGGCGCGGCGCCGATCGTCTCTCGTACGAGCGCCACCGTCTCGTGCACGGCCGCGTGGGAGGCGATCCGCGTCGAGAGCAGCTGGTGCGCGCCCAACCGCAGAGCGTCGAGCACATCCTCGTCGATCTCGTCGGTGGACCGGCCCGCCGCAGACGCGATGATCGCGTCGTAGGTACCGAGGCGTCGGAGTGTGCCGTACGTCAGCTCTGTGGCGAGCGCCGCATCCTTCGCGTCGAGTCCGGCCCGCGCGATCTCCACCGGCAGGA
The DNA here is from genome assembly GCF_028743715.1 of Microbacterium sp. Clip185. Classification (NCBI taxonomy): domain Bacteria; kingdom Bacillati; phylum Actinomycetota; class Actinomycetes; order Micrococcales; family Microbacteriaceae; genus Microbacterium; species Microbacterium sp. Clip185. Next base: position 1,591,862 of record NZ_CP117996.1, on the reverse strand, counting down.
GAAGGTTCGCGTACGCATCGGATGCGGCCACGGCGCGCAGCGTGTCGAACGCCACCCGCCGCGGATCGTAACGGCTCACGACGCCACCAGCCCCTCCGCCGCGCGGAGACCTCGCAGCCAGTCGCCCGCCGCCATCGCCGCCTTACCGGCCGGCTGCACCCGCATGAGCGCCACGGGATCTGTCGCTGTACCGACGAGCACCTCCGACTGCGCGGCACGGATGGCGCCGGGCGACAACGCAGCGGCGTGCTCGGCGCGCTGCATGTCGTGGATCTTGACGCGCACACCATCGACCGTCGTGAAAGCGCCGGGTTCGGGCGTCGTGCCACGAAAGCGCGACAGCACCGCATCCGCCGTCTGGGTCCAGTCGAGCCGGCCGTCCTCGGCGGTCAGCTTGCCCGCGTACGTGCTCTCCCCGACTTGCGGGAGGGCGCGAGCCGTCCCCGCCGCCAACTGGTCGACGATGTCGACGAGCGCGCCAGCACCGTCGCGCGCGAGATCTTCCAGCACGCGCCCGGCCGTGGCCGTTGGAGGGATGCGGTAGCGCGTCCCTCCGTACACGTCGCCCTCGTCGAGGCCGGCGGTCAGCTGGAACACGTTCGTGCCGGTCTCGCCGTCTCCGGCGATCAGTGCGCGCTGCACGGGCGCCGCTCCCCGCCAGCGAGGCAGCAGGGAGAAGTGCAGATTGATCCACCCCAAGCGGGGGGTGCCCAGCAGCGGCTCCCGGACGAGGCCGCCGTAGGCCACGATCACACCGAGATCCGGTTCGAGGGCTGCGATGCGTTCGGTCGCCGCGGCGTCCAGACGATCGGTCTTGAGCACGTCGATCCCCAGCTCGTCGGCGGCGACGGCGACCGGCGAGGCTGTGAGGACGCGCTTGCGTCCGACGGGTGCGTCGCGGCGCGTGATGACGCACGCGATCTCGTGATCGGTGGCGGCCAAAGCACGCAGCGAGGCGACGGCGGGTTCGGGCGTTCCCGCGAAAACAAGACGCATCGGGTTCCTCACAACTCGGGATCGGGCACGTCCACCCGAACTCTGAGTGTATTCCGGCTCCGCGCGGGGGTCCGGCCGCGCGTGCGGCGGGCACGCACCGCATCGGCGATCACCGCCGCTCGCAGAGAGCCCGTCACCGCCTTTCCGTGGCCGTAGTCGAAACGGACGAGCGCGCGCGAGCGCGGGGGGTCCTCCCCGAGGATCTCCGAGGGTCCGAGAATCGCATCGACATCGAGGGCGGGGACCTCGGCGCGCAACTGCGCGAGAGCGTCGTGAACCGTGCGGGGCTCCCCCTCTACGACCGCCACGCGCACCGCCGGCGGCAGATGCAGCACAGCGCGGTCGGCGAGCTCGGCGCGGGCGTGGGCGGCCTGCGTCCACGTCGCCAACGCGCGAGCGAGGGGTCCCGCGACCCCCGTCAGCAGCACGGGTGCGCCGGGGGCGGTCAACGCTGCGGCGTTCGACCACCACCGCAGACACGCCTCGCCGATGCGCAGGTCCTCGGCGAGCAGCATCCGGTCGCCGTCCAGCAGCAGAACGGCGCGATACCCGCCGTCCGCGATCGGCTCCGCCCCACGGGTCGCGATGACCAACGCCGGGCGATGCTCGACGCGTGCGACCGGATGGTCGCCGTCGGCCACGATCACCCGCGTACCGGGGAACGCCCGCCCGAGCTCATCCGCGGTGCGTTCGCTTCCCGAGGAGGCGAGACGAAGGTGCTGCCCTTCGCACACGGCGCACTGCCAGCCGGCGATCCCGCGCCCACACCAGGCGCACTCCGGCGGCCTGCCCTGCCTGCGCACCCGAAGCGGGCCGGAGCAGTGTAGACAACGAGCGGGCGCACGGCACGAGGAGCAGACCACCACGGGGGCGTAGCCGGGTCGGGCGACCTGAACCAGCACGGGACCCTCTGTCAGCGCGTCGCGCACAGCCTGGAACGCCGAGGAGGGGATGCGCGCCTGCGCGACCGCATCGGACGTTGCCGTCAAGACGACGCGTGGGGTGACACGCCGCGCCGCGGGGATGTGGCGCAGCCACCCGATCTGAACGAGTCGCTCGACATCCGTGGTGCGCGTGTGTCCGAGCACGAGCAGTGCGCTCTGCTCGCTCTCCTGGCGCAGAAGCGCCACATCACGGGCGTGCGCGCCGGGGCTGAGCGGCTCCGCGAGCAACGGGTCGCCGTCGTCCCAGATCACGACGAGGCCCGTGCTGCTCGTGGGCGCGTAGACCGCCGAGCGGTTCCCGACCACGATGCAGGGCGCGTCGGCGAGGGTGCGCAGATACGCGCCGTAACGCGAGGGACCACTCTGGCGGGCGTCGGACTGCACGAGTGCGTCCCGCGGCACGCGTCCCGCCAGCGCGGTCATCACCTGGTCCTGATCCCGATGGTCCGGGACGACGATGACGACGCTGCGCCCCGCGGCGAGGGTGATCGTCGCCGCGGCAGCGATGAGTACGGCCCACGATCCCACCGTGACGCCCTCGGCGAGTTCCACGACCCGTGGTGTCGCATCCACGGCGAGGCGTTCACCGGCCCGGATGCCTTCCGCGAGATGCGGGAACGCCGCGAGGACCTCTTCCGCCGTCCGCACCGCATTCGCGTGAGGCACTTCGGCGACGGGCTCGGGCGAGTGGAGCCATGCCTTCTCCGCGCGCACCATCCGCTTCGGCACGGCGAGGCGGAGCACGTCGGAAGCCGAACCCGCCGCGCGATCTGCGACGCGACGAGCGAGGCTGTACAGGCTCGACGGGAGGACGGGCATCGGTGAGACGACGCTGTCGAGCTCGGAGAGCGGACGCGAGTGGTCGGTCTCCTCGCCGCGTTCGACGAGGAACCCGTCGACGACACGACCGGCGCTGCGCAGAGGCACGCGCACACGCACGCCGGGCACGGCGTCCTCGTCGAACTCGGGCGGGATCGCGTAGTCGAACAGGCGGTCGAGCTGCGGCAGTGGCGAATCGAGCAGTACGCGCGCGACCGGCCGAGCGGGGCCGGACGCCCCGGTCATCTCAGAGCCCGGCTGCGGCACGCAACTCGTCGACGCGGTCCAGACGCTCCCAGGTGAACTCCGGAAGCTCACGACCGAAGTGACCGTAGGCGGCGGTCGCCGAGTAGATGGGACGCAGCAGATCGAGCTGATCGATGATGGCCTTGGGCCGCAGGTCGAAGACGTCGAGGATCGCCGCAGTGATCGTCTCGTCGCTCACGTGCCCCGTGCCGAAGCTCTCGATGTACAGGCCCACGGGGCTCGCTTTGCCGATCGCATACGCGACCTGCACCTCCAGGCGCTCTGCGAGACCTGCCGCGACAGCGTTCTTGGCGACCCACCGCATGGCGTAGGCGGCCGAGCGGTCGACCTTCGAGGGATCCTTGCCGCTGAAGGCGCCGCCGCCGTGGCGTGCCGCACCGCCGTAGGTGTCGATGATGATCTTGCGACCGGTCAGTCCGGCGTCGCCCTTGGGACCGCCCGTGACGAAGGGACCCGCGGGATTGATGTAGTACTGCACATCGGGCGTGTCCAGTCCGGTGTCGGCGAGCACGGGATCGATGACCTCACGGCGCACCAGCTCGCGCAGCTCGTCCTGGCTGATGTCGGGGTGGTGCTGCGTGGACAGCACCACGGACTCCACCGTCTTCGGCGTGTGACCGTCGTAGCCGAGAGTGACCTGCGTCTTGCCGTCGGGACGCAGGAAATCGAGGGTGCCGGCTCGGCGCACCGCGGCGAGCCGCTCGGCCATCCGGTGCGCGGTCCAGGCCGCCATCGGCATGAGCTGCGCGGTCTCGGTCGTCGCGAAGCCGAACATGATGCCCTGGTCGCCGGCTCCCTGCTCGTCGCGGGGGTCGACCGATCGTCCCTCGCGCTGCTCGAACGCCTGATTCACCCCCGCCGCGATGTCGGAGGACTGCGCGCCGATCGAGACCGACACGCCGCATGAGTCGCCGTCGAATCCTGTGTCGCTGGAGTTGTAACCGATGCGGTTCACGACATCGCGGACGATCGCGGGGATCTCGACGTAGGCGCGTGTAGACACCTCGCCCGCGACGTGCACGAGGCCCGTCGTCACGAGGGTCTCGACCGCGACGCGGCCGGTCGGGTCCTCCGCGATGATCGCGTCGAGGATGCTGTCGGAGATCTGGTCGCAGATCTTGTCCGGATGCCCTTCCGTGACGGACTCGGACGTGAACAGACGCAGCTCGGTCATCGCAACTCCCACTCGAGACGTGAGGAACACCCCCACTGTGACGCTCCCCCCGGACACCACAGTGCCGGGGGGAGCGTCGACGTGATCAGATCACTCGGCGTGACGCAGGCGCAGCTTGTCCTCGTTGATCTCATGCAGCGCGATCGTCAGCGGCTTGTCCTCGATCGTGGAGTCCACGAGCGGGCCCACGTTGTCGAAGAGATTGCCCTCGTGAAGATCCGAGTAGTAGTCGTTGATCTGACGCGCGCGCTTGGATGCGTAGATCACGAGCTGGTACTTCGAGTCGACCTTGTCGAGAAGGCTGTCGATGGGGGGCTCGATGATGCCCTGGTTGGTCCCAGCCATGGCGGTACCTCCTGGTTCGGGGATGTCGGCAGAGAGTCGTTCGACGACGACGCATCACGACGGACGCGCGGAAGCCTTCGTCAATTCTACGACCTCGCGCGCCGCCTCGGCGACTTCTGCGTTCACGACCCGATAGTCGAACTCGCCCTGGGCCGCCAATTCCACCCGCGCCGTGCGCAATCGCCGCGCGCGCTCCTCGGCATCCTCCGTACCTCGACCGACAAGGCGCTGCACGAGCTCATCCCAGCTGGGCGGGAGCAGGAACACGAGTGCCGCATCGGGCGCCGCCGCCCGGACCTGCCGCGCGCCCTGCAGATCGATCTCGAGCAGAACCGTCCGGCCGTCGGCGAGTGCGCTCTCGATCGGACCGCGAGGCGTGCCGTATCGGTACTTGTTGTGGACGGTCGCCCACTCCAGCAGCTCACCGCGCTCGATGAGCTCGTCGAAGGCGGCGTCGTCCACGAAGAAGTAATGGGTGCCGTCGATCTCGCCGGGACGAGGCGGCCTCGTCGTCGCGGAGACGGAGAGGACGATCTCGGGATAATGCTCCTGGATATGGGCGGCGACCGTGCCCTTGCCGACCGCGGTCGGGCCCGCGAGCACCAGCAGACGGCTGCGCGCCGCGCGCGGCTGCGGCTCCGGGAGCCTGCCGTCGAGCCATTCCTGCAGCGCGGCGCGCTGGCGCACTCCGAGTCCGCCGAGACGCTTGACCGGTGAGATGCCCAGCTCGGCCAGGACGCGGTCCCGTTTGCCCTCACCGATCGCAGGGAGGGCGGTGAGGAACTCCGGAACGCGCAGGGTTCCGGCGGCGGATGCGGGATCGGCCACGGCGCGGCGGAGCACCTCCTGACCGCTGAGCACGCGCGTGGACAGGTCGCGCTTGAGCGACGCGCGGGCGCGGCGCGCCTCGACGGCCCTGCGGGACGCGGCCACCCGGTCGACCTCGGGAGGCGTTCGACTGTCAACCACGGCGAACCTCCGAGTACAGCGCGCGTCTGGCTTCGATACGGGCGACGAGGCCGGCAGGACCCGCCGAGAGAATGCTTCTGCTCTCGCTCGCGACGACCTGAGCGGCGACGTAACCGAAGAGCTCGGCGAGATCCGACGGCTGGGCGCCTTGAGCGCCGAAGCCCGGAGCCAGGATCGGCGTTCCGGCCAGCACCGTGTCGGTGAGTCCGAACGCGGAGCGCATCAGCGTGGCGCCCACGACGACGCCGGCGGGGCCGAGGGCGCCCGCGCTTCCCACGTTGTAAGAGCCCACCTCGCGTGCGACCCGGGCCGCGACCGGCTCGTCGTCGCCGGCGGATGCATCCACCGTGATGGCGCTCTGCACGACAGCCGCCTCGCGGTTGCTGGTCGCGGCGAGGACGAACACGCCCTTGTCCGCCCGGATCGCGCGCGTGATCGTCTCGTGCAGAGATTCCGGCCCGAGATACGGGCTGAGCGTGAGCGCGTCGGCTTCCAGGGGCGAACCGGGCTCGAGCCATGCGGCGGCGTAGCCGTCCATCGTGGTGCCGATGTCGCCGCGCTTCGCGTCGGCGATCACCAGCAGACCCGCCGCCCTCGCCGCCGCGAGCACATCCTCGAGGGCGGCGTAGCCCGGTGACCCGAACCGCTCGTAGAAGGCGACCTGCGGCTTCACGACACCCACGCGCCCGGCCGCCGCATCCACGACGCGCAGGCCGAACTCGCGCACCCCGGCCGCGTCCTCGCCGAGGTCCCACGCGCGCAGAAGCTGGGCGTGGGGGTCGATCCCCACGCACAACTGCCCGTGCTCGTCGAGCGCGGCCTGTAGCCGCGTTCCGAAGCCGGCTGCGCTCACGCGCGGGCCGCCCGCTCCACCGCGTACTCCTGAAGGCTCTTCACGTCGAAGCCCTCACGCAGCACCGGCAATGCGCTCACGGCGGCACCGAGCACGGCCATCGTCGTGAACAGCGCCTTGTCGGCAGCGACAGCCGCCGCGCGGATCTCGTAGCCGTCCGCGCGAGCGAGGCCGCCACTGGGCGTGTTGACGATCATGTCGATCTCACCCGCGTTGATGAGGTCGACGATGTTCGTCTCGCCCGTCTCCTGCGTCGCCGAGTACTTGTTGACGGTGCGGACGGCGATGCCGTTGCGCGCGAGGATCTCCGCGGTGCCCTCCGTCGCGACGAGCTCGTAGCCGAGCTCCTGCAGGCGGTGCGCCGGGAGGATGACGGCCCGCTTGTCGGCGTCGGCCACGGAGATGAAAACGGTTCCCGACAGCGGCATGCCGCCGTACGCAGCCTGCTGGCTCTTCGCGAACGCCGTCGGGAAGTCGCGGTCGAAGCCCATGACCTCACCGGTGGAGCGCATCTCCGGCCCGAGCACGGAGTCGACGGTCTGACCGTCCTTGGTGCGGAAGCGCTTGAAGGGAAGCACCGCCTCCTTCACAGCGACCGGTGCGTCCAGCGGAACGCGCGATCCGTCTTGCTCCGGCAGCATCCCCTCGGCCTTGAGCTCGGCGATGGAGCTTCCCGCCATGATGCGGCTGGCCGCCTTCGCGAGAGGGATGCCGAGCGCCTTGGACACGAAGGGAACCGTGCGGCTCGCGCGGGGGTTCGCCTCGATCACGTAGAGCACGCCGGCACTGATGGCGAACTGCACGTTGAGCAGCCCGCGCACACCCACGCCCTGCGCGATGGCGAGCGTCGCCTCGCGGACCCGATCCACGTCGGTACGACCCAGCGACACCGGCGGGAGCGTGCAGGACGAGTCGCCGGAGTGGATGCCGGCTTCCTCGAGGTGCTCCATCACGCCGCCGATGTAGAGCTCCTCGCCGTCGAAGAGGGCGTCGACGTCGAGCTCGATCGCGTCATCCAGGAACCGGTCGACCAGAAGCGGGAGTCCTGGACCGATGATGGCCGCGTCGGCGATGCGGACGAAGTAATCGCGCAGCGCATCTGTCGAGTAGACGATCTCCATGCCGCGGCCGCCGAGCACGAAGCTCGGGCGCACGAGCACGGGGTACCCGATCTCCTCGGCGACGCTCACTGCGCCGTCGACGTCGATCGCGGTGCCGTTGCGGGGAGCGACCAGGCCCGCGTCGTCGAGCAGGCGCGAGAACAGCTCGCGCTCCTCCGCCAGGTCGATCGCCGCGGGGCTCGTGCCGAGGATGCGGTAGCCCGCCGCCTCGATGCCCTTCGCCAGCCCCAGTGGCGTCTGTCCGCCGAGCTGGCAGATGACACCGAGGATCTCGCCCGAGGCGCTCTCTGCGTGCAGCACCTCGAGGACGTCTTCCAGAGTGAGTGGCTCGAAGTAGAGACGGTCGCTCGTGTCGTAGTCGGTCGAGACCGTCTCGGGGTTGCAGTTGATCATGACCGTCTCGTAGCCCGCATCCGAGAGCGCGAAGCTCGCGTGCACGCACGAGTAGTCGAACTCGACTCCCTGACCGATGCGGTTGGGGCCGGAGCCGATGATCACGACCTTGGTGCGCTCAGAGGGCGACACCTCCGTCTCGGCGTCGTAGCTCGAGTAGTGGTAAGGAGTGAGGGCGGGGAACTCGCCCGCGCAGGTGTCCACCGTCTTGTAGACGGGCCGCAGCCCCAGCGCATGCCGGATGCCGCGTACTTCGGCCTCGCCGATGCCGCGGAGCTCCGCGATCTGGATGTCGCTGAAACCGTGCTCCTTGGCGACTCGCAGGACCTCGGCATCGAGCTCTCCGGCCGTGCGCACGAACTCTGCCACCTCGTTGATGAGCGCGATCTGATCGAGGAACCATGGGTCGATCGCCGTCGCCTCGAAGGCCTGCTCGATCGTCGCGCCCTTGCGCATCGCCTGCTGCAGGACGACGATGCGGCCGTCGGTCGGAATCGTGGCGATCTCCAGCAGCTCTTCGACAGAACGCGTCTCCTCGCCCCAATGGAAGCTGGAGCCGCGCTTCTCGAGCGAGCGCAGCGCCTTCTGCAGGGCCGTCGCGTAGTTTCGGCCGATGGCCATCGCCTCGCCGACCGACTTCATGGTCGTCGTGAGAGTCGTGTCCGCGGCGGGGAACTTCTCGAAGTTGAAGCGCGGCACCTTGACGACGACGTAGTCCAGGGTCGGCTCGAAGCTTGCCGGGGTCACCTTCGTGATGTCGTTCGGGATCTCGTCGAGGCGGTAGCCGATCGCGAGCTTTGCGGCGATCTTGGCGATCGGGAATCCCGTGGCCTTGGAGGCCAGCGCCGAGGAGCGCGACACGCGCGGGTTCATCTCGATCACGATGATGCGACCGGTCACGGGGTCGACGGCGAACTGGATGTTGCAGCCACCGGTGTCGACGCCCACGCGCCGGATGATCTCGATCCCGATGTCGCGCAGCTTCTGGTACTCGCGGTCGGTGAGCGTGAGCGCAGGAGCGACGGTGATCGAGTCGCCCGTGTGCACGCCGACCGGGTCGACGTTCTCGATCGAACAGACGACCACCGTGTTGTCGGCGGTGTCGCGCATGAGCTCGAGCTCGTACTCCTTCCAGCCGAGGATGGACTCCTCCAGGAGCACCTCGTTCGTGGGCGAGTCGTGCAGTCCGGCACCCCCGATGCGGCGGAGGTCGGCCTCGTCGTACGCGAAGCCGGAGCCGAGGCCTCCCATCGTGAACGACGGGCGGACCACGAGCGGGTATCCGAGCTTCTCGGCGCCCGCGAGCAGTTCATCCATGGAGTGGCAGATGACGGAGGCGGCCACATCGGCGCCGGCCTCGATCACCAGCTCCTTGAAGATCTGGCGGTCCTCGCCCTTGTTGATGGCCTCGAAGTTGGCGCCGATGAGCTCGATGCCGTACTTCTCCAGCACGCCGTTCTTGTGCAGGTCGATCGCCGCATTCAGCGCCGTCTGGCCGCCCAGGGTCGGCAGGATCGCGTCGGGACGCTCCTTGGCGATGATCGTCTCGATGACCCGCCAGTTGATGGGCTCGATGTAGGTCGCATCGGCGAAGTCGGGGTCGGTCATGATCGTGGCCGGGTTGGAGTTGACCAGGATCACGCGCACGCCCTCGGCGCGCAGCACGCGGCACGCCTGGGTGCCGGAGTAATCGAACTCGCACGCCTGACCGATGACGATCGGGCCGGAGCCGATGACGAGGACGGAGCGGATGTCGTCGCGCTTGGGCATTACTTGGTGTCCTTCTTGCTCTGCTCGGCGATGACCATGTCCCGGAACCGGTCGAAGAGGTAGTTCGCGTCGTGCGGGCCGGCAGCGGCCTCCGGGTGGTACTGCACGCTGAACGCGGGGATGTCGAGGGCGCGCAGGCCTTCGACGACCTGGTCGTTGAGGCCGACGTGGCTGACCTCGACGCGGCCGTAGCCATTGGGGCTGTCGCTCACGCCGTCCAGGGGCGCGTCGACCGCGAACCCGTGATTGTGCGCGGTGATCTCGACGCGGCCGGTCGTGCGGTCCATGACGGGCTGGTTGATGCCGCGGTGCCCGAAGGGCAGCTTGTACGTGCCGTAGCCCAGCGCGCGCCCGAGCAGCTGGTTGCCGAAGCAGATGCCGAAGAACGGCAGGCGGTCATCGAGCACCGCGCGCAACAGCTCCACGTGGTCGGCGGATGCCGCCGGGTCGCCCGGCCCGTTGGAGTAGAAGACGGCGACGGGCTCGATCGCCCGGATCTCGTCGATCGTGGCGGTCTGCGGCAGCACGTGCACGTCGAATCCACGGGCGGCGAGGTTGTCGATGGTCGCCTGCTTGACACCGAGGTCGAGGACGGCGAGGTTGCCGATGCGCTCCGCGGTCGCGGGGGTGATCTCGGTCTCGGCCACGGAGACGGAGGCGGAGAGGTTCTGCCCCGCCATCGCCGGCGCCTCGCGCACGATGCGCAGCTGCTCTTCAGGCGCGATCGATGCCGCGTCGCCCGAGAAGATCCCACCCCGCATGCTTCCGGCGGAGCGGATGTGGCGCGTCACGGCTCGGGTGTCGATCCCGCTGATGCCGACGATCCCGTCGTTCGTGAGTGCGTCATCGAGCGATTCGTCGGCACGCCAGTTGGATACGACCCGTGAGGGGTCGCGGACGATGTAGCCGGCGACCCAGATGCGACGCGACTCGGGGTCCTCGTCGTTGACACCCGTGTTGCCGATGTGGGGCGCGGTCTGCAGGACGATCTGCCCTGCGTAGGAGGGGTCGGTGAGGGTCTCCTGGTAGCCGGTCATCCCCGTGGCGAAGACGACCTCGCCGAGGGTCGTTCCGGTGGCGCCGTAAGCGCGGCCGGTGTGGCGTGTGCCGTCTTCGAGGACGAGGACGGCCGGTCCGGTGCGGAAGAGAGTCATACGTCGGTTCCCGTCGAGGTGGGGTGGGGCAGGATCGCGTCGAGGGCGGCGGCGACCGCGCGTGCCGAGGCGTCCTGCGGGCGGAAGTAGGAGTCGACGACCATGTCGTCGTCGATGTACCAGCTGAGGCGGGCGAGCCCGTCGCGTTCGACCACGCGGTCGATGGTGACCGTGGCCTGTTGCGCGGACACGAGGCGCCTTCTGTCGATGAACACCGGTGCGCCGCCCTGGGCGTCAAGCGCCACGCCGGCGTCAGTGATCAGGAGGTCGGCCTTGGCGCGGAACCCGAGTCCTCGAACGGCGAGACGCTCGAGGGCGGTGTCGTGCGCGGTCGTCGCGACGTAGAGGCCGGAGAAGCGTGCGAGCACCTCTGCCCCGGCGGGCGGCGATCCGAGCGGCGCGGCAAGGCCGCTGTCTCGTCGCACGCGGCGCCGCCAGCCCCAGAACGTGAGGCCGATCAGCAGCAGCGCAACGGAGAGCATGACCAGCAGCGCGCCCTCCCGGCTCATGCGTGCACCTCCGCCGCATCCGCCACGACGCCGTCGCGCACGGTCGCGATGCCGGCGCGGAACGTCCAGCGTGTCGAGCCCGGCAGCTCGCGCCCGAGGTACGGCGAGTTGGTGCTGCGTCCGCGCAGGTCGTCGACCGCGAACGTCGCGCGCACGGTGTCGTCGTACAGAGCCAGGTGGGCGGGCTCGCCGACGGCGAGGGGGCGGCCATGGCCTGGAAGGCGACCGATTCTGGCGGGGGCGCTGCTCATGACCCGCGCCACATCCGTCCACTCGAGCAGCCCGGTCTCGACCATGGCGTGGTGCACCACTCGCAGGGCGCTCTCGAGCCCGACCATGCCGTTCGCCGCAGCCTGCCATTCGCAGGCCTTCGCCTCAGCGGGATGCGGCGCGTGATCGGTCGCGACGATGTCGATCGTGCCGTCGGCGAGGCCCTCCCGCACCGCCTGCACGTCCTCGTCTCGCCGCAACGGCGGGTTCACCTTGTACCGCGCGTCGTAACCACGCACGAGTTCCTCGGTCAGCAGCAGATGGTGCGGGGTGACCTCGGCGGTCACCGCGATCCCGCGCTTCTTGGCCCAGCGGATGATGTCGACGCTGCCGGCCGTCGAGAGATGGCACACGTGCAGCCGCGACCCGACATGCTCCGCGAGCAGCACGTCGCGGGCGATGATCGACTCCTCAGCGACAGCGGGCCACCCGGTGAGCCCCAGCTCCGCCGAGACCGCACCCTCGTTCATCTGGGCGCCCTCGGTCAGGCGCGGATCCTGGGCGTGCTGCGCGATCACGCCGTCGAACGCCTTCACGTACTCCAGGGCGCGACGCATGATGAGCGGATCGAAGACGCAGAAGCCATCATCGCTGAACACGCGCACGCGCGCGCGAGAGTGCGCCATCGCACCCAGCTCCGCCAGGCGCTCGCCCTTCTGTCCGACCGTGACCGCGCCGATGGGCTGGACGTCGACGAACCCCGCGGCCTCACCGAGTGCCAGCTCCTGCTCGACGACTCCGGCCGTGTCGGCCACGGGCGAGGTGTTGGGCATGGCGAACAGGGCGGTGTATCCGCCTGCAGCGCCGGCACGCGAGCCGGTGAGGATCGTCTCCGACGCTTCGTAGCCGGGCTCACGGAGATGCGTGTGCAGATCGACGAGACCCGGGAGCGCGATGAGGCCGTCCGCGTCGATGACCTGGGCGCCGGCACGGCTGAGACCGCTGCCCATCTCCTGGATGAGGCCGTCCGCGACGACGAGATCGAGCGCAGCGGCGCCGACCGGTCGCACACCGCGGATCACATACGTTCCGCTCATGACGCACCTTCTTTCTCGGAGGCGGGACGTTCGCCCGCAAGCAGCAGGTACAGCACGGCCATCCGCACGGATACGCCGTTGGTGACCTGCTCGAGCACCGTGGATCGCGGCGAGTCCGCCGCCGCAGCGGAGATCTCCAGACCGCGGTTCATCGGCCCAGGGTGCATGACAATGCTATCGGCCGGCAGGGCGTCGAGACGCTCGCCATCGAGGCCCCAGGCTCTCGCGTACTCTCGCTCGGTCGGAAAGTAGGCCGCGTTCATCCGCTCGAGCTGGATGCGCAGCATCATGAGCGCATCCGGGCCGGCACCGATCGCGCGATCGAGGTCGTACTCGATCGTGGCGGGCCACGCCGACACATCCTGCGGGATGAGGGTCGGCGGCCCGACGAGGGTGATCCGTGCCCCCAGTGTGTTCAGCAGCCAGACGTTCGAACGGGCGACGCGCGAGTGCAGGATGTCGCCGACGATCGCGACGGAAACGCCCGAGAGGTCGCGCCCCCGGCTGTCGGAACCGAACAGACGCTTACGCAGCGTGAACGCATCCAGCAGGGCCTGCGTCGGATGCTCGTGCGTACCGTCGCCGGCGTTGACCACGCCCGCGGTGATCCAGCCGCTCGTGGCGAGCGTGCGCGGTGCGCCCGAGGCGCCGTGTCGGATCACGACCGCATCCGCTCCCATGGCCTGCAGCGTCTGGGCGGTGTCCTGGAGGGACTCGCCCTTGGAGACGCTGGAGCCCTTGGCGGAGAAGTTGATGACGTCGGCGGACAGACGCTTCGCCGCCGCCTCGAAGGAGATCCGCGTGCGGGTCGAGTCCTCGAAGAAGAGGTTCACCACCGTCTTGCCACGCAGCGTCGGCAGCTTCTTGATCTCACGCTGCTGCGTGTCCGCCATGTCCTCGGCGACATCGAGGATGCGTAGCGCCTGCTCGCGGCCGAGCGTGCGCGTGTCGAGAAGATTCCTCATGATTCGATCGTCACCTCCTCGACGCCGTCGGTCTCGGCCAGGCGGACGTTCACACGCTCGTCACGCGCGCTCGGGAGGTTCTTGCCGACGAAGTCGGGGCGGATCGGGAGCTCGCGGTGGCCGCGGTCGATCAGTGCCGCCAACCGCACGGCTGCCGGGCGACCGATGTCCTGGAGCGCGTCGAGAGCCGCGCGGATGCTCCGCCCCGAGAAGAGCACATCGTCGACCAGGACGACGGTGCGCTGGTCGATGCCGCCCGCGGGGATGTCGGTGCGGTGCGGTGCTCGGGTGGGGTTGCTCGCGAGGTCATCGCGGTACATCGTGACGTCGAGGGCGCCCACGGGCACCGGTGCGCCGCCGAAGTCGGAGACGAGGGCGCCGATGCGGCGCGCGAGCGGCACCCCTCTCGTCGGAATACCGAGGATCACCAGCCCTTCCGGACCGCGGTTGGACTCCAGGATCTCGTGCGAGATCCGAGTCAGTGCTCTGGCGATGTCGGCCTCATGCAGCACGGTGCGCGTGCTCATCCGCCGCTCCCTTCTCCGCCTCTCAGGACGGTGTTAAAGGTTGCTGGGGTTTGTAGACAGACTATCCCAGAGAGCCGGCTCCGCGCTGGGCGGCGCGGACGCTGTTAGGCTCGCGTGCGTTCCTATGACCAGTTCTTCCGCCCGTCCCGCGCGCCCATCCGACGCGCCGGCGACGCCGACACCCACTGCCGCCGCGAGCGGGCGGGCATCCGGCAAGGCGATCCTCCTCGGCGAGCACGCCGTCGTCTACGAACGGCCCGCGCTCGCCATCCCGCTCTCTGCTCTGCAGGTGCGAGCGGACGTCCGTCGGACGAGCGGTCCGAGTCTCCTGCACAGCGCCCTCTACGACGGTCCCCTCGCCGCGGCGCCCGCACGTCTGGGGCCCACGGCCATGGCGGCCGCCGCCGCGCTCGAGGTGGTCGGCGCCACCGGCGAGTCCATCGAGCTGCGCATCGAGAGCAATCTGCCGGCCGAACGCGGTGTCGGCTCCTCCGCCGCCGTGGCCGCTGCCGTCGTTCGCGCCGTGGCCGCGGCCTACGGTGTGGTCCTGGATGCGACCCAGGAGCACGAGACGATCCAGCGCGCTGAGCGGATCGCGCATGTCGCACCGAGCGGTCTCGACGCGCACGCCGTGCGCGCCGGCGCCCCGATCTGGTTCGAGGGCGGCGTCGTGTCGCCCGTCGCGGTGGCCGTCCCGCTCACATTCGTGATCGCCGACACCGGCGTCGCCGGCCGCACGCGCGAAGCAGTCGCGGGCGTGCGCGCGCGTCACGAGGCGGATCCGGCAGGCACGGACGCTCTCCTCGACCAGCTGGGCGAGCTCACCCTGAATGCCCGCGCGCACCTCGCAACCGGCGATGTCCGCAGCCTGGGCGCGGTCATGGATCAGGGCCACGCGGCGCTCGATCTGCTGGGGGTGGGCGACCCGGCGCTCGACGAACTCGCCATCACCGCCCGCGCACATGGCGCCTGGGGCGCGAAACTGACCGGCGGAGGGCGCGGCGGATGCGTCCTCGTGCTCACCCGAGACGACGAGAGCGCTGCCGAGGTCGCCGGCGCTCTGCGTGCCGCGGGAGCGGCCGCGACCTGGACCACCACGGTGGAGGCGACGACATGACCGAGGCCCGCGCGATCGCGCATCCGAACATCGCTCTGGTGAAGTACTGGGGCAAGCAGGACGCCGCACTCAATCTGCCGGCGACCGGCAGCCTGTCGATGACCCTGGGTGTGTTCCCCACGACCACCACCGTCGTCGTGGACGACTCGTTGGACGCCGACGTGTTCGTGCTGAACGGTCGCGAGCAGTCGGGGGTCTCTGCCGAGCGGACCGCGCGGTTCCTCGATATCGTGCGCGAGCGCTCCGGATCCCCGCTGCATGCGCGTGTGGAATCGCACAACACGGTGCCGTCCGCTGCGGGGCTCGCCTCCTCGGCGGCAGGCTTCGCCGCGCTCGCGGGCGCGGCCGCATCCGCCTTCGGGCTGGAGCTGAGCGCGCGAGAGCTCAGCAGGCTCGCCCGTCGCGGCTCGGGCTCCGCCGCCCGTTCGATCTTCGGCGGCTTCGCCCTCTGGCACGCCGGCGACGACGAGCACTCCTACGCGGAGCCGTTGCCGGCACCGGCGGACCTCGCCATGGTCGTCGCGATCGTGGACAGCGGCGAGAAGCAGGTGTCCAGCCGGGAGGCGATGCGTCGCACGGCAGACACGTCGCCCTTCTACCCGGCGTGGATCACCTCGACCGCCGAGACGCTCGAAGAGGCGCGGCGCGCCTGTCTCGACGGCGACGTCGCCCGGCTCGGAGCTCTCACGGAGAACAACGCGCTTCGGATGCACGCCGTGATCCAGGCCTCCGCGCCCTCCATCCGTTACCTCTCGCCGACGAGCATCGCCCTGTTCGACCGGGTGGCGGCACTGCGCGACGCGGGCCTGGAATCGTATGCGACAGCGGATGCCGGCCCGAACGTCGTCGCCCTGTGCCGTGCCGCCGACGCGGAAGCCGTCGCGGGTGAGCTCGGCGCGCTCGCCGAGACGGTCGTGGCGCTGCCCGGGCCGGGGCTGGTGGTCGGCGGACGGTCCGTCGAATGACCGCCCCGATCATCGTCCGTTCGCCGGGCAAACTCTTCATCGCGGGCGAATACGCGGTCGTGACGCCCGGAGAGCCGGCCGTGCTCGTCGCCGTCGATCGCTACCTGACGGTCCGCCTCTCACCCAGCGCACACTCCGGAAGCGTCCACTCCCCCGAGTTCGGCCGCACTCCCCTGGTCTGGGGCCGGGCCGGCGACGGCCTCACGATCGATACCGAGCACCATCCGTATGAGTATGTGCTTTCGGCGATCACGCTCGCCGAACGTCTGCGCTCCGAACGCGGACTGCCCGCGCGCTATTACGATCTGCGCATCGACAGCGGGCTCGACGACGCGTCAGGCCGCAAGTTCGGCCTCGGATCCTCCGCCGCGGTCACGATCGCGACGATCCGCGCCATCGACGAGTTCTACGGGTTCGGCCTCTCCCGGCGCGACGCGTACCGACTGGCGCTGCTGGCGACCATTCAGGTCGCACCGCAGGCATCGGGCGGCGATCTGGCCGCCAGTGCGTTCGGCGGCTGGATTTCGTATCGCTCGCCCGACCGGCGCGTGCTGCGCAACGCCCTCGACGAGGGCGCGTCGGTCGCCGAGCTGCTCGCATCGCACGGCTGGGAATCGCTGGACATCGCCCGCCTCACGCCGCCGGCATCCCTCCGATTCCTCGTCGGATGGACGGGTCGTCCCGCATCCACCGAGCGGCTCGTCGACGCGGTGCGCGACGGTTCCGGCACCATGGACTACCCCGCGTTCCTGCTCGACTCGCGCACGTGCGTCACGGAGCTCGCGCACGCTCTGGACGATGGAGACGACGCCGCCACGCTCGACGCCGTCCGACGGGCGCGACGTCTGCTGCGCCGGCTCGGTCGAAGCGCCGGCGTCGCCATCGAGACGGATGCGCTGACTGCGCTCTGCGACACCGCCGAAGCGGCAGGCGCCGCCGCGAAGTCGTCGGGCGCCGGCGGCGGAGACTGCGGCATCGTCCTGGCTCCGCAGGACGCCGACGTCCCTGGCATGCTCCGCGATTGGGAGGAGCGCGACATCCGTCACTTGACGCTGTCGGTGTCCCCCGCCGAGGGAGGTGCGCCGTGAGCGCCGCGGATCGCAAGGACGACCACGTACGGCTCGCTGCGGCCCAGCACCCGCTCATCGCCGGCAACGGTTTCGACGACGTACGCATCCTCCATCACGCACTGTCCGGCATCGATGCGGCCGATGTGACGCTCGACACCGAGGTGGCAGGGCTGCGCTGGCCCACCCCGTTCTACATCAACGCGATGACCGGTGGCAGCGCCCGTACCGGTGAGATCAATCGCGCGCTGGCTGCGGCGGCCGCCGCCGCCGGCGTGCCGATCGCCTCAGGATCGATGAGTGTCGCACTCGACGACCCTGACGCCGCCGGCAGTTTCCGGGTGCTGCGCGAGGAGAACCCGGACGGGCTCTTGTTCGCCAACGTCGGGATCGAACGCTCCGCCGACGACGCCCGTCGTGCGGTCGACCTCGTCGACGCCGACGCCCTGCAGATCCACGTGAACGCCGTGCAGGAGATCGTGATGCCCGAAGGCGGGCGATCGTTCGGACACTGGATCGCCTCCCTGGAGCGCATCGTCGCGGCCGTGGACGTCCCCGTCATCGTCAAGGAGGTCGGCTTCGGGTTCAGCCGGCGCACGCTCTCGGTTCTCGGAGGGGTCGGCGTCCGTGCCGCGGATGTCGCCGGTCGCGGCGGCACGGACTTCGTGCAGATCGAGAACGCCCGCCGGGCGGATGCGGATTTCGGTTACCTTGCCGGATGGGGGCAGAGCGCCGTCGAGTGCCTGCTCGACGCGCCCGCCGATGCACCGCCGCTTCTCGCCTCGGGAGGCGTGCGCACGCCCCTCGACGTCATCCGAGGCCTTGCCCTCGGAGCAGGCGCGGTCGGCGTTTCGGGCACGTTCCTTCGCATCGTGCTCGACGGGGGCGCCGACGCACTGTCTGCCGCGCTGGATGCGTGGAAGTCACAGCTGCGAGCCCTTCTGACCGTCCTGGGCGCACCGACGGGTGCGGACCTGGTCACCACGGACCTCGTCATCAGCGGCGCGACCGCCGAGTTCGCGCGGGCGCGCGCGATCGACATCACCTCGCTGGCGCATCGCTCCGATGCGCCCGGCGCACCTGGAAGGAGCCGGAATGACCGGTGAGTTCACTCCCCTTCCCACCCGCTGGGTGGGCCCCCTCCGTCTGAGCGGCGACGTCGCCGGCGAGCAGGAGGTTCCTCTCGCCACGTACGAGAGCCCCCTGTGGCCCTCGGTCGGACGCGGCGCCCGCATCTCCCGCCTGGTGGACGACGGCATCCGGGTCACGGTGGTGGACGAACGCATGACGCGCTCCTCGCTGTTCACCGCCGTCGATGCCGCGACCGCCGTCCGCGCCGGCCGCGACATCCGCGGCCGGTTTGCAGAGCTCGCGGCCACCGTGGCGGCGCAGAGCCGGCACGCACGGCTTCTCGATGTCGACACCGAGGTCGTCGGCAACCTGCTCTTCGTGCGCTTCGCCCTGTCCACCGGTGACGCGTCCGGCCACAACATGGTGACGCTGGCCGCCGAGTCGCTCATGACGCAGATCCTGCACTGGCATCCCGAGCTGGAGTACGGATCGATCTCCGGCAACTACTGCTCGGATAAGAAGGCGACCGCCGTCAACGGCATCCTCGGGCGCGGGCGCAATGTCGTCGCCGACATCCTCATCCCCGCGGAGCTCGTCGAGAAGCAGTTGCGCTCCACCGCGGAGCGCATCGTCGAGCTGAACACGCGCAAGAACCTCGTCGGCTCCACGATCGCGGGAGCTCTCCGCTCCGCGAATGCGCACTACGCCAACATGCTGCTCGCCATCTTCCTCGCGACCGGCCAGGACGCGGCGAACATCGTGGAAGGCTCGCAGGGCATCACGTGGGCCGAGGTCCGCGGCGACGGCGACCTGTACTTCTCCTGCACGCTGCCCACCCTCATCGTCGGCACCGTCGGCAACGGCAAGGACCTCCCCCAGGTCGAGGAGGCCCTGACCCGTCTCGGGTGCCGCGAGGAGCGGGAGCCGGGTGAGAACGCACGCCGCCTGGCCGCGCTCGTGGCAGCGACCGTCCTGTGCGGCGAGCTCTCGCTGCTGGCGGCGCAGACGAATCCCGGAGAACTCATGACCTCGCACCTCCAGCTGGAGCGCAACGGAAAGGCCACGCGATGAACGCGCCTGTGATCGGTATCCATGACCTGGCGGTCGCGACCGCCGGCCACGTGCTGGAGCTCGACGACCTGGCGGCGGCGACCGGAGTGGACCCCGGGAAGTTCCACATCGGGCTGGGACAGGATCAGATGAGCGTCCCCGGCCCGGATGAGGACATCGTCACGATGGGTGCGAGCGCCGCCCGCCGCATCATCGACCGGCACGGCGTCGAGGGCATCCGCACCGTCTTCTTCGCCACCGAGTCCGGCGTGGACCAGTCCAAATCCGCCGGCGTCTGGGTGCACGACCTGCTCGGCCTTCCCTCCACCAGCCGCGTCATCGAGCTCAAGCAGGCCTGCTACTCCGCGACCGCCGCCCTGCAGGCGGCCGCGGGGCTGGTCGCACGCGAGCCGGGATCGAAGGTGCTCGTCATCGCGAGCGACATCGCGCGTTACGAACTCGACTCGGCCGCCGAACCCACGCAGGGAGCCGGAGCGGTGGCGATGCTCGTCACCGCGGATCCCGCTCTGCTGAGCATCGAGCCGGCGACGGGACTGCACACCGCACACGTCGACGATTTCTGGCGACCCAACGACAGCGTCACCGCCGTGGTCGACGGCAAGCTGTCCATCGAGGCGTACCTCGACGGCTTCGTCGGCGCGTGGGACGACTACCGCGCCCATGGCGGCGTGGCCGCCGACGAGATCGATGTCTTCACCCACCACCAGCCCTTCACGCGGATGGCGGCCAAGGCGCATCGCCGTCTCGCCGAGCATCTGGGCACGGAACTCGCGGAGGACCGCTACCTGCGCTCGACCCTCTACAACCGGCGCATCGGCAACTCGTACACCGCATCGCTGTATTTCGGACTCGCTGCTCTCCTGGACGGCGACGACGACCTCACCGGCAAGCGCGTGGGCATGTTCAGCTACGGCTCCGGCAGCGTGAGCGAGTTCTTCGCGGGCGTGGTCCAGCCCGGGTACCGTGAGCACACTCGCGCCGACGAGACCGCAGAGCTCCTGGCCGCGCGCACCCGTGTGGATGTTCCGGCCTACCGTGCCCTGCACGCGGCGGCCCACCTCGGAAGCCGTCAGGATGTCACGGTGCCGGCGCAGTCCCCATGGCCGTACCACTTCGCGGGCGTGCGCGGACGCGCCCGCCAGTACACCGCCGACCAGAGCTGACCCCCGGGGGGCCACCGCTCGCCGACCAGGCAGTCAGCTCCGGCCGGCGAGCGGACGCAGGTTCAGACGCCGGAGGGTACCTCGGCGGCTGCACGCGATGCGCGGATGGGGTGCCCCTGCGTCGTCAGACAGCGCCCGCTCGCGAGGTCCCACTTCCAGTCGTGCAGGCTGCAGGTGAGCACGCCGTCCTCGATCTTGCCCGTCTTGGTGAGGTCCGCGCGCAGGTGCGGGCAGCGACGCTGCACCACCCAGTCGCCGAGCTGGGCATCCTCGGTCTGGTCGGACTGCTCGGCGTACCAGTTCTCGACGTACTCGATGCGATCGCGTGAGAGGCACTTCAGGAATGTGGTCAGGAACTCGTTGAACTTGCCACTTCGTCCGACCTCGAACTGCATCGACAGGAAGATCGAGTTCGACCAGTCGATCTCGTGGTCGGCGATGTTCGTGGACACGAGGTCGGCCGGAATCGTGTACCAGTAGACGCACTCCTCCCCCGCGTACTCGCGCACCTTCGCCTTCGGGAAGTCGACCACCATGTCGAGCTCACCGATGCGGAACCGGACATTGCCCCCGACGCCGTTGCGGATCGTCCGGGCGCGGCGCAGCAGCGGCTCCCACCACTCCTTGATGGCGGCGAGCATCTCGGCGGGCGGCAGCACCTCGGCCCGTCTCGCCTCCTCGTCGCGCACCTCCTGCTGGCGGCTGTCGCGCTGCTCGGCGAGGTAGGCCCACTTGTCGGCGAAGATGCGCTCGATCTCGGCTTCGGTGTACAGGGTCTGCGTGATCTCGATCGCGCCGTGATCCAGGTCTACCTGTGTGCCGGGCACGAACAGATAGCCCTTCTGCTCGGGACGAACCTCGGCCATGTGGGCCAGGAACTCGCTCTGGTCGGTGAAGATCGAGTCGTTCTCGAGACCGAGGCCGTTGTAGCGGAACAGCTCCTCGCGCAGGAACATCGGCGGGCCCGCCATCGGGAAGACGTGCTCGGCGTCGACCTTCTCGATGTAGTACATCGCGCGCTTGTTCTGCGCGTCGCGCTTGAGCTGCGCGAAGTTCTGCTTCGACTCCTGAGGAAGGTCGTAGACCATCGGCCACCAGATCGCTCCGGAGACCTGCGTGAAGTAGGCGTCCGGCTTGGAGAACGAGAGCAGCTTCTCGAGATCGAGAGGATGCGAGTCATTCTGGTTCAGGACAGAGGCCGTCCCGTCGTCGACACTCAGCGACGAGTCGCCGATGGGTCCGTCGCTGGGGGCGCGCAACGGCGTCACCATGACGGAGAGCTCGCCGAACTGCAGCGGAACGCCGGCCTGGGTGTAGATGATGTTCTCGTAGCCCAGCTCCCGCAGATCCTTCTCGAGATCGTCCGTCGGGTACTCCGGCAGGAGCACGGGGATGTCCGCGCGCACGTACCGCCGAAGCAGCCGCGGGTCGAAGTGATCACGATGGCGATGCGAGATGTAGAGGAAGTCCGCCTGTCCGAAGCGCTCCCAGTCGAGCCCGCGGTTGTCGGGGAACGGGAACCACGATCCGAAGAACGAGGGGCCGATGACGGGGTCGCAGAGGATGCTGCCGCCCGCCGTCTCGATGAACATGCCCGCGTGGCCGAGACCCGTGATGCGCATAGAAGAGTCCTTTCCGCAGTCGAGTCTAGGCAGCCGCGGCTGTGTGTCCTGTCCGCACCGCCGACTCTCCCCGCACGGGTCAGGACGGCGCCAGTCCCAGTCGCGGATACAGCCGCGAGAAGCCCTCGGCCAGCCCGCCCTCGAGGGCGTCGATCACGTGCCCGGCACCCGGCACGATGTAGCTCTGCGCATCCCAGCCGGCCGCAACCGCCGCGGCTGCCCCTGCCTGCGCCTGGGCGACGTAGTCCGGGTCGTTCTCGCCCGCGGTGAACAGCGCCCACTCGTTCGGATACGCCACGGTGCCTGACGCGAGGATGCTCATCGGCTGCGCGGCTTTGTACGCCTGCGCAGACCCACCGTAGACATCGGCGATCGTCTCGTCTGGGTGTTCCGACCCCGGCACGATCTCGCCGCTGATGGAGAGGAGGTTGCCCCAGATGTCCGGATGCTCGGCCGCGTAGGTGAAGGCGCAACCGCCGCCGTTGGAGTAGCCCGCGATGACCCAGTCCTGTGCGCGGGGAATCACGGGCAGCGTCCGGGCGAAGTCGACGACGTCCTGCGTGACGTAGGTCTCGACGTTCCCGTACATCGCCGAGTCCGCGCACGCAGGATCGCGGGTGGGGTCCCCCAGCTGGTCCACGACGAGCACGTAGGGCGCGAGCCCCTTGTTCTTCGCCGCTGCCGCGTCGAGGGTCGCAGCGATGTACTGGGGGTCGGGATCCCCGGGCTGTCCCATCATCATGATGACCAGCGGCAGAAGCGGGGGGTTGGCGGTGAGGCCTGCGGGCGGGATGTAGAGCCCCGCCTGTCTCGCCGAGAAGCCGGACTTCGTCGCCGGGATCGATACGGTCCCCTGCGTCCCCTTGGCCGGCATGTCGGACGGTGGCTGCCAGCTCTGGGATAGCGGCACGGAGGGATCCCACGCTCCCGGCGACGCCGTGGGGATCGCGATCGGCTTGTCGATCTGGATGTGCAGGAAGTTGGCGAGCGTGGCGTTCAGCCCGAAATGGGCGTTGATCCCGAGAGTCGTCGTGACGAGGAACAGGACGGCGGCGGTCGACGCGATCACGCGCCGCCACCACCGTGCACCCCACAGGTTCCGGATCGCGACAGCCGTCGCCCCGAGCCCCGCGGCCGCCCAGGCCTTCACTTGCCACGGCAACGCGATGCCGAACGCGCCCGTCGCATCTGCCACCAGCGCGACCGCAAGCGCCAGCACGGCACCGATGGCGAACGCGAGTCCCGCCTGAAGCGGCCAACGTCTGCGGCGGGGACGCCACAGGAGGTATCCGAGAGCCACGAGGCTCGTCACGCAGAACACGCCGATGAGCACGGGGCTGACGATCCTGATCTCCAGCAGCGACGTCATGCCCAGCCCCTTCCGCGCCTGGCGTCGATGCTAGGCGTTCGCCCGCGCTCCGCGCGTCAGGCCGAGCGCGCGATCCGCGCGAGCACGCCGTGGACGAACGACCCGGCCTCGTCCGTCGAGTACTCCTTGGCGAGCTCGACGGCCTCATCGATGGCGACAGCGACGGGAACCTCGTCGTTGAAGACGGCCTCCCAGACGCCGATGCGCAGGACGGCGCGGTCGACCGCAGGCATCCGCTCGATCTTCCAGTCGCGCGCGTGCGTCATGATCTGCTCGTCGATCTCGTCACGGTGGTCGATGACGCCGTCGACGATGTCACGCGCGTACAGCCAGGAGCTCTGCCGATCAGGCTCCCCCGCCGCACGGGAGGCCTCCGCGGCAAGGATGGATGCGGGGTCTTCGCCGCGGACGTCGGCCTGGAAAAGGATGTCGAGGGCGCGCTTGCGCGCCTTGCTACGAGCGCTCACCCGTCAGCTGACGCGGCCGAGGTAGTCGCCCGTGCGCGTGTCGACCTTGACCTTCGTGCCCGTCTCGACGAACAGCGGCACCTGGATCTCGTGGCCGGTCTCGACCGTGGCAGGCTTTGTTCCGGCAGACGAGCGGTCACCCTGCAGGCCCGGCTCGGTGTAGGTGATCTCGAGGACGACGGATGCCGGGAGCTCGATGTAGAGCGGGTTGCCGTCGTGCAGCGCGATCTGGACCTGCTGGTTCTCGAGCAGGTAGTTCGCTGCATCTCCGACGGTCGCCGCTCCCACCGTGATCTGGTCGTAGTCGGCGACATCCATGAAGACGAAGCCCTCACCGTCGTTGTAGAGGTAGGTGAAGTCACGGCGGTCGACGTTCTGGATGTCGACCTTGGCGCCGGCGTTGAACGTCTTGTCGACGACCTTGCCGGTCATAACGCTCTTCAGCTTGGTGCGGACGAACGCGCCGCCCTTGCCGGGCTTGACGTGCTGGAACTCCACGACGTTCCACAGCTGCCCGTCGATGCTGAGGACGACGCCGTTCTTGATGTCTGCGGTAGATGCCATGGAGGTGGAGGTTCCGTTCGTCGTGAGATCTGCGGGCGCGTGGTGATGACCGATGGCCCAGCGACTTATCTTACGGGATCGTCGCCGGCCCTGCCGGGCACGAGCGGTGCGACGGCAGGACCGGCGGCGGCGTCATGCGTACCGATAGAACCCTTCACCCGTCGCCACGCCCAGCTTGCCCTGGTCGATGTAGTTCTCCTTCAACCATGCGGCCAGCTCCTGATCCCCGGTGCTCGAGTGCGTGAGGATGTTGTACGGCGTGTTCAGGCCGATGACGTCCAGCATCTGAAGCGGGCCCATCGGGGCTCCCGTGGCGATGCGCCAGGTCTTGTCGATGTCGGCGACCGAGGCGTATCCCCCCGCAGCCAGGCCCATGCCGGCGTTGAGCAGCGGCACCAGGAGCGAGTTGAGCACGTAGCCCGCCTTCTCCTTTCGGATGGCGATGGGCACCATGCCGATGGACTCGGCGAAGCGCATCACCGCGTCGAACGCCTCGGGAGCCGTGCGCTCGGTTCCCATGACCTCGCCGGTATTGAACTTCCACACGCGGTTCGCGAAGTGGAGCGCGAGGAAGCGGTCGGGGCGACCGGTGAACTCGACGATGTCCGAGGGCAGGAGCGTGGACGAGTTGGTCGCGAAGATCGTGTTCTCGCTCGCGAGTCCCGCCAGCTCCGAGTACACCTGGCGCTTCAGATCGAGCACCTCCGGGACGGCCTCGATGACGAGGTCGGTCCGCGCCGCCTCGGCCAGGCTCGTGGTCAGCGTCAGACGCGCCAGCGCATCCTCCACACGCGTCCCGTCGGCGGCGCCGGGCACTTCGGCCCGATAAGTGGCGGCGAGACGCTCGAACCGCTCGCGCGCAGCGGCGAGAGCAGCGTCGCTGATGTCGTACGCGACGACGGGGAAGCCGCTGTACGCGCTCTGAAAGGCGATCTGCGATCCCAGAACACCTGTTCCGAGAACCGCGACGGTCGTGATGTCGGTCATGATCTCTTCTTCCTGACGGGGGTGGCCCGTCGCTCATCTCGCGGTCGGGTCGGCCGCTGTCTCACCAGCGCCGGCACGGTAGCCGGCGACGATCTGCGCGATCTGCCTGGGCAGGTCGGAGGTGTCGAAGCCCTCTTCGCCCCGCGGGCGGACGAGAACGATGTGTGCGCAGGCGAAGATGGCGCGAGCCGCGCTGCGAGCTGCGGCGCTCGTATGGCCGCCAGTCAGGATCCGGGCGATGCCGTCCTCCAGCTCGTCGACCACCGCCAGCCCCTCGGCGCGGTGCGGATCGTCCGCATCGCCGAACATGAGCTCGCGCTGGTACACGGCCGCGTCCGAGGCACGCTGCGCCGCCGTGTCGAAGAGGGGGGTGAGCGCGGCGTGGACCGCCTCGGCCGCGTCCGGAACCGCTCGGGCCGCCTCCAACCCGCGGCGAACCGCGCGGCGCACATCCTCGTTGCGAACCATCAGGAGGAGTTCCGCCTTCGTCGCCGCGTAACGGAAAACCGTGCCCACGGCGACATCCGCACGATCCGCCACCTGCTGCGTGGTGACCCGCGCATAGCCGAACTCGTCGAACAGATCGCGCGCGGCGGCGGAGATCCGCTCCCGCTTCAGCTGCTTCCCGCGCTCCCGGCGCCCTGCATCGTTCGACACGAATGAGTCAACTCAAAAATGAGTGAACTCATTCCCGACGCGCCGGAATGAGTTCTCAGCCGTCGGCCTGGCCGGCGATCACGCGGATGAGCCGGTCCACCGCCGCGGCGTAGCCGTGGACGCCCTCGCCGATGACGTGAACGATCGCGACATCCCGGACGTACGAGTGGTGACGGAACTCCTCGCGAGACATGACGTCGGAGATGTGGACTTCGGCAACGGGGAGCGAGACGCCGCTCAGCGCATCGCGCAGCACCACCGAGGTGTGGGTGAGGCCGCCCGGGTTGATCACGATCCCCGAACAATCCTCCCGTGCGGCGTGGATCGCGTCGATGAGCAAGCCCTCGTGGTTGCTCTGCACGGCGCGCATCTCAAAACCGTGGATCGCGGCGGCCTCCGACGCGATGCGCTCGACATCCGCAAGCGTCGCCGTCCCGTAGATCTCGGGCTCACGCGTTCCGAGCAGATTCAGGTTCGGGCCGTTGACGAGCAGGAGACGACGTGCGGTGGTCACGCTCGCACGCTACCAGGAGCACGTGACCCGCGCGTCGGTCTCAGCCGGCGACCTCCTGGTACGCCGCGAACAGCAGCGACTCGTCGGGAGCCTGGAGGACGGTCGGGCGCGCGATGTCGTCGAGCACGATGAAGCGCAGCATGCCGCCACGGGACTTCTTGTCGCGCTGCATGGTCGCGAGCAGCTGCGGCCAGGCCCCGGCGCGGTAGCTCGTCGGGAGCCCGAGGGACTCGAGGATCTCGCGATGCCGCACCGCGGCGGCATCCGACAGGCGTCCCGCCAGGCGCGACAGCTCGGCGGCATAGACCATGCCGATGGAGATCGCCGCGCCATGACGCCAGCGGTAGCGCTCCGCGTGCTCGATCGCGTGCCCGAGGGTGTGACCGTAGTTGAGGATCTCCCGCAGCCCCGCCTCGCGGAAGTCCTCGCCCACGACCCGCGCCTTCATGTCGATCGCGAGCTCGAGACAGCGTCGGAAGGACGCGGATGAGGGGTCCACGATCGACTGCGGCTCCGCTTCGATGCGGTCCAGGATCTCGGGAGCCCAGATGAAGCCCGCCTTGACGACCTCGGCGAAGCCCGCCGTCGCCTCGTTCTGCGACAGGCCGTCGAGCATCGAGAGGTCGCAGACGACGGCCCGCGGCGCCCAGAAGGCGCCCACGAGGTTCTTGCCCTCAGCGGTGTTGATTCCTGTCTTGCCACCGACGGCCGCGTCGACCATACCCAGGACGGTCGTCGGAACCTGGACGACCTGGATGCCCCGCAGCCAGGTGGCCGCGACGAAGCCCGCCAGATCCGTCACCGCTCCCCCACCGAATCCGACGACCGCATCCGTCCGGGTGAAATCCGCCTGACCCATCACCTGCCAGCAGAACGCGGCGACCTCGACGCGCTTGCCCTGCTCCGCATCCGGGATCTCCGCCAGCAGGACCTCGCGGGTGCCGTCGGTCATCAGACGCTCCCGCAGCGTCGCCGCCGCCGCCGCCAGAGTGGGCGGGTGGACGACGAGGACCTTGCGCACGGACGCAGCCAGAGCCGCGCCCACCCGATCCAGGATGTCACGGCCGAGGTGGATGGTGTACCCGTCGTCGCCGGGAACGGTGATCTCTGTCGTCTCGGTCATTGGTGTCCCTTCGGTGCGGCCGTGCGCGCCCAGGCCACGATCTGGTCGACGACGTCGGACAACGGCCCGTGCGAGGTGTCGAACGTCGCGTCGGCGACTTCTGCGTACAGCGGCATCCGCTCCTCGAGGATGCGGTGCCAGCGCGCGACGGGATCCTCGCTCTCGTCGGCGAGCAGCGGCCGGTGCCCGCCTCCGATCCGACCGGCCACGATCGCCGGCGAAACCGTCAAGAGCGCGACGCGATGGCCCCGCAGATCGGCGCGCGTATCCGGGTCGAGGATGGATCCGCCGCCGAGCGACACCACGCCACGGCTCGCCAACGCGTGCACGACGGCCTCACGCTCGAGTTCCCGGAAGCGGGCCTCGCCGTGCGTCGCGAAGATGTCCGAGATCGCGCCGTGCTCGCGCACCACCGAGGCGTCGGTGTCGACGAACCCGACTTCCAGCGCCTTCGCGACGCGCTTGCCGATGCTGGTCTTGCCGGCTCCCATGGGCCCGACGAGCACGATCGCCGAATCGGCGGACGCGATCATCGATCGAGATCGGGATCGCTGGCGTCCGCCGTGCGCAGGGTGTCCGGGATCGCCGCCAGATACGTCTGCAGGTTGCGACGGGTCTCGACGATGTTGTCGCCGCCGAACTTCTCCAGTACCACATCCGCGAGCACGATGGCGACCATGGCCTCGGCGACGACGCCCGCGGCAGGCACGGCGCAGACGTCCGAACGCTGATGGTGGGCAGAAGCGGTCTCGCCCGTGGCGACATCGATCGTTCGCAGTGCGTGCGGAACCGTCGCGATCGGCTTCATCCCCGCCCGCACGCGCAGGACCGTACCGGTGGACATACCGCCCTCGGTGCCCCCCGCGCGGTCGGTGCCGCGCGTGATGCCGCCATCCGTCGCGAACAACTCGTCATGCGCCGCCGAGCCGCGCCGACGGGTGGTCTCGAAGCCGTCGCCGACTTCCACGCCCTTGATGGCCTGAATGCTCATGAGCGCCTGCGCCAGCTTGGCGTCGAGACGCCGATCCCACTGGACGTGCGAGCCCAGCCCCGGCGGTACGCCGTACGCGAGGACCTCGACGATGCCGCCGAGGGTGTCACCGTCCTTCTTCGCGGCGTCGACCTCGGCGATCATCGCCTCTGACGTCGTCGGATCGAAACAGCGCAGCGGATCCGCATCCAGCGCGTCGACATCGTCCGGCATCGGAAGCGCCGCACCCTCGGGCACGCGCACCGGTCCGATCGAGAGCGTGTGGCTCACGAGGCGGATGCCGAGCTCGCCGAGGAAGGACCGGGCGATGGCGCCCAGGGCGACGCGCGCGGCGGTCTCGCGGGCGCTGGCGCGCTCGAGGATGGGGCGCGCCTCGTCGAACCCGTACTTCTGCATCCCGACGAGGTCGGCGTGACCGGGTCGAGGACGCGTCAGAGCAGCCCCGCGGCCACGCGAACGGTCGGTGAGCTCCACCGGATCAGGGCTCATGACCTCGACCCACTTGGGCCACTCGGTATTGCCCACGCGAAGCGCGATCGGGCTGCCGATGGAGTATCCGTGCACCACGCCCGAGGAGATCGAGAGTTCGTCCTCCTCGAACTTCATCCGCGAGCCGCGGCCGTAGCCCAGCTTGCGGCGGGCGAGGTCGGCCTGGATCGCGTCACGGGCGACGGGCACGCCCGCAGGCAGGCCCTCCATGATGGCGACGAGTTCGGGGCCGTGCGATTCGCCGGCCGTGAGCACGCGGAGCATTCGTCTATTCTCCCACGAGCGCCCGGCGCATTGCGGCCAGTACCCGGGCTTCGTCGTGGAGCGGCTCGTCCTGCGCCCCGCCCACGAACACGCGCACCTGGCGCAGCGCCTGGTGGAGCAGCATCGGAAGCCCTGACACCGCGGTGAGGCCGCGCTCCGACCATGCCGTCGACAGGGGTGTCGGCCACGTGCCGTAGACGACGTCCATGAAGGCGCCGCCCGAATCGGCCAGGGACGAGACGACCGCGCTCGAGAGGGCCGCGTCGCCGGGAAGGGTCGCCACGGTCACATCGACCGGGCCATGCGGCCCGTCCAGGGGCCGCGCGGAGACACGCATCCCCATCGCAGTGCCGCGGCTTACGAGTTCGTTCGCCGCATCCGGACGACGCGCCACGATCTCGACGGAGGCGATTCCCATCTCCGACAGCGCGACCAGAGCGGATGTCGCGGTGGCTCCGGCTCCCAGGATGCGGGCCGACCGCACCGCACCGACGCCGGCCTCACCGAGCGCGGCCACGATTCCCCCCACGTCCGTGTTGTACCCACGAGGGCCGCGATCATCGAGCAGGAGCGTGTTCACGGCGCCGGTCGCCCGCGCCCTCGCGTCGACCTCCACGGCCGCCCGGAAACCCGCCGACTTGAGGGGCATCGTGAGCGAGAGACCGCGCCAGGACGAGTCCAGCGACGAGAGCGCCGCTCCGAACCCTGCTTCGTCGACGCGTCGCCGGTCGTAGGTCCACGCCACGCCGAGCACCTCGTACGCCGCCGCGTGCAGCAGCGGCGAACGGCTGTGGGAGATGGGATCGCCCCACACGGCGAGACGTGAGCCGCTCAGCATCCCGAGTCCGGGTGCTCGCTGCACCACTGCTGGAACTGCTTCACGTACTTCTGGTGCTCGGCGTACGTCGTCGTGAACACCGTCTCCCCGGTGTCCAGATTGACCGTCACGAAGTAGAGCCACGGCCCATCGGCCGGGTGCATCGCTGCGTCGATGGCCACATCGCCCGGGTTCGAGATCGGTCCGACCGGCAGTCCCGGATGCACGTAGGTGTTCCACGGGTTGTCGTCGTGCTGCGCCTGTTCCGAAGTGCTCACGGAGCCGGCGTGGAGTTCGCCGTAACCGTACTGCGCGGTCGAGTCCATCTGCAGCAGGCCGAAGGTCTCCTGGTTGGACGGGTCGAGTCGGTTGAGGATGACGCGCGACACCTTCTGCATGTCGGCCTCGTACCGCGCCTCACGCTGGATGATCGAAGCGATCGTCAGGATGCGCTCCCGCTGGTCGGCCGGGACACCGGCCGCATCGAGGGACTGGATGGTACGGTCCACCATCATCTGGATGATCGCCGTCGCACTGGTGCCGGGCTCGATCGTGTACGTCGCGGGAAAGAGCCACCCCTCCAGGCTCGAGGCCGAGACGCCGTAGGCAGAGGGATCGGCGACGGCTGCCGTGAGATCGTCGAGCGACACGCCCGCGCCGTCGGCGATCCGCTGCAGCGACACATCCACGGTCAGCCCCTCGGGGAGCACGACGCGCCCCTCCATCCGGTTGGCCGGGTCCCCCAGCGCCTCCAACGCAGCCGCCGAGGTCATCTCCTGCTGCAGCTTGTACGTACCGGGCTGGAACGTGAAGGCGATGTTGTTGTCGATCATGTAGCTGTAGAGCGAGTTCGCCGTGCGCGTCACACCCGCGTCGAACATCTTCTGTGAGACCTGGGGTCCCGCGTCGCCGCTGGCGACCGTGATGGTCGCCTCTCCGTGTGCTTGACCGGCCTCGAACTCGGTGGGCTCCTCCCAACCGAGCACGGCACGGATCTTGTCCTCGTAGGTGTTCCACACCCAGAGTCCACCCGCGGCGACACCACCCACCAGCACGACCACGATCGCGAGGGCGATCCAGCCGCCCTTTCGGCGACGGCGCTTGTCCGGCGGGGGCGGCGGCGCGCCGAGGACGTCGGTCGTCGCCTCACCCGTGAAGAGGTCGTCCAGCGAAGGGCGCGCCGCGGCGGCCGGCGCGGGCTCAGCGGGCGTCCGGAAGATCGGCTCGGACGCCGCGGGAGCCGGCTGGTCGGAGGCGGCGGGCGGCGTGCTCGCGCGCTCGCGTTCAGCGGCTTCGCGCGCCTCGCGGCGGGAAGAGGGAGTGTCGGACATCAGTCGGTCTCCTGGTCCGGGTCGACGGGAGTGCCGGGCGCCCGCCCTGTCTGCTTCTCGACATCGAGCGCGTTCTGCAACAGGATCACGGCGGCGACCTGGTCCACTATCCCACGCGATGAGCGCTGGGAACGTCCTGAACGCCGCAGCGCCGCATGCGCCGACACCGTGCTCAGCCGCTCGTCGACCAGTCGCACGGGCAGCGACCCCGAGGTCGCGAGGGCCCGCGCGAAATCACGGGCGTCCTGCGTCGACGCCGTCTCGTTGCCGTTCAGGCTGATCGGCAGCCCGACGTAGAGCGCGGTGGCGTTCTCCTCCTGGGCGATGGCGAGCACGCGCTGCGGCGAGTCCTCCGCTCTCGCGACGGTCTCCACCGGTGTCGCGAGCATCCCGTCGGGATCGCAGCGCGCGACGCCGACCCGGGCCTTCCCGACGTCGATGCCGAGCCTGACGCCCCTGCGGAAATCGCTCACGCCGACGCGGTCTCCAGCGATCGGACGATCCCGTCGAGCGCGTCGGGCAGTGCAGCCGCATCCGAACCGCCGCCCTGCGCCACGTCATCGCGACCGCCGCCGCCGCCGCCGAGCACGCCCGCGGCGCCCTTGGCGAGAGCCCCGGCCTTGACGCCCGCACGCCGTGCCGCCTCATTGGTCGCGACGATGACGATCGGTCGGCCGCCTGCGGTGGCACCCAGCGCGACGACACTCGCGTCCTCGCCGAGACGATCACGCACCGCCAGGGCGACCGTCCGAAGGTCGTCGGCAGATCCGACAGCGCCGATCGAGGCGACGACGGCGCCGAGCTTCCCGACGCGACGCACCTGTTCGGCAAGCTCCGGGGCACGCTGCGCGAGAGCCTGCGCCTCGAATGCCGCGATCTTCTTCTCCGCGGCCTTCAGGCTCGCAGCGAGATCGGCGATCCTGGCGGGGATCTGCTCACGCGGGACCTTGAGGTCCGACGTCAGCTGCGAGACGATCGCCCGCTCGGCGGCGAGATCGCGGAACGCGTCGAGTCCGACGAGTGCCTCCACTCGGCGGGCGGTCGCACCCACCGAGGACTCGCCGACGAGGTTGATGAGTCCGATCTCCGCACTGGAGGACACGTGCGTACCGGCGCACAGCTCACGCGACCACGGCCCCCCGATGTCGACCATGCGCACGGTGGTGCCGTACTTCTCACCGAACAGCGCCATCGCGCCCAGTTCCTTGGCCTCGTCCAGAGGCAGCACGCGGGTCGTCACCTCGAGGTTGTCGCGAACGGCGTTGTTGGCGATCTCCTCGATCTCGCTGCGCGTCGCGGGCGACAGCGCCTGACTCCAGTTGAAGTCGAAGCGCATGTACCCCGCACGGTTCAGCGATCCCGCCTGCGTGGCGGAACTTCCGAGGGTGTCGCGCAGCGCGGCGTGCACGAGGTGGGTCGCGGAGTGCGCCTGCCGCGCGGCGCGGCGGTTCGCCGCATCCACGACGGTCGTGGCGGCGTCACCGACGCCGACCTCGCCCGTGAGCACCTCGACGGTGTGGCTGATGAGTCCCGGCACCGGCTTCTGCACATCCAGCACGTCGAGTTCGAAACCCGAACCGACGATGGTGCCCTTGTCGGCGACCTGGCCGCCGGACTCGGCATACAGTGCCGTCGCCGGCAGGATCACTTCGACGACCTGCCCCTGACGCGCCCGGTCGACCGAGACGCCGTCGAGCAGGATGCCCAGCACGCGCGACTCGGTCGCCAAGTCCGTGTAGCCGGTGAAGACCGTCTCGCCCTGTGCACGGAAGTCGCGGTAGACGCTGTGGTCGGCGAGCTGGCGACGACGGCTCTTGGCATCGGCCTTGGCGCGCGTGCGCTGTTCCTGCATCAGGGTGTCGAAGGCCGCACGGTCGACGCTGAGACCGGCCTCCTCCGCGACCTCGAGCGTGAGATCGATCGGGAAGCCGTACGTGTCGTGCAGCAGGAACGCCTGGTCACCGGAGATCGACGAACCACCGGTCTTCTTCGTCTCGGCGATCGAGAGATCGAGGATCGAAGAACCGGACGCGAGCGTGCGCAGGAACGTCTCCTCCTCCGCGAAGGCGTATTGAGAGATGCGGCCCCAGTCCTCGGCCACGACCGGGTACGAGGCGGCCATGGCGTCGCGCGACGCGGCGAACAGTTCCGGGAAGGTCGCGCCGTCGACGCCGAGCAGCCGCATCGCGCGGATGGAGCGGCGCATGAGACGACGAAGGATGTAGCCCCGCCCCTCGTTCGACGGGGTGACGCCGTCGGAGAGCAGCATGAGAGAGGAGCGCACATGATCCGCGATGACGCGGTAGCGCACATCGTCCTCGTGTTCCTTGCCGTACGGACGGCCCGAGAGCTCGACGGCCCGGTCGAGCACGGGGCGCACCTGATCGGTCTCGTACATGTTGTCGACGCCCTGCTTGATGAAAGCGACGCGCTCGAGTCCCATGCCGGTGTCGATGTTCTTGTTCGGCAGCTCGCCCACGATGTCGAAGTCGATCTTCGAGCGCACATTCGTGATCGCGTACTGCATGAACACGAGGTTCCAGATCTCCGTGAACCGTGAATCGTCGACGGCGGGGCCGCCGTCGCGTCCGTAGGCCGGACCCCGGTCGAAGTAGATCTCCGAGCACGGACCCGCAGGCCCCGGCTGCCCCGTCGACCAGTAGTTGTCCTCGCGTCCGAGTCGCTGGATGCGGTGCTCCGGCAGCCCCGCGATGCGGCGCCACAGGTCGGCGGCCTCGTCGTCGGTCTCGTACACCGTGACCCAGAGGTCCTTCTCCTGGAAACCGAGGCCGCCGTCGGCCTCTGAGCGCGTCAGGAGATCCCAGGCATACGTGATGGCGCCTTCTTTGAAGTAGTCGCCGAACGACCAGTTGCCCAGCATCTGGAAGAAGGTGCCGTGCCGCGCCGTGTGACCGACTTCCTCGATGTCGTTGGTCCGGATGCACTTCTGCACGTCGGCGGCGCGCGGGAACGGCGGGGGGACGGTGCCGTTCAGAAACGGCACGAACGGCACCATGCCGGCGACCGTGAACAGCAGCGTGGGGTCATCGCTGACCAGAGAGGCGGAGGGGACGATCGTGTGGTCGTTCTTCTCGAAGTAGTCGAGGTAACGCTGGGCGATCTCTGCGGTCTTCATGCGGTGTCTTCCTCGGGCAGGACAGGAGGGCCGCCGGAGCGGCCGTTCGGAGCTCGCGTGCGGTCAGCTGTTCTCGGCGGCGGAGCCTGCGGCGTCGGGCGAGGTTTCGAACCGGGCCTGCTGCTCGCGGTAGGCGTCTTGGATGCGGTCGGTGAACTCCGTGATGCGGGCGTCGATCTCGGCGAGGACCTCGTGGCCGCGCGGATCCTTGTTGACGAGGTGTGCGAGGACGAATCCGGCCGTCGTTCCGACCGCGAACCAGAGAAGACTTCTCACCGTGACCACTTTCTCATCGTGTCCGCGTCTGTCGCGAGCACAATCCATCGTAGGCGAGAACCACGCCCACCGACGGGAGAACGGCGAAGGGCGCCGGGAAGACCCGACGCCCTTCGTGCGCGAACGACTCAGCGCGCGGCGTAGTACTCGACGACCAGCTGCACGTCACAGGTCACGGGGACCTCAGCGCGCTTCGGGCGACGAACCAGGCGGGCCTGGAGCTTGTCGAGCTCGACCTCGAGGTAGCCGGGGACGTTCGGCAGAACCTCGGCGTGACCGCCGGCGGCCGCGACCTGGAACGGCTCGGTGCCCTCGCTGCGGGCCTTGACGTGGATGAGCTGGCCGGGCTTGACGCGGAACGACGGGCGGTCCACGATCTGGCCGTCGACCATGATGTGGCGGTGCACGACGAACTGGCGAGCCTGCGCCGTGGTCCGGGCGAAGCCGGAACGCAGCACGAGGGCGTCGAGACGCATCTCGAGCAGCTCGACGAGGTTCTCACCCGTCAGGCCGTCGGTGCGACGGGCCTCGTTGAACGCGATGCGCAGCTGCTTCTCACGGATGCCGTACTGCTCGCGCAGACGCTGCTTCTCACGAAGGCGAACGGCGTAGTCGCTGTCGGCCTTGCGCTTGGTGCGGCCGTGCTCGCCGGGAGCGTAGGGACGCTTCTCGAGGTAGCGGGCGGCCTTGGGCGTCAGCGCGACGCCGAGCGCGCGCGACAGGCGGACCTTGCGGCGGTCCTGGGACTTCGTGGTCACGAAGGTGTCCTTCCGATGACGTGGCCGCGCCTTTCGCGGCTCACGGGCGTATCACCCGACTTCTCCCGATGACGCGCACGCCGGGGCGCGTCGGACGGTGGTGCAGAAGGAGGGGGATGCCCGAAAACTCGGTTTCGAGCCGATTCATCTTATCAGACGGTCGTCCAGCGCAATTGGGCGCGCGAACACGTCACCCCTCGAGGATCCGGCGGATCTTCTCGACCCGCGCGGCGATGTCGCGCTCGATGCCCCGCTGAGTGGGCTGGTAGTACCGCCGCCCGCGGAGCTCATCGGGGAGATACTGCTGCGTCGCCACCCCCACGTCGAGATCGTGCGGGTAGACGTACCCCTTGCCGTGCCCCAGACGCTTGGCACCCGGATAGTGCGCGTCACGCAGGTGCGTGGGAACCCGCCCGAAGCCGCCGGCCT
Organism: Microbacterium sp. Clip185; assembly: GCF_028743715.1. Taxonomy (NCBI): domain Bacteria; kingdom Bacillati; phylum Actinomycetota; class Actinomycetes; order Micrococcales; family Microbacteriaceae; genus Microbacterium; species Microbacterium sp. Clip185. The sequence continues at coordinate 1,555,501 of NZ_CP117996.1, read as the reverse complement.
TCACATCGGCGATCGCGGCGTTGATCGCGTTGTAGGCCGCGTTCGACTTCGCGGTGGTGGCCAGGTACACGGTCGCCTCCGCAAGGGGAATGCGCCCTTCGGGCATTCCGATGAAGGCCACCGCGTCCGCGGCGGCGACCGCGATCTGCAGAGCCTGCGGATCGGCCAGGCCGATGTCCTCAGCAGCGGAGATGACCAGACGCCGAGCGATGAACCGGGGATCCTCCCCCGCCTCGATCATCCGCGCCAGGTAGTGGATCGCGGCATCCGCATCCGATCCGCGGATCGACTTGATGAATGCGCTGATCACGTCGTAGTGCTCATCGCCCTGGCGGTCGTAGCGCAGCAGAGCACGATCGACCGCCTGCGCGATGAGCGCAGCCGTGATGCGCGGCGACTCCTCGCCGTCGGTCATGGCCGCCGCGGCCTCCAGCGCCGTCAATGCACGCCGCGCATCTCCGGAGGCGAGGCGCACGAGCGCGTCCCTCGCCTCGTCGTCGAGGGCGACCCGCCCGCCCAATCCCCGTGGATCACGCACCGCACGATCAACCAGAGCACCCAGGTCATCGTCTCCCAGGGGCTTCAAGGTCAGCAGGAGCGAGCGCGACAACAGCGGCGAAATGACGGAGAACGACGGGTTCTCCGTCGTCGCCGCGATGAGCACGACCCACCCGTTCTCGACACCGGGCAGCAGCGCGTCCTGCTGCGCCTTGGTGAAGCGATGGATCTCGTCCAGGAACAGGATGGTGGACTGCCCGTACAGGTCGCGCTGGTTGAGGGCCTCCTGCATCACCTCCCGCACATCCTTCACTCCCGCAGTGATGGCGGACAGCTCGACGAAACGACGCCCCGACGAGCGGGCGATCGCCTGCGCGAGCGTGGTCTTGCCGGTGCCGGGCGGGCCCCAGAGGATGACCGACACCGCTCCCGATGTCTGCCGATCAGGATCGGCCAGCGCGACCAGCGGAGAGCCGGGCTTGAGCAGGTGCCCCTGGCCCGCGACCTCGGCCAGTGACACCGGGCGCATGCGCACGGCGAGAGGCGTCTGACCCTGGAAGAGGGCGCCGGAGGAGGTCACTCCCCCAGGCTAACGGCCGCCGACGACGCCCGGCTTTGATGGCCGCCGTCGGCGCCGCATAAGATCGGCTGGTCCGGCCGGTGAGGAGGAACCGTGGCATCGGGAAGCAAGCAGCAGCGTGCGGAGCGCGAACGCGCTCGTCTGTATCAGGCGCGCCGCGCCCACCACGACGCGCAGATCCGTCGGCGCCGTCGCGACAACCTCATCGCGGGCATCGGCGGCGGCGTGCTCGTGCTCGCTGTGCTCGGCGGCCAGATCGCGTACTACACGCTCGGGCCCGGCGCGATCTCCCCGACCGTGGAGACGCCCGCCCCGACGCCCTCGGACACCACGCCGCCCGCGACCCCGCTGCCGACACCGGAGCCCACGTCCTGACCTGCACGGCGCTGGACCGGCCGGCGTACTAGGCTGAATCCGATTTCCCCCGCCGACGCGAGACGCTCGAGGTGCCCCGTGACTGCCGCGACAGACCACACCCCTGACCAGCCCGACACCAACGGGTCCGCTGACGAGCCCTGGGGTCGGGTGGATGCCGACGGCACCGTCGCCGTGCGCGAGGGCGAGAGTTGGCGCGTCGTCGGCCAGTATCCCGACGGGACGCCGGAGGAGGCACTCGCGTACTTCGTGCGCAAGTACACCGACCTCGCCAGCGAGGTGACGCTCCTCGAGGTGCGTCATCGCCGTGGCGGCGCATCGGCTTCTGACCTGCGACACACTGCCGACACGCTGCGGGAGAAGGTCACGGACGCCGCGGCCGTCGGCGACCTGGAATCGCTGCGTGCACGGCTCGACGCACTGGTCGCGTCCCTCGCCGAGGCCACGGCGCACGAAGCGGAGGCCGCGAAGGCCGCTGTCGACGAAGCGCTCGCCCAGCGGACCGTGCTCGTCGAGCGCGCCGAGGCGCTCGCTGCTCGCGACCCGAAGTCGCTGCAGTGGAAGCAGGTCACCGCAGAGCTCTCAGAACTGTTCGACCAGTGGCAGAGCCAGCAGCAGAACGGCCCGCGTCTGCCGAAGTCCGCGTCTCAGCAGCTGTGGACGCGTTTCCGTGACGCGCGCAGCACGCTGGAGCGTCACCGTCGTGCCTTCTATGCGGAGCTCGACGAGGTGCACAAGGCCGCCAAGGACCGCAAGACGCGTCTCGTGGAGCGCGCCGAGGCTCTCGCCCCGCGCGGCGAGGACGGCATTCCGGCCTACCGCGACCTCCTCGACGAGTGGAAGGCCGCCGGACGCGCAGGCAAACGCGTCGATGACGCTCTCTGGGCTCGCTTCAAGGCCGCGGGAGACGCGCTCTATGGCGCGCGCCAGGGCCGCGAGGCCGCCGAAGCCGAAGAGTCCAAGGAGCGGATCGTCGCCAAGCAGGCGCTGCTCGAGACGGCGAAGCCCATCGTCGACGAGAAGAACCTGTCCACCGCACGTCAACGCCTCACCGAGGTCCAGCGTCAGTGGGATGAGATCGGCCGCATCTTCCCGCGCGATCGCGAGCGCGCCCTCGACGACGAGCTGCGCAAGATCGAACAGCACGTGCGCGGCCGGGAGGACGCCGAGTGGAAGCGCAACGAGCCGGAGACGACGGCCCGCGCGAACGACATGACCCGCCAGCTGACCGACGCCATCGAGAAGCTCGAGAGCGAACTGGCCGACGCGGAAGCCCGCAAGGACACGAAGGCCGCGAAGACAGCGCGCGAGTCGCTCGAAGCCCGCAAGGCGTGGCTGCGCGCGATCGGCGGCTGATCCCTCCTCCGTGTGATCTCGACGCGCGGGGCCTGTCCACAGATCGGACGGGCCCCGCGCGTTTTCGTATCGGACCGCGGCACACTGAGGCGATGGGCTCCCGTTTCCTCTACTTCCCGAGCGAGCTGCTCAGTCGGGCCGAGCTCACCGCCGCGTGCCTCGACGGGGATCTCGTGGGACTCGGCGAAGGCTTCGTCCCCGCGGACACGATCGAGACAGCCGCACTGAGGGCCGCATCTCTGCGCCCGCTCGTCGGCGACCGGATGGCGGCGACCCACCGCAGCGCGGCCTGGGTTCACGGCTTCATCGACGAGGTGCCCGTGCGTCACGACCTGCAGCGCATCAGCGCGCATCGTCTGCACGAGCCCGTGGACCGCCGCTTCGTCTACCGCGATCCACGCATCCCCGACGAAGATCTGATCCGTCTGGGCGGGGTTCCCGTCACGACGCCCGCTCGCACCGTCGCGGATCTCGCACGGGGCACCGACGAGACGGCGCACTCCTTCCTCAGCCAATGCGCACAGCGCGCGCCACAGGCCGTTCGCGACGCCGTCGTCTGGCTGGAAGCCAGGCGACGCGTACCCCGGCGCCTCGCCGCGCTCGCTCTGCTCGAGGAGCTCGTCAGGACGATGTGACGCGGTAGACGTCGTAGACGGCGTCGATGCGGCGCACCGCATTCAGCACGCGGTCGAGATGTACCGTGTCGCCCATCTCGAACACGAATCGGCTGAGCGCGAGTCGGTCGTTCGAGGTCGACACCGTCGCGGACAGGATGTTGACGTGGTGCTCACTCAGCACCCGCGTCACGTCGCTGAGAAGTCCCGAGCGGTCGAGGGCCTCGACCTGGATCTGCACGAGGAACACGCTCTTCGTGGTCGGGGCCCACTCGACCTCGATCATGCGCTCGGGATCTGCCTCGAGCGCTTTGACGTTGGTGCAGTCGGCGCGGTGCACCGAGACACCGCTCCCTCGGGTGACGAAGCCGACGATCTCGTCACCCGGGACGGGCGTGCAGCACTTGGCCAGTTTGACGAGGATGTCGGGAGCACCACGCACGAGCACGCCGGAATCGCCGTCACGAGGGGCACGACCACGGCCGATGTGCGGGATGTCGATCGGGCCGGTGGAGGTGTCGTTGTCGGCGGCGACCAGCGCCGTCACCTTCTCGATCACCGACTGCGTGGAGACGTGCCCCTCACCGACGGCCGCGTACAGAGCCGACACGTCCTCGTAGCGCAGCTGCTGCGCGACCTGCGTGAAGGAGTCCTGGCTCATCAGACGCTGCAGCGGCAGGTTCTGGCGCCGCATGGCGCGCGCGATGGACTCGCGACCCTGCTCGATGGCCTCTTCGCGGCGCTCCTTGGTGAACCACCCGCGGATCTTGTTGCGCGCGCGCGTGCTCTTGACGAATCCGAGCCAGTCCTGGCTGGGGCCCGCATCCGGGTTCTTGGAGGTGAACACCTCGACGACGTCGCCGGAGTGGAGTTCGGACTCGAGCGGCACGAGCCGGCCGTTGACCTTCGAGCCCATCGTGCGGTGCCCGATCTCGGTGTGCACCGCGTACGCGAAATCGACCGGTGTGGCGCCCGCCGGCAGGCCGATGACGCGGCCCTTGGGGGTGAAGACGTAGACCTCTTTCGCACCGATCTCGAACCGAAGCGAGTCGAGGAACTCCCCCGGGTCAGCCGTCTCCGCCTGCCAGTCGGAGATGTGGGCGAGCCAGGCCATGTCGGCGTCGACGGCCTTCGCGTCGTTCTTGGCGCCCGACATGCGCTCTTTGTACTTCCAGTGCGCCGCAACGCCGAACTCGGCCTGCTGGTGCATCTCGTTCGTGCGGATCTGGATCTCGACCGTTCGCCCGTTGGGGCCGATGACGGTCGTGTGCAGCGATTGGTACAGGTTGAACTTCGGCGTGGCGATGTAGTCCTTGAACCGCCCGGGAAGCGGTGTCCACCGCGCGTGGAGGGCACCCAGGACGGCGTAGCAATCGCGCACGGTCGCCACGATGACCCGGATGCCGATCAGGTCGTAGATGTCGTCGAACTCACGGCCCCGCACGACCATCTTCTGGTAGACCGAGTAGAGCTGCTTGGGTCGTCCCGCCACACGCCCGCGGATACGCAGCTCGCGCAGGTCCTCTTCGACGGCGTTGATGACGTTCTGCAGGTACTGCTCGCGCTGAGGGGTGCGCTGCTTGACGAGACTGTCGATCTCGACGTAGAGCTTCGGATGGAGGACGGCGAACGAGAGGTCTTCGAGTTCGGACTTGATCGCCTGGATGCCCAGTCGGTGCGCCAGAGGCGCGTAGATCTCGAGTGTCTCGGTCGCCTTCTTCGACGCCTTCTCGGGCGGCACGAAACCCCACGTGCGGGCGTTGTGCAGGCGGTCAGCGAGCTTGATGACCAGGACACGGATGTCGCGAGACATCGCCACGATCATCTTGCGGACGGTCTCGGCCTGCGCGCTCTCGCCGTATTTGACCTTGTCGAGCTTCGTGACGCCGTCGACGAGCATCGCGACTTCGTCGCCGAACTCCGCGCTCAGCTCGTCGAGTCGGTACCCCGTGTCCTCGACTGTGTCGTGCAGGAGAGCTGCGGCCACGGCCTTGGGGCCGAGGCCGAGATCGGCCAGGATCTGAGCTACGGCGAGCGGATGCGTGATGTACGGCTCGCCGCTCTGCCGCTTCTGCCCCTCGTGCGCCCGCGCTGCCACGACATAGGCCCGCTCGACGATCGCGAGATCGCCTTTCGGATGGTGGGTGCGGACCGTGCGGACCAGCTTGTCGACGTCGTCGCGGCGCGCAGCCCGCGAGAAGATGCGCGGGATCAGCCGGCGCAGAGAAGAACTCTGGGCGCCCGCGGGAAGCGTCTCGGCCATGCCTCGATCACCACCCTTCGCCCGGTCGGATCATTTTACGCGCGTGTGATCCGATCAGGCTTCGACGACTGCGCGCTCGCGTGCCGATCGCACGCGCGCATCGCTCGCCTTGACCTTCGCTTCTCCCTCGCGGAAGAGGCTGTACAGGGGCGCCGCGAGGAAGAGCGTCGAGTACGCGGCCACGATGGTTCCCACGAAGATCGACAGCGAGATGTCCGTCAGCGTCTGCGCACCGAGCCAGAACGCACCGATGAACAGGATCGCACCGGTCGGCAGGATGGCGACCACGGTCGTGTTGATGGAACGGATGAGGGTCTGGTTCACCGCGAGGTTCACGGACTCGCCGAACGTCCGGGCAGAGATCTCCCCGTCATCCCTCGTGTTCTCTCTGATCTTGTCGAACACGACCGTGATGTCGTAGAGCGAATAGGCGAGGATCGTGAGGAATCCGATGACGGCCGCAGGCGAGATCGCGAAACCGAACACCGCGTAGATGCCGATCGTGACGATGAGCACGTCGACGACGCCGATGATGGCGGCCGCAGACATCTTCCACGTGCGGAAGTAGAGGGCCAGGATCACGAAGGTCAGCGTGAGGAAGATCGCCAGGCCCCACAGGGACTGCCGGGTCACCCCCTCGCCCCAGCTGGGGCCGATGAAGGACGACGTGACATCGGCGGCGGGCACGTTGTACGCCTCCGCGAGCGCCTCGGACACGCGCTGCGTCTCGTCATTGGACATCTGATCGGTCTGCACCCGGACGGAGTCCGAACCGACCGTGGTCACACGGGTCTCGGCGTTCGGAACGACGGACTGCACGGCGCTCGTGGCGATCGCCTGGTCGGGGTTGGACAGCTCGTTGATCGTGAACTGGGATCCGCCCGTGAACTCGATCGAGAACTCGATCGGACGAAACAGCGGCACCAGCGCGGAAGCGATGACGAGCACGGCACCGATCAGGAACCAGAGCCGGCGACGCCCGACGAACGGGAAGGAGGTCTTGCCGGTGTAGAGGTCGTTGCCGACCTGGGACATCGAGCGCATCAGCTGCGACCGCCCTTCGACTGGGACGCGGTTTCGTCCGCGGATGTGGAGCCTGCATCACCCAGCTGCGCAGCGCGCTTGCGCTCGGCGATGGTCTGACGCCGCTCCGCCTCGCCGCGAGAACGGGCGACGCGACCGGTCTGAGCCACGGGAGCGCGGAACTGCGCGCGACCACGGTAGACCGCGCCGAGCGCTGTCGGGTCGAGACCCGAGAGCGGGTGGCCGGAGCCGAAGAACCGGGTGCGGGCAAGGAGCTGCATCACGGGGTGCGTGAACAGGATGAAGATGAGCACGTCGATGACGGTCGTCAGACCCAGCGTGAACGCGAAGCCCTTCACGGTCGCGTCGGCGAGGATGTACAGCACGACGGCGGCGAGCACGTTGATCGACTTGGAGATGTAGATCGTGCGCTTGGCGCGGCTCCACCCGTCCTCGACCGCGGCCGTGATCGACTTCCCGTCGCGGAGCTCGTCTCGGATGCGTTCGAAGTAGATGATGAACGAGTCGGCGGTGAATCCGATCGACACGATGACACCCGCGACGCCGGCCAGCGACAGACGGTAGCCCATGCGCCAGGCGAGGATGCAGAGCGTGATGTAGGTCAGCACGCCCATTACGACGAGCGACGCCATGATCACCGTGCCGAGCGCTCGGTAGACGCTCAGCGAGTAGACCGCGACGAGCGCCAGACCGATGAGGCCGGCGATCAGACCGATCATGAGCTGCTGGGAACCGAGGGTCGCAGAGATCGTGTCGGAGCTCTGGACGGTGAAGCTCAACGGCAGGGCACCGTATTTGAGCTGGTCGGCCAGCGTCTTCGCGCTCTCCTGCGAGAAGGAGCCGGTGATCTGCGGCTTGCCGTCGGTGATGATGCCGTTCATCGAGGGAGCAGAGAGCACCGTTCCGTCGAGCACGAACGCGAACTGGTTCAGCGGGCGCTGCAGCGGGTACAGCCGCTGGCTGATCTCGGTGAACTTCTCGGTGCCCTCGGCGTTGAACACGAGGTTCACCGCCCACTGGCCGTTCGTCTGCACGACGCCGGAGCTCGCGTCGGCGACGTCGTCGCCCTTGATCTCGACCGGGCCGAGGATGTACTTGGCCGTGCCGTCCGTCGAACACGTGATCAGCGGCTGGTCGTCGGGGGCGTTCGCAGGGTCGTTGGTGGGGTTGGCGCAGTCGTACGCCTGGAACTCCGCCTGCAGCTTCGGGGTGACCCAGCTGACGTCGCTGCCGTTCGTGGGCGACGCCGTCGGGGTGGCCTCGAGCGACGGGTCGGGAGTCGGATACGGCGTCGCGGTGCCGTCCTGGCCGATGAAGCTGCCGCTGACCTCGCCCGACTCGATGAGCACGGGCCGCAGCTGCAGCTGTGCCGAGTCCTGGATGCGCTGGCGCGTCTCTTCATCCGCTTCGCCCGGGATCTGCACGACGACGTTGCGTCCGCCTTCGGTCGTGACATCGGCCTCGCCGACACCGGAGGCGTCGACGCGCTGACGGATGATCGTGACCGCCTGCGTCATCTGGTCGCCGCTGGGAGCGGCGCCGTCGGCGGTCTGCGCCGCGAGGATGATCTGCGTGCCGCCCTGTAGGTCGAGGGCGAGCTCGGGAGACCAGGAGCTCGCGGGAGCTCCTGCAGAGGTCTTGAAGACGTAGACGCCCAGGGCGTTCACGCCGAACAACACAGCGGTCACCGCGAGGAGCCCGATGAGGGCGCGCCAGGCGTGACGGACGGGAGTGGATGTCGCCACGGACGATCAGCTTTCTCGTGCAGGAAGGAACGGAGGCGTCAGGCCTCGGGCTTGTCCTTCTTGTCGTTCTCGACCTCGTCGCTGTGCGACGAGTACTTTCGGTCGTCGCTGATCGAGGTGATGTCACCGTCGGCGACGCCGGCGATGTACTCCGCCTCGCTCGCCTCGGCCTCGATGAACTCGTCCTCGGTCACGACGCCCTCGGCGGGATCGACGACGCGCAGGATGGCCTGGCTGTGCACCTTGATCTCGACGCCCGGGGCGATCTCGATGACCGCCGGCTGGTCGAGGTTGTCGGGGTCGAACGCGACGATCGTGCCGTAGAGACCGCCCTGCAACAGCACCTCGGCGCCGGGAACGGTCTGACGGGCCTTCTGCTCCTGCTCGGCCTTGGCCTTCTGCATGCGGCGACGCGAGCTCCAGAACATGAAGATCAGGAGGATCACCAGGAGGACGATCAGGCCGTACTGGGAGAAGAAGGTCGCGAAATCCATGAAGCGGAGGGGCCCTTTCCGGGGCAGCGCGAACCGGGTCCAGCGCTGGTCGAGTCAGTTGCGGCGAAAGCCTTCAGCGATTATAGGTCATCGAGCCGCAGCGCTCCGGTCGGATGCGCCACGCCCAGGTGGCCGTAGGCCTCCGGGGTCGCTACGCGACCCCGTGGCGTGCGCCCCATGAAACCGATCCGGACCAGGTAGGGCTCGACGACCGATTCGATCGTGTCCGCCTCTTCGCCCACAGCGACGGCAAGGGTGCTGAGCCCGACGGGGCCGCCGCGGAAGCGGCGGATGAGCGCGTCCAGCACGGCCCGATCGAGCCGGTCCAGGCCGATCGGGTCGACGTCGTACAACTCGAGTGCCGCGTCGACACTGGCGAGACTGCCCGACCCGCCGTCGGCGTAGACGATGAGATAGTCGCGTACTCGTCGCAGCAGCCGGTTCGCGATGCGCGGCGTTCCGCGCGAGCGCCGCGCGATCTCCGAGCGTGCGGCGGCCGGCAACTCCACGCCGAGCATCGTCGCCGAGCGCGCGATGACACGCTCGAGCTCTTCGGGCTCGTAGTACTCGAGGTGCGCGGTGAAGCCGAACCGGTCGCGCAGCGGATTGGGCAGCAGGCCCGACCGGGTCGTGGCGCCCACGAGCGTGAAGGGCGCGAGATCCAAGGGAATGCTCGTAGCGCCGGCGCCCTTGCCGACCATGATGTCGATGCGGAAGTCCTCCATCGCGAGGTAGAGCATCTCCTCGGCAGATCGCGCCATGCGGTGGATCTCGTCGACGAAGAGCACCTCGCCAGGCGTCAGGGAAGACAGGAGCGCGGCCAGATCGCCGGCATGCTGGATCGCGGGCCCGCTCGACATGCGCAGCGCGCGCCCGCTCTCGTGCGCGACGATCATCGCGAGCGTCGTCTTGCCGAGCCCCGGAGGGCCGGAGAGCAGGATGTGGTCGGGCGGGCGCTGCTGGATCCGCGCGGCGTCGAGCAGGAGCTGCAGCTGACCGCGCACCTTCTGCTGACCGACGAAGTCGGCGAGCGACTCCGGACGCAGCGCACCCTCGATCGCGAGTTCGCTCTCGTCTGCGGGCGTGCCCGCATCCCTCAGCTCATCCACGCAGCACCTCCCCGCGGGCCGGGCCCAGCGCCGCCAGGGCGCGCCGCAGCAGGGCGGCGACCGTGCGCTCGTCGGGTGCATCGGCGATCACGACCGCGGCCGTCTCTGCGGCGACACGCTCGGACCATCCCAGCCCCACGAGCGCCTGCGCCAGCTGAGCCACGAGATCGGTGGACGCCGCCGTGGCGCCCGTGGTGGATGCGGTGGGAGGCGCCAGTTTGCCGGCGAGCTGCACCACGATGAGCTTCGCCGTCTTGGGACCGATCCCCGAGACCTTGCGGAAGGGGCCGTCGGCCTCGTCGGCCACCGCCTGCGCGATCTGGTCGATGCTGAGCTCCGCCAGCACGCCGAGCGCGGACTTGGGCCCCACCCCGGACACCGCGATCAACGCCGCGAACACCGCCAGCTCTTCCCTGGTGCGAAAGCCCACGAGCGACAGGGCGTCCTCGCGGACGATCATGTGCGTGTGGAGCAGAACCTCATCACCCAGGTGCATCGCACGCGCGACATCCGGCGTGACGGCCACGCTGTACCCGACGCCGGCGACTTCCAGGACGAGGCCGTCGGAGGATGCGTGCGCGACGGTGCCGCGGAGCGAGGCGATCATGGCTGCGAGCCTATCCCGCTTCGCACCTTTGTTCGATTCGACACGCTCAGCGGCGCGCCTTCTCCGCAGCTCGCCACGCCCGCTGCGCCGGTGTGAGGGCCGCATCCGCCACCGCTGCCGGCCCGGCGCTTCCACCGCGCCACGCGTGACACAGCGCGAGCGCGAGCGCATCCGCCGCATCGGCGGGCTGAGGGAGCGCGTCGAGTCTGAGGACCCGCGCCACCATGGTCTGGACCTGCAGCTTCTCGGCGGAACCGTAGCCGGTGATCGCAGCCTTCACCTCGCTGGGCGTGTGCGTCGCGGTGCGCAGACCATGCTCGGCGGCGATGAGCAACGCGATGCCGCTGGCTTGCGCCGTGCCCATCACGGTGCTGCGGTTCTGCTGCGCGAACACACGCTCGACGGCGACGACATCGGGGCGATGCTCCTGCACCGCCTCGCGAAGCCCCTGCGCGATGAGGTGCAGCCGCTCAGCGGTCGGAAGCTCGGGCGACGATCGGATGACCCCGACGTGCACGAGGCTCGCGCGGCGGTCGGCCGCGACGTCCACGACGCCCACGCCGCAGCGCGTCAAGCCCGGGTCGACGCCGAGCACACGCAGAGAAGAACCCACCCCGCCACGCTACGTGCCTCCGGGCGAGCCGGAGCCTCGACGCGCCCGCAACACCGCACGCTCACTCGTCGGCTTCGAGCTCCGCCTGCACCTCGGGGGTGAGATCGAAGTTGCTGAAGACGTTCTGCACGTCGTCGCTGTCCTCAAGTGCGTCGATGAGACGGAACACCTTCCGCGCGGTCTCGGCGTCGACCTCGACCTTGAGGTTCGGGACGAACTCGACGTCGGCCGACTCGTACTCGATTCCCGCATCCGTGAGCGCGGTGCGAACCGACACGAGATCGGAGGCCTCGGTGATGACTTCGAAGCCCTGCGCGTGCGGCTCGATCTCCTCAGCGCCCGCCTCGAGGGCGGCCATCATGACGTCGTCCTCGCTCGTGCCCTCGTCGGAGACGACGATGACGCCCTTGCGGGTGAAGTTGTACGCGACGGACCCGGGATCGGCGAGCGTTCCGCCGTTGCGGGACAGAGCCGTGCGCACCTCGGCGGCGGCGCGGTTCTTGTTGTCGGTCAGACACTCGATCATGAGGGCGACGCCGCTGGGGCCGTAGCCCTCGTACATGATCGAGGAGTACTCGACCGACTCGCCGCCGATGCCGGCGCCGCGCTTGATGGCGCGATCGATGTTGTCCTTGGGAACCGAGGTCTTCTTCGCCTTGAGGACCGCATCGAAGAGCGTCGGGTTGCCCGCCAGATCGGCACCGCCCAGCTTCGCGGCGACCTCGATGTTCTTGATGAGCTTCGCCCACGACTTCGCACGACGGGCGTCGACGACGGCCTTCTTGTGCTTCGTGGTGGCCCATTTGGAGTGACCGGACATGAGTCTCCCGTGTTCAGCGGCTGGAAAGTCCAGCGTCGATCTTAGTTCAGCCGCGCACGGACCCGCTCGAGGAGCCGTTCGTGGAACCGCGTCTCGTCCGAGACCTCGGGGTGGAACGAGGTCCCCAGCAGGTTGCCCTGCTCCACGGCCACCACCCGGCCGTCGTCCAGGGTGGCCAGGATCTCGACGCCTGCGCCCACCCGTTCGACCACGGGGGCCCGGATGAAGACGGCCTTCACCGGCGGCTCACCGAACACCTCGACGTGCAGGTCGCTCTCGAACGAATCGAGCTGCGAGCCGAACGCATTGCGCCGCACGGCCACATCCAGCCCGCCGAAGCTCTCCTGCCCCGGCAGCCCGTCGAGCACTTCGTCGGCGAGCAGGATGAGCCCTGCACACGTCCCGTACACCGGCAGCCCGTCTGCGATCGTCCGGCGTAGCGGGTCGCGCATCCCGAACGCGCGGCTCAGCTTGTCGATCACGCTCGACTCTCCGCCGGGAATCACCAGACCGTCGACCTCGGCGAGCTCGGCGGGTCGGCGAACCGTCCGCACCCCCGCGCCGAGCAGGCGGAGGATGCGGACGTGCTCGCGGACGTCGCCCTGGAGGGCGAGGACCCCGATTCGGGGAGCGTCACCACCCACGGTCGGCGAGGCGGTGCGGTGCGGGGAGGTCGGCCACGTTGATACCGACCATCGCCTCGCCGAGCCCGCGCGAGGCCTCGGCGATGACGGCGGGATCGTCGAAGAACGTGGTCGCCTTCACGATGGCGGCAGCACGCTGCGCGGGATTGCCGGACTTGAAGATCCCGGAGCCCACGAAGACGCCGTCGGCTCCCAGCTGCATCATGAAGGCGGCATCGGCAGGCGTCGCGACGCCGCCCGCCGTGAACAGCACGACCGGCAGCGCGCCCGTGCGGGCCACCTCGGCCACGAGCTCGTAAGGCGCCTGGAGCTCCTTGGCCGCGACGTACAGCTCGTCGGCGCTCTTCGCGCCGAGAGCCGCGATCTCGCCGCGGATCGTGCGGATGTGCTTCGTGGCCTCAGAGACGTCGCCGGTGCCGGCCTCTCCCTTGGAACGGATCATCGCCGCGCCCTCGGTGATCCGACGCAGGGCTTCACCGAGGTTCGTGGCGCCGCACACGAAGGGAACGGTGAATCCCCACTTGTCGATGTGGTTCACGTAGTCCGCGGGCGAGAGCACCTCCGACTCGTCGACATAGTCCACACCGAGCGCCTGCAGGACCTGAGCCTCGACCACATGACCGATCCGCGCCTTCGCCATGACGGGGATGGACACCGCGGCGATGATCTCGTCGATCAGGTCCGGATCGCTCATCCGCGCCACGCCGCCCTGCGCGCGGATGTCGGCGGGCACGCGCTCGAGCGCCATGACGGCGACCGCTCCGGCGTCCTCCGCGATGCGGGCCTGCTCGGCGGTGACCACGTCCATGATCACCCCGCCCTTCAGCATCTCAGCCAGTCCGCGCTTGACGCGGGTGGAACCGGTGAGGGAATCGGTCATCGAGGGCTCCTTCGTCGCCGCCGCGATGCGCGGCTTTTTGTCATAGGCCAGAAAGTATCATGTCCTACGGCGTAGACTCGACGAGATGTCTCTGTCCGACACGCGCTCCGCGATCCGCGGCTCCTCGGCCGCCGAGATCGCCGACAGCGTCCGCGCGCTCGTCGAGCGCGGCGAGCTCGCCCCCGGAGAATCGCTTCCCCCTGTGCGGGCGCTCGCCGAGTCGCTCGATGTCAACCGCAACACCGTCGCGGCGGCGTATCGACTGCTCACCCAGGCGGGCACCGTCGTCACCCGCGGCCGCGGCGGCACGCTCGTGGCGGAGGCCGCGCCTGTCGCACAAGAGGGCTTCGCCGCCGGCACCGTACTCCGCGACGTGGGCACCGGGAACCCCGACCCCGACCGCATCCCCGATGCGGTGCCGGCGCTGACGCGCATCGCCCGCCGACCGGTGCTCTACGGCGAGCCGGTGATCGACCCTGCGCTCGAGAAATGGGCGCGCGATTGGGTGAGCGCCGACGTTGCGCCCGCGACAGTGCGCTTGACGATCACCAGCGGCGCGGTCGACGCCGTGGAGCGCCTGCTGGCACAGGCGCTGACCAGAGACGACGCCGTCGCACTCGAGGACCCGTGCTTCCTGGCCAGCATCCACACCGTGCGTCTCGGCGGCTATCGTGCTGTTCCGGTTCCCGTTGACGCCGAGGGGATGACGGTGGACGGGCTTCGCGCGGCACTCGCGGCCGGTGTCCGCGCGATCGTCTGCACGCCACGCGCCCAGAATCCGACCGGAGCCAGTCTGAGCGCGCGCCGCGCCGCCGAGCTGCGCGCGGTGCTGGAGAACCATCCGTACGTCCTGATCATCGAGGACGACCATTTCTCGCTCCTGTCCACGCAGCCTTATCACTCGATCATCGGGAGCGCTCACCGGCGCTGGGCTCTCGTGCGGTCGGTGTCGAAGTTCCTCGGGCCCGACATGTGCCTGGCCGTCGCCGCCTCTGATCCCGAGACGGCGGACCGACTCGCTCTCCGGCTCAGCCCCGGCACCACCTGGGTCAGTCATCTCCTGCAGCGGCTCGCCGTGGCTCTGCTCGCAGACGACGCGGTCCGGGACGGCATCCGGGCGACCGGGCGGCACTACACAGACCGCAACCGCGCCTTCGCTGAGCGCGCGCGGGAGCACGGGATGGACATCGAGTCGGGCGACGGGCTCAACCTGTGGGTCCCGCTCGGCGTGTCCGCCCGCGCCGTCGCCGAACAGCTCATGCGACGCGGCTGGCTCGCGCGCACCGGCGACGAGTTCGTGCTCGCCGACGCGCGAGCGACGCACTTCCTGCGACTGACCGTGCATGACCTCTCCGACGACGACGCCGACCGGCTCATCGTCGACCTCGTCGCGGCCGTGGATGCGGTCGCCGCCACCTCGAAGATGGGATGACTCCGCTGTGAAGGTACTTTCGATCCAGTCCGCCGTCGCCTACGGACACGTCGGCAATTCCGCCGCGGTGTTCCCCCTGCAGCGCATCGGCGTCGAGGTTCTGCCGGTGTACACCGTGAACTTCTCGAACCACACCGGCTACGGCGCCTGGCGAGGTCCGCTCATCGCGCCGGATGACGTGCGTGAGGTCATCACGGGAATCGAGGAGCGCGGGGTCTTCGACAAGATCGACGTCGTCCTGTCCGGGTACCAGGGCTCAGAGGGCATCGCCGATGTCATCGTGGAGACGGTGGCGCGCGTGAAGGCAGCCAATCCGAACGCCGTCTACGCGTGCGACCCCGTCATGGGCAACGCCAAGTCCGGCTGTTTCGTCGCCCCCGCCATCCCCGAGCTGCTCCGCGAGAAGGTCGTGCCGGTGGCGGACATCATCACGCCCAATCAGTTCGAACTGGGCTTTCTCACCGGCACCGATCCGCACACGATCGAGGAGACCCTCGCCTCCGCGGACGCAGCCCGCGCGATGGGGCCGGGCACGATCCTCGTCACGAGCGTCGAGCGTCCGGACCGCGAGGAAGGCACGATCGAGATGATGGCCGTGACTCCCCTGGGCGCATGGATCGTGACCACCCCCCTGCTGCCGATGAAGGCGAACGGATCGGGCGACGTCACCGCCGCGCTGTTCACGGCGCACTACACGCGCACCGGGAACGCCGCCGATGCCCTGGCACGCACCGCATCCAGTGTGTTCGATCTGCTCGAGGCGACGCACCGCTCGGGCGAGCGCGAGCTCCAGCTCGTGGAGTCGCAGGAGGCCTACGCGAACCCGCGCATGCAGTTCGCCGTGCGCCAGGTGCGCTGACTCGCCTCAGCCGCCCGTGGCGGCGCGGAAGGCGCTCTCCCACTGCGGAGCGTCTGCCGGACAGAGGAACCCTGTTCCGAAGACCATGATGCTGGTGACGTTGCGCTCGGTCGTCGGATCGCCGTTCGTGAGTGCGGAGATCAGCGGCGACGTGGCCACGTGTGTCGCGTACAACATGTCGTCGACCTGGTGACCGTTGAGGATCGAGGTCTCGCACGCGTCGAGCGCGAGAGCGAGGGTGATGCTCTCGAGCTCGGGTGACCAGGTGCCGCCCTGGGACTCGGTGTAGGCGCGCTGCTGCGCGATGAACTCCTGCTGCTCGGGCGTTTTGGGCGTGAGCATCGGGTCGCCGGGAACCTGCTGCTGCGCCTCGAAGAACGCATCGCGTTCGGCAAAGACGTCACCGTCGATCAGATCGTCGTCACCCGAATCGCCCGCGCTCGGCGTCGGGTCCTCCGAAGGCGCCAGCGCCTCCCCCGGCTCGCTGGATGAGGGCAGCGGAGTGAACTGGCACCCCGCCAGCGGTATCAGTGCGAACAGCAACACGGGTGCGATGAGACGGACGGAACGTGTGCGCATGAGAGACCCCCGGGCTCGTGGAACGATGCCCGCCACGTTATCGACAGGTCACGGCTCACGCCGGGGGCTTGTGGAGAACGTTCAGAGCGGCCATGCGTCCGCGAGCGAACGACGCACGTCGCCGAGCAACTGCGGCAACGCCTTGGTGCGCGCGATGATCGGGAAGAAGTTGGCGTCGGTGGCCCACCGCGGAACGACGTGCTGGTGGAGATGACCCGCCACCCCCGCACCGGCGACGGCGCCCTGATTCATGCCGATGTTGAACCCGTCGCACCGGGACGTCTCGCGCAGCACGCGCATCGCGGTCTGGGTGAGCGCACCGATCTCGGCGACCTCGTCCGCATCCGCCTGATCGTAGGTGGGGATGTGACGATACGGGCACACCAGCAGATGACCCGAGTTGTACGGGAACAGATTCAACAGGACGTACGCGCGGGCTCCGCGATGCACGATGAGTCCGTCCTCATCGCTCTTGTGGGGCGCGGCACAGAACGGGCACTGCTCGGAGTGCGGCTCCGGCCCCGCCTGGATGTACGCCATCCGGTGCGGAGTCCACAGCCGCTGGAACTCATCCGGCACGCCGGGCAGATCGGATGCGGCGATCAGCGCCGCATCCGTCTGCTCCGGCTCGGTCGTCACGCGAGGTCCGCCGCGGTGTTGACGAGGCTCTTCTCGGCGATCGCCCGCTGGATCATCGCGATCGCGTCGTCGACGGGGATCCCGTTGGTCTGCGTTCCGTCACGGAAGCGGAAGGACACGGTGCCGGCGCTACGGTCCTGCTCCCCCGCGATCAGCTGGATCGGAACCTTCTGCGTGGTGTGCGTGCGGATCTTCTTCTGCATCCGGTCGTCGGAGTGATCGACCTCCGCCCGGACGCCCGACACCTTGAGCCGGTCGACGATGCCGTCCAGGTAGTCCGCGAACTGCTCGGCGACCGGGATGCCCACCACCTGCACGGGCGAGAGCCACACCGGGAACGCACCCGCGTAGTGCTCGAGCAGGATGGCGAAGAAGCGCTCGATCGAACCGAAGAGCGCTCGGTGGATCATGATCGGGCGGTGCTTCTCACCGTCGGGACCGGTGTACTCCAGGCCGAAGCGCTCGGGGAGGTTCGGGTCGACCTGCACGGTCGACAACTGCCACGTCCGGCCGATCGCGTCGCGCGTCTTGAGGTCGATCTTCGGCCCGTAGAACGCGGCCTCGCCCGGCACCTCGGTGAGCTTCAGGCCGCTCGCCATGGCGACGTTGCGCAACGCATTCGTGGAGTACTCCCAGAACTCGTCCGAACCGATCCACTTCGACTTCTCGTCGTCGCGCATCGACAGCTCGAGCTCGAAGTCCTCGAGGCCGAAGTCGCGCAGCATCGAGATGACGAACTCCAGCACCCGGGTCGCCTCCGACTCCAGCTGCTCCGGGGTCACGAACAGGTGGGAGTCGTCCTGGGTGAACCCGCGCACGCGCGTGAGGCCGTGCAACGCTCCCGAAAGCTCGTTGCGGTAGACCGTACCGTTCTCCGCGAGACGCATCGGCAAGTCGCGGTAGCTGCGACCGCGCTCCTTGTAGATCAGGATGTGCATCGGGCAGTTCATCGGCTTCAGGTAGTACTCCTGACCGACCTTGGTGATGTTGCCTTCTGCGTCGCGCTCCTCGTCCATGGTAATCGGGGGGAACATTCCCTCCCGGTAGGTCACCAAGTGGTTCGAGGTGATGAAGAGGTCTTCCTTCGAGATGTGCGGCGTGTAGACGTAGGTGTAACCGCCCTCCACGTGCCGACGCCGGGCGTGCTGCTCCATCTCGCCGCGGACGATCCCGCCTTTGGGGTGCCACACGCTGAGCCCGGAGCCGATCTCGTCGGGGAACGAGAACAGGTCCAGTTCCTTGCCGAGCTTGCGGTGGTCGCGCTTCGCGGCCTCCTCCAGCCGGTGCTGATACGCGCGCAGATCGTCCTTCGTGGCCCACGCGGTGCCGTAGATGCGCTGCAGCTGCGGATTCTTCTCGCTGCCGCGCCAGTAGGCACCCGCGATGCGCTGCAGGTCCCACCCGTTGCCGATGACGCGGGTGCTCGGCACGTGGGGTCCGCGGCAGAGGTCCTTCCAGACGGTCTCGCCGTCTCGGTTCACGTTGTCGTAGATCGTGAGCTCGCCCGCACCGACCTCGACTGACGCCCCCTCGGCCGCCTCCTTCTTGCCGCCCTTCAGCCCGATCAGCTCGAGCTTGAAGGGCTCATCGGCGAGCTCCGCGCGCGCCTCGTCGTCGGTCACGACCCGACGCGCGAAGCGCTGGTTCTCGCGGACGATCCGCTCCATCTCCTTCTTGATGGCCCTGACGTCCTCCGGGGTGAACGGGGTGTCGGTGCCGAAGTCGTAGTAGAAGCCGTCCGTGACCGGCGGCCCGATGCCCAGGTTCGTCTGCGGCTTGATCCGCTGCACCGCCTGTGCCAGCACGTGCGCCGTCGAGTGCCGGAGGATGGCGAGGCCGTCCTCGGACGAGATCGTGATCGGCTCGACGACATCGGAGTCGTCGACGGTCGTCGCGAGGTCCTTCAGTTCGCCGTTCACGCGCAACGCGATGACGGAGCGGTCGGGGAAGAGGGCGAATCCGTCTGCGGGGTAGGCGACGGCTGCCGGGGTCAGATCAGTCAAAAGGACGCTCCTGAAGTGGGTCTCAATCGATCCTATCGAGCTTGCGAGGCGGCAAGATGGTGTCGTGAAGCTGGCCCTCATCGGCGGCGCGCTGCTGCTGGTCGGCATCGCCGCGGTCCTTTTCGGCGTCCTGCCCCCGGATGCGGCGGTCGCGGTGACCGAGCGCATCCTGCCGGTGCTCGGCTTCGTCACCGCGATCACCGTCGTCGCCGAGCTCGCAACCCGCGTCGGCCTGTTCGATGTGCTGGGCGCCTTCCTGGCCCGTCTCTCGCGAGGCCGCACGATCGTGCTCTGGCTGCTCGTCGTGGCGCTCGCACTCGTATCCACCGCCTTCCTCTCCCTCGACACGACCGCGGTGCTGCTGACCCCCGTCGTCGTCGCCGTCGCGAGGGCGAACGGGCTTCCGCCGCTGCCGTTCGCGTTCGCCACGGTCTGGCTCGCCAACACGGCGTCGTTGTTCCTTCCCGTGTCCAACCTCACCAACCTGCTCGCCGCCCACAATCTCGAGGGAGGCACAGGAGCATTCATCGGGCTTCTCGGGCCTTCCGCGCTGATCGCCGTGATCGTCACCGTGGTCCTGCTGTGGCTGCGCGACCGTCGTCGGCTGCGGGGACGCTTCTCGCCCGCCGGATCGCCGCGGGTCGCCGACAGGGCGCTGCTGGTCGCGGCCGGAGTGATCGTCGCGGTCATGCTGCCGCTCCTGGTCTCCGGCCTCGAGCCGTGGATCCCCGCGACGGCCGCGGCGCTCGTGCTCGTCGCATTCGTCGCATGGCGCTCGCCGCGACTGCTGTCGCTGCGGCTCATCCCCTGGCAGTTGCTCGTGTTCGCAAGCGGCCTGCTCCTGGTCGCCTCCGCGGCGGATGCTGCCGGTCTGCTGGACCCGGTGTCGGCCGTCCTGAATGCCTCGGACGAGCCGTGGGCCGCCTTCGCGGTCGCCGGCGCAGGCACGGTCGGCGCGAACGTCATCAACAACCTGCCCGCGTATCTGGCCCTCGAGCCGGCGGTCGCCGCATCCCCCGTTCATCTCGCCGCCCTGCTCATCGGCGTCAATGCCGGTCCGCTCGTCACGCCGTGGGCATCGCTGGCGACTCTGCTGTGGCACGAGCGACTGCAGTCGGAGGGCATCGAGGTGTCGTGGGGGCGCTTCATCCTCTGGGGCGCGCTCGCCGCTCCCCTCGTCGTCGGGCTTGCCACACTGCCGTTGCTGTGGTCGCGGTGATCTCTCAGGCCTCGGTGATGTCGTAGTCGGGGTCGTATCCGTCGTCCGGGTCGCTGTAGCCCTCGACTGCTCGGAGATGCCGCTCGGGCGTCGGGCGCACCCTCTCGAGGTGCGCTTCGAGCTCCGAGCTGTCGAAGTCCGGATCATCGCCCTCCCATGCGATGGGCACCGAGAGCACGTCGTTGCCGAGACCGACCACGAGTTCGGCGGATCCCTCAGGATCGATGGGGATCCGCACCGCGGCCGCTTCGCCGCGCTTGGCGAGCTCCGCCGTCAGCTCCACCAGGATGCGCGCCACATCGTCGGTGGTCAGAACGTTCTCGCCCGCGTACGTGATGCGTCTCATGCATCCACCATGCGCTCGGAGACGCCACGTCCGGGGGCGGTTGCGACGACTTCAGCGGTGGTCTAGGCGCAGGCACAACCGATGATCTTCAGGCAACGACCTGAGCGATCTGCTGACCGAGGGAGCATCGCGGAAGGCGTTTCGTGTGCGTTAAAAGATCGCCATGTTGCTGGGTGTTTCCCCACCATCAGGTGAGAATGACCTGCATGCGCTGGGCGAAGTGCGCCCGGCGACCATTCACAGCAGGGATACCACTATGTCTCTTGTTCACATCAGGCGCGGCCGTGTCGGCCTCGCAGTCGCCGCTCTGGCCGGCACGGCAGTGCTGCTGGCCGCATGCTCCGGCGGCGGGGGCGGCGAGTCGACAGGAAGCGGCGCGGGTGGCGACCTCATCGTCGGCACCACCGACAAGATCACCTTCATCGACCCGGCCGGCTCGTACGACAACGGCTCGTTCGCGGTCATGAACCAGGTGTATCCGTTCCTCTTCAACAGTCAGTACGGCACCGCCGATGTCACCCCGGACATCGCCGAGTCGGGCGAGTTCACCTCGCCGACAGAGTTCACCGTCAAGCTCAAGGACGGCCTCACGTTCGCGAACGGTCACAAGCTGACGTCGTCGGATGTGAAGTTCAGCTTCGACCGGCAGCTGAAGATCGCCGATCCGAACGGCCCCTCCTCGCTCCTCGGCAACCTCGCCTCCGTCGAGGCGCCCGATGACACCACCGTCGTCTTCACTCTGAAGAACGGCAACGACCAGACGTGGGAGCAGATCCTCTCCAGCCCCGCCGGCCCCATCGTGGACGAGGAGGTCTTCTCCCCCGATGCGCTCACCAGCGACGACGACATCGTCGCCGGAAACGCCTTCGGCGGTCAGTACGTCATCGACTCGTACAAGATCAACGAGCTCATCTCCTACAAGCCGAACCCCGACTACAAGGGCGCTCTGGGCGCCGCGGAGAACAGCAGCGTCACGGTCAAGTACTACGCCGACTCCTCCAACCTGAAGCTCGACGTCGCCGGCGGCAACATCGACGTCGCCTTCCGCAGCCTCTCCGCCACCGACGTGGACGACCTGTCGAAGAACGACGCGGTCAAGGTCGTGGACGGTCCCGGAGGCGAGATCCGCTACATCGTGTTCAACTTCGACACGATGCCCTTCGGTGCCGCGACATCCGAGGCCGACCCGGCCAAGTCACTCGCGGTGCGGCAGGCGATGGCCGATCTCGTCGACCGCCAGGCGCTGAGCGAGGACGTCTACAAAGGCACCTACACCCCGCTGTACTCCTACGTTCCTCAGGGCCTGACCGGTGCCACCGAGCCCCTCAAGGAGCTCTACGGCGACGGCGCGGGGGCGCCGGACCTCGACAAGGCGAAGGCGACCCTCGAAGCCGCGGGTGTCTCGACCCCGGTCACGCTGAACCTCCAGTACAACGGCGACCACTACGGCCCCTCCTCGGGTGACGAGTACGCCGCGGTCAAGTCGCAGCTGGAAGAAGGCGGCCTGTTCACCGTCAACCTCGCGCAGACCGAGTGGGTGCAGTACTCCAAGGACCGCACCGCCGACGTCTACCCGATGTATCAGCTGGGGTGGTTCCCCGACTACTCGGATGCGGATAACTACCTCACGCCGTTCTTCACCGCGGACAACTTCCTCGTGAACCACTACGACAACAGCGCGGTGCAGGAGCTCATCACGGCTCAGGCGTCCGAGACGGATGCGGCCGCGCGCCAGTCGGACATCGAGCAGATCCAGGAGCTCGTCGCGAAGGACCTGTCGACCCTGCCGCTGCTGCAGGGTACGCAGGTCGCGGTCGTCGGCAAGGACGTGGACGGCGCCGTGCTCGACGGTTCGTTCAAGTTCCGCTACGCCCCGCTCCACAAGTAAGACCCGACCGGTCCTCTCTCGCTCCGGACGACGCGGCCCCATCGCGGCGGCGTCGTCCGGACGCGGGCGGAGGACTCCCACCGTTCAAAGGTTTCCGCATGGTCACAGCGGTAGACGCCGCCGCCGTCGTCAAGCCCGTCGCTCCCCAGCGGGGCGGGCTCTGGCGCTACATCCTGATCAGGCTCGTCCTGATCATCCCCACCGTCTTCATCCTCGTCACCGTCGTCTTCCTCCTGATGCGGGTCACCGGAGACCCCATCACAGCGGCCCTCGGCGGCAAACTCCCCACGGATCAACTCGCCGAGCGCATCCACGAGGCCGGCTACGACCGTCCGTTGATCGTCCAGTACGCCGAGTACATCGGCGGCGTCTTCCGCGGTGACTTCGGCAACACGATCACCGACGGACGCCCCGT
Organism: Microbacterium sp. Clip185; assembly: GCF_028743715.1. Taxonomy (NCBI): domain Bacteria; kingdom Bacillati; phylum Actinomycetota; class Actinomycetes; order Micrococcales; family Microbacteriaceae; genus Microbacterium; species Microbacterium sp. Clip185. Next base: position 1,532,479 of record NZ_CP117996.1, on the reverse strand, counting down.
CGTGACGATCCTGCTGCAGTACGGTTCCGCGACCCTCGAACTCGCCCTGTATGCCCTGATCGTCGCCTTCGTGCTCGGCATTCCGCTCGGTCTGCTCGCGGCCTACCGCCGCGACCGCTGGCAGGATGCGGCCCTGAGGATCGCCGCGATCCTCGGCTACGCCACACCGATCTTCTTCCTCGGGATGGTGCTCAAGCTCATCTTCTCCGTCGGGCTCGGTGTGCTCCCCGCATCCGGACGGGCCGGAACGCGCACCGAGCTCGCCCTGCAGAGCCTGGACGGTCAGACCGGGATCTATCTCATCGACGCGATCAGGCTCGGCAGAGCGGATGCGGTGGGCGATGTCCTGTGGCACGCCGTGCTGCCGGCGCTCGCGCTCGGCATCCTCACGGCCGGAATCTTCCTGCGTCTCGTGCGGACCAACGTGATCGGCACCCTCGGCTCGCAGTACGTCACGAGCGCACGAGCCCGCGGCGTCGGCGAGTACCGGCTCGTCACGAAGCACGCTTATCGCCCGGCCCTCATCCCGATCGTCACCGTCATCGGCCTGCAGATCGCCGTCCTCCTGTCGGGCGCCGTGCTCACCGAGACGACGTTCGAGTGGAAGGGCATCGGCTTCATGCTCTCGGAGTACCTGAAGGCTCGGGATTTCGTGGCCGTCCAGGGCATCGTCGTCATGATCGCCGTGGTCGTGGCGGTCACGAACTTCATCGTCGACGTCGTCGCCGCCCTCATCGACCCCCGAGTGAGGTACTGATGTCCACGGTCTCCTCCCCGGCCGCCGTCACCGACCGCCGTCGTCCTCTGCTCGACCGATTGCCTGTCCTCTCACAACTCCGCCGGAGCGTGGGGCTGCAGCGCGGCATGCTCGTGACCGGTCTCGTCATCACGGCCCTGTTCATCCTGACCGCCGCCCTCGCCCCGTGGATCGCTCCCTACGGCTTCGCTCAGCGCTCCGTGGACGGTCAGGACTTCGGCACCCTCCAGGCACCGAACGCAGTCAATCTCCTCGGAACGACCGTCAGCGGGTTCGACGTCCTGTCGCGGACGATCTGGGGCGCGCAGACGGCGCTGCTGGCCATCGTGTGCGCGATCGCGTTCTCGATCTTCCTCGGCGTGCTCGTCGGCTTGCTCGGCGGGTACTTCGGGGGCTGGCTCGACCGCCTGCTCGTCGTCCTCGCCGACGCCATCTACGCCTTCCCGTCGCTGCTGCTGGCGATCGTCATGTCGATCGTCATCAGCCAGGGGCAGTCGACGCTGAGGGGCGGCATCCTCGCCGCGGCGATCGCCATCACCGTCGTGTTCGTCCCCCAGTACTTCCGGGTCGTCCGCAGCGAGGTGGTGCGGGTCAAGGCGGAGCCGTTCGTGGAGTCCGCGCAGGTGATCGGCGTGCCGACCTCCCGCATCCTCCTGCGGCACGTCCTGCGCAACTCCACCCGCTCTCTCCCGGTGGTCGTCACCCTCAACGCCTCGGAGGCGCTGCTGACACTCGCCGGCCTCGGCTTCCTCGGGTTCGGCATCGAGGCGACGGCCGCCGCGGAGTGGGGCTACGACCTCAACCGCGCCGTCTCGGATGTCACGAGCGGCATCTGGTGGACCGCCATCCCCCCGGGCGTCGCGATCGTCCTCGTCGTGCTCGGCATCACGCTCGTCGGTGAGAGCCTCAACGATCTGAGCGACCCGCGCCTTCGCACCCGGCGCCGCGCCGCACGCCCGCGTACGAAGGAGGCATCCGCATGACCGACATCGCGCGCATCGATGATCTGAAAGTCACCTTCGCGACCGATGGCGAACCCGTCGTCGCCGTCGCCGGCATCTCACTCGCGGCGCACGCGGGCGAAGTCCTCGCGATCGTCGGAGAGTCCGGTTCGGGGAAGACCGTGACGGCCAACACGCTGCTCGGTCTGCTCCCGGAGACGGCCACGACCTCCGGCGCTGTCGTGATCCAGGCGCGCGACGGCGGCGAGACCGACATCGTCCACGCCACCGCCGCCCAGCTGCGCGCAATGCGTGGTCGGGATGCCGCCATGGTGTTCCAGGAGCCGTCGACGGCGTTGAACCCGGTGTTCACCGTGGGCTGGCAGATCGCCGAGGGCATCCGCGCCCACGAGCGAGTCACGCGCGCCGAGGCGCGGCGCCGCTCGGTCGAGATCCTCCGCAAGGTTGGTGTTCCCGAGCCGGAGAAGCGCGTCGACGACTATCCGCACCAGTTCTCCGGTGGGCAGAAGCAGCGCGTCGTGATCGCGATGGCCCTCGTTCTGAACGCGGGCCTCATCATCGCCGACGAGCCGACGACAGCTCTGGATGTCACGGTGCAGGCGGAGATCCTCGAACTGCTGCGGGCATGTCGCGACGAGTTCGGCGCGACGATCGTGCTCATCACGCACAACATGGGCGTGGTCGCCGACCTCGCCGATCGCGTGGTGGTCATGTACCGCGGCGAGATCGTCGAGCAGGCCCCGGTGCGCGAGCTCTTCGCCGATCCGCAGCAGCCCTACACGAGGGAACTGCTGGCCGCGGTGCCTCACGTCGGCGCCGGCAAGAGTGCCGCGCAGGATCCGGCGACTCCCGCGCCCACCGAGCCGCCCGCGGGCAGCCTCGTGGTCGCCTCGAATCTCCACATCGCCTACCCGGGCCGCTTCGGCCGCACGGGGGTCGTGGCGGTGCACGGAGTCGATTTCTGGATCGGCCCGGGTGAGGTCCTCGGACTCGTCGGGGAGTCCGGTTCCGGCAAGACCACCATCAGTCGCGCGATCGTCGGTCTCACCTCCGTCGTCGACGGGTCGTTGGAGGTGCTCGGAACCCAGATGCGCGATGTGAAGCCGCGAGCGCTCGCCGCCCTTCGACCCCAGGTGGGATTCGTCTTCCAGGATCCGGCCACCAGCTTCAACCCCCTGCTGACGATCGCGGAGTGCATCGCCGAACCCCTGGTGGTGCACAAGCGGGTGCGCAGCGCCGCTCAGGCGCGCAAGCGGGTCGACGAGCTGCTGGATGCGGTGCGTCTGCCCGCGGCATATGGTGACCGTTTTCCGCACGAGCTGTCCGGCGGGCAGCGTCAGCGCGCCTCGCTCGCGCGCGCCCTCGCGCTCGACCCGAAGCTCCTGATCGCCGACGAGCCGACGAGCGCGCTCGACGTGTCTGTGCAGGCGACGGTGCTGGAGCTGTTCGCGGCGCTCCAGCGGGAGCTCGGCTTCGCGTCCCTGTTCATCAGCCATGATCTGGCTGTCATCGACGCCGTCGCCGACCGGGTCGTCGTGCTTCGTCAGGGAGAGGTGCGCGAGCAGGGAACGACCGCGCAGGTGCTCCTGCACCCTCACGATGCCTATACGGAACGTCTCCTGACATCGCTGCCGGTGCCTGATCCGGTGGCCCAAGCGCAGCGCCGCGCCGCGTGGCTGGCGCTGCCGCCCGAATCCGGACGTTGAGAGGACGCGTGCGCCAGTGCCTCGCCACGAGGCGCCGGCGCACGCATCCGTTCAGCCGCGCAGAGGCGTGATGCCCTGAGCTGTGCGGGGGAAGGTGGTGAGCACGGCGGGATCGATGTTGAGGTGGGCGGCGACGAGCTGAGGCGGCACATGGGCCAGCCAGTTGGCGAGGCTGATCTCCTCGTACTTGTCGGTGCGGAACACCTCGAGGAACTGCAGGACGTCGTCGCCCGTGTTCTCGATGTAGTGGCCGTAGTTCTTCTTCACCACGCCGACATCCCCCGGACGGAAGTCCGTGGTGTTGGCGTGCGGGCCGGTGTTGAACACGGTCATGCGGGCGGAGCCGCGCAGGTAGTACTGCCACTCGTCCGCGTTGGGGTGCCAGTGCAGCTCACGCATCGAGCCCGGTTCGACCGTTACGAGCGCCGCAGCGACGGTGTTCGAGTACGCGTAGTTGGTCGAGTCGGCGACCTGAACGCTGCCGCCTGAGTTCTGATATCGGGGCTGAGAGCGGGACAGCCGGAAGATGACCGGCTCCATCCCCCACTCGACGCCGGCGGCGGCCTGATCGACCTCAAGTGCCGGCGGCTCGTCCCCGGGGAAGATCCAGAGGTTGTGCAGCGGGATGTCGGAGAAGACCTCCTGCGCAACCCCGAAATTCTTCGCCAGCACCTCCGGCGGCGTGTGTGCGAACCAATCCGTCAGCAGCAGCGTGTTCGACTCCGACTGCTGTCCATCGTCGAAAGCGAGCACGAACTCCGCACCGTCCGGCCCGAGCCCCTGTAACGAGTGCGGGGTCCCCGCGGGAAAGAACCACAGGTCCCCCTCCTCCACGTCCTCGACCGCCGGCAGGCCTGCGCGGCTGAGCGTCGTCACGCGGGCCCTTCCGCGCGTCATGACGGCCCATTCCGCGGTCTGATGCCAGTGCAGCTCGCGGATCCCACCCGGCTCGAGGTACATGTTGACGCCGGCGATCTCGTCCGAGATATGGAAGTCGCTGCTGGTGAGCTCGCGCGCCCATCCCCCGCGCTGGACGCGACGCGGGGAGATGTTGAACGAGGACCAGAAGAACGGCTGCGTGGAGATGTCGGTGGCCGGGGCGTCGATCTGGTTCGGGAACTGCGACGCGATGACCGGGTTCTGCGGGCCCGTCATGACGGTGCTTTGCGGCCGGTCGACCGTGTTGATCTCGCCCTCCGGCGGAAGGTCGGGATTTCCGAACGTCGCTGCCTCGTGGTGCGGCGCTGTGCGCTCCGGCGTGTCCATGGTGGTGCTCCTTCGTCCCGTGAAGTGGATGCCGGCGAGTCTCGCCGAGTCGCGCCCCGAGGCGGCACCGCGCGGTGACGGAAGTCGCTTCGACTCGCGTCGAGGCTGGGACGCGGCTCGTCAGGGAGCGGGGCGGATTCCGACTCAGAGCGGATGCGGGCGGCCACCACCGCTTGTAGCTTCGGGCCGTACCGCCGCGCCGTCGGGCGCCTCGCGAGCGAGCACAGGAACCTGAGGAGAACCCACCCATGTCCGATATCACCGTCGTCCTCGTCCACGGCGCCTTCGCCGAGTCATCGAGCTGGAACGGCGTCCTCACCCTGCTGCAGGATGCGGGCATCGACGCGATCGCGACGCCGAACGCGCTGCGCAGCGTCACCACGGATGCCGAGAACGTGCGTCGGCTCGTGGACTCGCTGCCCGGCGACGTACTGCTCGTCGGCCACTCCTACGGCGGTGCGGTCATCACCGAGGCCGGCGCGGGAAACGGCAAGGTCAAGGGACTCGTGTACGTCGCGGCCTTCGCACCCGACCACGGCGAGAACGCTCTCGACCTCACCGGTCAGTTCCCGGGCAGCACCCTGGGTGAGCGCGTGCGCCCGTATCCGCTCGGCGACGGCACCAATGACCTCGTCGTCGACCGTGCACTGTTCCCCGACCAGTTCGCCGCCGATGTGCCGCTCGAGGTCGCCAAGCTGTCCGCCCTCACGCAGCGTCCTATTCGCGACTACGCGCTCGGCGAAGGCCTGCCCGCCGAGACCCCGGCCTGGAAGACGCTGCCGTCGTGGTTCGTGTACGGCACGGGCGACAAGAACATCCCCGAGGCAGGGCTCGCGTTCATGGCGGAGCGTGCGGGCTCACGCGGCACCCGTGTGATCGATGGTGCTTCACACTCGGTGATGGTCTCCAACCCCGGCGCCGTCGCAGAGCTGATCAAGACCGCTCTCGCCGAACTCGCCTGACGCACCGCGCCCGTCCGGCGTCCGGCGCTCTGCCGCGCCGGGCGGGCTCACCGCATCCGAACCGCATGGGGCGGGTCAGAGCAGCATGATCTGCGCGAAGCCTGTGATGGCCTGGATCGCGAAGGCACCCCACGCGCCGTAAGGATCCGAGTAACCGGGCTTCTGCGCAGAATCCAGCCCGAAAACGAGAAAACCCCCGGATGACCGGGGGTTCTTCGGTGCGCGATACTGGGATCGAACCAGTGACCTCTTCCGTGTCAGGGAAGCGCGCTACCGCTGCGCCAATCGCGCCTATACAGGCTGTTCAGTTGTAGGCGAGGTGGCGACGGGATTCGAACCCGTGTAAACGGCTTTGCAGGCCGGTGCCTAGCCGCTCGGCCACGCCACCGTGTGTGGTTCGACCCACGTGACGTGATCTCCCCGGAGGGAGATCCCCGCACTCGAGCGGATGACGAGACTCGAACTCGCGACCCTCACCTTGGCAAGGTGATGCGCTACCAACTGCGCTACATCCGCATTTCGTTCCCGATCTCTCGGGCACTTGGAAAACACTATCCCAACTCCGACGCTTCGCAAAACCGAGACGGGCCCGCGCGTGTCTCGCCGTGTGGTCAACGAAGCGTGTCCGCATCCGGTATGCTCGATTCTCGGCCCCACGGGTCACGGGCGATTGGCGCAGTTGGTAGCGCGCTTCCTTCACACGGAAGAGGTCATCAGTTCGAGTCTGGTATCGCCCACCATCAAAACCCCCGGTACAGCCGGGGGTTTCGTGTTTCCGCCCCACCCCGCGTCTTTGTCACGGAGATCCTCGCCGAAGTACCCGGGAGCCGGTATAGGCGGCGAGGAGCGCCCAAAGAGTCCAGAGGATCCACACCCCGGTCGCGCCCACGACAGGTCCGCTGGTGCAGTAGCTCGCGTCGGCGTCGGTGCCCGAGTCATAGCACGCTCCCTGACTGGACGTCGTGATGAACAAGAGGATCCCCGCGGTGATGACCGCCAGCGCTCCCCAGAGCAGGCCGCGAACAAGCGACCTCCGTGTTCGCGGCCTGCTCTCACTCATGACGCGAGGATATCGGCGAGCACTCACGGATCGACATCCCTCTTCGCGCATCCGAACGGCACACGCCAGGATGAATGCATGGCCTTTCCGCCGGCGCCCCCGCAGCTGAACACCCTGCACCTCGACGACCTCGCGGAGGGCAGCCCTGGACAGCTGCGCGCCGGGGCGGCGGTGACGGGCGTGAGAGTCACCGTCGAGAGGCATTCCCCCACCGATCTCACCGACGCCAGGCTCGACGGGGTCCGCTTCGGCCGCTTCGCCGTCCCCGAGTTGCACATGCGCGGCGCGGGCCTGCTCGAGGTCGCCTTCGAAGCGCTGGACGTTCCCGTGATGGATGCCGCGGGCACAGACTGGTCCGACGCGCATCTGAGCGGCCGTATCGGCGCCCTCACCGCATACGACAGCTCGCTGCGCAGCATCCACTTCATGGGATGCCGCCTCGGCTTCGTGAACCTGCGCGGCTCTGAGCTGCTCGACGTCCAGTTCACCGACTGCGCCATCGACGAACTCGATCTGGCCGACGCACGCTGCCGGCGGGTGCGGTTCACCGACACGCGAATCGCCTCGCTCGAGCTGCCTCGGGCGGTCTTGGCGGATGTCGATCTCAGAGGCGCAGCGCTCTCATCCGTCGCGGGCGTCGGCCAACTGTCCGGCGCCACGATCACGCACGATCAGGCCCTGCAGCTGGCACCGCTTCTCGCGGCGCACGTGGGCCTATCGATCAGCGACGACTGAAACTCAACGCCAGCCGAACCGGGCGCGCAACGCGTCGGCGACACGAGCGAAGCGTGCCGCGTCGAGCGTCGCTCCCTCGCGACGCAGACCGGCATGCGACACGCTGTACAGCTGATCGATGTCCGCCCACGAGGGGCGACGCTGCGGGTCCCATCCGCCCGCACCCAGTGCCACATAGGCATCCGAGCCGGCGTGTGCGCGACTGGTCAGTTTGACCGCGTACACGCGGTCGCGGCTCTGACGCGCCACGACGAGCACGGGGCGGTCCTTGCCGCGCCCGTCGCGTTCGGCGTAGGGCACCCACGTCCAGACGATCTCCCCCGCATCCGGAATCCCATCGGGACGCGGTGCGTACGTAAGCCTCAGCCGGTCGATGGAACGGGGATCCACCTCGTACGTCTGCGACGACGGCGCGGGGCGCACCAGGCGCAGGACACCGCGGCCGAGGCGGGAGAGCAGACCCATCGGGCCAGCCTATCCAGCCCGACGGATGCCGCAGGCACCGAAAGGAGAGGGCGCCGCGGTGACCCGCGACGCCCTCTCCCGCTGGAATCGATGTGTCAGGACTGCTCGGCGAGCGAGTAACCCTCCTCGCCGTGAACCGTGGAGTCCACGCCGGCGAGCTCGTCCTCGTTCTTGATGCGGAAGCCCATCGTCTTCTCGATCGCGAAGCCGATGATCCAGGCGACGACGAAGGAGTAGACCAGAACACCCAGTGCCGCGATGACCTGCACCACGAGCTGCTCGTAGTTACCGCCGACGAACAGGCCGGTTTCGGTTGCGAAGAAGCCGAGGTAGATCGTTCCGATCAGACCGCCGACGAGGTGGATGCCGACCACATCGAGGGAGTCGTCATAGCCGAGCTTCCACTTGAGCTCGATCGCCAGGGCGCAGACCGCACCGGTGAGCACACCGAGGAGCAGCGCCCAGCCGGGCGTGAGGTTCGCACACGCGGGGGTGATGGCGACGAGACCGGCGACAGCGCCCGAGGCCGCACCCACCGAGGTGGCCTTGCCGTCCTTGAGCTTCTCGACGACGAGCCAGCCGATGATCGCCGCTGCAGTCGCACCCAGCGTGTTGATGATGATGAGACCGACGGAGGAATCCTCAGCACCCAGCAGTCCCGCGGTGCCCTGCGCACCCGCGTTGAAACCGAACCAGCCGAACCAGAGGATGGCCGCACCGAGCATGACCAGCGGCACGTTGTGGGGCTTCGTGATGCCCTTCTGGAAGCCGATGCGCTTACCGAGGACGAGCGCAAGGGCGAGGGCGGCCGCGCCCGCGTTGATGTGCACGGCGGTACCACCGGCGTAGTCGATGACCTCGGTCGAGAAGCCGAAGGTCGTGCCGAGCTGCATGATCCAGCCACCGCCCCAGACCCAGGCCGCGACGGGGAAGTAGACGACGGTGGCCCACACACCCGCGAAGATCATCCAGGCACCGAACTTGGCGCGGTCGGCGATCGCTCCCGAGATCAGGGCGACCGTGATGATCGCGAACGTCGCGCCGTAGGTGGCGCCCACGAGGCTGTTGTCTCCCACCGACCCCATACCGAAGTCGGAGAAGGGGTTGCCCGAGAACTGCATCACGTCGGTGACCGTGCTCATGTTGAACCCGTAGAGGATCCACAGAACGCTGACCAGGCCGAGCGCGCCGAAGCTCATCATCATCATGCTGACGACGCTCTTGGCCTTGACGAGTCCTCCGTAGAAGAACGCGACGCCCGGCGTCATGAAGAGCACCAGTGCCGTCGCAGTGACGGCCCAGGCGAGATTTCCGCTATCCATGAAATTCCTCATCCATGTCGTGTTACTCGAGGTGTCCGAGGACCGCAGATCGGGTAGCGGTGCTTCAGGACGTCCACAGTTTGTCGAGAAGGAATTCCAGCGGTGCGCGAATGGTGTTTCGGCCTTGTTACAGCGCGCCCGCCACGGTAAACAACAGGTTTCCTCACACCGGGAACCCGCCAGGGATCGCCGCTCAGGAGTGGGTGAGGGCGATCAGACGTGAGATGGCGCGCAGGTACTTCTTGCGGTAGCCGCCCGCGAGCATCTCATCGCCGAAGACCTGGTCGAGAGCCGTGCCGGTCGCCCGCACGGGAATCTGCGCGTCGTAGGCGCGGTCGACGAAAGCGACGAAGCGAAGGGCCGCGGACTGGTCGGTCAGCTGCTGCACATCGCGCAGCCCGATGGTCGTGACGCCGTCGATGAGACGGATGTAGCGCGACGGATGAACCTTTGCCAGGTGCGCAATGAGAGCCGCGAACTCGTCTTCGGAGGCGACACCAGTTGACGCGGCATCGACGAGCGCGCTCTCATACGCGCCCGCATCCAGAACGACGGCATGACCGTCGACGGCACGTTGGCGGTAGTCGACACCGTCGATCCGCAGGGTCTCGAACGATGCCGACATCGCCTGGATCTCCCGGAGGAAGTCCTGTGCGGCGAAACGTCCCTCGCCCAGCGCGTTGGGCGGCGTGTTGGAGGTGGCGGCGAGCTTGGTGCCGGATGCGACGAGCTCGCCGAGCAATCGCGTCATCACCATCGTGTCGCCCGGGTCATCCAGCTCGAACTCGTCGATGCACAGCAGGTCGGAACCGCGGAACAGTTCCACCGTCTGCTGGTAGCCGAGAGCGCCCACCAGAGCCGTGTACTCGATGAACGATCCGAAGTACTTCCGGCGCGCGGGCATCGCGTGATAGATCGATGCGAGCAGGTGAGTCTTGCCGACGCCGAACCCGCCGTCCAGGTACACGCCGGGCTTGCGCTCGGGTGCTCGGGGGGCGCGGCGGAAGAGTCCGCGCTTCGGCGCCTCGGCAACCGCCCCGGCGAACTCGCGGAGGACCTGCTTGGCCTCGGCCTGCGAGGGGAAGGCATCATCCGCACGGTACGTGTCGAAGCTCGCGTCGGCGAACTGCGGCGGCGGAACGAGAGAGGCGACCATGTCCGCGCCGGTCACCTGCGGAGACCGCTCGGCGAGGTGAACGAAGGCGTTCTGATGCGCGGGCGAAGTCATGCGGAATCCTGTGTCACACGGTTACGGGGTGGATGCGGACGCGGCGACACGAACCTAGGCTCGATCAGGCGACTTCCCCACTTTACGGGGTCTGTCACGCCCCGGCTGAACAGGAGAACCCCGTGCCCGTCGACCTCGATTCCACCTCAGAGAAGTTCGCGGCCTACGCCCACCCGGAGCGACTCGTGACCACCGAGTGGTTGCAGGAGCGCCTGGGAACGCCCGGACTCGTCGTCGTGGAGTCCGACGAGGACGTACTGCTGTACGAGACGGGCCACATCCCGGGTGCGGTGAAGGTCGATTGGCACACCGAGCTGAACGACCCCGTCGTGCGCGACTACGTCGACGGCGCCGGGTTCGCCGACCTCCTCAGCCGCAAGGGCATCTCGCGCGACGACACCGTCGTCATCTACGGCGACAAGAACAACTGGTGGGCCGCGTACGCCCTGTGGGTGTTCTCGCTGTTCGGCCACGAGGACGTCCGGCTGCTCGACGGCGGCCGCGACCGCTGGATCGCCGAAGGACGCGAGATCACGACCGATCCCGTGCACCGGCCGCACACCGAGTACCCCGTCGTCGAGCGCGACGACAGCATCCTGCGGGCCTACAAGGAGGACGTGCTGGCACACCTCGGGCACCCGCTGATCGACGTGCGGTCCCCCGAGGAGTACTCGGGCGAGCGCACGAGCGCGCCCGCATATCCCGAGGAGGGCGCGCTGCGCGCCGGTCACATCCCGTCCGCGCAGAGCGTGCCGTGGGCGCGCGCCGTCGCGGAGGACGGCACGTTCAAGTCGCGGACCGAGCTGGATGCCATCTACCGCGATGAGGCCGGACTTACCGACGGCGAACCGGTCGTCGCGTACTGCCGGATCGGTGAGCGCTCCAGCCACACCTGGTTCGTGCTGAAGCACCTTCTCGGCTTCGAGGACGTCCGCAACTACGACGGCTCGTGGACCGAATGGGGCAGCGCTGTGCGCGTTCCCATCGTCACCGGCTCGGAGCCGGGCCAGGTGCCCGGACGCTAGACGCCGCGTGCGAGAATGTCGCGGATGACCGACAGCGCCCTCCCCGAGAAGCTCGCCGAGATCCGTGAGGACTTCCTCGCGCTCGCCGAACCCGAACGCCTGCAGCTTCTTCTGGAGTTCTCGCAGGAGCTGCCGCCCATCCCGGCGGAGTACGAGGGGCATCCCGAACTGTGCGAACGGGTCGCCGAGTGCCAGTCGCCCGTGTACATCGTCGTGGATGTCGACGACGACAGCATCGTCGCGATGCACGCCACGGCTCCGGCGGAGGCCCCGACGACGCGCGGATTCGCGAGCATCCTCGCCCAGGGGCTGACCGGTCTCACCGCGGCAGACGCCCTCGCCGTACCCGACGACTACCCGCAGAGCCTCGGGCTGACGCGAGCGGTCTCTCCCCTGCGCATCGCGGGGATGACCGGGATGCTCCTTCGCGCGAAGCGACAGATCGTGCGCAAGAGCGGCGCCTGACGATGCATCTCACGCGCGTCATCCCGCGACCGCTCGAGCGCATCGATGCCGGCGACGACACGGGTCTCGAGTGGCTGCGCGCCGAATACGAGCCGGCCGAGGAGCGGTCGGTGCGGCTCAACATGATCACGTCGTTGACGGGTTCGGCGACGGGTGCCGACGGCACGAGCGACACGCTCTCGAGCCCCGTCGACCGACGTATTCTCGGGGTCATCCGCGGATGGAGCGATGTCGTCGTGGTGGGCGCTCAGAGCGTGCGCGCCGAGCGGTACGTCGTGCCCAAGCGCACCCGGCTGGCGATCGTCACGCGGACGGGACGACTCGAAGGCCATCGGCTGGCGCCCGACGACGACACCGCCCGCGTCTTCCTCGTGTGCGCGGAGCGCGATGCCGACACCGTGAGGCACAACAGCGACGGCCTCGGACTCGATGTCATCGCGGTTCCGGGCGATGATCTCGACCCCTCCCGCGTCATCTCGGCCTTCGCCGACCGTGGCTGGCTGCGTGTCGTCTGCGAGGGCGGGCCCACGCTCGCCTCGCAATTCGCTCGGTCAGGTGTCATCGACGAGTTCTGTGTGTCCGTTGCGCCGCAGCTCGTGCCGGCGCCGGCGCCGTTCATCCGCGTTCCCGAAGGGCATGCGCTCAGAGCCCCGCATGGGCTGCTCGTTGACGACTCCGGCTTCAGCTATCTGCGGGCTCGACCGTCGGCGTGAGACCGTGCGCGCGCACCCATTCCCGGATGCGGCTGCTCCACCGCTGCGCGTCGTAGTTCCACAGCTTCGTGTGGCGGGCCACCTCGAAGACCTCGAGCTCGACGAGGTCGGGGCGCGCCTGACGAAGGCTGTGCGACGCATCCGAGGGGACGAAGCCGTCGTCGTCGCTGTGCAGGATCAGGATCGGGTCGCGCAGTTCGTCCGCACGGGCGACGACGTCGAGGCGGTCGAACGGGATCGGCGTTCCGGTGCGGGTGAAGGCCGTCCCCCAGTCCGACTCGAGCGCAGAGATGGCGAGTTTCGTCACCGTAGGAGGCAGTTTCATGAGGCCCGCCTGGTAGTCGAGCACGACACGCCAGTCGATCACCGGCGAGTCCAGCACCACACCGGCGATCATGTCGCGGTGCGCCGAGCTGAGCGCCAGCTGGAGCGCGATCGCGCCCCCCATCGACCATCCCATGAGCAGGATGCGGCGCGCGCCGTTGCGGCGGGCGAATCCGATCGCCGCGTCCACATCGCGCCACTCCGTGGCACCGAGCCCGTAGGTTCCCGTGCGGCTGCGCGGCGCCTCGCCGTCGTTGCGGTACGAGACGACGAGCGTCGTGATCCCCAAGCCGTGCATGAGGGGCACGGCGCGGAGGCATTCTGCCCGCGTCGTGCCGCGGCCGTGGATCTGGATGCACCACAGATCCGTCTCCTGCTCCGCGGGGAAGAGCCACGCGGGGCACGGCCCGACTGCCGAACCGATGAGCTGCGAGGTGAAGGGCAGCTGCAGCTGTTCGGGGCGGTCGAAGTACCAGCCGCTGAAGGCCGCTTCGGCGGAGAGCCGCGCATCCTGGCCGACGTGTGTGAGCAGTTTGCGCTTGACGCCCGCTTCGTTCTCGGCGAGGACGCTGCCGAGCTTGACGTAGTCCTCGGTGCCGCGGGTGAACAGTCCGTAGCGCCCGGGAAGCTCGGTGTCGTCATTGCGCTCGAGGGTGATCGTCTGCGACGCCGGATCGAGCGCAAGGATGCGGGTGTCTGCCCGACGCCCGGCGGGCGTCACGACCTGACGCGCGACGCGGATGGCGACGGCCCCGATCAGAGCGGAGCACAACGCGGTCGCGGTCGCGAGGGCGACGGCTGCGCCGCGGAAGAGGGCGAGGGCTGTGGGTGAGGCGCCATGGCGGGCGGCGCGCCTGGAGTCCAACATCGTGGCTTCACTCTAGTCTGTCGCCGTGCCCTCCGACCCAGCCGCACCCGCGTCTGCACTCGACGACGCCGTCGCGCGGATCCTCGAGGTGTCGTTCCGCGAGGACCTCGTCGTGCGCGAGATTCCCGCCCCCTCCGGCATCGCCCCCGCCGCGTTCGCGCTGGCTGGCGATGTACGTCCCGAGCCCGGCGAGCACGAGTCCGCATTCGGCACCGGCCGCTTCCTCCTCCTGCACGATGTGACAGAGCCAGAGCCTTGGGACTCTCCCTGGCGCATCGTGTGCTTCGCGCAAGCACCGCTTGACACGGAGATCGGCACGGATCCGCTCGTCGCAGACGTCGCCTGGTCCTGGCTCGTCGATGCCCTGCAGACGCGCGGCGCTGGCTATCACGCCGCATCCGGCACCGCCACCAAGACCCTGTCCAAGGGCTTCGGGTCGCTTGCCGCCGAGGGCGACGGTGCGCAGATCGAGCTGCGGGCGTCCTGGTCTCCCGAGGGCGAGATCGAACGTCACGTCGAAGCATGGGCAGAATTGGTATGCATGCTCGCCGGGCTCCCACCCGGCTCGGAAGGGATCGCGCAGATCCGGGGAAGGGGTTCATCCCGTGCCTGAGTACTCCGTCATCGCCGACGAAGAAGAGTTCACGTCGGCGATCGCGAGACTCGCCGAGGGTGAAGGTCCGTTCGCTGTCGACGTGGAACGCGCATCCGGTTTCCGCTATTCGCAGCGCGCATACCTCGTGCAGATCTATCGACGCGGATCGGGCGTGTTCCTCATCGACCCGCCCGCCCTGTCCGACTTCGCGCCCCTGCAGTCCGTGCTGGGTACCGCGGACTGGGTACTGCACGCCGCCAGCCAGGATCTCCCGTCGCTGCGGGAGCTGGGATTGGAGCCACCCCGCATCTTCGACACGGAGCTCGCCTCGCGGCTTCTCGGACACGCCCGAGTCGGGCTCGGGGCGGTCGTCGAGGACACGCTGGGCATCACGCTCGCCAAGGCGCACTCCGCGGCGGACTGGTCGACGCGTCCGCTCCCCCAGTCCTGGCTCGAGTACGCCGCACTGGATGTGCTGCATCTGATCGACGTTCGCGACGTACTCGTGTCGGAGCTGGCCGAACAGGGCAAGTCCGAGCTGGCCGAGGAGGAGTTCCAGGCCGTGCTCGACCGGCCCGTGAAGCCGCCGCGGACGGATCCGTGGCGGCGATTGAGCGGTCTGCACACGCTGCGGGGGCGCCGCAACCTCGCCATCGCCCGTGCACTCTGGCAGGCGCGCGAAGAGCTCGCCATCGCGCAGGACGTGTCGCCGGGTCGTCTGGTGCCCGACCGCGCGCTCGTCGCCGCCGTCGCCGCCGCACCCGACAGCAAACGCGCTCTTGCCGCGGTGAAGGAGTTCACCGGTCGCGCAAGCCGGTCGGAGCTCGACCGCTGGTGGGCGGCGATCGAGGAGGGGCGCGCGACGACCGATCTCCCCCTGGAGCGTGTCGGCAGTGATGCTCTGCCTCCGCCGCGCGCATGGATCGACCGCAACCCCGAGGCGGACGCCCGACTGAAGGCGGCACGTCCGCTCGTCGAAGCGCGCGCCGAGGAGTTGACGATGCCGACCGAGAACCTGCTGACCCCCGAGCTGCTGCGACGCGTGGCATGGGAGCCGCCGGCATCGATCGACGCGGACACGGTGGGCGCCGCACTGCTGGCGCTCGGCGCCCGGCAGTGGCAGGTGCGAGAAACCGCACAGGTGATCGCCGATGCTTTTGTGGCTTCCGTGCAATCGGTCGAGAATGCGGCGGAGAGCGCTTCGTAGGTTCGACCCAACCGGTTTTTTCCGGCCCGGAGCCCCTCCTACGTTGGAGGAAACCCCGATCATTGGAGGCAGAGTGGCCGAGATTTCGGACGTCTTCTTCGTCGACGGCATGCGTACGCCCTTCGGGCGCGCCGGCGAGAAGGGCATGTACTGGAACACCCGCGCGGACGATCTGGTGGTCAAGACGATCATCGGCGTCATGGAGCGCAATCCGCAGGTCCCCGCGGACCGCATCGACGATGTCGCCATCGCAGCGACCAGCCAGACGGGCGACCAGGGACTCACCCTCGGCCGATCCGCCGCGATCCTCGCCGGCTTGCCGATGACGGTTCCCGGCTTCGCGATCGACCGCATGTGCGCCGGCGCCATGACCAGCGTCACCACGATGGCCGGCTCCATCGGCGTCGGCATGTACGACGTCGCCCTCGCCGGCGGTGTGGAGCACATGGGGCGTCACCCCATCGGAGCCAACGCCGACCCGAATCCGCGATTCATCGCCGAGCGGATGGTCGACCCGGGAGCGCTGAACATGGGCGTGACCGCGGAGCGTATCTTCGACCGTTTCCCGCACCTGACGCGCGAGCGTAGCGACATGTTCGGCATGCTCAGCCAGCACAAGGCGCAGGCGGCGTACGAGAACGGGAAGTTCCAGCCAGACCTCGTCCCGGTGGCGATCAAGGACGCGGACGGCGCGTGGGGCCTCGCCACCGAAGATGAGGGACGCCGCCCCGAGACGACGCTGGAACAGCTCGCGACCCTGAAGACCCCGTTCCGCCCTCACGGTCGTGTGACGGCGGGCACCTCGTCCCCGTTGACCGACGGCGCCACGATGGGCCTGCTCGCGGGCGGCGGCGCTGTCAAGGAACTCGGGCTGCAACCCAAGATGCGTCTCGTCTCCTTCGCCTTCGCCGGCGTGCAGCCGGAGATCATGGGCATCGGGCCGATCCCCGCAACGGAGAAGGCCCTGCGCAAGGCGGGACTGACGATCGACGACATCGGTCTGTTCGAGCTGAACGAGGCCTTCGCGATCCAGGTGATCTCCCTGCTCGACCATTTCGGGATCGCCGATGACGACCCGCGTGTGAACCCGTGGGGCGGCGCCATCGCGCTCGGACACCCGCTGGCCGCATCCGGTGTGCGTCTGATGATCCAGCTCGCCGCGCAGTTCCGCGAACGGCCGGATGTCCGCTACGGACTCACGGCGATGTGCGTGGGGCTGGGGCAGGGCGGCTCGGTCATCTGGGAGAACCCGTTCTTCGACGGCAAGAAGCGGAAGTGAGTGCGAACATGACCGATTACGACGCCATCGACTTCTCGCCGCTCGATCAGTTCAGCGGCGACGAGGTCGTCACCCACTCCCCCGTGCGCGACATCCGGCTGCCCTCCGGCAAGGTTCTGGCGCTCATCACGCTCGACAACGGCCGGGACCACACGCGACCGAACACCCTCGGACCGGCCACGCTGAAAGAGCTCGGCGACACTCTCACGGCCCTCGCCGCCCGCGCCGCCGCGGGCGAGATCCAGGCCGTCGGCATCACGGGCAAGCAATACATCCTCGCCGCGGGCGCAGACCTCTCGGATGTCTCGAAGGTCCCCTCGCGGGATGCCGCCAAGCTCATCGCGCAGCGCGGTCATCAGGTGTTGGGTCGCTTGTCGGAGCTCGGCGTACCCTCCTTCGCCTTCGTGAACGGCCTGGCGCTGGGTGGTGGGGTCGAGATCGCGCTCAACTCCACCTACCGCACCGTCGACGCATCCGCGGCCGCCATCGCGTTGCCCGAGGTGTTCCTGGGCATCATCCCGGGCTGGGGCGGGTCATACCTGCTCCCCAACCTCATCGGCATCGAGAAGGCGCTCGAGGTCGTCATCTCGAACCCGCTGAAGCAGAACCGGACTCTCAAGCCGCGCCAGGCATACGAACTCGGGATGTTCGACGCGATCTTCTCGCCGGCGAACTTCCTCGAGGAGTCGCTCGTCTGGGCTGACGGCGTCATCGGCGGCACGATCAAGGTGGAACGCAAGAACGAGCCCGGCAAGATCGAGCGCCTCACGAAATGGCCCATCGCGATCAAGATGGCGCGCGGCATGCTCGAGAGCCGCATCGGCACCGTCCCGCGCTCTCCCTACGTCGCTCTCGAGCTTCTCGACGAGGCCAAGGGCGGCACCAGGGCGGAGGGCTTCGCGCGCGAAGACGAGGCGCTCGCAGATCTCGTCATCGGCGACCAGTTCGCCGCCTCGATGTACGCGTTCGACCTCGTGCAGAAGCGCGCCAAGCGCCCGGTCGGTGCACCCGACAAGGCGCTCTCGAAGAAGGTCACGAAGGTCGGCGTCATCGGCGCCGGCCTCATGGCCAGCCAGTTCGCGCTGCTGTTCGTGCGCAAGCTCCGGGTGCCTGTGCTCATCACCGATATCGATCAGGCTCGAGTGGACAAGGGCGTCGCGCACATCCACGAGGAGATCGGCAAGCTGGAGGCGAAGGGTCGGCTTGACGCCGACGCCGCTAACCAGCTGCGCGGGCTCGTCACCGGCACGACCGACAAGTCGCAGTACGCGGACTGCGACTTCGTCATCGAGGCCGTCTTCGAGGAAGTCGGCGTCAAGCAGCAGGTGTTCGCGGAGATCGAGTCGATCGTCGCCGACGACGCGATCCTCGCGACCAACACCTCATCGCTGTCGGTCACCGAGATCGGGTCCAAGCTCGCTCACCCCGAGCGCCTGGTCGGCTTCCACTTCTTCAACCCCGTCGCCGTCATGCCCCTGATCGAGGTGGTCAAGACGGAGGCGACCTCGGATGCGGCGCTGTCCACCGCATTCGTCGTGGCCAAGGGCCTCGGCAAGAACGCGGTGCTCACCGCCGACGCTCCCGGCTTCGTCGTCAACCGACTGCTGGCCAAGGTCATGGGTGAGGCGGCGCGCGCGGTCTACGAGGGCACTCCGCTGCTGACCGTCGAGAAGGCGTTCGCGCCCCTCGGCCTGCCGATGACGCCGTTCCAGCTGATCGATCTCGTCGGCTGGAAGGTGGCCGCGCACGTGCAGGACACGATGGCGCATGCGTTCCCCGACCGGTTCTTCGCTTCGGAGAACTTCCACGAGCTCGCAGAGCTGTCCCAGATCGTGGAGAAGGACAAGAACGGACGGGTCACCGGCTGGACGAAGGCGGCGGAGAAGGTGCTGAAGCCAGCTCTGGGCACGACGCCCGTCGCTGAGGCGGAGATCCTCCAGCGCGTACAGGACGGACTCGCACAGGAGATCCGCATCATGCTGGACGACGAGGTCGTGCCGGAGGTGCAGGACATCGATCTGTGCCTCATCCTCGGCGCCGGCTGGCCGTTCATCGATGGCGGGGCATCGCCCTATCTCGATCGAGAGGGCGCGTCGGAGCGCGTGTTCGGGGCGACGTTCCACAACCCCCCGATCCGCGGCGTCGGCGCCTGACGAACGACGAAGGGGCGGCCCACCGATCGGTGGGCCGCCCCTTCGTTGTTCCGGCGCGTCACGCCTTGCGAGAGCCGACGCCTTCGTCGTCCGGGACACGGAGATCGGCCGCATCCTTCGATCCTCGAGCGACGGGGATCCGGGTACCCAGCACCTGCGCCACGACGTCCTGGGCGATCTTGGCGGCCGTGAGGCCCGCATCCACCAGGATCTGGTCGCGGGAGGCGTGATCGATGAACTCGTCCGGCACCCCGAGCTCGTCCACGGCCGTATCGACGCCGTTCTCGCGGAGCACCTGACGGATGCGGGTACCGATGCCGCCCACCCGGATGCCGTCCTCGATCGTGATCACCAGGCGGTGCGCGGCGGCCAGCTCGATGAGCGAGCCGGCCACGGGGACCACCCATCGGGGATCGACGACCGTCGCACCGATTCCCTGCGCGGACAGTCGCTCGGCGACCTCCATCGCCGTGTGCGCCATGGGACCGATGCCGATGATGAGCACGTCTGCCGCTTGCGGCTTCGCGAGCACGTCGACACCATCGTGCAGACGCTCGACGGCGGGGAGTTCCTCGCCCACCGCTCCCTTCGGATAGCGCAGCACGGTCGGTGCATCCGAGACCTCCACGGCTTCCGCGAGTTCCTCACGCAGCCGGGCAGCGTCGCGTGGCGCGGCGATCCGGATGCGAGGAACCAGCTGCAGCATCGCGAGATCCCAGATCCCGTGGTGGCTCGGCCCATCCGGCCCGGTCACGCCGGCGCGGTCCAGGACGAACGTCACGCCCGCGCGGTGCAACGCCACATCCATCAGCACCTGATCGAACGCACGGTTCATGAACGTCGCGTAGATCGCCACCACCGGATGCAGACCGCCGTAGGCGAGACCTGCCGCGGATGCGGCCGCGTGCTGCTCGGCGATCCCGACGTCGTAGACCCGATCGGGGAACTGCTGCGCGAAGGGCAGAAGACCCGTGGGGCGCAGCATCGCCGCGGTGACGGCGATCACATCAGGACGCGCCGCGCCGATGCGCGCGAGTTCCTCCGCGAAGACGTCGGTCCACGCCGTCCCCGCGCTCGAGCCGAGCGTCGCACCCGTCACGGGGTCGATGCGGCCGACGGCGTGGAACTGGTCGGCCTCGTCCTCGACGGCGGGCTGATAGCCGCGGCCCTTCTCCGTGATGGTGTGCACGATCACGGGAGCACCGTAGTTCTTCGCCAGCTCGAGTGTCTCCAGCAGCGCCCGGATGTCGTGCCCGTCGATCGGGCCCAGGTACTTGATGTCGAGGTTGGAGTACAGCGCCTCGTTGTTGGTGAAACGGGACAGGAAGCCCCGTGTGCCGCCGCGAACGCCCCGATAGAACGCGCGCGCCGCAGGGCCCAGGCGGGTGATGAGGTTACGTGAACCGCGGTGCAGGCTCTGGTAGGCATCGGCGGTGCGGACGCGATTCAGATAGCGTGCCATCCCGCCGATCGTCGGCGCATAGGAGCGGCCGTTGTCGTTGACGACGATGACGAGGTTGCGGTCGTTGTCGTCGGAGATGTTGTTGAGCGCCTCCCAGGTCATGCCGCCGGTGAGCGCACCGTCGCCGACGACGGCAACGACGTGCCGGTCCCGACGCCCCGTCTGCGCGAAGGCACGAGAGATGCCGTCTGCCCAGCTGAGCGAGCTGGAGGCGTGCGAAGACTCGACGATGTCGTGCTCGCTCTCCGACCGCTGCGGGTAGCCGGCCAGGCCCCCGCGCGAGCGAAGCGCCGAGAAGTCCTGCCGTCCGGTGAGCAGCTTGTGCACGTATGACTGATGCCCGGTATCGAAGACGATGGGGTCGTTCGGGGAGTCGAACACGCGGTGCAACGCGATGGTGAGCTCCACGACCCCGAGGTTCGGTCCGAGGTGTCCTCCCGTGCGCGCCACGTTCTCGATGAGGAAGGCGCGGATCTCTCCCGCGAGCTCTTCGAGCTGAGCGGTCGTCAGGGTGCGCAGATCGCTCGGCCGGGTGACGTCGGACAACAACGACATATCTGTTCCCTTCCTCTCGGGCGAGGCCGTCATGAGCGGGTCCCCCCGGCGCCTGCGGGCTCCTGCCGCAACACCTTCGCCATCGGGCGTCCCTTCGCGAGTTCGTCGACGAGCTTGTCGAGGTAGCGGATGCGCTGCATGAGCGGGTCTTCGATCTCCTCGACGCGGATGCCGCAGACCACACCGGTGATCCGATCGACGTGCGGGTTCAGGTGCGCCTGCGCGAAGAACTCCTCGAGGCTCGTGCGCTCGGCGAGGTGACGGGAGATATCCCGGTCCTCGAACCCCGTGAGCCACCGGATGACCTCGTCGAGCTCGGCGCTGGTGCGCCCCTTCCGCTCGATCTTGGCCACGTAGAGCGGGTAGATGTCGGCGAACGGCGTCGCGAAGATCCGGCTCATCTCCACAGGTTAGCCGCTGCAGCAAAAGACGGGCCGGTCCCTTGCCAGGACCGACCCGTCCGGGTGCGAACGCTCAGACGAGCGAGCGCAGCACGTACTGCAGGATGCCGCCGTTGCGGTAGTAGTCCGCCTCACCGGGGGTGTCGATGCGCACCTTCGCCTCGAACGTGATCGTCTGCTTGCCCTCCGGCGAAAACTCGCTCGGCTCGGCCGTGACGGTCACCGTCTTGGGCGTGACGCCCTCGTTGAGCTTCTCCAGGCCCGTGATCGACACGATCTCGGTCCCGTCGAGGCCGAGCGAGGACCAGCTCTCACCCTCGGGGAACTGCAGCGGGACGACGCCCATGCCGATCAGGTTCGAGCGGTGGATGCGCTCGAAGCTCTCGGTGATGACGGCCTTGACGCCGAGCAGGCTCGTGCCCTTGGCCGCCCAGTCGCGCGACGAGCCGGAGCCGTACTCCTTGCCGCCGAACACGACGAGAGGTGTGCCCTGCGCAGCGTAGTTCTGGCAGGCGTCGTAGATGAACGACTGCGGACCACCGGGCTGCGTGAAGTCGCGCGTGTAGCCGCCCTCGACGACCGCCCCGTCGTTGACCGCGCTGACGATCGCGTTCTTGAGGCGGATGTTGGCGAACGTTCCGCGGATCATGACCTCGTGGTTTCCACGGCGAGAGCCGTAGGAGTTGAAGTCCTTCTGCGCGACGCCGTGCTCGGTCAGGTACTGCGCGGCGGGGGTGCCCGCCTTGATGTTTCCTGCCGGGCTGATGTGGTCGGTGGTCACCGAGTCACCCAGGGTCGCCATCACGCGGGCACCGGTGATGTCGGAGACCGGGGTCAGCTCCATCGACATACCGTCGAAGTAGGGCGCCTTGCGCACGTAGGTGGAGTCCGCATCCCACTCGAACACCGGGCCGGTGGGCGTGGGCAGGTTCCGCCAGCGGTCGTCGCCGTCGAAGACGGTCGCGTACTGCTTGATGAACTGCTCGCGCGAGATCGAGGTGTCGATGACGGCCTGTACCTCCTCGGTCGAGGGCCAGATGTCCTTGAGGAACACGTCCTCGCCGTTCTGGTCCTTGCCGAGCGGGTCGTTGTCGAAGTCGAAGTTCATCGAACCCGCCAGCGCGTAGGCCACCACCAGGGGCGGCGACGCGAGGTAGTTCATCTTCACGTCCGGGCTGATGCGACCCTCGAAGTTGCGGTTGCCCGAGAGGACGGCCGTCACGGCGAGGTCGTTCTCGTTGATGGCCTCGGAGACCTCTTCGATGAGCGGACCCGAGTTGCCGATGCAGATCGTGCAGCCGTAGCCGACGGTGTAGAAGCCGAGACCCTCGAGCGACTTGTCGAGGCCCGACTTCTCGTAGTAGTCGGTGACGACCTTCGAGCCCGGGCCGAGCGTCGTCTTGACCCAGGGCTTGCGCGTCAGGCCCTTCTCGACGGCCTTCTTCGCCAGCAGGCCCGCGGCCATCATGACCGAGGGGTTGGACGTGTTGGTGCAGGACGTGATCGCCGCCAGGGTGACCGCGCCGTTGTCGAGGATGTAGGGCGCTCCATCCGGGGGCGTCACCTTGACGGGCTTGGACGCCGCCGCCGGGCCCCCGCTGGAGATCAGGATCTCGCCGGTGTGCACGTGCTCGTCACCGGGCACCGGACCGGGGTCGGATGCGGGGAAGGACTGGTCGCCCTCCAGGTCGACGATCGAGTCCGAGGTGGACGCCGTCGCGTAGTTGAGGATGTCCTTCTCGAACTGAGCCTTGGCCTCCGACAGCAGGATGCGGTCCTGGGGACGCTTGGGGCCGGCGATCGAGGGGACGACCGTGGCGAGGTCGAGCTCCATGTACTCGCTGAAGACCAGCTCGCGAGAGGGGTCGTGCCAGAGGGACTGCTCCTTGGCGTACGCCTCGACGAGCGCGATCGCCTCGTCGCTGCGGCCGGTGAGGCGCAGGTAGTCGAGGGTCACGTCGTCGATGGGGAACATCGCGGCCGTGGAGCCGAACTCCGGGCTCATGTTGCCGATCGTGGCACGGTTGGCCAGGGGGACGGAGGCGACGCCCTCGCCGTAGAACTCGACGAACTTGCCCACGACGCCGTGCTTGCGCAGCATGTCGGTGATCGTCAGGACGACGTCGGTCGCGGTGACACCGGCGGGGATCTCGCCGGTGAGCTTGAAGCCGACGACGCGCGGGATCAGCATGGAGACCGGCTGACCGAGCATCGCAGCCTCTGCCTCGATGCCGCCGACGCCCCAACCGAGCACGCCGAGACCGTTGACCATGGTGGTGTGCGAGTCGGTGCCGACACAGGTGTCGGGATAGGCGCGCAGCACACCGTCGACCGAGCGGTCGTAGATCACCTTGGCGAGGTGCTCGATGTTCACCTGGTGCACGATGCCGGTTCCCGGCGGGACGACCTTGAAGTCGTCGAAGGCCGTCTGGCCCCAGCGCAGGAACTGGTAACGCTCGCCGTTGCGCTCGTACTCGATCTCGACGTTGCGCTCGAGCGCGTTCTCGGAACCGAAGAGGTCCGCGATGACCGAGTGGTCGATGACCATCTCGGCAGGCGAGAGCGGGTTGATGCGGTTCGGGTCGCCGCCGAGGGCGGTGACGGCCTCGCGCATCGTGGCGAGGTCCACGATGCAGGGCACACCCGTGAAGTCCTGCATCACGACGCGTGCGGGTGTGAACTGGATCTCGGTGTCGGGCTCCGCATCCGGGTTCCACGAGCCGAGGGCCTGGATCTGCTCCTTCGTCACGTTGGCGCCGTCCTCGGTGCGCAACAGGTTCTCCAGGAGGACCTTGAGACTGAAGGGGAGCTTCTCGTAACCGGCGACCGTGTCGATACGGAAGATCTCGTAGTCGGTGCTGCCGACCGTCAGGGTGCTTTTCGCACCGAAGCTGTCAACCGTGGACACGTCTGTCTCCTTCGTCGGCGTTCACGGGCGTCGTCGCGGGGCCCGATCTGCCCATCTTCCCCGCGTCCGGAAGGGGTTGCTAGGAAGGTAAGCCTTACCCCGTCGCCCGGAAATTTATCTCGATGTCGAGATAAATAGTATCACCGGCGGGTGGACCCTTCCGCGTCGGACACGGCGCCGGTTCGAGGGTATGACGCTCGGACGACCAGCCATGTCACCGCGAGCAACGGTGCGAACAGCGGGAGCCCCATCGCGATCTTCAGCACGCCGAGTGTGGTCACATCGCCCGAAAGATAGAACGGCAGCTGGACCGCCAACTTCGTGAAGAAGAACAGCCCCCAGACCAGCGTGAGCCAGAAGAAGGTGCGACGTTTGCGCCGGTCGCTCCGCCACGCGGTCGCTTCACCCATGAGCCACCCTGCGGCGAGTCCGATGATGGGCCAGCCGATGAAGGCCGAGACGACGAAGGCAGCACCATAGCCCCCATTGATGAAAAACCCGAGGAGGAAGTTGTCCTCACCGCGGCCGGTCCACAAGGCCAGTCCGGCCGCGAGGGCCGCGGCGATCAGACCGCCGAGCGCGGGCGAAGCGTTGCTCCGCCAGATCAGGCGCACCACCGTGAACAACGCCGCGATGCCCACCGACAGCCCGAGGGACAGCGGGAGGTTCCCTGTCCCGACCGCGGGGTCCTGCGTCGCCGTGAAGGTGACCACGAAGACGAGGCTCGGAAGCACGGACTCGATGATGCCGCGCCATCCGCCGATGGCCCGCCACACCACGTGACCCGTGCTCGCCTCCTGCGCCGGGTCCAGCCCCGCGCGTCGCGCGGCCGCGCCCAGAGCGGATCCGATGAGCTCGGACGCGCGGGGCTCGGCGGGCGCCGGCGGTTCCAGCGACGGCCGCTCGCCGTGCGTCTCGTCGGAGCTCACGCGGCGCCCGGGGTCGCCGGCATCTTCAGAGGGATCAGGTCGCGCGGCGGCATCGGCGTGCCACCGCGGACCACCACGAGCGATCGGAAGAGATCCTCGATCTGAGCCGCGGCGTCGACGTTGGACGTCGCCGCTCCTCCGATCACACCGCGCAGGAACCAGCGAGGACCGTCGACGCCGACGAAGCGCGCGAGCCGCTTGGCGCCGCTTCCGGCGTCGCCGGCGACGACGACCGGGACCTCGGCGAGCAGCTCCGGGCCGAGCGGCCCCTCACGCTCCTCGACCCGCCCGCCCTGCTGACGTACCTGCTGGCGGATCTGCTCTCGGGTCTCCTCCCAGAGCCCGCTGGAGCGGGGCGCGGCGAACGGCTGCACCTGGAGCGTGGAGTCCGCATAGTCGAGTCCGACGGCGACGATGCGCTTCGTCTGCTCCTCGACCTCCAGCCGCAGGTTGAGCCCCTCGCGCGGCAGCACCTTGATCGCACCCAGATCGATGTAGGGACGAACCGGGTTCACCTCCGACTCGTCGAAGGGTCCCGCGGTCTCGCGGTCGATCGGAGCGCTCTTGCCGCTCGGTTCCAGAGATGCGTCGGTCATCGGGTCGTCCTCGCAGAAGTGTCGTATCCGGTGGAGCCGAAGCCCCCTTCGCCGCGCACGCTGGCGGGCAGCTCGTCGACCGGCAGGAAGCGCACCGGCGGGATCGGAAGGACCACCAGCTGCGCGATCCGGTCCCCCGCCGAGACCTCGTAGGCCTCCGTGCGGTCGGTGTTCAGGAGCGCGACCTTGATCTCGCCGCGGTAACCCGCATCGACGGTCCCCGGGGCGTTGACCACCGTCACCCCGTGCTTGGCCGCGAGCCCCGAACGGGGCATGACGAACGCCGCGTACCCCTCGGGCAGCGCGATGCGCACGCCGGTGCCCACGAGAGCACGTTCTCCGGGACCGAGTCGCACCCCCTCCGCGGCGATCAGGTCGGCGCCGGCGTCGCCCGGATGAGCGAACGCCGGGACGACGGGCGCGATAATGGGGATGTCCACGCTTTCGGCCACCTCACGAGGGTAATGCAGAACATGACTTCCGACGTCGTCTATCGCGAACGCCTGAGCCCCTCGCTGTGGACGCTCGTCGCAGCCGCGGTCTGCGCCCCCATGGTGGCGCTCGCCCTCTCCCCCGTCGACACCACTCTCGCGCTGGTGGCGGGCGTCGCGGTCGCGGCCCTGATCGTCTGGGCCCTGATGGCGACCGCGCCTCGCGTCGAGGTCATTGGTGGGGAGCTTCGTGCGGGTCGAGCCCACATCCCGGTCGACCTTCTGGGAGAGCCGGTCGCCTACTCGGGCGAGGACGCGCGGTTCGCGCGTGGCCGGGATGCCGACCCTCGGTCGTGGATGCTGGTGCGCGGCGGAATCGGTGGGGCGGTCGTCGTTCCCGTCGAGGATGCGGACGATCCGACACCGGCGTGGGTGGTGTCCTCACGGACCCCCGACCGACTCGCCGCGGCGGTGCGCAGAGCGCAGGTCAGGCAGCGCACTCCACGCAGATAGCGCCGAGCGACTCCTCGTGGTCGATCTGTGAGCGGTGCTTCACCAGGAAGCAGCTGACGCAGGTGAACTCGTCCTCCTGCGCGGGGAGCACGACGACGTCGAGCTCCAGGTCCGAAAGGTCGGCGCCGGGCAGCTCGAAGCCCGACGGGTTGTCGGCGTCCTCGACGTCGACGGCCCCGGACATCTTGTCCGGAACGCGCTCCTTGAGCGCTTCGATGGACTCGCTGTCGTCTTCGGTCTTGCGGGGGGCGTCGTAGTCCGTAGCCATTCTTCTCGTGTCTCTTGTCGCGTTGTGGATCTCCCGCCGTCGGGCAGGCGGCGATAGTTTGCATGACCGGGTGGCATTTAGCAAATGCGGATGCATGGTGCTCTCACCGCGGTCGGCACGCATCGAAACTCGCGCCACGCCCCGGATATTCCCGCCAGCGGGGACGCCCTGTGTCAGCATGGGCCCACACGGCAGATGGGAGGCGTGTGTCGCATGGAACAACTCAGAGTGATCGGCACCGAAGACGGTGTGCTGGTGGTCTCCACCGAGTCCGGGCAGCGCTACTCCCTGGCCATCGATGACGTGCTGCGCGCAGAGCTTCGTCGGGCACGCAAGGAGCGCGAAGAGCCCGTCAAGGCCAACCGCCCCAGCCCCCGCGAGATCCAGGCGCAGATCCGCGCCGGTCTCTCCGCCCGGGAGGTCGCCGAAGTGCTCGGCACGTCCCTCGAGGACGTCGTCCGGTTCGAGCCGCCCGTGCTCGCCGAACGGGAGTTCATCGTCGGACAGGCTCTCTCAGTGCCGGTGCTGCTGGGATCCGACTTCGACGGCGACAACCAGACGAGCTTCGGCGACGCCGTACGCGCGAAGTTGGCGGAAGCGGGCGCGACCGGCGAGCGGTGGACGAGCTGGAAGGAACCCACCGGGTGGGTCGTCAAGCTCGGTTTCGTCGCCGGCGATGTCGAACGCGACGCGCGCTGGAGCTTCGAACCCCGACGCAGCTCGCTGTCACCGCTGAACGCGGACGCCACGCAGCTCTCCCGACAGGGGTCACTCCCGGAGGGCCTCATCCCTCGACTTCGGGCACTCGACACCCCGGGCATCAAGGACGACACGCGCTTCGACAGCGGCGCGTTCGGCCCGCGTCACGACGCGGCCGAGCGTCCGACGCTTCCGGCACCGGCGAGTCCCGCCGTGCAGGATGCGGCGATCAAGCGGGCGCCCGAAGCGGTGCAGACCTCCGCCGAGACGGCGGACCTGCTGGAAGCCCTGCGGCGTCGCCGCGGTCAGCGCACGGCGGCTCCGACGGCAGATGCTCCCGAGGAGCCGACTCGTTCGCCCTCGCCGGTCGCCCTCTTCGACGCCCTGGAACCGGGGTACAACGAGACCAGCGAACCTGCGCCCGCGGAGACCGTGCGCACTGAGCCGGCCTCCGATGCGGGTCGACGTAAGGGTCGCACGTCGATGCCCTCTTGGGACGAGATCGTCTTCGGAGCACGTTCCGACGAGAGCTGAACGCTCTCAGCCGGCGAAGCCCCCGAGACCGATGAGGGGCACGACCCTCTCCTCCGTCGTGAGCGACCCGTGCTGACCCACCATGCGCTGCGCGGAGGTGTCGGCGAGGCGGCCGTCGTAGTAGGCGACGCGACCGCGCGCTGCCACCAACACGTCGCCGATCCGCGAGGCGACCGCAGCGGAGACGGTGTCGCCGAACAGGCCGGCGGCGATCGCCTGTGCCCTCGTGAACACCCATGCCATCGGCTCATCGCGCCACGCACGGATCAAGGACGCTTCGTCGCCGGGATGCGCGTACAGGTGCAGCATCCGTGGTTCTCCGGCGATGGCCGCAGCAGCCTCCAGCCGGGCATCGCCCTCCGTCATCACGATCTGACGGTGCCGGGGGACGTCCACCATTCCGTGGTCGGCGGTGAGGATCACCCCGACACCCGCGCCTGCTCCCGCGTGCAGGCGGCGTGCCGCCGCATCCACCGCTTCGAGCGCGGCGGTCCACCGATCGGATGCGACGCCGTGCCGGTGCCCCGCTGAGTCGAGCTCGGGCGCGTAGAGGTAGACGATGGTGCCGGGCGCGCTGCGGGCCTCGGCGATCGCGCGGTCGACGCGGTCGTCGAGCCGCTTCTCACCGAAGTTCTCTGCCCCTCGGAGCGTCGCTTCGGTGAACCCCGTGCCTGCGTACTCGGGCTTGGATGCGACGACCCAGCGGTGCGCCGTGTCGCTCGCGCTCAACGGGGCGACCTGTGGCCACGAGAGCGGGTCGAGAGCGCGAGGGCCCCAGTCCGTGAGCTGGTTGTGCACGAGACCCGTCAGCGGATCGCGCGCGCGGTAGCCGACGAGTCCGTGCCTGCCCACATCGGATGCGGTGAGCAGGCTCGTCAGAGCGGCGGCCGTCGTGCTCGGGAACACCGAGGTCGCCACCCGCTTCTTGCCGCGATGCTCGGCCAGAAAACGGGCGTACGCGAGGTTCTCGGCGAGGTTCGCGGCGCCGAGTCCGTCGACGACGAAGACGATGAGGCTCTGCACGGTGGGCCAGCGGGCGGAGCCGCCGTCGAGGGCCGCGACCGCGTCGGGCAGCACACCGGTGAGCCTCGGGGCGCCGGAGGGGTCCGCCGGTAGGCTGAGGGTCATCGGGCCCAGTCTCGCATACCCGCGCCAGGCCCTTTTCGACCCGAGGTGTTGCGCATGTCCCGAGCCACGTCCGATTCCGCGCCTGCCGAGGAAGGCCGCATCGAAGACATCGACCTGTCTGCCGAGATGCAGGGGTCCTTCCTCGAGTATGCGTACTCGGTCATCTACTCGCGCGCTCTCCCGGACGCACGCGACGGACTCAAGCCCGTGCAGCGGCGCATCCTGTTCCAGATGGCCGACATGGGGCTGCGCCCCGACCGCGGGCACGTGAAGAGCGCACGTGTCGTCGGCGAGGTCATGGGAAAGCTGCATCCCCACGGCGACTCCCCCATCTATGACGCCCTGGTGCGACTCGCGCAGGACTTCGCTCTGCGCGTGCCGCTCGTCGACGGGCACGGAAACTTCGGCTCCCTCGACGACGGTCCGGCCGCCGCGCGCTACACCGAGGCACGTCTGGCCCCGGCCGCGCTGGCTCTCACCGAGAATCTCGACGAGGACGTCGTCGACTTCATCCCCAACTACGACGGCCAGTTCCAGCAGCCCGAGGTCCTCGCCGCCGCCTTCCCCAACCTGCTCGTGAACGGCACGACCGGCATCGCGGTCGGCATGGCGACGAACATGGCGCCGCACAACCTCAACGAGGTCGTCGCTGCCGCCATCCATCTGCTCGAGAACCCCGACGCCACGCTCGAAGAGCTCATGGAGTTCGTGCCGGGCCCCGACCTTCCCGGCGGCGGTGTCATCGTGGGCCTCGATGGGATCAAAGACGCCTATGCCCACGGTCGCGGCAGCTTCCGCACCCGTGCGAAGGTCTCGGTCGAATCACTGGGCCCACGGCGCACCGGCCTCGTCGTCACCGAACTGCCCTACATGGTGGGTCCGGAGCGCGTGATCGAGAAGATCAAGGATGCCGTCAACGCCAAGAAGCTCACCGGCATCGCGGATGTCGCCGACTTCACCGACCGCAACCACGGCCTGCGTCTGGTCATCACGATCAAGACCGGGTTCGATCCGAAGGCCGTCCTCGATCAGCTCTACCGGCTGACGCCGCTGGAGGACTCCTTCGGCATCAACAACGTCGCCCTCGTCGACGGTCAGCCGCAGACACTCGGGCTGAAGGCGCTCCTGCGCGTGTACCTGGACCACCGGATCTCCGTCGTCACGAGGCGCAGTCGGTACCGCCTCGCCCGCAAGCAGGAGCGCCTGCACCTCGTCGAAGGTCTGCTCATCGCGATCCTCGACATCGACGAGGTCATCCAGGTCATCCGGTCCTCGGACGACAGCGAACAAGCGCGCACACGCCTGATCGAGGTGTTCGACCTCTCGCACCTGCAAGCGGAGTACATCCTCGAGCTGCGTCTGCGCCGCCTCACCAGGTTCTCGCGCATCGAGCTCGAGACAGAGCGCGACCAGCTGCGCGCCGACATCGCAGCGCTCGAAGAACTGCTGGGCAGCGACGTGCTCCTGCGCGCACAGGTGGCGCGGGAGCTCGAGGTGGCGTCTGACACCTACGGCACGCCGCGTCGCACGCTGCTGTTGAACGGCGGACCCGTCACGCCCCGCGGCGCGAAGGCGGCGGCCGACCTGCAGATCGCCGACGCACCGTGCCGTGTCTTCCTCACGGCGACCGGACGGATGCTGCGTGCCGAGCTCGTCGCGGATGCACTCGACGGCGGCATCGTGCCTCCCGCGCGGCGCAGCAAGCACGACGCCATCCGCAGCGCGGTGGATGCGACGGTCCGCGGCGATGTAGGGGCGGTCACCAGCGCCGGACGCCTCGTGCGCTTCTCCCCCGTCGACCTGCCCTCGGTGCCTGGCAACAGTGTTCAGCCCGCCGCCGGCGCGAAGGCCGACCAGTACCTCGGCCTCCCTGCCAACGAGCATGTCCTCGCTCTCGTGCCGCTCGACGCGTCGGCCCCGATCGCCCTGGGCACCGCCCAGGGTGTCGTCAAGCGCGTCGCGGTCACCGAGCTGGCGCCCGGCAAGCCGGATGCGGAGATCATCGCCCTGAAGCCCGGCGACCGCGTCGTCGGCGCCGCTCTGGCAGCCGACGACGTCGAACTCGTCTTCGTGAGCTCGGACGCGCAACTGCTGCGATTCGATGCATCCGCGGTGCGCCCCCAGGGCAAGAGCGCCGGTGGCATGGCCGGCATCCGGCTCGCCGACGGCGCCAAGGTGATCATGTTCACCGCCGTCGCCGCATCCGAGGAGTCCGTCGTCGTGACGATCGCCGACTCCTCGCAGGCACTCGCCGGCACCGCCGGAGGCAGTGGCAAGGTGTCGGTGCTCTCCGAGTTCCCCGCGAAGGGACGCGCGACCGGCGGCGTGCGCGCACAGCGCTTCCTGAAGGGCGAGGACACCCTCATGCTCGCGTGGGTCGGCGACCAGCCGCGCGCCGTCGGACCCGACGGGGCCGTGCGCACGCTTCCCGAGGCGGGCGCGAAGCGTGACGCATCCGGTCAGCCGTTCGACGACGTGATCGGCGCCATCGGCACCGCCATCGCCTGACCGCGCTCCCTCCTCGCGCTCCCTCCCTCGGCGAGACTGCATCTCCGCCACGAGATCACGGGTAATACCCGTGATCTCGTGCGCGAAATGCAGTCTCGCGGACGGGAGAAGGGAACGGGCGGCGGATGCGGCCGGTCAGGCGTCGATGGACTCGCGAGACAGCCGGTCGCTCGAGGTCACGATGAAGTCGCGGCGCGGGGCCACTTCGTTGCCCATCAGGAGCTCGAAGGCCTCGTTCGCGCGGGTGGCCGCATCCGCGTCCTCCACGGTCACGCGACGGAGCATGCGGCCGGCGCGATCCATCGTCGTGGTCGCGAGCTGGTCGGCATCCATCTCACCCAGACCCTTGTAACGCTGCACAGGCTCCTGCCAGCGCTTGCCGGCCTTCTGCAGCTTCGCGAGCAGCGCGTGCAGCTCCTTCTCGCTGTACGTGTAGATCGTCTCGTTCGGCTTCGTACCCGGGTTCATCACGACCACGCGGTGCAGCGGAGGCACGGCGGCGTACACGCGGCCGGCCTCGACGAGCGGACGCATGTAACGGAAGAAGAGCGTGAGCAGGAGGGTGCGGATGTGGGCGCCGTCGACGTCGGCGTCGCTCATCAGGATGACCTTGCCGTAGCGCGCGGCGTCGATGTCGAAGGAGCGTCCCGAACCGGCACCGATCACCTGGATGATCGCCGCGCACTCGGCATTGGACAGCATGTCGCTGATCGATGCCTTCTGGACGTTGAGGATCTTGCCTCGAATCGGCAGGAGCGCCTGGTACTCGCTGTTGCGTGCCAGCTTCGCCGTGCCGAGAGCGGAGTCGCCCTCCACGATGAACAGTTCGGACTCGGCCACGTCGTTCGTGCGGCAGTCAGCGAGCTTCGCGGGCAGCGACGAGGATTCGAGGGCCGACTTGCGGCGTTGCGTCTCTTTGTGGGTGCGCGCGGAGATACGCGCCTTCATCTCGGAGACGACCTTCTCCAGCAGCTGTGCCGTCTGGTTCTTGTCGTCGCGCTTGGTGGAGGTGAACTTCGCCGTCAGCTCGCGAGAGACCACGTTGGCGACGATCTGACGCACCGCCGGCGTACCGAGGATCTCCTTCGTCTGGCCCTCGAACTGCGGCTCCGGAAGGCGCACGGTGAGAACGACCGTGAGTCCGGCGAGGATGTCGTCCTTCTCGAGCTTGTCGTTGCCGACCTTGAGCCGGCGGGCGTTCTGCTCCACCTGCGCGCGGATCACCTTCATCAGGCCGGCCTCGAAGCCGGCCTGATGGGTGCCGCCCTTCGGGGTGGCGATGATGTTCACGAACGAGCGCATCGTCGTGTCGTAGCCGGTTCCCCAACGCAGCGCGACGTCCACATCGCAGGAGCGCTCGAGCTCGGTCGGCACCATGGCACCCGAGGGCTGCAGTACAGGCACCGTCTCGGTGAACGTGCCCGCGCCGGTCAGGCGCCAGGTGTCGGTGATCGCAGCGTCGGGTGCCAGGAAGTCGGCGAACTCGGAGATGCCGCCGTCGAACCGATAACTGGTCTCGACCCGCTCTTCGCCGCGCTGGTCGTCGACCACGATCTCGAGCCCGGGAACGAGGAAGGCCGTCTGGCGCACCCGCTGCACGAGCTCGTCGAGTCCGAAGGTGGCGTCCTTCGTGAAGATCTGCCGGTCCGCCCAGTAGCGGATGCGGGTTCCCGTGACTCCGCGCGGCGCCTTGCCCACGACGCGCAGCTCCGACGAGCGCTGGTAGGGCGTGAACGGGGCGTCGGGCGAGTCGCCCGCGAACGTGCCGGGCTCGCCGCGGTGGAACGACATCGCGTAGGTCTTGCCGCCACGGTCGACCTCGACGTCGAGGCGCTCCGAGAGTGCGTTAACGACGGATGCGCCGACGCCGTGCAGACCGCCGGATGCGGCGTAGGAGCCGCCACCGAACTTGCCGCCGGCGTGGAGCTTGGTGAAGACGACCTCGACGCCGGTCAATCCCGTGCGCGGTTCCACGTCGACGGGGATGCCGCGAGCGCGGTCGCGCACCTCGACGCTGCCGTCGGCGTGCAGCAGGATATCGATGCGCGAACCGTGTCCGGCGAGGGCTTCGTCGACGGAGTTGTCGATGATCTCCCAGAGGCAGTGCATGAGTCCCCGGGAGTCGGTGGAGCCGATGTACATGCCCGGGCGCTTACGCACGGCCTCGAGCCCCTCGAGGACCTGCAGATGATGGGCGGAGTACTCGGCA
Source organism: Microbacterium sp. Clip185 (assembly GCF_028743715.1). Taxonomy (NCBI): domain Bacteria; kingdom Bacillati; phylum Actinomycetota; class Actinomycetes; order Micrococcales; family Microbacteriaceae; genus Microbacterium; species Microbacterium sp. Clip185. The sequence goes on along the minus strand of NZ_CP117996.1, from coordinate 1,498,246 downwards.
GTCACAATCCTCAAGGGTATCCGGGGCCGCCCTCACGGCTCTGCACAGACACGACCCCACCGGGGCCGCCGTACGCGGTCAGCGAAACGCGCGACACAGCGGGCATGGGTCATAGGCCCGCATGGTTACATGTCATATCCGTACTCGCCCGACGCACCGAGGAGGTCTCCGATGAGCACGACGTCGACACCCACCGAGCAGTCCGCCGTACTGGAACACCGGCTGACTGCCGCCGACCGCTGCGACTCCTGCGGAGCTCAGGCGTACATCGCCGCCGAGGTCAACGGCAGCGAGCTGCTTTTCTGCGCGCACCACGGCCGCAAGTATGAAGAGAAGCTCCGCGCCGTCGCCACCAGCTGGCACGACGAGACCGCTCGCCTGGTCGACGCGGTCTGATCCGCCTCAGCGGTATCGCCGCTCCACGAGCGGCGATACCCGCAGCGCGATCTCCTCACCGATCGTGCCGATCGCCTCGGCCAGATCGGTGGGACTCGCCGCATCCGTGCCATAGATGCGAACGACATCCCCCACGCGCGCCCCGTCCCATCCGCTGACGACAGCGCTGACCTCGTCCACCGCCAGAAGTCGCCGCGGCCCGGCGGGCGTCACGAGGTCCACAAGACCCGACAGCGCTGAGACCAGTCCGTCCAGCGCTCCCGCATCGATGCGGACCCGGTCTCCGTCCACCGAGATCACACGTGCGTCCCACGAGCCGATGGGACTGATGCCCAGCTCGGCGTCCGTGGGGCCGCCCGCCGGCCTGATCCCGTAGCAGAACGCCCCGACCCGAACGAGGTCGTACCGGAACTCCGCGCGCGCCGAAGAAGCGGCACTCGCGGCGAGATGCCGAAGAGGTCGGTCGAATCCAGCGGCTGTGACAGCCGCGACCGCCCGCTCGAACGCGGCACGTGAAAGATCGTCTTCCTCATCGGACGCCTCGGCGATGTGGCTCCACACACCGGCGAGCTCCACAACGCCCTCCTGAGCCAGTGCGACGACGCGGGCCACCGCATCCGACCACTCCTCGGGGCGGATGCCATTGCGGTGCAGACCGGTGTCGATCTTCAAATGGATGCGGGCGCGGGTGCCGCGCGCGCGGGCCGCATCCGCCACTTCCTCGAGAAGCTCCGCATCACCGACCCCCAGGTCGAGATCGGCATCGAGCGCCGAGCGGATCGCACTCTCGCCGGCGATCATCCAGACGAACACCCGCGGCTCCTGCCCCACAGCCGCTCGCACCTCGAGCGCCGTCGCGACGTCGAACGCACCGATCCAGCCGACGCCCTCGGCGACAGCTCGGCGCACCACGTGCGTCACGCCGTGCCCGTACGCATCGTCCTTGACCACGAGCATGAGGGCGGCCGGCGCGACGCGAGCACGCACGACAGCGATATTGCGGGCGAGGCGGTCGAGGTCAACGTGCAGAACGGCACTCACGAGGTCACCACCCGACGGGCCCGCAGCCCCACGGCCGTCGCGATCTCGTCCGCCCGCCATCCGGTCGCGCGCGCCCAGTCGGCCACACGCGGCGCGTCATCGCCGAAGAACACCGCGCGGTCGCCACGAGCGACGGGAGTGTCGCCGATGTCGACGACGCACACATCCATCGCCACACGGCCGACAATCGGATGGGAGACACCGCCGATGAGGACGTGTGCTCGATTGCCGAGCTCTCGTACCACACCCTGCGCATAGCCGCCCGTGACGAGCGCCACGCGCGTGTCCTCCGACGCACGGTGGATGTACCCGTACGAGACGCCCTCGCCCGCGCGCAGAGCTTTCGTGGACAGGACGGTGCCCACCAGTGTCATGGCCGGAAGAGTCAGCTCCCACCCGAACACGACGTCGGGCGACAGGGTCGGGGCTCCGACCGTCACCGTACGGTCGCGATCAGCCAGTTCGGCGGTGTGGTCGACGAGCAGGACGGCATCCGTGCCGGCGCGCAGCGCGTCGGCAACATGCACGAGCCCGTGCCCGTATGCGTCGCGGCGGAGATCGATGACCGGCGCACTGACACCTGCCGATCGGACGTTGGCCACGACGGCCGACGTGCGGATGCGTGCCACGGGGGCGCCGTCGTCGCTCATACGCTCAGAGCTGGATGGCGGTGAAACGCTTGTCGACAGCGAGGCGCTCGATCTCAGCACGCGCGGCGCGAGCGTGAGCGTCGATCTCCGCGTGCGCAGGACCGGCAGAGTAGGTCGAGCCGAGACGCGTGAAGGCCTGAGAGAGCATCGCGTCGGCCAGGTCGGGATTGAGCGGCAGCACGGGCCCCTGCACGTTCGTGGCATACACCGTACCCATACGCACCGTCTCGAACCCGCCATCGATCCCGCCGTTACCGGCGATCACAGTGCCGTAGGCGATGCTCGGATCGCCCAGGCGCCACAGCGACGCGTGGTCTTCGAACCCGATGAGCTTCCCGTCCACGGTGTCGGCGACGACGTAACCCACACGGCGCTGTTTGGTGCGGCCCACACGAGCCGGGATGAGCGCCAGTCCGTCGAGGTGACTGCCGTCGACGAGGTCGATGCCCTCCGAGAGCAGCTCCGATCCCCCGCCTACGGCGAGCACGACCGCGCCGGCACCCACGAGCGCTGCGAGCCATTCGCGCCGGGAGGCGAGGTCTTCCCGCACGACGCGCAGCGCCGACAGCGGACCGTTGCCGATCACGACGATGTCCGCTTCCGAGGGCGCGTCTTCGCCGAGGCCGACCGGAGTCACCTCGCTTTCGTGACCCGCGAGTGATGCGCGCGCCGCGAGCACCTCCACGTTGCCTCGGTCGCCGGTGACACCCAGCAGGTCAGGGTAGAGCTGAACGATTCGCAGCGTCGTCATCGTCGAGCCACCTCCTGGTCGCCGTAGCCGAGGATGCGGCGTCCGATCATCATGAGCTCGTAGTTCACGAACCAGATCTGGCGGCCGGCCGAGGTCGGAGCGAATGCCCGCATGAGCTCGACCGCCTTCTCCATATCGGGTTCCACCACACCGATCGGGATGCCCGCGTAGGCGAGGCGCGTCGCGATCTGGTGCGCCTTCTCCCCCGTGACGACATCGACGTGATCGAACGCGCTGAGATCGACGTCGTAGAGCCAGGACACATCGGGCGTGCCTTCGTCGATGGCCATGAGGATGCGCTCCGGCGCACCGTCCAGCGCGTCGACGTTGAGCTGCAGGCTGGGGCCGTTCTTGAACATCACGAACTCGACCTGTTCACCCGAACGGTCGCGGCGCAGCGGCACGAGCTCTCCTCGCCCGTAGGCCGGCGTCATCTTCGAGAAGCCCGCAGCGGCCGCGTCAGCGCGGAAGGCATCGCCGAGCACATGGCGCGCGGTGCTGATCGCGGCGGCCGCATCGACCGCGTAATGCAGTCCTCGAGCGGGCAGCGTCACGGCGATGGGCCGCCCGTCGAGCGTGATCTCGACGTTGCGCCCGGCCACCGCGGTGACCTCGCTCTCGGCGGGATGCTCGAGGGCGCCGACTGTGCCGCTGCGCGTGTCGGCAGCGTTGTTCAAGCCGTGCGCGGATGCCGCGACGACCTCGCTCGACGCACCGAAGAACGACACCGGAGACCGCAGCGTCGACGCGTCGATCTTGCTGAGATACGGGTCGTCGCGGTTGACCACGACGCGTACGGAGGCGCGGGTCGCGGCGTCGAGCATCATGTCCGCGACGCGCTCGGTCTCGTAGAAGCGGTAGAGCTGATCGACCTGCACGTTGAGGGCGACGATGACGCGGGGCGACAGGATGTCGGCGAGCTCCGCCGCGTACCCCTCGTCCACCTCGAGCACCGCCACATCCGCCCGGACCTTACCGGTGGGAGTGGCTTCAGCCAGGAGTGCACTGGTCACGCCCTGCGGCAGGTTGGCGCCGGTGGGGTTGGTGAACACACGCAGTCCGTGGGCGCGCAGCACCTCGCTGACCATGTGCGTTGTGGTCGTCTTGCCGTTGGAGCCGAGGACGAAGACCACGCCGTAAGGGAACTGCGCCGCCAGACTGCTCAGCAGTGTCGGCGCGAGCCGGTTGGCGAGGTAGCCCGGGAAGGCCGACCCGCCGCCGCGCAGACGCGTGGCGAAGCGGGCGGCCTTGCCTGCGAGCACCGCGGGGACATAACGGATGCTGCCGCTCACGCCGCGATCACTCCAGGTAGTCGCGCAGCGACTGCGAACGGCTGGGGTGCCGCAGCTTCGCCATGGTCTTCGATTCGATCTGGCGGATCCGCTCGCGGGTCACACCGAACGTGTCGCCGATCTGGTCGAGAGTCTTGGGCTGGCCATCGCCGAGACCGAAACGCATGCGGATCACGCCCGCCTCGCGCTCGCTCAGCGAGTCGAGCAGAGACTCGAGCTGACGCTGCAGCATCGTGAAGCCCACCGCGTCGGCGGGGACCACGGCCTCGGTGTCCTCGATGAGGTCACCGAACTCGCTGTCACCGTCTTCACCCAGCGGTGTGTGCAGCGAGATGGGCTCGCGGCCGTACTTCTGCACCTCGATGACCTTCTCGGGGGTCATGTCGAGTTCGCGGCTCAGCTCTTCGGGCGTGGGCTCACGACCCAGGTCCTGGAGCATCTGACGCTGCACGCGAGCCAGCTTGTTGATGACCTCCACCATGTGCACCGGGATACGGATGGTGCGTGCCTGGTCGGCCATGGCGCGGGTGATGGCCTGACGGATCCACCACGTCGCGTAGGTCGAGAACTTGAAGCCCTTGGTGTAGTCGAACTTCTCCACCGCACGGATGAGGCCGAGGTTGCCCTCCTGGATGAGGTCCAGGAACTGCATGCCGCGCCCGGTGTAGCGCTTGGCGAGCGAGACGACCAGTCGCAGGTTCGCGCCCAGCAGGTGGCTCTTGGCACGCTGTCCGTCGCGGGCGACCCACTGGAGGTCGAGTCCGAGCTGCGTCGATTTCTCGGCCGCCGACATCTTCGACAGCTTCTCCTCGGCGAACAGGCCCGCCTCGATCCGCATGGCGAGTTCGACCTCTTCGGCCGCATTCAGCAGCGGAACCTTGCCGATCTGCTTCAGGTAGTCCTTCACAGGGTCGGCGGTGGCACCCGTGATCTGCGTGGAGTAGACGGGGACGTCGTCCTCGTCGCTCGAGGAGATGACGATCGCACCCGTGGGAAGCGGCTCGCTGAAGGCCGGCTTGGTGTTCTCGCCGTCCTCGTCGTCCGCGTCGTCGTCTGAGGCCTTGGCGGTCTTCTTGCCGCCCGCAGCCTGCTGCTCGTCGCCCTCTTCGGCGTCGTCGCTGTCGTCGACCTCGACGTCCACGTCGACGTCGTCCTCGAACTCTTCCTCGTCCTCGTCGGCTGCCTTCTTAGCCGGAGCCTTCTTCGCGGGCGCCTTCTTGGCCGGAGCCTTCTTCGCGGGCGCCTTCTTGGCCGGCGCCGCGGTCTCGGTCGCCGCGTCGACGACCTCCTCGTCACCCGGCGTCGCGGTCTTCCGCGAGCGGGATTCGGTCTTCGTGCCAGGAGTCACGGTTCACCTTTCACCGACGCGATCACGTCGGTCGTTCTCGAACACGAGTAAGACCCTTGTCAAGTCCGGAGCGGGAAACTCCTTGATCGACAACGGGCCGGTGCTCTATTGTCTCATACCCCCGACCGCGGCTATGCACGCGCGGTCCACTGCTCTTGACAACACCCCCGGATCCCCCCGCATTCCCCGATGTCCGGGCTCAGCCGAAACTCGGTCCTCGCTGATCGTCGTCGTGCGAACCGTTGGCGAGGAAGCGTTCCAGTTCCGCCGCGATCTCGTCCGCGCTAGGCAGATCGGCCTCGTGCAGAAGAGGGGTCGCGAGCGTCGCGCCCGCCATGTAAGCGTCGTACCGCTCCTCGAGGCCGGTGAGCATCGCGGTGAGCTCGTCGCTCGCACTCACCTGCTCCCCCACCTTGGAAAGGAAGTCCTCGTTCTGCTCCCGCAGGTCATCGACAGCGAACACGAGCCCGGTCGCGGCCGTGATGCTGTCGAGCGCGGTGATGGCTGAAGCCGGGTACTCGGTGTCGCTCAGGTAATGCGGAACGAGCAGGACGAAACCAGCGACGGAGTGACCGGATGCGACGAATCGGTATTCGAGCAGATGGCCCACCGTGGCGGGGACGGTCGTGTGCGGCTTCCAGACCGAGTGCGCCTCGGTCAGCGCGGCACGGTTGCCGGAGACCGTCGTACCCAGGGGACGTGTGTGCGGCACGGGCATCCCGATCGCGTGGACCCACGTCACCGAGGAGACGGCGAACGCCGTGGCCGCGCCCAGGACGGCGTTGACGAACGCCTCCCACGCGAAGTCCGGCTCGTAGCCGGCGAGCAGCAGGAAGGGGCGCGAGAGGGCGTCGTGGGCAAGCGAGAGCTCCAGACGCGCCGGACGGTAGTCGGTGAGGTGGTCTGCGTCGAACGTGATCTGGGGCCTGCGCGCCCGGTAGTCGAGGAGAACGTCGTTCTCGAAGCGCAGCAGGACGGTGGGGCTCGCCTCTTCGCGCAGGTAGCCGATGGACTGCGACACGGCGGAGCCCGCATCCGTGAAACCCGTGAGCAGGATCACGAGCGGCAACCCGGTGGGCACCGCGGGCGCGTCATCGACGCTCACGTACAGCGGCGGGGTCCAGGACATTCCTCCATGGTACGAGGCCCCGAAGACCCAACGGGCGCCGCGGGCCGTCTCTACTCCCGTCAGCGTCCTTAGGATGGACTCATGCCGTTCCCGGATCTGCACTTCACCTCGGCCCCTCTCACCGACAGCACCGCGGACGCGCTGCTGCTCGCGCTGCCCCCTCTCGACGACCCGTTCTACGAGGACGGGCTCGGGGCGACGGTGCGCGACACGCTCGACGCGGTCGGCTTCACCGGCGCGGCCGGGGCCGTGCAGCGTGTGGTCTTCACCGGAGTGGAAGAGCTTCCCGCCGTTCCCACCGCTGTCGTCGGTACCGGGGCCTCGCCCGATGGCGGGGCGCTGCGCTTCGCCGCGGGTGCGGGTGTCCGCACGCTCGTCGGCTTCGCGTCACTCTCGCTCGCCGCGCCGTCGGTCGTCGGCGGCGCACGCGAGCTCGCAGAGGGTGCGGGCCTCGGCGGTTACCGCTTCGCCGGCTACAAGAGCTCCGCGGGCAAGACGCGCGCGGAGTCGGTGACCGTCCACGCCGACGGTTCCGAGGCCGACCTTGCCGCCGCACGTGCGAACGCGTCCGCCGCCGCCGTGGTGAAAGACCTTGTGTCCACGCCTGCCGAGTGGCTGGGTCCGGCTGATCTGGCGGACCGGGCCGCCGAACTCGTCGCCGAGCTCCCGATCACGGTCGAGGTCTATGACGAGGTGCGACTTCGCGACGAGGGCTTCGGAGGAATCCTCGGTGTCGGCCAGGGCTCCGACCGGCCGCCCCGCCTCGTCCGCCTCGACTACTCCCCCGGCGATGCGAAGCGGCACATCGCGCTCGTCGGCAAGGGCATCACCTTCGACACGGGCGGCCTCTCGCTCAAGCCCGCCGCATCCATGGTCGGAATGAAGTACGACATGTGCGGTGCCGCGACGGTCCTCGCCGTCGTTCGCGCGGCAGCGCAGCTCGCCGCGGACGCCCGCGTCACGGCGTGGCTCTGCATCGCCGACAACATGCCGTCCGGCCGCGCGACCCGCCCGGGCGACGTCCTTCGCATGGCCGACGGAACGACGGTCGAAGTGCTGAACACGGATGCGGAGGGTCGCCTCGTTCTGGGCGACGGCCTCGTCGCAGCCAGTCGCGAGAACCCCGACCTCATCGTCGACGTCGCGACCCTCACCGGCGCCATCACCGTCGCGCTCGGCAACCGCCTCACGGGTGTCATGGGCTCGGACGACGCCGTTGCCGAGTACCTGGAGTCGGCCGACCGGGTCTCCGAGCTGTCCTGGCGCCTGCCGCTGCCGGCGCACATGGAGGAGGAGCTGGATTCCCCGATCGCCGACATGGTCAATGCCAAGATCGGCGACCCCGCCGCGGGCTCGCTGTTCGCCGGCCTCTTCCTGCAGCGTTTCGTCGGCCGCACCGACGGACCCGATTCGCCGCGCATCCCCTGGGTGCACCTCGATATCGCCGGCGTCGGGATGAACAAGGGCGCAGGCTACGGCTTCACCGACAAGGGACCCACGGCCGCCACGGTCCGCAGCCTTATCGACCTCGTCACCGGAACCTCCCGGTGACCGCCCGCAGCACTGACGTCGCCATCATCGGCGGCGGCAGCGGGGGCTACGCGGCGGCCCTGCGCGCAGCGGAGCTGGGTAAGAAGGTCATCGTCATCGAGGCCGACAAGGTCGGCGGTACGTGCCTGCACCGAGGCTGTGTCCCTACGAAGGCGCTTCTGCACGTCGGCGAGACGGCGGATGCGGTCCGTGAAGGACCGTCTTTGGGCGTGAAAGCGACGCTCGAGGAGATCGACGTTCCCGCGATGCACGCGTTCCGCGTAGATCTGGTCGCGAAGAAGTACAAGGGGCTGCAAGGCCTGCTGGCTGCACGCGGCGTGGAGATCATCCCCGGCCGGGGCCGCATCGTCTCCCCCGGCGTGGTCGAGGTGGACGGCGAGACGATTCGAGCGACCGACATCGTCGTCGCCACGGGAGCGCGCACGCGCACTCTCGGGATCGAGCTCGGCGGCCGCATCCTCTCCAGCGAGACAGCGCTCGAGCTCGACCAGGTTCCGTCGCGGGCGATCGTGCTGGGCGGAGGAGTCATCGGTGTCGAGTTCGCCAGCCTGTGGCGCTCCCTCGGTGCCGAGGTCACGGTCGTAGAGGCTGCCGACACCCTCGTACCGGCCGAGGACGAGATCCTGCGTCAGCAGCTCGCCCGCGCCTTCCGCCGCCGTGGCATCCAGACGCGGCTCGGCTCCCCCTTCGCCGCAGTCACGCAGGATTCGGAGCAGGTTCGGGTGGAGTTGGCCGACGGCACCGTGATCACCGGCGACTACCTTCTGGTGGCCGTGGGCCGCGAGCCCGCGGCCGACGGCATCGGACTCGAGGAGGCCGGGGTCGTCCTCGACCGAGGCTTCGTCGTCGTCGACGAGCGGCTGCGCACCGCTGTGCCGGGCATCTGGGCCGTCGGCGACATCGTGGCGGGACCGCAACTCGCCCACCGCGGCTTCCAGCACGGCATCGCCGTAGCCGAGCGCATCGCGGGCCTGGAGCCGACGATCGTCTCGGACGAGCTGGTCCCCCGCGTGGTGTACAGCTCACCGGAGCTTGCATCGGTGGGCATCACCCGCGCAGTGGCCGAGGATCGATACGGCGCCGACGGCATCCGTGTCGTCGACTACAACCTCGCGGGCAACGCACGCAGTGAGATCCTGGGCGGCGGCGGCGTCGCACGGGTGATCCGACGCGTCGACGGCCCGGTGGTGGGCGTCCATCTCGCGGGCCCGCGAGTGGGCGAGCTGATCACCGAAGCGCAACTGGTGATCGGCTGGGATGCGCACCCCGAGGATGTGGTTCCCTTCATCCACGCGCACCCCACGCAGAGCGAGGCGCTGTCCGAAGCGTTCCTGGCCCTGGCAGGCAAGCCCCTGCACACGCTATGAGGCTTCGGCTTCACTAAGCTAGACACTGATATCGCAGTTCGAAGGAGCAAATCCCATGAGCACTTCCGTTGTCCTCCCCGCTCTCGGCGAGAGCGTCACCGAGGGAACGGTCACCCGCTGGCTCAAGAATGTGGGTGACACGGTGGAGGCGGACGAGGGTCTGCTCGAGATCTCCACCGACAAGGTCGACACCGAGATCCCCTCGCCGGTCAGCGGCGTCATCGAAGAGATCTTCTTCCAGGAGGACGACACCGTCGAGGTGGGCGCTGTCCTCGCGAAGATCGGGGACGGCTCGGGAGCATCCGCTCCCGCAGCAGAGCCCGAGGCGGCCGCGGCTCCCGAGCCCGCCGCCGAGGCTGCTCCTGCCGCCGAGCCCGAGGCTGCGGCCGAGGCAGCTCCCGCACCCGCGCCCTCCGCGTCCGGCGGTCGTGACGTCGTTCTCCCGGAACTCGGCGAGAGCGTCACCGAAGGCACCGTCACGCGCTGGCTGAAGGCCGTCGGCGACGAGGTCGCCGTGGACGAGCCGCTGCTCGAGATCTCGACCGACAAGGTCGACACGGAGATCCCCGCACCGTTCGCCGGCACCCTGCAGGCCATCCTCGTCCAGGAGGATGAGACGGTCGCCGTCGGCAGCCCGCTCGCGCGCATCGGCGACGGCGCCGCTCCGGCCGCCGAGGCCGCTCCCGAGGCTCCGTCCACCGAGAAGCCGGTCGAGGTCGAGCAGGCCGAGGCCGAGGCTCCCGCGACGCCGGCTCCGGCCGCTGCCCCAGCCCCCGCTTCCGCGCCGGCGCCCGCAGCCGCCGCGCCGGCACCCGCAGCCGCGCCCGCAGCGGCCGAGACCGCCGGCGATGAAGGCTCGGGATATGTGACGCCGCTCGTGCGCCGTCTGGCTGCTCAGCAGGGTGTCGACCTCGCGACCGTCACCGGTTCCGGGGTCGGCGGGCGCATCCGCAAGGAGGATGTGCTCAAGGCCGCCGAGGCTGCTGCCGCTCCCGCCGCAGCATCCGCTCCCACGGCCCCGGCTGCGGCCAAGGCTCCCGTCGAGGTGTCGGATCTCCGCGGCACGACGCAGCCGATGTCGCGTCTGCGCAAGGTCTTGGCGAAGCGCGCCGTCGAGTCGATGCAGGCCACCGCGCAGCTCACGACCGTCGTCGAGGTCGACGTGACGAAGGTCGCGCTGTTCCGTGACGGCGTGAAGAACGAGTTCCAGCAGAAGACGGGCGACAAGCTCTCCTTCCTGCCGTTCTTCGTGCTGGCTGCCGCCGAGGCACTGAAGACCTACCCCGTCATCAACGCGACCGTCGATGGCGAGCAGATCGTGTACCCGTCGAGCGAGAACATCTCGATCGCCGTCGACACCGAGCGCGGTCTGCTCACGCCGGTCGTGCGCGAGGCGGGCGAGAAGAACCTCGCTCAGATCGCCCACGACATCGCCGACCTCGCGGCCCGTACGCGTGACAACAAGCTGAAGCCCGACGAGCTCGCCGGCGGAACGTTCACGGTCACGAACACCGGTTCGCGCGGTGCGCTCTTCGACACCCCGGTCGTGTTCCTGCCGCAGTCCGCCATCCTCGGCACGGGCACCGTCGTCAAGCGCCCCGGCGTCGTGACGGTCGACGGCAAGGACGCGTTCTCGGTTCGCTCCTACGTGTATCTGGCTCTGTCGTACGACCACCGGATCATCGACGGCGCCGACGCGGCACGCTTCCTCTCGGCGATGAAGACGCGCCTCGAGACGGCCGACTTCGCCGGAGACCTCGGGATCTGAGCCTTCCCGCACCTATGGGTGCTGTGCGACATCGTGGATGCCGCGCAGCACCCATTCGTCGTTCTGACGCACGATCGCGACGATCTGCGGCGCCGCTTCACCCGTCGGATCGTCGGCGCGCAGCAGGGTGAGCCCACCGAGATCGTCGATGACCGTCAAGGAGACCTCGGGGACCATGGCTGCGCCCGTCGGGTCGGCGTCGATTCTCGCTTCCTGCAGTCCTTCCCGACACGCGTCGTCGCTGCACGCCGTCCATTCCGCGAGCAGCGCTCGAGCCGCCGTGATGGGGTCGTCCGGCGCCATCGCGGCGAGAGGGGCATCGACGGGCGGCTGCGGAGTGCCGGGATCCTCCGCCGCCGTCGGCACAGCGGAGGATTCCGGCGCGGGAGCCGCGCCATCGGGCTCCGGCCACAGAAGCCCCACGGCGAGCACGAGCGCCACGATCCCCATCCCGAACAGCAGCAGGGGCCGCCGAGAGCGGGGTTTCATCGCCGACGGCGAACGCCGCAGCCTCTGACGCAGGGCGTCGACACGCTCTGCGATCAGATCGCTCAGGGAACCGTCCATCGCCACGGTGAGTCGACGCCACGCCGGGGTCGACGAACTCACCTCCGCACGCGCCTGGGCGCGGGTGATCGACGTCGTCACGGATGGCTCGTCGAGGCGCAGTGCCTGCGGCCTCGCTGCGGCGAACAGCTCGTCCTCCAGGGCAGCGAGAGCTCCGAGCAGCCGCCGCGCGTCACGCACCGCGACGGTTGCGGCGTGGATCGCGTGCACGACGGAATCGTGGTCGCCGAGATCCAGCATCGCCATCAGCTCCGCGGCTCCGGCCGCGGCGACCGAGCCCGCGCATCCGTGGACGAACAGCGGGGTCCCCGCGCTGTCCAGCCACCAGCTGCCGACGCAGGTGCCTCGCGGATGCGCGGTGTTCTCGGCCGCGACGCCGCGCAACAGGCTCACGGCGATGGTGACCGCCTCGCCGGGCTCCACCGTTCCCCGCCGACGAAGCGCGGATTCCAGCGTGCAGCGGACCATCGGGAGAAGGACGACGGCGCCCTTCGCTGCGGCCACGACATCCAGGGGAGCCATCACATGCTCCCCCGAAGCCGCCCAGATTCCTGTGCCCTCGACGTCGTCCGCCGCCACCGCCAGCACCGGCTCACCCTCGTGCACCACGACCTCCCCGCCGAACGGCGCCGCGTCAGCCGCCACGGAACGCAGGACCACGGGCTCCAGGAGCGGGCGCAGCGGCGGCGGTGCGGGCAGGAGGGACGAGGACATGCTCCGATCATGCGCAGCCACGTGGCGGATCATCGTCGCGTTCAGCAGCCCGGGAGGCACTCGGTACGGCGCTCGGGGGTGGGGAGAAGAGATCGAACGGCACCGGTAGGCTGGAGGGTATGGCAGCCCGCGATTCCGCACCCGAGAAGCGCCCCGGATTCTTCTCGCAGTTGAAGACCCTGTACCGCTACACCAAGGACGCGTACTCCTGGCTGCCGTACGCCCTGATCGGCATCGTGCTTCTCGGCATCGCGCTCGGCGCGGGCGTCGGGTTCCTCATCCCGCCGTTCGCTGTCTGGAGCGTCATCCTCTGGGGCATCACGGGTCTGTTCGCCGGCATCCTGGGCTCGCTCATTCTGACCACGCGCCTGTCGACGACCGCGATGTACAAGCAGATCGACGGCATGCCCGGTGCCGCCGGGCGTGTGATGTCGGTGTCGCTCGGACGCCGCTGGCAGGCCAGCGAGATGCCCGTCGGCATCAACCCCCGCACCCAGGAGGCCGTGTATCGCGCCGTCGGGCGCGGCGGCATCGTCCTCGTGGGCGAGGGCGCCCGCGGTCGTTTGACGCGTCTCATCGCCGATGAGCGTTCGAAGGCGCAGCGCGTGGCGTCGGGGGTCCCCGTGACCGTGTTCTACGTGGGTCACGGCGAGGACGAGGTGCCGATCGCCAAGCTCGCAAGCACGATCAAGGCCCTTCCGAAGAAGATCGACCGCACCACGATGGCCGCCGTCATCAAGCGCATCGACTCCGTGTCGCAGTCGCTGACGTCGCTGCCGATTCCGAAGGGCGTCGATCCCAACCGCGTGCGGGCGCAGCGCCCGCGTTGATGCTCAGCCGCGGATGAGCACGCTGCCCGCGGCCTGATCATGCAGCCCGCGCTGGTCGGCGTCCCACACGACCGCGGGGATGACGAGCAGCAGCAACAGCGTACGGACGATCGGTCGCCACAGGCCGATCCATCCGCCCCTGACGAGAACCAGCCGCATGCCGAGGATGCGGTGCCCCGGGCTTCCGCCGATCAGCGGGATGAACAGGATCTGCACCAGCGCGAACACCAGCATCGGGGCGAACGTCGAGGGTCCCGCTTCCCCCGGAAGCGCCCACGGGTCGTACCGCAGGAAGGCGACGGCCAGGATCGTGGCGCAGGTCCAGTCGATCAGCAGCGCCAGAAGGCGCCGGCCGACGCGAGCGACCGAGGTCGATCCGGTACGGGGCAGCCCGAGGCGCTCACCGGGATAACGGGATTCGACGGGGGTCTCGGGCATGCATCAACCCTAATCGGGGACCCGTAACATCCCGGAAACATATGGGACACTGGCGAGCAACGCCCGATCGATAGCGTCGGATCAGCCCGCCGTGGCGGGCGGAACTTCCCGAAATGCCCTACCTCTGGAGTCTCCATGTTCAGTGATTCATCCGAGGTGCTGAAGTTCATCAAGGACGAGGACGTCAAGTTCCTCGACATCCGCTTCACGGATCTCCCTGGTGTGCAGCAGCACTTCAACATCCCCGCGTCCACCGTCGACGAGGAGTTCTTCACCGTCGGCCAGCTGTTCGACGGCTCGTCGATCCGCGGGTTCGCGAACATCCACGAATCGGACATGCAGCTCATCCCCGACGTGTCGACCGCGTACCTCGACCCGTTCCGCGAGGCGAAGACGCTCGTCATGGTCTTCGACATCTACAACCCGCGCAACGGCGAGATCTACTCGAAGGACCCCCGTCAGGTCGCCAAGAAGGCCGAGAAGTACCTCGCCTCCACCGGCATCGCCGACACCGCGTTCTTCGCCCCCGAGGCCGAGTTCTACATCTTCGACGACGTCCGCTACGAGGTGAAGCAGAACTCGAGCTTCTACTCGGTCGACTCCGAAGAGGGCGCCTGGAACACGGGCCGCGCCGAAGAGGGCGGCAACCTGGCCAACAAGACCCCGTACAAGGGCGGCTACTTCCCCGTCTCCCCCGTCGACAAGACGGCGGACCTCCGCGACGACATCAGCCTGCGCCTCATCGAGGCGGGCCTGATCCTCGAGCGCGCGCACCACGAGGTGGGCACCGGCGGACAGCAGGAGATCAACTACCGCTTCGACACCATGGTGCACGCGGCCGACGACATCCTGAAGTTCAAGTACATCGTCAAGAACGTCGCCGAGCAGTGGGGCAAGGTCGCGACCTTCATGCCCAAGCCGCTCTTCGGCGACAACGGCTCCGGCATGCACACGCACCAGTCGCTGTGGAACGACGGCAAGCCGCTGTTCTACGACGAGAAGGGCTACGGCGGCCTGTCCGACATCGCCCGCTGGTACATCGGCGGCATCCTGGCGCACGCGCCCGCCGTGCTGGCGTTCACCAACCCCACGCTGAACAGCTACCACCGTCTGGTGAAGGGCTTCGAGGCTCCGGTCAACCTGGTCTACTCGGCCGGCAACCGCTCGGCGGCCATCCGCATCCCGATCACGGGCACCAACCCGAAGGCCAAGCGCATCGAGTTCCGCGCGCCCGACGCCTCGGGCAACCCGTACCTCGCGTTCGCCGCGCAGCTCATGGCCGGTCTCGACGGCATCAAGAACCGCATCGAGCCGCACGAGCCGGTCGACAAGGACCTCTACGAGCTTCCCCCCGAGGAGGCCAAGGGCATCCCGCAGGTGCCGAACTCGCTGCTCGACTCGCTCGAGGCGCTGCGCGCCGACCACGAGTTCCTGCTGCAGGGCGGTGTCTTCACCGAGGAGCTCATCGAGACCTGGATCGAGTACAAGATCGAGAACGAGATCCAGCCGATCGCTCAGCGCCCGCACCCCTTCGAGTACGAGCTCTACTTCGGCGTCTGACGCCGAGGGCCTCGCGCTCTCCACGAAGAACCGCCCCGGCATTCGCCGGGGCGGTTCTTCGTTGCCGGAGTCAGCCGAAGGACCCACTGCTCATAGCAGCGATGAGCGCCACCAGCAGGAAGACGCCGACGGCGATCGCAAGCAGCAGCACGATGTGGCCGAGGATCATGCCGATGATCGCGTTCGTTCGGCCGACACCGCCCGAACGCTTCGCCTTCGCGAGCCCCGCGTAGCCGAGCGCCACCGAACAGATGCTCAGCGGGAAAGTCATGATCACGATGAAGAAACCGAGGAAGGGGATCAGCAGGCTGAACAACGAAGCGGCCGAAATCGCCCCCAGGATGAGCGACCACAGCGCCGGGTTGTTCGTCGGCGCCCCCTCGACCGCGGACGCGGCCTGCGGCGCGTAGCCGGGTTGCTGCCCGGCGTTCGGAGGCTGGTAGCCCGGCTGCGGCGCGTAGGCGGGCTGCGGGTATCCGCCCCCCTGCGGCGGCGTACTGTATGCCTGCGCCGGAGGGTAGCCCGGGGCCTGCGGCTGGCCGTACCCCTGTGGAACAGGCGCATAGCCCGGCGCCGGCGCGTAGCCGGGAGCTTGCGGCTGCGCGTATCCGGGGTAGCTCTGCTCCGGCGGAACGCCGTAGGGCTGAGGCGGAACCCCGTACGCCGGGTAGCCCGGCTGGGGTGCGGTTGACGTCGGTTGCTGTGGAGCGTAGCCGGAATGCGACGCCGCCGGCTGCTCGCTCGCTGCGGGATCGGGCTGGACCCCGGCGTCGGGCGCCGGCGTCTGCGGCTCGGACGGCTGCTGCGGATCGGACATCGTTCCCCCGGTTGTCGTCGTGTCACGTGCATCGGGCCGAGCCGTTCAGACAGGCTCAGCGGTTGCCGTCCAGCTTACGGATGCGGATGCCGCACCGACCGACCCTTGCCGATGCCGGGGATAACCGAGCATGCTCTCTCCGGTGACCGGGGACACGCGCCGCGGTCACCGGAGAGAGCGGTCGGCTCAGCGAGGTCGCCGTCGCGCCCGCAAGCCGAGGAGCACGTCGACCACCACGAACGCGATGAGCGGATAGCCGACCAGCGGGAGCCACCATCCGATGACCGCAGCGGCAGCGATGACCGCGAGAACGCCCCACCAGGGCGCCGCACGCATCGCTCCGCGCGCCGGCGCCGTCCCGACCATCCGACCGCCGCGGGTCGGTCGGCGCTTCCACCACATCGCGTAGCCGAGCACGACGAGTGTTCCGATGCCGATGGCGATGAACAGGAGCGCGAGCTGGTTCGCCCAGCCGAAGAGCACACCCATATGCAGATCGATCCCCCAGCGCGCGAGCTTGGCCAGCAACGGGAAGTCCGCGAAGTCCACCCGCGAGACGACCTGCATCGAGGCCCCGTCGATGGCGACCGCATCCACCTCCGTCGGGAACGAGCGTTTGATCTCGGTCACCGTCCACGCCTGCCCAGGCGCGGCGGGAGGCTTGATCTCGACTTCGCCCGTGTTGACGTTGATCCGGCGCGCGATCGCGAGCACGGCGTCGAACGTCGCGGGGTTCGCCTCTCCCGTCGGCGTCGGTGCTGCCCCACCGTGGTGCGCGGCGTGCTCGTCCGGCGCCTCCTGCGCACCCGAGAGATCCGTCTGCAGCACCGGCGTGGCACCGCCGACCGCCGCACGCAGAGCGGAGACGTTCGCACCGGCATAGGTGGACCACGTGATGCCTGTCGCTGAGAGCATGAGCGCTCCCAGGAGAACCCAGATCCCGACCGACGCGTGCCAGCTGAACAGGCGCCGGTACCCGCGCCGTCGCACCGCGGGCCGAAGGAGCTCCCGCTTCGCGCGGGCCTTCCGGATGCGCATGACCCACAGCGCACCGCCGGCGAGCACGATGATCGCAAGCCAGGATGCGGCCAGCTCGCTGTACAGACGCCCGGGCTCGCCGAGATGGAGGTTGCGGTGGAGGTTGTCGACCCAGGTACGCAGCGGCAGCGCGCCGCTCGTCCCGTAGGCGGTCAGATCTCCGCGGATCTCCCCCGTGCCCGGGTCGACGAACACCGCGCGCGACTCGCTGGCTCCGAGCCCGTCCTCGGCGAACATGACGCGGGTGGTGTCACCGGGTCCCGGGGCCGGCCGCACCGCGCTCAGCACCGCTCCGTCGCCGACGTACGCCTCCGCCGACCTGATCTGGTCGGCGAGCGACAGCCTCGTGGCCGTCCCGGGCGCATGCAGCTCGTGCGCGTACACGACCTGTTCGAGCTGCGGCGTCAACGCGTACAGGGCCCCGCTCGTTGCGGCCACCAGAATGAAGGGACCGACGAGCAGCCCCGCGTAGAAATGCAGTCGCAGCAGAAGGGCGCCGAACCAGCCGCCGCGGGGACGGGCCGGGCGAGGGCGCTCCTGGTGCGGACGGATGAGGGTCTCGGTCATCACTCGCTCCCTCACGCCAGCAGGGTCTCGCCGATGAACCCGCCCGGCGCACAGCCCGGGGGTGCGGCGAAGACCGCGGACCCGATGGGCGTCGTCCACTGGTTCAACAGGTCGAGTTCGTCCAGGCGCCGCTGGAGCGGCACGAACTGGCCCGCCACATCCGCCTGGAACGACACGAACACGAGACCCGCGCGGGAGATCTCTGCGCCGACGGGAGTGTCGTCGTAGTTGTATCCGCGCCGGAAGATGCGCTCCCGACGATCGTCGCTGCGTGCACGACGCATGTGCGAGAACTCGGGGATGACGGGGAAGCCGATCGGCGTCTTCGCGTCGAAGTCCGGCTCGTCGTGCTCCTGCGTGCCCGTCAGCGGCGCGCCGTTCGACTGGAAACGCCCGACGGACTGGTCACGCCCTGGGCGGTCCAGCCGATCCCACTTGTCGAGGTCCATTGCGATGCGGCGCACGACCACCCCGGTGCCGCCGGTGAGCCATCCGCTCGGATGCCACACGACCTCGTCGAAGTCGGCCGTGCCCGGCTCGGGATTCGCCGTGCCGTCCACCTGCCCGAAGAGGTTGCGCATCGTGGTTCCGGGTTTGACCGTCCCGTGCGCGCGACGGAATCCGTTCTGCGTCCACCGCACGCTCGCGAAGCTGCGCGCATCCTTCAGCAGCATCCTCGAGGCGTGAGCGAGTGTCACAGGATCGTCGGAGGCGACCTGGATCAGGAGGTCGCCGTCGCAGTACTCCGGCTGCAGGCGGTCGATGCCGAAGGCCGGCAGGGGCGCCAACCACGCCGGAGCGGCCCCGCCCGCCACCGCGACGAAGCGTGGTCCGAACGCGAACGTGACGGTGAGGCGGGCCGGTGCCAGCGCGAGTTCGGGCTCGGAGTCTGCGAGAGCGGGCTCTCCCTGCGTCATCCGGGCCGCGTCGTCGCTCAGCGTGCGCATGAGCCGGCGGAGGCCGTCGCGGTCGACCTCGGGCTTCAGATCGAGGGCGAGGAAGACGGCGTGCGACTGCGCATCCGTGTCGACGCCCGCCTGGTGCACGCCGTAGAACGGCACCGTGACGTCGCCGTTCAAGGGCGCGACCGCCGAAGGTGCAGACGGCGAGGCAGGGAGCGCGGCGTCGATGGCGATGGCCGCCGCAGCGCCGATTCCAGCGACTGCTCCCCCGAGGAGGAACTGACGCCGGGTAGCCCGTGTGCGCACCGCCGTGTCGTCGGGATCTCGCGGTGACATCACTGGCCCGTCTCGCTGTCGCCGCTCATGTCCATGTTCATGTCGCCGCTCTCGTAGTTCTCATTCGCTCCGGCGTAGTCCTTGACCGGCGCGGTGATCTGCGAGGTCGTGCCGTCTGAGTAGGTGAGCGTGAGGGTGACGTCGTCGCCGGCCACCAGGGGCGCGGTGAGATCCATGAGCATGATGTGGTTGCCCCCGGGCGCGAGGGTCAGGCTGCCGTGGGCGGGGATGACGAATCCGCCCTCGATCTGGCGCATGACCATCTGCCCAGACTCGTTCTCGACCGTCTCGTGGAGCTCGACCGAGGTGGATGCGGCGGTGGACGCCGCCGTGACGGTGACATCAGCATCGCTGCCGTTGTTGATCTCGCCGAAGGCGGCGGACATACCGGAACCAGCGGACTTGACCCAGGCGTCGGTGACCGTGATCGCGTCGGCGGCGCTCGTGCTCGTCGCGGCGGGCTGAGCATCGGCCGCGCAGCCGGCGAGAGCGAGGACAGCGGCCGCGATAACGGCGGCAAAGCGGATGCGGTTGGTGGGAATGTTCACAGGGGTGTGCCTTTCGATGGCGGGGAAGACGCCGAGCTCACTGCTCGGTGTCGTCCGTGCCGCGCGCGTCGGAGCGGCGGCGAAGGAAGAGGATGAGTGCGAAGAGCGCGACCGCGATGCCCGCGCCCGCGGCGCCGACGAACGCGATGCGCAGCGCTCCGGCGTTCTCCTGACCGGCCTCGTCGGCCGTCGGATCGTCCGATTGCGCCGCCGGTTCGTCGTCCGTCGGAGCCGTCGGCTGCGCCGTGCGCTCGAGAGGCGTGCCGTCACCGATCGTGAACGGCACGGTGCCGGCGATCGGATGCCCGTCCGACGACACCACGCGCCACCGCACCTCGTACCCTGCTGCCGGCATGTCCGGCTGCAGGTCGACGCTGACCGTCGGGCCGTCGAGGACCGGCTCGGTGGCGGCCCAGTCGTGCCCCTCGGCGTCGGCGACGATCACCGCCGCACCGGTGTCGAGCACGTCGGCGGAGAAGGTCAGCGTGACCTGCGTGGGCGCTTCGGTGAGTCGTTGCCCGCTTTCGGGCGTGGAGGAGAGAAGTTCATCGTGAGCGGACGCGGGAGCGGCCACCGCCAAGACGGCGGCGAACGCCACCACGATCCCCGCGACGATACGTCGCGACAGGGACATGGGACACCTTTCGACAGCGGCGCGCTGACGCGCCGCACCACACGGGACACCTGTCGGGGCGACAGGCGGAAGCGCAGCACACGACGCCAGGGCGTCGAGGCCGCGTGATCAGACCGTGTGAAGGTGAGGTGGGCCCCGGCGGGCGATGTCTCGGAGGAGGAGGCGCGGGCGTACGCGGAGTGCGCGCGTGAAGACGGCGGACGCGAACCGGGGGGCGTCGACCTCGACGTCGGCGACAACGAGCGCGAGACGGATGCGGAGACGGCCGACGAGAGTGCGGGTCAGCTCGATGAGCGCACGCACGCAGCGCTCGCCGCGGTGCAGGGCGAGAACGGTGACGACGGCGGCGACGGCGTGACCGAGCCACATGACGGGATCGCCCTGCAGCGCGTCGGCCATGGGCGCGCTCGACGCCGGCGGCATCTCACCCATGCCGTGCATCGTGTGATGCCCCTGCGCCGCACCGGGCTCCGCGAAGGAGCCGAGCACGAAGAGGGTGTGGAAGAGCGCCTGACTCAGCACGACGGCCACGGAGAGACGCCACAAGGAGAGGCGGCGCCCCGTCAACACCGTGCACGCCGCGAGCGACAGCACGAAGGGGATGGCGATTCCGAGCCACCCCGGCACCGTGCCGCCCGCGCTCACATGCGAGAGGAGGGCGACGAAGGTCGCCACGGCCGCAGACGTCGCCCCGCGCAACAAGCGAGGAAGACGGGAACGGCGCACGAGCCTATTGTCGCAGCCGATGACGCGTCGCTCGACCCGAGCCGCCGCTCAGCCGTAGAACTGCTTCTCGAAGACGCGCCGCGACAGGCGTGCCACCCGCATCCAGTCCTCCTCGACCCGGGAGGCGGAGCGCGGCGGATACTCCAACAGACGCCCGATTCCGTCGAGGCGACGTCGGTCGGCGGGGAGCACGTCGCTCGTCTGCGCCGACAGCAGGGTGTTCGCCGAGCGCAGGCGACTGGCGAACCGCCAGGCCTCGTGAAGGCGCGGAACCGCGCTCTCAGGCAGCAACCCCGCCTCCCCGGCGGTGCGCAACGCATCCGTGGTCGACGTCGTGCGCAGCGCCGGCACGGCGTGAGCATGCTGCAGCTGCAGTAGCTGGACAAGCCATTCCACATCGCTGAGACCGCCGGGCCCGAGCTTGAGGTGGCGCGACGGATCGACGCCCTGCGGGAGCCGCTCGCTTTCGACGCGCGCCTTGATGCGTTTGATCTCTCGCACGCCCTGCGGGTCTGCACGCTCCGGGTACCGCACGCGGTCTGCCAGCTCTGTGAACGCGTCGATGAGCTTCACGCTCCCCGCGACGCCCCGAGCGCGCAGAAGCGCCTGCGCCTCCCACGACAGTGACCAGCGGCCGTAGTACTCCGCGTACGACTCCAGCGATCGCACGAGCGGACCGTTGCGCCCCTCGGGACGCAGATCGGCGTCCAGATCGAGGGGAACACGGTGGTCTTCGGAATGCGTGCGCAGCCCTTGCACGAGCTTCAGCGACAGCGCGTGCGCACGTTCCGGGTCGACACCGTTCGGCCGATACACGTACAGGACGTCCGCATCCGAGCCGAAGCCGAGCTCTCGTCCTCCGAAGCGCCCCATGGCGATGACGGAGAAGTCGAGCGCGTCGTCCTCGGGCGGCACGACCTCGCGACGCACGGCCCGCAGCGTCGCCTGGATGGTGACTTCCGTGATCGTGCTCAGCGAGTCGGCGAGCTCTTCAATTGTGAGGACACCGAGAACGGCGGCCATCGCCGTGCGCAGCAGCTCACGACGGCGCAGGGCCCGCACGAACGGCATCGCGTCGTCGAGGGTCTCATGCCGCGTCTGGATCGCCCGAGCCTCGGTCTGCAACGCGACACCGCTGCGGGGACGCAAGAGCTCCGGATCGTCGAGCCAGGCCGCCGCTTCCGGGATCCACTCCATCAGCTCGCCGATGTAGCGGGAGCCCGACAACACGCGGGTGAGGCTTTCGGCGGCCGCCGACGAGTCGCGCAGCAGGCGGAGGAACCACGGGGTGTCCCCCAGCCGCTCGCTGATGCGGCGGAAGGCGAGCAGCCCGTAGTCGGGATCCACACCGTCCGCGAACCACCGGATCATGATCGGCATGAGATGCCGCTGGATCGTGGCCTTTCGGCTGATGCCGCTCGTCAGCGCCGCGATGTGCCGGAGCGCGCCGGCCGGATCTTGGAACCCGATGGCCGCGAGCCGATCATGTGCCTGCGCGGCGGACAGTGTGCGCTCGCCCTCCGGAAGCGCCGCCACGGCCGACAGGAGCGGCCGGTAGAACAGGCGCACGTGGATGTCGCGCACCTCGCGCTTGACCCGCTCCCACTCCGCCGTGACCCCTGCGGCGCTGTCGGCGACGCCGCTGGCGCGCGCGAGCACGCGGCGATCATCGTCCTTCTCGGGCATGAGGTGCGTGCGGCGGAGTCCGCGCAACTGCAGCCGGTGCTCGAGCACACGGAGGAACCGATAGTCGCGGGCGAAAGCTGCGGCCTCGGCCCGCCCGATGTAGCCCTCTGCGACGAGCGCATCCAGCGCGTCCAGCGTGCCGCGCTGGCGGATGCGATCGTCAGTGAGACCGTGCACGAGCTGGAGCAGCTGCACCGTGAACTCGATGTCGCGGATGCCGCCGGGACCGAGCTTGATCTGCAGCGGCACCTCGTGCGCCGGGATGTGATCCGTGACGCGCTCCCGCATCCGCTGCACGCTGTCGACGAAGTTCTCGCGTGCGGCGCTCGTCCACACTTTGGGCTGCACGGCGGCGACGTACTCGCGTCCGAGCTCCAGGTCGCCGGCGAGTGGCCGCGCCTTCAGCAGCGCCTGGAACTCCCAGCTGCCCGCCCAGCGGTCGTAGTACGACAGGTGGGACTCGAGGGTACGCACGAGCGCCCCTTGTTTTCCCTCCGGGCGCAGGTTCGCATCGACCTCCCACAACGGCGGTTCGATCTCGATTCCCGAGATGCCCTGCATCGTCTGCACCGCGAGGCGCGTCGCGATGTCGATGAGGCGACTCGCGCCCCATTCCTCCTCGGCCCCCTCGGCGGCACCGCAGACGAAGATGACGTCGACGTCGCTGACGTAGTTGAGCTCGCGAGCGCCGGTCTTTCCCATGCCGATGATCGACAGGCGCGTCGCGGCTACCTGCTCCCGGGGAAAGAGCCCCCCGGGTCGGCCCTGCGAGATGCGGGTGCGGGCGACACTCAGCGAGGCCTCGAGGGCTGCGCCCGCAGCATCAGCGAGTGCCGCAGCCACCTCGGGGAGCACATCGATCGCGTCCGGTGCCCGTAGATCGAATGCCGCGATGCGAGCCAGCAGCCGCCGGTAGCGCACGCGCAGCGCGACCCAGGCTGATTCGTCACCTGATGCGGCGAAGCCGTCCTCGGCGCCCACCGACTCCTGCAGCTCCCGCTGCATCTCATCCGCCCGCGGCAGGATCTCACCCGCCGTCGCGAGGTCTGCGAGCTCTTCCGGATGGCGCAGATAGAACTCGCCGAATCCGTCCGATGCGCCCAGCAGCAGCCAGAACACGCGGCGCGCGTGCGGATCGCGCAGGGTCGCGGCGACCGCATCCGGGTTGCGACGCGCGATCCGGCTCGCACAGCGCAGCGCGCCGTCCGGGTCGGCGGCGAGACCCAGGTCGGTGATCACCTCGGCACGGCTGAGCGTCAGCAGCTCGACGAATTCGTCGAACGCCTGCTCCGCCGCCTCGAGATCGCCTAGTCCGAGACGGACGAGATCCGTTCTGCTCGAGGAGCGCTCCGTGCCGGCCATGGCCGGCTCAGAGCATCTCGAGGTTGCTCTGCAGCTCGAAGGGTGTCACCTGCGAACGGTAGCCCGCCCACTCGCGCCGCTTGTTGGCGAGCACGTAGGTGAAGACGGTCTCGCCCAGCGTCTCGGCGACGAGTTCGGACTCCTCCATGTACTGCAACGCCTGGTCGAGGCTCGCGGGAAGCGGTGCGTATCCGAGCGCGCGGCGCTCGGAATCGGTGAGCGACCACACGTTGTCCTCGGCCTCGGGCGGCAGTTCGTATTCCTCTTCGATGCCCTTGAGGCCGGCGGCGAGCATGAGCGCGTAGGCCAGGTAGGGGTTCGCGGCCGAGTCGAGGGCGCGGTACTCCACGCGCGAGGAGCCGCCCTTGTTGGGCTTGTAGAGCGGAACGCGCACGAGCGCCGACCGGTTGTTGTGACCCCAGCTGATGAAGCTGGGAGCCTCGTCGCCGCCCCACAGGCGCTTGTACGAGTTCACGAACTGGTTCGTGACCGCGGAGATCTCGTTCGCGTGACGCAGCAGACCCGCGATGAACTGGCGGCCGACCTTGGAGAGCTGGTACTGCGCACCCTCCTCGTAGAAGGCATTGCGGTCACCCTCGAAGAG
The DNA here is from genome assembly GCF_028743715.1 of Microbacterium sp. Clip185. Classification (NCBI taxonomy): domain Bacteria; kingdom Bacillati; phylum Actinomycetota; class Actinomycetes; order Micrococcales; family Microbacteriaceae; genus Microbacterium; species Microbacterium sp. Clip185. Next base: position 1,473,624 of record NZ_CP117996.1, on the reverse strand, counting down.
CGACATGTGCGTGTGCATGCCGCTGCCGGGCTGCCCGCTGAGCGGCTTCGGCATGAAGGTCGCGTAGACGCCCTGCTCGATGGCCACTTCCTTGATGACCGTGCGGAACGTCATGATGTTGTCGGCGGTAGCCAGCGCGTCGGCGTAGCGGAGATCGATCTCGTTCTGACCGGGACCGCCCTCGTGGTGGCTGAACTCGACCGAAATGCCGAGGTCTTCCAGCATCCGCACCGAGCGGCGGCGGAAGTCGTGAGCCGTGCCGCCGGGGACGTTGTCGAAGTAGCCCGCGGAGTCGACCGGCTCGGGGCCGCCCGGGCCGTAGGTCGAGGACTTCAGCAGGTAGAACTCGATCTCGGGGTGCGTGTAGAAGGTGAACCCGGCATCCGATGCCTTCGCGAGCGTGCGCTTGAGCACGTGACGCGGGTCGGCGACGGCGGGCTGACCGTCGGGCGTGGTGATGTCGCAGAACATCCGCGCCGTCGGGTCGATCTCACCGCGCCACGGCAGGATCTGGAACGTCGTGGGATCCGGATGGGCCAGCAGATCGGATTCGAAGGTGCGGGTGAGCCCCTCGATCGCTGAACCGTCGAAGCCGAGGCCCTCGGTGAAGGCTCCCTCGACCTCGGCGGGAGCGATCGCCACCGACTTCAGGGTTCCGATGACATCGGTGAACCAGAGACGGATGAACTTGACGCCGCGCTCTTCGATCGTGCGCAGTACGAAATCGCGCTGCTTGTCCATGCTTTTCCTCCCGGCCCCGCAGGGGCCCGATCACGTGGTGGGGATGCGCTCCGAGCGGCGCGTCAGTCGTTCTCGAGGGCGTCGTCGGCCGCCCACTGCGCGGAGCGCTGCTTGATCAGTTCGGGGGCGTTCGCCGCCTCTTCGGCGGTGTCGAACGGACCGGCGCGGTCGATCGCCGGAGACTCGAAACCTCGCTCCACCTCACCGGTGGTGAGGTTGTACCAGTACTTCTCGCTGTCTTCGCTCACGGCAGACTCCTCATCGCTCTCGAGACGATCCTACTGATCGCGACCCGTGTGCTGGATAGGCTGAACCCATGGCAGCAGAGAAGTCTCGCGCGGTGGGTATCGACATCGGCGGAACCGGCATCAAAGGTGGAATCGTCGACCTCGAAAAGGGCGAGCTGATCAGCGACCGGATCAAGGTGTCCACACCTTCGGGAGCGGAGCCGAAGGACGTGCTGGATGCGGTGCGCAGCGTGCTCGACACTCTCGAGGTCGCGGACTCCGACTACCCGCTCGGTGTGGCCTTCCCCGCGATCGTGAAGAACGGTCGCACGCTGTCGGCTGCGAACGTCTCGGACAAGTGGATCGACTTCCCCGCCGAGGAGTTCTTCGAAGAAGGTCTCGGCCGCGACATCCACTTCGCCAACGACGCGGATGTGGCCGGCGTCGCCGAGATGCGCTTCGGCGCCGCGAAGGGCGTTGACGGGCTCACGATCCTCACGACCCTCGGCACCGGCATCGGCTCGGCTGTCATCTACAACAACGTCCTCATCCCCAACAGCGAGCTCGGCCACCTCCAGCGCGCGAAGCACGGCAAGGACGCCGAGGCGTACGCCGCCTACTCCGCGATGGAGCGCGACGAGCTGAGCTGGGAGGCGTGGGCCGAACGCCTGCAGTGGTACTACTCGCACGTCGAGTTCCTGTTCAGCCCTGACCTGTTCATCGTCGGCGGTGGCGTGTCCAAGCACGCGGACAAGTTCCTGCATCTGCTCGACCTGCGCACCCCGATCGTCCCCGCCGTGCATCGCAACAACGCGGGCATCATCGGCGCTGCGGCACTTTCGCTGGGCGTCGAGCCGGATCTCGAGGAGACCGTCACCGGTCAGTGACCGGGCGCCGGCGTTTCGACTCGCTGCGCTCGCTCAACGACCGGATGCGCAGCCACCCGTTCATTGAGCAAGCCGAAGGCGCGTCGAAACGCACCGGTTCCCGAGGAGGCGAGATGGGCGACACGCTGTTGGAACAGTCGCTGCGGGATCTGCACGCACTGCTGTCCTCGGTGAGCGAGACGTTCTGGGCGCAGTGGGCGGCGCGCGCGGCCGAACGCCTCGCCGCGGGCGGCGATCCCGGCGACGTACGCGGCGTGTTCGGCGGGATGGGCAGCCTGAACGATCTCGTCATCCACCCGGCAAACGGACACGCCGTCGCTGCCGATCAGGTCGCGCCCGTGAACCGACGGCTCGACGAACTCCGCGAGCGAATCTACGTCGAGTCCCGCGGGGACTAGGTCTGCGGCAGGCGGCGCGAATGGGCCGGCCTGTACGCCGGGTTCTGTCCGGGGGCTTTCGCCCCGTGGACGGTCATCTCTCTCGGCGACACGTTGCCGTGCCGCTCCAGCGGCCTACCCGGGGACTCGGCGAGCCGCGTCATCATCCCCTGTCTGGCCTTGCTCCGGACGAGGTTTACCTTGCGGGTCGTGTCACCACGACCCCGGTGGTCTCTTACACCACCCTTTCACCCTTACCCGGGCCGAAACCCGGGCGGTCTGCTCTCTGTGGCACTGTCTCGCGGATTGCTCCGGGTGGGTGTTACCCACCGCCCTGCCCTACGGAGCCCGGACGTTCCTCGGCGCGGTTTCCCGCGACGCGACCGTCCAGCCGACCCATTCGCGCTCCGAGTCTACCGGGGCGCGTCCGCATCCTCCGGATCGTGCCGGATGACCTCGACGTCGAGCGGGAAGTCGATCGGGAACGTGCCGAACAGCAGGCGTCCGGCCGCCTCGGCGGCTTCGGTCACGGCTTGCGCAGCCGCATCCGCCAACTCCTCCGGCGCGTGCACCATGACCTCGTCGTGGAGGAAGAACACGAGATGCGCGCGGTCTGCGAACGCGGGCCCGGATGCGGATGCGGGCGGCCCTGATGTCGTCGGCAGCGCATCCAGGCGCCGGCGGATCTCTGCCAACCAGCACAACGCCCACTCCGCCGCCGTGCCCTGCACCACGAAGTTCCTCGTGAAGCGGCCGCGTTCGCGAGCGGCGCGCAGCGCGCTCTCGCGTACTCCCTGTTCCGCGTCCGCTTCGCTGGCGCGCGACTGCAGCGCGAGCCACGGCGCCTCCGCGCCGGGCGTGCCGCGTCCGAGCCAGGTAGCCACCCCGCGGCCGTCCTCCCCGGCGACCGCCGCATCGTCGACGAGAGCCATCGCGGTCGGGAACGTTTTCCGCAGACGCGGCACGAGGCGTCCGCTGTCACCGGTGGTCGCGCCGTACATCGCCCCGAGAACCGCATACTTGGCCTCTTCGCGGGTCGCGACCGCTCCCGTCGCGACGATCCCTTCGTAGAGATCCCGCCCGCGCGCAGCCTCCGCCATCCGGGTGTCACGCGACATGGCCGCCAGCACCCGCGGCTCGAGCTGGGCCACATCCGCATCGACGATGACCCACCCAGGGTCAGGACGCACGGCCGGACGCAACTGCCGTGGGATCTGAAGCGCTCCCCCGCCGCTCGACGCCCAGCGACCGGTCACCACGCCTGCCGGCACGTACACGGGGCGAAAGCGATCATCGCGTACCCACTCGTCCAGCCACGCCCACCCGTTCGCCGTGTAGAGCCTCGCGAGCTTCTTGTACTCCAGCAGTGGCTCCACCACCGGATGCTCGACGTGGGCGAGCTCCCACTTGCTCGTCGAGCCGACCGTCAGCCCGGCCCGATGCAGCGCGCGCAGCACTCGCGGCGGAGAGTCCAGCGACAACGACGCGTCACCGAGCGCTGCACGCACCCGTTCGCCGACCTCGCGCATGCGGTCGGGCGCGCCGCCGCCGACGGGGCGACGGCCGAGCGTGTCGACCAGGATCCGCTCGTGTGTCGCACGATGCCAGGGCAGCCCCGCCGCGTGCATCTCGGCTGCGACCATGGCGCCGGCGGATTCAGCCGTGATGAGCAGGGTCAATCGTCCCGGGTCCCCAGATGCCGAGATCACTTCCAGCTGGGCTCGCCACTCGGCCTCGACCTCGTCCACGCCGAAGGCGGGAACCTCATCGAACGCAAACAGCGTCTCAGCGCCGTCGGCAACGGTGGGAGCGAGATCCCATCGATCCCTTGCGCTCCACGGCAGATTCGCCGGGCTCAGCGGACTGTGGCGCAGGATGCGGCGCGCCAGCCGCGCATCCCACGCACGCGCAACGCGCTCCCCCGCCGCGAGATACGCGGGGTAACTCGCAGCGGTGTCGGCCCACACCCAGCGGGTGGTCGTTGTCGCGCCGCCCGCATCGTCGGAGATGTCACGGGCACCATCTGCTGCGACGATGCGCCAGGCCGCCGGCGGCCCGCTGTCGCGGCCGGTCATCGCATCCGGCGGCTCGGGATCACAACCCCGACTCGGCAGTGCGCACGAGAATGCATCCGCACTCCGGGCATGTCGCCACGACATCGTCGGCGACCTGCCTGAGCGCGGCGAGGTCGGTGCCGGAGAGCATCATGTGGCAGCCGCCGCAGGTGCGGGCCTGGAAGAGCGCCGCCCCGGCCGAGCGCGTCGCGAGCTTCTCATACAGCGCGAGGAGCGGCTCGGGAACGGAACCGGCGATGGCGGCCCGGTCGCGGCCCAGCTGCTGCTCGAGAGCCGACGCGGCCTCCACCGTCTCCTTCGCCTCAGCCGACAGGCGCGAGCCCTCTTCGTTGTTCGCGGCCACGAGCTGCTGCTGCTCGGCGACAGCCGCCTCCGCGGCTTCGAGACGCTCCATGAGCTCTAGTTGGGTCTCTTCGAGCTCGTCCTGACGACGGGTGAGAGATGCGAGCTCACGCTCCAACCCGACGGCGTCCTTCGCGCTCGCCGTCTTCTGCAGCAGTTCGTCATCGCGCTGGCGACGCGCGACGACCAGCGCCACATCGCCCTCGACACGTCGCAGCTCTGTCGTCACATCGTCGACGACGTTCAGACGCGCGGCGAGCTCCTGCGCGAGCTGCTGCTTGGCCTTGACGAGCTCACCGATCCGCGCGGCCTGCGGCGGATTGCGCCGGGCGTGGTCGGCCTGCGCCCGGCGGGCGTCGATGTCGGCGAGATCCAACAGGCGCAACTGATCAGCGTGGGCAGCGTTCACCCCTCCAACCTACGCCAGCGCACAGGGCACCGCGGCGGCAGCCCGGTGACGGCTTGTTACCTCCCGTGTCGGCCGGTGTGCTCCGGACCGTGAGGCTCGTTAGTTTCGGGACTCGACCCCCGTCCGCCCGAGGAGCCCGCCATGAGCACCGCCGTCGCCACGGACCGCACCCATCAGGATGCGGGAACGCCCGCATCCCGTCTGCACTTCGACCGCCTGGGGCGCACCTTCGGCACGCACGTCGTGCTCGATGGGATCGATCTGACGGTCGAGCCGGGCGAGCTGGTCGCCATCCTCGGCGCCTCGGGTTCCGGCAAGTCGACGCTCCTGCGCATCGCCGGCGGCCTCGACCACGCCAGCGAGGGATCGGTGTCGATCGACGGCGAGCCCGTCGCCGCGCATGACGCCCGCGTCGCGATCGGTTTCCAGGAGCCGCGGCTGCTGCCCTGGCGATCGGTGTCGGAGAACATCGCACTCGGACTTCCGGCCGACCTCTCGCGCGACGAGCGCTCGCAGCGGATCGGATCGCTCCTTGAGCTCATCGGACTCACCGCCTTCGCGAGCCACCGACCCCGCGAGATCTCGGGCGGGATGGCGCAGCGCACCTCGCTCGCCCGTGCGCTCGCGCGGCGGCCCGGCGTGCTCCTGCTCGACGAGCCGTTCGGCGCCCTCGATGCGCTCACGCGGCTCAAGATGCAGGACCTCCTGCTCTCGATCCTCGATGAAGCACCCACGACCACGCTTCTGGTCACCCACGATGTCGACGAGGCACTACAGGTCGCTGACCGGGTCATCGTGCTGGGAGTCGAGCCGGGCTCGGCCGGAGCGCGCATCCAGCGCCTGGTGACAGTTCCCGGAGACCGGCCGCGCGATCGCGGCTCAGCCGAGCTGGCGGAGCTCCGCGCCGATCTTCTCGGTGCACTCGGCATCGATCGCCACGCCCACTGACCTCTTCCCTTCCGCACCCTCCCTTTCCACAGCAATCGAAAGGCCCTTCATGTCCCGCTCCCGCCGTCTCCTCGGTGCGTTGGCCGGCTTCGCCGTCGCCGCCGTCGCCCTCTCGGGCTGTGTTGCCGGGGAGGATGCTCCTGCTCCCGCGGGCAGCGACGCCGCCGCATCCGATGTCACCATCAAGCTCGACTGGGCCACTTACAACCCGCTCAGCCTCATCATCAAGGACCAGGGGTGGCTCGAAGCCGACGGCTACAACGTCGAGTGGGTGCAGTCGCTGGGCTCGTCGAAGGCCAACGAGGCGCTGCGCGCCGGGGCCATCGACTTCGGGTCCACGGCCGGCTCCGCCGCGCTCCTTGCCCGAGCCAACGGCGTTCCGCAGCAGATCGTGGATGTCGTCGCTCAGCCCGAATGGTCGGCGCTCGTCGTGCCCGCCGACTCCGACATCACCTCCGTCGCCGATCTGAAGGGCAAGTCGGTCGCGGCCGCCCTCGGCACCGACCCGTACTTCTTCCTCGTTCAGGCGCTGGAGGCGGAGGGGCTGTCGATCGACGACGTCACCGTGCAGAACCTCATCCACGCCGACGGCTGGGCGGCGCTGCAGGGTGGATCCGTGCAGGCATGGGCCGGGCTCGACCCGATCATGGCGTCTGCGGAGGCGAGCGGCGCGAAGCTGCTGTACCGCAACCTCGACTTCAACTCCTACAGCGTGCTCAACGCCACCGAGTCGATCATCAACGACCACCCGGAGGTCGTCCAGGCCGTCGTCGACGCCTACGAGCGGGCACGCGCCTGGGCACTCGAGAACCCCGACAAGACCGCGCAGGTGCTTGCCGATGCCGCGGCGATCGATCTCTCCGTGGCGCAGAAGGTCATCGACGAGCGCGAGGGACTGGATATCGATCCCGTTCCCGGGTCCGCACTGTCGGCCGTGCTCGCTCCGATCGGTGCGATTCAGGTCTCTCTCGGCGACGTGACCTCGCAGGACAAGGTGGACAAGGCGCTCGACTCGCTCTTCGCACCGGAGTTCGCAGAGAAGGCCAAGGGCTGAGTCCCGCATCCGAGAGGACGACACGACGATGAGCACGACCGGCACCGCCCCCCGCACGGCGCAGACCGCATCCGCACGCGGACCGTTGTCACGTCGCGGCGTGCGGACCCTGCTGGGTTGGGTGGTGCCGGTCGTCCTCGTCACGCTGTGGTTCCTGCTCACGAACCCCGCGGCGCCCATCGTGCCGGCGTACAAGCTGCCGAGCCCGGAGGCCGTCGTCACCGCGGGTGTTGATCTCGCTCAGCGGGGAGAGCTGTGGCAGTTCACTGCCATCTCGCTGCAGCGCGTCATCATCGGGTTCGCTTTCGGAGCGCTGCTGGGCATCTCTTTCGGCGGGCTCATCGGCCTGTCGCGGTTCTGGGACGCGCTGCTCTCCCCCACGCTCGGTGTCATCCGCGCCGTTCCCAGCCTCGCGTGGGTGCCGCTGCTGATCGTGTGGTTCCAGGTCGGCGAGCAGTCAAAGATCATCCTGATCGCGATCGGCGCGTTCTTCCCGGTCTTCACGACCGTTTCACTGGCGTTGCGTCACGTGGACGCGCAGCTGGTCGAGATGGGTCGCTCGTTCGGCTACACCGGCCTGCGCCTGTTCTTCACGGTGCAACTGCCCGCGGTTCTTCCAGCTCTGTTCTCCGGCCTTCGCCTCGCTCTCGTGCAGGCGTGGCTCTTCCTGGTGGCGGCGGAACTGCTGGGCGCGTCCATGGGTCTCGGATTCCTGCTGCTGAGGGGCGGGAACAATGGCCGCGTCGACCAGATCGTGCTGGCCATCATCCTGCTGGCGGTCATCGGCAAGCTCACCGACTCCCTGCTCGCCCTCGTGCAACGCTGGGCCGTGCGCCGCTGGGGCTGACCTCTCCTCCCCTGCGCTTCGCACGCGCGTGCAGCTCGCCCGTCGGCGCGCACGTCGGAGATTCGGCGTTCCGTCGGAGGTTTCGGCCCGAATCCTCCGACATTGGCGCAAAGCTCCGACGTTCGACCGGGCGACGGTGCGCACGGCGAGCGGATGCGGGCCGTCGACCTGTGGATAAGCCCAGCCTGCGCCGCCCGGCCGCGGCTACCGTGGCGACATGTCCCGTCGTCACGTCTCGATTACGGCCATGATCGGCCTGTTCGTGACCTTGAGCGTGTCCGCTTGCACCACGCCCTCGCCGGAACCGACGCCCACCCCGACGGGATTCGCGTCCGAAGCCGAGGCCTTCGCTGCCGCCGAGGCGACCTACCGCGCGTACATCGATGCGTCTAATGCCGTTGATACGGGCGACCCTTCGACCTTCGCCGCTGTGTTCGACGCCACCGGCGGCGAGCTCAATGCATCAGCAAAGGAGAGCCTGTCCCAGATGCACGCAAATGGCACTGTGGTGACAGGCGACAGTAGCTACTCCAACGCTGAGCTCATCGACTGGAACCCACCAATCGCATCAATCGCGGTGTGCCTCGATGTATCTCATGTGAGCGTCGCGGACGCTGACGGCCGTTCGTTAGTCTCGCCGGACCGACCGCCTATTCAATCTATCGCTGCGGACGTGGACCTGGACGCGAGGAGAGTCATCGAGATCCGACCGAGCGGACTGGCTGGGCGATGTTGAGCGCTTCAGTTCCGTTGCTTCTCGTGGCTGCACTTGCCACAGTCGCACCCACCGCTTCGGGAGGCTGCGAGTACGACGCTGGATGGACTGGCGGATGCGCAAGCACCGACGGCACCTCCGTGATCGTGGAGGGGACGCAGACGCAGCCGGGAATCGACGGCGGCGGCTCGGAGTGGATTCCCAAGGGCGGCACCGACGGCGGCGGTGCCGCACCCGCAGAGCCGAAGAACCCGTTCGGCATGGACCTTCTCTACGAACAGATCCCCCAGGACGAGCCGACCGAGGAGATTCCCGCCGTCACCGTGGCCGATCTCGCCGCGTTCAGTCCGCAGAAGCCCTCGTTCACGGCGGAACCTGCGGGTCTCGGAGTTGCAGGGCTGCCCACCAACGTCATCGCCGGCGCGTCCGAGCACACCGTTGCGGGCACACTGTTCGATCGCCCCGTGACGGTGCGCTTCACCCCGGTCGGGTACCGGTTCGACTACGGCGACGGCACGATCAGCACGACCTCGACGGGCGGCGCAGCGTGGGCCGACCTCGGGCAGGCTCAGTTCACGCCGACTCCCACGAGCCACACCTTCGCCTCCCCCGGCGACTACACCGTCAACGTCAGCGTGGCCTATACGGCCGTCGTCGACTTCGGTGTCACGACTCGAGTCGTCAACGGGACGGTCACCGCGAACGCGGCACCTCAGACACTGAGCGTGCTCGAGGCCCGCACGGCCCTCGTCGACAAGACGTGCGCACAGAATCCGCGCGGTCCCGGCTGCTGAAGCGTCCGCCTCAGGCGTGCATCCGTGCGCCTTTGACGATCCGGTCGACGACGTTCTTCGGGCCGCGCAGCGCGACGCCCACGAGGTCAAGCTGCGCCGTCGGCACCGCGGCAACCGCCGCGCGATTCGCCTCGTCGTGCCCGGATGCGAACAACTCGGCGGTGTAGATCGCGAGCGGCAGCTCGCGCCGTACCGCACGCTCTCGCGCCGCGGCCAGCATCGCCGCATCCGCGGACATCACCACGACCGGTTGGCGGAGCATCGGAAGGTACGTGATGCCGTCGCCGTCTCGGTACGGTTCGCCGGTGAGCCCGGGTTCGTTCGTCGCGACGCCCGACATCAGGAAAGCCGTGACGTTCAGTTCCTGCCACGGTAGGAGGTCCTCTCGCAGCACGACGACGACCTTCGTATCGAAGCGGACGGGTATGGATGCAGAGTCAACGGAAGTCACCCGTTCATCGTCGCGCCGCGACCGGTCGCGGGTCTTGTACGTTTCTTGCATGACCGAGCGGGTGACGGCGTGGCGTCCGGGGGTCCCGCTCGTCCAAGAGGTGCTGCATGCGACCTTCGCCGAGCACGCGTATCCCGCGCACACGCACGACGCCTGGACAGTGCTGTCGATCGACACCGGTGCGGTCGTGTACGACCTGGACGGACGCCGTCAGCATGCGGATGCGGCCAGCGTGACCATCCTGCCGCCGCACGTCGCGCACGACGGACAGTCAGAGACGCGCGGGACTGCCTTCCGCAAGCGCGTGCTGTACCTCGACGAGTGTTGGCTGCCCGCGGGACTGATCGGGGCATCCGCTCGCCGCCCCTCTCTCACGGGAGCTCGTTCTCGGGCCATGATCGAACAGATCCACCGTGCGCTCAGCACACGGGGTGACTCCCTGGTCGCGGAAGGCGTCGTGCTGCGTCTCGGCGATCTGATCCAGCGACATCTGGGCACAGAGATCGTGACGCGCGCCGATGCACCGCTTGCCCGACGGCTGCGGACCATGCTCGACGACCGTCTGGCCGAACCGTTCACCATCGACGAGGCCGCCGGCCTCCTCGATGCACACCCGAGCCACCTGGTGCGTGTCTTCTCGCGGACGTACGGCATCCCGCCGCACCGGTACGTCATCGGCCGTCGCATCGACCGTGCGCGACATCTCCTGCTCGCCGGAGTATCTCCGGCGGAGACCGCGGCCCGCAGCGGCTTCCACGATCAGGCTCATCTCACCCGTCATTTCCGCCGCACACTCGGCACCACCCCGGCCGCCTTCGCAGCCTGAGTGGATGGCGGTCAGGGTGCGCCGGTCATCAGGGTCACTCGCGCCAGCGTCCCGTTCTCCATCTCCAGGTGCATGTACCGGCCGCGCACGATGTAGCGCACCCAGGTCTCGCCTTCTCGTTCGGGCACTCCGAGAAGTGCGAGGACATCCGCTTTCGTCGATTCGGAACCGAGCCCCGCGACCAGCCGGTCGGGATGCGGGTAGTCGGCGAGTGCGATCCAGACCGTCTGGATGCCGTACCGGTCCGACTCGACCTCCATTCCCGCGCGGCGCAGTCCACGCGACGACGCGCGAAGCCTGGCCTTGAGCGGACGGCCCAGAAGAGCGCCCAGATCCTCGGTCACCGCCGCACCGTCGGGTCGTCCGAGCATCGAGATGAGCGTGTCGACGTCACCGCCGATCTCCGTCTGCGCAGCCTCCCCCGCGGGCGCAGGCCCGATCGTGGGCTCCTTGCCGAACCGAGCATCCAGCCACATCGTGAACTCGTCGTCGCCGACAGCGGGCCATTCCGGCGGCACCTCGAGCCCAAGCTCGCCGCGGACCCAGGTCCGGAACTTCCCCGCGGCGGCCACGGCGTCGACGTTCGCCGGCGGCCGCCCCAGTTCGTCGCGCGTCAGCTCGTCGTAACCGATCGCGAGCAGCTGTACGAACTGCTCGGCGTCATCCGCCAGTACGTAACCGTCACCCTCCGAGCCGAGGAGGACGACCCGCATCCGTTCGCCGTCGAGCCACAGCGCGGCGAGCGAACCGTCGCCACTGACCACGGCGAAGGGCAGGACGTCCTCGGGCGCCTCACCGTCGAACCACTCGGAGACCGACAGGGATGCAGTGAGCTCGAAAGCCCAGGCGACGGGGTGCGATTCCAGCCACGCCCACGCTCGGTCGAGTTTCTCCGGGACGCCCTTCCAATGTGGCTGATCCGCCAAGAGTTCACGCGAGAGCCGCGAGCGGGGTACGGGTCCGGATGCGTTCACGTGAGGTCAGCAGCGACAGCGAAGCGCCTCGGGGTTTCTCGCACCTCAGCCGCCGAGCGAGTCGGCGAACCCAGACAGCTTCCCGTCGGCGCTCGTCGTGCCGAAGAGCGTGTCGACATCGACGGTGATCGTCTCGGTCATCGGCGTCGCGCCGGGCACAGTGATCTCCAGCGGGTAGGTCCCGGCGAACGCCATGACACGCGGCGACGACCCGGACAGGTTCTCGAACGCTGAGGTGACGTCCACCCCGTTCACGCTGTAGCGCGTACCGGAGGGCAGGTCGGAAGTGCCCGTCGCATCGAAGCCCTCCGACCCCGAATCGACGAGCAAGACCCAGTGCTCCGGCACGCCGCCGCTCTTCTCCACGAACTCGAGTCGCACGGTCTCCGACCGCTCGTCGGCCCCCACGGCATACGTGACATCGATTTCGGCGTCATCGCCATCGTCGGAGATCTTCGGCTCGCCCACATTCTTGAGCGTCGGCCGATCCGTCAGAGTCTCGTACACCTCGTCGCCGAGAAACGGAGCATCCGCAGCGCTCTCATCGATTGCGAGATCGGTCATCCGCAACGCCGCTGTCGCCTGTCCTCCCGCAAGATAGCCGAAGAAGGTCTCGACCTGACCCGGGATACCCGCCGTCTTCGCATCGAACTCCGGTGGCCCGTCCAGCGGCGCCACCGAGGGAGCGCAGGCGGAGACGCCGAGAGCCACGGCCAGCAGCAAACCGGCCAGCGGCAGGCGTAGATGCAACGGTGCGCGCGTCATGATCAGCCCAGAGTCGCAGCGGGCCAGCTGCCGTTCGGGAAGCCGTAGAGGTTCGCCATCTCCTGCTTCAGCTGATCCGCCTTAGCTTTGGAATCCGTGAAGTTGGTGCCGAACGAGGCCACGGCATCCACGCCGAGCTGAGCGAGATTCGTGCACACCGTTACGATCTTCGGCACAGCGTCCAGCCACTCCAACGGGTCAGCGGTGATGAAGGAGGCGCCCGCGTTGATCTGGTCGAGCACGTAGGTGGCAATGCGCTTTGCGAAGTCGATCCACGTGTTCAGGATCTTCTGCGCATAGTCGCTCAGGAAGTCGATCATCCCGTCGACGTAGCCGACGACGGTCTCCATCGCGGTGCTCTGACGGCCCGCGAGCGCGCCGTACCCGTCACCGGGGTCACCCTTCCAGCTCGTGTCTGCTTTGAGGTAGTCCGCCGTGATGGTCGTGCGAGAACCACTGATCTTCTGCTTGACGAGGATCCACTCGTCCTGTTTCGCGTACATCGCGAACGGGTTGCCCGGGCTGAGGTAGTCGGCGATGGTCGCCAAGAACTCACCGAACTTCTCCACGGCGATCTGCAGCTTGTCGCGCACCTCCCCCATGCGGTCCATGAACCACTCCATGAACTTCTCCCACAACGAGATGTCGTCCTTCTTGCGGTTGAAGGTCTCGACGCACTCGTCGAGGTTTTCGCGCATGTCATCGATGCCGTCGGTGACGCCCTTGACCAATGAGTCGAAGGTGCCCTGATCACTAGGAATGACAGTTGTCACGGTGTCTCCTCGTTCCCCGTACTCAGACTCAGCCCTGATCGAGCAGCCACTGCGAGTAGCCGTCGGCGGCCTCGTAGTTCCGCTTGGTCTCGAGCAGCTTGTCGGAAACGCTCTGCAACTCGGCGACGGCGCTGTCGATGAGGGTGTAGATCGTCTGTTGCGCGGTGTTGTAGTTGGCCTCGGCGCCGGACATGTGGCCGAATCCGTCCATCTCGTAGCGGCCGAGCTCGCAGCCGTCTGCGATCGTGCGCACATCGGCGAACGTCCCGGACAGCGTGCTCCACGCGGTGGCATCCTGCTTGAGGTCGTCGAGCGCGGCCTCGTAGTCCTGATGACTCATCGTTCCTCCTATGTATCGAGAGCTTCAGTGAGCACGCGCGCTCACACGCGTCCTTCGGCCGCGTGGACCTCTCTCACCACAGCGCTCAGCTCGGGAAGGCCATCGAGCGCTTCCTGTTGCCGCACGTCCAGCTGCTCACGAGCCCGAGCGAACAGATCGACGATCTCCCGTTCGAGTTGCGCCTCGGGGGTGAACTGCGCGTTCCGTGCATCGATGGTGAGACGCCGGACTCCGGTGCCCACGACTTCCAGCGTCACCTCGCCGGACGGGCTGCGGAGCTCGACGGTCTCGCGCGCCGCCTCCATCACCGATTGCCGGTAGGTATCGAGTTGCGCGAACGCCGTCAGCACCGTCTCGAGTCGGCCCATAAGCTCATGCCGGTCACTGGAGGGCTTCTGAAGCGGCACGAAGCTCGACGTCGCGTCGCTCGCACGCTGCCGCACCGCATCATCGGCACCGAGTTCGGTGGCGGTCTCGCCCCGTGCCGCGCGGCTCGCCTGAACGAGCGTCAGAACGACCGCGCCGGCATCCTCGGGCCGCACGCGCTGCCACCAGTTCTGCGCGAAGCGCACGGCGTCGACCTTGCCGTCGCCATCGACCGACACACGGATGGATTCGGACTCGTCCCCCTGCATCCACACGTCCGGATCATCGCGGTAAAGCTCACTGAGGCGCTGCTGGATGTCTGCCATCTCCGCCATCACTGGCTCCACAGCCGCTGGGTAGCGCGCTGGGCGTCGCTGAAGACCTCGTTCGACTCCTCGGTGCGCCGGCGGATGCGCTCCAACTCGTCGTGGAGCTGCGCCATACTGGCGATCCAGCGCTCCTGGGCGATCTTGTAGGCCTGGTGGGCGTCGCCGCTCCACTCACCGCTGAGACGGTCGAGTTCCGCTTTCAACCCGTCGAGGATGCGCGCGATCTCCGCACGCGCACGCTCCATCTCCGCAACGAGCAGCTCGATACGCGAGCCGCCGACTCTGAGCTCACCTGTCATGGCGCTCCCCCTTCGCACTCAGCCCGATGATGTCACGATCGGCCCGCGCGAATCCGGCTGTTGTCAGGATGTGGAGAAGTGCGATATTGCCTTCGCGACGCGCGCCCCCCCGACCGGTGTGCTTCACCCTCGCTGCCGCATACGGTGGGCCCTGCCGGGATCGAACCGACGACATCCACGGTGTAAACGTGGCGCTCTACCAGCTGAGCTAAAGGCCCTTCGTGGACAGTCTAGGCGGCGCCAGGCCTGGGGCCGATTCGCCATGTCACCCGGGGGCGTCTACACACTCGCTAAGCTGGACGATGGTGCATTTGTCCACTGCCGACAAGGCTCGCACCAACCCGATGGTTCCTTCCGGCAAGACCTGCCGTGTGATGAAAGGCGTCTCGTGACTGTCAACCAACAGGATCCGTACTCGCAGGGCCCCCTCGACAGCGATCCGGAAGAGACCGCGGAATGGCGCGAGTCGCTGGAGCAGCTCGTCCAGGCGAAGGGCCGCGGGCGCGGTCGCGAGATCATGCTGAGCCTCCTCCAGGACTCGCGTGAGCTGCACCTCGGTGTGCCGATGGTTCCCACCACCGACTACATCAACACGATCGCCCCCGAGAACGAGCCGGACTTCCCCGGCGACGAGGAGGTCGAGCGCCGCTACCGCGCATGGATCCGCTGGAACGCGGCCATGACCGTGCACCGCGCGCAGCGCCCGGGCATCGGCGTCGGTGGCCACATCTCGACCTATGCCTCGTCGGCAGCCCTCTATGAGGTCGGCTTCAACCACTTCTTCCGCGGCCTCGACGACCCGAACGGCGGCGACCAGGTCTTCTTCCAGGGCCACGCCTCCCCCGGCATGTACGCGCGGTCCTTCCTCGAGGGTCGCCTGAGCGAGCAGCAGCTCGACGGCTTCCGCCAGGAGAAGTCGGCAGCACCTCTCGGGCTTCCCTCGTACCCGCACCCGCGCCTGCTGCCCGAGTACTGGCAATTCCCCACCGTCTCGATGGGCCTCGGCCCGATCAACGCCATCTACCAGGCGATGACGAACAAGTACCTCACCAACCGCGGCATGAAGGACCTGTCCGACTCGCACGTCTGGGCGTTCCTCGGCGACGGCGAGATGGATGAGGTCGAGAGCCGCGGCCAGCTCCAGGTCGCCGCGAACGAGGGTCTCGACAACCTGACCTTCGTCGTCAACTGCAACCTGCAGCGCCTCGACGGGCCCGTCCGCGGCAACGGAAAGATCATCCAGGAGCTGGAGAGCTTCTTCCGCGGTGCGGGCTGGAACGTCATCAAGGTCATCTGGGGCCGCGAGTGGGACTCGCTGCTCGCCAACGACGACCAGGGTGCCCTGCTCAACCTCATGAACGTCACCCCCGACGGCGACTTCCAGACCTACAAGGCTGAGAACGGCGCGTACATCCGCGAGAACTTCTTCGGTCGTGACGAGCGCGCCGCTGCCCTGGTCAAGGACTACACGGACGACCAGATCTGGAACCTCAAGCGTGGCGGCCACGACTACCGCAAGGTGTACGCGGCGTTCAAGGCGGCTGTCGAGCACAAGGGTCAGCCGACGGTCATCCTCGCGCACACCATCAAGGGCTACGGCCTGGGTCCGCACTTCGAGGGTCGCAACGCGACCCACCAGATGAAGAAGATGACCCTCGACGACCTCAAGCACTTCCGCGACGCGATGCACATCCCCGTCTCGGACGCGCAGCTCGAGGAGAACCCGTACCAGCCTCCGTACTACAACCCCGGAGCGCAGGACGAGACCATCCGGTACATGGTGGAGCGCCGTCGCCAGCTCGGCGGGTTCCTCCCCGAGCGCCGCACCACGCACGTCGGTCTGGAGCTGCCGGACGACAAGGCATATGCCCTGCCGAAGAAGGGCTCGGGCACGCAGGAGATCGCGACGACCATGGCCTTCGTGCGCCTGCTGAAGGACCTGCTGCGCGTCAAGGGCTTCGGCGAGCGGATCGTTCCGATCATCCCGGACGAGGCCCGCACGTTCGGTATGGACGCCTACTTCCCGACGGCGAAGATCTACAACCCGAACGGCCAGAACTACACCTCGGTCGACCGCGAGCTGCTCCTTGCGTACAAGGAGAGCCCGCAGGGCCAGATCATGCACGTCGGCATCAACGAGGCCGGCGCCATGGCGGCGTTCACCGCCACGAGCACCTCGTACGCGACGCACGGTCAGCCGCTCATCCCGGTCTACATCTTCTACTCGATGTTCGGCTTCCAGCGCACGGGCGACGCCCAGTGGGCCGTCGGCGACCAGATGGGCCGCGGCTTCATCATCGGCGCCACCGCCGGTCGCACGACGCTGACCGGTGAGGGACTCCAGCACGCCGACGGTCACTCGCATCTGCTGGCCTCGACGAACCCGGCGACCGTGTCGTACGACCCCGCCTACGGCTACGAGATCGCCCACATCGTGCGCTCGGGCATCGAGCGGATGTACGGCGGCAACCACCCCGACCCGAACGTCATGTACTACATCACGGTCTACAACGAGCCGATCGTGCAGCCCGCTGAGCCGGAGGGCGTCGACGTCGAAGGCATCGTGCGCGGCATCCACCGCATCTCCGAGGCCTCTGGCGACGGACACCGCGCGCAGATCCTCGCCTCCGGCGTGGGTGTGCCGTGGGCGCTCGAGGCGCAGAAGCTGCTGAGCGAGGACTGGGGCGTGAGCGCCGACGTGTGGTCGGTCACCTCTTGGTCCGAGCTGCGCAACGACGGTCTCGCCGCCGAGCAGCACAACTTCCTGAACCCGGATGCGGAACCGCGCACTGCCTACCTGACCGAGAAGCTGCGCGACGCGCAGGGGCCGGTCGTGGGTGTGAGCGACTTCATGCATGCCGTGCAGGATCAGATCCGCCAGTGGGTTCCGGGCCGCTACCTCACCCTGGGCGCCGACGGCTTCGGCTTCTCGGACACCCGCGCGGCCGCGCGTCGGTTCTTCAAGATCGACGGCCCCTCGATCGTCGTGCGCACCCTGCAGGGCCTGGTTGATGAGGGGCGTCTCGACCGCTCCGTCATCGCTCAGGCGATCGAGAAGTACCGCCTGCACGACGTGAACGCCGGAACCTCCGGCAACGCCGGCGGCGAGAGCTGAGAATGAGCCGATCCCCGGAGTCGTCGTCGGACAAGACGGAGACACTCGCCTGGTTGCGACGCATCTCCGGGGATCTGGCCACGGTCACTCTCAAGCGCCTCGAAGACACGCTGCCCTGGTACGCCGACATGCCGCCGGCCAGGCGCTCGTCGGTGGGCCTCGTGGCCCAGGCCGGCATCACCTCGTTCATCCAGTGGTACGACGATCCGACAGCGACGCCGTGGATTGCCGCAGACATCTTCGCCGCGGCGCCCCGCGAACTGCTGCGATCGGTGAGCCTGCAGCAGACGCTGCAGCTCATCCGCGTAACCGTCGAGGTCACCGAGGAGCGCGTCGCGGGCCGGGGGGAGGATCTGCGCGAGGCGATCCTGCTCTACTCGCGCGAGCTCGCGTTCACGGCCGCCGACGTCTACGCACGCGCCGCAGAGGCACGCGGCCTGTGGGATGCGCGGCTGGAGGCTCTCGTCGTCGACTCGATCCTCACCGGCGAAGCCGACGAGGAGCTGCCGAGCCGCATCGCCGCCCTGGGATGGCACGGACACGGCGAAGTCTCCGTCCTCGTCGGAACAACGCCGCCGCAGTTCGACGTCGACCAGCTTCGTCGCATGGCGCGCAAGCTGGGTGTGGATGTCCTCGTGGGCGTGCAGGGGTCCCGGCTCGTGCTCGTGATCGGACGTACCGACGCTGATCACCGCGCCGGCGGCGACGAGCAGTCCGAGCTTCCGTTCCCCGAGATCGCTCGGCGCCTCGAGCCCGGTTTCGGAACCGGCCACCTCGTTCTCGGCCCCACAGTTCCCGCACTCGTCGACGCGGGCCAGAGTGCCCGTGCCGCCCTCGCCGGGTTCGCGGTAGCCCGAGCCTGGCGCAATGCACCGCGCCCCGTCGAGGCCGACGACCTGCTGCCCGAGCGGGCACTGGCAGGGGATCCCCTCGCCAAGCACACGCTGGTCGAACGGATCTACCGCCCGCTCAAGGCCCACAGCTCCGACCTCGTCACGACGCTGTGGAGCTACCTCGACAACGGCCGCTCGCTCGAGGCCACGGCCCGCGAGCTGTTCGTGCACCCGAACACCGTGCGGTACCGGCTCAAGCGCGTCTCCGACGTGATCGGCTGGGACGCGACGGGCCCCCGTGAGGCGCTCATCCTCCAGACGGCACTGGTTCTCGGCGCCATCGGAACAGACAACACGCGCCGTCGCGCCGCGGGGACACGCCGCCCGCGCTGATAATTGGCGGGTACCTGCAAAGGAACCCGCGTTTCTTGTCGCATGACATCCATACCCCCGTCGGGGAGATTGGCAGGATAGAACGGTGATCATCGGTCTCTTCCCCGGGCAGGGTTCCCAAACGCCCGGGTTCCTCTCCCCCTGGCTGGAGCTGGACGGCGTGGCCGCCCGGCTCGACGAGCTCTCGGAGGCCGCCCAGGTCGACCTGGCCGCGGCGGGGACCGAGTGGGATGCCGACGCGATCCGTGACACCAAAGTGGCGCAGCCGCTCATCGTCGCCGCCAGTCTGATCTCGTGGCACGCGCTCGTCGCACGTGCGGCCGGTCTTCCGGCCGGCGTCGCCGGGCACTCCGTGGGCGAGGTCGCCGCTCTCGCCGCATCCGGCGTGATCGACGACGTCTCCGCGCTTCGTCTGGTCGGCGTGCGCGGACGCGCGATGGCGGACGCGGCAGCGCAGGCCGAGACCGGCATGAGCGCCGTCCTCGGCGGCGACGAAGAAGCCGTCCTCGCCCGCCTCGCCGAGCTGGATCTCACCCCCGCCAACTACAACGGCGGCGGCCAGATCGTCGCAGCCGGCGCCGTCGGCGCACTTGCCGAACTCGCCGCCGAGGCCCCTCGCGGCACCCGCGTCATTCCTCTGCAGGTCGCCGGAGCGTTCCATACGCGGTACATGCAGCCCGCTGTCGAGGCGCTGGCGGGTGCGGCGGCAGAGCTCACCGCCTCCGACCCGACGCTGACGCTCTGGACGAACAAGGACGGCTCCGAGGTCACCGACGGCGCGAGCGCGCTGGACCTGCTGGTCGGCCAGGTCGCCTCTCCCGTGCGGTGGGACCTGAACATGGCGGCTTTCGCGGAGGCGGGCGTCACCGGCCTCATCGAGTTCGCTCCCGCGGGCACCCTCACCGGTCTCGCCAAGCGCGGACTGCGCGGCGTCCCCGCCGTCGCCGTCAAGACCCCGGACGACCTGGATGCGGCCGTCGCACTGCTCTCGGAGGACAACGCATGACCGCCCCGACCCTGCGCCAGACCACCGGCCCGCAGTACACGCGCATCCTGTCCTACGGCGCTGCCCGCGGCGAGAACGCGGTTCCCAACGACGACCTCATCGAGCCGATCAACTCGAGCGACGAGTGGATCCGTCAGCGGACCGGCATCGTCACGCGCGTGCGCGCCAACGCGACCACGAGCGCCACCGACCTCGCGACGACCGCCGCGAAAGAGGCCGTCGAGCGATCCGGTGTCTCCCCCGAGCTGATCGACCTCGTCATCGTCGCGACGATCAGCAACGTCCGCCAGACACCCTCGATGTCGGCCGTCGTCGCCGATCGGATCTGCGCGAACCCCGCGGCCGCCTACGACTCGAACGCCGCGTGCGCGGGCTTCACCTACGGTGTCGCCCAGGCAGACGCGCTCATCCGGGCGGGCGTCGCGCATTACGCGGTCGTGATCGGTGCGGAGAAGCTCTCGGACGTCGTCGACCCCACTGACCGGACGATCTCGTTCCTCCTGGGCGACGGAGCCGGCGCTGTCGTGATCGGCCCGAGCGACACCCCGGCCATCGGACCCACGATCTGGGGATCCGACGGCTCGAAGGCGGATGCGGTGGGCATGGACGCGACGCTCGTCGAGTTCCGCGACGGCACCTCGCCGTGGCCGACCCTCCGACAGGAAGGCCCCACCGTGTTCCGGTGGGCCGTGTGGGAGATGGTGAAGGTCGCACGTCAGGCGCTCGAGGAGGCCGGCGTCACCGCATCCGATCTGGCCGCCTTCGTGCCGCACCAGGCGAACATGCGCATCATCGACGAGTTCGCGAAGCAGCTGGGTCTGCCGGACACGGTCCTCATCGGTCGCGACATCGAGACGACGGGCAACACCTCCGCGGCATCGGTTCCCCTCGCCACCCATCGTCTGCTCGAAGAGCACCCCGAACTCAGCGGCGGCCTCGCGCTCCAGATCGGCTTCGGCGCCGGTCTCGTGTTCGGCGCACAGGTTGTCGTGCTCCCGTGAGCCGAGACCCCGCGCCTCTAGACTGATTCGCGGTCAACGCCCCCAGCCATATCGAACAAGGAGACATCATGGCTTTCACCACTGACGAGGTCCTCGCCGGACTCGCCGAGCTCATCACCGACGAGACCGGCATCTCGGCCGACGAGGTCGCCCTCGAGAAGTCCTTCACCGACGACCTCGACATCGACTCGATCTCGATGATGACCATCGTCGTCAATGCCGAGGAGAAGTTCGGCGTCACGATCCCCGACGACGAGGTCAAGAACCTCAAGACCGTCGGCGACGCCGTCACCTACATCACCTCGAACCAGGCGTGACCCCCTGCGGTGGGGGCGCCACGCCCCCACCGCCACCCCGACTCGGAGACCGAACATGAGCACCGCCCGCATCGTCGTCACCGGCATCGGAGCCTCCTCCCCTCTCGGAGGAACCGCGCCCGAGAGCTGGTCCGCCCTGCTGAACGGAGAGTCCGGTACGCGCACTCTCGAGCACGACTGGGTGGAGCAGTACTCCCTCCCGGTGACCTTCGCCGCCGAGGCGAAGGTCCGCCCGGAGGAGGTGCTCGAGCGGCCGATCGCCAAGCGTCTCGACCCATCTTCGCAGTTCGCCCTCATTGCGGCCAAGGAGGCCTGGGCGGACGCCGGCGCGCCCGATGTCGCCCCGGAGCGTCTGGGCGTCGACTTCGCGACCGGAATCGGCGGCGTCTGGACCCTTCTCGATGCCTGGGACACCCTCCGCGAGAAGGGCCCCCGTCGCGTCATGCCGATGACCGTCCCGATGCTCATGCCCAATGCTGCGGCCGGCAACCTGTCGCTGCACTTCGGCGCCCGAGCGTTCGCTCGCACGGTCGCCAGCGCCTGCGCCTCCAGCACGGAGTCCATCGTCAACGCGATCGAGCATCTGCGCGACGGTCTCGCCGACGTCGTGATCGCCGGTGGCACCGAGTCCGCCATCCACCCGATCACGATCGCGTCGTTCGCCTCCATGCAGGCGCTCTCCAAGCGCAATGACGATCCCGCCACCGCGTCACGCCCGACCAGCATCGACCGCGACGGCTTCGTCATGGGCGAGGGTGCCGCCGCGCTCATCCTCGAAACCGAGGAGCACGCTCGCGCGCGCGGAGCGAAGATCTACGCCGTCGTCGCCGGTGGCGGTGTGACGGCGGACTCGTACCACATCACCGCCAACGACCCCGAGGGTGCCGGCGCCGCACGAGCCGTGGAACTCGCGCTCACGATGGCCGACGCGTCCGTCGACGACGTGACGCACATCAACGCGCACGCCACCTCGACGCCCGTCGGAGACCCGAACGAGTACACCGCACTCAAGGCCGTCTTCGGCAACCGCATCGACGACATCCCCGTATCGGCGACGAAGGCCTCCACGGGTCACCTTCTCGGCGGCACCGGAGCGCTCGAGGCGATCTTCACGATCCTCGCCATCAGCGAGCGTCAGGCACCGCCCACGATCAACATCACCGAGCAGGACCCCGCCGTGCCCTTCCGCGTTTCCGGCTCGGTCCAGTCGCTCGGAGCCGGCGACCAGCTCGCGATCAGCAACTCGTTCGGCTTCGGCGGACACAACGCCGTCGTCGCTTTCTCGAGCATCTGAGCCTGACGTCGAAAGACCCGGAGAGCAACGCTCTCCGGGTCTTCGTCGTATCGGGCGGCGGTGCGCCTTCCCAGCGCCGGGACCAGGTCGACCGGCATCCGGTAGCAGCGCTCCCGCCGCCCGAGGTCTTGGTCAGCCCACCTTGTGCAACCACACCACGGGGGCGTCGTCGCCGGCCTGGCGGAAGGGCTCCAGCTCTTCGTCCCACGCTCCGCCCAGGGCGACGCTGAGCTCGCGCTGCAGCTCCGCTGCATCTCCCGCGGCGATCTCCATCGCGTAGCGGATGCGATCCTCCCCGATCACCACGTTGCCCGCGGTGTCCGTCTGAGCGAAATGCACCCCCAGGTCCGGCGTATGCATCCAGCGGCCGCCGTCGCTGCGGGCACTCGGGTCCTCGGACACCTCGAAGCGCAGGTGCTCCCAGCCGTGCATCGCGCTCGCGAGTGCCGCACCCGTGCCGTTCGGGGCTTCCCAGTAGAACTCGGCCCTCCGACTCCCCGGCAGGACCGGCTGATCCGACCACTCGAAGTTCACGGCGCGTCCGAGGACACGCCCGACGGCCCACTCGAGGTGGGGACACAACGCGCGTGGCGCCGAGTGGATGAAGACCACTCCGCGCGCCATGTGTGCAGCCATACTCTCTCCGATCATCAGGTGCGTCTTCCCCTACGACCTGACTCGGCGAACGAGCTACGGATATGCGGTTGTCCGGCCATTATCTCCGGCCCAACTGAGAATCACAAGTCTGTAACTCTCTGGATATCGACGCGCCTTCGAGCGTGTCGAGCGTTCTTTCGTCAGCTGTCCGGCGCGCCGGACGGCACAACACGCTTTGCTGAAGAGCGCGTCCGGCCTCGGACGCAGGAAGGGCAGCGCATGATCGAGGCATCAGACCCGGCGACCGTTCCCGCAGCACCCGCCAGGGTGGGGGCACTGGCACCCCTCACCGTGCCGGCGTTCCGCGCCCTGTGGATCGCTGCCCTGATCAGCAACATCGGCAGCTGGATGCAGACGGTGGGGGCGCAGTGGTTCCTCGTAGAACAGCACGGTTCTCCGCTGCTCATCGCCCTCGTGCAGACAGCGAGCGCCGCGCCCGTCCTGCTTCTCGGAATCCCCGCCGGCGTGATCGGCGAACTCCTCAATCGACGCACCCTGCTGATCTGGGTGCAGGCCACGCAGGTCGTCATCGGAGGCGTACTCGTCGTTCTCACCATGACGGGCGAGATGTCGCCCTATCTGCTGCTTGCCCTGACCCTCGTGCTCGGCGCGGCCTCGGCCGTGCAGTTGCCCGCATACGGCGCGATCTCCGCAGAGATCGTGCCGACGCCCTTCATCCCCAATGCGGCATCGCTCAGCTCGATATCGGTGAACGTCGCGCGGGCGATCGGTCCCGCGATCGCAGGCGCCCTGGTCTCCCTGCTGGGAGTGGCGTTCGTCTTCGCGCTGAACGCCGCATCCTTCGCGGTCTTTCTCGTGGTGTTGCTCGCGTGGCGGGGGTACCGACCCCTGCCGCACGGTTTCGAGCCTTTCCTGGACGCCACACGGGCCGGCGTCCGCTACGTGCGAAACGCGGGGATCATCCGAGCCCTCTACCTGCGCCTCGGGCTCTTCATCGTCCCCGCGTCGGCACTGTACGCCCTCCTCCCGCTCCTCGCGACCGAGCGACTGGGACTGGATGCGACAGGCTACGGCGTTCTCCTTGCGGGGGTAGGCGCGGGTTCCATCGTCGGCGCCTTCACCATGCCGCGCCTGCGCGACGCCATCGGCGTGAACCGCACCGTCCTGCTGTGCGCCGTCGTGTTCGGAGCGAGCATGGTCGGGACCGCCCTGTCGCCGTGGGCCGCTGTCAGCGTCATCATCCTCGCGGTCGGCGGCGCCGGATGGATCGGGGTGATCGCAACGCTCAACGGAGCCGTGCAGTCCTTCCTGCCCTCATGGGTGCGCACACGCGGGCTGTCGATCTACCAGATGGTGCTGTTCGGCTCGACTGCGGTGGGTTCCGCACTCGCCGGCGTCGTCGCCGGGTGGACCGGATCGGTCGCCGCCTGTCTCGGCGCGGGTGTCGTCGTCGTCCTCGTCGCGCTCAGCCAGCTCGCGCTCCCCCTCGCACCGACGACCCATATCGCTCGAGGTCGCGGCGAGCTCCCCTTGCCGCAGCTCGAGTCGGACATCGACATCAACGAGAATGCGCAGACCCTCGTCCTCGTGCGCTACCAGGTCGATGACGGGAGCCGGTCAGAGTTCCTCACCCGCATGCAGCTCGTCGAGCACAGCAGACGACGGACCGGGGCACGCAGCTGGACGCTGTACGCCGAGCGCGAGCAGCCGGGAGTGCTCGTGGAGGTCTTCGACGTGGGCAGTTGGCGCGAACACCTGAGTCAGCACGCCGAACGGCTCACGGGATACGACCAGCAGGTCATTCACGACGCACAGACGCTCGCGGTGTCCGTCGACACCGAACACCTGATCGCGACCGGCGCGACGCCGCGTTCAACGCGGTCGTGAGTCACGCTCGGCCGGCCGCTCACCGCGCGAGGGCCGCGTCGAGCAGCTGATCGATGAGGGACGTGTAGCCCAGCCCGACGGCGTCGAACATGCGGGGCACCTGCGAGTGCTCCGTCATCCCCGGTGTGGTGTTCACCTCGTTGAGCACCACACCGCGACCGGTGACGAAGAAGTCGAAGCGTGCGACACCCGCGCATCCGAGCGCGTCGTAGAGACGCACCGCGTCGTGCTCCAGCGCTTCCCACTCGTCCGACGTCACGCGCGCCGGGATGACGAACGGTGCACTGCCGTCATACTTCGCGACCTGGTCGAACACCGCGCGCTCGGCGACGGCGATCTCCAAGGGTTCGCCGACGCGGAGTGCACCCGAACGACCGCGGAAGACGGCGATGTCCACCTCGCGCCCGGTGATGAAGGGTTCGACCAGAACGCTGCTGCCGGCGCAGCGCGCACGTTCGATCGCGACCGCCAGGTCCTCCGCATCCGAGACGAGCGAGACGCCGTTGCTCGAGCCGCCCGACGTCGGCTTCACGACGAAGGGAGCAGCAAGGGGGACGCTTGATACCGCATCACCCGGCTCGATCAGGATTCCTGGAGCCGTCGCCACCCCGAGCGCGCCCGCGACGAGCTTCATCGCCCACTTGTCCATCGCCAACGCTCCGGCACGTACCGGCGAACCCGCGAACGGGACGCCCAGCATCGTGAGAAGGCCGGCGACCGCCCCGTCCTCCCCGTTCACCCCGTGCAGAGCGGGGAAGGCCACGTCGCAGCCGCCGAGAAGGCCGACGGCGTCGGCGGGCGTGAGCGACCGTCCGGCGCGACGCCACTGCCCGCCTCGGTCGATTGTCAGCTCACACACGTCGTCGCCGAGAACTCGCGATGCGCGTGCCACCGCGGCGGCCGACGCGAGCGACACGTCGTGTTCGTCGTTCGCTCCGCCGCCGATGACCGCGACCCTTCGCTGCCGGACTGTCGTCATTCCGGGTTCCTCTCGATGTGTGTTCTTCGGTGCACGCGAGCCACGCGTGCACCGATCCGCGTGACGATCTCGTGCTCGATCGTCTGCGCCCATGTCGCCCAGTCCGCCACCGTCGGCTCTCCTTGTTCGCCGGGACCGAAGAACGTCGCGGTCTCCCCCGGCGTCAGAAGGTCGTCACCGGTATCGACCACAACCATGTCCATGGAGATCAGCCCGACGATCGGGCGACGACGACCCCGCACGAGGACCTCCGCCCGGTGGGAGGCCGCACGCGGCAGCCCGTCCGCGTATCCCAAGGGAAACAGTGCGAGGTGTGTCGGGCCGTCTGTGGTGAAGCAGCCGCCGTAGCCGACGCTCACTCCCGATCCGACCCGACGCGCGCTGATGACCGGAGCGTGCAGGGAGAGCGCGAAGCGCAGCGCACTCGAGGTCCGCGAGGGATCGATCCCGTACAGGCCTGCTCCGATGCGGTGGAGATCGTGGTCGCCGCCGGCCCCCGTGATGGTCGCCGCCGTGGCGGCCAGATGAGTGACAGCCGGCGCGAGGCCCCTGTGCCGAGCGCTGCGGATCGCCGCTCCGAAGAGAAGCCGCTCGCGGAGGTTCTGCGGATTCTCTGGACGATCGGCGCACGACATATGCCCCATGACGCCGACGACCCGCACGTGCCCCTCGCGCTCGGCCATCCGGGCGAGTTCGCAGAGGCTTCGCCAGTCGGATGCGGGGGTGCCATCACGGCTCATACCCAGGTCGACATGCAGGTGCAGGCGGGCCCGGCGGCCGAGGTGACGCGCAGCCTGCACGATGGCATGCAGGCCGTCGGCGCTGGACACGCCGAGGTCGATGCGCTCCGACACAGCCGCGTCGAAGTCGGCGTCGACGGGATTCAGCCAACTCAGGATCGGCACGTCGGGCCGAGCTCGTCGAAGCACGAGCGCCTCGTCGATCGATGCGACGCCCAGCCAGGTCGCCCCCTCGTCGACCACCGCGGACGCAAGGGAGCCGTGCCCGAATCCATCGGCCTTGAGCACCGCCATCAACCGGTCCCGCGTGCAGCGGGCGAAGTAGCGCACATTGGCTCTGATCGCGTCCTCGTGCACGCGCAGTTCCGCGCCCGAACGGACTGCGTCAGCACGGGGACGGGAGGCGGATGACACTCTCAGAGTCAATCCATACGCCCGTCATAGGACCGTATGGAGTTTCCGATACGTCCTCGATAAGCGAGGCTTCGCCGATGCATCCCGATCCTGAGCACCGGTCCCCTAGGGTGAGGGGATTCCACACCTGCCGCTGGGGTCGGGTACGCGGAGAAAGGAAGCTCATGGGTGTCACATTCCCCTCGGGATCGATCACGGTGCGAACCGCAGCGGATGACGTCGTGATCCTGCACATCTGCGATCTGTGCGGGGCGGTCGTCGCGGTAGCCGAAGACACCGATCTGGCGTACCACAAGCGTTGGCACCGGACGACCGGCTCCGGCAACTGGATCGACCCGGAGACCGGCCGTCTCCACGGCCAGGGAAACACTGCCCGTCCGGGAGGGTCACCGATCTGAACAGTCGATGACAGGAGTAGGGCGGGTGGGACTTGAACCCACGATCGTCGGGTTATGAGCCCGCTGCCTTGACCAGCTTGGCCACCGCCCCCCGTGCCGAAAAGCCTATCGCGGCGGAGCGCTGTCTCCGCGGCTGCCTCGCTGGAGGGGGAGCTCCTGGCTGTCGCTGATGACCTGCGGATGATTGCGAGTCAGTGAGAACACGCCGTAGACCGCGATGAGACCGGCGACGACGAAGCCCGCGATCGCCCAGACACCCGCGGTGGCCGCTTCCTGGAGGATGACGAGCCCGATGACGACAGCGACGATGGGGTCGATGACGGTGAGCCCCGCGATGACGAGGTCGGGCGGCCCCACGGAGTACGCGGTCTGCACGAAGTAGGCACCGAGCGTGACGGCGACCAGCAGCCCCACGAGGCACAGGATCGAGAGCCAGCCGAAGTCGCCCTCCTGAATGTTCTTGATCACGACCTTCGCGAGGGTGGCGACGAACGCGTAGAGCACCCCCGCCGCGACGATGTAGAACAGCGGGCGCGCGTGCTTGCGCATCCACAGCCACCAGGAGAGCGCGGTCAGGATGACGACGACCGCGAGCAACCCGAGGATGGTCAGGAGCTCGGACTGCGAGATCGGCTGCTCCGTCGCGACGAAGGCGGCGATGGTGACGAAGATGAGGATTCCGCCCACGCACGCGATGATCGAGCGCACCGAGGCTTTCGTCGGCTTGTGTCCGGAGATTCTCGCATTCAGCAGCGTGGTGATCACGAGCGACACCGCTCCGAGAGGCTGCACCAGGATGAGCGGCGCGAAGGCGAGCGCGATCAACTGACAGGTGATGCCCAAACCAAGCATCACCGTTCCGGCGACCCACGACGGCCGTCGCAGAAGCTGCAGGAGCTGACCGCCGCTGAGTCCGCTCGCGCCTGACGCGTTGGCGAGGCGTTCGACCTTGACCACGCCGCGGTGCTGGTACTGCGCTCCGAGCGACATGAAGACCGCGCCGAGCAGTGCGATCGGGATGCCGATGAGGATGCCCGGGTCACGGAAGACGCCGACGAGATCGTCGGCGACATCGTTGAGGATCACTTCCGCTGGGAGCACCCTATGACCCTAACGTCCGACGTGCGCTGGGTAGGCTCTGACACGTGGCTGTCCTTCCGATTCGCATCATGGGCGATCCCGTCCTCCACTCTCCCGCCGCCCCCGTCGAGGAGGTGACCGACGAGATCCGCACCCTGGTCGCCGACATGTACGAGACCATGGATGCCGCGCCCGGCGTCGGTCTCGCCGCGCCTCAGGTCGGTGTGGGCCTGCGCATCTTCACCTACACGTACCAGGACGACGACGGCTCCCCGTGGCGCGGCGAGATCATCAATCCCGAGCTGTGGATGACACCGCTCATCCCCGGAGAACCCGACGAGGACGAGGAGTCCGAGGGCTGCCTCTCGTTCCCGGGCGAGCGCTTTGCGCTCCGCCGATCGGAGCGGGTGCGTGTGACGGGAACCGACCTCGAAGGGCGTCCGGTCTCGATTGAGGTCGACGGCTGGCGCGCCCGCATCCTGCAGCACGAGTTCGATCACCTCGACGGCATCCTCTACATCGATCGCCTCAGCGACTCAGACTGGAAGACGACCCAGAAGATCGCCCGCAAGCGCGGATGGGGGCGCCCGGGAGCGTCCTGGCTCCCGGGCGTCGACGACCTCGAAGGCTGAGCCTCACGCTCCTTCGGTGGGCGCCTCAGCCGCGGGAGCCGCGGGCGGTGCCGGCGGCGTGTGCTGTGCCTGCTGAGGCTGGGCCGGCGCAGCGGCCTGCAGCTGCTCACCCATCGCCTGTCCGACGACGCGACCCTGGATGATCTCGGCGAGGTCGAGGCCGGTAGCGACCTTGACCGCGTCGAAAGTGGCGCGCAGCCCCTGCGCGGACTCCGCCGCCAGGTGGCTGCTGGCGCCCTCGCCGCCGAGGACCGTGACCGAGCCGACCTTGTCGTACCCCTTCGCAAACTCGGCCATCATGGGCACGAGCGCCTCAAGAGCGCGCTGCGCGAGCAGTGCCTGCTGGTTGCGGCTCAGCGCCTCCGCTTCCGCCTGGATGGCCGCGGCACGCGCCTCACCCTCGGCGCGGATGGCGTCGGCTTCCGCGTTGGCACGCAGCCGCGTGGCGGCCGCATCCTGCTCGGCGATCTGGGCCTGAGCCTGAGCCGCCTTGACCTTGGCGTAGGCGTCGGCGTCGGCCGCGCGCTCACGCTCGTAGAGGTTGGCGTCGGCGACCTTCTTGATGTCGGCATCCAGTCGGGCCTGCTTGTTCTCGGCCTCCTGGAGGAGAACCGCCTGCTGCCGCTCGGCGCGGGCCAGCGCCTCGGCCTGCTCGGCCTCGGCGTTGGCTCGACCGACCTCGGCCTGCGCAGCTGCCGTGTTCTTGTCGAGCGCGGTCTGCTCGATCAGGTTGGCTTCCTGGGTCGCAATCTGACGGGCGCGGATCTCACGCTCGGCATTGATCTTGGCAACCTCCGCCTCGCGCTTCACGCGCTCGACCTCGGTGGCGCCGAGCGCGGAGATGTAGCCGTTCTGGTCCGTGATGCCTTGGATCTGGAACGAGTCGAGGATGAGCCCCTGCGACGACAGGTCGCTCTTGATGCCTTCGGCGATCTGGTCAGACAGACGCTGGCGGTCGCGCATGAGCTCTTCCACCGTCAGCGTCGCGACGACGCCGCGCAGCGCACCCTCGAGCTGTTCGGTCGTGAACTGCTCGATGGCCTTGTCCTGCGAAGCGAAGCGCTCGGCCGCGCGGCGGACGGATTCGGGGTCGGATCCGATCTTGACCAGCGCGACACCGCTGACGTTGACCGTGACGCCGTTGGAGGACTGCGCCGTCGGCTCCATCTTGATCTGGCGGGCGCGCAGGGAGATCATCTCGCCGCGCTGAGTGAGCGGGTTCACGATCGCGCCACCACCGGTGATCACCGTGATGCGCGAGTCGCCGCTGGTGCTCCGCTGCTTCTTACCCACGATCACGAGAGCCTCGTCGGCCTTCGCCACCCGGTACCAGGCGCGGATGAGGATCAGAACGATCACCAGGACGACGACGAGCACGATTCCGCCGACGATGGCCAGCAGCCCCATTGCTCCGAGTGCGGCGATATCCATGTGCATCCTTCCGGTCGCGGCGACGGACGCCTCACCCCGAAGCGTCTCCCCCTCACCCTATCCAGCGGCTATGTCCGTGCCGAGCCGGTTGTGGACGAGCGCAGCAACCCGGTACGCAGACGAGCACGATGCTGTCGCGACCGGTGAAGAGGGCATGAAAAAAGACCCGGGGTGGAAGCCCGGGTCTCAGGTGAGAGCTGCGGTAGATAACGCAGTACTCTCGCTCCCCGGCTTGGACTCGAACCAAGAACCTATCGGTTAACAGCCGATTGCTCTGCCAATTGAGCTACCGAGGAATGCTGTCCTTCTCGCGAAGGCAACCCCCCTATCGTAGCAAACTCCGAGAGCTCACGATGACACCAGGCGGCGATCGGCCGACGCCGAGGGCGTCCACTGCATCTTCTGCACGCCGTGGCCGAAACCGACCGCGTGACCGCCCTGCATCACGAGCACATCGGCGTCGAAGCTCGCGAGCGTCTCCGCTTCGTTCGCCACCAGCAGCAGCGAGGTGCCGCGTTCCCGGCGCCGCGTCTCGAAGGCCGTTCGCACCAGCTCACGCGCCTCGACGTCCAGATTGGCCATCGGCTCATCCGCGACTACGAGACTCGGATCCAGCACGAGGGCGCGGGCGATCGCGACGCGCTGACGCATCCCGGAACTGAGCTCGTAGGGGAACTTGGATGCGGCACCGATACTCAGCCCCAGCTCGTCGAGCAGCGTCACCACCCGCAGCTCCAGTGCCCGCGCGTTGACGCGGCGTGAGCGACTGGTCACAGGCTCGGCGACGATCTCGGCGACGGTGAGCCGCGGCGGAAGTTGCGCCCCGTCCTGCTGCCCGAGGTATCCCGCGAAAACCGGCAGCGCTCGCCGCCGACGACCGCCGTGGCGCACGGAGACCCCTTCGACGACGGCATCCCCGCCGACGACCTGGACGCCGTCATCGGCATGCCCGGCCAGAACGGCTGCAAGGGTCGATTTCCCTGACCCTGTGGAGCCCACCAGGATGAGGGCGGCGCCCCGCTCCACGCGGAAGGAGATCCCGTCGATCACCCGCTCGTCGCTGCCGGCGTGAGCGAGCGAGATGTCGCTGCAATCGATGCTGAGCGCGGCCTGATCCATGCAGTCATCCTGCACGCTGCGCGCCGCAAGCGCTACTGATCGAGGGTGAGGCGCAGCCGCGCCGCGTCCAGCTCACGCAGCCGCAGCCGGACCTCTCGTCCCTCAGGCGAGTCGGGCGCGAGTCGCTGGATGTCGCCCACCAGCTCCTGCTTCTGCCGGTCGATCGCGCGCAGTCGGATACGCAGCGCCAGGTCGCGGGCGGAGATCACCGCGTGCTCCTCGTCGCGCGCGGGGAACTCGCCCGTCAGCAGCTCTGCCGCGAGCGATCGATAGGGCTCTCTCACGGCGTCGACCGCAGCCGCGGCCCAGCCCGGACGGGAGTGGTCGGGAACGGCCGCGATGCTGGATCTGACCGCTTCGAGCGCCGGATGCTGGAACGTCTCGTCGAGCGCCGCGCGCAGCTCCGCGGGGTCGAGGCGATGCCCGTACTGCAAGAAGCCCATGACCGCATCACGTTCCAGGTCGGCGGAGCGCGGGAGCGAGGCGAGCGTGACGCGCACGAGAGGAGGTTGGGGTGCGTCCGCCTGCGGCGACGGGCTCGGCGCCAGCTCGGGCGTGCCTGCGGCGCGCGAACGCTGGCGCGCGACCTCACGATGCACGTCCTTGAGGTCCTCGCCGAGCCGCCGCGCGAGGACATGCTCGTAGCGACGACGCAGCGGTTCGTCGCGGATCTCCGCCAGGAGCGGAGCGGCGAGGTTCAACCCGGCGAGACGGCCTTCGACCGTGCGGAGGTCCAGACCCGCGAGGCGTTGATCGATGACGAACTCGAACATGGGCACCTTCGTGTCCATCAGCGCGCGCACCGCGCCGTCTCCGCGAGCCAGACGCAGATCACAGGGATCGAGATCCGCCGGCCCCACGGCCACGAAGCTCTGCACGTTGGCAGTGCGGGTCTCGGCGAATGCACGCACCGCGGCCTTCTGGCCCGCCGCATCCGGGTCGAAGGTGAAGACGATCTCCGCGGCCGCATCGTCGCCCATGATGCGGCGCAGCACCTTCATGTGCTCGGCGCCGAAGGCCGTGCCACAGGTGGCGACCGCGGTGGTGAGCCCCGCCAGGTGGCACGCCATGACGTCGGTGTACCCCTCCACGACGATGACGCGGCGCTTGTCGCCTCGGGCGATATCGCGCTTGGCGAGATCGATGCCATACAGCACCTGCGATTTGCGGTAGATCGGCGTCTCGGGCGTGTTGAGGTACTTCGGCCCCTTGTCGTCCTCGAGCAGGCGACGGGCACCGAAGCCGAGCACCTGACCCGTCACATCGCGGATGGGCCAGACCACGCGGCCGCGGAACCTGTCATAGACGCCGCGCTGCCCCTGGGACACGAGGCCCGCCGTCAGCAGCTCCTCCTTGGTGAAGCCCTTCGCCGTCAGAGCGTCGAGCATCCCCGACCACCCCGGCGGCGCGAAGCCCACGCCGAAGTGCGCGGCCGCACCCGCATCGAAGCCCCGCTCACCCAGGAAGCGGCGCCCTACCTCGGCCTCGGGCGTCAGCAGCTGCGCACGGAAGAAATCCGCAGCCGCGGCGTTGGCCGCGTACAGGCGAGCGCGTCCCGAGGTCTCCGGCGCGGCACCGCCCTCTTCGTAGTGCAGTGTGTAGCCGATGCGTCCGGCAAGACGCTCGACCGCCTCGGTGAACGTCAGGTGGTCCATCCGGCGGAGGAATGTGTACACGTCGCCGGACTCGCCGCATCCGAAGCAGTGGTAGAAGCCCACCTGCGGTCGCACGTGGAAGCTGGGGCTCTTCTCGTCGTGGAACGGACACAGTCCCTTGAGCGAACCCACACCCGCCGACTTGAGCGCGACGCGCTCCCCCACGATGTCGGCGATGTTCGTCCGGGCCTTCACCTCCTCGACGTCGGCCTGCGCGATGCGCCCCGGCATCAGAGTCCCTCGAGAGGCTCGGGAAGCGCGTACAGCGAACGGGCGATGGCTCGCCCTCCCGGCATCCAGACATCGAGCGTCTCGGTGTCGATCTCTCCCACCAGTCGGTGATGCCACCCCAGGGCGAAACGATCGGTGAGACTCGCGACCTGATCCACGACGACACGACGGCGCGCGCTGTCGGACTCCGCGCGAGCGAAGTCCTCCGCGTGCAGCGGGTCGAGATGCTCAGGCGCCTCCCACAGCGCTGTCGCGAGGCGCTTCAGCAGACGGCGCTGTTCCCGGTAGAGACCCTTGCGCCCCTCGATCGTGACCACGAACGCCCCGATCGTGCCCTTGAGCACGGCCATCTCGGCCTCGACCACCCTCGGGACGACGACGTGGCCGTTGTACCGCGTCAGCGCCGGCGCATCGTACGCCTCCCGTGTCGCCGCCGTCGCGGCGCGGGCGAAGCGGCCGATCAGGTCCGAGGTGAGGTTCTTCAGGCGCGCGTGCGCCGCGCGCGTGCCGTCGAAGGACGCGATCCACTCGGGAAGGCTCGTCAGGCGGTAGAGGGCGTCCTCGAGCTCATCGCGCGTGAAGTCGTAGCCGACCCAGGTCTGGATGGCGCTCAACAGTGCCGTGTGCTGGCGCGGGTCCGACAGGCGCTCGGGATCCAGATAGCCGTTGATGACGGCGTCCTCGAAGTCGTGCACCGAGTAGGCGATGTCGTCGGAGAGGTCCATGACCTCCGCCTCGATGCAACGCACCCGTCCCGGCGCGCCCTGACGCATCCAGCGGAAGACAGGCTCGTCATCGGGGTAGACACCGAACTTGAGCCTTCCGCCCGGATCGGGCACCGGGCTGTCGATCGTCCAGGGGTACTTGCAGGTCGCGTCGAGGCTGGCGCGCGTCAGGTTGAGCCCGTAGCTGCGTCCGTCGGGCGAGATCACCTTCGACTCGAGTCGGGTCAGGATGCGGAGGGTCTGCGCGTTGCCCTCGAAACCCCCGATGTCCTCGGCCCAATCATTGAGCGCACGCTCGCCGTTGTGTCCGAACGGCGGATGACCGAGGTCATGGCTCAGGCACGCCGTGTCCACGACATCCGGCGCGAGCTGAAGGGCCGTCGCGAGCTCGCGCCCGACCTGCGCGACCTCCAACGAGTGCGTCAGACGGTTACGCGCGAAATCAGCGGGGCTCGCGGGCGAGAGCACCTGCGTCTTCGCCGCCAGTCGACGCAACGAGGCGGAGTGGAGGACGCGCGCACGGTCGCGAGCGAAGTCGTCGCGCTGTGAGCGGTGCTGTTCCGAGAAGAAGCGTTCGGCGTCGCTCGCCTCGTAGCCGTCGGGGCGCGTCCCCGTCACGGAGTGTTCAGCCGCCACTGTGGTCGAGCTCCGCATCCGCCAGTGCGCCGGCAGCATCCGTCGCCAGCTCTCGGTTGTCGAGCCATCCCTCGGGAAGCGCCGGGCGCTTCGGGGTTCCCGCGCGACCGCGCTGACCCTCCGCCGCCTCCCCCGGGTACGGCGCGTCGAGCTCCAGCGTCCCGAGCAGATCGTCGATCTCCTGCAGCGACGAGGCGGTCGCCAGCCGCGCGCGGATGTCGCCTCCGACCGGATAGCCCTTGAAGTACCAGGCCACGTGCTTGCGGATGTCGCGGCATCCGCGGTCCTCATCCTCGAAGAACTCCACCAGCAGCTCGGCGTGACGGCGGAACGCTCCAGCGACGAAACCGAGAGTGGCATCGACGGGGTGGGTTCCCGCACCGCCGCCGAAGGCACGGGCCAGGTCCCCGAAGAGCCATGGCCGCCCGAGGCACCCGCGCCCCACCACGACACCGTCGCAGCCGGTCTCCTCGACCATGCGCACCGCGTCCTGTGCCGACCAGATGTCGCCGTTGCCGAGCACCGGCACGCTCGTGATGGTCTGCTTCAGCGTGCCGATCGCATCCCAGTCCGCATGGCCCGAGTAGAACTGCGACGCGGTGCGCGCGTGCAGCGCGATCGCGGCGACCCCCGCATCCTCCGCGATACGAGCCGCGTCGAGATAGGTGAGGTGGTCGTCGTCGATGCCCTTGCGCATCTTCACCGTCACCGGAATGTCGCCCGCGCCGTGTACCGCAGCGCGCACGATCTCGCCGAACAGCCCGCTCTTCCAGGGCAGAGCCGCTCCCCCGCCCTTGCGGGTGACCTTGGGGACGGGACAACCGAAGTTCAGATCGATGTGATCGGCGCGATCCTCGTCGGCGAGCAGCCGCGCCGCGGCTCCCACCGTCGCCGGATCGACACCGTAAAGCTGCACAGAACGCGGCGTCTCGGATTCGTGATGGCGGATGAGGCGCATCGTCGTCTCGTTGCGCTCCACCAGAGCGCGTGAAGTGATCATCTCGCTCACGTAGAGACCGGCCCCGTACTCGCGGCACAGCCGACGAAACGCCGTGTTCGTGATACCCGCCATGGGCGCGAGAACCACCGGCACCTCGACCTCGATGGGGCCGAGCCGCAGGGGGCGCGCGGGGGCGATTGTCGTGGTCACCAAATCATTCTCCCAGACCGAGAGGCCGCCCGGCGGCGTACTGTAAGGCTCATGAGCGTGACCACCGCCGACGACCTGCGCAACATCCCCTTCACCGCCGCAGACGGCAGCCAGAAGACCCTCGCCGACTACGGCCAGAACGTCCTCATGATCGTCAACGTCGCCTCTCGCTGCGGCCTCGCGCCGCAGTACGAGCAGCTCGAAGAACTGCAGCGCACGTACGGCGAGCGGGGCTTCACCGTCCTCGGATTCCCCTGCAACCAGTTCATGGGCCAAGAGCCCGGATCCGTCGAGGAGATCCTCGAGTACTGCTCGACGACGTGGGGCGTCACGTTCCCCGTGAACGACAAGGTCAAGGTGAACGGGCCCGGCGCCGCTCCTCTCTACAAGGCGCTCAAGCGCGCGAAGGACGAGGAGGGCAAGCACGGCCCGATCCTCTGGAACTTCGAGAAGTTCGTGCTCACCCCCGCAGGAGACGTGCACCGGTTCCGCCCGACCGTGAAGCCCGACGATCCGGCGATCGTCGAGGTCATCGAGCGGAACCTGCCCGCCTGATTCAGGCCGTCTCGGCGCCCTGTCGCTCCGCCCACACCTGGCGTGCGATCTGTGCGAATGCCTCAGGGGGCTGTGCTCCGCTCACGCCGTAGCGCTCGTCGATCACGAAGAACGGCACGGCGTTGATCCCGTACGCCGTCGCCTGCGCCTTGTCCGCCTCAACGGCTTCGAGGTACCGGTCGCTCTCGAGGGCCTCGCGTGCGGCCTCCGCATCCAGCCCCACCTCGGCGGCCAGCGCGACGAGGTCGTCCACGCGGCCCACGTGGTGGCCCTCCACGAAGTAGGCCGACATGAGACGCTCAGTCATCTCCCGCTGGAGACCCTGCTCCTTGGCGAAGTGCAGCAACTGGTGCGCAAGCACCGTGTTCGTGTGCTGCAGTTTCTCGAAGTGGTAGTCCAGGCCCGCCTCCGCGGCGACGCCCGTGACGCGGTCGAGCATCTGGCGCACCTGATCGTGCGGCATCCCCTTGTACTCCGCGAGGAAGTCGACCTCGTTCCCATGGAAATCGACGGGCGTGTCGGGTGAGAGCTCGTACGAGTGGAAGGTCACCTCCACCCGCGGGGCGTCTTCGTCATCCGCGGTGGCCTTCAGTCCGGCCTCGAGATTGCGCTTTCCGATGTAACACCACGGGCACGCGATGTCACTCCACACGTCGATACGAATCGGGTCTGTCATGACGGGAGCAACGGTCGGCCGGCCCGCACTATTCCGAGCTCGCGCACGCGGGCGCGACCAACACTGAGAAGGTGTGAAGAATGACCTCACGAGCACCGGACGCTGTGCGAGACTTCTG
This sequence comes from Microbacterium sp. Clip185, assembly GCF_028743715.1. NCBI lineage: Bacteria > Bacillati > Actinomycetota > Actinomycetes > Micrococcales > Microbacteriaceae > Microbacterium > Microbacterium sp. Clip185. The sequence continues at coordinate 1,436,082 of NZ_CP117996.1, read as the reverse complement.
TGGGCTGCCGTGGGGGTATGCCGGCACCTGAGCATCATGGGGAAAGCACGTGGGGACCCGAACCGTGGCGCGTGACGCGCGCCACGCACGCCGACACCGCCGTCGCACGATCATCTGGGTGAGCTCGCTCATCGCCGTTCTGGCAGTGGGCGCGACCACCGCGGCCGCGGTCGTCCTGCCGCAACTGCCGCCGTCCTTTCCGTTCGCGGCGGAGCAGACGCCCAGCTCGTCACCGACCGAGGCGGCGTCACCCGACCCGACACCGTTGCCCACACCGGTGCAGACACCGGACACTCCTCCGCCCCCGCCGACGCCGGCCTCTCCGCTCGCGCTGCCGTGCGACACCACGACTCTGATGTCGGTCTGGGCGCACCAGGACGACGACCTGATCTTTGCGAACCCCTCCCTGCAGGAGGCGGTGAGCAACGGCGAATGCGTGCGCACGCTCTACCTGACCGCCGGCGACGCCGGCAAGGGGACGAACTACTCGCGTTCGCGCGAACTGGGCATCCTGCGTGCCTACAACACCATGCGCGGCGCGCAGGCGTTCTGGGACGAGAAGAGCGTGACCACGCTGTCCGGAGCCCACGTCACCATCTTCTGCCGGCAGGGCGACCCGAAGCTGAGCGTCGCGTTCCTCCGGCTTCCCGACGGCGGCCTCGACGCGGGCGGGTTCGTCGCCACCGGCCACGGGAGCATCCCGCAGCTCGAGTCCGGCGCGATTCCTGCGCTCGCCCCCATCGACGGCGGACCACCGCTCACGGCCGCGGTGCTGCAGCAGACCGTGGCCGAGGCCATCTCGGCGTGGGCTCCCACCCGGCTCTTCACCCATGTGCCCGCGAACTCTCCCCTGACCCAGGGCGACCACCCGGACCACGGCGCGACCGGCGCCATCGTGCGTGCCGCGGCGCAGAGCGTCGGCTACCCGACCGACGCGATCCGATACTTCGTCGGCTATCCCTCCCAGAACCTGCCGGTGAACGTGGACGGCGACATCCTCAGCCGGAAGGTCGACACGTACCGCGTGTACGCGAAGGAGGACCCGGTGATCGCCTGCGCCGACAATGCCGCCTGTCTCGCCCGCAAGGGATTCGGCGCCTGGCTGCAGCGCTCCTACCCGAAGACGGACGCCGAGCTCGGTATCGGCTGAGACCGCATCACGCGCGCGGCGCGTCGACCGCGCCGCCGAACCGGCGATCCCGGCCGAGGTACATGTCGATCGCCCGCCACAGATCGCGGCGGCCGAAGTCGGGCCAGAGCGTATCCAGGAACACGAACTCGGCGTAGGCGGATTCCCACAGCAGGAAGTTCGAGGTGCGCTGCTCACCGCTGGAGCGCACGAACAGGTCCACATCGGGCATGTCCGGCTGGTAGAGCCGACGCTGAACGAGCTTCTCCGTGACGGCGGAGGGCCGCAGCCGCCCCGCCGCGACATCGTCCGCGATCGATCGCATCGCATCGACCAGCTCCACCCGACCGCCGTAGTTGACGCACATCGTGAGCGTCAGCACCGTGTTGTCGCGCGTGAGCTCCTCCGCGTACTGGAGTTCCTTGATCACCGAGCCCCACAGCCGCGGCTTGCGTCCGGCCCACCGCACCCGCACACCCCACTCGTTGAGCTGGTCGCGTCGACGGTGCAGCACATCGCGGTTGAAGCCCATGAGGAAGCGCACCTCGTCGGGCGAGCGACTCCAGTTCTCCGTCGAGAACGCATAGACCGAGAGGTGGGTGACGCCGGCCTGGATGGCTCCGGCGACCACATCCAGCAGCGCCGCCTCCCCCGCTTTGTGACCCTCGACCCGAGTGAGCCCGCGGCCGTTCGCCCACCGCCCGTTGCCGTCCATCACGATCGCCACGTGACGCGGAACCGTGCCGCGCCGGTACTCGGGCGGGTACTCCCCTGTCCAGTCGACGGGTCGGTACGGCACCGCATCCCGGTGCGTGTAGGGCTTCGGGCTCATCGGGCTCTTTCCACGTGGGACAGGGATCGGATGCCGCGCTCGAGATGCCACTGCGCGTAAGCGGCGACGAGCCCGGAGGCCGAGGCGTGCGTGCGCTCGCTCGCGGCGTCCACGCTGCCCCAGTCACCGGTCAGCAGCGCACGGAGATGCCCCGTGGTCTCGACGTCGACACGCGCGGATCCTGCCGGGGCGCAGGAGGCACACACCATCCCGCCGGCCTGCGCGACGAACGCGCTGTGGGGCCCCGGTGCGCCGCAGCGGGCGCACTCGTCGAGACCGGGGGCCCAGCCCGAGAGTGCGAGGGCACGCAAGAGGTAGGAATCGAGGATGCTGCGCGGTGCGTGATCGGCGCGAGCGAGCGCTCGCAAGCCTCCCACGAGAAGCAGGTAGTGCGACGAGGACGCCTCCGCGTCGCCGAGCCGGTCGGCCGTCTCAGCCATCGCACTCGCGGCGGTGTAGCTGTCGTAGTCGCCGGCGATGTCGGCACCGTAGGTGCCCAGCGACTCGGCTTGCTGGACGATGTCGAGCGAGCGTCCTGCGTACAGCTGGACGTCGGCGACCATGAACGGTTCGAGCCTCGCGCCCAGCCGCGACGACGTGCGGCGCACGCCTTTCGCGACGGCGCGGATCTTGCCGGTGCGGCGCCCGAGCATGGTGACGATCCGATCCGCCTCACCCAGCTTGTGGGTGCGCAGGACCACGACCTCGTCGCGATAGGTGGGCACACTCGATTATCCCGCGCAGCAGAGACAATGGATGCGTGACCGAGCCGCTCTTCGTGATCCCCCTGTGGGCCGATCTCACCGCCGTCGCCCTCGGAGGGGTGCAGGGCGCGCTCTTCGCGTCCGGCTTCCGCGGCCAGCGCCGCCTCGATCTGCTCGGCGTCGCCATCATCGGCATCCTGTTCGGCATGGGCGGCGGTCTGATCCGCGATCTGCTGCTGGGGGTCGCCCCCGCCACCCTCCAGAGCGACTGGTATCTGCTCACGGCGATGGCCGCGTCCCTCATCGGGATGCTGCTGGCCGGACTCTTCCAGCGCCTCAATCGGGTCATCGTCTCGCTCGATGCGTTCGTCATCGGGCTCTTCGGCGCCTTCGGCACGAGCAAGGCGCTCGCTCTGGGACTCCCGGTCGTGCCCGCGGTCTTCGTGGGCGTCTGCGCGGCCGTCGGGGGTGGTGTGCTGCGCGACGTGATCATGGGACTGCCGGTGGCCATCATGCATGTCGGGTCGCTCTACGCCGTGGCCGCAGCCGCCGGCTGCGTCGTCCTCGCGACGCTCGACGCGTTCGGCGTGAACCTCGTCGCGGCAGCGATCGTCGGGATCGCGGTGACGACCATCATCCGCATCCTGGCTGTGATCTTCGACCTGTCCCTACCGGAGCAGCGGATGCTGTACCGCCGCAAGGTCGCCGTCGAGACCGCGGCGATCCCGATCGTGCGCCCGGCCGCCGAGCCCGAATAAAGCACCGCGAGACTGCACTTCTGTCACGAGATCACGGGTAATACCCGTGATCTCGTGCGGGAGATGCAGTCTCGCGGTGGAGGGATGCGGGATCAGGCGGTCGCGACCAGCTCGCGCTCCCGGGTGCGGATCGCGCGGTTGACGCTCGAGACGACCGCCTTCAGGCTCGCCGTCGAGATGTCGCCGTCGATGCCGACGCCCCACAGGCGCTCGCCGTCGACCTGCAGCTCGACGTAGGCCGCCGCCTGCGCGTCGCCGCCGGCGCTCATCGTGTGCTCGACGTAGTCGTACAGCGAGATGTCGAAGCCGCGAGAACGCAGGATCTCGAGGAAGGCGGCGATGGGACCGTTGCCGTTCCCTGTCGCATCCTCGACCGTGTCGCCGTCGCGCAGGCGCACGTTGAGCTCGACGTCGCCGGTCATCTCGCTCGAGGTGCGCGTTCCGAGAAGCTCGAAGCGGCCCCAGCGCGCGTCATCCGACTCCGATGGCAGGTACTCGTCGGAGAAGACCGACCAGATCTGGTCGCTCGTCACCTCGCCGCCTTCGGCGTCGGTCTTGGCCTGCACGACACCGGAGAACTCGATCTGGAGCTTGCGGGGCAGATCCAGCGCGTGGTCGGTCTTGAGCAGATATGCCACCCCGCCCTTGCCCGACTGCGAGTTCACGCGGATGACCGCCTCGTAGGAGCGCCCCAGGTCCTTCGGGTCGATGGGCAGGTACGGCACGGCCCACTCGATCTCGTCGACAGAGACACCGCGCGAGGCGGCCTCGGCGGCCATCGCCTCGAAGCCCTTCTTGATCGCGTCCTGATGCGAGCCGCTGAACGCCGTGAAGACGAGGTCGCCGGCCCACGGACTGCGCTCAGGAACCGGCAGCTGGTTGCAGTACTCGGCCGTGCGCTTGATCTGGTCGATGTCGCTGAAGTCGATCTGCGGGTCGATGCCCTGCGTGAACAGGTTGATACCCAGGGCGACCAGGTCGACGTTGCCGGTGCGTTCTCCGTTGCCGAACAGGCAGCCCTCGATGCGGTCCGCGCCGGCCATGTAACCCAGCTCCGCCGCAGCCACGGCCGTACCGCGGTCGTTGTGCGGATGCAGCGAGATGATGACGTTCTCGCGGTGGTTCAGGTTGCGCCCCATCCACTCGATCGAGTCGGCGTAGACGTTCGGAGTGGCCATCTCCACCGTGGCGGGCAGGTTGATGATGACCTTGCGCTCGGGCGTGGGCTCCAGGACCTCGAGCACGGCGTTGCAGATCTCGGCCGCGAACTCGAGCTCGGTACCCGTGTAGCTCTCGGGCGAGTACTCGTAGTACACCGCAGTCTCCGGGATGCGCTTCTCGTACTCGCGGCACAGCCGGGCGCCCTCGAGCGCGATGTCGATGATGCCCTGCTTGTCGGTGCGGAACACGACCTCGCGCTGCAGCACGCTCGTGGAGTTGTACAGGTGGACGATCGCCTGCTTCGCCCCCGCGATCGCCTCGTAGGTGCGCTCGATCAGGTGCTGGCGGGCCTGCGTCAGTACCTGGATGGTGACGTCGTCAGGGATGAGGTCCTTCTCGATCAGCTCGCGCACGAAGTCGAAGTCTGTCTGGCTCGCGCTGGGGAAGCCGACCTCGATCTCCTTGTAGCCCATGCGCACCAGCAGGTCGAACATGACCCGCTTGCGCTCCGGGCTCATCGGGTCGATCAGCGCCTGGTTGCCGTCGCGCAGGTCGACCGCGCACCAGCGCGGCGCCTGGGTGATGCGCTTCGAAGGCCAGGTGCGATCGGTCAGGTCTACGCGGATCTGCTCGTGGAAAGGACGGTACTTGTGCGTCGGCATGCCGGACGGCTTCTGAGTGTTCTCCATGGCTGCTTTCCTCGTCTGATGATGCGGGCCGTCGACGAGCTCCGCGACGAGAAGGGCCCTAGAACGAGGTCTCGTCGCGGCGACTAAGGAGAAGCACGGCCGCGCGCATGCGGACAGCTTACACCCGGCAGGTCAGAAGCCCAGGCGCCCGAGCTGCTTCGGGTCGCGCTGCCACTCCTTGGCGACGCGCACGTGAAGAGACAGGTACACCCGGCGCCCGAGGAGCTGCTCGATCCCGGCGCGTGAGGCTGCGCCTACGTCGCGCAGCCGCTGACCCTTGCGTCCGATGATGATCGCCTTCTGGCTGTCGCGCTCGACGACGATGTCGGCGAACACGTCGGTCAGGTCGGAGTCCTCGCGCTCGGCGATGTCCTGCACGACGACCGCGATGGAGTGCGGGAGCTCCTCGCGCGCATCGCCCAGCGCGGCCTCGCGGATGATCTCCGCGATGCGGTCCTCGGTGGTCTCGTCGGTCACCACGTCCGCGTCGTACAGCGCGGGGCCGATGGGCATGAGGGCGAGCAGCTCGTCGGAGAGCACCCCCAGCTGCTCCCCCGTCAGCGCCGAGAGCGGAATGACCGCATCCCAGTCCTCACGGAGCGAGTCGACCTCGATGAGGCGCTCGGTGATCTGCTCGCGGGATGCGGCATCCGTCTTCGTGACCACGGCGACCTTGCGCGCGCGGGGGTAGCCGTTCAGCGACTCAGCGATGCGGCGGTCTCCGGGACCCACCTTCTCGGTCGCGGGTGCGCAGAAGGCGATCACGTCGACGTCGCCGAGCACGTCCTCGACCAGATCATTGAGGCGCTGTCCGAGCAGAGTCCGGGGTCGGTGCAGTCCGGGCGTGTCGACGACGACCAACTGACCGGCCGGCCGGTTCACGATGCCGCGGATGGCGCGACGCGTCGTCTGGGGCTTCTCGCTCGTGATGGCGATCTTCTCGCCCACGAGCGCATTGGTGAGCGTCGATTTGCCGACGTTCGGGCGACCCACGAATGTCACGAAGCCGCTGCGGTGCTCGTCGGTCATCGTTCTCCCTTCACCGGCACGGGGATCGAACCCGTCCGGGTATCCGTCTGCGTTTCCGGGGCGCGCTCCACGAGGACCGTCGCGAGACCGCGCCCCCGTCCGCGCGAAGCGCCGCCTGTCAGGTTGAGACCCTCGTACGTGACACTGGCGCCGGGTTGCGGGACCCGGCCCAGCACCTTGCCCAGCAGCCCGCCGACGGAGTCGACCTCGTCGTCGTCGAGCTCGAGGCCGAACAGCTCGCCGACCGCGTCCAGGCCGAGGCGGGCACTCACTCGATAGCGGTCGGGACCGAGCTCGACGACCTCTGTCGCCGGGGCGTCGTACTCGTCGGCGATCTCTCCCACGAGCTCCTCGATGACGTCCTCGAGGGTCACGAGACCCGCGATGCCGCCGTACTCGTCGACGACCATGCACACGTGCACCGCGTCGCGCTGCATCTGCTGCAGCAAGGGCTCGACGCGCATCGACTCGGGGACGAAGACGGGGACGCGGGCCAGCTGCGCCACCGACTGCGCACCCCAGTCCTGCTCATCGCGGAACGCGCGGCGCACAAGGTCCTTGAGATACAGGATGCCGCTGACGTCCTCGCCGTCGGCGGTGAGCACGGGGATGCGGGACACGCCGGTGTCGAGGAAGATCCGCAGCGCGTCGCGCGCCGTGTCGTCCTCGGCGAGCGTCACGAGGTCGGTACGCGGCACCATGACCGCACGCACGTAGGTGCCTGTGAACTCGAACACCGAGTGGATGAGTTCGCGGTCGTCCTCTTCGATGAGGTCGTGCATGGCCGCTTCGTCGACCATGCTGAGCAGCTGCTCCTCGGTGTCGAACGAGGCTCCGCGGGCGCCGCCGGGCGTCACCCGGCTGCTCAGTGCGACCAGACCGTGCGCGAGCGGACCGAGCAGGATGCGTACACCCCGGATGACGGGCGCGGCCCCGCGCAGCAGGCCCTCGGCGTGGCGACGGCCCACCGAGCGGGGGCTGACGCCGACGGCCACGAAGGACAGTCCGGTCATGAGCACGACAGCCGCCAGGATCGCCCACCAGACGTTGTCGAACAGCTGATCGAACGCCGCCGTCACGAGCACCGCGGCACCGGTCTCCGCCAGCACGCGGATGAACGCCACCGCGTTGGCGTGCGCCTCCGGGTCGGCGCTGATGCGACCGAGCGGCACGGCGTTGCGGCCGGATCCCGAGAGATCCACGAGGTCCTGGCGGGAGGTCACGCCGAACGCCGCGTCGATCGCGGCCATGAGAGCGCCGAACGCGATGAGCAGAACGGCCGCGGTCAGCAGCAGAGCAGCGGTCATCCCCGCGCCCTGCGCCGCTCCGCGAGGGTGAAGGCGACGATGAGATCGCGCTGCAGGCCGAACATCTCAGCCGCGTCATCGGGCTCGGCGTGATCGAAGCCGAGCAGGTGCAGCAGCCCGTGGGTGGTGAGCATGATCAGCTCGTCCTGCATCGGATGCGGCGGCTTCGCCTCACGCGCCTGGGTCTCCGCGACCTGCGGGCACAGGACGATGTCGCCCAGGAGTCCGGGAGGCGTCGGGGCCTCCTCGGAGCCGGGCCGCAGTTCGTCCATCGGAAAGCTCAGCACGTCGGTCGGCCCCGGCTCGTCCATCCACTGCACGTGCAGTGCCTCCATGGCACCCTCATCGACCAGGAGGATCGCGACGTCGGCGTCCGGGCTGATGTGCAGCTCGGAGAAGTTGCTCTCCATGAGTCGCAGCAGCACCGTCTCGTCGACGTCGATGCCCGATTCGTTGGTGATCTCGATCGTCATGAGCGTCCTCGCTTCGGAAGGTGGTCGCGCGCACCGCCGCGCCTCTGGGCACGATTGGCGAGCTCGCTGGCCTCATCCCGCTCGCGCCGGGATGCGAGACGTCGCTCGTCGAACTCGGTGTAGGCGTCGACGATCTTGCCGACGAGGGTGTGGCGCACCACGTCGTCGCTGGTGAGGTACGAGAAGTGGATGTCGTCGATGTCCTTGAGCACCCGCGTCACCAGACGCAGACCCGAGGCTCCCTGCGGCAGGTCAATCTGCGTGATGTCGCCGGTGACGACCATGCGCGTGCCGAACCCGAGGCGCGTGAGGAACATCTTCATCTGCTCGGGCGTCGTGTTCTGCGCCTCGTCGAGCACGACGAAGGAGTCGTTGAGCGTGCGTCCGCGCATGTAGGCGAGCGGCGCCACCTCGATGGTGCCGCTGGCCATGAGCTTGGGCACGAGTTCGGGGTCGAGCATCTCGTTGAGCGCGTCGTAGAGCGGTCGCAGGTACGGATCGATCTTGTCGGTGAGCGATCCGGGCAGGAACCCGAGACGCTCACCCGCTTCGATCGCCGGCCGGCTGAGGATGATGCGACTGACCTCCTTGCGCTGCAGCGCCTGGACGGCCTTGGCCATCGCCAGGTAGGTCTTGCCGGTTCCGGCAGGACCGATGCCGAACACGATCGTGTTCTCTTCGATCGCATCGACGTAGGCCTTCTGCCCCAGCGTCTTCGGTCGGATGACCTTGCCCCGCGACGACAGGATCGCCTCGCCCATGACCTCCGACGGACGCATCCCGCCGTCCATGTCGAGGATGCGGCGCGACGAGGCGACGTCGGCGGGGCCGAGGTCCTGTCCGCGCCGCGTCATGACCAACAGCTCTTCCACGAGCGCCTTGGCTGCAGCGACGTCGGCCGCAGAGCCGGAGAGAGTGATCTCGTTGCCGCGCACGTGCACGTCGACATCCGGATGCTCGCGCTCGACGACGCGGAGGAGGCGGTCCTGAGGCCCGAGCAACTGCACCATGGCGATGCCGTCGGCCATGAGCTTCTCGACGGCTTCGGGCTGAGACTGCTCAGGCACCGACGCTCCCCTCCGACAGGTCGCCGGCGAGAACGTGGGCGTGCACGTGGAAGACGGTCTGACCCGCACCGGCGCCGGAGTTGAAGACGAGGCGGAAGTCGCCGTCCGCGTGCTTCGCCGCAACCCTGCCCGCGACCTCGACCATCTCGGCCAGCAGATCGGGCTCGCCCGCCGCGAGTGCGACGACATCGCGGTACTCCGCGGTCTTCGGGATCACCAGGAGGTGGATCGGAGCCTGTGGCGCGATGTCACGGATGACGAAGACGCGGTCGGTCTCGTGGAGGATCTCCGCGGGGATCTCGCCCTGCAGGATGCGGGTGAACACGGACGGCTCGCTCATTCCTCCAGTCTATGCGTGCGCGTTCACCACCGACCCAGGAGCGCCTCGATGGCGGCGAGTGCGGCCGGTCCTGCGGTGGAGGTGCGCAGCACTCCTGCGCCGAGGCGCACCGGATGCGCGCCCGCCGCGGCGAAGGTCTCGAGCTCCGCAGCATCGATCCCTCCCTCGGGCCCCACGACGAGCAGGATCTCCGGGGCGTCCCGCAGCTCCTGCATCCTGGCGCTGAGGGACTCGGACGCGCCGGGCTCCAGGACGAGCGTCGGGACGACGGCGGCACGCTGCGCGACCTGTGCGCTCGTGCGCACCTCGCTCACCTCCGGAACCCACGCGCGATGCGCCTGCTTCGCAGCTTCGCGGACGATCTGGGCCCAGCGCGCACGCCCCTTGACCGCCTTGGCGGCATCCCAGCGCGAGACGCTGCGAGCGGCCTGCCACGGCACGACCTCGGCGACACCGAGCTCCGTGGCCGCCTGCACCGCCATTTCGTCGCGGTCGCCCTTCGCCAACGCCTGGACGAGCACGAGCCGGGGTGAGGGGGCCGCCACGTCCTCCCGCTGATGGACCTCCACCGCGACCTCGCGGGGCGCGACGCTCGTGCACGTCCCGGTCGCCCAGACGCCTCGCCCGTCGCCGATCGTGACCTCCTCGCCCACGCGCACCCGGCGCACGGTGGCGGCGTGGTGCGCCTCGGCTCCGGTCAGGGTCACGGTGCGGCCGGGCTGTGCGTCGGACGCGTCGTCGAGGAGGAAGTGCAGTGCCATCGGATCACCCGTTGCGGAAGCGGTCGCGCAGCTTGGCGAACAGCCCCTGCTGGAACTCCGACAGCCGCGGCGCGGGAGCCTTGGTCTTCTTGGCGAACTCCTCGATGAGAGCACGCTCCTTGTGGTCGAGGCGCGTCGGGGTGACCACGTGCACCCCGATCTTCAAGTCGCCGCGCTGGTTGCCGCGCAGCGGCGTGATGCCGCGTCCCTTGATCGTCAGCACGTCGCCGGCCTGGACCCCGGCGCGCAGCTCCAGATCGACCGGGCCGTCGAGAGCCTCGATCCTCGTCGTGGTTCCGAGAATCGCGTCGGGCATCGAGACGTCGAGGGTCGCGAGCAGGTCGTCGCCGTCGCGGCTGAACACCTCGTCGGCCGCCACCGTGATCTCCAGATACAGGTCGCCGTGGGGACCGCCCGCGGGGCCCACTTCTCCGGAGCCCGGAAGCTGCAGCCGCAGGCCGGTCTCGACGCCCGCGGGGATGTCCACCGAGACGGTCCGGCGCGCGCGAACCCGCCCCTGGCCCTGACAGGTCGCGCAGGGGTAGGGGATGGTGGTGCCGTAACCCTGGCACGTCGCGCAGGGCTGGTTGGTGACGACGTTGCCCAGCAGGCTCCGGACAGTGCGCTGCACGTGGCCGCTGCCGTGACAGATGTCGCACGTGACCGGCGAGGTGCCGGGCTGGCAGCAGCCGCCCTCGCACGTCTCGCAGAGCACCGCGGTGTCCACCTCGATGTCGCGGTGTGCGCCGAAGATCACTTCTCGCAGCTCGAGCGTCACGCGCACGAGGGCGTCCTGGCCGCGTTCGGTGCGCGAGCGCGGGCGGACGCGGCCCGCTCCGCCGCCACCGAAGAAGGTGTCGAAGATGTCGCTGAACCCGCCGAAGCCCTGGGCTCCGCCGAATCCACCGCTGTCGCCGCCCATGTCGTATCGACGACGCTGCTCGCTGTCGCTCAGCACGTCGTAGGCGTGCGTGACGAGCTTGAACCTCTCCGCCGCGTCCTCGCCCGGGTTCACATCGGGATGCAGCTGGCGCGCCAGCTTGCGGTACGCCTTCTTGATGTCGTCCTGCGATGCGTCGCGAGGCACCCCGAGTACTTCGTAGTGGTCTGCCACTTCAGCCTTCCCGTCCGCGTCCCGCGGAATCGTGTCGCGCGCTCAACGCGCGCGTTCGTCTTCTTCCAGCAGACGACTCAGATAGTGAGCCACGGCACGGACGGCCGCGAGGTTGCTGGAGTAGTCCATGCGAGTTGGGCCGAGCACGCCCACGCGCGCCTGCCCTCCGGTCGTGTCGTAGTCGCTGGCCACGACCGACGCCTCGACAAGTCCGAACGCCTCGTTCTCGCGCCCGATGGATGCGGCGAGCCCCTGCTCGTCGGCCACCATCTCACCCATCAGACGCAGCAGCGTGACCTGCTCCTCGATCGCTTCCAGAAGCGGGTAGATGCTGCCGCGGAAGTCGCCTTCCGCGCGGGCGAGGTTGGCGCTTCCCGCCATCACCAACCGGTCCTGGCGGAACTCGTCGAGCTCTTCGCCGACCGTGCGAAGCAGCGCGCCGAGGGCACGGTCGGCCCGGCTGTCGGTCAGCGTCTCGGCCAGTGCCTGCGCGACCCGTTGCGTGCCCTCGCGCACCGGTCGCCCGGTGACCAGCACCGACACCTGCGCACGCAGCGTCGCGACATCCGACTCCTCGAGCGGCTCGGGGCCCGCCATCAGACGCTGCGACACCCGGCCGGTATCGGTGACGAGCACGACGACAAGGCGCGACCCGCCGAGGTGGACGAGCTCGACATGGGTGATACTCGCCCGCTCGAACGAGGGGTACTGCACGAGAGCGACCTGTCCGGTGAGCTGGGTAAGGGCGCGCACCGTGCGTCCGAGCATGTCGTCCAGATCTGCCGGAGCTCCGAGGAATGCCGTGATCGCCGAGCGCTGGGCGCTCGTGAGCGGGCGCAGCTCGGCGAGGTGGTTCACGAAGACGCGGTAGCCCTTGTCTGTGGGCACCCGGCCGGACGAGGTGTGGGGTGCGGTGATGAGCTCCTCGTCCTCGAGCAGCGCCATGTCGTTGCGGATCGTCGCAGCGGACACGCCGAACGAGTGACGTTCGACGATCGACTTGCTGCCGACGGGTTCACGCGTCTCGACGTAGTCCTGGACGATCGCCCGAAGCACGTCGAGTCCCCGATCGCTGACCATGCGCACTCCCTCCTGGCACTCGAGGTCTGGGAGTGCCAATTCTAGCGCGCTCGGGCCGCGAGTCTCCGGAAGCCGCCCGTAGACTCGCGAGAGGAGGTCGTATGTCGCATCCTGTCGTCCACACCGAGGCCGGAGCCGTTTCCGGGACCCGCACCGAGGGGATCGAGCGTTACCTCGCCATCCCGTATGCCGAGCCTCCTGTCGGCTCGCGCAGATTCGCCCTGCCCGAGCCGGTCGCGGAGTGGGAAGGCGTTCGCGAGGCCACGGGCTTCGGCCCCACGTCGCCGCAGTCGCCGTACCCTGGTGAGATCGGCAAGCTCCTCCCGTCGACGATCATCCCCGGCGACGACATCCTGACCGTCAATGTGTGGCGGCCCGAGCAGGCGGACGGCGCCGCCGTCATGCTCTGGTTCCACGGTGGAGCGCTCGAGCGCGGCACCGCGGCGATCAGCACCTACGACGGCACCCCCTTCGCACGCGACGGCGTCGTCTTCGTCTCGGCGAACTACCGGTTGGGAGCGGAAGGGTTCTCGGTCCTGCCCGACGCGCCGCGCAACATCGGGCTCGCCGACGCCGCCGAGGCATTGCGGTGGACCCACCGCAACATCGCGCGCTTCGGCGGCGACCCCTCTCGGATCACGATCTTTGGCGAGTCCGCCGGCGGTGCCGTGGTGGCAGCACTCCTGGCCCGCGAGGATCTGCGTCCCTTTCTCGCGGGCGCGATCATCGAGTCAGGACCCCTGGACGCCGCGACGACCGAGCGCGCCGCGCGTCCCGCCCGAGACATCGCCCGCCGGCTCGGAGTCCCCGCCACCGCGGAGGCCTTCCGTCGGATCCCGCCGCAGCGACTCGTCGCGGCCAGGGATGAACTGACCGCGAACTCGACGCTCATCAAGGCCGCCCCGGGCTTCAACGCGACCATCGATCCGACGACCCTGCCGGAGAATCCCCGGCGCGCACTCATCGGCGCCGACGTTCCGGTGGTCATCGGCACGAACACCGACGAGTACCGCCTCTGGGACACTCCCGCCGCCTTCGCCAAACTCTCGCGCGGCACGTACGCGCTGCTCGCTCTGGCGAAGCGCCTGCCCCGCGGCGTGTGGCGCGCCTACCGTGAGGCATTCCCTGCCGCCTCCCCGGGCGAGATCATCGGACAGGTCCTGACGGATCTGGTCGTGCGCCAACCGGCAGTCGAGATCGCGCGCGGGCGCACGGCCCCGACCTTCGTCTACGAGTTCGCCTGGCCGAGTCCCGTGCGCGACCTCCGCGCTGCTCACGCCCTGGAGATCGGCTTCGTCTTCGACGCGCTGGGAGACGAAGGCGCGGTCACGATGGCCGGGACCGATGCCCCGCAAGAGCTGGCGACACGGATGCACGGCGACTGGATACGTTTCGCCGAGACCGGCGACCCGGGCTGGCCCGCGTTCCGCGACGGTTCGCTCGTGCGCCGCTACGACAGCGTGACGCACGATGTGGCGCTGCCGCGCGCGGCGGCGCTCGCGGCGCTGACCCACTGACTCAGTCGGTCAGCTCGCGCACGACCGCATCGGCGAGCAGCCGGCCGCGGCGCGTCAGCACGATGCGTCCACGCAGTGCTGACGCCCCCTCCACGAGACCGTCGGCGATGAGCCCGGCTACGGCGCTGCGTCGGTCGCTCGGAACCACCTCGATCGGCAGCCCCTCACGGATGCGGGACTCCAGGAGGATCCGCTCGAGCGTGCGGGCCTCCTGGTCGGGGACCTCCCTGGCCGCCGCCGGCGACGCACCCAGCGACAGCCTCTGAGCGTAGGCGGCAGGGTGCTTGACGTTCCACCAGCGAACGCCGGCGATGTGGCTGTGAGCGCCCGGTCCGAACCCCCACCAGTCGGTGCCGCGCCAATATGCGAGATTGTGGCGTGAGCGGTGCTCGGCGCCGCGCGCCCAGTTCGAGACCTCATACCAGTCGAAGCCCGCATCCGCCATCGCATCGTCGACGAGCTCGTACATCTCTGCCTGCAGATCGTCGTCGGGCGCGGGGACCTCGCCGGCGCGGATGCGGCGGGCGAGCTTTGTGCCGTCCTCGATGATGAGCGCGTAGGCGGAGAGATGATCCGGTTCCAGCGCCAAGGCGGCCTCGACCGAGGCGCGCCAATCGGACAGGGACTCCCCCGGTGCGCCGTAGATGAGATCGACGCTCACATCGAGCCCGGCAGCTCGCGCTCCGGCGACGGCTGCGGCCACATTGGCGGGGTCGTGCGTGCGGTCGAGGGCCGCCAGAACGTGCGGAACGGTCGATTGCATCCCGATCGACACGCGCGTCACCCCGGCCTCAGCCAGCTCGGCAAGCGACGCGTGGGTCACGGAATCCGGGTTGGCCTCGACGGTGATCTCGGCGCCCTCTGCGATGCCGAAGCCCTCGCGGACGGCGTGCAGCATGCCGCCCAGCGCCGCCGACGACAGCAGGGTCGGTGTGCCCCCGCCGAAGAAGACCGTCTGGGCCGGGCGTGGGTGGGACGCCAGCACCCGGGTCGCCAGAGCGATCTCACGGCTCAGGTCGTCGGGGTAGTCGTCGCGGCGGTGTCCGCGCAACTCGTCGGCCGTATACGTGTTGAAGTCGCAGTATCCGCAACGCACCCGGCAATACGGCACATGGATGTAGACGCCGAAATCAGTGGTGGGATCCACCGCCGTACCCTCGGGAAGAGCGCCGTCGGCGGGTGCGAGGTCGCCGTCGGGAAGAACAGATGGTGTCATCAGGCGGGGGTCGTGTACATGGGCGAGATCGCACGCAGGTACCGGCCGAAGAGCTCGCGGCGGCGGCGGCGCACGAGCGCGGGAACCAGACGATACAGCGGCGAGACCGGGCGGTCGAAGGCGCGGACGGTGAACCACACCTCGTCATCGCCGCGCCATTCGATCATGAACGATTCCTCGCCGCTGACGACCGAGTCACGCACCGTGCCCAGGGCGAAACCGATGCGTCGCTTCTCCTCGACCACGAAGATCACGCGCAGCTCCGCATCGACGCGGTAGCCGCCGACGCGCCCGCGCACGTGCACCGATGAACCGGCGGCCACATACGGCGTTCCGTCGGCGTCGAAGCGCTGGTCGGCGTCGAGGCGACTGGGCGCGATCGGCTGCCCCTCGTCGTCGAACGAGACTCCCGAGTAGCTCGGGTCGGATGCGGGGCGCACCTCTGCGATCGAGATGCCGCCGTCGCGAAGCGCCCGCCACGACAGGAGCGCGTCGCCCGCAGAGCGGAAGCGCTCCTCACCACTGCCGAGCTTCCACGACTCCTGGGCGGGAATGCTCTTCTCCGGCGGGTACTGGAGGAGGTCGGAAGCCTGCGTCGCCCCGACGGCGGCGTAGTCGACGGTCTCGTCCCGGAAGGTCCCACGGCGCATGGTCTCCAGCGTACCGAGCCGGCCTGGACGCATGATCCGAATGTGAATCCCCTACTTCTTCGTCTCGACGTCGCCCGACAGCGCGGCGATGAACGCCTCCTGGGGAACCTCGACGCGCCCGACCATCTTCATGCGCTTCTTGCCCTCCTTCTGCTTCTCGAGGAGCTTGCGCTTACGCGTGATGTCACCGCCGTAGCACTTGGCGAGCACGTCCTTGCGGATGGCCCGGATGTTCTCGCGGGCGATGATCCGCGCGCCGATGGCGGCCTGGATCGGAACCTCGAACTGCTGGCGAGGGATGAGCTTGCGCAGCCGCTCGGTCATCATGGTGCCGTAGGCGTAGGCCTTCTCACGGTGCACGATCGAGCTGAAGGCGTCGACCTTCTCGCCCTGCAGGAGGATGTCGACCTTCACGAGGTCGGCGGTCTGGGATCCTGCGGGTTCGTAGTCGAGGCTCGCGTAGCCCTGCGTGCGGCTCTTGAGGTGGTCGAAGAAGTCGAACACGATCTCGCCGAGCGGCATGTTGTAGCGCAGCTCGACGCGGTCCTCGCTGAGATAGTCCATTCCCAGCAGCGTGCCCCGGCGCGACTGGCACAGCTCCATGACGGTGCCGACGTAGTCCTTGGGCAGCAGGATGCCGACCTTGACGACGGGCTCGGACACCTCCGCCACGCGGCCGTCCGGGTACTCGCTCGGGTTGGTGACGGTGACCGTCTCGCCCGTGTCGGTCATGACCTCGTACGTCACCGAGGGGGCGGTCGTGATCAGGTCGAGGCCGAATTCGCGCGAGAGCCGCTCGGTGATGATCTCGAGGTGCAGGAGCCCCAGGAACCCGCAGCGGAAGCCGAAGCCGAGGGCGACCGAGGTCTCCGGCTCGTACTGCAGCGACGCGTCGGAGAGCTTCAGCTTGTCGAGCGCCTCGCGCAGCTCCGCGTAGTCGCTGCCGTCGATCGGGTAGATACCCGAGAAGACCATGGGCTTCGGGTCGGTGTAGCCG
Source organism: Microbacterium sp. Clip185 (assembly GCF_028743715.1). Lineage (NCBI taxonomy): Bacteria > Bacillati > Actinomycetota > Actinomycetes > Micrococcales > Microbacteriaceae > Microbacterium > Microbacterium sp. Clip185. The sequence goes on along the minus strand of NZ_CP117996.1, from coordinate 1,419,258 downwards.
GGCAGCGCGTCGGTGGCGGGCTTGCGGTGGTTCGTGATCGTGTCGCCGACCTTCGACTGGCGCACGTCCTTCACCCCCGTGATGAGATAGCCCACCTCACCCACGCCGAGCCCCTTGGTGGGGACGGGCTCGGGGCTGGACACGCCGATCTCGAGCAGTTCGTGGGTGGCCTTGGTGGACATCATCTGGATCCGCTCGCGCGGCTCGAGCTTGCCGTCGACCATGCGGACGTACGTCACCACACCGCGGTACGCGTCGTAGACGGAGTCGAAGATCATCGCGCGCGCGGGCGCCGCGGGATCTCCGACGGGCGCGGGGATGCGTTCGACGATCCGATCCAGCAGACCCTCGACGCCCATGCCCGTCTTGCCACTCACGCGCAGCACGTCTTCGGGGTCGCCGCCGATGAGTCCCGCGAGTTCGGCGGCGTACTTCTCGGGATCCGCTGCCGGCAGGTCGATCTTGTTCAGCACCGGGATGATCGTGAGGTCGTTCTCCAGCGCGAGATACAGATTGGCGAGGGTCTGTGCCTCGATGCCCTGCGCTGCGTCGACCAGGAGAATGGCGCCCTCGCACGCGGCGAGCGATCGGCTCACCTCGTAGGTGAAGTCGACGTGGCCGGGCGTGTCGATCATGTTGAGCGCGTACGTGCCGTTCGCGTCCGACCACGGCATCCGCACGGCCTGGCTCTTGATCGTGATGCCGCGCTCGCGCTCGATGTCCATCCGGTCGAGGTACTGCGCACGCATGTCGCGGTCGGCGACGACGCCGGTGATCTGCAGCATCCGGTCGGCCAGCGTCGACTTTCCGTGGTCGATGTGGGCGATGATGCAGAAGTTGCGGATCAGCTCGGGCGGAGTCGCGGACGGCTGCAGGGGCTTGAGGGCGCGCGGTGACATGTTCCGTCGATTCTACGGTGAGCGGCTACCCGCCCGAGCCTAGGCTGGTGCGATGACGGTGCAGGTGGTCCTGGTCCACGGGATCCGCACGTCCGCATCCATGTGGCGCGCGCAGCGGGAGACCCTCGAAGCGACGGGCATCGGCGTGATGGCGGTCGACCTCCCCGGGCACGGTACGCGCATGGCGGAGCCGTTCACCTTGGACGAGGCGTTCGCCACGATCGACCGCGCGGTGCGCGCCTCCGCCGAACGCGGACCCGTTCTCCTGGTCGGCCATTCGATGGGCGGTCTGTTGTGCATCGAGTACGCAGGGCAGGTCGATGGCCCGCCGATCGCCGGGTTCATCGCCGCATCCTGCACGGCGGTGCCGCGCGGGCTGGGACTGCGCACGTATCGCACACTGGCCCGCGGCTTCGATGCGCTCCCCGATCGCGGGATGCGACTGACGCAGTACGTGCTCTCCCGAACCCTCCCCGAGCACACCCGTGCGGACTTCGGCGCGGGCGGTTATGCCCTCGACGCGCAGGACGGGGCGCTCGCCCAGCTCGCGCGGCTCGACGTGTTGGCGGCGCTCGCCCGCATCCGGGTGCCGCTGTGGTTCGTCAATGGGCAGTACGACCAGCTGCGTGTGAGCGAACGCCTCTTCCAGCGCATCGCTCCTCACGCGGAGCTCATCGTGATCCCACGCACGAGCCATCTCGTCTCCGCGATGCGCCCGGATGTGTTCGACGCGGTCATCGCGCTGGCGATCGCGACGATCGAGGCGGGTACGAAGGACCCGGTCTGGTAGACTCCTTGTTTGGCTTGCGCGTGAAGGGTTTTCCCGCTCTTCACGACCGCCGCGAAGCGCCCCTCTACCGCTGACCGGCAACTTCCGAGCAGACTCCGAAACGAAAGTTCACGACACGTGGCAAACATCAAGTCGCAGATCAAGCGCAACAAGACCAACGAGAAGGCGCACGAGCGCAACAAGGCCGTCAAGAGCGAACTGAAGACCGCGGTGCGTCGCACCCGCGAGGCCGTCGCCGGTGGCGACAAGGCCGCCGCCGAGAAGGCGCTCGTCACGGCCACCAAGAAGCTCGACAAGGCCGTCAGCAAGGGCGTCATCCACAAGAACCAGGCCGCGAACCGCAAGTCCGCGATCGCGAAGCAGGTCGCCGCTCTCTGAGCCGGTTCCACCTCGAAGGCCCGTCGCTGCTGCGGCGGGCCTTCGTCGTTGCCGAAGAGGAGACTCAGGACGCGTAGGGGGCGCGCGTGGCGATCACCGTGACGAGGCGTTCGAGGGCGAACACGGCATCACGGGAGGCGCCCTTCACCTCCGCGTCGGCGCGGGCGGTGGCCTGTATCGCGAGACCGAGCGAATCCTGGGTCCACCCCGACAGGTCTCGACGTGCACGATCGACCTGCCAGTCCTTCATGCCCAGTCGCGTCGCGAGCTGTCGGGACGGCTCCCGCGTGCCGGCCACGCGGGCCATCGTGCGCAGCTTCATCGCGATGGCCGCGACCATCGGAACCGGATCGGCGCCCGAGTCGAGCGCCTGCCGCAGCGCCAGAAGCGCCTCTCCATAGCGGCCGGCGATGGCCGTGTCGGCCACAGTGAAGGCCGAGGTCTCGACCCGACCGCCGTAGTACCGCTCGACGATCTGCTCGGTGATGTCGCCCTCGACGTCGTTCACCAGCTGCTGACAGGCTGCGGCGAGTTCGGTCAGGTCGTCGGAGAACGCCCCGACGAGCGCGCGCAGCGCGGCGGGCGCGATGCGCCGCCCCGCCTCCCGGAACTCGCTCGCCGCGAAGTCGTATCGGTCGGAGTCACGCTTGATGGCGGGGCACGCAACCTCGACGCCGCCGCCGGATCCTGACCGGATCGCTTCCAGAAGCTTCTTACCCCGCACGCTCGCGCCGGTGTGGCGCAGCACGACCGTCGCCCCCTCCTGCGGGTTCTCGAGGTAGGCCAGGGCCTCCGCCAGGAAGGCATCCGAGCACTTCTCGACACTCCGGATGCGCACCAACCGCGGCTCCCCGAACAACGACGGCGCACTGACGGCCAGGAGCGTGCCCGCCGTGTAGTCGGAGGCGTCGATGTCGGAGATCTCGAGGCTCGGGTCTTCGGCGCGAAGGTAGTCGCGGAGCCTCGCGGTCGCCCGCTCCGCGCAGACCTCCTCGGGGCCGGAGATCAGGACGATCGGCGCCGGTTCCGGGGTCCGCCATGACTGCTGCGGGATGGCGCTGCGCGTCGGGGTGGGCTTTCGGGTCGCCATCCCCCCAGCCTACCGAGGGCGGCCGACGTCGCGTCTGCCCGCTCCCGCCAGAGGGTGAGGTGCCCCTCGCTGACGGCCACCAGGATCAGCCCGTCCAGATCGGTGCGCGCGACGGTCGCGCCCTGAGCGGACAGGAGATCGAGGATCTCCTGTCGCGGGTGCCCGTAGTCGTTGTCGGCGCCCACGCCGATGAGTGCGAGCGTCGGCGCGATCTCGCGCTGCAGCCCCGCATCCTGATCCGCCGAGCCGTGGTGCGAGATCTTCACCACCTGGTAAGGCCCCCGCAGCTGCCCACCCGCACGCAGGGCCCGCTGCGCATCGGCGCCCAGATCGCCCAGCATGAGTGTGCGCGGCACTCCGCCACCCTCGACCTCGACGACGATGCTGGCGTCGTTGCCCGGTGTCACCGCATCCGCGGACGGCCACAGGACCCGCCATCGTGCCGCTCCCAGCACGCCGCTCATGCCTGCCGCGGCGGCGACGACATCCTGAGCACCGACGGCAAGGACCCGCGCGGCATCCCGCTCGTCAGCGGGACCGTGCACCAGCAGGCCCACGGGGCCGGGCACGCCCTCGAGTCCACCGACGTGGTCGATGTCGAAATGGGTGAGGACCAGCAGATCGATGCGCGCAACCCCCAGCCTCGCGAGACACGACGCCAGCGCCTCGGGTTCCGGTCCGGTGTCGACGAGCATGACGGCACCGGCTGAGCGCACCACGATCGCGTCCCCCTGAGCGACATCGCACATGGCGATGCTCCATTCCTGAGGCGTCGAAAGCGGGATGACGACGGAGTCGACCACGAGGATCCCCGCCATCGTCGCCGCAGCGGCGGCCGTCGTCACCGCCGCGATCGCGCGGACGATCCGCGCGAGGCGGGCTCGGCCGGGCGGCAGAAGGAGCACGGTGACGGCCGCTGTCACCACCACCAGACCGACGAGCCCGGGGAGCCCTTCCGTCCACGGGAGCATCCGGGCGGGCAGTCGGTCCACAGCACCCGCGATCCCAGCGATCCACGCCGCCGGCAGCCAGGTGAGGGCAGTCAGCCCCGCCTGCAGCACGGGAACAGGCCCCGCAAGGCACGCTGCCAGCCCGAGCACGGTGGCGACCGGGGCGGCGGGTGCGGCGAGAAGGTTCGCAGGTACGCCGTACACCGCGACACCGGGGCTGACGAGCACGATGAGCGGACCGCAGACGAGCTGTGCCGACAGCGGTACGGCCAGCGCGAGCGCGAGGGATGCGGGCAGGAACCTGCCGAGGCCCCGCGCCAAGGGCGGGGCGAGTACGAGCAGCGCCGCCGTGGCCGCCACCGACAGCGCGAACCCCAGCGACAGCGCAAGCCACGGATCGGCGGCCAGCAGGACACACACCGCCAGGGCGAGCAGGGCGAGTCCGCTCCCCCGCCGTCCGAGCAGCAAGGCGAGCATCGCGATCGCAGACATCGTCGCAGCGCGGACCACGCTGGGCTCGGGCGTCACCAGCACGACGAACCCTCCGAGAGCCGACAGCCCGGCGATGACGCGCCCGGCGCGACCGACACCGCACCGAGCGGCGAGGAGGAAAGCGAGCCCGACGACGATGGCGCAGTTCGCGCCGGACACGGCGGTCAGATGGGTAAGGGACGCCGTACGCATCTGCTGTTCCAGCTCCGCGTCGACGCCCCCGGTGTCTCCGACGGCGAGGCCGGGGATGAGGCCTGCGCCGGGAACGGGCAGTCCCTGCGTCGACGCGGCGAGACGTTCCCGCAACCAGGCGGATGCAGCCGCCACATCCTGCGGTGGCCGGACCGGCTCGACCCGCTCCGCGCGCACGACGAGGACCGAGCGTTCGCCGGGATCCGCGGGGAACGCGCTTCCCTCGATCCGCACGACGGCACCGATCTCGACCCCACCAGGACGCTCCGGCATCAATACCGTCACCGGCACTCCGGAGGCGAGAGGCTCGCTCCCAGCGGACACCGACATCGTGACCGCATCCGTTCGAAAGCCCAGCGACGTCGTCTCGATCTTGCCGACGACCGCGAACTCGCCGCCCACCCGGTGGCCACCGGCGGCCTCGACGGCTGCCGCGCGGGCAGGATCCTGCACGGACACCGACACCGCCGGGATCGCTCCGAGCAGCAGGGCGAGCGTGGCGAGGACCCACATCCGCTTCCGGTTCGGGCGCCCCACGAGCGCCGCTGTCAGCGCGGCCGCGACGGCCGCGGCACCGCAGAGCAGTGCGAGGACGGGTGCCGCCTTCGGTTGCGTGATCGCGACAGCCGTGACGACCCAGGAGAGGGCGGCAGCGGGCACCAGTCGCCAGGCGCGCGGGTCCATCACACCGTTACGAGATCCCGGAGACCGGCGAGCATCTTCTCACCGATGCCTGGCACGCCCAGCAGATCGTCCACACTCGTGAACCGGCCGTTCTGCTCCCGCCAGTCCACGATCCGCTGCGCGATCGCGGGTCCGACGCGCGGCAGCTCATCGAGCTGTTCCACCCCAGCGGTGTTGAGATTGATCGGGCCACCGCCGGCGCTCTCGCCCCCGGCCGCGCCGGCAGGGGGCGCCTGCCCCAGCTCCAGCACGACGAGCTGCTCGCCATCACTGATGGGCCGGGCGAGGTTGACCGCGGCGGTGTCAGCGTTCTCACCGAACCCGCCGGCCGCCGAGATCGCGTCGGCGACCCGGGAACCCGACGCCAGGACGTAGAGCCCGGGCTCCGACACCGCGCCCGAGACGTGCACGTAGACCTCAGCGACCTCCATGGCTCGGGTGGGCGTCACCACCGGTGCCGGTGGAGGAACGGCTGCGCTGCGGAGCATCCCCACCACGACCGTCACGGCCAACACGAGCAATGCCAGCACGACGACCGCGCCGACACCCCAGCGCACGCGTCCTGCGGCATCGGATGCGGGCTTCACACGCCCACGCTACGAACCCGCCTCCTGGCCCGAACGACGAAACCCCCGCGGTGTGCATGCACCGCGGGGGTTCGTCCGATGGGGAGAGCAGCTCGCTCAGCGCGTGCTGAAGCTCACGACCTTCGGCGGACGCACGATCGCCCGCACGATCTCGCGCTCGCCCAGCGCCCGCTGCACGCGGACGTCCTCGCGAGCGAGTCGCTCGAGCTCCTCGCCGCCGATCTTCGCCGAGACCTCCAGCGTCGCGCGCACCTTGCCGTCGATCTGCACCACGGCGGTGATGCTGTCCTCGACCAGCAGCGTGCCGTCCGCCTGCCGCCAGGTCGCGAGACCGACCGAAGGCTCGTAGCCGAGAAGCGACCACATCTCCTCGGCCGTGTGCGGCGCGAACAGATCGAGGATCATCGCGGTGGCCTCGGCGGCCTCACGCACGGCGGGGTCCGCCGCGCCGGCGCCGGCGTCGATCGTCTTGCGCGTCGCGTTGACGAGCTCCATGAGGCGCGCGACGACGACGTTGAACTTCGTCTGCTCGATGAGCGAGGGCGCATCGGCCCACAGCCGGTGCGTGACGCGGCGCAGCGCCACATCACCCTCTGCCCACACCGCATCCGTGGGGCTGGAGACCTCGCCCGCGATGCGCAACGCACGTGCGAGGAACTTCGTCGCGCCGGTCGTCGAGACGTCCTTCCAATCCTTGTCGTCCTCCACAGGGCCGGCGAAGGCGAGCCCGACGCGCAGAGCGTCGGCACCGTGGGCATCGAGCTCGTCCTGGAACAGCACGAGGTTGCCCTTGCTCTTGGACATCTTCGCGCCGTCGAGGATGACCATGCCCTGGTTGATCAGGCTGGAGAAGGGCTCGGTGAAGTCGACGTAGCCCATGTCGTAGAGGGCCTTGACGATGAACCGGGCGTACAGCAGGTGGAGGATCGCGTGCTCGACGCCGCCGATGTAGAAGTCCACGGGGGCCCACTTCGAGGCCTCCCGGCCCGAGAAGGCGGCGTCGGGATCCCCCGGCGAAAGGAACCGCAGGTAGTACCAAGAGCTGTCGACGAAGGTGTCCATCGTGTCGGGGTCGCGACGCATGGGCTCACCGGTCTCCGGGTCGCTCGCCTGGACCCACTCGGTGGCACCGCCCAGCGGCGAGGTGCCCTGCGGCAGCAGGTTGAGCCCCTCGGGGTCGGGCAGACGCACGGGCAGCTGTTCGTCCGGCACCGGCACGATGCGCCCGTCGTCGCCGTGCAGCATCGGGATGGGGGTGCCCCAGAACCGCTGGCGCGAGATCAGCCAGTCACGCAGGCGATAGGTCTTGGCCGCGCGGCCCGTCCCCGCCGCGGTCAGCTCCTCGATGGCTCGCGCGATGGCATTGCGCTTGCTGAGGCCGTTGAGGCTGCCCGAGTTGATGAGGCGGCCGTCTCCGCTCAGCGCGACACCGGTGCGTACCGGGTCGATGTCGTCGAGGGTGTCGGCGCCCTCGAACGGGTCGATCGGGTTGCCGTCGGCGTCGAGCTCGATGACCGGCACGGCGCCTGTGATCGGCGCGGTCGTGTCCACGACGATCTTGACGGGCAGATCGAACGCCCGGGCGAAGTCGAGGTCGCGCTGGTCGTGTGCGGGCACCGCCATGACGGCGCCGTGCCCGTAGTCGGCCAGCACGTAGTCGGCCGCCCAGATCGGCAGACGCTCACCGTTGATCGGGTTGATCGCGTAGCGGTCCAGGAAGACGCCCGTCTTGGGCCGGTCGGCGTTCTGCCGCTCCACATCCGTCGCCTGCTGCACCTGCGACAGGTACTCCTGGAAACGCTCACGCGCCTCCGGACCGGCGCCGGCGGCGAGCTCGGCCGCCAGATCGGAATCGGGCGCCACGACCATGAAGGTGGCACCGTGCAGCGTGTCCGGACGCGTCGAGAAGACGGTGACCTTCTCGGCCCGACCCTCGATCTCGAAGTCGATGTCGGCACCGACCGAGCGGCCGATCCAGTTGCGCTGCATCTGGATGACCTTGTGCGGCCAGAAGCCCTCGAGCTGGTTCAGGTCATCGAGCAGCCGGTCGGCGTAGTCGGTGATGCGGAAGTACCACTGGGTCAGCTTCTTCTTGACGACCACGGCGCCGCAACGCTCGCAGTGCCCGTCGATGACCTGCTCGTTGGCGAGCACGGTCTGATCGTGCGTGCACCAGTTGACCGGGCTCTCCTTGCGGTAGGCCAGGCCCCGCTCGTACAGCTTCTGGAACAACCACTGGTTCCAGCGGTAGTACTCGGGGTCGCTGGTGTGCAGGACGCGGCTCCAGTCGAAGGAGACACCGTAGGCCTTGAGGCTCTCCTTCTGCTGGGCGATGTTGTCGTACGTCCAGGTGACGGGATTCGCGCCCCGCTTGATGGCGGCGTTCTCAGCCGGGAGGCCGAAGGAGTCCCATCCGATCGGGTGCAGCACGTTGTAGCCGCTGTGACGCCAGAACCGGGCGACGATGTCCGAGTAGAGGTAGTTCTCGGCGTGCCCCATGTGCAGGTCGCCGGAAGGATACGGGAACATGGCGAGCACGTACTTGCGCGGGCGCGTGTCGTTCTCACCGCCGGCGCGGAAGGGGTCGCTTTCCGCCCAGCGCTGCTGCCACTTGTCCTGGATGGCGTGGGCGTCGAAGCCGCCGTCGGCGGACGCGCCTGCGGTGTCGGTCGAGGTCGTGGACACAGAGGGACCAATCGTGGAGTGTCGGGAAGGTGCGCAAGGCGCAAATTTCAGGATACCCGACCCCTAACCGCCCCAGTCGGTCGGCAGCCTCGCCCCCGCTGCCCGCAGCGGCGCCGTGGCCTTCAGCGCCACCTCCGCGACCTCGGCGTCGACGTCCGAGGACCAGGTGATCCCGCCGCCCGCCCCTACGTAGGCACCGCCCGGGTGCACCACCAGAGTGCGGATCGTCATGGCCAGATCGAACGCGCCGTCATCGCCCACCCAGCCCGCGCACCCGGAGAACGCGCCCCGCGGCGCGCCCTCGATGTCGTGCAACAGTGTCATCGCCGACAGTTTGGGCGCCCCCGTCATGCTTCCCGCCGGAAAGACCGCGGCCAGCATCTCCCCCAGCGTGATCCCCGGATGCGGCACCCCGCTGACCGAGCTGACGAGCTGGTGCACGCGTGGGTAGGTCTCGACCTCGAGCAGGCGGTCGACGCTCACCGTCGCGGGATCGCACACGCGAGCCAGATCATTGCGCATGAGGTCGACGATCATCACGTTCTCGGCGCGCTCCTTCGGGTCGGCCGCGAGGTCGGCAGCGAGGTCCGCGTCCATCTCGGGGGTCGCACCGCGAGGACGCGTCCCCTTGATCGGATGCGTGCTGACGCGTCCGTCGCGAGCGAGGAGGAAGCGCTCCGGGCTCGCTCCCGCCAGCGCGATGCCGCCGCTGCGCAGCAGAAGACCGTGGTGCGAGGGGGTGTCCGCGCGCAGTGCCGCGTACGCATCGAGCGCATTGATGTCACCGGCCACATCGAAGCGCGTCGTGAGGCACAGAAGATACGCGTCGCCGCGACCGATCGCTGCGATGGCGGTACGGATGTCTTCGGCGTAGCGGCGTGCGTCCACGCGCGCGGTCGCGGTGCCGCGGTCGGGCACCGCGACCGGTGCCACCGGAGAAACCGACGCGATGCGCTCCGCCCATGCCTCGGCGTCCTCACCGCTGACCCACGTCGCGCCGGCGCCGTGATCGAAGGTGATGAGCGTGCGCACCCTCATCCAGCTCTCGCGCGGCATGTCGTCGGCGGCGACCGGGGCACCCGCCGCATCCGCCCCGCTCTCGTACGACAGCCACCCGACCCAGCCGCTGCGGAACGGACCGGCAGGATGCGGCGCGCCATCGGCCGCGACCTGCACCGCGCGCACCTCGGCGCCGTCGACCGGAGTACCGCATCCGATCCAGCTGTAGCCGGCGTCGGCCGCAGGTCCCGCGTCGAGCCAGAACGTGTGGTCGCGCTCAGCGAAGAGTGCGTGGACGGCTGCGGGATCGTTCGCGCCGTGCACGCGGACAGGAGCAGCGGGCACGCTCCCAGGCTAGCGACACCGCGAGCCTCTAGGCTCGACGGCGTGAACGATCTGCTCACCGCGATTCTCGACGCCGTGCGCGAGGTCGATCCGGTGCTGCGTGTTCTTCTCGCCGGCGTCGCCATCATGCTGGAGACCAGCGTGCTGGTCGGACTGATCGTTCCGGGCGACACGATCGTGATCGTTGCGGGAACAGCCGTCGCGACGCCCCTGCAGGGCGTCGTCCTCGGCGCGGCCGTGGTCATCGGGTCGCTTCTGGGCGAGACGCTCGGCTACGTTCTGGGCCGCTATCTGGGACCCTGGCTGCGCCGCTCGCGTCTCGGGCGTCGCATCGGCGAGGAGAACTGGGCCAGGTCCGAGCGCTACCTCGAACGTCGCGGCGGGCCCGCCATCTTCCTGTCGCGCTTCCTGCCCGTGCTCCATTCACTCGTGCCGTTGACGGTCGGCATGGCGCGATTCCCCTACCGTCGGTTCCTCGCTTGGACGGCCCCGGCGTGCATCATCTGGGCGAGCCTCTACATCGGAGTGGCGGCGGCCGCGGCGGGCACGTACCGCGAACTGTCGGAGCGCATCCACTACGCCGGCTACATCTTCGTGGCGATCATCGTGGTGTTCGTCGTTCTGGTGTTCGTGGGCAAGAAGATCATCGAACGGGTCGAGCGTCGGCACATGGTCGAGCCCGCGTCCACCCCGGAGCCCCGGGCGACCGACGTGGAAGACTGAGGGCGTGGCCGAATCCCGTCGTCCGACCCGTTCCGACAAGATCCTCTGGATCGCCCGACTCGAGCGCCGATTTCACGCGTGGCGTGAACGGGGCGCCCGTCGTCGTGGGCGCACCCCATCGGTCGCGGCCTTTCCCGGGTACGGTTCCGAGCGCTGGGTGCGGGTGCTCGCACGCGTCGTGATCCCCCCTGTCGGCCGGGACAAGGGCGAGTACGCGGGCATCCGCGGGTGGCGCAGCTTCGCCGCTATCCCGGTCGCGTACGGCCAGGTACAGGTGAGTGTGGGCGGTGAGACACACGACGTCGTCGCCGATCGCGGCGGTGTCGTGGACGTGGTGCTGCCGGCAACCTTGGAGCCGGGGTGGCAGACGCTGACTGCTCGCGTGGAGGGCGGTCAGACCACCACGCTGCGCGTTTTCATCGTCTCCGACGACGCCAGGTTCGGGGTCGTGAGCGACATCGACGACACCGTCATGGTCACGGCGATCCCCCGTCCGATGCTCGCGGCCTGGAACTCCTTCGTCCTCAATGAGCACGCGCGGCAGCCCGTGCCCGGAATGTCGGTGCTTCTCGAACGCGTGACGCGGGAGAACCCCGGCGCACCCCTCGTCTACCTCTCCACGGGCTCGTGGAACGTCGCACCGACGCTCACGCGGTTCTTGCGGCGGCACCTGTTTCCCTCCGGCGCGATGCTCCTGACCGACTGGGGTCCGACCCATGATCGGTGGTTCCGCAGCGGACCCGCTCACAAGTCGACCAACCTCAACCGGCTGGCGCAGGAGTTCCCCGACATCCGCTGGCTGCTCATCGGCGATGACGGGCAGGCCGACGACGCGATCTACACGGAGTTCGCCGGGACGCATCCCGCCAACGTCGCCGCGGTCGCCATCCGTCGCCTGACCCCCGCCGAGGCCGTCCTCGCCGGCGGACGGACGGCGGTCAACGATCATTCGGCCGCGAGTGTGCCGTGGGTCAGCGGCGACGATGGAGCCGAGCTGCTCGACCGCCTCGAAGAGGCCGGTGTCGTACGCCCCGGCGTAGGCTGACCGGCATGTGTGGTCGGTTCGTCGTCGCCAACGTCGCGTCGGAGCTCGTCGGAGTGCTCCGCGTCGACACGATCAACCCCTCGCTCCCCGCGCCGTCCTACAACGTCGCGCCGATGAGCACGGCGGCGATCGTGCTGGACTCCGCCAAGACCGAGCCGCCCACGCGGCGGCTCGAGCCCGCGAGGTGGGGTCTTGTGCCGGCGTGGGCGAAAGACCCCAAGATCGGCGCCCGCGCCTTCAACGCCCGCGCGGAGGAGCTGGAAGACAAGCCGATGTTCCGCGGCGCTCTCATCAAGCGCCGGGCCGTCGTTCCGACGACCGGCTACTACGAGTGGAAGCAGCTCGCCGACGGCAAGGAGCCGCACTTCATCCACCCTGCCGACGATTCGCCGCTGTTTCTCGCGGGCCTCTACGAATGGTGGAAAGACCCGAGCAAGGCCGATGACGATCCCGATCGCTGGCTGCTGACTTTCACCATCCTCACGCGCGATGCGATCGGTGCGCTGGGTTCGATCCATGACCGCATGCCTCTGTTCCTTGACGCCGACTTCGCAGATGCATGGCTCGACACGGACACCGAGAACGTGGGCGACATCCTGGATGCGGCGATCGATGCGGCTCCCGACCTCGCGGCGACACTCGAGACGAGGGTGGTCTCCTCCGCCGTGGGGAATGTGCGCAACGACTCCCCCGCGCTGATCGAACCCGCGTGAGCACCGCGTCGCCCCTGCTCGCACCGCAGACCGTTCTCGACCTCGACGACTGGCGCGCCCGCGAGAGCAGTCACACCGATCGGGCCGACGCGCTCACCGCAGGGCGGCGTGCCCGCGCCGCCCGGGGCCAGACGCATCCGGTCGAGGACTTCCTGTTCACTTACTACGGCTACAAGCCGGCGCTGCTGCGTCGCTGGCACCCGGGTGCGGCGTTCGCGCTGGCGGATGCGGCACAGGAGGCTCGCGCCGAGTGGCGCTGGTACGTGCGCGGCGCTGACGACACCCTTCGCGTCGACGTGCGCGCCTTCGCCGCCGAGAAGCGCCTCCTGCTGACCGGTGTCGCCACGATCCTGGCGGGCACCCGCGGGCGGAGCGCGCAGTACGGCTGCTTCGGCATGCACGAGTGGGCGATGCTGTACCGCTCAGAGGCTCCCCGCCATACCGCGCCGCTGCGGCTGGGCTCGGCGGGCACGGACGCCGTGGTCGAGTCGCACGAGCTGCGGTGCACGCACTTCGACGCGTTCCGCTTCTTCACCGAGGATGCGGTGCCCCGCAACCGGGCGCTCCTCGAGCGCGCAACCCAGGCCGCTCACGAGCAGCCGGGCTGCCTGCACGCGGGCATGGACCTCTACAAGTGGGCGGTGAAGCTCGGCCCGCTCGTGCCCGGCGACACCCTCCTGGACGCGTTCGAGCTCGCCCGCGACATCCGCTCGCTCGATATGCGCGCCTCGCCGTACGACCTCCGTGCCTGGGGCTTCGAACCCGTCGCCGTGGAGACGCCGGAAGGCAAGGCCCTCTACGTCACCGAGCAACGGGCTTTCACGCGGAGGGCCGAGCCGCTGCGCGAGCAGCTGCTGACGCACGTGCGTCGGGCGTTGGCCGCCTGAGCGGAAGGCTCAGCTCGCGGCGGCGATGTCCCGGGGAAGCAGCACCCGGAGCGAGAACCATTCGGCGCCGGCGTCGACCGATACCGATCCGCCGTAGGTCTCCGCCGCCGCCTCGATGTTGCGCAGTCCGTAGCCGTGTCCGTCGCCGGCCTTGCGCGTGATGATGCGGCCATCCCGCCGACGCAGATGCCCGTCGAACGTGTTCTCGACCCGGAGCATCACGAAGTCGTCGTGCGCGAAGAGGGAGAACTTCACCATCCGCTGCGATTCGGCTAGCCGTGCCGTCGCCTCGAACGCGTTGTCGAGGGCGTTGCCCGCGATCGCCGTGATGTCCAGCGGACGCAACCCCGCCAGCAACCGCCCGTCGGCGACCGTCGCGACGTGGATGCTCTGCTCGCGCGCGTACATGAGCTTGGCGGTCAGAACCGCGTCGAGCACGTCGTTGCCGGTGCGCACCTGCGTCGCGTAGTCGCGGATCGACGTCTCGAGGTCGTCGAGGATGCGCAGGCGGGACTGCGGATCCTGCTCGGCGCGGATCGCGTCCAGGTGGTGCTTCATGTCGTGGTACTTGCGGTTGACTTCATCGATCGTGCGCCGCGACATCTCGTACTGCTGGTGCTGGCTCGTCAGCAACCTCGCCATCGCATCGGCCTCGCGGCGCGCCTGGAAGCCGCGGCGCACCTCGTGCTGCACGTAGAGGGCGATGTAGCCGCAGAGATCGACGAGCGTTCTGATGTACAGGATCTCGTGCCCGATGCGGCCGCTGAACGGTGTGGCGGTGGTCACGAAGCTGAGGTTGGAGATGATGAACGTTGCGGACGCGATCGAGAACGCGGCGACGAGATCGGCATAGCCCACCTCGAAAACCTCTCCGCGCACCAGATGACGCCGTTCCGCGAGCCAGGCGAGCCCCAGCATCCCGCCATAGGTGAGAACCATCATCGTGGTCTTCACCTCGGCCGGCGCATCGAGGTAGAACCGGTCGAGCTGCCAGTGGATGGATGCGGTGAGCTCCGCGAGCACGAAGGCCCGGGCCGTGAGGTAGCCGGCGGTCACCGGGGAGACACGAAGCGTGGCGTACAGCATCGCGAACATCACGAGGACGGCTGCCAGCATCCCCGGGATCCACAGCGCGAGGGAGAGGCGTCCGGCCGCTTCCTGCACGGCGAGCAGCGCCAGCAGTCCCGCAGCCGATGCGGCGGCCGTGACCCACCAGCTCGCTCGTCGGGCGACGATCAGCACGAAGACGAAGCAGGCGCCCCACTCCGCGATGGCCGTGAAGCTGCGGGGGATGTCGGCGACGTAGAGCTCATTCATGCCGTGATCCCGCGCGTGCCGATATAGGCGGCCAGGGCTGCCAGGAAGTCCTTCTTGCGCGGCCGGCTGATCTGCAGCCGCACACCGCCGCGGATGCGGCAGTCGTTGCCCTCCACGCCGGTCACGTGACGCAGGTTCACGAGGTATCCGCTGTTGCAGCGGAAGAAGTCCTCGCCCTCCAGCTCGCCCTCCATCGCCTTCAGCGACGTGGCCACGGTGTAATCGCTGTCGAGTGTGTGGATCAGCACATTGTGCTTGGCACTCTCGAGATACAGCACGTCGGCGATGTCGAGGCGGTGACGATCGCCGTCGGCCGCGGTGAAGAGCATGTGCCGGCGTTCGCGCCTGCGCAGGCGCACGAGGCAGCGCGCGAGCTCCTGCGCGAAGACCGGGTAGGACACCGGTTTGAGCAGATAGCTCAGGGCATCCACTTCGTAGCCGCTGACCGCGTACTGCGGCGACGCGGTCACGAAGACGATGAGCACCTCACTGTCGACCTCGCGGATGCGGCGCGCGGCCGTCATGCCGTCCACACGCGCCATCTGGATGTCCAGCAGCAGGATGTCCCAGTCGGGACGGTAGTCCTCGATGATGTCGCGTCCGTCGCGGAACGCCCCGATATGGAAGCGCTCACCGTGTTCACGCTGGAACCGGTCCAGGTGCGACAACAGGCGGTCGATGCTGGCCGGATCATCTTCGACGACGCCGATGCGGATCATGCTCTGTCTCCTTCCTGGTCCGTTCTCAACTGAACCCGACGTAACGTCGGGCGAGGTGGTAGGCGGCTCGGGTCACATGCCGGCCCGCAGAGCCCGGCAGATTGCTGCCTGCCCCGACGAGACTCCTGCGCAGATGAGCGTGGATGCGGGGCCGGTCGCGCTTGACCTCGCGCCAAAAGGCACGGCGCACCGCCAGGTGCTGGGGCGTACCCCCCAGGGCGAGCGTCGCACTCACGGTGGCGCACAGCGCGCGGACGTAGTGCAGTTGCGCGGCGTAGAGCTGTGGCGGGACGCTCCCGGCCCGCACGTCCTCGATGCTCGGCAGGGTCTCCAGTGCGAGGCGGTTCACGCGCAGCTGCTGGTCGACGCGGGCCAGCATGACCTCCGGCGCGACCGACTGGCCAGACCGGCCGATGTAGTAGTGGTACAGCGCGACGGGCACGTAGTACATGCGACGTACGCGCGTGAGCGGACGCAGGACGTACAGGCTGTCGACGTAGAACGTGTGGCGAGGCAGATTCAGCTCCACCTCGCGCAGCAACGCCGTGCGGTAGATGACCGCGTGCATCATCAGATACTGTCGGCGCCCGAAGCGCTGCGTGTCCTCCCACCCGAAGACCCGCTCGGCCGGGAACACCGTGCCGAAGCGCGTGACGCGCGCCGGCTTGTCCACGCGGTCATGCACGAAGTCCGTGAACAACGCGTCTACTCCCCCCGCCTCCTCCAGCCGCTCGAGGACGTCGAGCACCCGCGCGAGAGCAGTGGACGACAGCCAGTCGTCGGCGTCGAGCACCTTGACGTACCGTCCGCGCGCGTGTGCGACGCCGGTGTCGATGGCTGCCCCGTGCCCGCCGTTGACCTGGTGCACCACACGAATCCGGTCGGGATACGTGTGCGCATACGATTCGGCGAGTATCCCGGTGGCGTCCGTGGAGCCGTCATCGACGACGATGACCTCGACGCGGGCGTCGCTGACGCAGAGCGCGGCGAGAGCGCGACCGAGGAGCTCTGCACAGTTGTAGGCGGGCACGGCCACCGTCAGCAGGAGCGATGACACCTGGGCACCCTCCGTCCGGCGCAGCGCGCGCCGGCAGCAAGCTGCGCGCACGGCGATGATGAGGAGCCGGCCGCGGGTTCGACCGATCTCCCCATCGATCGTAGACGGGACGCAGTTCACGCGAGGAAGCCGCGGCTCGTCTCAGCTGAACCCGACGACGCGACGAGCCCAGTCGTAGGCCAGGCTCGTCGCGCGCCGACCCGCCTGACCCGGGAGGTTGCTCACCGCCCCGAGGAGGCTCCGACGCATGCGCGTGTACAGCCAGGGGTTCTCCGCACGCACTTCTCGCCAGAACCGGTCGCGCTCCACGAGGTGATCCGCGGTCCCGGCGCGGGCCAACGTCGCGCTCGTGACCGCGCACACCCCCTCCACGTGGTGCAGCAGAGCCCGGTACAACTGCGCCGGTACCTCGCCGCGCGCGACCGAGTGCGGCGAGGGGAGCGCAGCCAGCGCCAGTCTGTTCACCCGCAGCTGCTGCTCCACCCGTCGCACCATGACCTCGGGCGCCACGGACTGGCCCGGCCGGCCGACGTGATAGCGGTAGAGCGGGATCGGCAGGTACCGCATCCGGCGCACCCGCGCCAGCGGAGTGACCACGTAGAGGTTGTCGACGTAGAAGGTGTGCTCCGGCAGGCGCAGCCCGCTCGCGCGCACGAGCTCCGTCCGGTAGACGATCGCGTGCATCATGAGCACCTGACGGCGTCCGAACCGCTCCGTGTCGGCCCATTCGAACACGCCGCCCGAAGGGAACACCGAGTCGAAACGAGCCGGACGCGCCGATTTGCCGACGCGCTCATGGACGAAGTCCGTGAACACCGCATCCACGTCCTCGCTCTGGAGTGCACTGAGCTCGCGCACCAGGCGGGCGAGCGAGGCGATGTCGAGCCAGTCATCCGCATCGAGGATCTTCACGAACGCGCCGCGCGCCTCGGCGACCCCCGCGTTGATGGCGCCGCCGTGCCCACGGTTCGGCTGGTGGATCACCCGGCGCGTTGCGGGGCGCCGCGCAGCCCAGTCATCCGCGAGCGCCCCGGTGGCATCCGTCGAGCCGTCGTCGACGACGATCACCTCGACGCCGGCGACCGCGTCGAGCTCCGACAGCGCGCGCCCCAGGTAGGCCTCGGCGTTGAACGCCGGCACCACGATGGACAGCGCGGGCCCGACCGAGGGAAGGTCCGTCATCGCTCGACCTTGTCGCCGGGCTCCGCCACCACCTCGATCTCCGTCGGCACCTGACGGAAGATCACCTTGAAGATCGGGTAGAACACCCAGAACGAGATCGCCGCGTTGATGATCATCGTCAGCACATCGGCCACGACCGATCCGCTCGATCCCCATCCGAGCGTCACCATGAAGAAGTCGTAGATCGGCGCCTTGTAGAAGCCCTGCGCGGCGGCGGCGATGAAGGTGATCGCCACGTAGGCCACCGTGTACCAGCCGGCGGCGACCCACACCGATGTATTCGACTTGAACGTGATGTTGCGCTGCAGGAAGAAGTTGATGACCTGCGCGATGAGCAGGGTGATCTGCACCGCCAGGAAGTACGCCAGTCCGCCGCCGCCGGCGGGAAGCGCGCCCGCCGCGTAGTCGAACATGTAGTACTGGCTGCCGTCGACGTTCGAACCGACGGGGAGCACCTGGAAGCCCACCTCCGTGAGACCCGTGAAGCTCGCGAAGGCCCAGCGGAAGATCGGCATGAGCGCCAGCTGCAGCACGGTGACGCCGTTGGACAGCAGTAGGAACATGATGAACTTCGACAGTTCCGGACGTGAGGTCTGGAATCGACCCCACCATTTCGTGATGGCGGTGATCATCGTGCACTCCTGTTCCCTGCGGCGGCGTCGAACGCCTTCTTCGTCGCCTTCTCATCGCGTCGGCCCCCGAAGTAGGCGGCGATCACCCGCCCGAGGCCGCGCAGCGTCTGCCCGTTCACGAGCGTCAGCACGGCTCCGGTGAGCCGGCGGGTGGCGAGCCCGCCGCTCATCTTGGAGATGACCCGGAACGGGCCGTTCAGCAGGAACAGCACGTTCAGGTCGGGGGTACCGGCCGCGTCGGCCTTGCGACGGCGGCCGTCGAGGATGCGGAATCCGAGCCGGCCGAGGGGGCTGCGCGACTCGGCGAGACGATCCATCGGATCGTTCTCGCCCAGCGGACCCGCGGGCCACCGGGGATCCGGCACCTCGCGTCCCAGCAGCGCCGCGAACTCGGCATCCGTCGGCGAGGCTCCCGTGTGCACGGTCGGCGCTACGACCACACCGTCGCGTTCGATGGTCGTCGACAGCTCGAGCGCTTGCACGTGTGCGCCGACAGCGATCTCGTAGACGCCCCGCTCGACGACCCACGCGTTCGACGCGGCGTCGAAGACCCGGAAGGTGCGCTCACCGAACGGCAGCGAGACACGGCGCGACTCGCCCGCCTCCAGCCGCACTTTCACGTATCCCTTCAGCTCGCGCCGCGGGCGCATCAGCGCGCTGTCTCCGACTCGACCGACGTACATCTGCACCACGTCGCTCCCGGAACGAGAGCCGGTGTTGGTCACCGTGACGTGAGCGCCGTCGGCATCCACCTCGAGATCCGAATAGGCGAATCGCGTGTAACTCAGGCCGAACCCGAACGGGAAGGCGACCGGGACGCCAGCCGTGTCGTAATGCCGATAGCCGACGAAGGGCCCCTCCCGGTACTCGGCCGTGCGTGCTGCGCTCGGGAACGTCTCGGCCGTGGGGGTGTCGGCGAGTGCGCGGGGCATCGTCTCCGCCAGCCGGCCACCCGGGTCGACGGTGCCGGTCAGCACGTCCACGATGGCTTCGGCACCGGCCTGGCCGCCGAGGTACGCGTGCAGCAGCGCGGCCGCGTCCGTCGCCCACGGGGTCGAGACCACTCCCCCGGCGCTGATCAGCACGACCGTGCGCGGGTTCACTCGGTGCACGTCGTGCAACAGGCGTACCTGCTCTGCAGGCAGGTCGAGGCTCGTGCGGTCCATCCCCTCCGACTCGGCGATCTCGGGGAGTCCGAGGCTCAGCACCACCACGTCGGCACGGCCTGCGAGGGTGAGGGCCTCGGCACGCAGCGCCTCGTCGGGACGGCCGTCGCGGCGGAATCCCTCCGCGACGCCGACGACCTCGAGGGACGAGTTCGGCAGCACGTCGGCGAGGGTCGGGAGCGTCGTGGGGTTGACGAGGGAGGATCCGGCGCCCTGATAGCGGGGCTCCGTGGCGAACGCGCCGACGAGTGCCACGCGCGTGCCTGCAGCGAGCGGCAGCAGGTCGTCCTCGTTGCGCAGCAGCACCGCGGACTCCGCGGCGGCACGACGGGCAAGCGCGTGGTGAGCGGGCAGGTCGACGATCGCCGCCGCGCGCTCGGTCACGCGGCGCACCAGGTCGATGAGTTCGGCGACGCGAGCATCCAGATCGGCGATGGCGAGCCGGCCGGACTCGACCGCGTCGACGATCTCGCGGGCCGAGTCGAAGCCGGGCGACGGCATCTCGAGCGCGGCGCCCGCGGCGACGGCGGCGACGGCGTCGTTCGAGCCGCCCCAGTCGGAGATGACAGCGCCGTCGAAGCCCCACTCCTCGCGGAGGATCTCCGTCAGCAGGTGAGCGTTCTCGTGGGCGTAGACGCCGTTGACGAGGTTGTACGAGGACATGATCGCCCAGGGGCCGGCCTCGCGGACGACGATCTCGAAAGCGGTCAGGTAGATCTCGCGCAGGGTGCGCTCGTCGACGACGGAGTCGCTGACCATGCGCCGCAGCTCCTGGCTGTTGACCGCGAAATGCTTGGGAGTGGCCGCGACGCCCTCGGACTGGATGCCGCGGACGTAGGCGGCAGCCAGACGGCCTGCAAGCTCCGGGTCTTCGGAGAAGTACTCGAAGCTGCGGCCGCCGAGGGGGCTGCGCTTGATGTTCAGGCCGGGTCCGAGCAGCACGCCGACGCCCTGCGCGGACGCCTCGCGGCCGAGGGCCGCACCGATCTGCTCGGCCAGTTCGTCATCCCAGCTGCCGGCGATGGTCGCGGCGGTCGGGAAGCAGGTGGCAGGTTCTGAGCCGTTGATGCCGAGGTGGTCGGCCGATCCCACCTGCTTGCGCACACCGTGAGGACCGTCTGCCAGCCACACGGGCGGCAGCGCGATGCGTTCGATCGCTCGCGTCTGCCATGTGTTGGCGCCGCTGAGCAGGGCCGCTTTCTCGAGCAGCGAGAGACTCGCTACGAGCGAGGGGGTGTCTTTCACAATGGGTCTTTCTTGGTCGTTCGCATCGCGCGTCGAGCGCGGAAGGACAATCGCCGTTCGGGGCCGGACGCGGCGGCCCGGCCCCGAACGTGCCGTGTCAGGACGAAGCGAGCTCGTCGTTGACCGTCACCGGGCGATTGCGGTGACGGCGGACGCGGACGATGATCCACACCACTCCCGCGGCCACCAGCAGTGCCAGCACGACGGTGCCGACCGTGATCCAGATCTCCCACGCTGCGGGCTGGTACGTCAGCGTCGCTCCCGGAGCCATCCCGTTCACCGCGTTGGAATTCGCAACGGTGTACAGCAGGTTGTGGGCGGCATAGCGGATGTTGGACTGTGCGAAGGCACTCTCGGTGTCTTCGACCGTCTTCATCCCTGCGAAGGTCAGCATGTGGTCGGTGCCGCGAGCGGCCCACGCCTCATCGACATACATGTAGGGATAGAGGTTGAAGTCGGTGATCACAAAGCCCGTGAAGCCCCACTCGCCGCGCAGCACGTCGTGCATGAGCGCCGCGGAGCCACCGGCCCACGTGCCGCCGATGCGGTTGAACGAGCTCATCATGGCGGTGGCACCGATCTCGGCGGTCTGCTTCGTGCCGTCGGCGTCGTAGTACGACAGCTCGCCGCTGGCGTTCTTGACGATCATCTCGAACGGCTTCAGATAGATCTCACGGATCGTCTGCTCGGTCGCCCACGTCGCGATGCCGTTGCCGTTGACGCGGTTCGTCTCCTGGTCGTTCATCGCGAAGTGCTTCGTGAACGAGTAGACGCCCTTCGTGAGCGCGCCGTCCACAGCAGCCGTGGCGAGAGCCCCGGACAGCACCGGGTCCTCGGAGTAGTACTCGAAGTTGCGGCCGGCGAACGGAGAGCGATGCAGGTTCGCGGCAGGTGCGTACCAGCCGTTGGCCCCCATCGCGAGCGCTTCGTTGCCGATCGCGACACCCATCGCGTTGGCGAGTTCGACGTTCCATGTCTGTCCGAGCAGGTACTCGGACGGGAAGGCCGTTCCGGTCCACAGATCGGGGTTGATGAACGAGCTGAACCCGGCAGGACCGTCGAGGTCGTTGGTTCGGATCTTGCCGATGTCCGGGAGACCGGCCGTGTTGTACGCACCCGAGGTGAGCATGTCGACGACCTCGTCCAGCGTGAGCTGGTCAAGCAGGGCGTCCCACTTCGGGTCGTCGTACGCGAGTCCGCGCATGTCGACGAGTGAGACGTTGCCATCTGCACCCCAGACGGGCGCCTCGGAGTCCGTGTCTGCCGCAGCGGCCGCGGCGGCATCGTACGGAGCGAAGTCGGCGATCGTCGCCTCACTCGCCTCGAAGTCGGCTCCTTCGGGCGTCTTCGGGAACGTCCCGGCGAAGTCCGCACGGGACAGCGCGGTCACCTTGCCCTCGGAGAAGGCCGCGGTGACATCCTCGAAGTGGTTGGTCGCCGCCGTCTCGTCGCTCGCGCGCCCCTCGGTGTAGGTGACCTTCTCGTCGACCGTGTACGTGATCGGAGCAGTGCCCGCGGCGATCGTGTGCGAGTCGTTCTGGACCTTGAACTCGTAGACGCCGGCGTCGAGCACGTATGCCCCGTCGCCGGTGCTGTCGTAGGACGCCATCTCCTCGACGGGAACGGTGAGGGTCACCGTCTCCGACGCGCCGGGCTCGAGCAGGCTCGTCTTCGCGAACGCTCCGAGCACGACGGAGGACTTCTCGACCCCGCCCGGCGTGTAGGGCGCCGTGTAGTAGAGCTGCACGACATCCTTGCCTGCGACCGCACCGGTGTTCGTGACGCTCACGTCGACGGAGATGTCGCCGTCCACATCGCCGAGGCGCTGTCCGGTGATCGCCTTGTCGAAGCTCGTGTAGCTGAGCCCGTAGCCGAACGGATAGACGACGGCCTGGTCGTAGTCGATGAAGCCTTCGACAGCCGCGGTCTCGTAATAGCGGTAGCCGACGTAGATGCCCTCTTCGTAGTCGACGAAGTAGGCGTCGTCGACGTTCGTGTAGGCGAAGTCGCCGAAGTTGACGAAGGTCGGATCAGCGGTGAAGTCGCGCGAGAACACGTCGACCGTGCGCCCCGAGGGGTTGATGTCGCCGCTCAGGATCGGTCCCAGCGCGTTGAATCCGTTGACGCCGGGAGAGCCTGCCAGGATGATGCCGTCGATCCCCTCGTCGTCCTGGAGAGGACCGAGCTCCATGGACGTCGATGCGTTCACGACGACGATGACGTTCTCGAACTGGCTCTTGGCGAGTTCGAGCAGGTCCTTCTCATCGGCGTTGAGCTCGAGCTGGTGCTGACCGGGCTCTGCGCGCTCGTCCCACTTCTCCATGTTGGTGGCGAGATCTCCGCCTTCGCCGCCGGCACGGCCGATGACGACGATCGCGGCGTCCGGGAACTCCGCGAAGCTGTCGCGCGAGGCCTGCGAGTAGTCGGCGACCGGCATCTCACCGATGTTGTAGTTCGACTCCTCGGGCTTGTCCATGACGATGTTCGTCCGGCCGCCATCCGCCGCCGGGTTCGCCTCGGCGAACGCCGCGAGCTGGTCGTAGACCGTCCCGTTGACGGTGAAGCCGCCGTTCTCGATGCCGGCCTTGATGTTCACAGCGGTGCGGGTGTCCGCCGTTCCGGAACCGGAGCCACCGTAGACGGGGTCGGCTGCGCCGCGGCCCAGCAGTGTGACGGCGCCGGCCGCCAACGGCAGAGTCCCGTTGTTCTTGACGAGGGTCATGCCCTCGCCCGCGATCTCCTCCACGAGTTCGGACGACGCGCTTTTGGCCTCTTCGTTCGTCGCGTAGTCGGCGGTGTAGTACTCGGTGTCGAGCTTGTCGCCGTCCGCCGTGTTGCTGATCGCGTAGCTTCCCGCGCCCATGTACGACTCGATGGCTCCTCGATACATCCCGATCGCGATGTTCGCGCCGATGGCGATGATTGCCACCACGGCGACGATCGGGATCCAGATCGCGAGGAACCTCTTGTTCGACATCGGCTTCCGAGCCGTCGTTGAACTCACTGTGTTCTCCTCTGTGTGCAGACCTCCGTCATCGGAGGACGGCCCGGGCGTCAGCGCACCGGTGCCGAGTCCTATTTCACGCGCTCGGCACGGCCCGCATCGGGCTCACGCACAACCTGTCGCTTTCGGCGCACGAACTGTGCGTTCCCGAGCCGGGACGCCGTCGATCAGCGCCGGGAAACGAACGAAGGCCCCCGCTTCGCGGAGGCCTTCGTTTCGTGAGGGTGGACCTGAGGGGACTCGAACCCCTGACCCCCTGCATGCCATGCAGGTGCGCTACCAGCTGCGCCACAGGCCCTCTGTCACCCTTCCGGGCAACTCATTCAGCTTACAACACGGATGAGTCGTGAGCGAAATCAGCCCGGTCACTCCGGGCGCGTCGGCACCGGCAGGTCGATGGGAACGGTCGGGCAGTCCTTCCAGAGGCGCTCGAGACCGTAGAAGACGCGCTCCTGCTCGTGGAAGACGTGCACGACGAGGTCGCCGAAGTCGAGCAGGATCCAGCGTGACTCCTCGCGACCCTCGCGGCGCAGACGTTTGACACCGTGCTCGAGCAGCTGCTCCTCGATCTCGTCGGCGATCGCGGCCACGTTGCGCTCGTTGCGCCCCGTCACGAGCAGGAAGATGTCGACGAGCGGGAGCGGCTCCGAGACGTCGAGGGCAACGAGGTCCTCGCCGCCCTTCGCGTCTGCGGCGCGTGCGGCGATCTGCAGCACCTCGACGGATGCGTCGGTCAACGTCATGAGAAAAGTCCTGTCGATACGGCGAACACCAGCACGCCGACCAGCGCGAGCGCGAGGGCTCCGGCGGTGATGGCGAGCACGAGCATGAGCCGACTGCCCTTCTCGGGCGCCGGCGGACGGATGATCTCGTCCGCGCTCTTGATGGTGCTGATCGCGGCGCTGGCCGCGATGGGGGTGGGAGAGGATGCGGGCGGCAGCTCGCCGTCCACGAGAACGGCGTCGGCTTCCTTGCCATCGGTGGTCCCGGGCGCATGACCGCGCGATCCGAGGCCTTCGGGCAAGGCGAAGGTGCCCGTGATCAGCACCTCGCCGGTCGCCGCGATCGGCGACGTGAACGCATCCGCCGACGGCGTCTGCGAGAGGATGAGAGCGTTGGGCGTGGCGATACTGCCCGTCGACCCCTCGCGCGTGAGCAGGTGGTCGAACGACGGCGGGAGAGCGACCTCGGGAACACCGCTCTCGAGCAGCGCGGAGCCGAGCTGCGGCGACACCACGGGCGCGGGTTCGTCGGCGAGAGCCGCCTCGGCCGCGGCCAGCGGCGTCTCGTCCGCCGGGCGCTCGTCTGCGTTGGGGGTGAACAGCGCGGTCATCCCCCCGGTGTCCGTGCCCGACGAGTCCTGCTCGGCGGGCTTCACGGTCGGCGTCGCCGCATCTGCCGCGGTGTCTGGCGAGATCACGGGCACCGATGCCGTGCGGATGCGCTCCTGCTCGCGCGCCTGACGACGGGTGAGCGGCGAGACGCCCAGGTCGACGCTGGCGTCCGCGCGGGGCGCGGGCGGGACGACGGCAGGCGCGGCCGCGCGCGGAAGCGGCGCGGCAGGCTCCGGCTTCGGCTCGGGCGCGGTGGCGGGAGCGTCCTGCGGGTTCTGGATCGGAGTCGATCCGGTGTTGCGCAGGTCGCGCATCTGGCGCCGGGTCAGCGGCGGAGTGCTGGGCTGGTCAGGGTTGCTCATGCCTTACTCCGGTAGAGGTGGTGCTTCGCAATGTACTGGACGACTCCATCCGGAACGAGGTACCACACCGGTTGTCCGTTGTGCACGCGGTTCCGACAGTCCGTCGAAGAGATGGCCAGGGCCGGGATCTCGAGCAGACTCACGTTCTTGCTCGGCAGACCGGCCGCCGATAGCGGATGCCCGGGCCGGGAGACCGCCACGAAATGGGCGAGGTCCCACAGTTCATCATGGTCCCTCCAGCTGAGAATCTGCGCCACGGCATCGGCTCCCGTGATGAAGAAGAGCTCGGCATCGGGCCGCTGCGCCTGCAGGTCGCGGAGAGTGTCGATCGTATACGTCGGCCCCGAGCGGTCGATATCGACCCTGCTCACACTGAAGTCGGGGTTGGAGGCCGTGGCGATCACGGTCATCAAGTAGCGATGCTCGCTCTCGGTCACCTGCGACTTCTGCCACGGCTCGCCCGTGGGTACGAAGATGACCTCATCGAGATCGAAGGATGCCGCGACTTCGCTCGCCGCGACGAGGTGACCGTGATGAACCGGGTCGAAGGTGCCGCCCATCACCCCGATGCGCGGCGCTCGACCTGCGCTCATCTGCCCGAGAGTCAGTGGCCGTGTCCGCGCGGCTCGAGATCGGCCGCGTGCTTCTTGGCGTACGCCTCGGCCTTGTGCGCGTGACGGTTTGCGACGTTGCGGTACGACAGGGTCACGAGCGCGAGGGCCGTGAAGACGATGAGCGCGATGATCCCGTATCCGACGGTCTCCGCGGCGACGTTACCGTGGTGCTCGGCCTCCTCGGCGACAAGGGTGAGGAAGGGGGCGAGGCTCATCGGTTCTCCGATCGATCGGTGGGGCGCACGGGCGCTCCCAGCTTAGTCTGTCAGCCGCGTACCTGCCCGGAGCCGCGGACGACCCACTTGGAGCTCGTCAGCTCCCGCAGCCCCATGGGCCCTCGGGCGTGCAGCTTCTGGGTGGAGATGCCCACCTCGGCGCCGAAACCGAACTCGCCGCCGTCGGTGAAGCGTGTGGACGCGTTGGCCATGACGACCGCGGAGTCGACCTCCGCGAGGAACCGCTCGGCGCTGGTCT
Organism: Microbacterium sp. Clip185; assembly: GCF_028743715.1. Taxonomy (NCBI): domain Bacteria; kingdom Bacillati; phylum Actinomycetota; class Actinomycetes; order Micrococcales; family Microbacteriaceae; genus Microbacterium; species Microbacterium sp. Clip185. The sequence continues at coordinate 1,392,693 of NZ_CP117996.1, read as the reverse complement.
CATCGTCGGTGATGATCGACTCGGTGTGGTGTGTCGAGTAGCGCCGGATGTGATCGAGCGCCGCATCGAGGTCATCGACCACGCGCATCGCGATGTCGAGGCTGAGGTACTCCGTCTGCCAGTCGTGCTCCCCTGCGGGCACGACGTCGGACGCCAGTTGCGCAACCGTCTCGTCGCCGTGCACCGTCACGCCGGCCTGCTGCAGCGCGGCCACGACAGGACCGACGACACGCGGCGCAGCCGCGCGGTGCACGAGGACCGTCTCGGCTGCGTTGCAGACGCTGGGGCGCTGCGCCTTGGCGTTCACCACGATGGCTTCGGCCCGCTCGAGCGGTGCACTCTCGTCGAGGTACACGTGCACGACGCCCGCGCCGGTCTCAATGACCGGCACGGTGGATTCGGTGACGACGGTCTCGATCAGCTGCGCGCTGCCCCGGGGCACGAGCACGTCGACGATGCCGCGGGCGTGCATGAGCTCGGTGGCGCCGGCGCGCCCGAAGGCGTCGAGCGTCTGGATCGCCTCCGGATCGACGCCCTCCTCCGCCAGCGCGCCGCGCATCGCGTCCACGAGCGCCGCGTTGCTGAGCTCGGCGGCGGTCCCCCCGCGCAGCACGACGGCGTTGCCGGAGCGCAGCGCAAGCGCCGCGATGTCGACGGTCACATTGGGGCGCGCCTCGTAGATCGAGCCGACCACTCCGAAGGGCACGGAGATCTTCTGGAGGTTCAGCCCGTTCTCGAGCGTCTTCTCTTCGAGCACGCGTCCGACCGGGTCCGGCAGCAGCGCGACCTCGCGAACGGCCTGTGCGAGAGCGTGCACACGTCCGCTGTCGAGCGCCAGGCGGTCCAGCAGCGCGTCGGACAATCCCTGCGCGCGACCGCGATCGAGATCCTCGCCGTTGGCGGCGACGATCTCAGCCGTCGCAGCCTCCAGCGCGTCGGCGATGCGTTCGAGGAGGCTGCTCTTCTGTGTGTCCGAGAGCCGTGCGATCTCGCGCGAGGCGGTCTTCGCGAGCAGCATCCGCTCGCCTGCGGTGACGGTCGTCAGACTCATCCGCTCAGTTTAGCGACGCGTCAGGACCGGTCCGGTCAACGGATGCTCCACCGGATGCGGGTTCGGCGCGAACCACGTGCCCACCTCGCCGCCGCCGAGAGCGGACTCGACGAGGTCGATGCTCGTCACCAGGACAGCCACGCCCGCGCCGGCCGCGAGCCGCGCCGCCGAGACCTTCGTCGCCGCTCCCCCGGTGCCGACGCTGTTGACGACGACGGAGCCGAACTCGTATCCCGACAGGTCGTCTCCGTAGGGCACCTCGGCGATCGGACGGGCGCCGGGCTCGTCCGGTGGCCGGGTGTAGAGGCAGGCGATGTCGCTGAGGAGCACGAGCGCGTCGGCACTGATGAGCTGCGCAACCAGCGCCGCCAGCCGGTCGTTGTCCCCGAAGCGGATCTCGTGCGTGGCGACCGTGTCGTTCTCGTTGACGATCGGCAGGATGCGCAGTCCGAGAAGGCGCTCCATCGCCCGGCGCGCGTTGGAGCGGTGGGTCGGGTTCTCAAGATCGCCGGCCGTCAGCAGCACTTGCCCTGCCACGACCGCGAAGGGGCGCAGTGCCTCCTGGTAGCGGTAGACGAGGATGTTCTGACCCACCGCGGCAGCAGCCTGCTGCGTGGCGAGGTCGGAGGGACGGGCATCGAGAGCGAGGAACGGCATCCCCGTCGCGATCGCGCCGGACGAGACCAGCACGACCTCCGTGCCCCGGCCGTGTGCGGCGGCGAGAGCTTCCACGAGCGGCTGGATGTTCGCCGCGTTGTCACCGCTGATCGAGGACGAACCCACCTTGACGACGAGGCGCCGCACCGCGGGCAGGTCTGCCCGCGAGCTCACGCTCACTCTTCGCCCTCGCGGATGCGCTCCGCCTCCAGCTCGGCGCGTGCGGCGGCCTTGGCGTCCATGCGCTCGTGATAGCGCTCGCGACGCTGGTTGGTCGTCCGGCGCCCGTCGAGGTTGAAGCGCGGGTCGGTGCCGCGCGGAGCCGTCATGAGCTCGGCGGCCGACGACAGCGAGGGGTGCCAGTCGAACACGACGCTGTCGCCCTCACCGATGACGACGGTCGCGCCCGGCGTCGCACCGGCGCGGAACAGCTCGTCCTCTACCCCGAGCTTGTCGAGGCGGTCCGCGAGGAAGCCCACAGCCTCTTCGTTCTGGAAGTCGGTCTGCTGCACCCACCGCACCGGCTTCTCGCCGAGGACGCGGTAGACCGGGCCGTACGTGCCGCCCTCGACCCGCACCGAGAACTCCTTCTCGGAGCCCTTGGGTCGGATGATGATGCGCTCGGGTGCGGGCTCGGCGGCCACCTCGGCACGGTGCTTCTCGACGATCTCACCGAGGGCGAAGGTGAGCTCTCGCAGCCCCGCCCGGCTCACCGTCGAGATCTCGAACACGCGATAGCCGCGCTCCTCAAGATCGGGACGCACGAGATCGGCCAGGTCGCGCGCCTCCGGCACGTCGACCTTGTTCAGCGCGACGACCTGCGGACGCTCCAGGAGCGGAACCTGGCCCTCGGGCACCTCGTAGGCGGCGAGTTCGGCGAGGATGACGTCGAGATCGGACAACGGGTCGCGGCCGGGCTCCAGCGTGGCGCAGTCGAGCACATGAACAAGCGCGGTGCATCGTTCGACGTGACGCAGGAACTCGAGCCCGAGTCCGCGGCCGTCGCTGGCGCCCTCGATGAGTCCGGGCACGTCGGCGACCGTGAAGCGCACATCGCCGGCCTGCACGACGCCCAGGTTGGGATGCAGCGTGGTGAACGGATAGTCGGCGATCTTGGGTCGCGCCGCCGAGACCGCGGCGATGAGGCTCGACTTGCCCGCGGAGGGGTAGCCCACCAGTGCAACGTCGGCGACCGTCTTCAGCTCGAGACGGACATCGCCTTCCCAGCCGGGGGTACCCAGCAGCGCGAAGCCGGGAGCCTTGCGCTTGGTTGTGGCCAGCGCAGCGTTGCCGAGCCCCCCGCGTCCGCCGGGCGCCACGACGAAACGGATGCCGGGCTCGACCATGTCGGCCAGGACCGTGCCGTCCTCGTCCTTCACGACCGTACCGACGGGTACGGGCAGCTCGACGGGCTCGCCTGTCGCACCGGAGCGGTTGTCTCCCATTCCGAAGCCGCCGTTCTCGGCGGTGCGGTGCGGTGAGTGGTGATACGACAGGAGCGTGGTCACCTGCGGGTCGGCGACGAGAATGATGTCTCCTCCGTTGCCGCCGTTGCCGCCGTCGGGGCCTGCCAGCGGCTTGAACTTCTCACGGCGCACCGACACGCAGCCGTTGCCGCCCTTGCCCGCGCGCAGGTGAAGCGTCACTCGATCGACGAACGTGACCATGGGTGCGCCCTCCTGGATATGAAGCGAGGGGCGGGCCGAAGCCCGCCCCTCGCCGACGTCTGCGTGTGACGGCGGATTACTCCGCGGCGCCCACGATGTTGACGACCTTCCGGCCGCCCTTGGTACCGAACTGCACGGCGCCGGCCGACAGTGCGAACAGCGTGTCGTCGCCACCGCGGCCGACATTGGCGCCGGGGTGGAAGTGCGTGCCGCGCTGACGGACGATGATCTCGCCCGCGTTGACGACCTGGCCGCCGAAGCGCTTCACGCCGAGGCGCTGTGCGTTCGAGTCACGACCGTTACGAGTCGAGCTCGCGCCCTTTTTGTGTGCCATTTCTTCGCCTCTTCCTGGACTTACTTGATGCCGGTGACCTTGACGCGCGTGAGGTCCTGACGGTGACCCTGGCGCTTCTTGTAACCGGTCTTGTTCTTGAACTTCTGGATCACGATCTTCGGGCCGCGCTCTTCACCGAGGACCTCGGCGGTGACCGTCACCTTGGCGAGCTTCGCCGCGTCGGTCGTGACCGCGTCGCCGTCGACGAGCAGGACGGCCGGCAGCTCGAGGGTCTCGCCGATCTTCGCCTGCTGGCGGTCGAGAACGACGATCGTGCCGACCTCGACCTTTTCCTGCCGGCCGCCGGCGCGCACAACTGCGTAAACCACTTCACACCTGTTTCGTCTTGGGAGCGCTCGGCTCCGATTGTCTGGAGGGACTCCGCCAGGGGCGGAGAAGTCCGGTGATGCATCGACTCGCACATCGTCAAGCCGGGTGCCCAGCGATAGGGCGACGCACCAAAGGAAGAGTTTACCCGATCGAGGGCCGAGGTGGCAAAAGGAGCCGAAGCGCGTGTCGCGGGTCGCCCCCGGGCCTTCGGCAGCGGCCTACGATCATCGGATGGCGATTCTCATCGACGACCCGCGCTGGCCCGCTCACGGCCGTCTGTGGTCGCACCTGATCAGCGACAGTGACCTCGATGAGCTCCACGCCTTCGCCGCCGCCAACGGCATCCCCCGTCGCGGCTTCGATCTCGACCATTACGACGTCCCCGACGCCGAGCACGAGCGTCTCGTTTCGGCGGGGGCGCACGCCGTCGACGGTCACACGCTCGTTCGAGCGCTGATCGCGTCCGGACTGCGCGTCACCGCCCGCGAACGACGCGGACGGTGACGCCGTAATCACTCGCCGTCGGGAACGTGGACGACGGGTGTGCCGGTGAGAGCCGCTGTCGTCACGCGACGACGCCCCCGGCCCTGCCCCGGCGCCTTCGGCTCGGGGAGCGCGTCCAGGACGGAGTCGAGCAGCAGCTCCTTCTCTGACTTGGGCTTGGCGTCGTGGCGCGGCTTCTTGCGCTTCGCGCGAGGACGCTCCTCGACCTGCTCGACGACCTCGACAGAGGCGACCGACACCTCGACGTCGGAGACCATCGCCTCCTCGGAACCCGGATGGATCGTGGATGCGGCGATCTGAGCCAGCGCCGACTTCACCCCCGCGGTGATGACGTGCGCCTGTCCGGCCGGCGCCTGCGGCGGGGTGTTCTGCCGCGAGCGGCGGCCGTTGCCGTTGTTGTTTCCGCCGTTGCCGTTCCCGTTTCCGTTGCCTGCACCTCCGCGGTGCTTGACGACGGGATCGTGGTGGACGATGACGCCGCGTCCGGCGCAGACCTCGCACGCTTCACTGAAGGTCTCGAGCAGGCCGAGTCCCAGCTTCTTGCGCGTCATCTGCACGAGGCCGAGCGAGGTGACCTCGGCGACCTGGTGCTTCGTGCGGTCGCGGCTCAGGCACTCGATGAGTCGACGCAGGACGAGATCGCGGTTGGACTCGAGCACCATGTCGATGAAGTCGACGACGATGATGCCGCCGATGTCGCGCAGACGCAGCTGCCGAACGATCTCCTCCGCGGCCTCGAGGTTGTTCTTGGTGACGGTCTCCTCGAGGTTTCCGCCGGACCCGACGAACTTCCCGGTGTTGACGTCGACCACGGTCATCGCCTCGGTGCGGTCGATCACGAGCGAGCCGCCGGAGGGCAGCCAGACCTTGCGATCCAGCGCCTTCTCGATCTGCTCGGTGACGCGGAAGTCGTCGAACGGGTCTCCCCCGCCCTCGTAACGCTCGACGCGCTCCAGCAGGTCGGGCGCGACGGCCTCGAGGTAGCCCTCGATGGTGTGCTGCGCCTCCTCGCCCTGGATCAGCATCTTCGTGAAGTCCTCGTTGAAGACGTCGCGCACGATCTTCACGAGCAGGTCCGGCTCGGAGTGCAGCAGCGCCGGCGCCTGGACGGACTCGTTCTGGCGGCTGATGTGCTCCCACTGCGCGGTGAGCCGCTGCACATCGCGCGTCAGCTGCTCCTCGGTCGCCCCCTCGGCTGCGGTGCGCACGATGACGCCGGCGGACTCGGGAAGCACCTCCTTGAGGATTCGCTTGAGGCGTGCACGCTCGGTGTCGGGGAGCTTGCGGGAGATGCCGTTCATCGCGCCGCCGGGCACGTACACGAGGTACCGACCGGGCAGCGAGATCTGACTCGTCAGTCGCGCGCCCTTGTGCCCCACCGGATCCTTCGTGACCTGCACCAGCACCTTGTCGCCGCTCTTGAGCGCGAGCTCGATGCGTCGCGGCTGGTTGCCGGTCTCCACCGCATCCCAGTCGACCTCGCCGGAGTAGAGGACGGCGTTGCGGCCACGACCGATGTCGACGAAGGCCGCCTCCATGCTGGGCAGCACGTTCTGCACGCGACCGAGGTACACGTTGCCGATGAGCGACGCGTCCTGATTGCGCGCCACGTAGTGCTCGACGAGCACGTTGTCCTCGAGCACGGCGATCTGGATGCGGCCGTTCTTCGAGCGGACGACCATCACCCGGTCGACGGCCTCGCGGCGCGCGAGGAACTCCGCCTCCGTGACCACGGGCCGGCGGCGCCCGGCGTCACGGCCGTCGCGACGGCGCTGCTTCTTGGCCTCGAGCCTCGTCGAGCCCTTGATGCGCTGCGGCTCGGTGATGACCTCGACGGCCCGCTGACGCGGCGGGCGAGCGGACGGGCCGCTGTCGGCGTCGTCGCGCTCCGGGCCGCGCCGACGACCGCGGCGACGGCTCGACGACGACGGCGCGTCCTCGTCGTCCGGTTCCGGGAGGGCCGGCAGTGGCACGACCTCGGGGGCGTAGAAGTGCAGCTGGGTCGAGACAGCCGACACGAAGACCTCGGGCAGCAACCCGAGCGAGACCGCCGTGACGGGACCCGGCTTCTCCTCGGGCTCTGCAGCCTTGTCCTCGACGACCGTGGCCGGCTCTTCGATGGCGGCAGTCTGCGCGACGGATGCGGACGCCTCCACCGCAGGCTCCTGCTCGGAATCGGTGACAGCCTCAGCGGTCTGAGGCTCCGCGGGACTCTCCGGGGCCGACGGCGCCTCGTCTGCGGAACCGTCCGGCGTCTCGGCAGACTCGGCGTCTGCGGACTCTGCCACGGCGTCGCGCGTCGTCGCGTCCTCGGGCGCACCCGCATCCTCGCCGGATGCCGGGGCATCGCCGAGCGCGGACTCCTCGATCGAGCCAGAGGGCTCGTCCACGGGGAACGTCAGCTGCTCGTCACCCTGCTCATTGCGATCATCGGACTGGTTTGCGTCATCGGCCTTCACCGGCGTACTCCTCACCGGGGCGACACCGCGCGTCGCCCGGCAAAATCTCGTGCGGCGCCGCACCAGCGGTGCCGTCGGCTCATTCGGTCTGCAGCCGGCACACGGCACGGGCTGCGCGGGCGGTCATTGCCCGAAGTCTGCGTCGATGACCCGCACAGCGCGGCCGCGCAGGACATCAAGAGCCATTATCGCACTTCCGGCGCCGATTCGTGTCAGGCGAGGCCACGGCCCCGTCGCGGTCCTCAGCGCGCGCATGAGAAGGCGGTGTCATAATCCGAACATGTCCGACTCCCAGGCTCCCGCACGCCCGATCGCTCTGGCCGTCTGGCTCATCGTCGCCGGAGTCGTCGGTTGGATCGCAGCGTTCTCCCTCACGACAGAGCGTTTCCACCTCCTCGCCGACCCGAACGCCACGGCGTCCTGCGACTTCAGCGTCCTCGTGCAATGCACCGCCAACCTCCAGTCGTGGCAGGGAAGCGTGTTCGGATTCCCCAACCCGATCCTGGGGTTGGCGGGCTGGGTCGCTCCGATCGTGGTGGGCGCAGCAATCCTCGCGGGCGCGCGCTTCAACCGCTGGTTCTGGCTGGCGTTCTGGGCGGGCATGGCCTTCGCCTTCGCCTTCGTGTGCTGGCTGATCGGGCAGAGCATCTTCGCCCTCGGCACCCTCTGCCCGTGGTGCATGGTCACCTGGTCGGTGACGATCCCGTCGTTCTTCGCCGTGACGCTGCACGTGCTGCGCAACGGCGCTGTGCCGGTCAGTGACCGAGTTCGCCTGATCGCCGGCACCCTCGCCGCCTGGGTGCCGCTGATGGCCGTCATCGCGTTCGCGATCATCGCGGTGCTGGCAGAGACGCGGTTGCACGTGCTCGCGACGCTCTTCTGACCTTTCCACAGGCAGCCGCGGGCCTCTCCGCCCGCTCGCTAGGGTGATGGCGAGTCAGGGGAGGGAACTCGATGTCACTGGAAGCAGACAGCCTGGCCGCGCTCGAAGCGGCTCGGATGCGCGTCATCGCACAGACCGAACGGGCACGCACCGCAGCCCATGACGCGGCACGTATGGCAGACGATGTCCGTGAGGCGCGCGCGAGCATCAACTCGGTCGGACGCGAGGTCACGGTGACAGCCCGCGCGGGCGGTGCGATCGAACAGGTGGACATCGCCTCCGAGGCCTTCGACCTGGATGCGCGCACGCTCTCGCGTCTGGTCACCGACACCGTTCGCGAGGCGCAGCGCGCCGCAGCCGAGGTCGCTCTGGCCCGTATGGCGGACTCGCTCGGGCCCGACTCCCCCATCGTCGCTCAGACGCGCGAGCAGGTGCTGGCTCAGTTCGGCGCCGGCACCGATCTGCGGTGACGCGATGCTGGATCAGCTCACGGTGACCCCCGCACGCCTGGCAACAGCGGCCACGAACATCCAGGCAGCCGCAACGGCGATCGACGCCATCCTCGAGCAGCTCGACGACGACGCGAAGACCCTCCGCTCCCAGTGGTCCGGAGACGCCCAGATCGCCTTCGACGCTGCCCGTCTCCGCTTCTCGGACTCCCTGGAGAGCCGCACCGAAGCGGTCCGCAAGATCTGCGCCGCGCTGGACAACCTCGCTGATGCGTACTCCAACATCGATCTCGAGAGCGCACGTGCGCTGGGGGTGTCGGCATGACAGAGGCAGCCAACCAGCGCATCGTCCTCGACGGTGAAGTGCTCAACTCGCAGGTGAAGACGCTCCGCACCGCCGCGAGCACGTTCTCCACGGTCTCCGGCTCGGTGAACGCTCCGCTGTCCGCAGACGCATTCGGCCTACTGAGCCAGGGCATTCTCGTGCCCGCCGTGCAGGCGCTCGCCGGACGCTCCCGCGAGCTCCTCGACACCGCGCGAGAGCTGACCGAGCGTATGGCCGACGGAACGGAGGCCGCTTTGAAGGCGTTCTCGACGCTCGAGCAGAATGCCGTCGATGCGTTCAAGGGAGAGGACTCGTGAGCGGCGCCGCCGCGATCGCGAGCGAGATCCGCAGCGGAGGATGGGCGCAGGGTCTGCCCGCATCCGGTCCGGGCGGCGACGCGTGCGCGCAGATCCCCGGCTTCGCCGGTCTGCTGCTCAAGTACGTTCAGCCGCTGCGAGAGCTCTTCGATGAGCTGCTGGGCAACTCCGCCGAAGTCGCCGGCTTCGCGGCGACGTGGGAGGACGCGGCGGGCGACCTGGCTCAGCTCGCACCGCAGTTCACGAGTGCCCGAAACGCCCTGGCGGAGCTCGACGGACGCACCGTGCGAGCGCTCCGCGAGCGGTACGAGGATCTGTCCGTCATCGCGACGGATGCGGCGGAGTGGACATCCGCCACGGCGGGCGCGCTGCGACTCGCGGCGCGCATCGTCGATGCGACGCGCTCGTTCGTCTGCGATCTGCTGGTGCGCCTCTCGCGCTTCGCCGATGAGCTGTTCTCCTTCACCCTGAATCCGCTGGAGGCCGCGGACCGGATCAAGAACTTCGCCGAGGCCGCCTATGACCTCGTGCAAGCCGGAGGACGCCTCGCCAACGATCTGCTCGAAGCGCTCTTCGCGCTCGCCTCCCTGATCCAGCGCCTGCAGCCGCTGATCGACGAAGCGATGGCGGAGCTGAAGGAGATCGTCGCCCAGATGCTGCCGGTCGTCGGCGGTGTCATCGGCACCGTGGTCGGAATGACGGTGGGCAGCGCTCTCTTCGGCCCCCCGGGCATGTTCGCCGGTGCGCTCGGCGGGAACGCCGTCGGCTCGATCCTGGGCGGTGCCGGCCAGAACTTCCTGCAGAAGGATGCCGACGTCGAGGAACTCGACCCGGCGACGCTCGACGAGAAGCAGCGAGAGGCGTGGGAGCTCTCTCAGAAGGTCACCGATCTGAACTCCCTCTCAGACCTCGTCCGCGTCAACGGGACCACCGACACGATCGGCGGCGAAGGCGCCTCCGTCATCGACATCAAGAAGGTCCGTTCCGCGGACGGCACAGAGCACTGGGTCGTCTCGCTGCCGTCGACGCAGGACTGGCAGCTGCTCGGCGACAAGGGCGCTCTCAACGACCGTGACTCGAACGTCGCGCTCATGATGGACAACCCCGCATTCAAAGCGGTCTACGAACGGGCGGTGCTCGAGGCGATGCAGGACGCGGGCATCTCCCCCGGCGAGGACGTCGTGCTCACGGGCTTCAGCCAGGGCGGCATCATGGCGGCGAACCTCGCGTCGGACCCCACCTTCCCGTACAACACGGTGGGAGTGGTCACGAACGGCTCACCGATCGATTCGTTCACTGTGCCGCCGAACATCCCGGTTTACGCCTTCCAGCATGAGAACGACGCCGTGCCGAAGCTCGACCTTGACGTCGACAGCCCCACGCCGATGAACGTCAACCGGGTCATCCTCCCCCCGGTCGGCAACATCATCGACGCGCACAACAACCCCAACTACGTCGCCTCCATCGAGAAGTGGGAGCAGCAGTACCAAGCCGTCTACGGCACCCCTCCCCCGGGTCTCGACCTGATGACCGGTGAGGTGATCGAGCACTCGCTCTTCACCGCGGGCGAAGGACGCTGACGATGGCCGCACGACGATCTCTTCGCGCTGCGGTCGGCGCCGTGATGGCGGCAGTGGTGGCGATGATCACGGGCTGTGCACAACTGCCGTTCACCGACGGGTCGTTCGAGAAGAAGATCCCGGCCGCGATCGAGCAGGCCTCGTTCCCCGTGCAGAAGGCATGGGCCGACAAGGGCACCGACGGACTGACCACCTATCTTGCGGTGGGTGTGACGCTCGCTCAGGACGAGTTCACCGCAGAAGATCTCCGCGAGATGCTCAAGATCGTTGCGGCGAACAACACGATCAACGCCACCCAGTTCCGCATCTACGTCCGCGACCCCGACGACGACTCCATCGATCTCACGCCGCTGTTCACGCAACTCGGCGTGCAGAATCTGCTCGGCTACGGCGACACGATCAACGCGGAAGACCTCGAGCGGGTGACCTCGAGCGGATGAGCTCACGCTGACACTCGATCATGACGAAGCCCGCCTCTCGACCGAGGGGCGGGCTTCGTCATGAGAGTCAGGCTCAGCCGAACCAGATCCCGAGCTCGCGGGCGGCGGACTCGGGGCTGTCGCTGCCGTGCACCAGGTTCTGCTGCACCTTCAGACCCCAGTCGCGGCCGAAGTCGCCGCGGATGGTGCCCGGCGCGGCTGTGGTCGGGTCGGTGGTCCCCGCGAGGGAGCGGAAGCCCTCGATGACACGGTCGCCGGCGAGACGGATCGCCACCGACGGACCCGACATCATGAACTCGACGAGGGGCTCGTAGAACGGCTTGCCCTCGTGCTCGGCATAGTGCTGCTCGAGTCGTCCCCGGTCGGGCTCGACCAGGCGCAGGTCGACGAGCGCATAGCCCTTCGCCTCGATGCGGGCGAGGATGGCGCCGGTGAGGCCGCGGGCCACACCGTCCGGCTTGACGAGGACGAGGGTTTCTTCGATGGCCATGATGGGTCAGTCTCCGTTCGCAGTCGCGGATGCGGCGGCCAGACGCGCGTTGCGGCGGTCCAGCGATGCTCCCTTGATCGTCGCATACGCCCACATGCCACCGAAAATGAACGCAACGAGCAGGATGGCGGGCTCGAGGATCGCAGAGGCTGCCAGCAGCACCTGCAGCGCCCATCCCAGCACGATTCCCCACCGCCAGCGCACCACGCCGCTGGCGGCGATCATCACGACCGCGAAGACGGACCCCACCACGATCGCCCACCAGGGCTCCACACCGTCGGGGGTGGACTTCAGCCCGTAGATCACGAGCCACGCGAGGAAGACGACGATCGACTCGAACCCGAGCACGACCTGCGCGAGCGACTCCTGCGCGCCGCGCTGACGTCGCACCCGCGGCGGACGCTTATCGCTCACGCCGACCACCCGTCCTTCCACGCTTCGGCCTCCGCGAGGGCGAGCGCCTCTCCGGCCAGCACGACGGAGCCGGCGATGACCACGGCGCGTCGATCGGATGCGGCGGCCCACTCCCTGGCGGCCTCGGCCGCATCCGCGAGATCGGTGTGGACGGTCACGCGCAGACCCTGCTCCTCGACGAGGTCTGCGATCGTGTCGGCGTCGTTCGCGCGATCGGAGTCGGGTGCGGTGGCGAACACATGCGCGGCCACGGGGGCGAGCACCGCCACGATTCCTGCCGCGTCCTTGTCGCCCAGGACACCGAGGACGACGCCCCACTCGTCGAAGTCGAACGAGCCGCGCAGCGCCTCCACGAGGGCCGCGGCTCCGTGCGGGTTGTGCGCCGCATCGACGACGACCGTCGGATGCGCACCCACGAGCTGAAGGCGCCCGGGCGAGGTCGCCTGGCCGAGGCCGTCGGTCACGACATCCGGGGCGAGCGCCTGCGAACCCGCGCCGATGAGCGACTCGACGGCGGCGATCGCCAGGGCGGCGTTGCGGCCCTGGTGCTCTCCGTAGAGCGGCAGGTACAACTCCGCGTACTCGCCGGCCAGTCCCTGCACATCGAGCAGCTGGCCCCCGACGGCGAGACGGTAGGACCGCAACGCGAAGTCGGTGCCTTCGACCGCGATCGACGCCCCTCTGGCTGCGGCGGCCTCGCGCAGCACACGATCGACCTCCGGCTCCTGGGCGGCGGAGACGACCGCAGCGTCCTGCTTGATGATCCCCGCCTTCACGCGGGCGATCTTCTCGATCGTGTCTCCGAGTCGGTCAGCGTGGTCCATCCCGACCGGGGCGATGACCGCGACGTCGCCGTCGGCGGTGTTCGTCGAGTCCCACTCGCCGCCCATGCCGACCTCGATGACGGCCACATCGACCGGCGCATCCGAGAACGCCACGAACGCCAGCACGGTCAGCACCTCGAAGAAGGTGAGGCGGGCACCGCCCTCGGCGATCAGCTCCGCGTCGACCAGCTCGACGAACGGGAGGATCTCCTCCCATGCCTCGACGACGGCGGCATCCGCGATCGGCTCGCCGTCGACCATGATGCGCTCGGTGAAACGCTCGAGGTGCGGGCTCGTGAACAGCCCGGTGCGCAGTCCCATGGTGCGCAGAAGACTCTCGATCAGCCGGCTCGTGGAGGTCTTCCCGTTGGTTCCCGTCACATGGACGACTCGGTACGTGCGCTGCGGGTCGTCCAGCAGCTCGAGCACGCGGCGGGTGCGCTCGATGCGCGGCTGCACCCACTGCTCGCCCTGGCGTTCCAGGAGCGCCGCGTAGACCGCATCCGCGCGATTGCGCTCGTTCTCGGTTCCGCTCATCGTGCGACCTCCACTCGCGCCACGCCGACCGTGAACGCGCCCGCGTTCGCGTAGGCCCCCGCGGCGAACTCCCCCGTGTACTCGACATCGTCGCTGTCGACGCCTCGTCGCACGCGCTCGGCGCCCTCGGCCTGTGTCAGCAGCACCTGGAGCGCCAGTGTCTCCCCTGCGACGTCCGCCGCATCGAACGCCGATGCGACGGCGTCCGCGTCGGCACCGTCTGCGAAGGTGAGAACGAGCCGGATGCGGTCGCTGACCTCGAAGCCCGCTGCCTTACGCGTGTCCTGCACGGCGCGGATGACGTCGCGTGCCAGGCCTTCAGCCTCGAGGGCGGGGGTCGTGGCGGTCGCCAGCAGCACGAAGCCGCCGCCGGCGAGGACGGCCAGAGCCTCGCCGTCCGGACGCCCACTGGTCTCGAAGACGAGGTCGTACTCCGCGGGCTCGAGCGCGATGCCGCCCGCCGTCACGACACCGTCGCGCTCGGACCAGTCCCCTTCCTTCGCGGCACGGATGACCTGCTGCACGAGCTTTCCGAGGCGGGGACCCGCTGCGCGCGCGTTCACCGTGAGGCGGTGTGTGATGCCGTACTCCGTCGCGGTGTGCTCGCCGAGATCGACCAGTTCGATCGCCTTCACGTTGAGCTCGTCGCGCAGGATGTCGTCGAACTGCCCGAGGGCGCCGGCGTGGGGCACGACGACGGTCAGCAGCGGCAGCGGCAGCCGCACGCGCTTACCCTCGCGCTTGCGCAGGGCGTTCGCGACCGAGGAGACCTCGCGCACCGCATCCATCGCCTCGCGGATGTCGGCCGCGTCGGCGAAGGCGGATGCGTCAGGCCAGTCGGTCAGGTGCACGCTGCGGCCGCCGGTGAGCCCCTGCCAGACGCGTTCGGCGACCAACGGGATGAGCGGTGCCGCGACGCGCGTGAGCGTCTCGAGCACGGTGTAGAGCGTGTCGAAGGCCTCCGTCGAGCGGGCGTCGCCTGCGACACCGACCCAGAATCGGTCGCGCGAGCGACGGATGTACCAGTTCGTCAGCACTTCGGCGAAGTCGCGCAGGCGAGCGGCGGCCGTCGTGGAGTCGAGCACCTCGAGATCGGCGGCGACGTCACGCACCAGGTCGCCCGTGAGGGCGAGGATGTAGCGGTCGAGCACGTCGGTGGAATCCGTCCGCCACCTCGCCTCGTATCCCGACCCATCGGGTCCGCCGGCGGCGTTGGCATAGGTGGCGAAGAAGTACCACGTGTTCCACAGCGGCAGCAGGAACTCGCGAACACCCGCGCGGATACCTTCCTCGGTGACCACGAGGTTGCCGCCGCGCAGCACGGAACTCGACATGAGGAACCACCGCATGGCGTCGGAGCCGTCGCGATCGAACACCTCGCTGACGTCCGGGTAGTTGCGCAGCGACTTCGACATCTTCTGTCCGTCGCTTCCGAGCACGATGCCGTGGCAGGAGACGCCCGTGAAGGCCGGGCGATCGAAGAGCGCGCCCGAGAGCACGTGCATGACGTAGAACCAGCCGCGCGTCTGCCCGATGTACTCGACGATGAAGTCCGCCGGCGCGTGGGTGTCGAACCATTCGCGGTTCTCGAACGGGTAGTGCACCTGCGCGTAGGGCATCGAGCCAGAGTCGAACCAGACGTCGAACACGTCCTCGATCCGCCGCATAGTCGACGCTCCCGTGGGATCGTCGGGATTCGGCCGGGTCAGCTCGTCGATGTAGGGACGATGCAGGTCGACATTGCCCTCGGGATCGCGCGGCAGGCGCCCGAAGTCGCGCTCGATCTCCTCGAACGAGCCGTACACGTCGATGCGCGGGTAAGCGGGATCGTCGCTCTTCCACACCGGGATGGGCGAACCCCAGTAGCGGTTGCGGCTGATCGACCAGTCCCGCGCTCCCTCGACCCACTTGCCGAACTGTCCGTGCTTGACGTTCTCGGGGGCCCAGGTGATCTGCTCGTTGAGCTCGACCAGGCGCTCCTTGATGTCGGTGACCCGCACGAACCAGCTCGAGACGGCCTTGTAGATCAGGGGGTTACGGCAGCGCCAGCAGTGCGGGTAGGAGTGCTCGTAGCTGGCTTCGCGCAGCAGGCGCCCCTCCTGGCGCAGCAGACGGATGAGGGGCCTGTTGGCATCGAGCCACAGCTCGCCGGCGACGTCGGCGACCTGCGGCAGGAACCGACCGCCGTCGTCGAGACTGACGATCGTCGGCAGACCCGCCGCGTCCGCGAGCCGCTTGTCGTCCTCGCCGTACGCCGGCGCCTGGTGGACGATGCCGGTGCCGTCGGTGGTCGTGACGTAGTCGTCGACGAGGATCCGCCAGGCGTTACCGGTTCCCCACGTGTCGGCGTCGGCGTAGTAGTCGAACAGGCGGTCGTAGGAGACGCCCGCCAGCTCTGCGCCGGCGATCCGGCGCTCCACGGCGTCGCGCGCCGCATCCGCCGACTCGTAGCCGAGCTCCTTCGCGTGAGCGCCGACGAGGTCGGCGGCGAGCAGGTAGCGGTGCGCGCTGGTCTCCAGAGCGTCGTCGGGTGTTCCGTCGGGCGCCCGGTGGACATCGGCCGCGCCCGCGGGGCCGGCCGGCAGCACGGCGTACTCGATGGCGGGACCGACCGCGAGCGCGAGGTTCGTGGGAAGCGTCCACGGCGTGGTCGTCCAGGCGAGAGCCCGCACCCCGGTGAGCCCGAGCGCCTCCGCCTTCGCGCCCACGAGGGGGAACGTGACGGTGACAGAAGGGTCCTGTCGCATCTTGTAGACATCGTCGTCCATGCGCAGCTCGTGGCTCGACAGGGGCGTCTCGTCGCGCCAGCAGTACGGGAGCACCCGGTAGCCCTCGTACGCGAGCCCCTTGTCCCACAGACTCTTGAACGCCCACAGCACCGACTCCATGTAACCGGTGTCGAGGGTCTTGTACCCGCGCTCGAAGTCGACCCACCGCGCTTGGCGGGTGACGTAGTCCTCCCACTCGTGCGTGTAGGCCAGGACCGACTCGCGGGCCTTCGCGTTGAAGGTCGCGACGCCCATCCGCTCGATCTCGTCCTTCTCGGTGATTCCGAGCTGCTTCATCGCCTCGAGCTCCGCCGGAAGCCCGTGGGTGTCCCACCCGAAGACGCGATCGACCTTCTTGCCCCGCATCGTCTGGAAGCGCGGGAAGAGGTCCTTGGCGTAGCCCGTGAGCAGGTGGCCGTAGTGCGGCAGGCCGTTCGCGAACGGGGGCCCGTCGTAGAAGACCCATTCATCGGCGCCCTCACGCTGAGCGATGGATGCGCGGAAGGTGTCGTCGGCGGACCAGAAATCGAGCACCTCGCGCTCGATCTCGGGGAAGCGCGGGCTCGGCGTGACGTCGGCGGCGGGCCCGAAGGCCGAGGAACGGGGGTAGGTCATCGTCATCTCGCAGGGGTCGGAGAACTCTTCCTGCCGGGACGACCGAGGCCGCGGTACCACCCTGCTTGCCGGGCAACGACCCGACCACTTTCACTGCGGCGATGACGGGCCTGCCCCGCTCGGTTCTACTGGGCGCGAGCGCCGTTCTTCCGAGAGCTCCCCGGTGATGGCCGGATCTGTGCGTGTGCCTGCGATTCTAGCGCGCCGCGGGGCGGATTCGGGTCGGCGAGGATGGATGCGTGCACATCGCCACAGACCGCCTGATTCTGCGCCCGATGACCGAGGAAGATCTGCCCGCGCTGCGGGCGATCCTCGGGGACGAGATCACGATGACGGCCTACGAGGGCGCCTTCGACGAGGACGAGATCCGCGGGTGGCTCGCCGGGCAGTTGCGCCGCTATGCGGAAGACGGCTTCGGTCTCTGGGCGGTCACGCACGCCGGCGACATGATCGGCCAGGCCGGCATCACCCGGCAGCGGATCGAAGCCGACGAGGTGCACGAGGTGGGCTACCTCTTGCGCCGCGACCAGTGGCATCGGGGCTTCGCCGTGGAGGCCGCATCCGCCTGCCGCGACTGGGCGTTCGACGAGCTCGGAGTGGGCGCCGTCTGGGCGAAGGTGCGGAGCACGAACATCGCGTCCATGAACGTCGCCATCCGGCTCGGGATGCGGGTGCGGCGCTCCTTCACGACGCACTACCGCGGCGTGGACATGCCGCACCTCGGCTTCGCGATCGATCGCGCCGAGGCACGAGGCACCTTCTAGGCGGACGTCTCGGGCGCTGCCTGCAGAGAGCGCACCATGCTCGTCAGGGCGGCGAACGCGGCGGACTGCTCGGTGTCGGTCAGCCCCGACAGCATCCGAGCCTCGACCGAACGCACCGCCGTGCTCGCCTCGTCGAGGCGTCGCCGCCCCAACGGGGTCAGCCGCGTGGGAAGCGCCTTGCCGACGGCGGCATCGGCGGGGCGGACGACCTCGCCGTCGCGCTCGAGCGCCTGCAGCAGCACGTTCATCGACTGGCGTGTCACGAACGTGCCCCGGGCGAGGTCGGAGTTGGTCGAGCCGGGCCGCTGCGCGAGCAGTTCCAAGCATGAGTAGTGGGTGATCGTCATGCCGAGCGGCCGGAGCACATCCTCCATCGCGGCACGCAGCGCGCTCGCTGCCTGCTTGACGAGGTAGCCGAGCGACGTGTCGAGATGGATCTGCGCACCGGGTTGACTCATGTCAGTATTCTGACATAGATTGCGTGTCAGTTATCTGACATCAAGCGAGGAGCTCCCATGCCCGTCACCGGTCCCGACTTCATCTCCCTCCAGGTACGCGATCTCGATGCGTCGCAGGCCTTCTACGAAACCCACCTCGGACTCGTGCGCTCGCCCGCCGGTCCCCCGCATGCTGTGGTGTTCACGACGACGCCCATCGCGTTCGCGCTGCGGGATCTTCTTCCCGACACCGATCTATCCGGCGCAGACCGGCCCGGCATCGGGACGGCGATCTGGCTCCACGCGACCGGGGTGCAGGAGATCCACGACGCACTGGTCGCTGCCGGACACACGATCGTCTCGGCGCCCGTAGAGGGCCCATTCGGCCTCACCTTCAGCTTCGCCGACCCGGACGGGTACCACGTCACCCTGCACGACCGCGCCTGACACGCACCGGCGGCGGGAGCGTCTCTCCTTCATCGGCACAGCACAGCACACGTTCATCGGATGCGTGTACCGCGGTCTCGAATTCGATAGACGTTCGTCTAACGACGGTCACGCGGCTTTCGTAGTCTCGGCGAGCGGGGGACCTCATCCGAAGCAAGGAAAGGAAAGATCATGCGCATCTCCCGTCTCCTCTCCCGCGGGCTGCTCGCCACCGCAGCCGCGCTCTCTCTCGCCGTCGGCGGCGCCGCCGCGGCAGCGCACGCTGACGAGTACTTCACGCTCAAGGGCGACTTCTCCTGGCGCGCGACCGAGGTCAAGCGCCTTGCGAACTGCGCCGCCAGCGCCTGGTACAACGACAGCAAGGAGGGCGCGGGGCTCACCGACTGCAACAACGCCGGCTCCGACTCGTACTGGGACGGCGTGCACCTTAGCGCCGCGGAGTACATGGAGATCGACGCCGAGCGTGTGCCGTACCAGGGCGGAGCCTGCCCGCCCAAGCACGGGTTCGCCTACATCAAGTGCTTCTACGTGGGCGGAGGCGGCAAGGGCAACCCGGTGATGACCGTGTCGGCCGTCAGCTACGGCAACGGCGGCATGACGGCTGAGGTCAGCTGGTACTACCTCTGAACCGCCGTGGGCCGACGTGCCGCATCCCTCCTCGGATGCGGCACGTCGGTGTCCCGGTAGACTTGCCGCACCCCACATTCAGGCACGCTCACACGGTGCCGCACATATCGAGGAGACACCCATGGCCATTCCCGACAAGCCCGCACTCGAGGGCCTCGAAGCCAAGTGGGACCAGACCTGGTCCGACCAGGGCACGTACCTCTTCGATAGGGAGGCCGCAAAGACCTCCGGCCGTGGCGGGGTCTTCTCCGTCGACACACCGCCGCCGACCGCATCCGGCTCGCTGCACATCGGTCACGTCTTCAGCTACACGCACACCGACGTGAAGGTGCGTTTCGAGCGCATGCGAGGCAAGACCGTCTTCTACCCCATGGGATGGGACGACAACGGGCTGCCGACCGAGCGGCGCGTGCAGAACTACTACGGCGTGCGCTGCGACACGTCGCTCGCCTACGACCCCGACTTCACCCCGCCCTTCCGCGGCGACGCGAAGAGCCTCAAGCCGGCCGACCAGGTGCCGATCAGCCGCCGCAACTTCATCGACCTGTGCGAGGAGCTGACACTCGAGGACGAGAAGGCGTTCGAGGCCGTCTTCCGCCAGCTCGGTCTGTCGGTCGACTGGACCCAGACCTACCGCACGATCTCGAACGACACGATCCGCACGAGCCAGCTGGCGTTCCTGCGCAACCTGGAGCGCGGGGAGGCGTACCAGGCGCTCGCGCCGACACTCTGGGACATCGACTTCCGCTCCGCCATCGCTCAGGCGGAGCTGGAGGACCGCGAACAGCAGGCGTCCTACCACCGCCTCGCCTTCCACAAGACCGACGGCTCGGGCGACATCCACATCGAGACCACGCGACCCGAACTGCTCGCGGCGTGTGTAGCCCTCGTGGCGAACCCCGATGACGAGCGTTACCAGCCGTACTTCGGCCAGAGCGTGCGCACACCCGTCTTCGGCGTCGAGGTTCCGGTGCTCGCGCATCCGCTCGCGCAGCAGGACAAGGGCTCGGGCATCGCGATGGTCTGCACCTTCGGAGACGTCACCGACATCATCTGGTGGCGCGAGCTCGATCTCCCCAACCGCACCATCCTCGGCAAGGACGGCCGCATCCTCCCCGACGCGCCTGCCGCCCTCGTCACGGATGCGGCGAAGGCTGCGTACGCCGAGCTGGCAGGTCTCACGGTCTTCAGCGCGAAGAAGAAGATGGTCGAGCTCCTGGAAGCCTCCGGCGAGCTGCTGGAGGTCTCGAAGCCCTTCAACCACCCGGTGAAGTTCTACGAGAAGGGCGATCGCGCCCTCGAGATCGTCTCGACGCGTCAGTGGTACCTCCGCAACGGCGCCCGCGACGAGGCCTTCCGCGAGAAGCTGCTCACCCTCGGAGCCGGGATGAAGTGGCACCCCGACTTCATGCGCGTGCGCTACGAGAACTGGACCAACGGACTCACCGGCGACTGGCTCATCAGTCGCCAGCGCTTCTTCGGCGTTCCGATCCCCGTCTGGTACCCCCTCGATGAGAATGGCGAGCGGGTCGAAGGCGGCGTCATCACTGCCGACATCGCATCCCTTCCCGTCGACCCGACCACCGACACGGCGCCCGGCTACGACGAGTCGCAGCGCGGAGTCCCGGGCGGCTTCGAGGGCGAGAAGGACATCTTCGACACGTGGGCGACATCGTCTCTCACGCCTCAGCTGGCCGGTGGCTGGCAGCGCGATGAGGAGCTGTGGAACCTCGTCGCACCTTTCGACCTGCGCCCGCAGGGCCAGGACATCATCCGCACCTGGCTCTTCTCCACGATGGTGCGCTCCGCCCTTGAGGACGACCGTGCGCCGTGGACGGATGCGGCCATCAGCGGCTTCATCGTCGACCCCGACCGCAAGAAGATGTCGAAGTCCAAGGGCAACGTGGTCACACCTGCCGATATCCTCGACCAGCACGGTACCGATGCGGTGCGTTACTGGGCGGCTTCGAGCCGGCTGGGCGCGGACGCCGCGTTCGACCCGCAGAACCCCACCCAGGTGAAGATCGGCCGACGACTGGCGATCAAGGTCCTCAATGCGGCGAAGTTCGTGCTGTCGTTCCCTGTACCCGAAGGCGCCCAGGTCACCCACGCGCTGGATGCCGCGATGCTCGCCACGCTCGACCGCGTCGTACGCGACGCGACGGCGGCCTTCGAGGCGTACGACCACGCGCGGGCGCTGGAGATCACCGAGTCGTTCTTCTGGACTTTCTGCGACGACTACCTCGAGCTCGTCAAAGAGCGCGCCTACGATCAGGGCGACGTGGGGCAGGCGTCGGCAGCACTCGCGCTGCGCACCGCTCTGTCGACGCTCCTGCGCCTGCTCGCCCCGGTGCTCGCCTTCGCAACGGAAGAGGCCTGGTCGTGGTTCGAGGACGGCTCGGTGCACACCGCGCCCTGGCCCGAGCCGCTCAACGCGAACGACGGCGCCCCGGGGACCGGCGACCCTGACGTCCTCACTGCGGCGAGCTCCGCCCTGATCGCCATCCGGCGCGCCAAGACCGAGGCGAAGGCTTCGCAGAAGACCCCGATTGCGCGCCTGACCCTCGGAGCGCCGTCGGCGATCGCCTCCTCCCTAGCGAGTGCCGAGGGTGATCTCAAGGCCGTAGGCCGCATCGCAGAGCTCGCTATCGTCGAGGCCGAGGCCGTTCAGGTCGTCGACATCGAGTTCGCCCCGCAGGAGGTCTGACATGCAGCTCGGCACACGTTGGAGCGCCAGGACGGAGCCGCCCGCTTCGGTGCCCGCCTCGCTTCGGGAGCAGATCGCTGCCGTCGAGTCGGCCATCACCGAGTCGCAGTGGTCGTCGCAGCCCACCCCGCGTTGGACGCTGACGTGGCTGGAGGGACGCCCCGTCGCCGAGCTCGACACGGGCGTCATCGTCTCGGTCAACGCCGACGGCACCGCGGTCGTCCGCCACGACGTCGACGACGAGTTCGCCTGATACCGCCTATCGGCGCTCATCGAGAGCGCCGATAGTCTGAGCGGATGGCGTCCGTGAACCCGCTGCTCTCCCCGTCCGCCCTTCCCTACGCGCTTCCCGACTACGCCGCGATCGACCCCGAGCACTACTTGCCCGCGTTCGACGAGGCGTTTCGTCAGCACCGCGCGGAGGTCGAGCGGATCGTGTCCGAGACGGCGCCGCCCACGTTCGAGAACACGCTCGTCGCCCTCGAGCGCGCGGGTGAGATGCTCGACCGCGTGAGTCGGACGTTCTTCACCGTTTCGTCGGCGGACGCCACTGCCCCCATCCAGGCCATCGAAGAGGAGCTCGCCCCCCTCCTGTCCGCTCACGGCGACGCCATACGGCTCGACGAGCGGCTCTACGCGCGGGTGAGTGCGCTGCACGATCTGCGCGACACGCTGGATCTGGATGCGGAGTCGCTTCGCCTCCTCACCCGGACCCACCGCGAGCTCACCCTTGCCGGCGCCGGTCTCTCCCCTGCCGACAAGCGGCGGCTCGTCGAGATCAACACCCGACTGTCGACACTGACCACGACGTTCGAGAAGCACCTTCTCGCCGACACGAATGAGCTCGCGGTGCATGTGAGCGACGAGCGGGAGCTGGAGGGGCTCGCCGCAGGCGAACGCTCCGCCGCAGCACGTGCCGCCGAGCAGCGCGGATTGGACGGCTGGTTGATCACGCTGCCGCTGTTCACGGGGCACCCGTGGCTGGCGTCGCTTGCCGACCGTCCCCTGCGCGAGCGCATCATGAACGCCTCGCGCGCCAGGGGCGGACGGGGCGGCGACAACGACAACGGGGCAGCCGTCCGCGAGATCGTGCGTCTGCGGGCGGAGCGCGCGGCGCTGCTCGGATTCCCCACGCACGCGGCCGCCGTCACCGCCGATCAGACCGCCGGCTCCCCCGAAGCCGTCGCCGAGTTGCTGCGGCGGCTCGCGGTGCCCGCATCCCGCAATGCCGCCGCGGAGAAGGCGGAACGCGCTCAGGTGTCCGGGATCGCGGACCTCGCAGCGCACGACTGGGCGTTTGCGACCGAGCAGGTACGTGCGACGCAGCTGGACATCGACACAGCCGGACTGCGGCCCTGGTTCGAGGCCGAACGCGTGCTGCGCGACGGCGTCTTCGCTGCCGCCACCGCGCTGTACGGGATCACGTTCACCGAGCGGCAGGACCTCGTGGCCTATCACCCCGGAGCCCGCGTCTTCGAGGTGTTCGAACAGGACGGTGCTGGTCTCGGGCTCTACATCCTCGATCTCTACACGCGGGACACGAAGCGCGGCGGCGCGTGGATGAACTCCATCGTGACCGCATCCGAGCTGCGCGGGTCAGCGCCCGTCGTGGTGAACAACCTCAATGTGTCCGACCCCGGCGAGGGGCAGCCGACTCTGCTCACCCTCGATGAGGTGACGACGCTGTTCCACGAGTTCGGCCACGCGCTGCACGGACTGTTCGCACGCACCCGCTACCCGCACTTCGCGGGGACCGCGGTCTTCCGGGACTTCGTCGAGTTCCCCAGCCAGGTCAACGAGATGTGGATGCTGGCCCCGGGCGTCGTCGAGAACTATGCCCGCCACATCGAGACCGACGAACCCCTGCCGGCCGCCGTGATCGAGCGGCTGAGCGCGTCTGGAACATTCGATCAGGGGTTCGCAACCAGCGAGTACCTCGCGGCAGCCTGGCTCGACCTGGCATGGCACTCGTTGAGCGTCGATGAGGCGTCGGCCGAGATCGACGTCGCGGACTTCGAACGCCAGGCACTGAAGGACATCGGCCTCACGGAGCCCGCCGTGCCCCCGCGCTACTCCACGACCTACTTCGCCCACATCTTCTCGGGCGGCTACAGCGCGGGGTACTACTCCTACATCTGGAGCGAGGTCCTCGACGCCGACGCCGTCGAGTGGTTCGGAGAGAACGGCGGCCTCGATCGAGCCGCGGGCGAGCGGTTCCGCCGCCGACTGCTCGGGGTCGGCGGCGCGAAGGACCCGCTCGAGGCCTACCGCGACTTCCGTGGCCGGGATGCGGCGATCGAGCCGCTGTTGCGACGCCGCGGCTTGGACGCCTGAGGCGTCAGCGCCAGCCGAGCAGTTCTCGGACGACCTTCTGGGATGCGGGCGACCCGTCGTTCTCGATCTTCCAGAGCTTCTCCCGCGACACGAACACTCCGTCCGCTCGGAAACGCTGCTCGAGCGCGTCCCAAGAGCGCCGGAGCAGCGGCGCCGCGTCGTTGCTGTCGGCCCCGCCGCGAACGGAGACATGCGAAGCGATGACGAGTTCCGTTCCCTCTCGGGTCGCGCGGGCGCACGCCACGATCAGGGTCGGGGTCGCACCCCGCCAGAACGGAACGAAGAGGTCGAGTCCGGTTCCTTCCGTGAACCATTCCACGGCGCCGCGCCGCCATGACTTCCGGATGTCTCCGAGGTACAGGTCTTGTGCGACCCATCCGGATCGCATGTCTTGCACCTTCTCAACGAACTCGCCGGCACCTCGCTCAAAGCCCTCGCTCTCAAGGCATTGGACGGCGATCGTGAGTACAGCGGCCACGTCGCTGTCGGTCACGATGAATCGTGCCGCACGTCCGGGCAGGCCGTTCCACCGGATCGGACCGATCCGCGCATCACGTCCTCGACCGCGCGAGGTCACCTCCCCGTCACCGAGGGACGGTCGCGCGGGCTCGGTGTCGGACATTCAGATGCCCCACAGACGACCGACGGCATTGTCGGCGTCGATGTAGGCCTCCGCCGCAGTGCGTGCTGCCTCCGCAGCGCGATGACCCACCTCCGCGAGGACGCTCATGTCGCGGATCCATCCGGCCTGTGCGGTGGCGTAGGCATCCGCAGCATCTCCGGTCCATTGCCCGAGGAGCTGGCTCCGGGCATTGTCGAGCGCTTGGACCTGCTGCGCGATGCCACTCGCGCCCTCGTCGACGACGGAGCCGGTGGATTCTACGTGCTCGGGCCTGACAGAGATATCAGTCATCGCTCCTCCTCCTCCTGTCGGCGCTGTGCGGTCAGGAGAGCATCACGGATCCGTTCCGCCGCGGCGGTGAATCGCGCCTGCGACTCGCGGAGAGTCTCGTCGAAGAGTTCCGCCGGCGTTGGAGGCACGTCCTTGTCCGGATCTTGTCGGTCTTCTTCCCACTGCTCCCGAAACTCGCGCAGCCGACGGCTGGAGAGCTCCCTGAGTTGCTGCGCGGCGGGTGACTCATCCTCTCCGGAGAAGACTGCCTCGAGGCTCGTCTGCCCGAGGTCGATGCGCGCCTGCACGGCGCGCCACTCCGGCCCCAGCTCCCCGGCCCGAGCGCGCTCGGCACGCGCGGCGTCGACCTCCGCCATCCGAGCGTCCTCCCCCTCTTCGAGGAGCGCCTCCTCCTCGAAGGCTTCGCGCAGTCGCAGGATCATCTGCTCGGTCATGTCCCGAAAGTCGCCGCGAAGCGGCACGTCATCGAAGGGCATCGAACGGCCGGGAAAGTCGGGGGCGCTCACGAGACCCTCGCCGCCGCTCCGCGCGCAAGTCCCTCGTAGAGATCTGCCATTCTCATGCCGTTATCCACGATTGCGCCCAGCCCCGAGGTCATCCCCGACACCAGGTCGTAGATCATGTTGATCCATTTGTACGCTTTGCGAGCGTCCTGAATGAGCTCATAGACCATCAGCCCTGCCTCTCCGGCAGCGATGATCCAACCCGCGACGGGGAAACTCGCCTCGGCCGCCATACGCAGCAGCTTCTTCGAGAGACGGTCGAGGAGTTTGAGAATCCACCCGACAACCTCCTTGCACAGCAGAATCAGTGCCTTGATCGATGTGGAGATCGTTCCCGCGGGCCCAGCGATGACCGTGTGGGCCTGCGACACCACTGCTGCTGCGGCGGCGAACGCTTCCGATCCCTTCCCTGTCCACGTCGCCATCGGGGGCAAAAGCGCCATCGCATTGCGGCCAATGCCGCTCATCGCGTCTCCCGCGTGCGTCCATGCGAACTGCGCCTCGCGCATCCGCTCCCAGTCGCCTGAGAACGGCTTCGTGACTTCCTCAAGCAGCGAGTACCCGACGAGTTGCTCGAAGAGCCAGTCCACGCCGCCGAAGATCGGCCCCGCCTTCCAGCGGATGCTCTCGATCTCGGGATCCTCGCCACGCGGGACGGGAAGGTAGGAGCGCACGTCCACCGCCTCCGTCACGGTACGAGATGACGACAGTCCGTCTCCAATGCGGCTCGTGGTGTCGCCGACGGTCTCGTCGACCCATTCCGCAGCCGAATAACCGTCCCAGAACGCCTGGTTGAACACGTTGCCGTCCGGCTCGCCGTATCGCGACGACGCAGCCGATTGCGGAGCGCCGAGAGCCGGCGCCTGACCCGGCGCGTAGGGCGCCAAGGACATTCCCAGGGCGCTGCTCACCTGGGCCGCAGCCTGATAAGCGGACTGCTCGGCGTTGCGGTACGTCGACACCGTCTCGGCCATCCGGTCTGTGCCGGTTCTGAAGACCTGAGCTGACAGATCCGTGACCTTGACGCCCGCGTCGACGATGCCGTCGCTGATGGGTTTGAAGAGCTGCAGGATCAGTCCGAGCTCTCCGGCGTTCAATCGCGCATAGGTCTCGAGATGCTGACCGATTGCTTCCGCGTGGCCGCGTTGGCGCTCCAGCACTTGGCCCGCCAGCTCCAGCTGGCCGAAGTCGACGTCCATACTCCCCCGTTCGTCGGTGTGCAGCAAAAGCCTACAAACGTCGATAAATCGGGAGCCGAATCTTGCGCTCGCGTGTGGACAATGGCAAGACGTTGACCGTCAGGCGGTCTTGCGCTTCTGACGCAGCACCAACGTGGGCGCAGCGCCGTCCTCGACGGCTGCGCGCGTGACGACCACCTTCGCGACGTCCTCGCTGGACGGAATCTCGAACATGATCGGGCCGAGCACGTCTTCGAGGATCGCGCGGAGCCCACGGGCGCCGGTCTTGCGGGCCACCGCCAGCTCGGCGATCGCCTCGAGGGCGTCGCGCTCGAAGTCGAGCTCCACGTCGTCGAGTTCGAACATGCGCTGATACTGCTTCACGAGCGCGTTCTTCGGCTCCGTCAGGATCTCCATGAGCGCCTCGCGGTCGAGCGGTGAGACCGCCGCGACGACGGGAAGCCGGCCGATGAACTCGGGGATCAGACCGAACTTGTGCAGGTCTTCCGGCAGCACCTCGCTGAAGAGGTCGGGCCCGTCGTCCTTGCGCTGCAGCGGCGCGCCGAAGCCGACGCCGTGCTTGCCGACACGGGCCGAGATGATCTCTTCGAGCCCCGCGAAGGCACCGGCCACGATGAACAGCACGTTCGTCGTGTCGATCTGGATGAACTCCTGATGCGGGTGCTTGCGACCGCCCTGCGGCGGGACCGAGGCGACCGTTCCCTCGAGGATCTTCAGCAGCGCCTGCTGCACACCCTCGCCCGACACGTCGCGCGTGATCGAGGGGTTCTCGGCCTTGCGGGCGATCTTGTCGACCTCGTCGATGTAGATGATGCCCGTCTCGGCACGCTTGGTGTCGAAGTCGGCCGCCTGCAGCAGCTTGAGAAGGATGTTCTCGACGTCTTCGCCGACATAGCCCGCTTCGGTGAGTGCCGTGGCATCGGCGACGGCGAAGGGCACGTTGAGGCGCTTGGCGAGCGTCTGGGCGAGGTAGGTCTTGCCGCATCCGGTCGGGCCGAGCATCAGGATGTTGCTCTTGGCGATCTCGACCTCGTCGGCGCGCTGGTCGGCCGAGATGATCGTGCCCTGCGCACGCACGCGCTTGTAGTGGTTGTAGACCGCGACGGACAGGGCACGCTTGGCCTGCTCTTGCCCCACGACGTAGTCCTCAAGGAAGGAGAAGATCTCCCGCGGCTTCGGCAGATCGAACTCGGCGACCTCCCCGGAGGTCTGCTCGGCCATGCGCTCTTCGATGATCTCGTTGCACAGCTCGACGCACTCGTCGCAGATGTACACACCAGGGCCAGCGATGAGCTGCTGCACCTGCTTCTGGCTCTTGCCGCAGAAGGAGCACTTGAACAGGTCGGCGCTCTCACCGATTCGTGCCATGATGCCTCTCTTCCCCCCGGATAGCTGCGCGGTACATCGAGCCTAACCGGAGTCGGGGACAACGGTCGTATTGCGGATGAGGATGTGTGCAGACAGCACGACGCCCCGGTCCTCGTTCGGACCGGGGCGTCGACTGTCGCACGATGTCAGCTCGTGAGAGCGGCGGGCGTGCGCTTGCGCGTGGTCAGCACCTGGTCGACGAGGCCGTACTCGACGGCGGTCTCGGCGGAGAGGATCTTGTCGCGGTCGATGTCGCGGTTGACCTCCTCCTTGGTGCGGTGCGAGTGCTTCGCGAGGGTCTCCTCGAGCCAGGTGCGCATCCGGAGGATCTCCGCCGCCTGGATCTCGATGTCCGAGGCCTGGCCGTGGCCTGCCTCGCCCATCGCGGGCTGGTGGATGAGGATGCGGGCGTTCGGCAGCGCCAGTCGCTTGCCGGGCGCGCCGGCGGCGAGCAGCACGGCCGCGGCCGAGGCGGCCTGACCGAGCACGACCGTCTGGATCTGCGGCGACACGTACTGCATCGTGTCGTAGATCGCCGTCATGGCCGTGAACGAGCCGCCGGGCGAGTTGATGTACATGATGATGTCGCGGTCCGGGTCCTGAGACTCGAGCACGAGCAGCTGTGCCATCACGTCATCCGCTGAGGCGTCGTCGACCTGGACACCCAGGAAGATGACGCGGTCCTCGAACAGCTTGTTGTACGGGTCCTGGCGCTTGTAGCCGTAGGCCGTGCGCTCCTCGAACTGCGGCAGCACGTAGCGGCTCGACGGCATCTGCAGTCCCTGCGGCGTGTGTGCCGCGGCGCCGAAAGTGGGGATGTTCATTCGGGTTCTCTCTTCTCGCCGTCGCTCGTCAGTTCGCCGTACCGCCGCCGCCGACGACGTCGGTCGCGGACTCGCGGATGTGGTCGACGAAACCGTACTCGAGCGCTTCGTCGGCCGTGAACCAACGGTCACGGTCGCCGTCCTCGTTGATCTGCTCGACGGACTTGCCCGTCTGCGCCGCCGTGATCTCCGCCAGGCGGTTCTTCATCGACACGATGAGCTGAGCCTGGGTCTGGATGTCGCTGGCGGTTCCGCCGAAACCGCCGTGCGGCTGGTGGAGCAGCACGCGCGCGTTCGGCGTGATGTAGCGCTTGCCCTTCGTGCCCGCGGTCAGCAGGAGCTGACCCATCGATGCCGCCATGCCGATGCCGACGGTGACGATGTCGTTGGGCACGAACTGCATGGTGTCGTAGATGGCCATACCGGCCGTGATCGACCCACCGGGCGAGTTGATGTAGAGGTAGATGTCCTTCTGCGAGTCCTCGGCGGCGAGCAGCAGGATCTTCGCGCAGATCTCGTTGGCGTTCTCATCCCGCACCTCGGATCCGAGCCAGATGATGCGGTCCTTCAGCAGCCTGTCGAAGACGCTTGTCGCGACAAGGGGGTCGGCCATGTTCACTCCTGTTCGGTGATCGTGAGAACGAATCTACCGGCGCGGTTCAGAGGCCTCGCCCGTGTTCGCCGTCGGCATACGTCCCGACGCATGAACGAGTTCGGCGGCGTATCCGCGCACCGATCGCTGGTAGCGCGGAAGGTGCGGAGCCAGCGCTTCGAGCACGATAGCGAGACCCTCGCGTTCCCGGTTCGACGACGCCAGCGCGAGTGCGTAGAAGGCCGCCGCCGCATCCTTCATCCCGCCGGGTTCGACCGTGCGGTACTCGTTCTCCAGCAGGCCGAGGCTCTCGTCGACCTTGCCGAGGTTGCGGATGGTGCTCGCGAGCTGGATCACGGCCCGCGTGTGCCGATCGGGGTCGAGTCCCGCTTCCAGCGCCGCCCGATAGAGCGGCTCGGCCTCCGTCTCACGACCCGCGGAGTCGTAGGCGCCCGCGCGCTCGAACAGGGCGACGGCGTCTCCCGCCTCCCGCTCGGCCGCCAGGCGCTCGATCTCTTCTATGCGCGCCTGGTCGCTGAGCGACTCGTCGTCCCATACGGCGTCGACGCGTGTCTGCCAGTCGGTCATGGTTCTTCTCCTCCGGGACGACGAAGGGCGGATGCTTCCGCATCCGCCCTTCGTACTGGCGCGTCTTACTCGGCGTCGGCCTTCTTGGCCGGTGCCTTCTTCGCGGCGGGCTTCTTGGCCGCAGCCTTCTTCGCGGGCTTGGCTTCTTCGGCAGCAGCCTCGTCCTCGGCGTCCGCAGCGGCGTCGGCGATCTCCTCGGCCTCCTCGACGACGTCGGCTTCGGCGGCCGGCTCGTCCTCGACCGCGATGAAGCCGGTGAGGTCGACGGGCTTGCCGTCGGTGTCGACGACGCTCACGCGACCGAGCGCGATCGCGAGGGCCTTGTTGCGGGCCACCTCACCGATCAGGGCCGGCAGCTGGTTGCCCTGCTGCAGCGCGTTCACGAAGTCCTGCGGCGCCATTCCGTACTGCGCGGCCGACTGGATGAGGTACTGGGTGAGCTCGTCCTGCGACACCTGGACGTCGGCCTCTTCGGCGATCTTGTCGAGCAGCACCTGCGTGCGGAACTGCTTCTCACTCGCCTCGGTGACCTCGGCGCGGTGCACGTCGTCCTCGAGACGACCCTCGCCCTCGAGGTGGGCGTGGACCTCGTCCTCGACCAGCTTCGGCGGCACGGGGATGTCGACCTTCTCGAGCAGCACCTCGACGAGCTTGTCGCGCGCAGCGGCACCCTGGGTGAAGGTCGACTGCTGGGCGACGCGCTCGGAGAGGCTCGCGCGCAGCTCGTCGATCGTGTCGAACTCGCTCGCCATCTGGGCGAAGTCGTCGTCGGCGTCGGGCAGCTCGCGCTCCTTGACGGCCTTGACACTGACGGAGACCTCGGCCTCCTCGCCGGCGTGCTCGCCGCCGACCAGCTTCGAGCGGAAGGTGGTGTCCTCACCGGCGGTGAGGGACTCGATGGCCTCGTCGATGCCCTCGAGCAGCTCGCCCGAGCCGACCTCGTAGGAGACGCCCTCGGCGCGATCGATCTCGTTGCCCTCGATCGTGGCGACCAGGTCGAGCTCGACGAAATCGCCCTTCGCGGCGGGACGCTCAACGGTCACGAGCGTGCCGAAGCGCGCGCGGAGGTTGTCGAGCTCGGCGTCGATGGCCGCTTCATCCGTGGCCACGGCGTCAACCGTGATCTCGAGGCCCTCGTAGGCGGGCAGCTCGAAGTCGGGGCGCACGTCGACCTCGACGGTGACCTTCAGGTCGCCGGAGAAGTCGCTGACCTCGGGGAGGGCGACGATGTCCGCCTCGGGGCGGCCCACGACGCGCAGACCCTGCTCGGCGACGGCCGCGCGGTAGAACCCGTCGAGGCCCTCGTTGACGGCGTGCTCGAGCACGGCGCCGCGTCCGATGCGCTGGTCGATGATCGGAGCCGGGACCTTGCCCTTGCGGAAGCCGGGGATCTGGACGTCCTGAGCGATGTGCTCGTATGCGTGAGCGATCGAGGGCTTGAGCTCCTCGGGCGAGACCGAGATCTCGAGCTTCACCCGGGTGGGGGTGAGCTTCTCGACGGTGCTAGTGACCATGCCTGTTGTTCTCCTCTGTTCCGCGCCAACGCACGGTGGCTGAAGGTCTGGGGTCTTGGGGGCCGTGTCGGGGCGACAGGATTTGAACCTGCGGCCTCCCGCTCCCAAAGCGGGCGCTCTACCAAGCTGAGCTACGCCCCGGGCGGGCGGGCACGCGAACGTGCACCGGATTCGGCCCCGAGAAGTCTAGCCGACGCTGCCCGCGCGTCGAATCGACGTTGAGAACTCAGCTATGCTTGCTGAGGTTGCGGCCGATGCCGCTCCGGGGATGTAGCTCAATGGTAGAGCCTCAGTCTTCCAAACTGATTACGCGGGTTCGATTCCCGTCATCCCCTCCGAACGAACGAGGCGACCCGGTTTATCCGGGTCGCCTCGTTCGTTTTCTGGGCACTGCCGGGAATCGAAAGCAGGCGAAGCCTGCGTAGTTCGATTGGGCCCACGCCGCAGAGGCTCCGCGCGCGGCGCAGCCGCGTGTGGAGAGGCGGTGGGGACGATCGGGCCCACGCCGCCAGAGGCTCCGCGCGCGGCGCAGCCGCGTATGGAGAGGCGGTGGGGACGGTCATCGCGTTTCGACTCGCCTCCGGCTCGCTCAACGACCGATAGCCCACCACCGTTTGTTGAGCGACGAGCGCAGCGAGGAGACGAAACGAGGTCACCCGTTTGTTCGCGCTCCGGCTACATCCGGTGCCCGGCGCGACCGGCGTCGATCTGGCTCTGGATGTCGGCGCGGGCACGGGACAACTCAGGATTCGCCTGACTCCCGCCTCGAATACGACCACGACGCAAGACCATCGAAGTGGCGATCAGGGCGACCGCCAGCACGGCCAGTCCGGATCCGGACATTGCCGCAATCAGTCCCGCACTCATGTTCCCGACACTCGCAGACCCGATCCGAATGCACCACCCGGCACCGGCGATGTCCGAGGTCCGTGTCACACTGAAATCAGGTCGGAAACACCTGGTTCCGACCTGAATCAACCGCCGAGTGCCCCGGCTGAGCAGGTCGCGCGAGAGCGCGCCTCGACGAGATGTGGGCACATGGGAGACGACGGAATGATCGGCTTCAGCGACGCGGATGCGGCGGCGCTGGCCGAGGCCGTCGATACGGTGCGCAAGGCCGACGCCGACATCGCTGCGGCGCAGGCTCGCCGTATGCAGGCGCTGGCAGACGCCGAGCACCTGGCACGGCGTCTGGCCTCCCGCTCGCGCGCGAACGTGCGCGTGCACGACATGGCCCAGCGGGCCGTCGCGTCCGAGATCGGCGCGGCGACCCGCCTCGCCGACAGGACCCTGCAGCGGCAGATGAGCGCGGCGGCCGAGCTCGTCGACGACTATCCGCTGACGCACGCGGCCCTCGCCGCGGGCCGCATCCAACTGAGCCACGCACGCGTGATCGTCGACGCCGGAGCGAACCTCCCCCGCGATCGGCGGAGGGCGTTCGAGCAGGGCGCTCTCACCGTCTGCGAGACCGAGACCGTGGGTCGCGCGCGCTCGCGGGTAGAGATCCTCGCCGAGCGGCACCATCCGACGACCCTCACCGAGCGCCACGCCGCCGCCCGGGAGGGCCGGCGCGTCTTCACGACGCCGCTCCCCCACGGCATGAGCGAGATCGTCTCCATCCAACCGGCGGTCATTGCCGACGCGATCTACGACCGTCTCACCCGTCAGGCCGGTGCACTGATCGTTCTTCGCCGGCAGGCTACGGAGCGGGCGAACGCGGCTCGCCGTGCCGGAGGCGAACCGGATGCCGGCGACCTCCTGCTCGCGAGCGACACGCGCACGACAGATCAGATCCGCGCCGACCTCCTCGCAGACATGCTGCTCACGGCGCAGCCAGGCTCCGACCCGACACGCAATGATGACGGACCTGGCACCCTCGGCGCGATTCGCGCGCACGTGCAGGTCGTGGTCCCCGTCGACGCGCTCACCGGGAGCGACGCCGAGGTGAGCGAGGTGGTCGGGAGCGGCCCGCTCGACGCCGGAACCGCCCGCGCACTCGCCGGCGGCTCGTGCACCGGTTGGGACCGCATTCTCACCGAGTCGGCGTCCGGGCAGGTCCTCGCCGTCGACAGGCGGAGCGTGCCACCCGCGCTACGGCGCACCGTCCACGCTCGCGATCGGCACTGCCGATTCCCCGGATGCCGCGTTCCCGCCATCCGATGCGAGATCGACCACGTGCGCGACTGGGCATGCGGAGGACCGACGCACCTCGACAACCTGCAGTGTCTGTGCCAGCGACATCACTCGATGAAGCAGTTCACGGCATGGCGCGTCCGACAGTTACCCGGCGGCGTCATCGAGTGGACCTCTCCGCTGGGCGCCACTTACATCGACGACCCGCCGCCACCCGTGCAGTTCATGGAGACACTCGACGACCCGACGGAGAACCCGGACGGCGACGCGGCGGAGCCGCCACCTTTCTAGCGCGCCGCCGTCAGACCCGCAGGCGATCGCAGTCGTCGAGCCGATAGCGTCGGGCGTCTTCGAGGAGCAGATCGTCTCCGTCGATCCGCGGGACCGACGACCGACGACCACGCGCCGAAGCGTCTATGCACGCGCGCCACCCCTCGATGTCACCGCGATACGAAAGGCCCGCGAACACCTGGCCGTCGGGCATTCGAAGAAGCACCCGCTCGTCGATGCAGCCACCGGATGCGGGCGACGGAGCCTCTGCCGCATCGTCGAGGAACGCGGCAAGCCACTCCTGTGACGCAGGCTCTTCGCCGTCCACCTGTACGTAGCGATGCTCGCGCCAATCGACGGGAACAAAGCCGGGCAGATCCCTCACGGGAAGCTCGCTCGAGCCGACCCCGGAACTCCGCTCCGATCCGTCCTGGGTCACTGCGGCGTGGTCGCGTACGAGCTGATGAACGAATCCACCATCCAGCTCGCCTCCTCGGAGCGTGCCGCGTTGCCTTGGAAGCCCGAGTCGGGGATGAGGAGGAAACGGTTGGCGTCCGGCGAGTCGTTCCACGTGGAGTCGACGGCCAGCCACGCCCCATCGATGTTCACCTTGTTCCAGGCGTGCCGACCGGCGGAGTACACGGTGCCGGTGACGACGACGGAGTCCACATCCGCCGCCTGCATGAGCAGGTGATACGCGTCAGCGTAGCTCGCGCACACACCCGTCTGCTTGAGCAGCACACCCGCCGCCGTCCACGCATCCTCATACCCGTCGGGGATGACCTCGACCCCCGTCGCGTTCTTCGCCTCGAGCGCCGCATAGTCGTACTCGGCGTGAGCCGTCAGCCAGTCGTTGAGCGCTACTGCTTTGTCCCGCGCGGACATCTCCGGCGTCGTGACCGCGGCGACGGCCGCGTCCACCGCCGTCTTGATCTCGGCCTGCTGCGCCTCGATTGCGGAGTGGTCCTCGTCGTAGGTGACGTACAACGTCTTGTTGTCGTAGACGGCCGCCCCCTTCACGCCGAGCGCGTAGGGGTTCTGAGCGAGAGCCTCATCCAGCGCGTCGTCACCCTGCGGGGCCCCGGGCGCGGAGGTCAACGCGGAGATGTCGACCGCCTTCGACCCCGCGATCAGGTGCGCCGCGATGAACCGCGTCAGTTCCGTGCTGCCGAACACCGGATATGCCACGTCGGGGTACGTGTTCACCGTCTCGATGTTGGGATCGACCGGCGCCGAGACCAGCTGGAAGCCCGCCGCTCCCGTCGGGGGCGCAGCCGCCAGCGCCGCAGCGTTGAAGGCATCCGCCTCCGCCTGCAGGTCCGTCACCGCCGCCTGCGGCACATACGTCCACGTGCCCAGCTGCGTCCCCCGCGCGAACATCGGCACCATGTACCACTCGCGGTAGGGGCGGGCCTTAGACGCGTCCACGTACGTGATAGCGGCGCGCGTGGCGCCGTCCAGCGACGTGAACGGGATGGTCTTCGGAAGAGCTGCGACGCTCGGGACCGACGTACCGATCTCGCCCCGCAGCGTGGCGGTCGCGATCTGGTAGGGCAGCGCGCCGACGCCCTGACCGATCGTGTCGAAGCTCTGGTACGGCGAGAAGCGCTTGCCGTCCGTGGCGATGACGCCGAAGTCCCAGCCAGACGTGCCGTAGTTCGGTCCGGGCAGGTATCCGGCGCCGTCTTCGTCAGCGCTCGATCCCTCGTACGCCTTCAGTGCGTCATTCTGACGCTCTGGCCATGGCTCGTTCTGGAGGCCGCTCTCCGTCACAACCGACTCGCTGGTCCACGTCGTGTCGGATGTCGACCCGAGCAGCGTGTAGCTACGTGGTCCGGTCACCTGAGCCTTGGAGGCGACGACCAGGTACTCGGTCGCGCCGTCAACGGCCTGCCAATTGAGGGCGAGACTGCCGTCGCCCGTCGGTGTGCCGAGGCTTGCGACGGGGGTCGCCAATTCGCGCTTGACCGTGAACATCGTCACGATCGGCTTCGCGAGCGGGTTGCCCTCCCTGTCGGCGCGCTGAACGAGGTAGTACTCGTCGTGCAGAGACCACTCCGAGATCGCCGAGTCGGAGATGTCCCGCTGGCCATCCCCTGAGCGCGCGTAGGTCGAATCATTGGGCACGACGCGGATGCGGCGATCGTCCGACGGGTACGACTTCGAGCTGGCCGGCTGCACCACCG
The DNA here is from genome assembly GCF_028743715.1 of Microbacterium sp. Clip185. NCBI lineage: Bacteria > Bacillati > Actinomycetota > Actinomycetes > Micrococcales > Microbacteriaceae > Microbacterium > Microbacterium sp. Clip185. The sequence goes on along the minus strand of NZ_CP117996.1, from coordinate 1,356,643 downwards.
TGGCGCCGGCCTCGTGCGTCAACGCGGCGTCGTAATAGACCTGGAAGGCCCAGTCCGGAGCGGCCCGCCCCTCGTCGTACCCCGATTGTTCGGTCTTCGGGCTGTTCGCCGCGTTGACGTCCTCCAGCAGGTAGTCGACGTCGAAGACGAACTCGTGATCACGGTCGAGATCGAGCATGGGGTCGGTGTAGTCGTACTGCTCGGACACATCGGTGTGCAGCGCGGCGGGCACGCCCTCGATCGGACGGAGGAAGGTGAACATCCCGACGACGAGCGTGACGACCGCGATGAGTGCAACACCGCCGGTCACACTGAGCCCGATGACGACACCCCTGCGGCGTTTCCGCGGCGAACGCGTGCCGGACTCCGACGCGGATGCGGGAGCGGCGTGCGCTGGAGCAGATGCGGGAGCGGATACGGCAGCGACCTGCGTGGGATCGGCGCCCGCGGCCTGCATCGGCATGTCGGTGCTGACGTTCGACGTCCACGCGGTGCCATCCCAATAGCGCCGCCCGCCACCGCCTGCGGGATCGGGGTACCAACCGGCCGGTGTCGCTTGTGCCATGACGCCCTGATTCTCGAGATGCTGCGGGGGACCTCGCACACGCTAACCGAGCAGAGAAAACTCCGCCGTAACCCTTGCGCGTACCAGGGGGTTCCACGCTAAGGGAGTCACCGCACGCCGCCGCGCCCCCACGCGTCAGCTGTGGACAGGTCGTCAGCCCGCCGCGGCATGACGCTCGCTGTGAGCCAGGTAGGCCGCGGCGTTGCGCACCAGCCCCGCGCGCTCCTCATCCGTCAGCGCGCGCCGCACCTTGCCGGGCACGCCGGCGACCAGGGAGCCGTCGGGGATCTCCGCCCCCTCCAGCACTACCGCTCCCCCGGCGATGAGGCAGCCGGCGCCGATCCGCGCCCCGTTGAGCACGACGGCGCCCATGCCGATCAGACTTCCGTCGCCGATCGTGCAGCCGTGCACCACGGCGTTGTGCCCGATCGAGACATCCTCGCCGATGGTCACGGGATGCCCACCGTCCACGTGCACGCTCACCGAGTCCTGCACGTTGCTGCGCGCACCCACCGTGATCGTGTCGCCGTCGGCACGCAGCACGGCGTTGTACCAAACGCTCGCGTTCTCCCCCAGCCGCACCCCGCCGATCAGGCGCGCCCCGGCGGCCACGAAAGCGGATGGCGGCACCTCCGGCGCGGTGTCGGCGAGGGCGATCACGGATGCGGCTTCCGAGACGGTCATGCCCCGACACTAACCGGCGGAACGCTCCAACGCGGCGCGGATCGCTTCGGTGTACTGCGGCATGAGGGTGTCGACGAAAGTCACCGTGAGGTGGTCCTGGTCACGGTAGACGTCCGCCCCGCCCACGACGGGGAAACAGGTCGTGTCGTCGCAGTACACATCGGTGAAGTCGAGAAGCGTGACCCCCGACGCCCCCTCCGCAGCCTCGCGCAGCGGATCCTTCGCGACGAGCACGTCGGACCGCGCCCCGTCGCAGGCGGCCGCGTCGCGGGTGCGCAGGCACTTGTTGGGGTCGGTCTCCCACACCGGGTTGTCGACGACGGTGATCACGGGCACGCCCGCATCCGTCATCTTCGACCACGCCGAGCGGTAGCCCGCCACGGCGGCATCGTAGGAGGAGTCGTGCCCGTCCGACGCGTACGGCGTCGTCGCGAGGGCGGACGTGAACACGACGTCCGGCTTCGCATCCACGAGCGCCTGATCGACCGCGGTGCGCCACTCGGAGCACGCCGCGCCGAAGGCGCCCGGCGTCGACAGAGGGGTGTCGTTCCACGGGCAAGCGCCCTTGAAGAAGGTCACCAGACGCCAGCCGTTCGCCTGAGCCATCCGCTCGAACGTCGACAGCAGCTGGAACGCGTGGCTGTCACCGATGAGAGCGACCGTGGGTGCGTCCGGCGCGTCGGAGCCGAAGGTGCAGCTCACGGGCCGCGCATCGTTTAGCTGCACGAAGCACTGCTCGTCGGCGGGCTTATCGACGCCGGCGAATCCCGGCGCCGGGAGGATCGTGCCGGATGCGGGCGTGCCCTGGCAGTCCGGGTCGAGCACGGACTGGGCACCGAAGCAGGCAGGCGGATCGGTGCGCAACTGCTCCAGCTGCGCCACGCCGTCGCGGTAGGCGGGCGCGTTCAACGCCCAGGCACCGCCGGCGGTGCCGGCGACCAGAACCATCGCCGCGAGTGATGCCCACAGCGTCACTCGCGGACGCCGGGAGGTGAGCACCCGCCAGGACCGGGCCGGATCCTCGACGAACTTCTTGGTGAGCCACGCGAGCACGAAACAGATCGCCAGCAGTGCGACGCGGTGGTAGATGCTCAGCCCCCAGAAGGGCACGGACGGCGCGATGATGATCAGCGGCCAGTGCCAGAGATACAGCGAGTAGGAGATGTCGCCGGTGAAGCGCATCGGCGCGATCGACAGGACGCGGGTCGGGTACCACCATCGGGCGGAGTTCGAGGCCGCGATCACCGCGGCCGCTCCGAGCGCCGGCAGCAACGCCGCATAACCCGGGAAGGGCGTCGAGGAGTCGAAGCGGAAGGCCGTGTAGACGAGGGCTGCGATACCTGCCCAGCCGAGCACGAAGCTCGCCGCCGCATTGCGCACGCGCAGCGCGGGCACGAGCGCGACCATGGCGCCGAGTCCGAACTCCCACATCCGACCGAAGGTGACGAAGTACGCCGGCGCCGGGTCGTTGAGGGTCAAGACGACGCAGAACACGAAGGATGCGGCGCTCACGGCGCCCAGCGCGATCAGGATTGCGCGACGGCGACGTCCCGCGAAGAAGCGGACCGCGATCCATGCCGCAAGGAGCATGATGAGCGGCCAGAGCACATAGAACTGCTCTTCGAGCGACAGCGACCAGTAGTGCTGCACCATCGCCGGCTCGCCGGAGTTGCCGAGATAGTCGGCGGACGTCAGCGCGAGATACCAGTTCTCGACATAGAAGGTCGACGCGATGATCTCGCTGACCTCCCGTTGCAGCCCCGAGATGGGCATGAGGTACGGGGATGCGGCGACGATCGCGCAGAAGAGCAGCACGAGGAGCGACGCCGGCAGCAGGCGGCGCGCGCGCCGCGCCCAGAACTGCGCGAGGCGCACGGTTCCGGTGGCCGTCAGCTCGCGCATCAGATGGCCCGTGATCAGGAAGCCCGAGATCACGAAGAAGACGTCGACGCCGACATAGCCACCGGGGATCCGCCCCGGCCAGAAGTGGTACAGCACGACCAGCAGCACAGCGATCGCACGCAAGCCCTGCACGTGAGGGATGAAGCGCGAGGGTTCCGCGTGCTCGGGCGACGCACCAGTCGGCTGGCGTCGGCGCAAGCGCGCGGGCTCGTCCAGGTTCTGCGGTGTCCGGGCGGGTTCTGAGGCTGACACCCTCCGACGTTAGCCGCAGGTTCCCCGGAATCCCGTCTGCGGCGCGATCTCCGATCGTGTGAGCCCAGCCTCATCTTGCTTGCGGAATTTCTCCGGCTGGCTAGCGTTTGATTCAGCAGATGCGACTGCCCCAACGGAAGGCTTTGTCATGACGAAGAACCAGACCATCCCCGCCAGCGCTGCCGACCCGACCGTCGCCGCCGGAGCCGCGCAGTTCCTCACCCCCGTCACCCTCGGCCTGCAGGCTCTCGCCGTCACCGGCAAGCAGGCGCACTGGAACGTGCGCGGTGCGAACTTCATCGCGATCCACGAGCTCCTGGACTCCGTCGTGGAGCACGCGCAGGGCTGGGCCGACGAGACCGCCGAGCGCATCGTCGCCCTGGGTCTGCCGGTGGATGCGCGCCTGTCCACGATCGCTGCGAAGGTGGCGCCCTCGTCGGTGCCCGCCGGCTTCACGCAGTGGGACGACATGATCCGCCACATCGTCGCCGACATCGACACGATCATCGTCGATGTCCAGACGGCGATCGACGGCCTCGACGAGATCGACCTCACGAGCCAGGACATCGTCATCGGCATCCGCGCCGGTCTCGAGAAGGACCGCTGGTTCCTCTCGGCCCACCTCGCCGAGTAAATCGGACCACACGAGAAGACCCCCGCCCTCCGAGGAGGCGGGGGTCTTGTCGTGAAAGGGGTCAGTCGATCCGCGAGTGGTCGCCGAGTCGGTGCCAGGAGCGGTTGTGGTACACCAGCGCGTCGCCGTGCTCGCCCGGCTGCACGTCCCGATTGATGCCCGACTGCAGAGCGTGGGCGGCGATGACGGTCGAGCCGCCCGCGTTCATCCGCTCGATGATGGCGCACCGCACCCATGCCCGAACACCGTTGTAGACGGGTTCCCCGGTGACCAGGCGGCTCCAGCTCTCGGGATCGGCGAAGCGGTCGATTCCGCTGGTCGATGCGAGCTTGGCAACATCGAGGTCGTCACTGTCGAGCAGGTGGACGACGACGGTGTCGGCGGCGAGGATCGCGGGGGTGGCCGACGACAGGGCGGAGACGGAGAAGATCAACAGCGGCGGCTCCGCGCTCACCGATGACACCGAGGTGGCCGTCAGCGCGACGGGCCCGTCCGGACCCTCTGCCGTGATGACCGCGACGCCGCCGGGGTGACCGCGAAACAGTGCCTTGAACTCATCCGACGACAGCGAGGCGCCGGCGAAACGGTCGCGCTCGGCGCCGTGCTCGCCGAGCGGGTTCGACAGGGGTGCGGGAGTGGTCATACTTCGACGCTACGACTTTCATGTTTCGGGCAGGGCACGTGGCGACACACAGCGCAACGCATCATCCGGCGATCGCGACCTCGGGCGCCTCCAGCACTCCGTCCGCCAGCAGCTGACGCACGGCGGAGCGACCGGCACGGTTGGCCCCGACCGTGGACTGCGAAGGACCGTAGCCGATGAGGAACAGTCGCGGCTCGTCCAGCGCCCGGGAGTCCTCGACCCTGATTCCGCCGGCTGGCGTGCGAAGTCGAAGCGGGGCGAGGTGGTCGAGGGCGGGACGGAAGCCCGTCGCCCAGAGGATGACGTCGGCGGGCTCCAGGGTGCCGTCGGGCATCCGTACGCCGTCGGGTTCGATGGCACGGAACATCGGATGCCGCACCAGCACGCCCCGGCGCTCGGCCTCGCGCGCCCACGGGGTCCAGTGCATCCCGGTGACCGAGATGACGCTGCCGGCGGGAAGGCCCTGACGCACCCGTTGCTCGACACCGGCGATCGCCGCAACGCGCGCGGGGATGTCGAACTCGTCGTCACGCCACTCCGGCTCGCGCCGGGTGACCCAGAACGTGTCGGCCACACGTGAGATCTCCTCGAGCAGTTGCACGCCCGACACCCCGGCTCCGACGATCACCACACGCTTGCCCGTGAACTGCTCGGCAGAGACGTAGTCGTGCACATGCAGCTGCGTGCCGCGGAAGCTCTCACGCCCCGGCACCGCCGGCCAGTGGGGCCTCGTCCACGTGCCCGTGGCGTTGATCACGTACCTCGCCGAGAAGCTTCCCGCATCCGTGTCGACCCGCAGCCGCTCGCCGGAACGCGAGACAACCCGGACGCGCACGGGGCGGCGCACCCGCAGATCGAAGCGTTCCTCGTACGCGGCGAAGTAGGGCGGAAGCACGTCACGGCTGGACGACGCGGGATCCGCCGGCGGTACCGGGAACCCGGGGAGCTCGTGGATGCCGTTCACCGTCGCCATCCGCAGCGACTCCCACCGGTGCTGCCATGCCCCGCCCGGCGCGGATTCGGCGTCGAGCACCACGAAGCTCCGCGAATCGCGGGCCAGTGCATCGAGGGGTCGGAAGCCCCGACGGTGCAGGTGGTAGGCGGCGGAGAGTCCCGCCTGACCGGCTCCGATGACGACGACATCCACGGGCACGCCGACGGCGGGATCGGATGCGGTCATGCCCTCGTCAACGCCCGCGGCGCGCGTTGCATTCCACGCTCAGACGGACAGCGCCTCGGCGATCGGCGTGTCGCCCGCTCCGAAGCGGATCGTGCGTCGAACGGTCACGGGATCGGCGAGGGTCGCGGCGATCACCGCGGCGACATCGGCACGGGAGACCTCTCCCCGCCCCGTCGGCTCGGTGGTGATGTGCCCCGTCGCCTCATCCGAGGTCAGCGTCCCGGGCCCGAGCACGGTCCACTCGAGAGAACTGCGTCGCAGGTGCTCGTCGGCCGCCAGCTTCGCGTCGGCGTAGGGGAAGAACGAGTCGGAGGGGTCGATCCCATGATCGGGCGAGGAGCCGATCCACGACACCATCACGAAGCGCGAGGTGCCGGCCACCTCCGCCGCATCCATGGCGCGGATTGCTGCGTCGCGATCGACTGCGTAGGTGCGCGCTGCGTCACCGCCGCCGGCGCCCGCCGACCAGACGACGGCGTCGTAGCCGGCGAAGGCCTCGGACAGCGTCTTGGTGTCCGCGGCGGCGACATCCAGGACAAGCGGGCTCGCCCCCGACGCGCGCACGTCGTCGGCGTGATCCGGGTTGCGCACCACGGAGGTGACCTCGTCGCCCCGCGCTGCGAGCAGGGGCGCCAGCAGGAGAGCGATCTTGCCGTGTCCACCGATGATGAGGATGCGAGACATGGTGCGTCCTTTCGCGTCGTGAGCGTCCTTCCAGCCTACGCACCGGGCTCCGAGTGGGGCCCGGGCGGATCGAGAACACCGTCGAGATACCACCATCTGGCGCTCTGCTTCACGAACCGACTGCGTTCGTGCAGCACACCCGATGAAGATCCCTCGCGCCACGCCGCACGGAACTCCACGGTGCCCTTGCGATCGTCGGGTGAGCCGCCCGTCGCGTCGAGGACGGAGAGACCCAGCCAGCGCACATCACGGTCGAGGGTCAGCTCCGTCGGCCGTGTGCCCGGATGCCAGGTGTCGATGAGGTAGCTCGCATCCTGACGGACGAACGCCGTGTAGCGCGAACGCATGAGCGCCTCGGCCGTCAGCGGGGGCGTGCCCGCCAGGGCGGGACCGCAGCATCCGTCGAAAGTGCGGCCACTCCCGCAGGGACACGGCTGTTTCTCCATCCGACGATCCTCGCCCGCCCGCCGATCCGACGCAATATTCGGCGCCGCGCCGATGTTGGGCTCTTCAGCAGCCGAAGAAATGAGCACCATGAACAGCGCACCCGCCCCACTATCCGGGGAACTCCTGCCCGACGACACGGCCATGGATGCCGTGACCCTTCGTGTCGGGGACCTCGAGAACATGACCGGCTTCTACGGTTCCGCCCTCGCGCTGGAGCCCATCGAGGAGCGCGCTCGCGGGCACGAGGTCCATCGCGTCCTCGGACGCGGCGGAGTCCCCATGGTGCGCCTCGCGCACACACCCGAGCTCCCCCTTGCCGCGCCCGGCTCCGCGGGACTCTTCCATACCGCGTTCCTGTTCGACGACGCCGCGACCCTGGCCGCCATCGTCTACCGGACCGCCCAGGACGGCCGCGCGCGGTTCACCGGATCGAGTGACCACCTCGTCAGCGAGGCGTTCTACTTCACGGATCCCGAGGGCAACGGCATCGAGCTGTACACCGACCGGTCGCGCGACCTCTGGCGTCACGTCGACGGGGAGGTGCAGATGGACACGTTGTTCCTGGACCCGAACGAGTACCTGCGCACGCACCTCACGCAAGACGGTCTCGATCGTGTGTCGGCCGAACCAGGCCGGGTCGGACACGTCCATCTCCAGGTGGGCGACATCGCTCCCGCGCGCCGGTTCTACGTCGACGCGCTCGGGTTCGCGCCCTCGTTCACCGCGATACCCACGGCACTGTTCGCATCGGCCGGCGGATATCACCATCATGTCGCGATGAACACCTGGAACAGCGCGGGCGCGGGACCCCGGGCAGCGACCCTCGGACTGGGCGAGCTGGCGCTGGCTGTCGCCGATCGTTCGGCGCTCGACGCGCTGACCGAAAGGTTGCGTCGCTCGAGCTTCTCGTTCGACGACGACGGTCACGCGATCACGGCGCACGACCCGTGGGGTACGCGGGTGACGGTGACGATCGGCGGCACGAGCACGGACGAGCTGCTCACACGGTGAAGCGGCGCGCCGCCACGTACCCTGAACGGGTGGCCTCCGACACCGACACCCTCCGCTTCGTCACGCCGCGCGGACGCCTGCTCGTGCTCGCGGCTCTGTGCACCGTGATCACCGCCATGGGCGCGGTCATCATCGCCCTCAACATCGACAACACGCCCAGCCTGCTGCTCGGCGTCGCCGTGGTGGGCATCTTCGGCCTGGGCGGCGGATTCTCGCTGATCGGCCAGTTCCGCAACGCGACCGTGCTGCGAGCGGACGCTGACGGGATCCGCGTCGCGCGCATGGGGGCCGCGCCGTGGGCCGACGTCGATCGGATCGCCACCACAGCCAAGGGCGAGCTCGGTATCCGGATGCGGCGCACCGAGGCTCTCCTCGCCGGTGCACACAACAGCCATACACGCGAGAGTCTGCGCGCCCAGCGGGAGCGCAGCGGCGGATACGACCTCACCTTCACGGCGCATGACCTCGGGTGCCCGCCGGCGGACGCCGCCCGATCCCTGCGTGCGCTCCAGCCCTGATGGCTCGCATCTCGCTCCCGGTGACGGTGCGCGCGACGCAGCGCGCACCGCTCCTGCTCGTCGTCAAGTCCGCCGTCGCGACCGTGGGCGCGTGGCTCCTCTCGCAATGGCTCATTCCGGGCCCGCCCCCGGTGTTCGCGGCGATCGCGGCCGTACTTGTGGTCCAGCCGAGTCTGAATCAGTCGTTCACGCGCGCCATCGAGCGCTCCGTCGGCGTCATCGCCGGCGTGCTGCTCGCGTCCGCACTCGGCCTCGTCTTCGGCAACGGCACGTGGGTCGTGCTGCTCGCCGCGTGCGCGGGACTCCTGGTCGCCTGGTCGCTGCGCCTGTCGCCCACCGCCTCCACGCAGATCGCGATCAGCGCCATCCTCGTGCTCTCGCTGGGGCCGGCCACGCCCGACTATGCGCTCGATCGAATTCTGGAGACCCTGCTGGGCGCAGCGATCGGTTTCGTCGTCAACATCGCCATCGTCCCCCCGGTGGCGATCGCTCCGGCTCGCGAGGCGACCGATCGGCTGTCCGCCGAGCTCGCCGCATCCTTGGACCGCCTCGCCGACGCGCTCGAGACGCAGCGTTCCCCGGGCGAGCTGGAGGCGTTGATGGTCGAGGCGCGGCTCCTGCGTCCGATGCGGGATGCGGCGGAGCGCGCGATCGGCGGCGGGGCGGAGTCGCTCGCACTCAATCCGCGCAGTCGGCGGCACCGCACCGAGCTGGCAGAGCTCCGGGACCGTCTGGATCTCTACACCCCGATCGTCACGCAGGTCACCGGCATGACCCGCGCGGTCTACGACCACTACGCCCCTGAGATCGTCACCGACCCCCAGGTGCGGGCGCTGGCGGAGCAGATGCGTCGCGCCGCGCACGATCTGGAGCGCACGCGCGGTTCGGAGGCGGCGCCCGTCGACGAGCCGCCGGCACTCACGACGCCGCTGCAGATACCGCGTCCGCCGTCCGCCCACTGGGTGCTCATCGGCTCTCTGCTGGAGGATCTGCACCGCATCCACCACAGCCTCGTGGAACGCGAAGACGCCTAGGAATGCTCAGCGGCGCCCCTCGGCGCACGGCACGCACAGCGTCGCGGTCGGGCGCACGAGCAGTCGACCCACCGGGATGTCGCGTCCACACGACTCGCATACCCCGAAGGTGCCGTCGCCCAGTCTGCGCAGCGCATCGTCGATCTCGTCGATCTCGGCACTCGCCGCGCGCCGCAACCCCTCCAGACGAGACCACTCATCGCTGAGCGTCGCGCCCTCCGGGTCGTGCTCGTCATCGGCTCCGGCTGGATCGTTGCGGGCGTCCTGCACGTCGCGGATGGCCTCGCCACGCGCCCTCAGGTGCTCCGACGCGTCCCGGCGCAACGATGTCAGCAGGTCCGTGAACACGGCGGGGTCGATCTCTTCGTTCACAAGCCCATCGTGCCCTGACGAGCCCTGCGAAGCCGAGGGGCTGGACTCCGGCCGCCGGATCGCTCAGAGGCTCAGCGTGCCGTGACGACCACCGTGAACTCGAGAGGCTGGATACCGCCATCCTTGTTCGTCATCGTGATGCTCGTGGTCCCCACCGACAACGCGCGCACACCGGGGTTGAAGGTGGCGCTCCCGTCATCCTTGCCCGCGACGAACTCGGCGACGACCCCGTCGGCGACGGTGCCGGTGTAGCTGTCCACCGCGAGGTCGCCCGTGTCGATGTTCAGCGTCTGACCCACGATCAGGTCGACGCTGGCGCCCTGGAGGTCGGTCGCCGACATCGTGACAGGCGCGACGATGTCGCCGCCGATCGGTGTCGCATCCCCGGTCGGCGACGACGAGGAGGCGGGCGAGCAACCCGCCATGAGAAGGGACACGGTGACGACGGCGGCACCGAGCGCGAGTCTGCTGAGCTTCATGTGGTCAGTATCGCGGCGCGCCCGCCCGCCGCCGGTCACGATCGCGCAACGGTCACTCGACCGCGCCGCGGGCGTTGTACACGATCGAGTCGCTCGCCCCGTACGCCCGGTATACCTCGACGGCCTCGTCGTGACGGATGCCGATCGTCACGCTGATGCCGCGGCGCTCGAACTGGGCGGCCCAGTCGTCCACGACGGGTCCTTCGTCGAAGCCCGTGAGCTCCTCGAGGAGCGGGCCCTCGCCGGCGACGACGAGCGAACGCACGCCGCTCCACATCGTGGCCCCGTAGCACATGACGCACGGACGCCAGTTGACGACGAGTTCGAGCTCGGCACCGTCCGCGCCCAGGTCCCAGCGCCCGAGCGCGGTCTGCGCGAGGCTCAGCGTCGTCACCTCCGCGTGCAGGGAGGTGAGACCCGAGGCGAGCACGACGTTCACGCCCGCCGAGACGAGGCGCCCGGTGACCGAATCGACCACGATCGCCGCGAACGGCCCGCCGCTTCCCTCGCGCCAGTTGCGGTCGGCGAGGGCGTTGACCAGATCCATCCGCTCCTCCGCGGTTGGAAGCACCTCGGGGAGCGAATCGAGCTCGTCCAGGAGCCAGGAGGGCAGGGATGCGGAGATCGAGGAAGCGAGAGGCATGAGGACATCCTGTCCGGGGCACATGTCGGGGCTGTTACACGGCGTCGCGCTCAACGATCGCGTGCCAGCCAGGACCGGAGCCGGTCCAGCGGCCACGTCGTGACGACCCGCTCCGCTGGCACACCCGCGCGCTCGGCCCGCGCAGCGCCATGGTCGAGGAGCGAGAGCTGTCCCGGCGCGTGGGCGTCGCTGTCGATCGCGAACAGGCAACCCGCATCCAGCGCGATGGCGATCAGCTCGTCCGGTGGGTCCTGCCGTTCGGGTCGGGAGTTGATCTCGACCGCGACGCCGCGCTCGGCGCAGGCCGCGAAGACACGCTCCGCGTCGAAATCGGATGGCGGGCGCGTCCCGCGCGAGCCCTCCACGAGGCGCCCGGTGCAGTGGCCGAGGACGTCTGTGTGCTCGTTGCGCACGGCATGCAGCATCCTCCCGGTCATCTCGCCACCCGCCATCCGGAGCTTCGAGTGGGCGCTTGCCACCACGACGTCGAGCCTCGCGAGCATCTCCGGTGTCTGATCGAGTGACCCGTCCTCGAGGATGTCGACCTCGATGCCGCTGAGGAGCGTGAACCCGTCGCCGGAGTACCGCGGAAGCTCCTCGAGCTGCTGTGCGAGCCGTTCCGCCGTGAGGCCGTTGGCCACGCGCAGCCGCGGCGAGTGATCCGTGAGGGCGACATACTCGCGACCCATCGCGCGCGCCGCGTCCGCCATCGCAGCGATGGGTGCCTGCCCGTCGGACCAGTTCGAATGCGCGTGAAGATCGCCGCGAAGTCGAGCGAAGAGCGTGCTCGCCTCCTCCGGCGCAACGCGGTCTCTCAGTTCCGCGAGGTAGTCGGGGACGGCGCCCGACGCCGCCTGCAGGATCACCTCGAGCGAGCTCTTACCGATCCCCTTCGTGCGCCGCAGGGTCTCCGGATCGGACCGCACCGCCGACGGCAATGCAGCCACCGCCTCTGCCGCCGCACGAAAAGCCTGGGACCGATAACGCGATGCCCGCTCGCGCTCGAGCAGCGTCGCGATCTCGCGGAGCGCGTCGATGGGATCCATCGTCCCAGTGTGCCCACGTCCGCCTCCCGTGTCAGGGGCGCTCGAGAATGCCGACGCGCGTGGCAGGATGAGCCCGTGTCCCGCCTCATGCTCCTCGACACCGCGTCGCTGTACTTCCGCGCCTTCTACGGCGTGCCCGACTCGGTGAAGGCTCCGAACGGGCAGCCGATCAACGCCGTCCGTGGGTTGCTCGACATCATCGCCAAACTCGTCAGCACCTACGAGCCGACCCACCTCGTCGCGTGCTGGGACGACGATTGGCGCCCTGACTGGCGCGTGCAGCTCATCCCGAGCTACAAGACCCATCGTGTGGTCGCCGAGGTGGAGGCGGGCCCGGATGTCGAGGAGGTGCCCGACCCGCTGGAGGCGCAGATCCCGCTGATCCGCGAGTCGCTCGACCGGTTGGGGATCCCGATCGTGGGTGCCGCCGCGCACGAGGCGGACGACGTCATCGGCACCCTGGCAACGGATGCGGGGATGCCCGTCGACATCGTCACCGGTGACCGCGACCTCTTCCAGCTCGTCGACGACGCGGCCGGGGTGCGTGTGATCTACACGGCCCGCGGCATGAGCAACCTCGAGATCGTCACGGATGATGTCGTGCGCGCCAAGTATGGCGTCGCACCGCAGCAGTACGCCGACTTCGCCGTGCTCCGCGGCGACGCATCCGACGGGCTTCCCGGAGTGGCGGGCATCGGCGAGAAGACGGCAGCCACCCTGCTGACCGCCCACGGCGACCTCGCCGGAATCATCGCCGCGGCGACGGCAGGAGAAGGAATGAGCGCCGGGGTGCGCGCGAAGATCGCGGCCGGCGCCGACTACTTGACCGTCGCCCCCACGGTGGTCCGCGTGGTGCGAGACCTCGAGCTGGCGACGTTCGACGCGACCCTCCGGGAGGTCTCCCCCGATGCGGCGGCCTTCGCCGATCAGTGGGGTCTGGGCACCGCGTTCGCGCGCGCCACGAAGGCCATCGCCGCAAGGATCGCGACCGCATAACCGACCGCGACGGCCAGCATGAGAACCAGGGGCCCCTGCCAGCCGCCGGTCGCCTCGTGCAGGGCACCCGCGATCGGGGCCCCGAAGGCCCCGATGCCGTAGCCGCCGCCCTGCACGAGGGCGGAGATCGTGGTCGCCTCCGCATCCGTGCGGGCCACGGTGACGACGGCGGAGAAGATCGCGACGAACCCACCCGCGTGCGCGAGAGCTCCGAAGGACAGCCACACCCACATGAGCTCGGGAGCGCACAGCATGCCCACGGTCAGCGTCAGCCAGCACGCGCTGATGGTCAGCGGGACGACGATGCGCGGGGTGTAGCGGGCGAGGACCGGCACGAGGAAGGACCCGGCGATCGCCACCCCCTGGAAGATGGAGGCGAGCGCGCCCGCACCGGATCGGTCGAGCCCCAGCTCGTCGGCACCGATCGAGGGCAGCCACGTCGAGAGTGCGTAGTAGATGGTGACCTGGAGCGAGAAGGCGCCCAGCAGCAGCCACACCACCGGCCGCCGGAAGACGCCGCCCCTGGTGGAGACGACGGGGAGCGGCCCCGTCAGCGCTGCGACGTCGTCGACGGAGCTCACCCCGGCGGATGCGGCCGAGGGTGCGCCGGAGAAGCGTTCGCCCCACAGCGCGCCACGCCGGCGCTCCCGCGCGAGGTGGACGCTCCACACAGCGACGCCGGCCAGCGTCAGCACGGACCAGACCACCAGAGCGAGGTTCCAGCCCACGACCTCGGCGATGGGGGCCGTCAGCAGCGACGTCGCCAGTGAACCCGCGTTGAGGGTCGCGGTGTAGGAAGCCGTGACGAACGCGACGCGATCCGGGGGCACGTCGCGGCGGATGACGACGGGGATCACGACGTTCCCGATCGTGATCGCCGCACCGATGACGATCATTCCCGTCAGCAATGCGGGATAACCGGGAAGCGCGCGGATCGCAGTTCCGAGGAGGACGCCGGTCAACGTCACGAGCAGCGCCAGCTCGGCACCGGCCCGACGGATCACCAGAGCGGCGATCGGGGTGAGAAGCGCGAACATGAGCACCGGCGCGGTGGTCAGCAGCCCGGCGGATGCCGCACCGATCCCGAGATCGTCCTCGATCTGGCGGATCACCGGCGTCGGAGCGACGATCGGGCCACGCAGGCTCAACGCGGCGACGAGCAGCCCGATGACGACGAGGAAAGGAAATGCCCGCCCCGCACCCCCAGCATGGGGCGGGGCGGGCGGGCTCATCCGTCCAGTCTATGAACGCGGGTCGGATCGGGCGTCACGCCGACCCGCGACCGGATCAGGCGCCGGAGACGTTCGCGCGGCGAACGACGACCGGAACCGCGGCGAGCCGGTAGATGGCCGAGCCGAACAGGATCGACAGCACGCCGATGCCCATCGCGAACGCGGCGACGCCGAAGGAAACGACCGAGGTGAACAGTGAGGCGCGCAGGAACGACGCGTTCATCATCGTGGCGCGCACCGGGTCGTCGCGGTCGAGTTCGGCGTAGGTGGCACCGTTCGAGGCCTCGAGGGCGTGGTGCTGGATGATGTCGGCCTGCACGTAGGCGGTGAAGGGGCCGTCGACGACCTGCCCCTGGAAGGCCATCGCGTCATCGGGGACGACGATGTTCTCGGCGCGCAGCTGCGACGAGACCATGACCCAGACGGCGATGCCCACGACGATGAGGGCGACGCCGCCCAGGATTCCCAGGACTGCGGCGATCTTGACGAAGCCGACCTTCTTGGCGGGTGCCTCGATGGTGTCGGCGGTGGCGGGGGTGGACATCTTTGCTCCTCGGTGGGTTCGAACGGTGGTGCTTCGAACCTACGGGTCCGCTGTGAGCGGCCGAAAGGCAGGGCGCCGTGAATATCGGCCCGGTCGTTCAGCCCGCCGCGAGCTCCTGCGTCGTCGCCGCCCAGGTGGCGAGCGTGCGCTCGGCCGCACCGCTGTCGATCGCTGCCGCAGCCTCTTCCTTCGCCTCGGCGAGGCGCTCGAGGATCGGGCGCTGCACCTGGGCCGCATCCTGCGACAGCCGGTACGAGACGAGACCGGCCGCCGTGTTGAGCAGCACGATGTCTCGCACCGGACCGGCCTCGCCGGCGAGCACCCGCCGCACGACCTCGGCGTTGTGGGCGGGCGAGCCGCCGATGAGCTCGGAGATGTCGGCGAGAGGGATGCCGAGGTCCCGCGGATCCAGGTCGTGCTCGTGCACGTCTCCGCGGGAGATCTCCCAGATCCGGCTGTGTCCGGTCGTGGTCAGCTCGTCCAGCCCGTCGTCACCGCGGAACACGAGCGCGGTCGCACCGCGGGTGCGGAACACCCCCGTGATCAGCGGCACGCGGTCCAGATGCGCGACGCCCACGGCGTTCGCCTCGGCGCGCGCGGGGTTGCACAGCGGCCCCAGGAAGTTGAAGACCGTGGGGACGCCGAGCTCGGCGCGCGTGGGGCCGGCATGTCGGAATCCCGGATGGAACGCCGCCGCGAAGGCGAAGGTGATGCCGGCGCGCTCGAGCGTCGCCGCGACCGCATCCGGGCTGAGGGTCAGATCGATGCCGAGCTCACGCAGCACATCGGAGGAACCCGAGGAGGAGCTGGCCGCCTTGTTGCCGTGCTTGACGACCGGCACACCCGTGGATGCGGCGACGATGGCCGCCGTCGAGGAGATGTTCACCGTCCCGAAGCGGTCGCCGCCGGTCCCCACGATGTCGAGCACATCGGCGGGCACGGGCAGCGGCAAGGCCGCCGCGAGGATCGCGTCACGGAAGCCCACGATCTCGTCCACCGTCTCGCCCTTGGCCCGCAGCGCGATGAGGAATCCGGCCAGCTGGGACGGCGTCGCCTCGCCCGCCATGATCTGCTGCATCGCCCATGTCGCGTCCGACACGCTGAGGTCGGCACCCCCGAGCAATTCCGTCAGGATGTCGGACCAGGTGCGCGCGGGGAACATGGTTCCCGATCCTACCGAGCGCGCCCGTCCCGCGACGGCAATGGCCTCCGGCGCGCGATCACCGGATACCGAGCGTCTTCACGGCCCGCTCGCCCGATTCTCTTAGGTCGCCCTAAGCTGCGACAAGGTCCGTTCGGGGGCGCGAGGTGCAAGAGTCGGCCGTGAATATCGGTCATAATGGTGAGCGTGACGACGCCAGCGACATATAACCAGGCCCTCCGTTCGGTCAAACGGCCAGATCCGGTCGCCGTGGGGACAATCGTCTGGCTCGGCAGCGAGGTGATGTTCTTCGCGGGCCTGTTCGCGATCTACTTCACCCTCCGCAGCACCTCGCCCGACCTGTGGGCCCAGGAGACCGAGCTGCTGAACGTTCCGTTCGCAGCCGTCAACACCCTGGTCCTGGTCCTGTCCAGCTTCGCTTGCCAGTTCGGCGTCTTCGCCGCCGAGCGCTTCCAGCCCTACCGCACCGGCTCGTTCTGGAACCTGCGCCGCTGGGGCATGGTCGAGTGGTTCTTCCTCACCTTCTTCATGGGAGCCGTCTTCGTCTCCGGTCAGGTGTGGGAGTACGCGCAGCTCGTCACCGAGGGCATGCCGATCACGGCCAACGCCTACGCATCCGCCTTCTACCTGACGACAGGCTTCCACGCTCTGCACGTCACCGGCGGCCTCGTCGCGTTCCTGCTCGTCATCGGCCGCGCCTACGCGGTCAAGAACTTCGGGCGCAAGGAGATGACCACCTCGATCGTCGTGTCCTACTACTGGCACTTCGTCGACGTGGTCTGGATCGCCCTGTTCCTCGTCATCTACTTCCTGAAATAAGAAGCCGGAGCCCAGCACCATGGCACGTGAGAAGAAGCGGCGCACCTCCGGTCGTCGAAGCCCCCTGGCCGCAGCAGCCCTGATCGGCATCGGCCTGCTGATGACCGGCGGCATCTACGCCGGAGCATCCGCCGCGATGGCGGCGACCACCGAGACGCAGACCGCCGCGTCCCAGCTCACCGTCGAAGACGGCAAGAAGCTGTTCCAGGCGAACTGCGCCACCTGCCACGGCATGGACCTTCAGGGCACGCAGAACGGCCCGTCGCTCTACGGCGTCGGCGAGCTGTCCGTGCACTTCCAGGTCTCGACCGGTCGCATGCCCCTGCAGGCGCAGGCGCCGCAGGCCCCGCAGAAGCCGGTGCAGTTCACCGACGAGCAGACCGAGGCGATCGCCAAGTTCGTCCAGTCGATCGCGCCCGGCCCGACCTACCCGTCCTCGGAGGTTCTCGACGGCGAAGGCGACGTCTCCGCAGGAGCAGAGCTCTTCCGCATCAACTGCGCCATGTGCCACAACGTGGCCGGCGCCGGTGGTGCGCTCACGGAGGGCAAGTACGCCCCCGACCTGCACACGACCAGCGCGCTGAACATGTACGCGGCGATGGTGACCGGCCCGCAGAACATGCCGGTGTTCAACGACATGAACCTCACCCCCGAGGACAAGCGCGACATCATCTCGGCACTGCTGTACATGCAGAAGACCGAATCCCCCGGTGGCTTCTCGCTCGGCTCTCTCGGCCCCGTCTCGGAGGGCCTGTTCATCTGGATCTTCGGCATCGGCACGCTGATCGCCATCACGGTGTGGATCACCGCGAAGTCCAACTGATCTTTTTGACGAACTGACGGAACGTACGAGGAGCACCATGGCACACGAGGACGACGCGCTCGAGCACGAGAGGGCTTCCTGGAAGCCCTCCAGCGGGCTCGCCGTGACGGTGTCCGACCCGGTGAAGAACCCCGGTCTGCCGCCCCACCGCGAGCGCGTGACCGATAAGGACCCCGCCGCGATGAAGCGCGCCGTCCGCACCGTGTACACGCTGTTCTACCTGTCGGTGGCGGCATCCGTGTGGGCTGTCGTCGCCTACATGGTCTTCCCCATCGAGAGCGGCTCCATCGCGGCCATCCGCGACAACAACCTCTTCATCGGACTCGGCATCGCCTTCGCGCTGCTGGCCATCGGCGTGGGCGCGATCCACTGGTCGAAGGCGATCATGTCCGACAAGGAGTTCATCGAGCCGCGTCACGCGACTCGTGGGCGCGACACCACCCGCGAGGCGGTCGTGGAGGCGTTGACGGTCGCCAACGAGGAGTCCGGATTCGGGCGCCGCGCGATGATCCGCAACTCGCTGTTCGCCGCTCTCGTCGCCTCGGTCGTGCCCGGCGTCGTCCTCTTCCGCGGGCTCGCACCCGAGTCGAGCCCGGAGAACCCCTACGCGGGCGACCCGGTGCACCTGCTCAGCAACACGATGTGGAAGAAGGGCATGCGCCTCGCGCACGACCCCAGCGGTCGTCCGATCAAGGCGTCGGATGTCACGCTCGGCTCCGCGTTCCACGTGATCCCCGAAGAGCTCGCCTCCCTCAGCCACCACGACGGCTACCTCGAGGAGAAGGCCAAGGCGATCGTGCTGCTCATGCGCATGCCGCAGGACGTGCTGATCGAGGCCGAGGACCGCAAGGACTGGTCGTACGACGGCATCGTCGCCTACTCCAAGGTCTGCACCCACGTCGGATGCCCGGTGGCGCTCTACGAGCAGCAGACGCACCACCTCCTCTGCCCCTGCCACCAGTCGCAGTTCGACGTCTCCGACGGCGCCAAGGTCATCCTCGGCCCGGCCGCGCGTCCGCTGCCACAGTTGCCCATCGCGGTCGACGACGAGGGCTACCTCATCGCCCGCAGTGACTTCACCGAGCCCGTCGGTCCGAGCTTCTGGGAGCGCCATTGAGCACCGCAACCCACCCCACGGAGAACGTCACGACGGAACCCGCGATGCCTGCGAGCTCCTCTGAGCGCAGCAAGCCCCTCGGCGGCCGCTTCGTCGGTGCCGCCGCGAACTACCTGGACGAGCGCACGAGCCTCTCCGGCCTCGTCAAGGAGCTCGGTCGCAAGATCTTCCCCGACCACTGGTCGTTCATGCTCGGCGAGATCGCGCTGTGGAGCTTCGTCGTCGTGCTGCTGTCCGGCACGTTCCTGACGTTCTTCTTCCAGGCCTCCATGGTCGAGACGCACTACGACGGCGCCTACGAGCCGATGCGCGGCATCGCGATGTCCGCGGCGCTCGAGTCCGCGCTGCACATCTCGTTCGATGTGCGCGGCGGCCTGCTGGTGCGTCAGATCCACCACTGGGCGGCGCTCGTGTTCGTCGCCGGTATCGGCGTGCACATGCTGCGCGTGTTCTTCACCGGCGCGTTCCGCAAGCCCCGCGAGCTCAACTGGGTCATCGGTTTCATCCTCTTCATCCTCGCGATGGCAGAGGGCTTCACCGGCTACTCGCTCCCCGACGACCTGCTCTCCGGTAACGGTCTGCGCATCATCGACGGCATGGTCAAGGGCATCCCCGTCGTCGGCACGTGGATCTCGTTCCTGCTCTTCGGCGGCGAGTTCCCCGGCACCGACATCGTCGGCCGTCTCTACACGCTGCACATCCTGCTGCTCCCGGCGATCTTGATCGCCCTGCTGGCGCTGCACCTCGTACTGATGATCATCAACAAGCACACCCAGTTCGCCGGCCCCGCCCGGACGAACAGCAACGTGGTGGGCTACCCGATGGTCCCCGTGTACGCGTCGAAGATGGGTGGCTTCTTCTTCCTCACCTTCGGTGTGATCGTCCTGATCGCCTCTCTGTTCACGATCAACCCGATCTGGAACTACGGTCCGTACGACCCCTCCCCCGTGTCGGCCGGTACGCAGCCCGACTGGTACATCGGCTTCGCCGACGGCGCACTGCGCCTTGTGCCCCCGCACCTGGAGTTCGTCTTCCTCGACCGCACGTGGTCGTGGAACATCCTCCTGCCGCTGGGCATCCTGGGCCTGTTCATCGTCCTCGTTCTGATCTACCCGTTCATCGAGGCATGGATCACAGGCGACCAGCGCGAGCACCACATCGCGCAGCGTCCGCGCAACGCGCCGACCCGTACCGCCATCGGTGCCGCGGGAGTCACGTTCTACGCCGTGCTGTGGGCAGCCGCTTCGTCGGACATCATCGCGACCCACTTCCACCTGACGATGGAGGGCGTGATCCACACGCTGCAGGCTCTGCTCATCGTCGGCCCGGTCATCGCCTACTTCGTCACGAAGCGCCTGTGCATCGCGCTGCAGAAGAAGGATCGTGAGATCGCGTTGCACGGCTACGAGTCGGGTCGCATCGTGCGCCTGCCCGGCGGCGAGTACATCGAGGTGCACCAGCCCGTCGACGAGTACGAGCGCTGGAAGCTGGTCGACTTCGAGGTCAACGAACCGCTGGTCGTGCGTCCCAACGCTCAGGGTCGCATCCCCTGGCACCAGAACATGCGCGCATCGCTCTCCCGGTGGTTCTTCGAGGATCGCCTCACCCCCGTCACGCAGGCTGAGGTGGATGCCGCGCTCGCGCACCAGCACCACGAGATCGACCACATCGACGCCGAGGAGACGGCCGAGCTCGAAGGTGCCGCACAGCGCGCCGCCGCCGAAGGACGCCCGACCGTCGCCCTGCACGACAAGGCAGAGGTCGAGATCCCCGCGCCGAAGTTCCTCGAGGGCGCTGAGAAGCCCGAGACGGACGACGACAAGAAGTAGTCACGTCACGACGAAGAGAGGGCTCCGATCCACGGATCGGGGCCCTCTCTTCGTGTACTTCTTGGATGTTGGTGTCTGTAACATTCCCGTGACAGCGCCTCGCTAGCGTGGCGATGTGCGAGTCATCATCATCGGAGCAGGCATCGGGGGTACGAGCGCGGCGATCGCGCTCGGCCGCCTCGGCCACGACGTCCACGTCTACGACCAGATCCGCGAGAACCGGCCCGTCGGCGCCGCGCTCTCGCTGTGGCCCAACGGTGTCAAGGTGCTCAACTGGCTCGGCCTCGGCGACGAGGTGGCCGCTCTCGGCGGTCGCATGGACTACATGGCGTACGTCGACGGGCTCGACGGCGACGAGATGTGCCGCTTCAGCCTCGACCCCGTCACCCGGCAAACCGGTCAGCGCGCCTACCCAGTGGCCCGCGCCGACCTGCAGGCGCTGCTCATGGACAGGGTCGGCGCCGGCCGCATCCACCTCGGGATGCGGATGACGGGTATCTCCGAGGCGGACGACGAGGTCACCGTCACGTTCGAGGACGGCAGCACCGCACAGGCTGATCTGGTCATCGGCGCAGACGGGGCGCGCTCACTCACCCGTGACTACGTGCTGGGTGCGCCCACGAAACGTCGATACTCGGGATACACGAACTTCAACGGCCTCGTTCCGGTCGATGCCCGCATCTCCCCCACCGACCAGTGGACGACGTACGTGGGCGAGGGCAAGCGCGTGTCGGTGATGCCCGTCGCCGGCGATCGCTTCTACTTCTTCTTCGACGTCCCGCAGCCCTCGGGGCTCCCCTACGACCGCAGCGAGGGCGTCGCGCCGCTGCGTGAGGCGTTCGCCGGATGGACGGAGGGGGTGCAGATCCTGCTCGATGCGATCGATCCGGCGACGTCGCTCAATCGCGTCGAGATCTGGGACATCGATCCCTTCCACACGTGGACGCGCGGTCGCGTCGTCCTGCTCGGGGACTCCGCGCACAATACCGCTCCCGACATCGGCCAGGGCGCCTGTTCGGCCCTCGAGGACAGCTTCGTGCTCGGACTCGTGTTCGCGACGACGACCTTGGGTGTCGCTGACGCCCTGCGGCGGTACGAGGCGGCCCGCACGACCCGCGCGGGCGACCTCGTTCTCCGTGCACGCAAGCGGGCCGCCGAGACCCATGGTTTCGACCCTGAGACGACCGCCGCCTGGTACGCAGGGCTGCGCAAGGAAACCGGGGAGAACGTCATCCGCGGGATCGTCGGCAACATCGTCGACAGTCCCGTGACGATCGGCGGACTGCTGAGCTGACCGGCAGGATCCTGTCGATGTGCGACGGTTCTGAGCGCTGACGTGCGGCGCCACGCTGCCTAGAGTCGTATCATGCAGGATGCACGCAGCTACTTCTCCGCAAAGCTCGCCAACGAGACAGACGCCTCAGATGTGTACGCCGCGCAGCGCGCCGGCGAACAGCTGATCCTGGTGGATGTGCGCAGCACGGCCGCCTGGGATCAGGGCCACATCTCCGGCGCCGTGCATCTTCCGTACCGCGAGATCGCCGAGCGCGCGGCGGAGATCATCCCCACCGGGTCCTCTGTCGTCGTCTACTGCTGGAGCCCCGGCTGCAATGCGGGCACGAAGGGCGCGCTGGCATTCATCGAGGCCGGCTATGCGGTCAAGGAGATGATCGGCGGATACGAGTATTGGGTGCGGGAGGGATATCCCGCCGAGAATGCCTCAGGACCCCTCCCACGCCACCGGGATCCCCTCCTGTCGATCGTCGCGCCCTGAGTCCTGCGCGCGCTCAGGCGGAGATGTCCAGGTTCTCCTGGAAGAGCTCGCCGGCGGAGCCGCTGAAAACCGCGGGCTCCCCTGCGACATCGCCGTCGACGACGTCGCAGACCACCGCGGTGACGTTGTCGCGCGAGCCGCTGTCCAGCGCGAGAGCCACGAGAGCCGCGGCCGCCTCCGAAGCACCGCGGTGGCGAAGCAGCGTCAGTCCGATCTCCTCGTCATCCAGGTAGTCGCTGACCCCGTCGCTGCACAACAGCCAACGGTCGCCGATCACCGTATCGCGCTCTGCGATCGATACGACGTCTTCCTCACCGCCGCCGAGCGACGCCGTGATGATGTTGCGACGCGGATGCGATGCCGCGGCCTCCGGCGTGAGGAGGCCGCTGTCGACGAGGGCCTGCACGTAAGAGTCGTCCCTGGTCTCCCGGCGCAGCTGAGCGTGCCGCAGAAGGTACGCGCGGGAATCACCCGTGTGAGCGAGAAGCAGACGCTCCTCGGGGGCGACGAAGACGCCGGTGAAGGTCGTCGCCATGCCCTGAAGCGAGGGATCCCGCTGTACGTGTGCGCGCAGGTCCCAGTTCGCTTCGCGGATCTGCACCAGCAGCTGCTCCGCATCCGTCGCCGACAGAGGCGAGGGCACGAGCCGGTGCACGAAGGCTGCGGACGCGAGATCCCCTGAGGGGCCTCCGCCGACGCCGTCGGCGACGGCGGCACCCCAGGATGCGGTGAAGGCCGCATCCTGGTTGGACGTTCGATATCGGCCGATGTCTGAGACGGCGGCCGCGTTGAGCCTGATCGGCACGGATCAGTGGGCGAAGTACCCGCGGTAGTACTCGTACACCCAGCCGACGATCGCCACGGCGAAGATGCCGAGACCGATCGGGAGCATCCAGGTGCCGACCGCGAGACCGATCGCCGCCACCGCCGCGGAGGCCGCGAGAACGAGCGGCCACCACGACCACGGGCTGAACTCACCGAGCTCAGGGTCACCGTCGTCGATGTCGGCAGTGAGCGTGTCCTCGGGAAGCTCGCCCTGCTGCGCCTTGTAGACGCGGTGCGTGTAGAACCCGATCATGAGCGCCATGAAGGCGCCGAACAGCAGAGCGACCGATCCGACCCACTCGATGGCGTTGTGCCAGGCGAGATCGGGGTGAGCGAGGATGTTCCAGCCGGTGTAGACGACGTCGATGAAGACGAAGAACCCGACCAGGATCCACCAGAGGTTGATGTTGGTGCGCACTTACTTGACCTCTCCGTCGGCCGCATCGACGACCGGGGCGTCAGGGGCATCCTTCGCGGGTCCCACGCCCACCGGCACGGCGGCCTCGGGGTGGTTCAGATCGAAGGCGGGACGCTCGGAGCGGATGCGCGGGATGGACGTGAAGTTGTGGCGCGGGGGCGGGCAGCTCGTGGCCCACTCCAGCGAGCCGCCGTAACCCCACGGGTCGTTGACGGTGACCTTGGGCGCCGTGCGCGCGGTGATCCAGACGTTCAGGAGGAACGGGATCACCGATGCGGCCAGGATCATCGAGCCGATCGTCGACACCTGGTTCTGCCAGGTCCAGCCGTCGGCCGAGGAGTAGTCCGCGTAGCGGCGCACCATGCCGTCGACGCCCAGCCAGTGCTGGATGAGGAAGGTCATGTGGAAGCCGATGAACAGGATCCAGAAGTGGATGTATCCCAGACGCTCGTTCAGCATCTTGCCCGTCCACTTCGGCCACCAGAAGTAGAAGCCGGCGAACATCGCGAACACGACGGTTCCGAAGACGACGTAGTGGAAGTGCGCGACGACGAAGTACGAGTCGCTCAGTGCGAAGTCGAGGGGCGGCGAGGCCAGGATGACACCGGTCAGGCCACCGAAGACGAACGACACCAGGAAGCCGAGCGAGAACACCATCGGCGTCTCGAACGTCACCGATCCTCGCCACATCGTTCCGATCCAGTTGAAGATCTTCACACCGGTCGGGACCGCGATGAGCATCGTCATGAAGGCAAAGAACGGCAGCAGCACCGCACCGGTCACGTACATGTGGTGGGCCCAGACCGCGACCGAGAGCACCGCGATGGCGATGGTCGCGTAGATGAGGGTCTTGTATCCGAAGATCGGCTTGCGGCTGAACACCGGGAAGATCTCGGACACGATGCCGAAGAACGGCAGCGCGATGATGTAGACCTCAGGGTGGCCGAAGAACCAGAACAGGTGCTGCCACAGCAGGACGCCGCCGTTGTGCGGGTCGTAGATGTGAGCGCCCAGCACGCGGTCCGCGGCAGCGGCGAAGATCGCCGCTGCCAGCACGGGGAACGCGAGCAGGATCAGGATGCTCGTGACGAGCGTGTTCCACGAGAAGATCGGCATGCGCCACATGGTCATGCCGGGGGCGCGCATCGTGACGATCGTGGTGATGAAGTTGACCGCACCCAGGATCGTTCCGAAGCCCGAGATACCCAGACCCAGCATCCAGAGGTTTCCGCCGGCGCCTGGAGTGAAGGAGGCGCTCGCGAGCGGCTGATACGCGAACCAGCCGAAGGATGCGGCGCCCGCGGGCGTGAGGAATCCGGCCACGGCGATCGTGGAACCGAACAGGAACAGCCAGAAGGCGAACGCGTTCAGTCGCGGGAACGCCACATCCGGCGCACCGATCTGCAGCGGCAGGATCGCGTTCGCGAAGCCCGCGAACAGCGGGGTCGCGAACATGAGCAGCATGATCGTGCCGTGCATGGTGAACAGCTGGTTGTACTGCTCTTTGGTCGGGATGATCTGCATCCCGGGCTCGAACAGCTCGGCGCGGATGATCAGCGCCATCACGCCGCCCAGCAGGAAGAACAGGAACGAGGCGATCAGGTACATGTACCCGATGGTCTTGTGGTCAGTGGAGGTGATCCACTTGACGATGATGTTGCCCTTCTGCTCGATCCGCGAGGAGCTCAGCAGAGCGGCCTGGCGCGGCGGCAGGGTCGTGGGGCGGGAAGGCGCTTCCTGAAGCGGGGCTGTCGTCGCCATGATCACTCGTCTCCCTTGGCGGTTGCGCCGGTGCCCGGCAGGTTGCCCAGTCGGTCGTAGGCGTCCTGGATGTCGCCGGTCTGACCCTTGTCGCGCAGGCTTTCGAGGTACTGCTCGTACTCGGCGTCGCTGACGACCTTGACGTTGAAGAGCATCATCGAGTGGTACTCACCACACAGCTCGGCGCACTTGCCGGCGTACGTCCCCTCACGCGTCGGCGTGAACGACCAGTAATTGTCACGGCCGATGTACATGTCCTTCTTGTACAGGAAGTCGATAATCCAGAAGGAATGGATGACATCGCGGGACTCGAGCTTGATCTTGACGCTCTTGTCGACGGGCAGGTAGAGCGTCGGCAGCTGCGACTGGTCGACGTTGCCGGCGGCGTCGGTCTGCGCCTGGATGCCCATGGACCAGACGGCGTCATCGCCGGAGGCGTCTTCGCCGTTGTACTGGAAGTCCCACGCCCACTGCTTGCCGATCGCCACGATCGACACGTCGGGGTCGTCGGTCTGGGTCTCCAGGGTCGCCTGGTCGCGCGCGGTGAAGGCGAAGAAGCCGACCACGAGGATCAGCGGCACGATCGTGTAGAAGATCTCGATCGGCATGTTGTAGCGCAGCTGGACCGGCAGACCCGTCTGGCCGCGACGACGACGGTAGGCGATCATCGCCCAGAGCATCAGACCCCACGTGATGACGCCGACGGCGAGCAGGACGATCCAGGAGTTGACCCACAGTCCGGCGACCATGTCGGTGTGGTTCGTGGCAGCCTGGCCGTCTTCGGTGAACCCGGGAAGGAAGCCGTGCAGCTGGGTCGGGCTGCATCCAGCGAGGATGGCAGCCGTCGCGATCCCCAGCGGAAGAACGGCTAGTCGGATTCGACGTTTCGAAGGCACGGTGCACCTTTCCAGGTCACGAATAAAGCTTCCTTCAGTCTAGAGCAAGCTCACACCTGATTCAGGCCACGCGTTCAGCCCAGAACGACGAATCGGCGCGTCCGGATCGCGGAGAAGCGAGCCTGGACGCGCCGATTCTCGGCGTGTCGCGGGGTCAGTGGAAACTGTCGCCGCAGGCGCAGGACCCGGCTGCGTTGGGGTTGTCGATCGTGAACCCCTGCTCCGAGATCGTGTCCTTGAAGTCGATCTTCGCGCCGTCGAGGTACGGAACGCTCATGTCGTCCACGACGACCTCGACACCGTCGAAGTCGACCGTCTGGTCCCCCTCGAGCAGGCGCTCGTCGAAGTAGAGCTGGTAGATCAGCCCGCTGCAGCCACCCGGCTGCACGGCGACGCGCAGACGCAGGTCGTCGCGGCCCTCCTGCTCGAGCAGGTTCTTCACCTTGGCGGCGGCGTCGTCGGTGAGGGCCACGCCGTGTGCGCGGGCCGTCGTTTCGTTCGACAGGGCGGTGTCGGTCATGACTCTCCTCGTGTACTTCTCGGTACGGTCCGATGCCGTCGGATGCGGGCGTGGCGCCCGAAGGGGACGGATCACGCCGATTCTACGCCGCCGAGCCGCGTCCAGGGCGGGTTCAGCGCCGTTCGTTCAACGACTCCAGCAATGACGCCTCGGCCAGTACGGCGTGACGGAAGGTGTCGAGGTGCAGTGATTCGTTCGGGCTGTGCGCCCGGGAGTGCGGATCCTCCACTCCTGTCACCAGGATCTGCGCGCCGGGGAACTGCTCCACGAGATCGGCGATGAACGGGATGGAGCCGCCCACGCCGACGTCGACCGGGTCGACGCCGTAGCCGGTGGCGAGACTCGTGCGGGCCACCTCGACGGCCCAGCCATCGGTGTCGACGAGGAAGCCGTCGCCGAGGTCGACGTCGGAGAAGGTCAGCTCCGCACCGAATGGGGCGTGACGGCGCAGGTGCTCCTCGATCGCGGCATACGCCTCGTGTGCGGACTGTCCAGGAGCCACGCGCGCGCTCACCACGACCGAGATCTCCGGCGCCAGGGTGTTGGATGCGGCGGCGACGCTCGTCGCGTCGATGCCGGTCACCGTCACCGACGGCTTGTTCCAGATGCGCGACAGGATCGTGCCGCGACCGATCGGGGTGGCCCCGGCGGGAAGACCGGCCTCAGAGCGCAGGGTCTGCTCGGTGTAGTCCGGTGTCGGCGCGTCGCGCTCCGTCAGGCCTTCGACGGCCACGGCCCCGTCGTCGTCCCAGAGCGTCGCGAGCAGCTTGATCGCCGCCATCGTGGCATCGGGCACGGCGCCGCCGAACATCCCCGAGTGCGAGGCGTGCTCGAGGGTGCGCACGGTGAGGGTGAAGCGCGCGTTGCCGCGCAGCGAGACCGTCAGCGCGGGGGTGACCGCATCCCAGTTGCCCGAGTCGGCGACCACGATCACGTCGGAGCGCAGCTGATCGCGGTGGTCGGCGAGGAACTGTGCGAACGAGCGCGAGCCGTACTCCTCCTCGCCCTCGATGAACAGCGCGATGCCCAGCGTCAGGTCGTCGCCGTACACCTCGTGGATCGCGCGGAGCGCGGCGATGTGCGCCATCACCCCCGCCTTGTCGTCGGCGGCACCGCGGCCGTACAGACGGCCATCGCGCACGGTGGGTTCGAAGGGCGGCGTCTCCCAGAGAGCATCGTCCCCGGGCGGCTGCACGTCGTGGTGCGCGTACAGGAGCACGGTGGGCGCTCCCTCCCGCGCCGCGCGGGTGGCGAGAATCGCGGGCTGACCCACTTCGTCCGTACCGGGCACGGCCGAGCGGGCGATCTCCACGGAATCGAAGATGCCGATCCCCTCGGCGAGGGCGGCGATCGCCTCGGCGCTGCGCACCAGGGCGTCCTGGTCGAAAGCGGGCCACGCGATCGAGGGGATGCGCACGAGCGCACCCAGATCGGCGAGGGCGACGGGGATGCCGGCGGCGGCCGCTTCGTGAACGGCCCCGTTCCTGGGATTCTCGGAGGTCATGCGGGTAATCTTAAGGCGCACCCCTCCCCCGTTCTTTTGAGGACCATCGTGGCCAAGACCTCCGCCGACTCCGCCGCGCACGACGCGCCGAGCACTCCGACGACCGGCAAGGGGCGGGCGACGCCCACCCGCGCCGAGCGGGAAGCGGCGCGAAAGCGTCCGCTCGTCGCCGACACGAAGGAAGCGAAGGCCCGGGCACGCGCCGAGCTGCGAGAGCGGCAGGAGAAGGCGCGCATCGGCATGGCCAACGGCGACGACCGTTACCTGCAGGCGCGCGACAAGGGCCCGCAGCGCCGCTTCGTCCGAGACTGGGTCGACTCCACGTGGCACGTCGCCGAGCTCGTGATGCCCGTCATGGTCGCGGTGCTCCTGCTCATGTTCGTCGGCATCCCCGCCATCCAGGTGTACGCGTACCTCGTGCTGTGGGCGTTCATCATCGTGGCCGTGCTCGACATGGTGATCACCGCGATCCGCGTCAAGCGCGCCGCTCGGGCGAAGTTCGGCGAGGACCGTGTCGAGAAGGGCCTCGGCTTCTACGGCGCCATGCGGACGGTGCAGATGCGCTTCATGCGCCTACCCAAGCCCCAGGTGAAGCGCGGACAGCGTCCCGCCTGATCGAATCGACGAAGCGGCCGGTCCTTGGGGACCGGCCGCTTTCTCGTGTCAGCGAACGCGGGAGGGTGCGGCGGCCAGGCCTCTGTTGATCTGCCGCGCCCAGAACGGCCCTCGATAGAGGAATCCGGTGTAGCCCTGGGTCAGCGTCGCGCCCGCATCCAACCGCTCCTGCACGTCCTGCGCCGTCTCGATCCCGCCGGCGGCGATCACGCAGAAGTCCTCCGGAACCTCCTGGCGCACGATCCGCAGCGCCTCGACGGCACGCGGACCGAGCGGCGCGCCCGACAGCCCTCCCGCTCCCGCCGCCTCGACGATCTCGGGGGCGGTCCGAAGCCCTTCCCGCGAGATCGTCGTGTTGGTGGCGATGACACCGTCGAGTCCCAGCTCCACGGCCAGGCGTGCCACGGCGCGGATACCGTCGTCGGAGAGATCCGGGGCGAACTTCACCAGGAGCGGCGTCGTACCGGATGCGGCACGCACGGCCTCCAGCAACGGCCGAAGGGTGTCGATCTCCTGCAGGCCGCGTAGCCCCGGGGTGTTGGGCGACGACACGTTGACGACGAGATAGTCGGCCAGGGGCGCGAGCAGGCGCGCGCTGCGCACATAGTCGTCGACAGCGTCGGCGACGTCGACGACGCGGCTCTTGCCGATGTTGACGCCCAGAACGGGCCTGCGGCGCCGGCGGCGCAGCCGGCGAAGTCGCGCTGCCGCCGCATCCGCACCGGCGTTGTTGAATCCCATCCGGTTGATCACGGCGCGGTCGGGAATCAACCGGAACAGCCGCGGGCGAGGGTTCCCCTCCTGCGGCACGGCCGTGACGGTGCCGACCTCGACGTGTCCGAACCCGAGCGCATAAAGCCCGGCGGCGGCGACAGCGTTCTTGTCGAAGCCCGCCGCGACACCGAACGGCGAGTCGAACTGCAGCCCGAGCGTGCGCACCCTGTTCTGGGGCGCCGGGCGTGTCAGGGCCCGGGCGAGCGGGGTGAGCGGGCGGACGCCCAGAGCGCGGATGACGAGCATGGCGGCGTGGTGCGCCGTCTCGGGGTCCATGCGGGACAGGACGCGGCGAAAGAGGAGGTCATACATCGACAGCCAGGCTATCGCTGCCTCGCGCGGGCCCCCGCACCGTCAGTCGTTCGTGGGTTCCGACGCGGCGGCGGCGCGCAGCTCGTGATCGGCGCGCAGCTGGGCGATCGACGACTCGAAGTCCTCCAACGATTCGAACGCCTGGTAGACGCTCGCGAACCGAAGGTAGGCGACCTCATCGAGCTCACGGAGCGGGTCGAGGATCGCCAGCCCGATCTCGTTGGTGTCGATCTGCGAACTGCCGGTGCGGCGCAGGATCTCCTCCACGCGCTGGGCGAGCAGCGCCAGATCACCGTCGGTGACCGGACGCCCCTGGCATGCCTTGCGCACCCCGGAGACGACCTTGTCGCGACTGAAGGGCTCGATGACCCCCGAGCGCTTGATGACGTTCAGACTCGCCGTCTCGACGGTCGAGAAACGCCCGCCGCACTCGGGGCACTGACGACGTCGGCGGATGCTGAGTCCGTCATCGGTCGTGCGGGAGTCGATGACGCGGGAATCGGGATGGCGGCAGAACGGGCAATGCATGACCAGGCCAGATTAGTCCTCGAAACGGGCCTCGACGGCCTCGCCGTGCGCGGGCAGTGCTTCGGCGCGGGCGAGCGTGACGATCGCGTCGCGCACGTCGGCGAGAGCGGCCCTGTCGTACTCGATGATCTGCTGCGGGCGCAGGAACGTCGAGGCGGACAGCCCCGCCGCATACCGCGCCTGGCCGCCCGTGGGCAGGACGTGGTTGCTGCCGGCGAGGTAGTCGCCGAGGCTGACCGGCGCGTGGTCTCCCACGAACACGGCGCCGGCGTTGACGAACTCGTCCACACGCGGATCGGACAGGTGGATCTCGAGGTGCTCGGGGGCGTATGCGTTGCTGAAGGCGATCGCCTGGTCCACGTCGTCGACGAGCACGATCGCCGACTGCGGGCCCGACAGCGCGGCGGCGACGCGCTCGGCATGCCGGGTGCGCGGCTGGCGGATCGTCAGCTCGGCACTCACCCGCTCGGCGAGCTCAGCGGACGGGGTGACCAGCACGGCCGAGGCCTGCTCGTCGTGCTCGGCCTGGCTGATGAGATCGGCGGCCACGAGCGAGGGCTGCGCGGCGTCGTCGGCGACGATGAGGATCTCGGTCGCGCCTGCCTCCGCATCCGTGCCGACGAGCCCCGCCACGGCGCGCTTGGCCGCGGCGACGAAATTATTGCCGGGCCCGGTGACCACATCGACCGGGTCGAGCTCGAGCGAGGGCACGCCGTAAGCGAGCGCACCGATCGCACCGGCCCCGCCCATCGCATAGACCTCGTCGACCCCCAGCAACTTGGCCGCCGCGAGGATCACGGGGTGGATGCGTCCGCCGAACTCCCGCTGGGGAGGCGACGCGAGCGCGACGACCGACACGCCCGCCACCTGGGCGGGCACGACGTTCATGACGACGCTCGAGGGATACACCGCCTTGCCGCCGGGCACGTACACACCGACGCGTCGAACCGGCTGCCATCGCTGATGCACCTTCGCGCCGGGGGCGAGCTCGGTCGTGGTGGGCGGCGGGACCTGCGCCGCGGAGGCGGCTCGCACGCGGAGGATCGCCTCGTCGAGCGCCGCGCGCACCTCGGGAGCGAGTTCTGCGAGCGCGTCATCGAGGTGCGACGCCGGCACACGCACCGGGTGGTCCGTGACGCCGTCGAAGCGCTCCGCCTGCTCGCGGAGGGCTTGCTCACCACGGGCGGCGACATCATGAACGATCTGGGCCGCCGCCGTCAGAGCCGCTTCGCGCGCCAGTTCCGCACGCGGGACTGCGGCCAGGAGCTCGCTCGCGGAAAGCGTGCGACCGCGCAGGTCGATCGTCTGAAGCATCCCTTCAGGCTACCGTCTCGGGCGTCCGCCTCCGCGCGTGCGTCAGCCGCGCGTGACTCCGGACACGTCGTGGAGATAGCCGATACGACCGTCTTCGTGACGAACCACGAAGACCTCGCCGCGATCCTCGATGACCAGTGCCCACGCCGTCGAATCGACGCGGAAGATCGGCACGCCCATCTCGTCGAGAACCTCGCGCTCCTCGGGCACGAGGGCCCAGAACGCCTGGGAGACCGGGAGCTGCTCGGTGGCAGGCTCTGCCGCGGAGGCGAATCCCTCGTCGTAGGCGGCGGTCTGAGCGTGGGGGTCGGCGTACGCCTCGTCGGTGGCCCCGAACAGCGCAGCGGCCTCGTCTCGAGGCTGGTCGGCCGGCGGCGTGGCCTGCGTCCAGCCCGGTTCGGGCTGATGTGCCACCGGGTACGCGGAGCCGGGTGCCGAGGCGTCGTGTGCGACGGGGGCAGGCGCCGGGCGCTGAGACACGGGGCGGGCACCGCGAGCGACGCGATGGGAGACGGTCTCCGTCCGGTACTCGAAGTCGTCCTTGAGTCCGGGGATGAAGGGAGCGATCGCCGTGAAGACGACCCCGGCGGCCATGAGCACCAGCTCGACCCAGTGGACCCAGCTGCCGAGGCCCGTGAGCGCGAAGGACTCCCAGATCATCTGCACCCACACCACGGTCGAGACGGCGAAGGCGACGGAGGCGAACTGATCGATGCCGAGCGAGCCCACGCGGCGGATGCCCTGAGGCGAGAGCCGGCGCAGCACGATCAGGAATACCGCGACGGTGGGCAGCCCGATGGTGAGCACCCAGGCGATGCCCATCGTCCACACCGAGAGCGGGGCGAAGTAGCTCAGCGAGAAGAACGACGCGATGAACGCGAGGGCCCAGATGCCGAGCAGGGCGACCTCACGGATCGAGAACGGCCAGACGCCGTACTGGGGCGGCACCGTCGCCTCGTCGTCCTCGAACTCGTCGAGCTGGTCGTCCTCCACGGCGTCGACGAACTCGTCGTCACCGGTCACGACGGGGTTCTCATCGGTCATGTCGCATCCTTTCGGCGCGGGCAGGGGAAAGAGCGAGTCGATCCTAACGGCGGCGGCTATGAGAGCTCATAGCGTCCACAGGGCGCTCATCCCAGGCAACTGGGGCCGAGCAGGCCCTTGAGGTCACCGAACAGATCGGCGCTGATCGTGACCGGATGCGGCACCTCGAACACCTTCGCGGTGCCCGCCCGGTGCAGCTTCAACGTCACCTCGGTCTCGCCCGGATGGCGATGCAGCACCGCGGCCAGCTCCTCCACGACGGACTGGGTCGCCTTCTGCTCCGGAACCACCAGGACGAGGGCCGACGTGGCATCCACCGCTCCGAGGTCCGGGCTGAAGCAGCTCTGGGCATGCAGGTTCAGACCGTCGTCGCGTCGCGACACGCGTCCGCGCACGACGAGGATCGAATCCGCTTGCAGCACCGATTGGAACTCGGTGTACGTGCGGCCCATGAACATCACGGTGACCTCACCGTTGAAGTCCTCGACCGTGATCATGCCGTACGGATTGCCGCTCTGCTTCGCCACACGATGCTGGACGCTGGTGACCAGGCCCGCCACCGTGACCTGATCGCCGTCCTGCACGCTCTCCGAGGAGAGCAGGTCATGGATCGAGGTCGAGGCGTGCTTCGCGAGCGGGATCTCCAGCCCCGCGAGCGGATGGTCGGAGACGTACAGCCCGAGCATCTCCCGTTCGAAGGCCAGCTTGTCCTTCTTGGTCCACTCCGGGCGATCCGGGACCTTCGAGACCTGCTGCGGCTCGTCATCGCCCCACAGGCTGTCGAAGTCGAATCCGACCTCGCCGTTGGCCTCGCGGCGCTTGTCGAGCACGGCCTGTTCGGTCGCGTCCTCGTGGATCTCCAGCAGCGCGCGGCGGGTGTGACCCATGGAGTCGAACGCGCCGGCTTTGATGAGCGATTCGACGGTTCGCTTGTTCGCGACATGCATCGGAACCTTCGCGAGGAAGTCGTGGAAGGAGGTAAATCCTTCCTTCTCGCGCGAGGTGACGATGCCGTCCACGACGTTCGACCCGACGTTGCGCACGGCTCCGAGGCCGAAGCGGATGTCGTCGCCGACGGCCGCGAAGAAGTTGATCGACTCCCCCACATCCGGCGGCAGAACCCGGATGCCCATGCGACGGCACTCGTTCAGGTAGATCGCCATCTTGTCTTTGGAGTCGCCGACGCTGGTCAGCAGCGCCGCCATGTACTCGGCGGGATAGTGCGCCTTCAAGTACGCGGTCCAGTAGGAGACGAGCCCGTAGGCCGCGGAGTGCGCCTTGTTGAAGGCGTAGTCGGAGAAGGGCAGCAGGATGTCCCACAGCGCCTT
Source organism: Microbacterium sp. Clip185 (assembly GCF_028743715.1). Taxonomy (NCBI): domain Bacteria; kingdom Bacillati; phylum Actinomycetota; class Actinomycetes; order Micrococcales; family Microbacteriaceae; genus Microbacterium; species Microbacterium sp. Clip185. The sequence goes on along the minus strand of NZ_CP117996.1, from coordinate 1,322,414 downwards.
GATCGCGGCGTCGCCGAAGCCGCGTTCCTTCATCCCGCCCGAGAAGCCCTCGTACTGCTTGTCGAGCTCGGACTTCTTCTTCTTTCCCATCGCGCGGCGCAGGATGTCTGCTTGACCGAGCGAGAACCCGGCCACCTTCTGCGCGATGGCCATGACCTGCTCCTGATAGATGATCAGGCCGTAGGTCGTGTCGAGGATGTCTCGCAGAGGTTCCTCGAGCTCGGGATGGATCGGGGTGATCGGCTGCAGCCCGTTCTTGCGCAGAGCGTAGTTCGTGTGGGAGTTCGCGCCCATCGGCCCCGGGCGGTACAGCGCGATGACGGCCGAGATGTCTTCGAAGTTGTCGGGCTTCATGAGCCGCAGGAGCGAGCGCATAGGCCCGCCGTCGAGCTGGAACACCCCGAGCGTGTCACCGCGGGTCAGCAGATCGTAAGCGGGTCGGTCATCCAGGGCGAGATGCTCGAGGTCGAGTTCCTCACCGCGGTTGCTGCGGATGTTATCGAGCGCGTCGGAGATGATCGTGAGGTTGCGCAGCCCCAGGAAGTCCATCTTGATCAACCCGAGCGTCTCGCACGACGGGTAGTCGAACTGTGTGACGATCTGGCCGTCCTGCTCGCGGCGCATGATCGGGATGATGTCCAGCAGCGGCTCCGACGACATGATGACGCCGGCCGCGTGCACGCCCCATTGCCGCTTCAGACCCTCCAGGCCCAGCGCGCGGTCGAAGACGGTCTTGGCCTCCGGGTCGCTCTCGATGAGCGCGCGGAACTCGCTGGCCTCCTTGTACCGCGGGTGCTCCTTGTTGAACATGCCGCCCAGCTCCATGTCCTTGCCCATGACGGCGGGCGGCATGGCCTTGGTGAGCTTCTCACCCATCGAGAACGGGAAGCCGAGCACGCGGCCCGCATCCTTCAGCGCCTGCTTGGACTTGATCGTGCCGTACGTCACGATCTGCGCGACGCGCTCCGAGCCGTACTTCTCGGTGACGTACTCGATCACCTCGCCGCGGCGGCGGTCGTCGAAGTCGACGTCGAAGTCGGGCATGGACACGCGATCAGGGTTCAGGAAGCGCTCGAAGATGAGACCGTGCTCGAGGGGGTCGAGGTCGGTGATCTTCATCGCGTACGCGACCATGGAACCGGCACCGGAACCGCGGCCGGGACCGACGCGGATGCCGTTGTCTTTGGCCCAGTTGATGAAGTCGGCGACCACGAGGAAGTACCCCGGGAAGCCCATCTGCAGGATGATGCCGGTCTCGTACTCGGCCTGCTTGCGCACCCTGTCGGGGATGCCCTGCGGGTAGCGGTAGTGCAGCCCCTTCTCGACCTCTTTGACGAGCCAGCTGTCCTCGGTCTCGCCGTCGGGCACGGGGAATCGGGGCATGTAGTTGGCCGAGGTGTTGAACTCCACCTCGCACCGCTCCGCGATCAGCAGCGTGTTGTCGCACGCCTCCGGGTGGTCGCGGAAGAGCTGACGCATCTCCTGCGCCGTCTTGATGTAGTAGCCGTCGCCGTCGAACTTGAAGCGATTGGGGTCGTCGAGGGTGGAGCCCGACTGCACGCACAGCAGAGCCTCGTGCGCATCGGCCTCGTGCTGGTGGGTGTAGTGCGAGTCGTTCGTCGCGACGAGCGGGATGTCGAGATCCTTCGCCAAGCGGATCAGATCGCTCATGACCCTGCGTTCGATGGAGAGCCCGTGGTCCATGATCTCGGCGAAGTAGTTCTCCTTGCCGAAGATGTCCTGGAACTCCGCCGCAGCCGCCCGCGCGGCGTCGTACTGACCGAGACGCAGGCGCGTCTGCACCTCGCCCGACGGGCAGCCCGTCGTCGCGATGAGCCCCTTGCCGTAGGTCTGCAGGAGTTCGCGGTCCATGCGCGGCTTGAAGTAGTACCCCTCCATGCTCGACAGCGAGCTCAGCCGGAAGAGGTTATGCATGCCCTCTGTGGTCTGACTCCACATCGTCATGTGGGTGTACGCGCCCGAGCCCGACACGTCGTCGCTCTTCTGGTCGGGTGAGCCCCAGGCCACACGCGACTTGTCGCTGCGGTGGGTTCCCGGGGTCACATACGCCTCGAGGCCGATGATCGGCTTCACGCCCGCGCCCTGCGCGGCCCGGTAGAACTCGAACGCCGCGAAGGTGTTCCCGTGGTCGGTGACGGCGATCGCCGGCATCCCGTACTCGGACGCCGCCTGCGTCATCGCGCCGATCTTGGCGGCGCCGTCGAGCATCGAGTACTCGCTGTGCACATGGAGGTGAACGAAGGAGTCTGCCACCTGTCCAGGGTACGCGCAGCCCTCCGACATCGGGCGCCCGGTCGACCCGTTCGGCTAGCGTTGCGGCATGGCCACCCCCGAGTTCATCCTCGAACTGCGCCGCATGGTCGGCACGCATCCGCTCACCCTCACCGGCGTCACCGCGGTGATCGTGCACGAGGGGAAAATCCTGCTGGGACGGCGCAGCGACAACGGCGCGCTCACGCCGATCACGGGGATCGTCGACCCGCACGAAGAGCCGGCGGATGCCGCGCGACGCGAGGCCGAGGAGGAGGCGGGAGTGCGCATCCGCGTGGATCGCCTGGCCTGGGTGCACCAGATCCCGCGCGTCGTCTACGCGAACGGCGATCAGACGGACTACCTCGACCTCACCTTCCGGTGCGCGTGGCTCGAGGGCGAGCCCTACCCCGCCGACGGCGAGATGACCGAGGTGGGCTGGTATCCGCTCGAGGACCTCTCAGGCCTGGACGACGAGATGCGCGCGCGCGTCGCCGCCGCTCTCGAGGACGGCCCGACGCGCTTCGCCGGCGGCCGGTGATGGCGACCAACGCGGTGCACGACCGTACGGTCGGCATGTTCCTCCAGGGCCTGCGCCAGCCGACCGGGAACCCCGGCGGCGGTGCTGCGGGAGGCGTCGTGGCCGCGGTCGGCGCGGCACTCGGGACGATGGTGTGCGCGTACACCCCCAACGACCCCCGCGCCCGCGAACGTGCGCTCGCCCTAGACCTCCTGGGCGATCGGCTCGTGGCGGCGGCCGCGGCGGACGCCGAGGCCTCGGAACGACTCGGCGCCGCGCTCGCGCTTCCCGATTCCCCGGACCGCTCACCGACGGTGTTCACCGCGGCGACGGACGCCTGCGCCGCATCCGCTGCTCTCGGAGAGCTGTCGCTCGCCGTGGCGCGTGAATTGCGGGAGGTGGCGGATGTGGGCAACCGCCACCTGATGTCGGATCTGGCCGTCGCGGCCGATGTCACCGCCGCAGGCATCGGAGCGTCGGCGACAAACCTCCGCGGCGGGTTGGCGCTGGCCGCCGCGCACGGCGACTCCGCAGCCCTCGAGGCCGCGCACCGGCCACTCGCCGACGCCCTGCTGGCAGCGCGCACCGACATCCGCGCGCTGGCGGACCGCCTCGGCGAACCCTGACCCGCTCCCCTTCCCCCGCCCGCGCCCTCCCCTCCTCGTCCCGCGAGACTGCACTTCCACGACGAGATCACGGGTGATTACCGTGATCTCGTGCGGGAGATGCTGTCTCAGTGAGGGGAACGAGCGGAAGCGCGAGGCCGCTCAGGTGAGTGGGAGGCGCATGAGGACGCGGGGAAAGCCGTTCAGCACCGAGCGCGTCTCCGCCGCCTGCGTGAACCCCGCATCCTGGAACAAGGCCTTCGTGCCGACGTAGGCCATGGTCAGGTCGACCTTCGCACCGCGATTGTCCACCGGGTAGCCCTCCAGCACCGGGGCTCCGTTGCTCCGCGCGAACGCGACGGCACCCGCCAGCAACGCGTGCGAGATGCCCCGACCTCGGTGACCGGGACGCACGCGGATGCACCAGACGCTCCACGCGTCCTCGTCGTCGACGTGCGGGATGCGCCTGTTGGTCGCGAACGTGGTGTCCGCCCGGCGGTGCACCGCAGCCCACCCGACGGGTTCGTCGCCCTCGTAGGCGAGCACGCCCTGGGGCTCCTCGAGGGTGAGCTGCCGCATCCGCTCTCCGCGCTCGGTCCCGGACAACGCACGGTTCTGGGCACCCGGGATGCGGTAGCTGAGGCACCAGCACACGGTCGCGTCGGGACGCTTCGGGCCGACGAGGGCGGCGACGTCGTCGAACACCGTCGCGGGACGCACCTCGATACCCGCCCGCGCGACGAGAGTGTCATCGGTCATGGACAGAGCGTGGCACGCTCCCCGGCCCCGTGCCATCCCGCCTCGGTGAACCTCCTGGCCCCGCGTCAGTCGCGGCGGAGGATCGCGAGGGCGGCAGCGAGATCCGGCGCGTACTCGGAGGTGAAGGTGACCCATTCACCGGTCAGCGGATGCGTGAACGAGAGCTCACGAGCGTGCAGCCACTGGCGCGTGAGGCCGAGTCGGGCCGACATCGTCGGATCGGCGCCGTAGAGGGGGTCGCCGACGCACGGGTGCCGATGCGCGGCCATGTGGACGCGGATCTGGTGAGTGCGACCGGTCTCGAGATGTACTTCGAGCAGGGACGCGCCGGGGAACGCCTCCAGCGTCTCGTAGTGCGTCACCGAGTCCTTGCCCTCCGGGCGCACCGCGAACTTCCACGAGTGCGAGGGATGCCGCCCGATCGGTGCGTCGATCGTGCCGGCGAGAGGGTCGGGGTGTCCCTGCACGACGGTGTGGTAGATCTTCTCGACCTCGCGCTCCTTGAACGCACGCTTGAGCGCGGTGTAGGCGCTCTCGGTCTTCGCGACGACCATCAACCCGCTGGTACCCACATCGAGTCGATGTACGACGCCCTGTCGTTCAGCGGCACCGGTCGTCGCGATCCGATATCCGCCGGCGGCCAGCGCGCCGAGCACGGTCGGACCTTCCCATCCGAGAGAAGGATGAGCCGCCACACCGGAGGGCTTGTCGACCACCACGATGTCGTCGTCATCATGGACGATGCCGAGATCCGGCACCTCCATGGGAACGACCTCGGGCTCACGCTTGGGCTCCCAGCTCACGGAGAGCCAGCCACCGGCGCGAAGGCGGTCCGAACGTCCGACGATCCGGCCGTCGAGCTCCACGCCGTCCGCGTCGGCGATCTCGGCGGCGAACGTTCGGGAGAAGCCGAGCATCTTGGCGAGCGCGGCGTCGACACGGACGCCGTCGAGCCCGTCGGGAACGGGCAGGCTGCGCGTCTCCATCAGCTCTCGCGGCGACCGTCGCCCGCCGCCGGTGGCGCGCCGGCCTCGGGGTCTGCCGTGGGGAACAGCGGGTCGCGCAGCTCCCCGGTGCCCGCAGGGGTCGCATCCGCGCTCGAGTCCGCATCCGCCGCCGCGGCGTTCGAGCGACGCTCCCGGGTGCCGTCGAAACGAAGACCGATGAGCACCAGCAGCGCGACGGAGATCATCATCGTCACGATGAAGATGTCGGCGACGTTGTAGATCGCCGGCATCATCCACGGCGTGGAGATGTAGTCGATCACGTGGCCGACCGCGAATCCCGGCTCGCGGAACAGTCGGTCGGCCAGATTTCCCAGCACACCTCCGAGCAGCAGCCCCAGTACGACGGCCCAGATCCGCGAGCGGATGCGGCGCGCGATCACGACGATGGCCACGGCCACGGCCGCCATCGCGATGGTGAAGATCCAGGTCACGCCCTCGCCGAGCGAGAATGCCGCCCCGGGATTTCGCACGAGATAGAAGATCAGGAAGTCCCCGATGACGGGAACGGGCTGCTCCGGGGGCAGCTCGGCGATCGCGAGGAGCTTCGCAAACTGGTCGGCGGCCAGCACCAGCACCGCGAGAGACGCGATGATGATGCCGGCCGCCGCCTGACGCAGGGGTCGTCGGTCCGACAAGGCCTTACTCAGAGACCGATGGCCGAGACCGGCGTGTTGGACGAACCGTTGGGCGAGGTCTCGAGGTCGCGGAGCTTGCCCTCGATGAAGCTGCGCAGCTCGGCGCGGTAGTCGCGCTCGAACTGGCGGAGCTCGGTGATGCGGGCCTCGAGCGCCTTGCGCTCCTTCTCCTGACGGGCGATCTCGTCGCGGCCCTTGGCCTCGGCCTCCGCGACGATGGTCGCGGCCTGGGCCTGCGCGTCGGCGATGAGCTGGTCGCGCTGGGCCTTGCCCTCGGCGACGTGCTCGTCGTGCAGACGCTGGGCGAGCTCGATAATGCCGGCGGTGGCTGCGGCGCCCTCGGCCGGAGCCGGAGCGGGCGCGGGGACCGGTGCCGGAGCGGGCGCCTCGGCGACGGGCTCGGGGGCGGCGGTCTCAGCGGCAGCAGGAGCGGCGGAGGCGCCGGACTCGAGAGCCGCGATCTTCGCCTTCAGCTCGTCGTTCTCGGCGATGGTCTTGCGCCATTCGACGACGATCTCGTCGAGGAAGTCGTCGACCTCGTCCGGGTCGAAGCCCTCCTTGAACCGGACGTGCTGGAACTGCTTGGTGACGACGTCATCCGGAGTCAATGCCATGATGATTCCTCTTTCGGGGCGTGGCGGCGTGCCGATTTCAGGGGGATGATGCCCGCGGACGGGCCGCTTCAGCCAAGCATAGTCGGCCGTGAATCACCTTGCGAGGGAACCGGTGACCGACAGCAGGATGAAACAGAGCAGCAGCGTCAGCGTGAACGCGAAGTCGATCGCGATCGGGCCGACGCGCAGCGGGGGGATGAAACGACGGAACAGCTTGATGGGCGGGTCCGTGACCGTGTAGACGAGCTCAGCGGCCACGAGACCCGCTCCACGCGGGCGCCATTCACGGTTGAAGATGGGGATGTAATCCAGCACCAAACGCGCGAAGAGCACCAGCAGGTAGAGCAGCAGCAGGATGTTCGCGATCGAGGCGACGAGGCGGACGACCTCCACGACGCGTTACTGCTGTGCAGCGAACGGCGTCGCTTCGGGGTCGGCCTGCGCCACGGCGCCATCGCCCGAGACGGCGACGTTCTCCGGCGAGAGCAGGAAGACCTTGCTCGTCACACGCTCGATGCGCCCGTAGAGGCCCAGCGACAGTCCGCTCGCGAAGTCGATGAGACGGCGCGCGTCGGCGTCGCTCATCTGCGACAGGTTGATGATGACCGGCACGCCCTCGCGGAAGTTCTCGGCGATGATCTGGGCATCGCGGTACTGCTTCGGGTGCACCGTGAGGATCTCGGTCACCGCGCCGACGGACGGCTGACGGACGACCGCGGGGCGGTGGATGGGGGTCACGGGCGCGGCTTTCTCGACGACCTGCTCGGGCTTGCTGCGGCGCTCGCGCGCCAGTGCAGGCTGCTCCTCGTAGACCTCTTCCTCGTCAGCGAGGCCCAGGTAGACCATGGTCTTCTTCAGCGGGTTCGACATCGCATCCTCCGTTTGCTCGTCCTCTTCGAGGCTAACCGTGTAGCGGGCGCGGACCCGTGATTGCCGACCCGATCCGCAGGTGTGTCGCGCCTGAGGCGATCGCCTCGGCGAAATCACCGGTCATTCCGGCAGAGATCCAGCTCGCCGCGGGCTCGAGCCTGCGCACGCGCGCAGCGTAGTCCGCCACGCGCGCGAAGGCGGCGGCGGGGTCCTCATCCAGAGGCGCCACCGCCATGACACCGCGCAGGCGCAGGGTGTCGCAGCCGAGCACGTGCTCGACCAGTGTCTCGAGCTCGCTCGGGGCGACTCCCCCGCGCCCGGGATCCTCGGTGAGGTTGATCTGCACCAGCACGTCGAGCGCGGGATCGCCCTCGCCGGCCGCGCGCTGCAGCGCGTCGGCGAGTCGCGTGCGATCCACCGTGTGCACCGCGGATGCGGCGTCACGGATGGCGCGGGCCTTGTTCGTCTGCGCCTGGCCGATGAAGTGCCAGACGAGATCCCCGAGATTGGACGTCGCGTCGCGCTTGGTCGTCAGCTCCTGTTGCCGGTTCTCCCCCATTTCGCGTACGCCGAGGGCGTGGAGCTCCCGCACGAGCGATGCCGGATGGAACTTGGTGACCACGATCCGGGTGATGCCGGCCGCGTCTCGACCTGCGGCGCGCGCCGCATCCGCGATGCGCTCGTCGATCGATGCCAGACGCGTTGCGAGGGTGTCGTCCACTCGTCCTCCAGGAGAATCGGAACGGGCGGGCCGCAGATACCCGCGACCCGCCCGTTGCCTGTGGCTTACTTCAGGAAGTCGGGGATGTCCAGGTCATCGTCGCCGAAGGCGGAGTCGTACGACGACGGCTCAGAGACTCCCGCGGTGACCGGCACAGCCGGCGGCTCCTCGGCGGCGGGAACCGGCGTGGCGGCGGCTTCCTCCGCGGCCACGGCCGGCGCTGCCGGCGTGGTGAGGGGGTTGACCGCGGGACGGGTCGCGGTGACGGGCTCGAGGCGCGGGCTGGGCTCGCCGCCGTCGAATCCTGCCGCGATGACCGTCACACGCACCTCGTCACCGAGCGTGTCGTCGATGACCGTGCCGAAGATGATGTTCGCTTCGGGGTGCGCGGCCTCCTTGACGAGCTGCGCCGCGTCGTTGATCTCGAAGATGCCGAGGTTGGAGCCGCCCTGGATGGACAGGAGCACACCGTGGGCACCCTCGATCGAGGCTTCCAGCAGCGGCGACTCGACTGCCAGCTCGGCCGCCTTGATGGCGCGGTCCGCCCCGCGAGACGAGCCGATGCCCATGAGGGCGGAACCTGCTCCCTGCATGACGGACTTCACGTCGGCGAAGTCGAGGTTGATCAGACCCGGGGTCGTGATGAGGTCGGTGATGCCCTGGACACCGGCGAGCAGCACCTGGTCCGCCGTGGCGAAGGCCTCGATCATCGAGATGCCACGGTCGCTGATCTCCAGCAGACGGTCGTTGGGGACGACGATGAGGGTGTCGACCTCTTCCTTGAGCTTCGCCACGCCCGCCTCGGCCTGGCTCTGGCGTCGACGACCCTCGAAGGAGAACGGCTTCGTGACGACACCGATCGTCAGGGCGCCGATCGACTTGGCGATGCGCGCCACGACGGGCGCGCCGCCCGTGCCGGTCCCGCCACCCTCGCCAGCAGTCACGAAGACCATGTCGGCACCGGCAAGCGCCTCCTCGATCTCCTCGGCGTGATCCTCGGCGGCGCGTCGGCCGACCTCGGGATCCGCTCCCGCTCCGAGACCGCGCGTGAGTTCGCGACCGACGTCCAGCTTGACGTCCGCGTCGCTCATCAGCAGTGCCTGGGCGTCGGTGTTCACCGCGATGAACTCCACTCCGCGCAGACCCAGCTCGATCATCCGATTGACGGCGTTGACTCCGCCGCCACCTACCCCGACGACCTTGATGACCGCGAGGTAGTTCTGGTTCTGGCTCATCCCAGCCCTTTCGTCTCGTTGAACCGACGTCCCTACCGGAGCGTTGAACCTTAAACCTCATGTAAAGGGTTAAAGTATTGCCCGGTATGCAATTCCTGAATCGAAGGTATGCGCCGCGCGCCCTGCGACCCGCAGGCGCGCGGGCGTGTCGCCCAAGTCCTGTGGGATTCGTCGCGGGAGGCGTCAGCGGATGACCGGAACCTCGGGCGAGGAGACGTCGTAGACCGCCACGCCGTCGGGTGGGCGCGTCGCCGTCAGCTTTTGCAGCACGAGGGCCTTGAGCGCTGACTCGTCCGCACTCCCCCATACGACGCGCGTGTTCGTGCCGCCCAGGGTGAGCGTCACATCGTCGGCCGTCTTCGCCTCGACCTGGGTCACCTGGGCGCGCAGATCGGCGGGCAGAGCACGCATCGTCTTGCCGATCGCGGCGAACGCGACGCCGTCCTCACCGCCCGCGGCGTCGACCAGCGGGTAGCCGGCGGGCGGTGTCGGCGAGGTCGACAGCGCGACGCCCGCCGCATCCACGAGGGTGTAGCCGGCCGCGCCGGAGACTACTCCGATCGGCGTCCGCTCCACGATCCGCACCACGAGCTCGTGCGGCGGACGTGCTTCGAGCGTGTAGCTCTCCACGAGCGGGAACGCGACCAGCGCCGCCTTGATCGAGGATGCGTCGATCGCGGCGAGGGGCGTGCCGCGCTGGCCGTCGAGGGCGGCCTCGACGTCGGTGGCCGCCAGTTGCGACGTGCCGACCACGGTGATCTGCTGCACCGCGAACAACGGGCTGTAGGCGGCGCCGACCGTGGCGATCGTGACGAGCACCAGGGATGCGGCCACGCTCAGCCAGACGATGCGCCGACGGCGTTGGCGGACCGTGAACCGCCTGACCTCGGCTCGCAGCGCCTTTCGCCTCGAGCGTGCGGCGCGCCAGACGTCGCGCCATCCGACGGGCGTCGTCTCGGTGGGTTCGACGTCATCGTCCTCGATCGCCGGCACGGCGTCGGACGTCGCCGGCGCTGCGGGCGGGACGAACAGCGGCGCGATGGGCGCCGTCTCCTGCAGATCCTCGTCCGCAACCGGCCGCGGCGATTCCTCACGCGCCGGCTTCACCGAGCGGGGGCGCAGCGGCGCGTCGGCGGGTCTCCCGCCCTGCGGCGGCAACGGCGAGGGGCGGCGCATCTTCAGTCCTCGGGCGTCGCCGAGGCGGAGAGCGCGCCGAGCACCTGCGGGATGATCTGGTACACGTTGCCGCAGCCGAGCGTGATGACGAAGTCGCCCTCACGAGCGACCGCGGCCGTGTAATCGGCCGCCTCCTGCCAGTCGGCGACGTAGTGCACGCGGGCGGCGTCGACGAACGCGTCGCTGACGAGCTCCCCCGTCACTCCGGGGATCGGATCCTCCCTGGCGCCGTAGACATCCAGGACGACCGTGTGGTCGGCGAGTTCCTCGAGTACGCGCGCGAACTCGCCCGACATCAGTTGGGTACGCGAATAGGTGTGCGGCTGGTGAACCGCGATCAGCCGCCCCGAGCCGACGACCGTGCGCGCGGCGTTCAGTGCAGCCGCCACCTCGGTCGGGTGATGCGCGTAGTCGTCGTAGACGCTCACGCCGCGCTCGACACCGTGCAGCTCGAACCGGCGCACCGTGCCCGAGAACCCCGCGACAGCGGTCACCGCGTCGGCGAAGACGTATCCCAGCGCGATGAGGACGGCGATCGCACCGGCGGCGTTGATGGCGTTGTGCTCTCCGGGAACGGAGAGCGACACGCGCTGCGTCTGTCCGTCGAATCTCACGCTGAACGACACCGTCGCGGCGGCATCGATGTCCGTGACCCGCACATCCGCGCTCTCGTGGGCGCCGAACGTCAGCACTCTGTCGTGGCGGATGCGGGCGCGCACTTCGCGGGCCCCGTGATCGTCGGCCGAGATGACGACGGCATCGGACGCTTCATCGGCGAAACGGACGAAACCGTCGAAGAAGGCTTCGCGGCTCCCCCAGTGATCGAGGTGGTCGGGATCGACATTCGTGATGAGGGCGATCGAAGTGTCGTAGAGCAGGAACGTGCCGTCGGACTCATCCGCCTCGATCACGAAGAGGTCGTCGGCGCCGGTGCCGCTGGAGGTGCCCAACTGCGCGATGACACCGCCGTTGACGTAGTTCGGGTCGGCGCCGAGCGACTGCAGCGCGGTGACGATCATCCCGGTGGAGGTCGTCTTGCCGTGCGCTCCCGCAACGGCGACGAGCGGGCGCGACCCGATGAGCCAGTGGAGCGCCTGCGAGCGGTGGATGACGCTGAGTCCGCGCTCCTTGGCCGTCACGAACTCGGGGTTCTCCGGCCAGATGGCTCCGGTGTGCACCACGGTGTCCGCATCCCCCAGGTGGGCGGCGTCGTGGCCGACATGCACCTCGGCGCCGGCGGCGGCGAGCTCGCGCAGCGCGCGGGAGTCGGAGCGGTCCGAACCGGACACGCGGATGCCGCGCTCGAGGAACATCTTCGCGAGTCCGGACATCCCGGATCCGCCGATGCCGATGAAATGCGCCGCCGTGATGTCGTCGGGCAGGGGAAGGCTCAGGTCGGGTCTGATCATGACCGTCAAAGTCTACGTTCGCCCCGTCCCCGCGCGGCTCCGGCGCGCGCACGGCACCCGTGCGCATTGACGGTGACCGCCGCCGACGCTACGAAGGAGAGCATGCTCTCGCTGAACGTCGACCAGGCTCTTGCCGAACCGCCTTATGCGCAGTTGCGTTCACAGATCGTCGGCGCGGTCTCCGCCGGTTCGCTCATCGCGGGCGCGAAACTGCCCACGGTGAGAGCGCTGGCCGACCAGCTGGGTGTCGCACCGGGCACGGTCGCCCGAGCGTACAAGGAGCTCGAGGCGGACGGTGTGATCGAGACGCGAGGCCGGGCGGGGACCTTCGTGTCGTTCGCGCAGGACCCTCTGCGAAGCCAGGCTCAGCGCGCGGCGGCAGCCTACGCCACCCAGGTTCGCGGGCTCGGAATCACCGACGACGATGCCGTACAGCTGGTGGCAGACGCACTGCGCGCAACGCGCTGAATGCGCTCAGGCCCGCGCGCGATCGATCAGCGCGATGACATTCTCTGTTCCGCGGCGCGTGCCGACGCCGACCGACGCCTCCCGCATCCGTTGGATGCGGGTCCGGTCGGAGATGAGCGGCAGGATCTCGGAACGCACGCGCTCGGCATCCAGTTCGGCGTCGGGGATCAGCACCGCAGCTCCCGCGGCGACGGCGGATGCGGCATTCAGACTCTGCTCGCCGTTACCGACCGCGTATGGCACGTAGACGGCAGGAATGCCGAGCGCGCTGATCTCGCTGACCGTCGCCGCTCCCGAGCGAGAGACGATCGCATCGGCGACCGCGAAGGCGTAGTCCATCCGATCGATGTATCGGCGCACGACGTAGCCGCGCACCGCAGGGTCGGCGAGCTCCGACCGCTCACCCGTGATGTGCAGCAGTTGCCAGCCGGCAGCGAGCACGTCCTCATAGGCGGCACCGAACGCGTCGTTGAGCCGCTGCGCGCCCAGCGAGCCGCCGAAGACGAGGAGGGTCGGGCGAGCGGGGTCGAGGCCGAACGACGCAGCGGCCTGCGGCCGCAGAGCGGCGGTGTCCAGCGACACGATCTCTCGGCGCAGCGGCATCCCGACCACCTCGGAGCGGCGCAACGGCGTCCCCTCGAAGGCGACTCCCACGGCGGCGGCTCGCCGGGCGCCGAGCACGTTCGCCAGCCCCGGCTTCGCGTTCGCCTCGTGCACCACGACCGGAACGCCCGCGCGGCGGGCGGCGACGTAGGCGGGAGCTGCGGCGTACCCGCCGAATCCGACCACGACGTCCGCGCCGCGCTCGCGGATGTAGCCGCGCACCTGCGCCACCGCGCGGCGCCATCGGGCGGGAAAGCGCAGAGCCGCGCCGTTCGGCCGACGAGGGAAGGGCACCTTGTCGACGATGAGCAGCTCGTATCCGCGCGCCGGCACCAGTCGGGACTCCAGCCCTTCGCGCGTACCCAGCACGAGGATCTGCGCGTCCGGCTCGCGCTCGCGCAGCCCGTCGGCGACCGCGAGCAAAGGATTCACATGGCCGGCGGTGCCACCGCCGGCGAGAAGGTACGTCGTCACCGGGCGATTCTGCCACGCGTCGCCGGAGCTGCCGCTGAGCGTGCCTTGTGCGGGATGGTGCGCGCGAACGAGAGCAGCACACCGCAGGCTATGAGCACCGACATGAGGGAGGTTCCGCCCTGTGACAGGAACGGTAAGGGGACGCCGAAGACGGGCAGCAGGCGCAGCACGACACCGATGTTCAGCAACGCCTGGCCGATGATCCAGACCGTGATCGCACCGGCGGCGATCCGCACGAACGGGTCGTCGGTCTTGCGGACGATGTGGAACGCGCCGACCGCGAAGATCGCGAAGAGGGTGAGCACGACGATGCAGCCGATCAGCCCCAACTCCTCGCCGACGATCGCGAAGATGTAGTCGTTGGCCGCGGCGGGCAGCCAGCTGTACTTCTCTTTCGAGTTACCCAGGCCCACGCCGAACACGCCGCCGCCGGCCAGTCCCCAGATGCCGTGCAGCGGCTGATAGCAGTCGCCGTAGTAGTCGGCGAGGCAGTCGTTGGAGAGGAAGCTCATGTATCGACGCATGCGGTCGGGGCTCGAGATCGCGAAGTACGCGACGCCGCCGGCGAAGAGCAGGAGCGGGAGAAGGAAGACCCGCAGCTTCACACCCGAGAAGAACAGACCGGCGAGCATGATGAGCACGAGGATGATGGCGGTGCCGAGGTCGTGGCCGGCCATGACGGTGCCGATGACGGCGATACCCACGGGAACGGCGGGGATGAAGACGTGGCGCCAGTCGGCGAGCAGCGTTCGCTTGCGATAGAGGATGTACCCCAGCCAGATCGCGAGGGTGACCTTCAGGAACTCCGACGGCTGCGCCTGCAGCCCGGCGATGCGGATCCAGTTCTGGTTGCCGTCGTTCGTGATTCCCAGCGGTGTGAACACGAGCAGCTGGAAGACCGTCGCCCCGATGAGAGCCGGCCACGCCATACGCTTCCAGAACCGCAGGGGCATGCGGGAGGCCAGGAACATGAGCGGGATGCCGATCACCGCGAACACGCCCTGCTTGATCACGGCGTCGTAGGGTCCACCACCCGCGTCCTCACTGGTCGCCGAGGTTGCGGAGAGGACCATCACGAGACCGAAACCGGTCAGGATCAGCGCCGTCGACGCGATGAGCAGGAACTCGCTGGGAACGGGGGCGAAGACGCGTCCCAGAGAGACCCGTGCGGCCAGTCCTCGCTTGGGGGGCTCAGGCTCCTGCGGGAGGGGCCTGGTCCTCGTCGTGTCGACCACCCGCATCCCTTTCGATCCTCGTTCGCACGGCGTTCGCGAAGCGCGTTCCGCGGTCCGCGTAGGACGTGAACTGATCGAAGGATGCGGCGGCGGGGGCGAGCAGAACCACGTCCCCGTCGTGCGCGATCTCCGTCGCCAGCTCGACGACCTGCGCCATGACGTCTTCAGTCTCGGTGTCAACGACCTCGAAGACGGGAACCGCGGGCGCGTGTCGCGCGAACGCCGCCAGTACCTCGGTGCGATCGGCGCCGATCACGACGGCGGCCTTCGCCAGCACGCCGCGTGTGGCGACGAGGTCCGAGACGTCCACGCCCTTCAACTGACCGCCGACGATCCAGATGGCGCCGGGGTAGGCGGCGAGCGAGGACGCGGCGGCGTGCGGATTCGTTGCCTTGGAGTCGTCGACCCAGGTCACTCCCGCCGATGTGGCGATGACCTCGATACGGTGCGGATCGAGGCGGAACGTCGCGAGCGCTTCACGGATGGCCGCCGGCTCCGCGCCCACCGACCTGGCCAGCGCCGCGGCCGCGAGCACGTTGGCGACCATGTGGGGTGCCGCGAGCTGCTGGCGGGCGAGCTCCTCGAGCGTCGTGAGCTCGAGGGCGCTGTTGCGGCGATCATCGAGGAACGCCCGATCGACGAGGATTCCCTCCACGACGCCGAGGTCGCTGGGCCCCGGCATCCCGAGGTCGAAGCCGATGGCGCGCGCGCCCTCCACGACGTCGGCGTCCTCGACCATCAGCCGCGTCGCCTCGTCGGCCTTGTTGTACACACAGGCCGTGCGGGTGTGGGAGTAGACGACGGCCTTCGCGTCGCGGTACGCGGCGAACGAACCGTGCCATTGCAGGTGGTCGTCGGCGAGGTTGAGGCACACGCTGGCCCAGGGCGACACGGGCTCCGGCCCCGTCTGCAACGACAGGTACCAGAGTTGGTGGCTGGACACCTCGACCACGAGGACGTCGAAGCCGGCGGGGTCGCGCACCGCATCCAGGACCGGCACGCCGATGTTGCCGACGGGGGCCACGCGGTAGCCCGCGGTCTGCAGCATGGTCGCGGTCAGTCGCGTCGTCGTCGTCTTGCCGTTGGTGCCCGTGACCAGGATCCACTCGTGCGGGGAGCCGTCGGGTCGCGGCACCTTGTCGCGCACCCGCCATGCCAGCTCGAGGTCCCCCCAGAGCCCGATGCCCTCGGACCTCGTCCAGGAGATGACGGGATGATGCGGGGCGAACCCCGGCGAGGCGACGACGAGGTCGGGGCGGTGTGCGATCAGCGCGTCGGGGACCGTGTCCAAGGATCCGGTCCACAGCTCGGCGCCGATGACCGGCAGCAGCCTGGCGTACTCCTCGTCGGCGCTCTCGCTGACCACGAGCACGTCGGCACCGAGTTCAGCCAGGGTGTCGGCGACGGAGAATCCGGTCATCGACAGGCCGAGCACGACGACCCGCAGTCCCTTCCAGTCCGCATGCCAGCTGTTCAGGCCGTCCAGACGAGCGGTGCTCACGATCGCACGAGCCATTCCACATAGAACAGACCGACGCCGGTCAGCGCGAGGAGCCCGGCGATGATCCACATCCGCACCACGATCGTGATCTCGGGCCAGCCGCGCATCTCGAGATGGTGGTGCAGCGGGCTCATGAGGAACAGCCGCTTGCCGCGCGTGAGCTTGAAGTAGAACCGCTGGAGGATGACGGAGCCGGACGCGATGACGTAGACGCCGGCGATGACGGCCAGCAGGATCTCCGTGCGGGTGAGGATCGCGAGAGCGACGATCACGCCGCCGATCGACATGGAGCCCACATCACCCATGAACACGCGTGCCTTGGGAGCGTTCCACCACAGGAAGCCGACGAGGGCGCCGATGAAGGATGCGGCGATGATCGCGAGGTCGAACGGATCGCGCGTCTGGTAGCAGGCGTCCTGCAGGCCTCGACTGATCGCGTCGAGGTCGCAGGGCTGCTTGAACTGCCAGAAGGAGATCAGGGCGAGGGCGCTCGTGACGAAGATCCCGGAGCCGGCGGCGAGGCCGTCGAGGCCGTCGGCGACGTTGACCGAGTTCGAGGCCGCGACACCCAGGAATGCGATCCACGCGAGGTACAGCAGCCATCCGACGATGGCGCCCAGCGCCATGAAGGAGAGCACCGGGATATCGCGGAAGAGTGACACGAAAGGGCTCGCGGGCGTCTGCCCGTCGGCGTTCGGGAAGCTCAACCCGACGATGCCGAACGGCACGACGACCAGGATCTGGCCGATGATCTTGCGCCAGCCGGAGAGTCCGAGGCTGTTCTGGCGACGCACCTTCATGAAGTCGTCGATGAAGCCGACGATGCCGAAGCCGACCATCATCCAGATGACGAGCAGCCCGGAGATCGTGGGCGGGTTGCCGCCCGCGTAGGTGCCGATGAAGTAGCCGACGAGGCTGCCGACGATGAAGATCGTGCCGCCCATCGTGACCGTGCCGCGCTTTGCGCCGTGGCTCGGGTTGTGCTCGTTCTCCGGCGTGCGGATCACCTGGCCCCATCCCCATGCACGGAACAGCCGCAGGAAGACCGGCGTCAGGAACAGGGTGAAGGCGAGCGAGATCGCGGCGGCTGTCAGCAGGGATCTCACGAGAACGATTCTCCCAGACGGTCGCCGAGGAAGCGGAGCCCGGCGGAGTTGGACGACTTCACGAGCACACGATCACCGTCACGGAGCTCCCCCATGAGGTACGCGTACGCGGCGTCGTCGTCGTCGAAGAACACGGCCTCGTCGCTCCACGAGCCCTCGGCGACCGCTGCGAGGTACATGCGCCGCGCAGCCTGCCCGATGATCACGATGCGCGGGATGCGCAGGCGGACGGCGAGCTCGCCGATGCGGTCGTGCTCCTCCCCCGCATACTCGCCCAGCTCGCTCATGGCCCCGAGGACCGCGACCATCCGCTCCTGCGGGCCCGTGATCTGCGCCAGCGTCCGCAGCGCCGCGACCATCGAGTCGGGACTCGCGTTGTACGCGTCGTTGATGATGCGCACACGGTCGGATCCCAGCGGCTGCATACGCCAGCGTTCGGCGAGCTCCACCGACTCCAGGCGGGTCACGACGTCGTCGATCGCCACCCCCAGCGCGGTGGCGGCCGCTGCCGCAGCGAGGGCGTTCATCACGTGGTGGGCGCCGAGGACCCGAAGCGCCACCGGGCGGCTCTCCCCGTCGACGGTGAGGACGAAGCGGGTCCCGGATGCGGTGACTTCGACATCGGTGCCGCGCACGGCGGCATCCTCACCGAGGCCGAACCAGCGCACGTCGACGGACTGTTCGGCCGCGATGGGCGCCATGGCCCGCACCCGAGCGTCGTCGACGTTGAGCACGGCGAGTCCGCCCGGGCGCAACGCCCTGACGAGCTCGCTCTTGGCGTGGAACGTGGCCTCGATGCCGCCGAAGCCGCCGGCGTGGGCCATACCGACCATCAGCACGACGCCCATGTCGGGTTCGACGAGCCCTGCCAGCTGGGCGATCGCGCCCGGGGCGCTGGCACCGAACTCGCTCACCAGGAAGCGCGTGTCGTGGGTGACGCGCAGCATCGTCAGCGGCGCGCCGACCTCGTTGTTGAAGGAAGCACGGGGCGCGACCGTGTCGCCCTCCGGCTCCAGGATGCGGGCGAGCAGGTTCTTGGTGGTCGTCTTGCCGTTGGAGCCGGTGATCCCGACGATTCGCAGGCGTCCGCCCGCGCGCACCTCGGCGACGACAGCGCGCGCGAGATCGGCGAGGGCCGTGACCGCGTCGGGAACGACGATCTGGGACACCGCGGTGTCCACAGGGCGCTCGACGATGGCGAGGACAGCGCCCGAGGCGACGGCCGCATCGACGAAGAGATGCCCGTCTGTCGTCTCGCCGGGCTTGGCGACGAAGATGGCGCCGGGGCGCATCTGGCGCGAGTCGGTGTCGACATCGCCGGATACGACGGTGTCGGCGTCATCGGCGCCTGCGGGGAGCAGGGTGCCGCCGAGGATCTCGGCGATGCGGGAGAGTGTGAGTGCGATCATGTCCTGGAGGGCGCCGCTCAGCCGATCTTCGGCAGCAGCTCGGGCTGCGAGTCGGAGGGCAGGACCCGGTAGGTCTTCAGGACCTGGGTCATCGCCTTCTGGAAGGCCGCAGCGTTGGCCGCAGACGAGCGTACCGCAGTGGGCTGATCGAGGGTGACCGCGACGATGTACTGCGGGTCGTCGACCGGGGCCATGCCGATCATGGTCGTGAAGTAGACGCCGCTCTTGTAGCCGGCGCCGTCGGAGATCTCACCCGTTCCGGTCTTGAGCCCCACGCGGTAGCCACTGATGGCCGTCGCCTTGGCGTTGCCGCCTTGAACCGCAACGTTCTCGAGCAGCTCTCGCACCTGGCTCGCCGTGCTTGCGCTCACGACCTGAGTGCTCGCCCCCGCATCCGTGTCCTGGACGGTGCCGTCCGCCTTCGTGCACGATTCGACCAGGGACAGCGGCACCTTCGTGCCGTCGTTCGCGATCGCCTGGTACGCGCCCATGAGCTGCGGCAGGGTCGTCGCGACACCCTGGCCGAAGGAGGTGTTGTAGAAGGTCTGGTTGTCCCACTCGTCGACGGGACGCAGCGTCCCCTTCGCCTCGCCGGGGAAACCCACGCCGCTGACCTGACCGATGCCGAACTTCTGCAGGTAGTCGTATCGCGTCTGGGCGGGGACCATCTCCGCGAACTTCGAGATACCCACGTTCGAGGAGTCGATGAGCACGCCCGCCAGCGTGTAGTTCAGCGCCCCGTGCGGGATCGCGTCCTGTACGCGGGCCCCGTTGGGGAAGGTCTCGCGCCCGGAGGCGGTGACGGTCGAGGTCGGCGTCGCTGCGCCCGTGTCGATCACGGTCGCAGCCGACAGCGCCTTGAATGTCGAACCGGGCTCGAACGTGCCGCGGAAGATACGGCTGGAGCGGTCTTCCGGCGCCGTGGCCGAGACGTTGTTGGGATCGACCGTCGGCCACTCCGCCGCAGCGCGGATCTTTCCGGTCTTGGCCTCCACGACCATGATCTGCCCGTGCTGCGCGCCCTGGTTCGTGGCCTGCTCCGCGATCAGCTGCTGCAGGTAGTACTGCAGGTCGCGGTCGATCGTCAACGTGAGCGTCCCGCCGTCCACGGCAGGCGTCACCTGCTCGGTGCCCGGGATGATGACGCCGTCCTTGCCCTTCTGGAAGACGCGCTCGCCCTCGGTGGGTGCCAGGCACGAATCCTGGGCGGACTCGAGTCCTTCCAGCGGCTTCCCGTCGGATCCCACGAATCCGACGAGGTTGCCGGCGACGGCGCCGTCGGGATACGTGCGGGCCGGATGCGGTCGCATCGTCAGGTACGGGATGCGCAGATCCAGCAGCTGCTGGTACTTCTCGGTCGAGAGCCCGTTCTTGAGCGACGCGTACTGCGACTTCGGGTTCACCGCGAGTGCATCGGCGACGATCTTCTGCACGTCTTCGGCACTCTGACCGGTGATCTGGGCGATCTCGCCGGCGACGGTGGGCCAGTCGACCTCGATCTCGTTGCCTGCGTCGTCCGTGCGCTCGATCGGTCCCACGTTGCTGGGGTCGAGTTCGGCGTCGTAGGTGAGGATGCTTCCCGCAAGGACGTTGCCGTTCTCGTCGACGATCGATCCGCGCGTGCCGTACAGAGTGGTCTTGCCGCCCATTGCGATGCGCAGCGAGTCGTCGATGTGCTCGCCGGCGTTGACCACCTGGATGTCCACCAGCCGCACGACGAAGGCGACGAGGACGGCGAGCACCACGGCCAGGGCGATGACGGTGCGGCGACGGGGGGTGCGCGTGCTTCTCGTCGTCATGATCTCAGTGTGTGTCAGGGGTGGGCAGTCCGTCGGTCAGCGCAGGGGGTGTCGCCGGATCGGTCCCCGTACCGGTCTCGGTCTCGGCCACCGGCGGCGCCTGCACACCGTTGATGGTCGCGTCGGGCGCGGTGACCAGCGGAGTCTGGGTGATGAGCGCGTTCGATACGGCACCGCGACCCAGAGGATCGATCGTCGAGGTGTAGACCGACGCCTGCTGTGCCCCGAGGACCGCGCCGTCACTGAGGCGGAGATAGCTCGGCGACTCGTTGATGACCATGCCCAGGGCCGCCGCGTTCGCGGCGAGGTACTGGGGAGAGCTGAGGCCGGCAACCTGGTCGTAGAGGATCTGCTTCTGCACCGTCAGATCGCGCTGCTGCTGTGTGAGGCTCGCGAGCTCGAAGGAGCTCTGCGTCGACAGCACCGACAGCACCATCTGTGCGCCCGCGATCGCGAGCGCACCCGCGACGGCGATGATGCCGTAGACCAGACGGGGCCGGCGGCGGCGAGCCGGTGCCTCGACCGGACGCAGAGTGCGCTCCGGCCGACGCCCGACCTCAGGCCGGCTCTCGAGAGGCTCGATGGCCCAGGCCGCGCTCGTGGTGGTGCTCATACGATCTCCCGGACTCGTTCGGCGGCACGAAGACGTACCGGGGTGGCGCGCGGATTGGATTCGCGCTCGGCGTCGGAGGCGAGTTCGGCCCCCTTGACCAGCAGACGGAACTGGGGCGCGTGCTCGGGAAGCTCGACGGGCAGACCAGCGGGGGCCGTCGAGCTGCTCGCGCGGGCGAGCTCGCGCTTGACGAAGCGGTCTTCGAGTGACTGGTAGCTGAGCACGACGATGCGACCGCCCACAGAGAGCAGCTCGAGGGCGGCGGGCAGCGCCCTTTCGAGGGCGGCGAGTTCCGCGTTGACCTCGATGCGCAGCGCCTGGAACACCCGCTTGGCCGGGTGCCCCGCGTTGCGCAGCGCGGCGGGCGTGGCAGCGTCGAGGATCTCGACGAGGCGGCCCGAGCGGACGATGGGCTCGCTCTGCCGTGCGGCGATGATCGCACGTGCGTAGCGCGCGGCCAGCTTCTCCTCGCCGTAGCGCTCGAAGATCCTGCGGAGATCGCCCTCGCCGTAGGTGGCCAGGACATCGGCGGCCGTCACACCGGCGGACTGGTCCATGCGCATATCCAGCGGTGCGTCCTTGGCGTAGGCGAAACCGCGCTCGGCCTCATCCAACTGCAGCGACGAGACACCCAGGTCGAAGAGGATGCCGTCGATGCGGTCGACACCCGCCGAAGCGACGGCGTCGCGGAGGCCGTCGTACACCGTGTGCACGAGGGTCGTGCGGTCGCCGAACCGCGTCAGCCGCTCCCCCGCGATGCGCAGCGCGTCGGTGTCGCGGTCGAGCCCGATCAGCCGAAGGCCGCTGAATCTCTCGAGGAAGGCTTCGCTGTGGCCGCCCATGCCGAGCGTGGCGTCGACGAAGACAGCGCCCTCGTGATCGAGGGCGGGCGTCAGCAGCTCGACGCAGCGCTCGAGCAGGACCGGGGTGTGGATGTCGCGGAAGTCCATGATGCGGGGCCGGGTCCCTTGATCCTGATCCCCATCCGCTCCGACCTGACACCGGGGAAGTGCGTCAGGGCTCGAGCGGCTGGGAATCAGGGTCGAGGGCTCAGAACAGGCCCGGGATCACCTCCTGCTCCATCTCGGAGTACGTCTCTTCATTGCTTTCCGCGTAGGAGTTCCACGCCTCGGCGTCCCAGATCTCCGCGTGCGCTCCGACACCGGTGACGACGAGCTCACGCTCGAGGCCGGCGTAGGTGCGAAGCGCCGGCGGGATGGTGATGCGGTTCTGCCCGTCCGGCTTCTCGGCACTCGCGCCCGAGAGGAACATGCGCAGGAAATCGCGCGCCTGCTTGTTGGTGAGCGGCGCCTCGCGGATCCGCTCGTGCACCTTCTCGAACTCCTCGGTCGCGAAGACGTAGAGGCAGCGGTCCTGACCACGGGTGATCACGACGCCACCGCCGAGGTCGTCGCGGAACTTGGCCGGGAGGATGACGCGCCCTTTGTCGTCGAGCTTGGGGGTGTGCGTGCCGAGCAGCATTCGCTCATCCCCCCTCCTTCGTCCGGCCCACGTGTGAGGTGTTCACCACTTTACTCCACTTCCCTCCACTTCACTACACATTCGACGGCAGATCTGGGCGGGCGCTCCCCCGGACACGAAAAAAGCGCCGACCCCGAAGGGTCGGCGCTTTTGGGAAGCGGGGGGGGTCAGCGGCCTTCTTGGCGGCGGTCCCATCGATCGTTCATGCGATCCATGAATCCGGCGGAGGGGCGGGGAGCGGAGCCGCCGGCCCGCGGCGCGGCGGTGGGACGCGCCGTCTTCGAGGGGGTGAGCGCGAAGATCACGCCTGCGAGCATGACGATGAAGCCGATGACGCCCACCACGATCAGTTGGGTGGAGAGTCCGACGATCAGGCCGCCCAGCCCGACGAGCACGAGGATCGTGCCGTACACGATGTTGCGGTAGCTGAGCGCGCGGCCGCCCTGCGGCGCGCTGACGACGTCGGCGTCATTGCTCATGAGATGGCGTTCCATCTCGTCGAGCAGGCGCTGCTCTTGTTCGGAGAGAGGCATTCGTCCCCCTAGGGTCACGGCGATGCTTGGATTCTACGCGCCGCCTGTCGAACTAGGCTAGGCCCGTGTCGAGGACCACAGACGCGATCGAAGCGGTTTCCCAGCGACTGGATACGTTCTTCGCATCGCAGCAGCACGCCGCGCGGGAGATGGGCCCCGACGCCCTCGCCTTCGTCGAAGACGTGCGCGACACCGTGACCGGCGGAAAGCGCCTGCGCGCGCGGTTCTGCGTGACGGGCTGGCGCGCCGTCTCAGAGCGCGTCGCGCCCGGAGCGACGCCGCCCGCGCCCGTCGTGTCGACGGCAGCGGCGCTCGAGATCTTCCAGGCCGCGGCCCTCGTCCACGACGACCTCATCGACAACTCGGACACCCGCAGGGGACGCCCCGCCATGCACCGCGCCCTTCAGGCGCAGCACACCGCTCGGTCCTGGGCGGGCGACGCCGCGGCCTTCGGCCGTTCGGCGGCACTGCTCGGCGGCGATCTGCTGGTGGCCTTCAGCGACGACCTCCTCGAGGAGGGGCTCGCTCTCGCCGATCATGCGGCCGCTGCCCGCGCCGAGTACGCCCGGATGCGGCGCGACGTCACCATCGGACAGTATCTGGACATCGCCGAGGAATCCGCCTTCGCCGTGGCCGACGACGCGACGCACGCCGAGCGTGCGCTGCGGGTGGCCTCGCTGAAGTCGGCCCGCTACAGCGTGGAGCAGCCGCTGCGCATCGGCGCGGCCCTGGCCGGTGCCGACGGGGCGCAGCTCGATGCCTTGAGCGGATTCGGGCATCCGGTCGGAATGGCCTTCCAGCTGCGCGACGACCTGCTCGGCGTGTTCGGCGATGAGGCAGAGACCGGCAAACCGTCCGGCGACGACCTGCGCGAGGGGAAGCGCACGGTGCTCATCGCCTATGCACGAGAATCGCTCGGGGCGGGCCCGCGGCGCACGCTCGACGAGCTCTTGGGCGACCCCGATCTCGACGATCAGCAGATCGCGGCGTTGCAGCGCACGATCATCGACAGCGGCGCCGTCGACCGTGTCGAGCAGCTCATCACCGCCTATGTGCGCGAAGCGGACAGGGCACTGTCCGCCGCTCCCCTGGCGAACGCGACGGTCAGCGAACTGCGGGATCTCGCTCGCGCCGCGACCGAGCGACGGGCCTGAGTCCGACCGAGCTCAGCCGAGAGCGCGTGCGATGCGACGCACTTCGCTCTTGCGTCCCTGGAGCAGCGACGTGATGGGTGCTTGCCCGATCGAGTCCTCGTAGGCGAGGAGCCAGTCGATCGCCTCCTCGTCGGTCAGCCCCGCATCCCGCAGCGCGAAGATCGTGCCGCGCAGCGACGACAGCGGAGCGCCGTCGACGAGGAACACGCTCGGCACGCGGAAGGATCCCTCACGACGCGAGCCGATGAGATAGCCCTCGTCGAGCAGACGCCGGACGCGGCTCAGCGACTCACCGGTCAGCTCGACCAGATCGGGCAGTGCCAGCCATTCGGTGGGGACAGGGGTGTCGGAACTCACCCGTCCATGTTCTCATCCGCACGCAGCGCACCGTGCTGCCCGCGCTCGGAAAGATGGGAGAGATCTCATCTGTCACACCCGTCACTTCCGTTGACCTCGCTACACACGCGTGTCAGGGTGGCGAGACCCCCGGATGTGAAAGAGAGGACGACCATGCTCGTGGACGTCTCCCGCCACCCGCGCGCCGTCATCGGCGCCTCCGCCCTCGTGAGCACGGTCGCGCTCACACTGATCGCCGCGCCCGCGCACGCTTCCACGGCGCAGCCGTCGCGCCAGGGTGTGCCCCGCCCGGCCGAGACGCCGCCGGCCACGCACACCGTCGCGGCCGGAGAATCGGTCGCCGCGATCGCCGCACGCTACTCACTCGCAACGGCCGATGTGCTCGCATGGAACGGCCTGTCGTGGGAGAACTCGATCATCCGTCCCGGCCAGACGCTGACCCTGGTCGCGCCGGCCGCACCCGCACCTGCTGCCGCACCCGCACCCGCACCCGCACCCGCACCCGCCACAGGTGTCTCATACACGGTGGTCGCCGGAGACACGATCAGCGGCATCGCGGCGCGCCACGGCTCGACGGCGGGAGCGGTACTCGCCGCCAACGGCCTCACCTGGGACTCGATCATCTACCCGGGCCAGACGATCACCGTGCCGGGCGCGGCGGCTCCCGCGGCCGCGCCGGCGCCGTCACCGGCCACCGTGGGGGCGACCGGCCTGGAGCTCGACGCCGAGCAGTCCGAGAACGCACGCACCATCATCCGCATCGGCCGCGAACTGGGTGTCCCCGATCGCGGCATCGCCATCGCGCTCGGCACCGCCATGCAAGAGTCGTGGCTGCGCAACCTCGACTGGGGCGACCGCGATTCTCAGGGCCTCTTCCAGCAGCGTCCCTCCACCGGGTGGGGCACGGTGGAGGAGGTGCGCGACGCGGAGCGCGCGACCCGCGCGTTCTTCGGCGGCCCCACCGACCCCAACGGCACTCGCACCCGCGGCCTCCTCGATATCCCCGGCTGGGAGTCGATGAGCTACGCGGATGCCGCGCAGGCGGTGCAGATCTCGGCGTATCCGGATCGTTATGCCCGCTGGGAACAGCCAGCTCTCGCCTGGCTGGCCGCCCTCGGGTAGAGCCCAAGGAGCCGGATCAGCGGTGAGCCGCTGCCGGAGCTCACAGCGACCGCTCCGTAGACTCTCACCGTGAGCACGAGCCAGCGCACGGACCCGCTGATCGGCCGTCTCGTCGACGGCCGGTATCGCGTGCGCTCGCGGATCGCGCGCGGCGGCATGGCCACCGTCTATGTCGCGACCGATCTTCGCCTGGAACGGCGCGTGGCACTCAAGGTCATGCACGGCCACCTCAGCGACGACACCGTCTTCCAGAGTCGGTTCATCCAGGAGGCACGCGCGGCCGCGCGGCTCGCCGATCCGCACGTGGTGAACGTGTTCGACCAGGGCCAGGACAGCGACATGGCGTATCTCGTCATGGAGTACCTGCCGGGAATCACGTTGCGCGAGCTCATGAAGGAGCAGCGCCGCATCCCGGTCCCACAGACCATCACGATCATGGATGCGGTGCTGTCGGGTCTGGCCGCCGCGCACCGCGCCGGCATCGTGCACCGCGACGTCAAGCCGGAGAACGTGCTCCTCGCCGAGGACGGGCGCATCAAGATCGGGGACTTCGGCCTCGCCCGCGCCACGACAGCGAACACCGCGAGCGGGCAGATGCTGCTCGGCACGATCGCCTACCTCGCGCCCGAGCTCGTCACCCGCGGCAGCGCCGACGCCCGCAGCGACATCTACGCGCTCGGCATCCTGCTCTACGAGATGCTCACCGGCGAACAGCCGTACAAGGGCGAGCAGCCCATGCAGATCGCGTACCAGCACGCGACCGACTCCGTTCCTCGCCCGAGCGTCAAGAACCCGGCCGTACCGGAGCAGCTCGACGAGCTGGTGCTGTGGGCGACGGAGCGCTCCCCCGATGCCCGCCCCGTGGACGCTGACCAGATGCTGCAGCGCCTGCGCGAGATCGAGCGCGAGCTCGGCATCGCCCCGCAGGTCGCGCGCACGCTCGCGGTGGGCACCGCCGTGATCGAGGACCGCCTGGACTCCGGCGAGCTCACCAAGGCTCTCCCCCTGGGCGGCACCGGCCCCACCGCCGTCGCCGAAGATGTCGACAACGCCACGCTCCTGCGCCAGCGCGCACGCCGACGATCGGCGAAGGGCGCCTGGCTGCTGACCCTGGTGGTTCTGCTCGCGGCACTCGCGGGCGGCGTCGGCTGGTGGTTCGGCTCCGGCCCCGGCTCGCTCGTCGCCGTGCCCGCACTCGAGGGCCAGAGCTTCGAAGCCGCTCAGGCCGAGATCGTCGACCGGGGTCTCCGAGCGGAACGGGCAGACGAGTACAGCTTCGATGTGGCCGCGGGCGCCGTCATCCGCACCGAGCCCGGAGGCGGTGAACGCGTCGAGAAGGACTCGCTCGTTCGGGTGGTGATCTCTCAAGGCCCTCAGCCGCACGATGTGGGCGCGTTGGCCGGCATGACGCTGGATGCGGCGACCGCCGCCTTGCAGCAGGTGCGTGTCACGGTCGGCGACCCGCAGTACGTGTTCACCGACGCGGCCGACGGCACAGTCGTCGCGGCGGCGGTCTCCCCCGCCGCCGGCGGTGACGCGGTCGACTGCTCGAACGGCTGCACCCTCCACGAGGGCGACGGCGCGAGCCTCACCGTCTCGCGCGGCCCGGTTCCGGACGTCTCCGGAATGAACCCGAATGATGCCGAGAAGACCCTTAAGAGTGTCGGTCTCGACGTATCCTCCGAGCGCCCCACGCAGTACTCGGACAGCGTCGACAAGGGACGCGTGATCGCGATCGGCGACAACCCCAGCGGGGGGAACTGGCGGCCCGGAGAAACCGTGACGCTGATCGTGTCCGATGGCCCGGAGCCGGTCGAGATCCCGGCGAACATCGTGGGAATGAGCATCCGTGACGCAGTGAAGGCGCTGGAAGCACGCGGTTTCGAGGTCAACGCCGGTATAGAGGACGGCAATCTTCCGCTGGGCTTCAAGTACTGGGACGTCTACAAGGTGAAGGCGAGTAACCCGAAGGCCGGCACGACGGCCCCGAAGGGCAGCACCGTCACCCTCACACCGTCGCTCTGACCTCTCGACCCCGCAGCCCGAACACCGCTGCCTTCGCACGAAACGCGAGAGCCGCCCGGCACGGATGCAGGGCGGCTCTCGCGTTCGGGCTCAGCGCTTCTCGAGCTCCTCGGCAACGAGGAAGGCGAGCTCCAGGCTCTGCATGTGGTTCAGGCGCGGATCGCACAGGCTCTCGTAGCGGGTCGCCAGAGTGGCCTCGTCGATCATCTCCGAACCGCCCAGGCATTCGGTCACGTCGTCGCCGGTGAGCTCGACGTGGATGCCACCGGGGTGCGTACCAGTCGCGCGGTGCGCCTCGAAGAAGCCGCGCACCTCGTCGACCACGTCGTCGAAGCGACGCGTCTTGTATCCGGTGGGCGTGGTGATGCCGTTGCCGTGCATCGGGTCGGTAACCCACAGCGGCGTGGCACCTGCATCCTTCACGGCCTCCAGCAGCGGAGGCAGTGCGTCGCGGATCTTTCCCGCACCCATCCGCGTGATGAAGGTGAGGCGGCCGGGCTCCCGCTCGGGGTCGAGCTTGTCGATGAGCGCCAGCGCGGTCTCGGGCGTCGTCGAAGGACCGAGCTTCACACCGATGGGGTTGCGGATCTTCGAGAAGTAGTCGACGTGCGCACCGTCGAGATCGCGCGTGCGCTCCCCGATCCACAGGAAGTGGGCCGAGGTGTTGTACGGCGTGCCGGTGCGGGAGTCGATGCGGGTCAGGGGTCGCTCGTAGTCCATGAGCAGACCTTCGTGGCCCGTGTAGAACTCGACGTGTCGCAGCTCGTCGAAGTCGGCTCCGGCGGCCTCCATGAACTTGATGGCACGGTCGATCTCCGCAGCCAGGCCCTCGTAGCGCTGGTTGGCCGGGTTCTCGGCGAAACCGCGATTCCAACTGTGGACCTCGCGCAGGTCGGCGAACCCTCCCTGGGTGAACGCGCGGATGAGGTTCAGCGTCGAGGCGGCCGTGTGGTACGCCTTCTCGAGACGACGAGGGTCGGCGGTGCGCGAGCCCTCGGTGAAGTCGTAGCCGTTGACGATGTCGCCGCGGTACGCCGGCAGCGTGACGTCGCCGCGCGTCTCGGTGTCGCTCGAGCGCGGCTTGGCGAACTGCCCCGCCATACGCCCCATCTTCACGACCGGCATCGACGCGCCGTAGGTCAGCACCACCGCCATCTGCAGCAGCGTCTTGATGCGGTTGCGGATCTGCTCGGCGGTCGCACCGGCGAACGTCTCGGCGCAGTCGCCGCCCTGCAGGAGGAAGGCGCGTCCGGATGCCGCCGTCGCGAGGCGGTCGCGAAGGCGGTCGACCTCACCGGCGAAGACGAGGGGAGGGAGGGTGGCGAGTTCGGCCGAGACGGCAGCGACAGCGTCGGCGTCGGGCCAGGAGGGCTGCTGCTTGATCGGCAGTGAGCGCCAGTGATCGAGCGGGTCCAAGCTGTGGGGCATTCGCTCAGTCTAGCGACGCCGCGGGCGTGTCGATCCCTTGCGTCGAGGACGTCGCCAGTCGGTCCTTGACCGTGGAGGCGTACACATCGTCGTAACGCTGCGCACCCAGGCGCTGCAACGCGACCATGATCTCGTCGGTGACCGAACGCAGGACGTAACGGTCGCCCTCCATGCCCGCGAACCGGGAGAAGTCGAGCGGTTCGCCGATCACGATGCCGACGCGACCGATCCGGGGAAGACGCTGACCGATCGGCATCACCGTGTCGGTGTCCACCATGACGACGGGGATGACGGCAACGCGGGCCTCCAGCGCCATGCGCGCGATCCCCGTGCGGCCCCGGTAGAGGCGTCCGTCGGGGCTGCGGGTGCCCTCGGGGTAGATGCCCAGCAGATCACCGCGCCCGAGCACCTGCAGACCCGTGTTGAGAGAGCCTTCGGAGGCCTTGCCGCCCGATCGGTCGATCGGGATCTGTCCCGTCGCCTTGAAGAACATGCGGGTGGCCCAGCCCTTGATGCCACGCCCGGTGAAGTAGTCGCTCTTGGCGAGGAAGGTCATCGGCCGGTCGATCATCAGCGGCAGGAAGATCGAGTCCGCGAAGGAGAGATGGTTGCTGGCGAGGATGGCCGCGCCCGTTGCGGGGATGTTGCGCCGGCCCACGATCCACGGTCGGAAGATCGCCTTCACGATCGGCCCGATCACGATGTACTTCATCAGCCAGTAGAACATTGTCAGCCCCCTGCGACCGCCCGACGTCGAGCCAGATCCGCGACACCGATGACGCCGGCGTCGTTCGTGAGACGGGCCACCTGGAAATCGGCGACCGGACGATAACCATACGCGGGCATCGCGGCAGCGAAGGCCTCCCGCATCGGCTCCAGCAGCACATCGCCGAGTTGAGACACTCCCCCGCCGATGACGAAGCGTTCCGGATCGAGGATGGCGGCGAGTCCGCCACAGGCCGTGCCGACGGCCACCGCGATGCGTCGCAGCGCCTCGAGCGCACCGGGGTCGCCGTCCTGGACGAGGCGCGAGATGGCGGCGCCGGTGAGCCCGCCCTCCTCGCGGGATGCCGCTGCCAGGCGCGAGCCGATGCCGAACTCCGCGTCGACCGCGATCTCACGAGCCTCGAGCTGAAGCGCACGGCCCGAGCCGTACACCTCGAGGCAGCCGCGCTGACCGCATCCGCAGGTGCGCCCCTCGGGCACCAGACGCATGTGGCCGAGCTCCGCAGCCACACCGTGACCACCCGAGAGCAGATTGCCGTCGACGACGACGGCCCCGCCGACACCCGTGCCGAGCGTGAGCATGACCACGTCGCGAAGGTCTTCGCCCGCACCGAAACGGTACTCGGCCCACCCGGCCGCGTTCGCATCGTTCTCGATGTGCACGCGCACGCCGGTGCGCTGCTCGATCCGTTCGCGCAGCGGCTCGTCGCGCCAGGCGATGTTCGGGGCGAAGTAGACCGTCGAACGGTCCCGATCGATGAAACCCGCCGCTGCGACACCGGCGACGAGCTGCTCGCCCGCCGACAGTTCCGTGATCATCTCGGCCACGGCGACCTCGATCTGCGCGACGTCCGTGGGAGTGGCGACTCGCGCCCTGCGGACGATCGTGCCCCGGTCATCGACCACGCCACCGGCGATCTTGGTTCCGCCGATGTCGATTCCCACTGCGAACACTGTCGTCCCTTCGTCCGGTAAGGCCTCCAGAAGCTTAGTCGGCGCACGACAGCTCGCCTTCCGCGGGGCCGGAACAACTCCTCGAGAGCATTCGAACTGTGGGACTCAGTTCCACGCATGCGTAGACTTGCGTCTCATAGCAACCCGTACGGTACCGAAGGAGCTGCCGACATGAGCGCAACAGTGTTCGAAGTGCCCGCGATCGTCCCCGCCGACCCGCACGCCAACGTGAGCGACCTGCTCGTGGACCGCGTGCTCGCCACCCCGGACCGCGCCCTGTTCGCCGTCCCGGACGGCGACGGCTGGCGCGAGATCACCGCCCACGAGTTCGAGCGGCAAGTCGTCGCACTCGCGAAGGGCTTCGTCTCGGCGGGTGTCGCCCCGGGCGACAAGGTGGGCTTCCTCGCCCGCACGACCTACGACTGGACTCTGGTCGACTTCGCACTGTTCTACGCGGGCGCCGTGATGGTGCCGATCTACGAGACGAGCTCTCCCAGCCAGATCGAGTGGATCCTGTCCGACTCGGGCGCCGTCGCCTGCGTGGTCGAGACGGCGGAGCACGCGGCACGTCTCGGCGAGGTGCGGGACAAGCTCCCGCTCGTACGCTCGACCTGGCAGATGCACGCGGGCGACCTGGACACGATGATCACGGCCGGCTCCGCCGTTCCCGACGAGGAGATCCAGCGCCGACGCACCCTCGCAGAGTCCTCCGACATCGCGACGCTGATCTACACCTCGGGATCGACCGGAAGGCCGAAGGGATGCGTGCTCACGCACGGCAACTTCGTCGAGCTCGCACGCAACTCCGCCACGTCGCTGAAAGAGGTCGTCAACACGCCGGGAGCCTCCACCGTCCTGTTCATCACGACGGCGCACGTGTTCGCGCGCTTCATCTCGATCCTCAACATCCACGCGGGCGTGAAGACGGGTCACCAGCCCGACACGAAGCAGCTTCTGCCTGCCCTCGGCTCCTTCAAGCCGACCTTCCTGCTCGCCGTGCCGCGCGTGTTCGAGAAGGTGTACAACTCCGCGGAGCAGAAGGCCGAGGCCGGCGGCAAGGGGAAGATCTTCCGCGCGGCGGCCCAAGTGGCGATCGACCACTCCGCCTACCTGCAGGACGGGCGCCGCATCCCGCTGGGGATGAAGATCAAGTTCGCGCTGTTCGACAAGCTCGTCTACAGCAAGCTGCGCGACGCGATGGGAGGCCAGGTGCGCTACGCCGTGTCGGGCTCCGCACCGCTCGGTCCTCGCCTCGGCCACTTCTTCCACAGCCTCGGGGTGCACATCCTCGAGGGATACGGCCTGACCGAGACCACCGCACCCGCAACGGTGAACCTCGCCTCGCGATCGAAGATCGGCACCGTCGGCCCGGCGATTCCCGGAGTGGGAATCCGGCTCGCCGAGGACGGCGAGATCCAGGTGCGCGGCGTGAACGTCTTCAAGGAGTACTGGCAGAACCCGGAAGCGACGGCGGCGGCGTTCGACGGCGACTGGTTCAAGACCGGAGACCTCGGCTCGCTCGACGAGGACGGCTACCTGACCATCACCGGTCGTAAGAAGGAGATCATCGTCACCGCGGGTGGCAAGAACGTGGCGCCCGCAGCCCTCGAGGACCCGATCCGCGCCAACCCGATCATCGGGCAGGTCGTCGTCGTGGGCGACCAGAAGCCGTTCATCTCGGCCCTGGTCACCCTGGATCCCGAGATGCTGCCGACGTGGTTGGAGAACAACGGCCGCGCCAAGGACCTCACCCTCGCCCAGGCCGCGCAGGACCCCGCGGTCCGCGCCGAGGTTCAGCAGGCCATCGACAAGGCGAACGCGGGCGTCTCGCGCGCGGAGTCGATCCGCAAGTTCGTCATCCTGCCCACCGAGTGGACGGAGGCCAGCGGCCACCTGACTCCCAAGCTCTCGATCAAGCGCAACGTGATCCTCGCGGACTTCGCCGACGACGTGGAGAAGCTCTACCGGGCGCCCGAGGAGACGACGCAGAACGTCCCGCTCCCCTGAGTCAACGAGAAGGCGGGCCCGCATCCGAGATCGGATGCGGGCCCGCCTTCTTCGTGGCTCAGAACCAGTCGCTCTCGCGCACCTCGCGCAGCGCCACCCGCCGGCGCTCCTTGTCGAGCCGGTCGAGGTACAGTATCCCGTCGAGGTGATCGGTCTCGTGCTGCAGCGCCTGAGCCATGAGGCCGTCGCCCTCCAACACGAGCTCGTTGCCGTCGAGGTCGATGCCCGCGACTTTCGCATGCGGGTAACGCATCACGTCGTGCCAGAGACCGGGCACCGAGAGGCACCCCTCGCCCGTCAGCTCCGGCTCACCCGAGACCTCGACGAGCACCGGATTCAGGATGTAGCCGATCTCGCCGTCCACGTTGTAGCTGAATGCCCGCAGCCCCACGCCGATCTGCGGCGCGGCGACGCCCGCGCGGCCCGGCAGCTCCACGGTCTCGACCAGGTCTCGGACGAGCGCGTGGACGCCCTCATCGATGTCGACGATCTCGCTCGCTCGGGTCTTGAGAACGGGATCTCCGAACAGCCGGATGGCTCGGACCGTCATGATGCGGCCGCCACGCGCAGCCCCTCGACGGCCACGGCTGCCAGCTCGCGTGCCGCAGCCCGTGTAGCGGGCTGCAGGTCGCGGAACGAGATCGCGCTGCCCGTGGCGATTCGCGCGTCGTAGGGCATGCGCACGACCTTCCGCACCCGGGAGCGGAAGTGCTCCTCCAGCTCGTCCAGACGCACGAGCGGCGCACCGGGACGCGAGGCATTCAGCACCACGACGGCGGAGCGCGCCAGAGCCGTGTAGCCATTGGTCTCGAGCCATGTGAGCGTCTCGGACGCCAGCCGCGCCTCGTCGACGCTGAGCCCGGACACGATCACGAGCGCATCGGCCGCGTCCAGCGTCGCATCCATCACCGAGTGCACAATGCCGGTGCCGGTGTCGGTGAGCACGATGGAGTAGTAGTGAGCGGCGAGGGCGGCCACCTCGCGATAGTCCGCGTCGTCGAAGGCCTCGGACACGTGGGGATCGGTGTCGGAGGCGAGCACGTCCAGGCGCGTGTCGTCGCGGGCGACGATCGCCGAGATCTCGTTGAACCCGTGGATCGGCGTCGCGTTGGTCGCAAGGTCGCGCACGGTCTTTCCGCTCGGGCGGCCCACGCGCTCGGCGAGCGTGCCGCGATCGGGGTTCGCGTCCAAGGCGATGACCCGGTCGTCGCGCGCATCAGCCAGCGCCATTCCGAGCAGCGCCGTCACCGTGGTCTTGCCGACGCCGCCCTTGCGCGAGAGGACCGCCACGAAGCGCGCACCGCCCTCGAGCGGCGCGGCGATGCGCGCGTCGAGTTCGCGCCGTTCGCGGGAGCGGCGGCTGTCGCCCAGGCGCACACGGCCACGACTGAGCGTGTAGACCAGGTTCGGCCACGCACCCTCGGGCTCACGCCTGGGCAGGCGGTCGGTCTCCAGCAGTCGATCGGCCGTCAGCAGGTCGGCGCTCTCGCGCTTGGACTCCTCCTGATCGACGCGTCGTGCCGCCAGAGTGACGGGTGCCGGGGTGGCGTCCACGGACGCGATGGAGACCGGCTCGGATCGCGTCGCGGCCGCGGGAGCCGCTGTCGCGGCCGGAGCCGGCGGGGCCACGGGGTCGGGGGTCGGCGACGGAACGCGCACCCGCGTGGTCACAGGTGCAAGAGGCTCGGGCGCGCGCACCACGGGGGGCTGAGGCGCCTCGGTCACGGACGGCTCGATCTGGGCGTCGTGGATGTCGAGGTCCGAGGTACGCACGGGCGAGAACTCGCCGGTGTCTTCCAGGGTCGCGATGACGACGGGCTCGGCCGCAACGACCGTCTCGTCGGCGACGACGTCGTCGTCGATCCCGTCATCGTCGTCGGCGACCGGCAGGGTCACGGCGACCTGCGCGGTCTGGGTTCCGAGAATGTCGATGCCGGCCGCGTCGACGCGGACCGGCTGGTCCAGGATGTCGTCGTCGTGGCCGGTCATCTGATCGTCACGATCAGGCATGGCTTAGGTACTCCCAACGGGTCGCCGGAGGTCCGGCGCCCACCTCAGGCTAATGCGCGCCTTTGACCACGACCAAAAGGTCGCCTGCTTCGACCTGCTGCGTCGCCCCGATCGCCAGCCTTTCCACGACGCCGTCGATGGGACTCGTGATCGCCGCCTCCATCTTCATCGCTTCGATGGAGGCGACCGCCTCGCCCGCCCGCACGCTCGTCCCCGGCACCACCTTGAGCGTCACGACGCCGGAGAACGGCGCGGCGATCTGACCCGGTCTGGAGGTGTCGGCCTTCTCCGCGGGGGCCGCGTCCACCGCGATGGAGCGGTCGCGGACGAAGACCGGCCGCAGCTGTCCATTGAGGGTCGTCATGACCGTGCGCATGCCCTTGTCATCGGGCTCGCCGATGGCCTCGAGGCCGACCCACAGCTGCAC
The DNA here is from genome assembly GCF_028743715.1 of Microbacterium sp. Clip185. Classification (NCBI taxonomy): domain Bacteria; kingdom Bacillati; phylum Actinomycetota; class Actinomycetes; order Micrococcales; family Microbacteriaceae; genus Microbacterium; species Microbacterium sp. Clip185. The sequence continues at coordinate 1,287,159 of NZ_CP117996.1, read as the reverse complement.
GCCCCGCTCGATCTCGACGACGTGCTCGCCGCCGGGGGTCAGCCCGTACAGGTAGTCCGCCGTATCGAGCACGGCCAGATCGCCGTAGGCGTCGCGAGCCTCGTGAAAGGTCCGTGTGGGCCCGGGAAACAGCAGCCGATTCAGGGTCTCCCGCCGACTCTTCCCCTGCTCGACCAGGGCGGCCGCATCCGCGTCGGTGAGAGATCCCGCCGCTTCGGCGACCGTGCGGCCGGCGAGCACCTTGGTGCGGAACGGCTCGGGCCATCCGCCGGGCAGGTCGCCCAGCTGACCCGCCATGAAGGAGACGACGGAGTCCGGGATGTCGTAGTTCTGCGGGTTCTCCGCGAAGTCGGCGGGATCGGCGCGGACCGCGGCGAGATGCAGCGCGAGATCGCCGACGACCTTCGAGGAAGGTGTCACCTTCGGAACGCGGCCGAGGATGTCGTTCGCTGCGGCGTACATGTCCTCGATCAGCTCGAAGTCCTCCGAGAGCCCGAGCGCGATGGCCTGCTGCCGCAGGTTCGACAGCTGACCGCCGGGAATCTCGTGCCGGTACACGCGCCCCGTGGGCCCCGGCAGCCCCGACTCGAACGGGTGGTACAGGTGGCGCACGGCTTCCCAATACGGTTCGAGGTCGGCGACCGCGGCGAGAGGGATGCCGGTGTCCCGCTCGGTGTGCGCGAGGGCTGCCACCAGCGCCGAGAGCGAGGGCTGGCTCGTGGTGCCCGACATGGGGGCAGCAGCCGCGTCCACCGCGTCCGCCCCTGCCGCACTGACCGCCAGGAGCGTCGCCAGCTGGCCGCCCGCCGTGTCGTGCGTGTGCACGTGGACGGGGACGTCGAAGCGTTCGCGCAGCGCGCTGACCAGACGTGCTCCGGCAGCGGGGCGCAGCAGGCCCGCCATGTCCTTGATGCCGATGACATGTGCCCCGGCGGAGACCATCTCGTCCGCGAGGCGGAGGTAGTAGTCGAGCGTGTACAGGTCCTCCGCCGGATCGAGCATGTCGCCGGTGTAGCAGAGCGCTGCCTCCGCGACGGCGGTGCCTGTGGCCAGGACGGCGTCGATCGCGGGGCGCATCTGCGTCACGTCGTTGAGGGCGTCGAAGATGCGGAAGATGTCGACGCCGGATGCGGCCGCCTCCGCGACGAAGGCGTCGGTCACCGCCGTCGGGTACGGCGTGTACCCGACGGTGTTGCGCCCGCGCAGCAGCATCTGGATCGCGATGTTGGGCAGCCCCTGACGCAGCGCGTCGAGGCGTTCCCACGGATCCTCGCCGAGGAAGCGCAGCGCGACGTCGTACGTCGCGCCGCCCCATGCCTCGACGGAGAGCAACTGCGGGGTCAGTCGGGCGACGTAGGGGGCGACGGTGACGAGGTCCTTCGTGCGCACCCGCGTGGCGAGCAGTGACTGGTGAGCGTCGCGGAAGGTCGTGTCGGTGACCGCGAGCCGCGTCTGCGCGCGCAGATCGGCGGCGAACCCCGCGGGCCCCAGCTCCTGCAGGCGCTGACGGGAACCGGCCGGCGCGGGCTCGCGCAAGTCGAGGTGCGGCAGCTTCGCCGTCGGAGACGCCGTCACCGGCCTCGCGCCGTGCGGCTGGTTGACCGTGACGTCGACCAGCCAGTTCAGGATCTTCGAGCCGCGGTCCTTCGACTCCCGCCCACGCAGCAGCTCGGGCCGCTCGTCGATGAAGGAGGTGCTGATGTCCCCCGCGGCGAACGCCGGATCGTCCAGTACCGCCTGCAGGAAGGGGATGTTGGTCGAGACGCCGCGGATGCGGAACTCCGCCAGCGCGCGGCGCGCCCTGGCCACGGCCGCCGGGAAGTCCCGCCCACGACAGGTCAGCTTCGCGAGCATCGAGTCGAAGTGCGGACTGATCTGCGAGCCCGCCGCCGTCGTTCCGCCGTCGAGGCGGATACCCGCGCCGCCCGGGGAACGGTACGTCGTGATCTTTCCGGTGTCGGGGCGGAAGCCCTGCGTCGGATCCTCGGTGGTCAGCCGGCACTGCAGCGCGGCGCCTCGGAGCGGGATCTCGGGCTGCGTGAGACCCAGCTCCGCCAACGTCGCTCCCGCGGCGATCCGCATCTGCGCCTGAACCAGGTCGACATCCGTGACTTCCTCGGTGACGGTGTGCTCGACCTGGATACGGGGGTTCATCTCGATGAAGACGACCTCGCCGGCGCGAGGGCCGGCCGTCTCGAGCAGGAACTCCACCGTGCCGGCGTTCTGATAGCCGATGGAGCGGGCGAAGGCGACGGCGTAGCGATGGAGGTCGGCGCGCACGGCATCGTCGAGGTTCGGCGCCGGGGCGATCTCGATGACCTTCTGGTGACGACGCTGCACCGAGCAGTCACGCTCATAGAGGTGGACGGTCTCCCCCGTCCCGTCGGCCAGCACCTGCACTTCGATGTGCCGCGGGCGCTGCACCGCCTGCTCGAGGAACATCCGGGGGTCGCCGAACGCGCTCTGCGCCTCGCGCATCGCCTCGGCCAGCGCGGGGCCCAGTTCCGCGGCGGTCTCGACGCGCCGCATCCCGCGCCCTCCGCCACCCGCGACGGCCTTCGCGAACAGCGGGAACCCGATCTCCTCCGCCGCAACGAGGAGTGCATCGATGTCGTCGGACGCCTCGGTCGAGCGGAGCACCGGCACGCCCGCATCCCGCGCGTGCTGCTTCGCGGTCACCTTGTTGCCGGCCATGGCGAGCACGCGCGCCGGCGGACCGATGAAGGCGATCCCTTCCTCGGCCGCGCGCGCGGCGAGCTCGGGGTTCTCGGACAGGAAGCCGTATCCGGGATAGATGGCGTCCGCACCGGATTCGACCGCCACGCGGACGATCTCGTCGACATCCAGATACGCCCGCACCGGTGCGCCCTTGGTGCCGATCTGGTAGGCCTCGTCCGCCTTCAGCCGGTGCAGCGAGAATCTGTCCTCGTAGGGATAGATGGCCACTGTGCGAGCCCCGACCTCGAACGCCGCGCGGAAGGCGCGGATCGCGATCTCGCCGCGGTTTGCGACCAGGATCGTCTGGAACATCGGGACCTCGCATCCGTCGTGAGGCGGGGGTGTCCGGCGGCCGGGTACGCCGCCTCACACATCGTTGAGTGTGCTCACAGCCTAGGGGACGGTAACGTAGGGAAGCGTGCACGTCCTTTCCGTCAGTTCCCTCAAAGGCGGCGTCGGCAAGACGACCGTGACACTCGGTCTCGCCTCGGCGGCCTTCGCGCGCGGCGTGCGGACCCTCGTCGTCGACCTCGACCCGCAGTCCGACGTCTCCACCGGCATGGATATCCAGGTCGCCGGCCGGCTGAACGTGGCCGACGTCCTCGCGAACCCCAAGGACAAGGTGGTCAAGCAGGCGATCACCTCCAGCGGCTGGACCAAGGTGCACCCCGGCACGATCGATGTGATGATCGGCAGCCCGTCCGCCATCAACTTCGACGGCCCGCATCCGAGCGTGCGCGACGTGTGGAAGCTCGAGGAGGCCCTCGCCACCGTCGAGGCCGACTACGACCTCGTCCTCATCGACTGCGCACCGTCGTTGAACGCGCTCACCCGCACCGCCTGGGCGGCCAGCGACCGCGTCGTCGTGATCACGGAACCCGGACTGTTCTCCGTCGCCGCCGCCGACCGGGCCCTGCGCGCCATCGAGGAGATCCGCCGCGGTCTCTCACCGCGCCTGCAGCCCCTGGGCATCGTCGTCAACCGCGTTCGGCCCCAGTCGATCGAGCACCAGTTCCGCATCAAGGAGCTGCGCGACATGTTCGGTCCGCTCGTGCTCTCACCTCAGCTGCCCGAACGCACGTCGCTGCAGCAGGCGCAGGGCGCGGCGAAGCCCCTGCACATCTGGCCCGGTGACTCGGCGCAGGAACTCGCGGCCGACTTCGATGCGCTGCTGGACCGCATCATGCGAACGGGCCGCATCGCTACCCCCGAGGACGCCCCCGCGCAGTGACCGACGCGCCGCAGTGACCGACACGCCATGAGCGCCGTCGACCGAAAGGTCGGCGGCGCTTCTCATGCACGCCGAAGGCACAGCGCCGCGACTCGCGCAGCGGGGAAAGTCAGCTCTCAGGCCGTGCGGCGAGTACGGCGAGCGGCGAGCTCGTCGGAGGGGTCCGGCACCTGCGGGTCGAACGAGACGAGCGTGGATTCGACCTCGCGCAGGACCTTGCCGACCGCGATGCCGAAGACGCCCTGGCCGCGGCTGACGAGGTCGATGACCTCGTCGTTCGAGGTGCACAGATACACCGACGCGCCGTCGCTCATGAGTGTCGTACCCGTGAGATCGCGGATGCCCGCGACGCGCAGCTGCTCGACCGCGGTGCGGATCTGCTGCAGCGAGATACCGGTGTCGAGGAGCCGCTTGACGAGCTTCAGCACGAGGATGTCGCGGAAGCCGTACAGACGCTGCGATCCCGATCCAGACGCGCCGCGGACCGTGGGCTCGACGAGCTCGGTCCGCGCCCAGTAGTCGAGCTGTCGGTAGGTGATGCCGGCAGCACGCGCCGCGACCGCGCCGCGATATCCGACCTCGTCGTCCATCTGCGGCAGACCGTCGGTGAAGAGGAGGTCGGCAGCGAGAGGGATCTCGCCGAGCGGTTCGCCAGCGGTCATGCGGGCGCCTCCTTCGTGTCGCGGGTTACCTCCACGCTAGAGGAGGCCTCCCCCTCCGGCAATGACATCCGCCTCGAAGACTCGGCGTGTCGCGCGATCATCCGTCGAGCCGCTCGAGCGAGGCGCGCACGAGCGCCTCGCGAACGTCGGCGATGCGTCGGGCGAGCTCCGGTGCGGTCTCCGCCGCACGGCCGCGAGAGGCCGCATCCGTGCGGCGTCGCAGCGGTGCGAGCGCCGACTCCACGAGGGAGACGTCACGGTCGGCGCTCTGCTTCACGGCACGCAGGTGGCGCGGCTCGATGCCATGGCGATCGAGCGCGACGAGCGCGCGCAGCATGGCCAGCGCCTGTTCGTCGTAGGTCTCGCCGCCGACGATGAGGCCTGTGCTCAGGGCGTCGTTGAGCAGCTGGGTGCCCGCCCCCGCCGTCCGCAGCAGTTCGTCGCGGCGGTAGCGCCGCGCGGCGGGGACGATCGAGCGCGGCACGCCGACCGCGGGCGATGCGGGATCGCGTCCCGCATCCAGGTCGTCGAGATACTCGCGGATGACCACGAGGGGAAGGTAGTGATCGCGCTGCAGGGTGAGCGCCAGACGCAGCCGCTCGAGGTCCTTCGGCGTGAACTTCCGGTAGCCGGTCTCGGTGCGTCGCGGGGTGACGATGCCCTGCACTTCGAGAAAGCGCAGCTTGGAGGAGGTCAGCGCCGGGAACTCGGGGGTCAGCCGTGCGAGCACCTGCCCGATGCTAAGCAGGCCCGTGGCCTCACTGCGGCCGCGGGCGGAGACCGCCGCCATCAGCCTTCTGCTGCCGCAAGGTCGGCGGGCGAGACGAAGAAGTTCAGGCGGAACTTGCCGATACGGACCTCGGCGCCGTTGCTGAGCGTGTCGCGATCGACGCGCTCGCCGTTGACGTAGGTGCCGTTCAGCGAACGCTGGTCCACGATCTCGAACGCACGCCCGACGCGGGTGATCTCGGCGTGACGGCGCGAGACGGTGACGTCGTCGAAGAAGATGTCGGCGTCGGGATGCCGGCCGACCGTGGTGACGTCGGTGTCCAGCAGGTAGCGGGCTCCGGCAGTCGGGCCGGAGCGCACGATGAACAGCGCGGCCCCCGAGGGGAGCGCTTCGATCGCCTCGAGCTCGGGCTCGCTCAGTTCGCTGCCGAACGGCACGAAGGACAGGTCCGAGTCGTGCCCGAAGGTCTGCGTGGTGTCGTGCGCCGGCATGGCTCGGTCGCTCTCGCGACGGATGCTGTCCGGGCGGGGCCTGTACTGCTCGTCCACGTCGTCCTCCTCTCACCCAGCCTAACCGATCGGACCCTCCGCCCGACATCGCTCCGGTGAGCGGATTCTGCGTGCGGTATGCATCGCCGCCGTGACGGCGTCGCCACGCACAGCCGGTCGAAAGCACGCGGCGTTAGGCTCGTCGCCGTGACTTCCCAGACCTCTCGCCGCCATCCCGTGCGCGCGCTCGTCGCCGCTCTCGCCACGCTTCTGATCGCATCCGGCGGGGTTCTGCTGGGCACAGCGCCCGCGTTCGCCCACGATGAGCTCGTCTCCTCCGATCCCGCGTCCGGTTCGACGGTCGACGCGCTGCCGGCGGCGCTCACCCTCACCTTCAGCGGGGATCTGCTCTCCGACGCATCGACGACCGTCGTCCAGGTCACGGACGCCTCCGGGGCCTCCCTGACCGATGGGGCGCCGACCGTCAGCGCCAACGTCGTCACCCAGCCGCTCACCGGCTCGGCAAGCGGCGCGGTCTCGGTGGCCTGGCGCGTCGTCTCCAGCGACGGCCACCCGATCGCCGGCGAGTTCGCGTTCACCTCGAATGCGGCCCCGACTCCGACTCCGACCCCGTCCGAGACGTCCGACGCGACCCCCGAATCCGCTGCGACCCCCGAGCCGGTGGTGACGACCCTCGTCGAGACGGTGCCGAGCCCCGGCCAGTCCGCGCCGGTCTGGCCCTGGGTCGTGGGAGCGATCGTCGTGCTCATCGCGATCGGCCTCGTGGTGTGGCTTTTGGGGGCTCGGGCGCGCCAGCAGAAGCAGGCGGCGAGCGAGCGCACGGCAGGCCGTTCGAACTCCACCGAGCGATAGGCTGGACGTATGCCTCATTACGACGTCGTCATCCTCGGCGCGGGCCCCGGCGGGTACGTCGCGGCCGTGCGCAGCGCACAGCTCGGCCTGTCCACCGCCATCATCGAAGAGAAGTACTGGGGCGGTGTGTGCCTCAACGTCGGCTGCATCCCCTCCAAGGCGCTTCTCAAGAACGCGGAGCTCGCCCACACCTTCGCCCACAAGGCCAAGCTGTTCGGCATCACCGGTGAGGTGAGCTTCGACTACGGCGTGGCCTTCGATCGCAGCCGTGAGGTGGCGGAGGGCCGCGTCAAGGGCATCCACTACCTGATGAAGAAGAACAAGGTCACCGAGTACGACGGCCGCGGAACCTTCGTCGACGACCACTCCATCGACGTCGCGAAGAGCGACGGCTCCACCGAGCGCGTCACCTTCGACAACGTGATCATCGCGACCGGCTCCACCGTGCGACTGCTTCCGGGCGTGACCCTGAGCGAGAACGTCGTCACCTACGAGGAGCAGATCCTCTCGCGCGAGCTCCCGTCCTCGATCGTCATCGTCGGTGCCGGCGCGATCGGCATGGAGTTCGCGTACGTCATGTCGAACTACGGCGTGAAGGTCACGATCATCGAGTTCCTCGACCGCGCGCTTCCCAACGAGGACGCCGACGTGTCGAAGGAGATCCAGAAGCAGTACCGCAACTACGGGATCGACATCCTGACCTCCACGAAGGTCGAGTCGGTCGTCGATTCCGGCGACAAGGTCACCGTCACCTACACCGACAACAAGAGCGGTGCACAGAGCTCGATCGAGGCCGACAAGGTGCTCATGTCGATCGGCTTCGCCCCGCGCGTCGAGGGCTTCGGCCTGGAGAAGACCGGTGTCGCCCTCACCGACCGCGGCGCCATCGCGATCGACGACTACATGCGCACGAACGTGCCGCACATCTACGCCATCGGCGACGTCACCGCCAAACTGCAGCTCGCCCACGTCGCCGAGGCACAGGGTGTCGTTGCGGCCGAGACGATCGGCAAGGAGGAGACGATGGCGCTCGGCGACTACCGCATGATGCCGCGTGCGACGTTCTGCTCCCCGCAGGTCGCCTCCTTCGGCCTCACCGAGGCTCAGGCACGCGAGACCGGTCGCGAGATCAAGGTCGCGACCTTCCCGTTCATGGCCAACGGCAAGGCGCACGGACTCGGCGAGCCCGTGGGCTTCGTCAAGTTGATCGCGGACGCGGAGCACCTCGAGCTGCTCGGCGGTCACATGATCGGACCGGACGTGTCCGAGCTGTTGCCGGAGCTCACGCTGGCCCAGAAGTGGGACCTCACCGCACTCGAGCTGGCGCGCAACGTGCACACCCACCCGACGCTGTCCGAGGCCCTGCAGGAGGCCTTTCACGGTCTCGCGGGTCACATGATCAACTTCTGATCCTCGGCTCCGAACGCAGAAGGCGCCCTCCTCACGGAGGGCGCCTTCTGCGTTCGGGGTCAGCGCCCGAGGGCGCGGCCGAGCTTGGAATCGGATGCGGACACGGAGCCGCCGGCGGCGGTGACCAGCGCGTCGGCCGCGGCGAAGAACGTCTCCCGCCAGACGGGGTCGGCCGGAGCAGCCTGACCCAGCTCCACCTCCCACTCCCGCCACGCCCGCTCGGCACCCGTCGCGGCCTCGCTCGCGCGCACACGGTCGTCCACGACCTCCGCGACGATTCCGCCGTCGGCGTCGCGGAGCAGGTAGGCCGTGCGGCTGTTGCGGATGCGGGCGATCTGCACGAAGGGGCCCGCGGCCCAGTTCGCGACCGCGGCGGCGACCGCATCCGGCACCGTCGGCTCGTCGTCGACGATCGGCCATCCCCATTCGTGACGACCTTCGGGGGCGCTCGACTTCACGTGCCAACCGGCGTCGTGGCCGCCCGTGCGGCGGCGGATCGCCACCTTGGCGCGCGCGAGGTCGAGGCCCGGCGTGTCGAAGTACCGGGCGTCGAGGTCACGCTGCTGCGCCGGGTCGACGCTCGCGACGTCCGGCAGGCTCGACCAGTCGGGAAGCGGCGTGTCGGCGTCGGCGTCGTAGGTGCGCTCGATCTCGACCGAGCGGGTCGGTTCCTGCGATGCGCTCACTCGTTGCGGTCTTCTTCGTCGGGATTGACCGGTTCGGTCGTCTCGACGAAGGCGAAGACCTCCTGCTGAGGGCCGTCAGCATCGGCGTCCACCGCCTGGCGCTGATAGACCAGCTGCCCCTCGCCGTAGGGAACGATGAGCGCGTCGTCGACGCCTTCTTCCAGAGGGATGACCTGCCCGTCGAGGGGGCCTCCGGTCAGTCGTGCGATAGCCATGCGGCCCAGCCTAGACCTCGGGGCCACCCCGCCCGCCCGGCGCGCACGGTGGCCTAGAATCCCGACGTGAAACCCTTCGTGCTGCTCGCGACTCGGGCCGAGGACGGCCCCGCCGACGAGGAGTACGCCCTCATGCTCCGCCACACGGGGCTCGCACCCGCCGAGCTTCGGCGGGTGCGCCTCGAAGCGGAGCCGATGCCCGAGCTGGACCTCGACGAGCTCTCGGGCATCATCGTCGGGGGTGGACCCTTCAACGCGTCGGATCCACCGGAGCGGAAGTCGCCGGTGCAGGTGCGGGTGGAACGGGAGATGTCGGCGCTGCTCGACGATGTCGTCGCCCGCGACATGCCGTTCCTCGGCGCCTGCTACGGCGTCGGGACGCTCGGCGTGCATCAGGGTGCGACGATCGATCGCACCTACTCCGAGCCGATCTCCGTCGTCCCCGTCTCGCTCACCGCCTGGGGACGCGCCGATCCACTCTTCGCGGGGATGCCCTACAGGTTCGAGGCGTTCGTCGGGCACAAGGAGGCCGTGCGGCATCTGCCCGCTCACGCCACGCTGCTCGCCGGCTCACCCTCGTGTCCTGTGCAGGCCTTCCGGGTCGGCACGAACGTCTACGCGACGCAGTTCCATCCAGAACTCGACGTGGCGGGAATCTCGAACCGGATCCGCGCCTACGCCGGTCACGGCTACTTCGCCGCGGGAGAACTCGACGCCACTCTGGCCGCCGTGCGACGCACGCCCGTGACGCACCCCGCGCGTATGCTGCGGACGTTCGTCGAGCGTTACGCGCGCTGAGCCTTCTCGAGCGTCTTGTCCTGCTCCGCCTGGACCGCCGCTTGCGCACGCTGGAGCTCCTCGGAGGCGATGCGCACCGCATCTTCGGCGCGCTGACGACGGCGCTCAGCGAACGTGGATGCGCCGAAGCGCTCCCGCATCCGGTCCCCGGACTCGCGCGTGATCGTGACGATCACGGAGGCAGCGATCAGCAGCACCTGAGCCGACAGGTTCACCCACAGCAGCAGCGCCACGATCGACGCGAACGACGCCAGCAGCGGATTCGAACTCGCTCCCCCGACGAACAGGCCCGACAGCTCCTGCAGCACGGTCAGGCCGGCACCTCCCAGCGCCGCACCGGCCAGAAGCGCGCGACGCGGTGCCCTGATGCCCGACATCGTCCAGAACATCAGCAGCACGACGAGCGCATCGAGCACGAAGACGACCAGGACGCCCACGGCGCGCGTACCGACCTGCGCCGCGGCGGAGTCCTCAGCGATGCCGAGCCAGGACAGCACCGTGGTCACCGAGAGCGAACCGACGAAGGTGGCCGCCGCCGAAAGCACGAGCAGGACCGCGATCGCGACGGCGAGGCCGAGGTTGCGCAGCAGCACCCAGAGGAAGAACACGTCCTCGCCCGAGGTGTCGGCGATCGTGCGCACGGCCATGCGCAGCGATCCGATGGCGCCGATCGCAGCTCCGATCAGACCGACGAGCGAGATGACGCCCGCGATCGTGAGACCGGCCGGCGCCTCGATGTCCGACAGATCGATCAGTCCGTCGCCGCCCGTTCCGACCAGTCCCGGAACAGCGGAGTTGACCGCGTCCGCGAGGGAGCTCAAAGCGGCCGGGTTGCCCGCCAGCCACATCGCCGCGATCGAGAAACCGAGCAGGACGGCGGCGAAGATGCTGAACAAGGCGCGATAGGTGACGCTGTCGGCGAGCTGCGGGCCGCGTCGTTCGCTGTAGCGCAGGAACGCGCGCACCAGCGTTCGACGCAGCACCCAGGCGGTCACGCGGGCGACGAGCGGCTGCGGGGAGACGGAAGTGCTGCTCATCGCGCCAGGCTAGCGTTCGCGCTCCTCGGCGCCGCTCGGTTGACAGCGGCTCGCCGCATCCCTAGGTCAGGGCGGTGCTCGCGATCACGATCCAGGCTCCGAGCAGCATCCACGGACCGAACGGGATGCGGGTTCGACGCCCGGCGCGACGTGAGAGCACCAAGCCGACGCTGAAGAGCCCGCCGAGCAGAAAGCCGGCGAACAGCCCCAGCAGTAGCGCGTCCCACCCGAGGTACCCGAGCGCGATTCCGAGCAGCCCGGCCAGCTTCACGTCGCCGCCGCCCATTCCTCGAGGTTGCACGAGACGCAGCAAGAGGTAGAACACGAACGCGATCGCGCCGCCGATGACCGCCTGAAGCAACGGCACCACGTCCGCGCGGCCGAGGGAGGCGACAGCGAGCGCCGCGAGGAGGAACGGGTACGCGGGCAGCACGAGCGCGTTGGGCAGGCGATGCGTGCGCACATCGATCACCGCCAACGCGACGCTCAGGACCGCCAGAGCGCCGTAGGCGATGAGCAACGCGAGTGAGGCAGCGTGCATCTCACGCGTCCAGGACCGTCAGCTCGACCTGGATCTCGTCTCCCTCGCCCGCCCCCGCGGCCTCACGTACGGCGCGTTTTATCGGCAGGTGATAGGTGCCGCTCGCCGCATCCGGAAAGACCGAGGTGCGCCACGGCACCCCGGCGACCTCCACGGCCACACGCACCGCTCCGAAGCCGCTCGGCGGGCGCGGCACCTCGCGGATCATCTCGCTCTCATCGGCGGGCACCGCGACGAAGAACCAGTCGGCGTCCCGACGCGCCTCCCACCGGAACAGCGCCGCCCGGAACGTGAAGTGCATCAGCCCAGCGTAGGACCCGAGCCCCTTCCGCCGGAGTTTGTCCCCAGACGCCGCCGCGGGCGCACCGGCTGGCGGACGGCGGCGCGGAAGCGACCGCGCGGCCAGCTCGCGGCGAAGGTGGTGATGACCTTGCCCAGCCGCTCGGCGAGCCCGCGCGGGTGCACCAGCGGACGAGACGACACCGGCATGCGCAACAGGGGGTCCCAGCGCACGCCGTCGTCGCGGCGGAGGTGGATGGTCAGGTCCAGGTCGTCGTGCACCCGCGCATCGTCCCGACGGACCTGATCGCGCACACGCTCCCATACCCCGGCGCGCATCGCGAAGTTCGATCCGAACACCAGCGGGATGCCGAGCCACAGGTTGATCCAGAAGCGCCCTCCGCCGATGTACCAGTGCTCGCCGAGGTAGTGCACGAGGCGAGTGGAACCGTAGAACTCGGCGCCGCCGGTCAGCACGCCGAGGCCCGCGTCGGCGGTGAACGCGCGATCGATGCGCACCAGCCAGTCCGGATGAGGGCGGGAGTCCGCATCCAGCCTCGCGATCACGTCGGCATCCGCCGAGGCGGCGTCGTAGCCTGCGGCGGCTGCCGGCCAGATGCCGACGAGGCTCTCGGCGACCACCTCCGCGCCCGCGGCGCGCGCGACCGACGCCGAGTCGTCGCTGCTCGCGTTGTCGACGACGATGATCCGGTCGGCCGGGCGCTGCTGCGCGGCGAGCGCACGCAGGCACACGGCGAGCATCTCGGCGTCGTCGCGGCACGGGATGACCACAGCGATCCGGATCCCCATGTCCGTCATGCTCCGCTCTCGCGCCTCGCGCGCCCGACAGCCGCGCCGGAGAGTCGATCGACGGTGGCTGCTGCGAGCACCGTCACGGTGTAGATGACGAGATCCCTGGCGTCGAACACAGTGCCGAGCACGAGCATGATCGGCGGGAACCCGGCGCCCCACGCGAGAGGCAGACCCGTGAGCTGGAACAGCTCGATCACCGTGCACCACACCCAGGCGGCGATCGCCGGAACCCAGACGGCGCGACGCGGGACGACCGCGACGGCCAGCAGGTACACGAGCAGTGCGTACAGCGCGTCGCCCGCGATGTCGCTGGGCGCACCGTCGGGTGCGAACCGGTGCACGGCGAGCCCGGCCGCGACCATGATCGCCGCGGCGACAGCCGCGACGACGCGTCGACGGCGGACGGTCACCAGTGCGGGTGGATATCGGCGCGCAGGCGCCGGTCGTACACGTCGCGGATGACGGCGTCGAAGGCGTCGAGGTCGAGACCGCCCTCGAGCAGCTGCGCAGCGTCCGCGTTGGCCCGAGCCTGCGCGGGCGTCCGCGCGCCGGGGATGACGCTCGTGACCCCCGGCAGCGCCGCGATCCAGGCGAGGACGGCGGCCGGGAGGGAGACGCCCTCCCCCAGAGCCCGGGCGAGCTCGTCGGCAGCGACGAGCCCTTCGTCGTAGTCGACGCCAGAGAACGTCTCACCCCGGTCGAACGCCTCACCCTGGCGGTTGTAGCTGCGGTGGTCGTCGGCTGCGAACCGGGTCCGGCTCGTGTAGCGACCGCTCAGCAGTCCCGATGCCAGCGGGACACGGGCGAAGATCGCCACACCCGCGTCCGCGGCCGCCGGCAGCACCTCGTCGAGCGGCTTCAGGCGGAAGGGATTGAGGATGATCTGGACGTTCGTGACTCCGGGTCGGGAGATCGCGCTGAGCGCCTGTGCGCTGGTCTCCACGGAGACGCCGTAGGCCGCGATGGCGCCGTCGTCGACGAGACGGTCCAGCTCGTCGTATGTCGACGCGTCATCGATCACGCTGGAAGGCGGGCAGTGCAGCTGTACCAGGTCCAGTGTGTCGACGCCGAGGTTGCGGCGGGAACGGTCGGTCCAGGCACGGAAGTTGTCGGGAGAGTAGTTCGCCTTCTCCTGCGGCAGACGCCGCCCCATCTTCGTCGCGACCGTGATCCCATGCTCGCCCCGCTCACGGAGGAACCGACCGATGAGCTGCTCGGAGCGCCCGTCGCCGTAGACATCGGCCGTGTCGAAGAGGGTGACTCCGGCATCCGCGGCCGTGGCGAGGACCTCCAGCGCCTCGGCTTCGTCGACCTCACCCCAGTCCGCTCCCAATTGCCACGTTCCGAGCCCCAGAGCGGAGACCGACCTACCGGTGTTGCCAAGCGGACGCTGCTGCATGCGCTCCAGCCTAGGGCTGCGCCCGCCGGCGACGCACCGTCGCGGAGACGACCGCGACGGCCGTCCCGACGACCACGCCGAGCAGTGTGTCCACCAGACGGTCCCGCAGCAATGGGCCCGGGTCCACGGGCACGGCGAGTTCGATCATGAGCAGCGCGAGCGGAGTGATGAACACCATCGCGAGTCCGTAGTTGCGTCCGACGAACAGCTCCGCGCACACCTGCAGGACGATGGCGACCGCGAGCACCGCCAACGGCGGGAGCGGAAGCATGAGAAGCGCCGCTGCCAGGAGGATGCCGACACCGGTGCCGATCAGCCGCTGCGCGCCCCGCACCACGCGCGCGGTCGTGCTCGCACCGCCCAGCGCCGCCACGGCGGCGACCATCGCCCAGTACCAGTGCGTGCCGACCAGCGCGAGCCCCGCGATTCCGGCGAGCAGCGAACCGGCTCCCACCGTCAGTGCCATCTCGGCCGCGACGGCGCTGCGCCCGCGGGGCACGGGCGCAGCGGGCACCGTCAATCGTCGCCGCACGACGGCGATAAGCACCGTCACCGCGACGGCGAACCCCGCGCCGCCCGCACCGACGACCGCGCCTTCGGCGAGCGTGAGCCAGGTCGCCGGGAGCGTCGCGCACGCACCGGCCGCGAAGACGGCGAACAGTGCGCCCGGCGGATGCCACCGGTAGGCGTGCGCGAGCAATGTGACCCCGGCGGCGAGCGCGGCGACCGCGATCACCCTCAGCGCATCGGGCGCGTCGATGACCGAGAGAGCCGTCCCGAGAACCATCGCCGCCACCTGCACGCCTCCCGCGGCAAGCTGCATGAGGATGCGGTCGCGATGCCCGTCGAGCCGACCGTACAGAGACGCGAAGGCACCGAAGCTCGCGTAGACACTCAGGTCGAGCCGGCCGATCGAGACGAGCACCAGCAGCGGGACCGCGACGGACACGGCGACTCTCATGGCCACACGGTGCTCACCCTCGTGCGGTGCCACCTTCACGAAGCGGGCAGCCGCCTCCCGCATCCGCTCACGCATCCCTCCAGGCTACGCCGGGGCGAGCATCGCGCGGTTAGAGCGCTGCTTCGACGCCGGGGACGAGCTTGGCCGCGATGGCGGCGAGGGCCGAGCGCTCCGACTCGTCGAGTCGGTCAAGGACCAGCGAACGGATCTGGGCGACATGGGCCGGAGCCGCCTGGCGCAGGATGTCCCAGCCGGCGTCTGTCAGGCGGGCCGATTGGGTGCGCCCATCGCTGCCGCAGGTCGTGCGCTCGACCCAGCCGCGGCGTTCGAGGGCGTCGACGGCGTGGCTGAGCCGCGAGCGACTCAGGCCTGCGACGTGGGCGAGGTCGGTCATGGTCGCCGGCTGAGCGGCGCGCCCGGCGAGGGTCACGAGAATCGCATAGTGCGCGTGGTTGATGCCGCCCTCATCCCGGAGTCTGCGATCGAGGGCCTGCGGCAGCAGTTGCACGAGGCGGATCAACGGAAGCCACGTCGCCATCTCGTCGTCCGTCAGCGACCGCGTCGGGCGCGACACGCGCGATGCTGCCGCCGTGTCCATCACGCGGCGGGCAGGTCGATCGCGTGGGCGGTGTGGTCGCGCTTCGCGGCCAGGTAGCGCGCGTTCGACGCGGACAGGTGCACAGCCGTGCGCACACGTTCGGTCACCCGGATCCCCAGGCCCTCGAGCTGCGCGCCCTTGTCGGGGTTGTTGCTGAGGAGCCGGATGCGCTCGGCGCCGACGGCGTGGAGCATCTGCGCGGCCGCGGTGTAGTCGCGCTCGTCCTCACCCCGGCCCAGCGCCACGTTCGCCTCGTAGGTGTCCAGTCCCGCATCCTGGAGCGCATAGGCGTCGAGCTTCGCGTAGAGGCCGATACCGCGCCCCTCCTGTCGGAGGTAGAGCAAGAACCCGCCCTCGGCGGCGATCCGTTCCACCGCCTCGCGCAGCTGCGGGCCGCAGTCGCAGCGTTCGGAGCCGAAGACATCTCCCGTGAGGCATTCGCTATGCGGGCGCACGAGCGGCGCATCTCCGCCGGCCGCACTGCGATCGAGTGCGCCCCGCCAGTCGCCGAGGCCGAGCAGAAGGTGCTCCTTGCCGTCGATCAAGCCGTCGAACGTGAGCACATCGGCACCGGTCGTATAGCCGTCCGAGAACCGGAGCGGCACCTGCACCCGAACCCGGACCTCCGCCGCGGGAACCGTGGCCACGGAGATGTGTGAATTCTCAACCATGTTGTGCTCAAGCACCGACCTCGACGGAGTATTCCCGGCGCCGTGAGAAAGCCGCACCCGCGCCGGGCGCAACACTGGGGGCATGGCCCAGATCCCGGTCTACTACTACTCCTCGGTGTCCAACCTCACGCGCCGCTTCGCCGAGCATCTGGCCGCCCTCGACGGCCGCGCCGTGCGGGACCTCGCCGATCCGGAGGTGAGGCGCACCGAGGCCTCCGGACGGTGGGTTCTGCTGACACCCTCCTACAAGGCGGGCAACGCGGACGAGGTGACCCTGCCCGCACCTGTGCGGGCCTTTCTGCGCTCCGCGGCCAATCGCCGCCGCCTCGTCGGCATCATCGGGTCGGGCAATCGCAACTTCGGCGCCTACTACCAGGCCGCCGCACGGGAGCTCGCCGAGATCAGCGGACGCCCCGTGGTCTTCGAGTTCGAGCTCTCAGGAACGCCGGAGGACGTCGCGCGCTGCGCCGAGATCCTGCGTGGAATGGACGAAGCACTCGATTCGGCGAACGACTGACGCGCATTCGACGCGCGAACGGCGCCGGCCTGCGTCCTCGTCCTTAGACTCTGGAGAGGGTCGGCCGTCGCCGGCGCTCGTCGAAAGGGAACGAGGAATCAGCATGCAGCTCGCGATGATCGGTCTGGGTCGAATGGGTGCGAACATCGTGCGCCGGCTCATGAAGGACGGCCACGACTGCGTCGTCTACGACGTCAACCAGGATGCGGTTGCCGGCCTCGAGTCCGAGGGCGCGACGGGTGCGGCGTCTCTCGCCGAGCTCGCGTCCCAGCTGCAGACGCCGCGCACGGTCTGGCTCATGATCCCCGCGGGACTCACCGGCGGCGTCGTCGACCAGCTCGCGGAGGTGCTCGAGCCCGGCGACATCATCATCGACGGGGGCAATTCGAACTACCGCGACGACGTCCGCCGCGCCGCGGCACTCAAGGACACCGGCATCCACTACGTCGACGTGGGCACGAGCGGCGGTGTGTTCGGCCTGGAGCGTGGGTACTGCCTCATGGTCGGCGGACCCGATGAGGCGTTCACGCACATCGAGCCCATCCTGAAGACGATCGCGCCCGGCGTCGGCGACGTCGAGCGCACACCCGGACGCTCCGGCGAGCTCGCCCCCGAGGAGCGCGGCTACCTCCACTGCGGCCCCTCCGGCGCCGGCCACTTCGTCAAGATGGTGCACAACGGCATCGAGTACGGCATCATGGCCGCGCTCGCCGAGGGCCTCAACATCCTCCACAACGCGGATGCGGGAACGCGCGAGGCCAGCCACTCCGCGGAGGTCGCTCCGCTGGAGGAGCCGGAGTTCTACCAGTTCGACATCGACACCGCGAAGGTGTCCGAGCTCTGGCGTCGCGGATCGGTGATCTCGTCGTGGCTGCTGGATCTCACGGCGGCGGCGCTCCAGGCCAACCCGACGCTCGACGGCCTCGCCGGCCGCGTGTCCGACTCGGGCGAGGGGCGCTGGACGGTCAAGGCCGCTGTCGACACCGGAGTGCCCGCGCCGGTGCTGGCCGCATCCCTCTTCGAGCGCTTCGCCTCGCGCGGCGAGGATCACTTCGCCAACCAGGTTCTCTCGGCGATGCGGCTGCAGTTCGGCGGCCACCAGGAGCTTCCCGCCGGTGACGTGCTCGAAGCCGGCGGACAGAAGGCTGACAGCGCGCAGGGCTGAACCCGCTCCGACCCCTCATCGAGTCCGGCGAGGCGCGACGCTCAGCTCAGGAAGTACTCGCGCGCGAGAGGCGCGACCTCCAGCTCATCGACCTCGTCCGGTCCGACCCAGCGCAGCTCGGCGATCTCAGCGGAGGCGACGGGCGTCTGGCCGTGGATGTCGGCGGCGAAGACCTCTGCGACGACCTCGAACCCCGGCTCGTTGGCGGCAGCCGCCGCGAACGATCCCAGCGGCTCGAGGTCGCCTGCATCCAGCCGGAGTCCGAGCTCCTCCCGGACCTCGCGCACGAGCGTCGTGGCCGCATCCTCACCCTGCTCCGGCTTGCCGCCGGGCTGCATGAACGCGGTCGTCCCGCTCTTGCGCACGAGGAGGAGCCGCCCGTCGGCGTCGCGGATGACCGCGGCGGACACGTGGATGCGGCGGGGCTCTGCGAGGGTCACCCTGGCACGCTAACAGCCCCACACAGGCGCCCGACGTAGAATCTCGTGTGCCCGACGCGACCTCTGCCCACACCGATCCGCAGCCCAGCGGCATCGATCCCGACGATCTCGCCACCACCCTGCGCGTGCTGGAGGAGCTCGCGCAGGTGGATCAGACCCACCCTGACTACGTCACGGTCCGGCGGGCGACGGCCGCGATGTTCAAGGCCACCAAGAAGGTGCGGCGCCGAGAGATCCGCGATGCGATCGCCGCCGCGGACCGCGCGGTCGTGCACGCCACGGCGACCGGCGCGCCCGATCGCATCGACGACGAGACGCGCGGCATCCCGATCAGCAGCTCGACCACGACGCCCACCGCCGGGACCCTGCTCAAAGCACGCGGCTGCTACATCTGCAAGAAGCCGTACACGGTGGTCGACGCGTTCTATCACCAGCTCTGCCCCGAATGCGCCGCGATGAGCCACGCCAAGCGCGACGCACGCACCGACCTCACCGGCAAGCGCGCTCTGCTGACCGGCGGCCGGGCGAAGATCGGGATGTACATCGCGCTGCGCCTGCTCCGCGACGGCGCGCACACCACGATCACCACGCGCTTCCCCCGGGATGCGGTCCGCCGCTTCAGCAGCCTGCCGGATGCGGCGGACTGGATCGACCGGCTCAAGATCGTAGGTATCGACCTGCGCGATCCCGCCCAGGTGATCGGGCTCGCGGAGGACGTGGCTGCGGCGGGGACGCTGGACATCCTCATCAACAACGCGACCCAGACCGTGCGCCGCTCCCCCGGCGCCTACCAGCCGCTCGTCGATGCGGAGCTGGCGCCGCTTCCCGACGGTCGGCTTCCGGAGCTGGTCACCTTCGGGCACACGAACGACCAGCACCCGCAGGCTCTCGAACGCTCGGTGAGCGCGCACCCCATTCTCGCCGCCGCAGCCGCCCGCGCCGAGGAGCTCACGGAGCAGGCCATGGCGGCCGGATCCAGCTCGCTGGAGCGCCTGGCGGCGGGCACGGCGATCGACGCGGGCGGACTCATCCCCGATCTCGACCACGTCAACTCCTGGACGCAGCGTGTGGAGGAGGTCGATCCGCTCGAGATGCTCGAAGTGCAGCTGGCGAACACGACCGCACCGTTCCTGCTCATCTCGAAGCTCCGGCCGTCGCTGGCGGCCAGCAGCGCCCGGCGCACCTACATCGTCAACGTGAGCGCCATGGAGGGCGTCTTCAATCGCGGATACAAGGGTCCCGGCCACCCGCACACGAACATGGCCAAGGCCGCCGTCAACATGCTGACCCGCACGAGCGCGCGCGAGATGTTCGAGAGCGACGGCATCCTCATGACGAGCGTCGACACCGGTTGGATCACCGACGAGCGGCCGCATCCCACGAAGGTGCGTCTCGCGGAAGAGGGCTTCCACGCACCGCTGGACCTCGTCGACGGCGCGGCCCGCGTGTACGACCCGATCGTGCGCGGGGAGGCGGGCGAGGACCTCTTCGGCGTGTTCCTCAAGGACTACGCACCCGGCGCATGGTGACACTCCCCGAGCCCGGCGCGCGTGTCGTCGTGCGCTATCTACTCCCGACCGGACAGGCGACGGATGCGCTCGGAGAGCTCCTCAGCGCCGACGAGGAGACGGTCGTCGTCGACGGAAAACGCGGCGTTGAGCGCATCCGCCGCGTCGACATCGTCGCCGCGAAGCCTGTTCCGCCGGCACCTGCCCCCCGCATCCGGCGCCCCGCTCGCGACGCATGAGCGGCGCGCATCCCCTGGGCGCACCGCGCCGACTCAGCCTTCCCGACGGTCGATCGCTCAGCGCGCGGCGCGCGGGCGTCGGACGGGCAGTGGTGGTCTTCGAGTCCGGGATGGGTTTCTCCGCCGCAGCATGGGGCCGTGTCGTCCCCGCCGTTTCGTGCTTCGCCGCGACGGTCTGCTACGACCGTGCCGGGATCGGCGCGAGCGACGAGGATGGGGCACCGCGCACACTCGTGCGGCTGGCCGACGATCTCGGCGCTCTGCTGGCTGCCGAGACGCGCCCCCTGATCCTCGTCGGACACAGTTGGGGCGGGCCGATCGTGCGCACGCTCGCCGCGCGGCGGACTCTGGATGTCCGAGCCCTCGTGCTGGTCGATCAGACCGACGAGCACATCGACTCCTACTTCACCCCCGCTCTCGCCGAGCGCATGGTCTCCCGGCCGCCGCGCTTCTCCTCGCTCAGCGCACGCGCGAGCATCGCGCTGCTGCGACGCCGGGCACTGCACGCGCAGCCGATGGAGGTCGGCATGCAGCTGCGACGCGATCTCGCCGCCTTGGAGCGGACGATGGCGCCCGAGCTGGCACAGTTCCTGCCCTCGCTGTCCGCCCTGCGACAGGATGCGGCGCATCTCGACGCCGTCCGGAACATCCGAGCGAGCGTCATCACCGGGATGCGGGCGGGATTCGGCGAACGCACCAGGCGGCGGGAGATCAACCGGGCGCATGCCACCACCGCTCGGCGGCTGGACGCACACCTGATACCGGCCACGCGGTCGGGCCACAACGTGATCTTCGATCAACCGGAGCTCATCGTGGCAGAGCTTCGCCGAGTGGTCGATGAGGCCGGCCTCTCCCCTCGCGGATGAGGCCGGCCGGCCGGTTCAGGCGATCGCCGTGAAACGCGCCCGGTGGTGGGCGGGGCTTTCGATCTCATCGAGGATGGCCAGCGCGAGATCGGCGGCGGAGATGGTGGACGTGCCGTCGGCGTCACGCAGGAGCACGTCGCCGCCGAGCGTGTACCGCCCCGTCGACGCCGTGCCGAGCCAGGAACCGAACTCTTCCGGCGGGCTGACGTAGAACCAATCGAGTCCCTCGGGGCTGGAGCTCAGCAGCTCGAGAGCGTTGAGCCCGGTCTCCACCTCCGGCTTCACCTCGGCCGGCATGTGCGCGTGGGTCACGTCCCACAGGCGCGGACCGTTCTCCTCCACGAGCAGCGAGGACGCGCCGCCGATGTAGCCGAGACGGGTGGCGGTGCCGACGAGACGCTCGATGAGCGACTCCACCACGCCTTCGACCTTGCCTGCCATGTCCCCGCGCGGGGACAGCGCCACGACCACGACATCGCGGTCCGCCACGACGTTATCCTGCACGCCCTCGTCGAGGATCGAGCCCTGCACGTAGTCGACGCCGTCGACGAGATCCGTCGGCATTGTGCGACTGAGCGAGGTGACCGTGTGACCGCGGCGGTGTGCCTCCGCGACGACCGCCGCGCCCGCATAGCCGCTCCCACCGAGAACCGTGATCCTTGCCATCGATGTGTCTCCTTTCGTCCGAGTCGGCCACTCGGCCGGGCTCTATCGGTGAGGCCGCGGCTTCGTGCACGGCCTGCTCACGACCGCCAACCGCCCCGCTCGACCGGCGATTCCCGCGATCGCGCAGGCATCGCCGATTCATAGCCTGCCCGGGGGCGCCTCCGCCTCCAGATCGTGCAGGGCGTCGTCGAGCAGACGAGCCACCGAAGCCCGGTACTGCGTGAGCCACTCGCCCTCGAAGCCGCGGATGTCGATCTCGGTGACGAGGATGAGGCGATAGTAGAGGCGGTATAGGGCGAGGCGGATCGGCCCCGTCGGCGACGCGAGTTCAGCGGCGAGCACTCCCCCGGCATCCGTGTCGCCCTCGATGATCTGCTCCTCGGCGCCCTCTTCGGCCATCTGATTCGCCCCCACGAGATCGAACAGCGGATCGCCCCACACAGTGCGTTCGGTGTCGATCAGTCCGACGATCCGCAGATCCTCGTCGAGGAAGATGTTCGCCGGCCAGAGATCGTTGTGCACGACGACCGGAGCCGTGACCGCATCCAGCGCATGCCCGTGGCGCGCCAGCACGGCACGTACCCTCGGCTCGGGCACGATCGTGCCCGACTCGGCAGCGTCGCGGAGGATGCCGTCGAACATCGCCGTGACCGCGGTGCGCCAGTCATGGCAGCGCATGCCCGTCTCATGCGCGGGGTATCCGAAGGCCGGAGCCGGCACCCGGTGCAGCTCGGCCATCAGCGCACCGAGGGCGCGACGTGCGCGAGCGGTGGCGGCCGCATCCAGCTCGAGATCGTTCCATACCCGGCCGGACAGCTGGCGGGTGACCACGATGTCGGCGTCGACGACCGAGCGGGTGAAGTCGGTCAGGAGCACCTCGGGCACCGGTGCGCGGCCGGCGAGCATCTCGTACACGAGTGCCTCGGATGCGGCGATCCCGTGCTCGTAGCGGCACAGTTTGCGCACGTCGGTCGGGGTCGCCTTCACGATGACACGGGCGCCGCCGACGAGCGTCACGGCCGAGGTGACAGCGAACATCCCGCCGGTCAGCGGCTCGCTGTGCGCCACCTCGCCGAGCGGCTCGAGAACGGCGGTGAGCTGTGCAGAAGTCAGCGACGTCGGTGTCACAGGCGGCGGACCTTTCGAAAGGAGGCATGCGCCCTCCGGGCGCAGCTCTCCCACGCTATCGGTGCGCGGCGCACGAGGCCGGTCAGATCGCGGGGATGCGGATCGTTGCTTCCGTCCCGCCGATCGGGCTGCCCGCAAGCGATGCCATCCCGGCGTGGGCAGTAGCGATGTTGTGCACCACGGACAGCCCCAGGCCGAACCCCTGGACGGCGTCCTGGTGCGCCCTCGGCGCGCGGTAGAAACGGTCGAACGCGCGGTGCTGTTCGACCTCGCTCATCCCCGGCCCCGCGTCGCTGACGCGGATGCGGATCTCGTCGTCCACCCGGTCGCAGAGCACGTGTACGTCGGAGCCTTCGTCGGCGAACTTGACCGCGTTGGTGAGCAGCTCCGACACCGCCTGCCGGATGCGCCCGGGGTCCGCCATCGCGATCGCGGCATCGATCACCTCTGACCGGATGGTCAGGTCGCGCTTCGCCGCATCGTGACGCGCACTGCGCACGCACTCGGTCACGAGCGCGGCGACATCGGTCGGTTTGATCTGCAGTTCCATGCGGATATCTGCTGCGGTCAGCAGCTCCGATATGCGGGTCATGATGCGATCGACGCTGCGCAGGATGACCTCGATCCGCTCCTGGGCGCCGGGATCGGTGGTCGCGACCCGTTCGCTCAGCAGGTCCAGATGACCGATGAGCGGGGTCATGGGGGTGCGGAGCTCGTGCGACACGGTGTGGAGGAAGTCGTCGCGCATCTGCTCGGAATGGAGCACCTCGGTGATGTCCTCAGCCACGACGAGGGTGCCCAGCGCCGAGCCGTCAGGGCGGGCGATCTTCGACGAGGAACGGACATAGGCGCGCTGATGCCCCGGCGGGCCCACCCAGGCGAGCGTGGGGGGAAGCTCCGTTCCATCGAGCACCGTCTGCAGGAGCCGATCGCCACGACGCACGGGCGTCGTGCGATCCGCGGCGAACACGGCACCTGAGGCGACGGGCTCTGCGGGACTCTCCAGCTCGTACCCCTCGTGGCGGGCGACCTCGTGGGCGCGAGGGTTCGCGAGCAGCAGCGTTCCCTCCGGATCGTAGACCGCGATCGCCGTGGGAACCGCGCCGATGACGGCGTCGACGAGCATCTTTCCGTCGGTGACACGGGTGAGCGCCTGCTCGCGCGCCCGGTGCGCCGCGCTGAGGCGAGCGGCATGACGACGAAGAGCCCGAGCGCCGAGGGCCGCGACGACGATGATCATCGACAGTGCGATGAGTGTCCCGACATCGAAGAACACGTCCGCGAGGGTCGCCGGCCACACCCCCGTCATCGCGCAGGGGACGACGACGAAGAGCACGAGCAGCACGACGGCCGCCGTCGGCCAGGGACGGGGAAGCAGGCCCAGCCCCAGCACGGGCAGGGCCACCACGAAGACGGTGAGAGACGTTTGCGGCAGGAGTTCCTGCCGCAACGCGGCGAACACGACGACGTTCACGATCAGTGCGAAGGCGACCACCCAGGTACGCGTCGCCCGGTGCGCCAGTGCGGCCGCGAGCCAGCCCGCCATGAGCAGGAGCACGATCACGCCCCAGAGAGCAACGGGCAGCGACCTGCCGAACTGGACGTCGTACACGATGAGACCGGCGATGAGTCCGGCCAGCACGAGCCCCTGCAGCCAGAGCAATGACTTGGCCACGAGATCGACGATGAAGTCCGGCATGGGGTTCTCCGCTCCTCGGTGGGCCGACGACGAGATGCCCTGTCGCAACGGGAGAGGCGCCCCTCGCGGATGGCCGAGATCTCAGCGACGCGTCAACGGTATCCGCCGGGACCGCTCTCACGACAGCGCACGGCGAGCTCCGCGCTCAGGATCTGACGTCTCGCAACTCGCCACCGGAGAGGACGAGCGAGAGTCCGCGGCGTCCACGACTGAAGGGGACGGACACCACGGCGACCATCACGATGATCGTGCTGACGATCCCGATGAGGCCGACCACGGTCTGTGTGGGTCCCGCTTCGGCGCCGGGGAGCTGGTCGAGGACGACGGCGACCGTGTAGGGCAGCGCCACGACCGATGCGCGATGCACGCGCCGCCATCTGCCCGCGCGATCAGCCGGCCACGTTGGGGCCAGCCACACCAGCCGCTGCCCGATAGACGCTCCCGTACCCAGTACTGCGGGCAGCACCACGACGAGCGCGATCGTCCCGACACCGACGACGGCGACGCCGGCGATCGCGACCGATCCCGACGGCGCCGCGCCCCCGGTGATCACGAGCTGGGGCACGATGAGCGTCAGCGAGAGCAGCCCGCTCACGACGTTGACGGCGACGGCGTCCAGGACCATGCCGAACCAGCGTCGCCACACCGTGACCGGGCGCGGCAGCGAACGATCACGGCGCAGCGCGTCGGCGCTCGGCATCCAGGACAGGAGGAGCGGGGCGAGGAGGACACCGATCGCGGTGCCGACAGTGTTCGTGATCAGGTCATCGACGTCGGCGACGCGATACGCGCAGTCGTAGATCCCCCAGACCCCGGTCAACTGCGTCGTCTCGATCAGCAGCGACAGCGCTGCTCCGAGGACGATGGACACGACCGGTCCGCGGTTCCAGTACCGCCGCGCGATGATTCCGAACGGGATGAACAGCACGACGTTCAACGCGACCTGCAGTGTGGCGCGACTCGTCAGGGCGGACGCGAACGAGAGCCCCTGGGTCTCACGCAGGATGTCGCCCACGGAGTGCCCGGGGACGAGCTCGATGCCGGCGCTGCTGACCACGCAGTTCGCCGCGACATCGGGCAGCGGCAAGAGCGTGTAGGCGACGAGCGCGACCGCGTAGACGCTCGTCGCTGCGGCTCCCAGCAACCTCGCGAAGGAGAGCGTGCCGTAGCGACGCATCTGGATCAGAAGCATCGGGCCGAGTACGGCGAAGAAGACCAGCGAGCCCCCGATGAGGCCGAACCACGCCTGCCACGTCCACCCGGTCATCCGATCCATCCTAAGAGGCGGGTCGACGCCGCTTGGCGCGCGTCGCCCTCAGCCGTGCGAGAGCAGCTCCAGCGCGATGACCCCGATCGCGAGCACCGCCTCCCCCGCGAGGATCACGATGCGCTGCACCCGGGGAACGGCGAGCCGTCGCACGGCGAGCAGGCCGATCGCGACGAGGGTGGCGGTCGTGATGAGCATCGCGGCCAGCAGAGCTACCGAGGCGTCGTAGAGCCCGAGCGCCGAGAGACCGATGCACACGACCGGCGGGAGCGCGACGGTGGCCGCCCCCAGTGTGCTGGCCACCATGTGCCGGTGCTCGACACGCCCCGGCACGCGCGAGTGCACCACCATGTGGCTGAGGAGGTCGGCGACATAGACGGCGCAGACCGTCGCAGCAACGGTGATCACGAGCGTTCCCAGCGCGAGGCCCGCATCCGGATGCGCATCGTGGGCGCGCAGCGCGATGATCACCGCAAGGGCGGTGAAGGCGACGTAGATCCGTTCCTTGAGGGACGCGGCGCGCCGGATCCGCGTCTGAACGTCATCGTCGCGCTCTTCCGTCATGCCCGGCTCCCGTCGGGCGCATACGCGCGCAGGAAGGCGCGTGCACCGTCGGTCATGATCCGATCCACGCGATCGAGCTGGGCGCGGCGGCGGCCGGGCTCGTTCAGGACGCGCAGGGTCGTCAGGGCGTGGAAGTGATCGGCGGCGAGCTCGGGATCAGGGGCGTCGAGGAGGCCGGCTCGCGCCAGCAGCTCGAGGCGTTCTGCGAGCGCACGATTGTGCGCCGTCTCGAGAGGGTGGTCGTCGAGTTCCGGAAGCAGCGTCTCGTTCTCCGTGATCAGGCGCACAGCGGCCGCGTAATCCGAGTCGGCGAGCTGGGAGCGGCCGAGATCGAGGGCGAAGGCGATGATCGCGCGCTCGGTCGCAGCAGGGTCGGCGTCGGCGAGGACGGGCGGGAGGTGGCGCTCGATCAGCCTGCGGAGCGTGATCAGCGCCGCCTCTCCGGCCTGCTCCACGACCCCCAGGAGGAGGCGTCGCTTGTCGCCGTAGTAGTCGTACACGGTGCGCTTGGACACGCCGGCCCGCGCCGCCACCGCGTCCATGCTGGTGCGCTCGACACCATCGCGCACGAACAGCTCGCGAGCGGCGGTGAGGATCGCGGAACGCTTGTGCGCCTGGCCCTCCCGAACCGGCTTGAGACGGGCATCGGACATCGACATCTCCTTGCTGTGGCTGCACCGACAACTCTACACCGATGAGTGTAGTTGCTACACCACACGGTGTAGTGTGCCACTCATGACCCTCAGTTCTCCCCTCTCGCTCCAGGCACACGCCCTCGTCAAGCGCTACGGCGCCCTCGTCGCCGTCGACGGACTGTCGTTCGAGGTCAGACCGGGCGTCGTGACCGGGTTCCTCGGCCCGAACGGTGCCGGCAAGTCCACCACCCTGCGCATGTTCCTCGGTCTCGACCGACCGACATCCGGAGCTGCGACCATCGGCGGCCTTCGCGCGGCGGAGCTGCCCAACCCGGCACGCGTGGTGGGCGCGATGCTCGACGCGCGCTCCGTGCACCCGCGACGTTCCGCCGGCGCGCACCTCTGGGCGACGGCCCGCGCGGCCGGCATCCGCCGGTCACGCGTCGACGAGATGCTGGCGATCGTGGGCCTCGCCGACGCCGGTGACCGACCGGCCGGAGCGTTCTCCCTCGGCATGAAGCAGCGCCTGGGGATCGCGACCGCGCTGATCGGCGATCCGGGAATCGTCATCTTCGACGAACCGCTCAACGGCCTCGATCCCGAGGGGATCCGTTGGGCCCGCGCGCTCATGCGAGAGCTCGCCGCAGAGGGACGCACCGTGCTCTTCTCGAGTCACCTCATGGGCGAGATGGAGCTAACAGCGGACCACCTGATCGTCATCCACCGCGGGACGCTGCTGGCTGACGAGCCGCTTCGATCCTTCATCGCCACCCGGACGACAGCCTGGGTCCGCGTCCGTACACCGGACCCCGTCGGCCTCGCCAGGATCCTCACGGACGCGCGGCTGTCCACTGCCCCGGACCCCATGCACCCCGACGCGCTCCAGGTGCGAGACGCGTCCACAGATCAGGTGGGCCGCCTCGCCGCCACGGCGGGTGCGGAGGTGTCCGAGCTGACACTTGTTCGCGACTCGCTGGAAGACGCGTTCCTTCGCATGACCACTCTCGACCGGAAGGCGGCATGAGATGAATCTGTTCGCATCGGAATGGATCAAGACGCGAAGCGTGCGAAGCACTTGGCTCCTCGCCGCATCCACTGTCGTCGTCACCGCTCTCGTCAGCCTGCTGGGCATCAGCGGCCTGAGCGCCGACTGGCACGCGGAGCTGCCCCAGGACTTCGACCCCGTCGGCGTCGGCTTCAAGGGGATCCTCGTCGGACAGCTGCTGATGGCGATGCTCGGCGCGCAAGCCATCACCAGCGAGTACGCGTCGGGGCAGATCATCAGTACCCTCGCCATCGCGCCACGGCGCGCTCGACTGTTCACCGCGAAGGTGCTCGTGACCGTCTGCGTGACCGCGATCGTCGCGGTCGCCACGGTGGCAGCGAGCTTCGCGGCCGGTCAGGCGGCGCTCGCCGCCGCCGGCCTGCCGACCGCGAGCGCAGATGGCGACACCGTTCGCGCTATCATCTGCGCCACCGCGTACCTCGTGCTGTCAGCCGTGCTGGGGACGGCGTTCGGCACGCTGACCCGCAGTTCCTCGGGTGCACTCGCGATCATCGTGACCGTCGCCCTCCTGATACCGG
Organism: Microbacterium sp. Clip185; assembly: GCF_028743715.1. NCBI lineage: Bacteria > Bacillati > Actinomycetota > Actinomycetes > Micrococcales > Microbacteriaceae > Microbacterium > Microbacterium sp. Clip185. Next base: position 1,258,771 of record NZ_CP117996.1, on the reverse strand, counting down.
CCCTCGCACCGGGTCTCCCGGGGATCGTGGGGCGGTTCGCCGGGACCTTCTGGCCCACGACCGCGGGCCAGGCGTCCTACACGGTGGTCGGCTCCGGCGTGCCGCCGCTTCTCGGACTGGCGGTGATGACCGTGTTCACCGTGTGGATGACGGCAGCGGCCGTGACGACGCTTCGCGTGCGCGACGTCTGAGCGCACACGATCTCCACCCGGCTTCCACCCGCGGGTGGTCGTCGGGCGCGCCGGGTGCGACGACGCTGGCGTCATGACCTTGTCCTTGCTCCTGAACGCTCTGCTCCTTCTCGTCCTCGTCGTCTGGCTCGGCTACCGGCAGTCCACCTGGCGGCCCATCCGCTCCGGTCGCATGTGGCGGATGCCGATCCTGCTCGGTATCGCAGGCCTCGCGGTCCTCACTCAAACCGTCGAGCGGATCACGACCCTCGACGCCATCGCAATGACCGTCGAGGCGGCGATCTCACTCGGCGTCGGCGCGGTGATGGGCCGCATCGCCCGCATCCGACCCGTCGCGCAGCCCTCCGCGCGGACAGAGGGCGCGTCGCTCGAATCTCGAACCGGATGGTGGGGCATGGCCCTCTGGTTGATCGTGATCGCAAGTCGGATCGGCATCGACGTCGCGGCTGCCGCGAACGGGGCGTTCGTCGTCTCCTCTGCCGGCGCGATCCTGCTGTTGCTCGCCGCGAACCGGGCGATGCGGGTGCTGGTACTGGAGTCGCGGGCACGACGGCTCGTCGCCGACGGCTCCGACGCTGCTGCATCGACCCGGCGGTCCATGATGGGGTCATGAACACCGGGCGCTCGTCGGCGCGAGCAGCACTGCACCTGGTCGGAGCGGCACTCGTGTCGTTCTGGCTGTTCGCCGGCGCGCGCCCGCTCGACGCATGGACGTGGATCGGCATGCTCGCGGTGTTCAGCTGGCTGGCCAGCGCACTGCTGCGCCGCCCCCACCGAGTGTCGGCGGTGCTGGCGGCGGTCGCGCTCGTTGCCGCATCCGTCGCCGTGATCCCGACCACGGGGATCACGTTCACCCCCGTCGTGGTCGCTCTGCTCCTGCTGTGGGCCGACGACCTCCTCCCGGCTTGGGCGGCCATCACCGGCTCGGTCGCCGCCCCGGCGCTGATGGCGGTCGGGGCGATCGGACGCGACCCCGGCGTCCCCACCCTGCTGGCTTTCGGCGGTGGGATCATCATCGCGTCCCTGGCCGGCGCGAGCCGGCGCCAGACGCGGCGTCTCCTGAGGCAGGAGACCGCCTTACGGCGGCAGCAGCAGGAAGCCGCCGAGCAGGCTGCTCGGGCGGCTCTCGCCCGCGATCTGCACGACGTGCTGGCACACACCCTCGGTGGACTCGTCCTCCAGCTCGACGCGACCGAAGCACTCATCGAGCGCGGCGACACGGAAGCCGCCCTCTCTCGCTCGCGGAGCGCTCGGCGACTGGCGGGCGAAGGGCTCGATGAGGCGAGGCGCGCGGTGGCGGCGTTGCGTGGGCCTCTCGGACGCGGCGAACAGGCGGAGCCGGACGACGTCGTCGACGCCGTCGAGGAGCTGCTTCGCGCTCATCGCTCCCTCGGAGGATCCGCGACCTTCGAGACGGACGGAACGCCGTGGGAGACATCCGGCGCTCAGGCGGCGGCCGTCATCCGGGCCGCGCAGGAGGCGCTCAGCAATGCCCGGCGCCATGCCCCGGGCCGACCGGTGGATGTCAGCATCCGGTGGAGCGCCGATCGCGTGCTCCTCACGGTGACCAACGACGTGATCGAGCCCGGCGGCACCTCCTCGCGCGGGTTCGGGTTGCGCGGAATGCGCGAGCGCGTCGCCGCACTCCCCCGAGGCGGTCGGGTCGATATCGACGAGGAAGGATCGCGCTTCCAGGTGCGGATGGAGGTGCGCCGGTGACTCCTCCGCCGATCAGAGTGCTCGTCGCCGACGATCAGGCGATCGTGCGGGACGGGCTCGTGACGATCCTCGGCCTGCTCGACGATGTCTCGGTCGTCGGCGAGGCGAGCGACGGCGTGGAGGCGATCGCGCTCGCCCTGTCCGAGCGCCCCGACGTCGTGCTGATGGACCTGCGGATGCCGGGTCTGAGCGGCGTCGACGCGACCGCCCGTTTGACGCGCGATGATCCTCAGATCGCCGTGCTCGTGCTGACGACGTACGCCGACGACGACTCGATCGCCGACGCGCTGCGCGCAGGAGCCCGCGGTTACCTCACGAAGGATGCGGGACGCGCGGAGCTCGAGGCGGCGATCCGCTCGATCGCTCGCGGCCAGTCGGTCTTCGCATCCGAGGTGGGAGCCCGCCTCGTGAGAGCCGCCACCGCCGCAGCGCCGCCCACCGCTCGCCTCAGCGACCGTTTCCCCGCGCTGACGGCCCGTGAGAGCGACGTTCTCGCCCTCATCGCACGGGGCAGGAACAATCGCGAGATCGCCGCGGAGCTGTTCGTCTCCGTCGCAACAGTGAAGTCCCACATCAACACGATCTTCGCCAAGCTCGGCGTCCGCGACCGGGCGGCAGCCATCGCCCTGGTGCTCTCCGGGGGTTAGTCGACCACGAAAGCCCTCTGCCCGCTCGCGCTCACAGCTCTCTGGCGAAGCACGCCGAGTTCTCGGAACCGACGTAGGCGCCGAACAGCGCCGTGGGTGAGTATCCCTCGCGCTGATAGAAACGGATCGCATCGGGCTGCCCGGTGCCCGTCTCCAGGACGATCCGATGCGCGCCGAGGCGCCGAGCCTCCTGCTCGAGAGAACGCAGCACCGCCGTCGCCACCCCGGTTCCGCGTGCGGAGGGCGTCGTGTACATGCGCTTGATCTCCACGACGCCCGCGCCGAGAACCTTCTCCGGGAGCGGCCGAAGTCCGCCACAGGCGATCGGCACCCCGTCACCATCCCGGGATGCCGGGTTCGTGATCGCTCGTGCCGTAGCGCTCGTCGAGCTCCTTCCGCTGCGCCGCGCGGAGCGACGCGGCGTCCGAGTCGTCGAACGGGGTGACGGTGATGTTCCAGACCATGAGCGGATCCTTTCCGTAACGGATGTTACCGTAACACCTGTTACGCTCTGCACATGCCTCGCATCCGAGACGACGCCGCCCAGCGGGCACGCCTGTCGGAGGCTGTGTTTCTGACTCTCGCCGACGGCGGACCCACGGGCCTGACTCTGCGCGCTGTCGCGGCGCGCGCAGGATGCAGCACGGGCCTGGTCCTGCACACGTTCCCCGACAAGCGCGCGCTGCTGCTCCACGCGCGGGACGTCCTCCACCAGCGCACGGCGATGCGCGCCGATGCCTTGCAGGCGGATGCGTCAGACCCGGTCACCGCGATTCGAGCGATCACGTATGGGACGCTCGCGGTCGATGACGCACGCTTGGCCGAAGCCAGGGCCTGGGTGGCCTTTCTCGGCGCCGCACTCGGCGATCCGGTGCTGCGGGAGCGTCACGTCAGCAACAGTCGCGCCTTCGCGACTCGCCTGGCAGGACTGATCGACGCGGCGACGGGGCTGACGCCGGAAGTATGCGAGGAGCGTGCCGCCTCGCTGAGCGCGTCCGTCGAGGGGATCACGGCACTGGCCGCGGGAGACCCCGAGCAGTGGACCCCGGACAGGCAGCGCGCCGCTCTCGATATCGCCCTCGCCGCTGCACTGGCGCCGTCGCACTGACGGCCCCGCCTCAGGACAGCGCCGCCTTCAGTGCGTCGAGGTGCGTGCGGCTCGCGCCCGCCGCCGCATCCGGTTCCCGCTCCGCGATCGCTCGGACGACGGCCGTGTGCGCGTCGTGATCGTCGCGCTCCGAGACCGTCGGCCGGATGCGGAGCATCTCGACCATGGTGCGCCGAACGCGAGGCACGAAGCCGTCGAACAGTTCGACCAGCACCTCGTTGTGCGACGCCACGACGATCGCCCGGTGCAGGGCCATGTCCGCATCCACGTGCTCCTCGACGCTCTGGCCGGGGAGGGTCCTGACCTCGAGCGCGCGTCGAATGGCACGTAGATCGGCGGGCGTGCGCCGCTGCGCCGCCAGCGTGGCCGCCTCCACCTCGATCGCCGTGCGCGCCTCGATCACGGTCACGATGTCCGCGCGCCGGAGGACGTCGCCCCATTCGTCGGGTGCATCGAGGGCGATCACGTAGACACCCGAACCATGCCGCGAATCGAGGATGCCGCCGCCGGCGAGCCGACGGATCGCCTCGCGCACGGTGGAGCGGCCGACACCCAGCTGGGCGGCGAGGGTCGTCTCGCCGGGGAGCTTGGCACCCAGCGCCCACTCCCCCGCACGCACCCGGGCGAGAAGCAGATCAGCAGCTTGATCTGCCAGCGGCGTCCGTGACACCTGAGTCATCCGAACTCCTCAACTTGTCTGAGGACTATGGTAGCGTGCTCGACGTGTCCACCCGCGGATTCCTCCTTCTTCGCCGCCACGGCGGGGCGTAGCCAGACCGGCTCCCCGTCGTGGAGCCGAACCTGCGCCGGTCTGCATCCCAGACCCGAGGACGTCCGATCATGACCACCACACCCACCCCCGCCTGGAACCGGCAGCGCCCCTCCGGCATGCCCTCACACCGCTACAGCGACGCCTACGCGCGCGTCGAGGTACCCCTCGCCGATGTGGAGCGCCGCTGGCCGAACCGCCGCATCACCACTGCCCCCCTGTGGGTCCCCGTCGACCTGCGCGACGGCAATCAGGCCCTTGCCGAGCCCATGGACCCCGCGCGCAAGCGCCGGTTCTTCGAGCTCATGGTGCGCATGGGCTACACGGAGATCGAAGTCGGCTACCCGTCCGCATCCCAGACGGACTACGACTTCGTGCGCCTGATCGCCGACTCCGACCTCGCGCCCGACGACGTCACGATCGTCGTGTTCACGCCGGCACGACGCGATCTGATCGAGCGGACCGTGGCAGCGATCCGCGGCATCCGCAACGAGGTCGTCATCCACATGTACACCGCGACGGCGCCGGTCTGGCGCACGACCGTGCTCGAGAAGGACCGTGACGAGCTGCGCGATCTCATTCTCGCCGGCGGCAGAGACGTATGGGAGCTCGCGGGCCACCTGCCGAATGTCCGCTTCGAGTTCTCGCCCGAGGTGTTCAATCTCACGGAGCCCGACTACGTCATCGAGGTGTGCGACGCGATCACCAAGCTGTGGCAGGCGAGCCCGGAGCGCCCCGTCATCTTGAATCTCCCCGCCACCGTCGAGATCGCGACCCCCAACGTCTACGCCGATCAGATCGAGTTCATGCACACGCACCTCGCCCACCGCGACGGGGTGATCCTCTCGGTGCACCCGCACAACGATCGCGGCACCGGCATCGCCTGCGCCGAGTTGGCGGTCCTGGCCGGCGCTCAGCGCGTCGAAGGGTGCATCTTCGGCAACGGCGAGCGCACGGGAAACGTGGACATCGCAACCCTCGCCCTGAATCTTCACGCGCAGGGCATCGACCCCATGATCGACTTCTCCGACATCGACGACATCCGCCGCACGGTCGAGTACTGCAACCGCATCGACGTGCATCCGCGCCATCCCTATGTCGGCGACCTCGTGCACACCGCGTTCAGCGGCACGCACCAGGATGCGATCAAGAAGGGCTTCGCGGAACACCGCGCTAGAGCTGCAGCCGAGGGGCGCGATCAGCGGGAGATCGCCTGGCGAGTGCCCTACCTGCCTATCGATCCCGCGGACATCGGACGCAGCTACGACGCGGTCATCCGCGTCAACTCTCAGTCCGGCAAGGGCGGCATCGCCTACCTGCTGGAGACCGAGTACGGCATCGTGCTGCCCCGACGACTTCAGATCGACTTCTCCCGGCACGTTCAGCGGCACACCGACACCACGGGCGAGGAGGTGACGGCCGATGCGATCTGGTCACTGTTCACCGAGGTCTACATGAGCGACCCGCAGCACTCGAGCATCGGGCTCGAGGCGGTACACATCGACGAGGGGAACGCCACCACCGAGGTCATCGTGCGCGTCGACGACCAGGTGCAGCGTTCCACGCACGCGGGCCTCGGGCCGGTCGAGGCGGCCGTGTGCGCGCTGGCCGGCTGCGGGATCGACCTCGCGATCCTCTCTCTCCACCAGAGCTCGCTGACCACGGGCGCGGATGCCGAAGCGGTCACGCTCATCGAGTACCGAGACGCGGACGGTCCGGCGTGGGTCGCGGGCCGCGACCGCTCCACGCTCGCGGCCACCCTGCAGGCGGTGGCCCGCGCCGCGGACCGGGTGTCGGCTCACCGACGCGTCACCGCCGCAGTGCTCTGACCGGGTCGCGGGGCGTCATCTGACCGCGGCGAAGAAGGCGAGCTCGTGACGGGAGGACACCAGGAACGCGTCGTGCATCGCGGCTCGGGTCGCCGCATCCGCCGTCGCCGCCGACCGGGCGACGATGTCGATCGCGCGGCGGGTGGACTGAGCGAAGACCGGGTCGGCGTAGGTGTCGAGCCAGGACCGATACGGATGCTCCTCGTGCGAGAGGGCGTGCAGTCGCTCGCCGACGTCCTGGTAGATCCAGTAGCAGGGCAGGAGCGCCGCGATGAGCACGCGGTAGTCGCCGCGGGCCGATGTCGCCAGCAGGTGATCGAGGTAGGCCGTCGTGACCGCATCAGGATGCTCACCGCACCCGGGCTCGCCCGCGAGCCAGTGCTCGTGCAGTTGCAGCTCGCCGAGGATCGCGTTCTGGGCGCTTCCGGCCCAGAACGCACGCTCCGCGGAGTCCGGCGCGAGGCGAGCGGCGTCGGCGAGGACGCGGGCGTACTCGCCGAGGTACAGCGCATCCTGAGCGAGATAGCCGAGGAACGCGCTCCTCCCGAGCGTGCCGTCGCCCAGCCCCCGCACGAACGGCAGGTCGTCGATCTCCGCACGGATGCCGGCGATGTGCTCCCACCACCCGGCCTCGACCTCGTGCGCGGTCGGCCGGGTGTCGAGACCGCCGCGTTCCCAGAGCCCGGCGAAGTGGCTGATCGGACCGTCGCCCGAGCCGACCTGGAGCTCAGCGCCGTGACGGATGCTCTCGGCGAGCCACCTCTTCGACTCCGCCGTCGCCTGCGCCCACTCGCCGGTGGCCGCCGCGCGGGTCGCCACCGCCGATGAGAGCGAGCAGCCCGTGCCGTGCGTGTTCCGGGTGCGGATGCGGGTACCGGCGAACTCGGTGACGGAGACGCGACCGTCGATGATCTCCACGAGCGCGTCCGGCAGCCGCTCCCCCGACAGGTGACCGCCCTTGGCGAGCACGCGCACGCCGTTCGCACGAGCCACGACACTCGCCTGCGCGAGCACGTCGGTCCACGCCGAAGCCTCGGGTGCGCCCGCGAGGATCGCGAGCTCGGGCACATTCGGGGTCACGAGATCGACGTGCGGTAGCAGCCGCCGGAGGGCGTCCTCGGCATCCGCGTCCAGCAGACGATCGCCGCTCGTCGCGACCATCACCGGGTCCAGTACGACGACCGGCGGGCGGATGCGGCCGAGCCAGGCCGCGACCGTCTCGATCACTTCGACGGTGGCGAGCATGCCGATCTTCACCGCATCGATCCGCACATCGTCGGAGACGGCGTCGAGCTGCTCGGCGAGGAACGCGACGGGCGGCACGTGCACCGAACGCACTCCGTGCGTGTTCTGCGCGACGAGGGCGGTGACGACGGCCATGCCGTAACCGCCGTTCGCGGCGATGCTCTTGAGATCCGCCTGGATGCCGGCGCCTCCCGTGGGGTCGGTTCCGGCGATGCTCAGCACCCGCGGGATGCCGCGCCCGGCGCTCATGCCGCATCCCATGCCGCGCGCAGCATACGGACCGCTTCTGCGGGGTCGCTCGCACCGCAGATCGCCGACACGACGGCCGCGCCCGCCGCACCCGCTCGCCGCAGCGGGCCCAGGTCGGTGGCGGTGACACCGCCGATCGCCACGGCGGGCAGCGCGCTCGCCGCGACCAGTCGCGCAAACGACTCGTGGCCCAACGGTGGCGGCGCATCGCGCTTCGTGGCGGTCGCGTGGAGCGCACCGATGCCGACGTAGTCGACGACACCGCTGTCGGATGCGGCCGCCAGCTGCTCCGGCGTAGCGGCGCTGAGGCCGACGATCGCGTCATCACCGATCAGTGCGCGCACTGCGTCCGGCGGAAGATCGCTCTGCCCCACATGCACTCCCGATACGCGCGCGCCCGCCTGACGAGCGGCGAGGAAGACGTCCACGCGGTCGTTGACGAGCAGCGCGACACCGTCGGGCAGCACGGCCGACACCCTCGCGACTGTGTCGAGGAAGCGACGTGCGGAGGCGTCCTTCTCGCGCAGCTGGACCGTCGTGACGCCGTTCGCCGTCGCCTGGCGTACCACGTCGACGATGTCGTGGCCCGCCGCCGCGGCGATGCCCGCATCCGTCACGAGGTACAGCGAGAGGTCCGCGTTCACGCGATCACCGCCCGAGTCCGCAGCGTCTCGGCGTCGAGTCCGGCGAGCGCGTCGAGGAACGCCACGGCGAAGCTGCCCGGGCCGGTGGCACGCGCCGCGGCGAGCTCGGCCGCGACGTTGTAGACCGTGACCGCGGCGACCACCGCCGCGAAGCGATCCTCCTCGACGCCCGCGAACGCGGCCACGACGGCACCGAGAGCGCATCCGCCTCCGGTGACGCGGGTCAGCAGCGCATCGCCGTTGCCGAGACGCACCTCGCGGGTACCGTCCGTGATCATGTCCACAGCGCCGGAGACGGCGACGATCGCACCGGTCGTCTGCGCGATGCGCCGGGCGGCGGCGACCGCATCCTCCACGCCCTCCGTCGCGTCGACTCCCCGGCCGCCGGCGCCCGAGCCGTCGAGGGCGATGATCTCGGATGCGTTGCCGCGCACGACGCTCGGCGCCGCCGCGACGAGCTCGGCGGCGAGCGCGGTGCGCACCGGCAGCACGCCGATCGCCACGGGGTCGAGCACCCAGGGAGTGCCCGCGTCCTGCGCGGCCCCCACGGCCTCGCGCATCGCCTCGCGCTGCTCGGCGCCGGGCGTGCCGAGATTGACCAGGACCCCCGAGGCGATGCGCGCGAACGGTCCCGCCTCCTCCGGGATGTCGACCATCGCCGGAGCCGCCCCGAGGGCGAGGAGGACGTTGGCGGTGAAGCCCGTGACCACCGCGTTGGTCAGGCACTGCACGAGCGGGCCGTGCTCCCGCACCGCCTCCCAGGCCCGGATGGTGGATTCGATCAGGTTCTCTGGCGCGCGCGTCATGTGCGACATCCCTCCGCTCGTACTGACGAGATCAGGTTCGACGGGTGTGATCTCAGCCCCGCAGGGCACCCCGTGTCGTATGTGTGGGTTCAGGTTAGCCGAGCGGGCGCTCGAGATGGAGGATCGGATGCGGCTGCCCCTCGCCGTCGAGCGCGGAGCGTCCGACCTCGATGAACCCGAGCGCCGCATAGAAGCGCTGGGCGCCCGCGTTCTCCTCGTTCACATCGACGCGAAGCGGGGCCGCTCCCCCTGCGACGCGCGCCACGAGCGCCCGCCCGATCCCTCGCCCGTGCCGGGTCGGGTCGACGAACAGCATCTCGATGACGCCGTCGCCGGAGCCGAGGAAACCGATGGCGGTGTCGTCATCGACCGCGACCCAGAGCACCGGCATCTGCGGAAGGTACTCACGCAGCTGCTGCTCGTAGAGGTCGACCTCGGCCGAGGTCAGGAAGTCATGCGTGGCTTCGACCGCGGACCGCCACACCTCCACGAGGCGCGGATGATCGGATGCGGCGGCCGGGCGGATGAGGACAGTCATGATCGCTCCTTCGTCGTCTCGTCCGTTCGCGCGCTTCGCGCGGCGAGCGCCTCGATGACGCCGATCATGTCCACATCCCCCCATCCCGCGTCGACGGCCTCCTCGTAGAGTCGTCTGCTCGCCGTGATCAACGGATGCGCGGAACCGACGGCTCGCGCAGCGTCTTCGGCGAGCCTGGCGTTCTTGAGCACATCGGCGATCGCCGCCTGCGCGGACAGGTCGCCGGCAGCGAGCTTCTGCGCCTTGCCGCGCGACACCGCCGATGCCATGGGACCCGCCGCGAGCACCTCTCGGAGCACGCCCAGGTCGGCGCCCGCACGTTCGGCGAAGTGGATCGTCTCGGCGAGTCCGGTCACCATCGTGATCAGATACGTGTTCACCGCGAGCTTCATCGTCAGCGCCTTGGGAATGTCTCCGCACCGGAACGTCTGCGCGCACATCGCTGCGACCACGGGCTCGACATGATCGAGCACCTCGGGCTCCCCCGCGAGCATGCCCACGAGCGTTCCCTCGATCGCGGGGCCCCGCGATCCCGAGACGGGCGCCTCGACGTACCGGCCGCCCGCCGCGGCGACATCGGCGGTCAGCTCCTGTGAGAAGGCGGTCGTGAAGGTCCCCATCTGGACCACTGTCCGCTCTGCCACGAGCCGGGCGAAGTCATCCGTGCCGCGTGCGAGCACGGCATCGACCGCCGGCTCGTCGCGCAGCATCAGGATGACGGTCTCGGCCGCGGCGAAGACTCCCGCGACGCTCTCAGCGGCCCGCGCGCCACGCGCGACGAGCTCGTCTCGCGGCGGCGCCGAGCGTGCCCAGACGACGACGTCGAACCCCACGTCGACGAGATTCGACGCCATGGGCACTCCCATGATGCCGAGGCCGATGAACCCGACCGTGCGTGCGCTCATTCCTGTCCCTCCCGCGTATCCATCCTGCCCGCTCGGGCTGCGAGTGGGCGCCGTCACGCGTCGGCACACGCCCGCCACAACCGCGCCCACTGGTGCGCACTCAGGTCACGGGGCAGCGCGCCGTGGGCGATGCCCACCGCATCCAGTCGACCTCGCGCGGCGGGGGTCGACATGCGAGTGACCGTCGCGAGGATCGCCGTCATGCCCCGCCCTCGGGCGGTGAACACATCGCCGACGAACCGCTCGTAAGCGCGCCGGTCCGCGACCGAGACGAGCGGCGCAGGGCGGCGGGTGATCGACAGAATGCCGCCGTCCACGGACGGCATGGGTCGAAACGCTCGCACCGGCACCCGCCCGTGCAGGGCGAAGGTGAACCACGGCGCCGACTGCGCAGTGAGGAGGGTGCCGCCGCCGACGCCGGCGCGTTTGCGGGCGACTTCCCACTGGGTCAGCAGGACCGAATGCTGCCAGCAAGGCCGCCGCAGAAGTCTCCGCATGATCGGCGTGGTGAGGTGGAACGGCACGTTTCCCACGACGACGGGCGCGTCGAGCGGATGGCGCAGGACGTCGGCGTGCTCGACGCGCACCGTGGGATGAGACCGTCGCAGTGTCGCGACGCGGCGCTCGTCGATGTCGATCGCGGTGAGCGGCCGGCCGAGACGGGTAAGACCCGCGGTCAGCGCGCCACCGCCCGCCCCGATCTCGAGGATCGGCCCCTCGGATGCGGCGACGAGCGTGACGATGCGGTCGATGGTGGGTGTGTGGACGAGGAAGTTCTGGCCGAGTTCGTGGCGGCCGCCGTGAACGGAACGGGTACGCATGAGCGCTCCAAAGGAAGATTCGGAGCACCCCGGTGAGCGGGTACGAAGAAGGACGCGCTGCCGGGGTGCGAGGACATCCCGGAAGACGGCGCGATCACGCGAAGATCAGCGACGCGCCGTCAGGCGCGGCGGTCGCGGATCGAGTAGACGAACGCCGTCATCGGCGCTGCGTTCAACGTTCCCATGCGCCCGAGTCTAGGTGACCAGTGCGACGGGGAGGACCGCATCCGGATGGATCGCAAGCCCGCACCGCCGATCGGTCCGTTCTGCCACGCTTGCCGGGTGAGAGCCTTCCGATGCCGCGTGTGCGGGAACGCCCTGTACTTCGAGAACTCCGTCTGCACGTCGTGCGGCACTCCGCTCGGCTTCTCCCGCGCTGAGGGCGAGATCGTTCCCGTCGATAGCACGGGCCGATACGTGGATCCGTCAGGGGTCGTGTGGCACGTGTGCCGAAACCTGGGCCTGTCCGGCTGCACGTGGCTGGCCGCAGTCGAGGGCGGTGAGTGCTCTGCGTGCGACCTCACCCGCGTGCGCCCCAACGACGCCGACCTCGAGGGACTTTCGCAGTATCCCGTCGCCGAACGCGCCAAGAGGTGGCTGCTCTTCGAGCTCGACCGGCTCGGCTTCGCCGTGGTCGGGAAGGCTGAGGACCCCGAAAAGGGACTGTGCTTCGATCTGCTCTCGAGCGTGCAGGAGAACGTCGTCATTGGCCATGATGCGGGCGTCATCACGATCGATCTGGCCGAGAGCGACGACGCGTACCGGGTGAAGGTGCAGAAGCAGCTGGGTGAGCCCTACCGGACCATGCTCGGTCACTTCCGTCACGAGGTCGGGCACTACGTCGAGTGGCTGCTCGTGGAGAACACCGACCGCGTCGCCGAGGCGCGCACGCTGTTCGGCGACGAGCGCGCCGACTACCAGGCCGAGATCGACCGCCACTACTCCGAGGGGCCGCCGGCAGGATGGCAGGCCCGCTACATCTCGACGTACTCGACCATGCACCCCTACGAGGACTTCGCCGAGACGTGGGCCCACTTCCTGCACATCACCGACACGCTCGAGACCGCCGACCAGTACGGGCTGGCCACGTTCGCGGGAGTCGATGCATTCGCGACGTTCCGCGATGTCGTGACGGAGGTCTGGATGCCGCTGGCCACCGGGCTCAACATGATCAACCGCTCGATGGGCAAGAGCGACCTCTACCCGTTCCTCCTGCCGGACCCCGTGTTGGAGAAGCTCGACTTCGTCGCATCACTGCGACGAGAGCACGGAGCATAAGGCCGGCGGTTCAGGACTCCTCCGGCGGCTGAGGGACGTCGTTGAGAGATCGGTCGCTCCACCGGGACTGCGTGAACCGCGGTGACGAAGTTGGTATCGAAGCTCTTCGGTCGGTCACTGTGGCCCCATGACGAGAACTGTTCTGTATTACATCGCCGGCGCACTGTTCGCTCTGGGCGCCGCCGCAAGCGGAATCGGCCAGCAGTGGGTGATGACGGGCGCATTCACGGCCATTGCGGCGGCCTTCCTGGTCGTCGCAATCCGATCGCAGCGGTCCCAGCGCCGCTAGTCGTGCGGCGACGTCGCCGCCGGCACCGTGCTGGCTCGGACCATGAGCCTGGGTGTGAGAACGAGCGAGCCGAGGTTGGCATGCTCTCCGCTGGCCAGATCGAGAATCAGACGCATGGCCGCCCGCCCAGATTCCTCGAAGGGCTGCCAGACGGATGTGATGCCGAGAAGCTCGGAGGTGGCGCTGCCGTCGTAGCCCGCCAGAGCGATCGAATGTGGGCCACGCTCCGCCAGCACGGCGTGGATCTCTGCCGCGAGCTGGTCGTGATTGGCGACGATGGCGGTGACGCGTGGGTCCGCGAGGGCGCTGTCGAGTTGCACGGCGAGGGCAGTGAGGTCGGCAGCCTCGCAGGGAACGACCTCGATGTGGCGGGAAAGCCCTTCCGCCCGCAGCATGCCAGCGGACAGATACTCCGTGGACCGCTGCGGCTCGTGCACGAAGGCCACACGACGGTGCCCACGATCCGCGAGGTGCCGTCCGATCAGCTCGCCGCCCCGGCGGTCGTCGATGAGGACGACGGGAATGTCGGGATGCAGACCGCTGCTGTCTGGCACGTCGACGAGGACGACGGGAGGCCCCGGCAACGATGCCGTGCGCGTGGCTTCGCGCGACAACGGCGCGCCCATCACAATGATGCCGTCGATGCCCGCCTTGACCGGCAGAGCGTCCAGGACGGGCGCCGCGGATCCCGCCGTTGACGGGAGGTCGTGCACGACAATGTCGACATCTGCAGATGACGAGTACGTCAGCATCCCCGTGAGCCGCAGGTAGTACGACGGATAGGTCGAGAAGGGAGCCGCGACCGCGATCCGCTTGCCCGCCGGGATGTGCGCCTGCCCGCGATAGCCGAGGCGAACTGCCGTGTCGATCACAGTCTGCCGCGTGAGAGCGTTCACTTTGTGCGGACGATTGATGGCGAGCGAGACCGTTGAGATGCTCACCCCCGCGGCACGCGCCACCTCGTAGATCGTCACACGACCGCGTTCTGAGCTCTTGGCCATTTGCATTATCCAAACACTTGTATCGAAGTGTTTTGATTATAGAGAGTGGAGTTGACGGAAGGACTCCACGATGAAGAACACCCGGAAGGGCGATCCCTTCGTCGCAGCAGCTGCGCGTCGGGTCGAGGAAGTCGCGAGGCCCGTCATGGGCGACTCGTGGCGGCACGGGTTTCCTAAGGACCCTGTGCAGCGGCGGTCTTACGCACAGCGAATGGATGCGGCAGCGACAGAGGCAACGGGAGTCGCCGCCCCTCAGGTTGCGACTCAGGAGCACATCCTGCCTGTCAGCGGCTACCCGGAGGCTCGTCTGCGCGTCTACTGGCCGACTGCGGAGCCGCTCGACTCCTCCTCGCCGGTGCGACTGCCCGTCCTCGTGTACTTCTTCGGCGGCTCGTTCACGATGGGCGGAATCGACTGGTCGGGTCTCGACACGATGTGCCGCGTGCGGGCCGCGGAGGCCAGGGTAATCGTGGTCGCGGGTGAGTACTCCCTCGCACCCGAGGTCACCTACCCCGCTCAACCGGAGCAGTGCTGGAGCGTCTTCGAATGGGCGATCGCCCATGCGCCGGAGATCGGCGGAGACGCGGGTCGCATAGCCCTCGGAGGCGCATCGGCAGGAGGGAACCTCGCCGCTGCGGTCACGCTGATGAACCGCGACCGCGGCGGTCACCCGCTTCGCCTGCAACTGCTCGAGGTTCCCGCCCTGGATCTGACCGGCCGCCATCTGGACGCACGAGCGATCTCGCCACTGATGCCCGGTGCCGTAGTGCGCCGCATGCTCCGACCGATCGTGCGTGACTACCTTGGCGCAGACAGCGTCAGCAGGGCAGCACCTCAGCCTTACGCGTCGCCGCTTCGAGCGCGGGACCACTCGGGGCTGCCCCCTGCACTGATCCTGACCGCGGAGCGCGACGTCCTGCGCGGTGACGGTGAAGCGTATGCGCGCGTGCTCGCGGCGTCGGGAGTGCCCGTCACCTGCGTCAGATATCTCGGACAGGATCACGGTTCGGCCGGTCACCGCCGTCTCAACCCGGCGGCTGACGACGCGCACCGACAGGTCGTCGCGACGCTGCGTTCCCTTCACGATGACGCCGTCGATTACGCAGAACCTCCGGCGACGGCGCCATGACCGAGGCTCCGGTCACCGTCTCGCCCGCCATCCTCGCGTGGGCCGCCCGCATCACCCAGCTGTCTTCCGCGCTCCCCGACCTGACCAGCGCGGATGTCGCAGCGCGACGCGCCGCGGAGCGACGACTCTCCGACGCGGTCGCTCGTGAGTTCTGTGCTCCCCGCGCAACGGGCGTCGGGATCCGTAACGACATCGTCCGCACGCGAGCAGGATCTCTCACCATCCGTCGCTACCTCCCCGACGGCTTGGCCACTCCGGCCCCGACCGAGGTCTTCCTGCACGGAGGCGGCTTCATCTCCGGTTCCATTCACGAGATCATCAACGACAGACTGCTGACGGCACGTGCCCGCAGCGTTCGCATCCAGGTGATCTCGGTGGACTATCGCCTCGCTCCGGAGCACCGATACCCCGCCGCCGTCGACGATGCCATCGCCGTGATCGACCTCTTGTGCGAACAGCCTCGCCGGTTCGGGGTGGATGCCGGCCGGATCGGGATCGCGGGGGCGTCCGCGGGCGCGGCCATCGCCGCGAGCGCGGCGCTTCGTCTGCGGGACCGAGGCGATATCACCCTCATCCATCAATCGCTCGAAGTCCCCGCCGTCGCCTTGACGGCATTCGGGCCCTCCGCCGTCCAGTTCGCCCACGGATTCGGGATGGACGGATACCAGGAGCTGCCCGCCCTCTATCTCGACGACAACGGCTCGAACGCGTATGCCCAGCCGCTCCTCGCCGACGACCTCTCCGGACTTCCGCCCACCTTCGTCCAGGTCGCCGAACTCGACCCGCTTCGAGACGCCGGCCTCGCCTACGGCGAGCGCCTGCGCGATGCCGGGGTGCCGACCGTCGTCTGTGTCGGCGCGGGACACGTGCACGGCTCCCCCGGCCTGACCGCGACCTTCGCACCGGCACGCACCTGGCAGCGGCGATCGGCCGCAGCCGCCCGGCTCGCATACCGCCATCGCGCACACCCCGCCGCCTGAGAAACCCGAGGTACGACGATGTTCCCTCCCAGAAACCTGCCTCCGACTGCGCAAGCCGCCGAGCCGACCATCGCGCCGAACGGTGCCGCGCGGGACGAGATCGCCGGAAGTCCTCAGCCTCGCGGATTCCTGTCCTTGTTCGTCGTGGCGTGGTTCGGGGTGACGATCGCGCTCGGCACGATCGGCGGTGCCTCCATCCCGAAGGCTCTGGCGTTCCTCGACGACGCGACGAAGGCGACGAACCTGTCGATCATCGCCGGCGCCGGCGGGATCGTCATCATCGTCATCACTCCCCTATTCGGACGACTCTCCGATCGAACGATGTCCCGCTTCGGCATGCGACGACCGTGGCTGGTCGGCGGAGCCGTCGTCGCGACGACGGGGATCGTGATCCTCGCGCTCAGCGACAGCTTCGTAGGAACACTGGTCGGCTGGCTGATCGTTCAGACGGGCTTCGGGGCGACCAACATGGTCATCCACGCGCTACTGGCCGACCAGATCCCGCGACGCATCCGGGCGCGGATCGCCGCGGCCGCCGGCGTGGCGACCGGGCTCGGCCTCATTGTGGGCGCACAGGTCATGGCCGTGCTGCCGAACGACCAGAGGTGGGCCTGGTTCGTCGTTCCGGGCATGGTCGGGGTGGTGTTGAGCACCGTCATGGTGTTCCGCTTCGACGACATCGTGCGCACGACACCGGCCCCGTCGCTCAGCGGCCGGGACATCCTCTCGACGTACTGGTTGAGCCCGCGCCGGCATCCCGATTTCTTCTGGGCGTTCCTCTCGCGGTTCCTCGTGACGATGTCGATCACCGCCATCTCGACGTTCCTGCTGTACATCATCATCGATCGCCTGCACGTGCCTGCGAGGGCGGCCTCGCCCGTACAAGCGCTCGCGCTCGTCGTCTTCACCATCGGGAACGTGATCACTGCCGTTCTGTTCGGGTGGATCTCGGATCGATCGGGACGACGCAAGGCGGTCGTGACCATCGCGAGCCTGCTGAGTGCGATCGGGCTGCTCGTCACGATGCTCGCTGGCGATGTCGAATCGATCCTCATCGGGATCGCGATCGTGGGCGCAGCCCAGGGTGCGTACGTCTCGGTCGATGTCGCTCTCATGACCGAGGTCCTGCCCTCCTTCGATGAGGCGGGCAAGGACCTCGGCATCGTCGCCCTGTCCTACCAGGTGCCGCAGCTGGTCGTCCCGGTGATCGCACTTCCCCTCCTCGCTGCCGGCGGAGGCGGTTACGACGCGTTCTTCGCCCTCGCCATCGGATTCTCGGTTCTGGGCGGTCTCGCCGTCCTCCCGATCCGTTCCGTTCGCTGACCAGGTCCGCCCCACAGGAGAGAGTCCCATGAGCCGCCGAGCGATCCTCAGTGTCCTCGCGCTGCTTCTCGCGCGAGGCGCACTCTTAGCCGCTGCCGCATCCCTTCTACTCCCTGCAGGCGCCGGAATCCTGCTCAATGTCGTCATCGTCGCCGTCGACCTCGCGACGATCCTGCTCGTCGTCACCCTCGTTCGCCGGAGCGGGAGGACGCTCAGGAACTTTCTCGGTCCGTTCGCCGCAGGTCGGGATCTGTCGTTCGCGGCCGTCACGATGCTGGCCCTTTTCCTCAGCCTGGGCGGCGGCACCCTCATCGGCAACGCGCTGGTGTACGGCGGTCCCCCGCCGATCGGCTCGTCGGCCGATTCCGTGCCGCTCTGGGTCGGGCTCTGGTCGCTGTTCGTGATGCCCGTCACGGTGGCGATCGCGGAGGAGCTTCTCTACCGCGGGTGGGCACAGGAAAGGCTGCTCACGGCATGGCGCCCCTGGACGGTGATCGCTGTGATCGCCCTCGCGTTCGGTGTGCAGCACGCACCGCTGTCCGCAACCAGTCCAGGCGAAGCGGTGGTGCGTGTGATCGCAACCGGTCTCGCCGGCGCGGCCCTTGGCATCATGCGCTATCGAGGGGTATCGCTCTGGGCACTCATGATCGGCCACTGGGTCTTCGACGTTTTCGGCCTCGGCGTGCCCGCCTTTCTGCGCTCGCTCGCCTGAAGCCCTCAAGCCTCCAGCTGGGCGATGCGCCGAGCGAGCACACCCCGACGCCGGGGAGAACGAAGCAAGACCCGGATCACGGTGTTGCGCACCCCGCGAAGAGATGAGCCCCGAAGCGTGGCCATACGGGTCATGCGGTCGGTAAAGGTGATCACGCGCTGCGCTGCGGGACGACGCAGCAGCTCGTAGTCGTCGAGCGCCTCCTCCCCGCGCGCCCCCGAGAGCACGTCGGCGAGGAGTCCCCCCAGCATGACGGCGTCCTGGATACCGAGATTCATCCCCTGGCCGCCTGCCGGGCTGTGGACGTGCGCAGCGTCGCCGGCGAGGAAGACGCGGCCGTCGCGGTACGAGGCGGCCAGTCGGTGGGCGACGCGAAAGCGCGAGCTCCAGGCCACCGATCGAACGACCGCGTCGTCGGGACCACGCTCGTCGAGGATCCGCTGAACATCGGCAATGCTGGGCTCGGACGGGGCATCGTCCATGGTCGCGACGATGCGGTGGTGCCCGCCGGGAAGCGGCGCGACGACGACCAGCCCCTGCCGCGCGAGAAAGAGCTGGACCTCGTCGGGCGCCAGTGACCACGTCATCGATACGTCGGCCAGCACGAAGGAGGCGGCGTACTCCGACCCATCGAACGAGATCTCGCGCTCCTGCCGGACACGACTATGACTGCCATCCGCGCCGATGACGAAACGCGATGTGACCTTCTCGCGGGTGCCGTCGCGGTGGCGCAGCACGGCGACCTCGTTCGCGCCGCTCCCGACGCCGGCGAAGGACTCGAACTCGACCCCCCTCTCTGCCTCGCAGCCGAGCCGCGACAGCTCGGCGCGGAGTAGTTCCTCGGTGCGCGATTGCGGAAGCATGAGGGTGAATGGGTAGTCGGTGTGCAGGCCACGGAAGTCGAGACGTGCGAGTGTCTGCGAGCCGTCACGCACGGTGAAGTCGGGCACGACCACCCCCTCTTCGAGGATGGGGCCCACCACGCCGATCTCGGAGAGGACCTCGAGAGTGCGCGCGTGGATGACGGCGGCTCGTGACGTCGACGCGCCGTGCGGCGCGGCATCCACGATGCGTACATTCACGCCCCGTCTCCGCAACATCACGGCAGCGGCGAGCCCAACGGGCCCCGCGCCCACAATCAGAACGGCAACCGGTTCGGACGTTTGATATGTCAACATGCGTTGACATTCTCATCGCCGTCACTAAAAGTCAACAGTCGTTGCTAAATTAGACCTATGGCTATCCCTAACAGTCCTGCTCCGACGCCGAAGGGCCGGCGCTCCCGAGAGGCGATCCTTCGTTCTGCTGTGGCCCGCTTCGAATCCGATGGGTTCGAACGCACGACAGTACGGACGATCGCGAAGGATGCCCAGATCGATCCCGCGATGATCATCCGGTACTTCGGCAGCAAGGAAGCACTGTTCCTCGCCGCCACGAGCATCGATCTCGACCTCCCGAAGGTGGATGCGACGCCGCGAAGTCGACTGGGTCACGCCCTCGCCCGGCACGCTGTGTCCATGTGGGGTGGTGAGAGCCCTGGCCGCGCCCTGCGCATTTTGCTGCGCGCGTCCGCAGAGGATGAGGGCGCCGCCGAGCGGGTGCGTGCGGTCTTCGCCGCCCAGACACTGCCTTTCCTCTCACGCGAGCTCCCGGACTCCGCGCTGCGCTCCAGCCTGATCACGTCGCAGATTCTCGGTTACGCCTTCGCGCGATATGTGATCGGGATCTCTCCCCTCGCAGGGGTCGGCGATGACGAGGCGGCCACACTGCTCGGCGCCTCGCTTCAGGCGATCATCGACGCCCCCGACGCATCCGGAACACAGAGAGCCGGTCACGTGGCGCGGTAACATCCCCCTCATGCGTACGTCGATCTCTTCGTGGTGGCTGCAATAGCAGCCAGGTGACGCATCTCCGCGGGCTGCACGGCAGCCCGCACCCCCGCGGTCTCTCCGTGCAGTCCTGACTTCGAAAGGGCTCTCATGGACTCATACACCGCAACGCAGGCCAGGATGGCCGACTTGGACGGCCGCATCCGGGCCGAGCCGTCGCGGTTCCGCGTGCTCACCGGCGAACGCCCCACCGGCCGACTCCACCTCGGCCACTACTTCGGAACCCTCTCCGAGCGGGTCGCACTCCAATCCCGCGGCGTCGAAATCTTCCTCGTGCTCGCCGATTACCAGGTCATCACGGATCGGGACACGGCACGCGACGTCGGTGTGAATGTGCGCGAAGCAGTGCTCGACTATCTGGCGGCCGGCCTCGATCCCGCCGCGACGACGATCTTCCCGCACTCTGCGGTGCCGGCACTCAACCAGCTTCTCCTCCCATTCCTGAGCCTCGTCACCGAGGCGGAGCTGCACCGCAATCCAACCGTCAAGGCGGAGACGGCAGCGTCAGGGCGCGCGCTCAGCGCACTCATGCTCACGTATCCCGTGCACCAGGCAGCCGACATCCTGTTCTGCAAGGGCAACCTGGTGCCCGTGGGAAAGGACAATCTGCCACATGTCGAGATGACCCGGACCGTCGCACGGCGTTTCAACGAACGGTTCGGCGCACTCTTCCCCGAACCGGAACCCTTCGTGACCGCCTCGCCCGAGGTGCCGGGAGTGGACGGGCGGAAGATGTCGAAGAGCTACGGCAACGCGATCGCGCTCGGTATGGGCGACGACGAGACTGCCGCAGTGATCCGACGAGCCACGACAGACGGCGGGCGCCGCATCACCTTCGACCCCGAGCGGCGCCCAGGCGTGGCTGCGCTCCTAACCACGGCATCCCTGTGCACCGGAACGGCGCCGGAGCACATCGCGGAGGCGATCGGCGATCGCGGCAGCAGCGAGCTCAAGCGCGTCGCGACCGAGGCGGTCAACGAGCGGTTCGCGGAGCACAGACGACGCCGGGCCGCGCTCGCGGACGACGCAGACGTCGTCGATGGGGCTCTCGCGGCCGGCATCGAGCGGGCGAATCGTATCGCCGATCAGACACTCGAGGAGGTTCTCGACCGGATGGGCATGCGGTATCTGCCTGCCTGACCTTCGGCCCCGGCGTCGCGCACGAGGGTCCGTCGCGGCGGAAGCACGCACGACGGCCCCTCGTTGCCCGTTCAGTCGGCGAGCACGATCCGTCCGCGCACGCCGCCGGTCTCGAAGAGCTCATGCCCGCGCGGTGCCTGATCGAGCGGGAGGACCCGAGCGACGCGCGGCGTGAGCTCTCCCGCGTCCACGGATGCGGCAAGCCGGGCGAGCAGAGCACCGTCGGGCGTGTGCTGGACGGTCTCGATCGTGACACCGCGTTCCGGGGCGGGAGCGGCGGGAGCCAACACCGATACAAACCGGCCCCCGTCGCGCACAAGGTCGATGCGCCCGAGCGAGGCGGCATCGATCAGCGCGTCCACACCCTGTGGCGCGATGCGCGCGAGCTCCGACGCGAGGTCCGCGTCGCGCGGCACGAGTGCGGTGGCACCGAGATCACCGAGAAGATCGGCGTCGCCGGGCGCCGCAACGCCAATCACTCTCGCACCGCGAGCCGCGGCGAGCTGTACCGCGAAGCCTCCCACACCGCCGGCAGCTCCGGTCACGACGACGGTTG
Source organism: Microbacterium sp. Clip185 (assembly GCF_028743715.1). NCBI lineage: Bacteria > Bacillati > Actinomycetota > Actinomycetes > Micrococcales > Microbacteriaceae > Microbacterium > Microbacterium sp. Clip185. The sequence goes on along the minus strand of NZ_CP117996.1, from coordinate 1,237,003 downwards.
CACCCGGCGCAGCCTGTGCCGCGTCGACCGCGAGCCACGCCGTCGCACCGTTCAGCGGGAGCGTGGCCGCGGCGACCGCATCCGCCGAGGCCGGCGCGAGGGCGACCGCGTCAGCGGGAACCACGATCTCGTCCGCGTAGGAACCGGCGTGCGTTGTGAACCAGGGCGAGATGCCGATCACGGCGGACCCGACATCCAGGCCCGCGACGCCAGGACCGGCTGCGGCGACAGTGCCCGCGAAGTCGAACCCGGGCACGGAGAACTGCCGCTCGGGCACGGCATCACGCAGCGCACCGCTGCGGAGGAGGATGTCGATGGGGTTGATTGCACGAGCGGCGATGTTCACCCGCACCTCCCCGTGGCCGGGGCGCGGCTCGGGGATGTCGGTCACACGAAGCGAGTCGGGACCCCCGAAGTTCGAGACGACGATTGCGCGCATGAGCATTCCTCCTTCATGAGTAAGTGAGACCGGCGGTTCCGACCTCGGACTCACGATAGGAAAAGTGCTACCTTCTCGTCAGTACGTACCTTTTAGTGCGTTACATACAGAGGAGAAGCACATGGTCACGCTGACGGCACGCGAACGACGCACGGAGCGCAAGGCTCAGTACGACGCGTTCCTCGCCTCCTGCCCCACGCGGCAACTGTTCGCGACGATCAGCGACAAGTGGGTCGGTCTCGTGCTCGTGGCGCTGGCGGATGGACCGCAGCGATACAACGCGCTGACGCGGGCGATCGCCGGCATCAGCCCGAAGATGCTGACCCAGACTCTGCGAACGCTCGAACGCGACGGCCTGGTCGTGCGCACGGTCACGGCCTCCGTCCCGGTGCGCGTCGATTACGAGCTGTCCGGACTCGGCCACGATCTGCTCCCCCTGATGATCAGCATCAAGGAGTGGGCCGAGGACCACATGGATTCCGTCGCCCAGGCACGGGCCTTTTTCGACGCGTCGACCGAGGGTGCGTAACCGTCAGATGTACCAAACCTGGAACTTCCACTTCTCGGCGCCGTTGTAGTGGCAGGGCGTGTACGCGGTCACTTCTCGCCCCGTCGCCCGCAAGCGGTTGAGCGTCGAGCTCCGCCAGCCCTCGCACTCGGACTTGGTCGAGTAGTGCGTGTAGTTCTCACGGACCTCGGTGACTGCGGCCGCTCCCGGAGCCGCGATCATGCCCGCGCCGCCGATCATGCCCAGCGCAAGCAAGCCGGTGACGAGATTCTTCTTGACGTTCATCTTTTCCTCCCCGATGAGATGTCAGTACTCGCGTCAGGCTAGGCGGAAAAGCTGCCTCGGCGCGATGGGCTTGTGAGTAACCGGTGAAGCGACTCGGTTGCCATCACTTCACCGCTTCACGCGGCGGGAATTCGATCCGTTGCGGTAGCACGCCGCCTCGCCGTCGAAGTGCCCGATGACGGCTCGGTTCAGCCGACCCGATCCGACGGGGTCCTAGAGCGCACGCGGCCGGACACCGAGAACAGTCGCACGAGGGTTCGGAGCGCGAGCACCATACCGCCCGCACCGACGAACGCACCGGACAGCGCGGAGAGCGAGAGAGATGGCGTCAGCATCGGCCCGCCGGTGTGCAGGACCAGGATGACAGCGAGAACGCAGGCGATCATCCCAAATCCTGCGGTCAGCACGTCGGTGATCTGAGCACCTATCCATCGTCTGTCGTCCGGATCGTGGAGGACCCGCGTTCCCCGACCCAAGGGCGCACGATCCAGAGCCTCGGTGATGCGATCCAGACGCGCGGGCAGCCTCGTGGCCACGACGCCCACCGCGAGGGCGGTGCCCGCCATCTCAGGGATGCTCCGCGCCAGATCAGATTGGGCGCGCATGACATCAGGAGCGATCGTCCGCGCAACCTCGACAAGACTGGTCGCTGGATCGATGATCCGCACCGCACCGTCGATGTTGACCAGGGTCCTCACGGCCGCCGCAGCGTCTCCGGGTACGCGGATGCCGTGTGCGCGAAGCACTTCGAACACCCGGGCAAATGCCTCGACGTCGAGGCGATCCTGCAGTCGGAGCATCGTGATCTCGCGACCCAGATCGCGACGGAGGCGCCCCATGTCCAAGGTGGGACGAGTCTCGAAGGCGAGCGTGAGAGTGGTTGTTGCAAGCGCGGCATCGCCCGCGAGGACCGCGAGAAGCAGCCCGCCGAGGAGCCGACGAGTCTCACTGTCGAGCACGCCGATGACGCCGAAATCCAGGATCCCGAGACGCTGGTCATCGAGCACGAGGATGTTGCCCGGATGAAGGTCCGCGTGGAAGACGCCCTCGACCAGGATGGTTGTCAAGGACGCGGTGATGAGCGTGCGAGCAAGGGCGGTGCGACGCTGCGGGTCGAGCACAGCGACCGCCTCTCCCGTCAAGGGTCTCCCCCTGAGCCGTTCGAGCACGAGCATCCGCCGAGTGGAGAGCTCGGAGACGACCGCCGGGACGACGATGTCCGCGTGCGATGAGAGCGCCGCGGCCCCCATCATCGTGTTGCGCGCTTCGAGACGGTAGTCGAGCTCGTCGCGGAGCGACCCAGAGAAACCCGATGCGAGGCCGGAAAGGTCCATCTCGCGCGCCCAGGGCTGTCGCGACTCGACGGTGCGAGCGATCCGGATCAGGATGTCGGTGTCGACCTCCACCTGCGCGCGAGCCCCGGGGCGCTGAACCTTCACCACGACGTCACGACCATCCCGCAGTGTCGCCGCGTGCACTTGCGCAACAGAGGCGGCCCCCAAGGGAACCTCGTCGAATGAGGCGAACAACTCTCGGGCAGCGACGCCCTGCTCGGCGAGGACGGTGGCGACAATGTTCGCGGTCGGTTCGGGGTCCGCATCGGATTGAAGGGCAGAGATCGCAGTCGTGAACTCCGCGGGAAAGAGATCGGTTCGCGTCGCAAGAATCTGACCGAGTTTCACGAAGGTGACACCGGCCCGGTTGCAGAAGCGCACGAACACCTCTCCGAAGACCTCGCTTCGTGGCCCGGACCGAATGACTGCGTTCATGCCGGTGGTCGCTCCGACCCAGATGATGCGGCCGTAACGAACGGATCGACGAGTGGCGCGGACGGACCGCGTCCACGCCTCGCGCGGCCCTGGCACGTGGCCTGTCGGCATGAACGCCTCGAGGACGATCAGGGTGGCGAGACAGGCGACGAAGATCCATGCGAGCACCGCGAGGAAGAACAGTCCCGCAACCATCTCGGACGTCATGAGAGAGCCGTCGGGACGGGCGATGCCGAGTGCGACCGCCAGCGTTCCGCTCAGGGGAAGTCCGATCCCCCAAGCGAGGAACAAGACGAGACCGGCGCGAATCCACCCGATACGCACTCCCAATGCGCGCCGAACGCTTGTCACGAGGACGACCAGGGTCAGTCCTAGGCCGACCAGGGAGACGAGGACGGTGAGAGCAGACTCCAGCGGCCCCCACGCTGACTCAGTGATCATGCATTCTCCTTGGCCCGATGCCTCCGCGCGACCCGCACGCCACAGTCCCCGCGCAGTGCTCTCGCTATGGCCGTCGGGTACGTCGAGTCAAGCAGAGGAGATCGGACAGGGTCCAGTTGCCGCGATGCACGTCGGGACGCGCCGTGGGCACGCCACGCCCCACTGCGGGGGACGGGGAATGTCTGCCCGCGGGGAACCCACCCAAATCAGCCGTTGCTGCTGAGCAGACGCAGGAGGTCACCGATCAGGTCAGTGGCACTCGCCTTGCCCTTACCGTCCGGCGCGAGATGGCCGGCCGTCTCGAGTTCCGCTGCGCCGCGCCCGGCGGCTCGCAGAAGCGCCGCTATGCGCTCCGGGTCGCCGGAGAGCAGGGCCCCACGCTCCTGGGCGTGCCGCACGGTGGAGGTCATCAGGGCCGAGGACTCGAAGGCGACACGGTCCAGTTCGGCGGACGCGTTCCACCTGCCGTAGATCAGGCGGTAGCGCTCGGGGAACTCGACGGCTCGGGCAGTCTGCAGGATGACCGACCGTGCCAGCGCCTCCTCCGGACTGAGGCCGTTGTCGAGGTCGGCGGCGAGTTCCCCCTGCAGGTACGCGAGCTCCCGCGCGGCGATCTGGGCGAGCAGGTCCTCCTTGTTCGCGAAGTGCTTGTAGGGCGCGTTGTGCGAGACCCCCGCTCGCCGACCCACCTCGCGGAGGGTGACCAGAGCCGGGCCACCTTCGTCGAGGAGATCCAGAGCCGCCTCGATCAACCGGTCCCGCGTGGCTGTGGCTTCCACGCATCCTCCCATCCAGGTTGACAACGTCAACCTGATCGTTCATGCTCGTCCTGGTTGACACCGTCAACCCACGTTCTGAAAGTAAGGATACTCGAATGAAAGCTCTCATCACCGGCGCGACCAGCGGAATCGGCGCGGCTATCGCGCACCGATTCGTCGACGACGGACACGACGTCGTCCTCGTCGGACGCAGCGCCGAGCGTCTCACATCCGTCGCCGAAGAGTTGCGCGCGGCCGCTCCCCTCGTGTGCGTCGGCGTGGAACAGGCCGACTTCGCCGATCTCGCGCAGGTCCACGCTCTCGCCGACCGGCTCGCCACCCGGGACGCGCCCGATGTCGTCGTGAGCAACGCCGCGCTGGTCGCGCCCGTGGCACAGCGCAACAGCGACGGCATCCCGTTGACCGTCGTGGTGAACTTCCTCGCGCCCTACATCCTGCTCCGCCGGCTGGCCGAAGCGTTCCCGAACCACGCATCGCGCTTTGTCGTGCTCGGGGCTGAGCCCGCCGGTTCCGCAGGGCTCGTGGTGGATGTGGACGATCTCACCTACACGTCCGCGGACCTGATGTTCCCCGACCCGGATCTGCAGGCGTTCGCCCTGTACGGACACAGCAAGAACATGGACGTCATGCTCGCCTACGCGCTCGCCGACCGCCTCGCGGGCACCGCGATCACCGTGAACGGCGTACACCCGGGCATCATCGGCCAGACCGGACTGATGACCGGCATCCCGGGGCTCGCAAAGAAGGCACTGGCGATGTTCGGCGCCACGGATGCGGACCTGCCGAACCCTTCAGACGGTGCAGACACGCCGTACTGGGTCGCGACCTCGCCCGACCTCGATGGGGTGACTGGCACGTACTTCGGAGACCGAGCCGAGGCGGCGACCGCCGAGCACACCACGGACAAGGAGCGGCTCGAGCGGCTGTGGCGGTCGGCCGCCGAGGCGACGAGGATGGCTGTTTAGGGATACTGCACCCTTGCCTGCGACCCCGCGACATCCAGCAGGAGCTGATGGTTTGGGTCGTCTCAGCTCACGGTAAGCCCGATGGCCTGAAAGAGCATCCGTTCCAGAAGCGCACCACGCTCGGCCAGAAGCCGCCTGGCCGAGTCACGGTCGCCCGCGCTCACGACGTCAACGGTCACCTTCAGCCCGTCGAAGGCGCCGACGAGCACGGTGGCGAGCGCGTCGGGGTCGAGGTCGGCGCCGAGTGGAGCGTCGCGGATGAGTTCGGCGACGACGTCGATCCACCGCTGCGTCATCGCTGCGGCGAGGTCACGGGTGGATGTGGCGTCAGCGAGACTCTGCGTGAGGCGCGAGATCACCCAGGCGTCGGAGTGCTCGTCGTGGAGGGAGAGCATCGCGGGCAGGAGTCGCCGGATGCGGGGCTCGCCCGACGGAGTCTGCGCAACGATGCGCTCCACGTCGGCGAGCCATCGGCGGTGTCGTTCCTCGAGCACTGCGACCGCGAGGGCTTCTTTGCTGTCGAAGTGAAAGTAGACAGCCCCCTTCGACAGCCCGCTCGCCTCCACGATGTCCACCATGCGGGCTCGGTCATAGCCGAGGCGGGCAAACACGCCTGCCGCAGCGTCGATGATCACATCGCGCGACGCAGCTCCCTGAGAGGTCGGCCCGGCGGGGCGTCCCACGCGGCGTGCGGGAGCGATGTCGTCGCTGCGATGTGGACGTAGGGACATGTTGCCACTATAGTCACTTTTTATTAGACCGACTGGTTTGTTTATTAGGAGCATCGTGCGCACCATCGCCGCCGGAACCACCACCCTCATCACCGGAGCGTCCTCTGGGATCGGGCACTCGTTCGCCCACCGCCTCGCCGCCGCCGGCAGCGACCTCGTCCTCGTAGCCCGACGCGCCGACGTGCTCGAAGAGATCGCCGCTGACCTCCGCGCTCGACACGGAGTGACTGTCATCGTCCTCGCGCACGACCTCGATACCCCGGACGCCGCTGAAACTCTCGTCGCGCGCCTGGAGACCGAGCGGATCGTGGTCGACGCTCTCATCAACAACGCCGGCCTCGGCATCCACGGAGACCTCGGCACCGCGCCACTGCGGTCGGCGACCACGCAGATCGCCGTCAACGTGCGGAGCCTCACGGCACTCACCACCCTTCTGCTTCCGCCGATGCTTGAGCGACGCCGCGGCGCGATCGTCAACGTCGCGAGCACCGCCGGATTCCAGCCCGTGCCGCACATGGCCGTCTATTCCGCCTCGAAGGCATACGTCCTCACCTTCACCCGCGCCCTCTGGCGCGAAACCCGCGGCACCGGCGTCGACGTCCTCGCCCTCTGCCCCGGAGCAACCGACACCGCGTTCTTCACCGTCGCAGGCGAGGCCGCGGCCGTCGGCAGCCGCCGGACTCCCGACCAGGTCGTCGACACCGCATTGCGCGCCCTGCGCCGCGGGAGACCGTCGGTCGTCGACGGCCGCGGAAACGCGTTCGTCTCCTGGCTCGCGCCGCGCCTGCCCGAAAGGCTCGCCCTGAACATCGCGGAACGCTCCGTCCGCCCCTGAATGCCCGGGCACCCAGTACCCCACCGGCACACACGACGGCCCCCACGGCGACTACCCGCCCACCGTCCGCACTATCGCCCTCGAGATGATCGCCGTCGTCACCTTCGCCGACGATGGCCGCGCCATCGACGAACGCGTTTTCATCGACGCCGCGGGCACGGCCTCTTTGCTTGGCGGCTGACGTCACGCAGGGCGACGCCGATGGTCAGCTTTGGCCAGCGTGGACGCGCTCGCCCTGGGGGCCAAAGATGCTGAGGATCTCTGCTTCGATCTGCCCGTCGCTGCCGAACCAATGGGGCAGGCGCGTGTCGAACTCGGCGACCTCTCCAGCTTTCAGCACGAGGTCGCGCTCCCCCACGATCAACCGCATCCGCCCGGTCAGAACATAAAGCCACTCCGTGCCCTCATGCGTCTTCAGCCGGGGTACCGAGTGGTCGCGCGGGATCACGATCTTCCACGCCTGAGGCATCCCCGGCTGGTGCGCGAGCGGCACGACCGTCCGCCCGTTCACCCGCCGGGGACGCAACCTGACTCGGGGGTCGCCGGTTTCCGGCGCACCCACCAGCTCATCCAGGGGTACGTGATACACCTGCGCGAGCGGCAGAAGCACTTCAAGACTGGCGCGACGCTGTCCGTTCTCGAGGCGCGAGAGCGTGCTCGACGAGACTCCCGTCCGCTGCGAGATGTCTGCAAGCGTCAGCCCCCGCGCCTCACGCAACGCCTGCAACCGCGATCCGACACCGTTCAGCACGGAACGCACATCCGCCGCGTCGGTCATCTCCACGATCACCATCGAACACTCTCATCCCTGTTTCGGCAAGTTAAGTTGCGCCCTTAGACCTGGCGAATCGAGGCTGTGTTCATGTCCACACCATCGAGAGCGATCGCAGGCCTCGCACTTGCCATACTCACCGCCTCGGTGGGCACGAGCGCGGCGAACGTTGCGCTGCCCGCGCTCGTGACGGCATTCACCGCGACGCCAGGTCAGGTGCAGTGGGTGGTCATCGCATATCTGCTGGCGATCACGTCGGTAAGCGTGGCCGCCGGATCGGCAGGTGACCGGTGGGGTAGGCGCCGGGTGCTACTCGCGGGGATCGCCCTCTTCACCGTCGGCGCTGCGGTCGGTGCTCTCGCCCCGTCGCTCGTGACGCTCATCATCGCGCGCGCCATCCAGGGATTCGGGGCAGCCATCATGACGGCTCTGCCCCTCGCGCTCGCGAAGGACCTCGTAGCCAACGGGCGCACCGGGCGCATCATGGGGCTCCTCGGCACCACGTCAGCAGTCGGCACCGCCCTCGGACCGGCTCTCGGCGGCGTGCTCGTCGGATGGGGTGGGTGGGCCTCGCCCTTTTGGATGATGGCCCTTCTCGGGGCGACGGCGCTGCCCTTCGCCCTGATGGTCCCTTCAGCGCGAACGATCGCTCGTCCGCGCCACCGCTTCGATGCCGTCGGAAACGTCCTGCTCAGCGCGGGCATCGCCACGTACGCCCTCGCACTCACTGCGCCTGTGCCGAACTGGCCGACGGGACCGCTGCTGATCGGCGCCGCAGCCCTTGTGATCGGCTTCCTCGCCGTCGAGCGACGCGCCGACGCCCCCGTCTTCCCCCCAGCGATGCTGCGCCACCGAACCATCAGGACCGGAATGATCACGAACGTCCTCGTCGCGACAGTCATGATGACCACACTCGTCGTCGGACCTTACGCCCTCCACGACGGACTGCAGCTACCACTCCCCCTCGTCGGGCTCGTCATGAGCGTTGGTCCCGTGACCTCTGCCATCAGCGGTGTCCTCGCCGGGCGACTCGTCGACCGCACCTCACCACCCGTCATGATCAGCCTCAGCCTGACCATCCTGAGCATCGGCACGGCAGCCCTCGCCACATTGCCCGCATGGTGGGGCGTGGCCGGCTACGTCGGCGCCCTCGTCATCCTCACGCCCGGCTATCAGCTCTTCCTCGCCGCCAACAACACCCACACCCTCGGCGCTACAGACGCCGAGCAGCGCGGCACCGTCGCCGGCGCGCTCGGGCTTTCTCGCAACCTCGGCCTCATCACCGGCGCCTCCGCCATGGCCGCCCTCTATACCTCGCTCACTGCCGGGGCAGACACGGCAGCGAGCGGCTCACTGGATGCCACACGAAGCACCTTCCTCATCGCCACGCTGCTCGCCGCCATCGCAGCCGTCACATCCCTGCTCCCCTCCCGCGCCCTCCGGGCCACCCCACGAAAGGAACACCCATGAACATCCTTTACACCGCTGAGGCAACCGCTCGCGGAGACGGCCGCTCCGGCCACGTCGACACACCCGACGGCATTCTCGACACGGACATGCGCGTCCCTGTCGAGATGGGAGGCGCAGGCGGAGCAGCCAACCCAGAGATCCTCTTCGCGGCCGGCTACGCCGCCTGCTTCCACGGCTCCCTCCAGCTCGCCGCGCGCATGCGCAAGATCGTTCTCCACGACACCAGCGTGACCGCCCGCGTCAGCATCGGAGCCGACACCGAGGGCGCCTACCGACTCGCCGTCGCCCTCACCGCCTCGCTCCCCGGTATCCCCGCCGACCAGGCGCATGAACTCGTCGACGCCGCAGACCAGATCTGCCCCTACTCCCACGCCACCCGAAACAACCTCGATGTCGCGATCACGATCGCCTGAGCAGCACCCATAGTGGAGCACCCCCCTGCCACCGCCACAACCTGTCGGCAGTGAGCCAGACCGCACCACCGTGCGAATCGCTCGGCACGAGAGAGGAGGATGCCATGACCTCCAGCAGCCAAAGGCCAAGACGATCGCTGCCCGATAGCCCAGTGCCGAACGAGATCCGCCGCCTGATCGCGGGCCGAACCGCCTACAGTTGCGCCGAGCACGGCCACTGCTGACGCGAAACCTCCGCCTGCGAGCGTCCCGCCTTGCGATCCCTCGCGACAGACGCAGAAGGGCCAGCTTGTCGGCCGACCCTTCTACGTTTCCGGTCGGGATGCGCCCCACGGGCACTCCACGCCCCGCTACGCGGGACGCGGAGCCTCGGCCCGCGGGGACCCCGCCTGAATAATCCGCTCGCGGCAACGAAAAAGGGCCCGCCATAAGGCGGACCCTTTCTCGTTCCGGTCGGGATGACAGGATTTGAACCTGCGACCCCTTGACCCCCAGTCAAGTGCGCTACCAAGCTGCGCCACATCCCGGAGCCGCCCGCGCGCGGGCAACTCAACCATCTTAGCCGGTCCGAGAGCATGCCGCGAACGCGTCCGGCGGCGCAAGCGGTGGATGCGTGTCCACGGCGGGGAGTACGGTCGCGACATGAGCCAGATCCGGGTGCTTCCGGCCACGAGTGAACGCTTCGACGAGGTCGAGAGCGCCCTCACCGGAGGCGGCGACGGCCGGGCGTGTCAGTGCCAGTGGTGGATGATGCCGGGCAGCCGGTTCAGCGCGCTGAGCGTCGAGGAGAAGACCGAGATCCTGCGCGACGAGACGGCCGCATCCGTCGCGCCCGGGCTCGTCGCGACCGTCGACGGCGTCGGCGCCGGCTGGGTGCGCGTCGGCCCGCGCCCCGCCCACGAGCGACTCGCGCGCACGAAGCTCTACGGCAAGACCTCCCCCGAGCCCTGGACCGACGACACGACCTGGGCCATCAGCTGCTTCTCCGTGCGCAAGGAGTTCCGCGGACAGGGCCTCACCCGTCGCCTCCTCGACGCGGCCGTCGCCTTCGCCCGCGAGAACGGCGCCCGCCTCGTCGAGGCTTACCCGGTCGACACCGCCGCGATCAAGACCTCATCGAACGAGCTCTTTCACGGTGCACTGACGACCTTCCTCGATGCCGGCTTCGTCGAGACCGCGCGCCCCCGCGCCGACAGGCCGATCGTCGCGCTCGACCTCGGCTGAGCCCGCATCCGCCAGGATGGAGGGATGACGGATGCGGCATCCCCCGTTCGGGTCGACTCGTGGCTCTGGGCCGTCCGCGTCTACAAGACGCGATCCGCCGCCACGACGGCCTGCCGCGCCGGCCACGTGCGCATCGGCGGCGACCGCGCGAAGGCCGCGCAGCTCGTGCGCCCCGGCGACGAGGTGCGCGTGCGGATCGCCGGCTTCGACCGCATCCTCGTCGTGCGTCAGACCATCGTGAAGCGCGTCAGCGCACCCCTCGCCGCCCTCGCCGCGGAAGACAAGACTCCCCCGCCTCCGCCGCGCGAGCTGACCGCCTTCGTGCCGGTCCGAGACCGCGGCGCGGGGCGTCCGACGAAGCGCGAGAGGCGCGATATCGACCGGCTCCGGGGGCGTTCCGCCGACGACTGATCAGGCCCCGGCGATGTCGGAGGTCGGTGTCAGACTTCAGTCATGAAGGATGGAGCGGCGATGAGCCCCGAGGACGCCGAAGCGGCGATGCTCGAGGGTCTGCTCGCCGGCCTGGAGAAGACCCGCGCATCCATCGCCGCCCTCGAAGCACTCGAGTTAAATCTGCTCGCGACCGCCCGCCAGATCGCCGCCGACCGCACCTCCCGCCTGTCCGATCCGTCGGCCCGCGCGCACGAGATGCCGCTGCGAGACATCGCCGCCGAGTTCGCCACGGCCCTGCACGCCAACGACCGCGGCATGCAGAACGAACTGCACGACGCCGCCGACATCGCCCGCAGGCTACCGCGCTCCCTCACCGCCCTAGCCGAGGGCCGCATCTCGCGCCGACACCTGCGCACGATCCACGAGGCATCCGCCGGACTCGACGGGCCGCAGCTCATCGCGTACGACGAGCGTGCTGCGGCGGCCGCCACCGAGGTCTCCGTCAACCGGCTGCGACCGATTCTCCGCCGGCTGGCCGAGCAGGCGCAGCAGCGTCCGCTCACCGAACGCCACCGCGAGGCCCGCATGCAGCGCGGCGTCTTCGTACGCGACCTCCCCGACGGCATGGCCGAGCTCACCGCCGTCCTGCCCGTCATCGAGGCTCACGGCGCCCACGATCGCCTCACGCGGATGGCGCACCTCGTGCGCGACGCCCACGACCCCGAGACCGATCCGCGCACGACCGACCAGCTGCGCGCCGACATCCTCAGCGATCTCCTGCTCACCTCGACCGCCGCCGACACCGCCGACGCCCCACACGCCGGTATCGACGCCGTGCACGCGCACGTGCGCATCACGATCCCCGCCACCACGCTCCTCGGCACGACGGATGCGGGCGCCGAGCTCGTCGGCGTCAGCCCCGTCGACGCTGAGAGCGCCCGCCGCCTCGCCGGGGGTGCCGCCGCATGGACGCGGGTTCTCACGCATCCGGTCACCCGCAACGTCGTGGGCGTCGACCGGTACCGGCCCAGCGAAGACCAGCGGCGCCTGCTGCGGGTGCGCGACGAGCGATGCCGCTTCCCCGGATGCCGCGTGCCCACCCACCGCTGCGACATCGACCACACGGTCGACTGGGCCCACGGCGGAACCACGCACGTCGACAACCTCGCGCACCTCTGCCGCCGACATCACTCGCTCAAGCATGCGACGCCGTGGCGCGTCAGGCTCGGCCCCGACGGCGTGCTCGAGTGGACCAGCCCGCAGGGCCGACAGCACCGCGACTCCCCCGCATCCCGCGTGGTCTTCACGGATGCGGCCGGCCCGCCGTTCTAGCGAAGGTCACCCTCGGCTCGCTCTGAAGATGAAACGGCGTCCAGCCGCCACGGGCCGGAATCTGTACGACGAGACTCGCTGTCGCCCGCGCATGGATACGGGTACGGGTGCGGAAAGCGTGTCGCAACACGCGATCAGGCCTTCCTCCCGTCGAGACCGCCCGCCCCGTCAAGACCGCCCTTGCCGCTGAGCTCATCGAGCAGCGCTTCGAGCGAGGTGAACTCGATCACGTCGTCGTCATCGTCGTCGTCATCCTCCGCGTTGTCATCGACGTAGAGCTCGTCGAGCCGGAAGTCGGCGTCGAGCTGCGCGCGGATGAAGGCCTCGGGCGATTCGCGGGGCACGGGGAAAGACACCAGGTACGCGTCCGGAACGACCGCCACCCACTCGATCACGAGGTCCTCGCGCCCCACCCGACGCCCGGCGACCTGCCCGAATCCCTCCTCGATCTCCTCGAGGATCTCGTCGAGCAGACGCTCCCACTGCGCGGCGCACATGGTGAGGAAAGCCTCCGCCGCGGCGATGAGCGAGGCAGGGCCGACCGACTCGGTGCCCACCTCGTCGTCGAACGGATCGAACTCCGGCTCGGGGTCGAGATTGACCGACACGTCGTAGCCGGCGGCGGTGAGACGCGCGGGTCCGCGGACGACGCCCTCCTCCTCGACGGGATCGGCGAGCAGGCCCGCGACACGAACCGCGCGCAGCAGAGCAGAGGGCTGATCGTTCATGGGGTCCGTTCGGTCCGAGGTCGGTACGCCTCGATCATCCCGCACGCCCGCGCCAGCCGCGTGAGGTGGTAGCTCCACCCCTCCTCGTGCTCGTCGGCGAGCGTCGGCGACACATTCGCGCGGCGAAAACCCGTCTCGGTGATCGTGACGGAGGTCGCCGAGCCATGAGGTTCCAGCCGGAACGTCACCTCGAGCGGCGCCGACCATCCGTCCTCCCGCCAGCGGAACGCGAGAAGCCCCGGTTCCTCGCAGCTCGTGACGACCCCATGCGCCTGCCGCTGCCGCCCCGCCTCGATCCACGTCTCGACGAGCGGCGCGCCGATCACGGCGTCGAAACGCAGATCCGGCCACCACTCAGCCCGGTCGACGGTGAGTGCGCGCCAGACGGCATCCGGCGGGGCCGCAACCACGTGTGCGACGCGGACCGAGTCCCGCGGAGCGCTCATCGATACTCAGTCCTCGAGAAGGTCCAGCAGCCAGCGAGTGCCGCGAACGGACGCACCGACGGCCTCGCATCGCGCCGCGAGCTCGCGGTCGCTCGTGACGACCGTGACGCGAGCGCCCCACTCCGCCTCTTCGCGCGCCGTCCAGACGATCGCGTCGTCGCCCGCGGCCTCGGCGCGGATCACGTGCACGAGCGGCCGCGTGTAGGTCGCAAAGTAGTACACCTCGGCGCCCGGAGCGGCCTCACGGGCCTTCCCCTCCAGCACGACCTTTACCTCCGGGTACCAGCGGTCTTCCGCAAGTCCGAGGGCGTCACCGGGGATGCCGCGCACGGCTAGGCCACGAAGCCGCTCGACAAGCCGCTCCGCCGCGCCCGCGCGATCGTTCCACCAGCCGTCCGGCACGGAGCCGACGACGTTGGCCGCATCCACCAGCAGGACAGGCCGCACCATGAGCAGCTCACGAAGCGCGGGCCAGGATGCAGCGAAGCCCGGGTGCAGCGGATAATCGTCGACGTCGGCGACGGGCACCCACGACAGTTCGATGCTCTCGGGGTCGCTGATCACCGGGTCGAATGCCCCGACGACGTCGGCGACGACCGTCGCGTACGACCAGTAGCCGAGGTCGAACACGCTCATGAGCCGGGGCCTGACGGCGCCGTCCGGCACACCCGCTTCCTCCGTCGCCTCGCGCAAGGCACCGTCCAAGGCGGACTCCCCCTCGTGGCGCGCGCCGCCCGGCAGGGCCCACGTGCCGCCGTGATGACTCCACGACACGCGGTGCTGCAGCAGCACTCCGCGCACCGGGTCGACGGCAAGCAGCCCCGCCGCTCCGAAGCGACCCCAGTAGCGCTCCCCCGTCGGCGCGACGACCCAGGCATCCCCCGGATCCCGCGGCCCGAGCGGCCGGCGCGGCTCTCCGGGGGCGGGGGGTTCGATCGTCACGCTGACAGCCTCGCACACCGCGCGGATGCCGGAGCCACCGCCGACACATTCGGGAGATCCGACGCGTCTCCTACACCCGACGACGAACACCGACCCACAGCGACGCGCGGGCCTGTGAGCACCCACAATCGGCAGCCCGCAGATGTCGAGCGCCGGCTGTTATTCCCCAACATATGGGTTCGACAATGCCCTCGACCCCTACATACAGTGGTCGAACCACCGCAGATCACCTTCACCCCACGGCTAGAAGGAGCCTGCATGTCCACGTCCACCACCGCCCGCTCGGTCCCCGTCGCCCCCACGATCGACGAGTACCTCTCCCGCGGAGACTGGCGCGTCAACGCCAACGCCAACCAGGGATACTCCCTCGGCGGCATGATGCTCAACACCTCCGGCAAAGTCATCGCCAATTACTGGCTCGACCAGGTCTACGCCCCGGAGGCGGGCGCCGCCCATCGTGACGGCGACATCCACATCCACGACCTCGACATGTTCGCCGGATACTGCGCCGGCTGGTCGCTGCGCACCCTGCTCGAGCAGGGCTTCAACGGCGTGCCCGGCAAGGTGTCGTCCGCCCCGCCTCGGCACCTGTCGAGCGCGCTCGGCCAGATGGTGAACTTCCTCGGGACCCTGCAGAACGAGTGGGCCGGCGCGCAGGCGTTCAGCTCGTTCGACACGTACCTCGCGCCGTTCGTGCGCCTGGACGAGCTCGACGCGGAGGCCGTCCGACAGGCGATCGAGGAGTTCGTCTTCAACCTCAACGTCCCCTCCCGGTGGGGCACCCAGACGCCCTTCACCAACCTCACCCTCGACTGGACGTGCCCCGACGACCTCGCCGATCAGCGGCCGATGATCGGCGGCGAGGTGTGCGACTTCACCTACGGTGAGCTCGCCCCCGAGATGGCGGTCATCAACCGGGCGTTCATCGACGTGATGACCTCCGGCGACGCCGACGGACGGGCTTTCACCTTTCCCATCCCGACCTACAACATCACGAAGGACTTCGACTGGGACGACCCCGCCGTCGACGCCCTGTTCGCCATGACCGCCAAGTACGGGCTGCCCTACTTCCAGAACTTCGTGAACTCCGACCTCGACCCGCACATGATCCGATCGATGTGCTGCCGCCTCCAGCTCGATCTCACGCAGCTGCTCGCCCGTGGCAACGGCCTGTTCGGCTCGGCGGAGCAGACCGGATCGCTCGGGGTCGTGACCGTCAACTGTGCGCGCCTCGGCTATCTACACCCGGGCGACGAGGCGGGCCTCATCTCCCGGCTCGACGAGCTGCTCGAGATCGCCCGCGACAGCCTCGAGGCCAAGCGCGTCGTCATCCAGCGGCACATCGACGGTGGCCTGTTCCCGTACACGAAGCGCTACCTCGGCACGCTCGACAACCACTTCTCCACGATCGGCGTCAACGGGCTCAACGAGCTCGTACGCAACTTCACCGGTGACGCCGATGACATCACCTCGGATGCGGGCCACGCCCTCGTCGCCCGCATCCTGGATCACATCCGTGACCGGATGGTGGAGTTCCAGGAGGCCACCGGCACGATGTACAACCTCGAGGCGACGCCGGCCGAGGGTGCGACGTACCGCTTCGCGAAGAGCGACATCGGGCGTTACGACGGCATCCGTCACGCAGGCACCGACGACAACCCCTACTACACGAACTCCTCGCAGCTGCCTGTCGGCTACACCGACGACGCGTTCGAGGCGCTCGCGCTGCAGGAGGATCTGCAGCAGAAGTACACCGGCGGCACCGTGCTGCACCTCTACATGGGCGAGGCCGTCTCCTCGGCTGCTGCCTGCCGCACGCTCGTCCGGCGCGCGCTCGAGAAGTTCCGGCTGCCCTACATCACGATCACGCCGACGTTCTCGATCTGCCCCCGACACGGCTACCGCTCCGGCGAGCACACCGTCTGCCCCGAGTGCGGCGCCGACTGCGAGGTGTGGACCCGGGTCATGGGCTACTTCCGCCCCGTGTCGTCGTTCAACGTGGGCAAGAAGGGCGAGGCCGCCGAGCGCGTCGCGTTCGCCGAGTCGCGCTCCCTCGCCGCCGCGGCGGTGTGAGGTGATCCCCGCCGCGATCGACCCCGCCACGGTGCGCATCGCCGGTCTCACGCGCCTGTCCACGGTCGACTGGCCCGACAAGCTCGTGGCGACCGTCTTCCTGCAGGGGTGCCCGTGGGATTGCTTCTACTGCCACAATCCGGCGCTGCGCGCACCCCGCGCGCCCGCTGCGATGAGCTGGCAGACGCTGCGAGGGTTTCTGAAGAAGCGGCGGGGTCTGTTGGACGGCGTCGTGTTCTCGGGCGGCGAGCCCACGATGCAACCGGCCCTGCCTGCGGCGATCGCCGCCGTGCGGGAGCTCGGGTTCGCGGTGGGACTGCACACGGCGGGGATCTACCCGGCGGCGCTCGCCCGCATCCTTCCCTACGTGGATTGGGTGGGCCTGGACATCAAGACGAGCAAGCGGCTCTACGAGAAGGTCACGGGATACTCCAACAGCGCCGAGCGCTCCTGGGGGTCGCTGTCGGTCGTGCTCGCGGAGTCGGCGGCGCGCGAGGGGACGATACGCCCGCTCGACTACGAGGTGCGCACGACGGTGCACCCCGAAGCGGCGGATGCGGCGGAGCTCGCCGTGCTCGGGCACCGACTCGCCGATGCCGGCGTCACGTGCTGGGCCCTGCAGCGCTTCCGCAGCGAGGGAACCCGCGTCCCCATGCCCCGTGTCGGCGAGGCCTCCTATGAGGTCTCGCTCGACACGGTGCCGGGTGAGCGGTTCGCGCGGTTCGCAGTGCGCTGAGCCGGTGCGCTGAGCCGGTGCGCTGAGCCGGTGCGCTGAGCTGGTGCGCTGACTCAGCGCTGGCGACGCTCCCGCACGCGCATGTTGATGACGATGGGCGTGCCCTCGAACCCGTACAGCTCGCGCAGGCGGCGCTGGATGAACCGGCGGTAACCCGGGTCCAGGAAGCCGGTCGTGAACAGGACGAATGTCGGCGGGCGCGTGCCCGCCTGCGTGCCGAACAGGATGCGGGGCTGCTTGCCGCCGCGCACGGGGTGCGGGTGCTCGGCCACCAGCTCCGAAAGGAAGGCGTTGAACTTGCCCGTCGAGATGCGCTGGTCCCACGACTCGAGGGCGGTCTCGAGCGCCGGGACGAGCTTCTCGAGATGACGGCCGGTGCGGGCGGAGATGTTGACGCGCGGGGCCCACGCGACGTGCGCGAGGTCCTGCTCGATCTCACGCTCGAGGTAGCGGCGGCGGTCGATGTTCGCCATGTCGTCGTCGTTCAGACGGTCCCACTTGTTGAAGGCGAGAACGAGCGCGCGACCCGATTCGAGCACCATGTCGATGATGCGCACGTCCTGCTCGCTGAGCGGCTCGGACACGTCCAGCACGACGACGGCGACCTCGGCCTTCTCGAGCGCGGCCGATGTGCGCAGCGACGCATAGAAGTCGGCACCCTGCTGCAGGTGCACCCGCCGACGGATGCCGGCGGTGTCGACCAGACGCCAGAGCTTGCCGCCGAGATCCACGATCTCATCGACCGGGTCACGGGTGGTGCCGGCGAGCTCGTTGACGACGACGCGCTCCTCGCCGGCCGCCTTGTTCAGCAGCGACGACTTGCCCACGTTCGGACGGCCCAGGATCGCAACGCGACGCGGTCCCCCGATCTCGTGCTTCGCCACGGCGGAGACATCCGGCAGCACCTTCACGAGTTCGTCGAGCAGGTCGGCGACGCCGCGGCCGTGGATGGCGGAGACGGGATGCGGCTCGCCGAGGCCGAGGTTCCACAGCGCCGCCGCCTCCGGCTCCTGGCGGGCGTCGTCGATCTTGTTGGCGACGAGCATGACCGGCTTGCCGCTGCGGCGCAGCAGCTTCACGACGTGCTCGTCGGTCGAGGTGGCGCCCACCATCGCGTCCACGACGAACAGCACCACGTCCGCGAGGTCGATCGCGACCTCGGCCTGGGCTGCGACCGACCGGTCGATGCCCTTGGCGTCGGGCTCCCAGCCGCCGGTGTCCACCAGGGAGAAGCGGCGCTCGAGCCACTCCGCCTTGTACGTCACGCGGTCGCGCGTCACCCCGGGGGTGTCCTCGACGACGGCCTCGCGGCGTCCGAGGATACGGTTCACGAGCGCGGACTTGCCGACGTTCGGGCGACCGACGATCGCGACCACCGGCAGCGCCGGCAGGTACTCGATCCCGTCACCGGAGCCGACGAGCCCCGCCAGCACCTCGGCATCGTCGTCGTCGAGGTCGTAATCCTCGAGCGACGCCCGCAGCGCGATCGCGCGCTGCTCGGCGAGCGTGTCGTCGATTCCGGCGAGGGTCTCCTCGAGCTGATCTGGTCCGGCTTCGTACTCGTCCTCAGCGCGCATCGCGCACCTCCTGCATTTTCTCTGCGACCGCGAGAACGGCCGCCACTGTCTCATCGAAGTCGAGATGCGTGGAATCCACGACCTCGACCCCTTCGGCCGCCGACATGAAGTCGACGACGGTGGAATCTGATGCGTCGCGACGACGCAGTGAATCGGCGACGGCCGCCGCATCCTGTCCGCTCACCTCGGCGCTGCGCCGCGCGGCGCGCACCTCGGGCGCCGCCGTGAGCAGGATCCGCACCGGCGCATCGGGTGCCACGACCGTGGTGATGTCGCGCCCTTCGACGACGACGCCGGGCCGACCGGAATCGGCGACCAGGGCGCGGAACCGCGCGTTCACGGTGTGGCGTACGACCGGAACACGGGCGACGCCGCTGACCGCCTCGGTCACGCGAGTCTCGCGGATCGCTTCGGTGACGTCCGTGTCGCCCACACGCACCCAGTAGTCGTCGGGATCCAGCGAGATACTGCCGTCGAAGTCGCCCATCGCCTCCAGCACCGCGGTGGCGTCGGAGGTGTCGACGGCCCGGTCGAGCGCGTGCCACGCCAGGGAGCGGTACACCGCGCCCGTGTCGAGGTAGCCGTAGCCGAGACGGCGGGCGACCTCCTTCGAGACCGAGGACTTGCCGCTGCCGGCGGGGCCGTCGACGGCGACGATGGCAACGTCGGAATCACTCATTGGCACTGCTCGCAATCCTCCACCCGCGCGCCTCGAGACCCGCCACGGCGGGCGCGGCGATCGCGGGAACCACACTGATCTCTGCCAGTCCGAACTGAGCGCCGGGCGAATGCTCCAGGCGCAGGTCCTCGACGTTCACACCCAGCTCGCCGAGCTCGCCGAACAGGCGGCCGAGCTGACCCGGGGTGTCGTCCACCATGACGACGATGGTCTCGAAACGCCGGTTCTGCCCGTGCTTTCCGGGCAACCGCTCGACCCCCTGGTTGCCGCGCAGGATCGCGTCGGCGACGCCGCGACGCGCGCCCGGCGCATCCGGCTCCCGCAGCGCGTCCGCGACGGCTGCCAGATCCTCGGCGAACGCGTCGAGCACGTCCACGACGGGAGCGGCGTTGGCGCCGAGGATCTGCACCCAGAGCTCGGGGGCGGATGCGGCGAGTCGGGTCGTGTCGCGCACGCCCTGTCCCGCCAGGCGCAGGGCGTCTTCGGGCGCTGCCGTGAGCCTCGCGGCCAGCAGGCTCGAGACGAGCTGGGGCACGTGCGAGACGAGAGCGACCGATCGGTCGTGCTCCTCGGGCGCCATCTCGATCGGCGTTGCCCCCAGATCGAGAGCGAGACCCTCGACGAGTGCGAGATCGGCGGCGGTGGTCTCCTCATCGCGGCAGACCACCCACGGCCGTCCGATGAACAGGTCGGCCCGCGCCGCGATGGCCCCGCCGCGTTCGCGGCCGGCCATGGGATGCGAGCCGATGTACCGCGCCAGGTTCACGCCGCGCGCCCGGAGCGCGCGCAACGGCTGCCCCTTGACGCTCGCGACGTCGGTCACGACGGCATCCGGGTAGGCCGCGAGCTCCCGCTCGACGACGTCCGCGATCACATCCGGGGGCACGGCGACCACGACGAGGCGGGGGCTGTCGCCGGGCGCCGCAGCACGACCGGCGCCGTAGTCGATCGCGAGGCGGAGCTGCGCGGGCGAGGTGTCATCGAGCACGACGTCGACGCCCAGAGCGCGCAGGGCATGACCGATGCTCGCACCCAAGAGGCCCGCGCCGACGACGCGGACCGTGCCCGAGGTGCGTGCGGCGACCCGCGCAGGCGCGCTGGTGCCGTTCGACTCGCTCACTGGTTCTCCTGCTCTCCGGGCGGGTCGGACACCTGGTCGCGGCGCGCGAGCGTGAGAAGCGCACCCCGCTCGATCTTAGTCAACTCGCGCATCCGCCCCGCCGGGAGTGTTCCCAGGTGGAGAGGGCCGAACTGCCGGCGCACGAGCTCGAGCACGGGATGCCCCACAGCGGCCATCATGCGGCGCACGATGCGATTGCGGCCGGAATGCAGCGTGAGCTCCACGAGGCTGCTCGTGGCCGACGCGTCGAGCAGGCGCGCCTTGTCCGCCCGAATGAAGCCGTCCTCGAGTTCGAAGCCGCGCGTGAGCGCTGCGATCGTCTGCGCGGAGACGCGTCCGTCGACCTTCGCGATGTAGACCTTCGTGACACCGAACGACGGGTGTGCCAGCACGTGGGCGAGATCGCCGTCGTTCGTCAGCAGCAGCAGGCCCGATGTGTCGGCGTCCAAGCGGCCGACGTTGTAGAGGCGCTCCTCGAAGTCTCGGGTGAACTCGCGAAGGTCGCGGCGCCCCCGGTCGTCGCCCATCGAGCTGACGACGCCCGTGGGCTTGTTGAGCATCACGTATCGCTTCGACTGGTCGAACTCGACCGCGACGCCGTCGACGTCGACGAGGTCGACCTCGGGGTCGATCCGGCTGCCGAGCTCGGTCACGACCGCGCCGTTGACGCGCACCCGGCCTTCGACGATGTACTGCTCCGCCACGCGGCGGGAGGCGACGCCCGCGTTCGCGAGCGCCTTCTGCAAGCGGACGCCCTCGGTGTCGGTCATCGTGCGATCTCCTCGAAGCCGGTGCTGCCGTCGTCGAGCAGCGGTGAGATGTGGGGAAGCTCGTCGATCGTGTTGATGCCGAGCTTCTCGAGCAGCACGTCGGTCGTGCCGTACAGGATGGCGCCGGTCTCCGCGTCGTGGCCCACCTCGGTGATGAGGCCCCGGCCCACGAGCGTGCGCACCACGGAGTCGACGTTGACGGCGCGGATGGATGCGACCTGCCCGCGGGTCACGGGCTGCTTGTAAGCGATGACCGCGAGAGTCTCCAGCGCGGCCTGCGACAGACGTGCGGGCTGCTGGGTGCCGAGGAACTCGGTGATGACACGGTCGTACTCCTCGCGCACATAGAGTCGCCATCCCCCACCGACCTCGCGCAGTTCGAACCCGCGGCGCGGGCCGCCGTCTTCACCGTCGTAGTCGGCGACGAGGGCTGCGATCGCCTTGCGCACCGCAGGGACCGGCGCGCTGACGGCCGCTGCGAGCGCCACGACGCTGTGCGGCTCGTCGAGGATGAGCAGCACCGCCTCGAGCCGTCGCGCGACAGAGCCCACGTCCTGCGGCCAGGCGGTGGGCTCCGATTCCTCGGTACGGGTGTCATCGGTCATAGTCGGCTCCCAGAGTGGCGAGGTTCTCCTCGGACCAGCGTTCCGCGCTCCAGCGCAGGGTCAGCTCGCCGAGTGGCTCCAGCTGCTCGAACGAGAGCGCCGCGTGGCGATACAGCTCGAGGATGGAGAGGAATCGTGCGACGACGATGCCGGAGGCGTCCACTCCGGCGATCAGCTCGCGGAAGGTCAGCGTCCCGCGTTGGCGCAGGAGGCTCACCACGATCGCGGCCTGTTCCCGGATGCTCACCAGCGGCGCGTGCAGGTGGTCGAGTCCGACCGTCGGGATCTCCTTCGGCGCCATCGCCAGCATGGCGAGCGCCGCGAAATCCTCGGTGCTGAGCGTCCAGACCAGCTCAGGCGCCGCTTGCCGGTACCGCTCGTCGATGCGGACGCTGCGCGCGTGACGGCGCTCCTCGCGTTCCAGTGAACGCGCGAACCAGGCGGAAACCTCTTTGAAGGCGCGGTACTGCAGCAGGCGGGCGAACAGCAGGTCCCTGGCCTCGAGCAGCGCCACGGCCTCCGCATCCACGAGCTCTCCCTGTGGGAGCAGCCCTGCCACCTTCATGTCGAGCAGGGTCGCGGCGACGACGAGGAACTCCGAGGCCTCGTCGAGTTCCGCATCCGGACCGAGCTGGCGCAGATACGCGATGAACTCGTCGGTGACGACGCTGAGCGCCACATCCGTGATGTCGAGCTCGTGCTGCGAGATGAGCGTCAGCAGCAGATCGAACGGGCCGTCGAAGACGCCCAGCGATACCCGGAATCCGTCGGTGGCCGCGTCCTGCGGCTCAGGCGACGGCGCCACGGGCGACCAGCTCCCGCGCGAGGCGCAGGTAGGCCTGCGCCGCAGCGTGTTCGGGAGCGAACTCGGTGATGGGCATCCCCGACACCGAGGCGTCGGGGAACTTCACGGTGCGCCCGATCACGGTCTCCAGCACATCGTCGCCGAACGCCTCCACCACGCGCTCGAGCACCTCGCGGGAGTGGAGCGTGCGCGGGTCGTACATCGTGGCGAGCACACCGTCGAGGGTGATCGACGGGTTCAGCCGGTCGCGCACCTTGTCGATCGTCTCGATCAGCAGCGCCACGCCGCGCAGGGCGAAGAACTCGCACTCGAGTGGGATGAGTACGCCGTGGCTCGCTGTCAGCGCATTGACCGTCAGCAGTCCGAGGGAAGGCTGGCAGTCGATGAGGATGACGTCGTACTCCCCCGCCACATGGCGGAGCACGCGGGCGAGGATGGTCTCACGGGCCACTTCGTTGACGAGGTGCACCTCGGCGGCCGACAGGTCGATGTTGGCCGGCAGCACGTCGAGACCGTCGACAGAGGTCTTCACGATGACCTCGCGCGGGTCGCGCTTGGTGTCCAGCAGCAGGTCGTAGATCGTGGGCACATCGTGCGTCGTGATCCCCAGGCCCGCAGACAGCGCGCCCTGCGGGTCGAAGTCGACTGCCAGCACCTTGCGGCCGTAGTGCGCGAGCGAAGCGGCCAGATTGATGGTCGTGGTCGTCTTGCCGACCCCGCCCTTCTGGTTGCAGAGGGCGATGATGCGTGCGGGTCCGTGGGCGGCGAGTGCCGGCGGTGTCGCGAACCCCTGATAGGGGCGACCGGTCGGGCCGAGGGGCACATCGCCCTTCGTGCCTTTACCCGCCTGCTTCACTGCGCGCTCCGCCACCGTACTCCCGCTCTGCTTGGTCGTTCGATCGATTCTAGCGACGGCAGCGCGCGGGTTCGGGGAGGGCGCACCGAGCCCCCTCCCCGAACCCTACTCAGACGGTGCGCCGGCGACGTGCGGCGGCCGCCATCACGACACCGCCCACGAGGAGCGCGAGGACACCGCCACCGATCCACGCGCCGGAGATCTCCGAACCGGAGGCGGCGAGAAGGTGAGCCCCCTCCTCGGTGACCTCGGGGGCCGGCACCGGTGCCGCCGGGGCCGGGTCGACGATCGGAGCCACGCCGTTGACGGCGGACGTGTCGTTCGCGAGCGATGCGGTGACGCTGGCCATCGCACCGAGCATGATGCCGAGCGCTTCCGTATTGATGTTGGAGATGTTGTCGGCGGGCGTGTGGTAGTTCGGGTCCATGATGATGCCCTCGGTGCCGCCGAACAGCGCGACCTGCTCTGCCGTCTTGACGTCATCCGCACCCGTGAACAGCCCGGATGCGGGGATGCCCGCCAGGATGAACGCGTTGTAGTCGCTGCGGGCGTCGAAGGCGGTGTCGATCCAGGGCTGGCCGATCGCGTCGAAGTAGCTCGTGAACGCCGCCTCCGTGGCGATCGAGCCCTCGGGAACCTCCACCGGAGCCTCGTACGTGGACTGATCGGCGTCGTAGACGGCGATCACGTAGTTGGGCGAGGCGACCATGTCGAAGTTGAGGTAGGTCGCGATGGTGCCGAGCGCGGCATCGCCGCCGGTCTCGTAGAGATCGTCCACGTAGTGCGCCGATCCCAGCAGCCCGATCTCCTCCGCTCCCCACCAGGCGAAGCGGACGGTGTTCTCCAACTCGCCGGATGCGGCGAGCTGGAGCGCGATCTCCAGGATCGCCGCCGAGCCCGAGCCGTTGTCGTTGATACCGGGGCCGTCCTCGACCGAGTCGAGGTGGGCACCGAGCATGACGACGTTGTCGTCGCGTCCGGTGGGCGTGTCGGCGAGGATGTTGAACGTCTCGACGGAGTCGATGTGCTGCTGCAGGTCGAGGTCGGCGAGGACGGGTCCGTTCGCGAGCGCCGCGAGGAGATCCTCGCCCTCGCTCTGCAGGATGCCGACCGTCGGTGCAAGCTCGGGCGTCTGAGCGCCGAGGGTGCCCTCGAGCGGGCCGGGCTCGTTGTTGTAGACGATCACGGCCTCTGCGCCCGCGGCAGCGGCGGCCGCCGACTTCTCGGCGAAGGAGCAGCTGCCGCGCGCGACGAGGGCGATGGCGCCCGCCGCATCCACGCCGGCCCAGTCGTCGGCGGTGCAGCCGAGGGGAGCCGCGGGTGTGACCAGCGGCAGATCGGTGAGTCCGCCCGCCGGCGTACTCGGGGTGAACTCCATCGGGATGCCGATCGGGTCCGAGGTGGCGAATCCGTCGATCGTCAGCGTGTAGGCGTCGATCGTCTGCAGGTCGGCGTCGAAGTACTGGCGCTCGGGCGTGTACCCCGCCGCGGTCAGCGCCTGCTCGATGTAGACCGCGCTGGCTTCGTAGCCGCTGGTGCCCGCTGCCCTGTTGCCGCCGTTCGCATCGGCGATGTCCTGCAGCTGCTGCAGGTGGCCGACGACGGCATCCACCGTCACCCGTTCCTCCAGATCGGCGGGATCGACGGCGGCGGCGGGCGCGATGCCGGCGGTCACCGCCAGCGCTGCTCCGATACCGATACCGATCCCGAAACGGGCGGCTCGTGGCCGTGATGTCGTCACGTGGTGTCCTCTCGCGTTTCCCCGGTGAGCCCGACGGTAGTGGAACTCACGGGGATGCGCTTAGACAATTCACAGGTTTGTAACGCGACGCGGCCGCGGTCGGCTCAGAACAGCGACCCCAGGGCGTCCAACCGCAGCTGAGCGACGAGGGCGATCAGCGCGACGTCGAGGATGGCCACCAGCGGCGCCCAGCTGGCGAGCCAGCGGCCGACGGGCCGCATCCGGTCGCCCCATAGTCCGGCACGCGCGCTCCAGCCGAGGGTGACCCAGAACAGCGGGATGGTGACGAGCCAGACGACCATGCACCAGGGGCAGAGCGAGCCGTACTCGAAGACGCTCCGGTAGGCGAGGAAATGCACGAAGACGAAGGCCGCGGCGATGAAGGCCATGTACGTGCGCCAGTACCAGCGCCTCAGGCTCGTCGCGCCAGCGAGCGTCGTCACACCGGCGTAGATCGGGCCGAGGAACAGCACCACGCCGATGATCGAGTTGCTGAAGCCGAGAAGGTTGCCGCCGGGCGAGAGCAGGTTGGGTCCGCAGGTCACGATCACGCTCAGCTGGCACGACACCAGTGGGTCGACTCCGCGCAGCTGCCCGATGTACTCGAGGTACAGGAGGAACGAGACCGCCCAGCCGAGCAGGCCGGCGATGATCCAGAAGACGGCGAGCGCGCGAGACGGGGGCGCGGTGGGAACGCTCATGCGCTCAGTGTGCGCGCGGCGGGCGGCTCTCGGGGGTCGCCGGAGCCGTGACTAACCCGGCTCCGCTCACCGCATCCCCCGCAGCTGGTCGACCGACACCACGCCGGGGTGCAGGGCGCCGTCCGCGATCAGGGTGGGAACGGTGGCGGTGCGGATCTCCTCCTCGACGACACGCTTGCCCGCGGCGACGATCTCGTGCACCTCGTCGGATGCCGCGAGGCGCGCCACCTCCTGGATGCGGGAAGCGTCGTAGCCGGATTCGGCGAGCCAATCCTGCAGCTGCGTCTCGGCCTCCTGGGCGCTCGCCTGCTCGTTGAACCACGTCTGCCAGGCGACGCCGTCGGCGCGCTCGCCCGTGAAGATGTGCGCGAGGATCCGCCAATCCGTGCCTCCCGCGCGCGGGACATCGCCCTCCTCCGTGAGCCGGATCGCGGTGAGGTAGTCGGTGATGAGCGGCGAGTTCGTGAACTTGGGAGCGGCGTCGGGTCCGATCGGATACGGGATGTAGGCGAGGTTCTGCCCGTCGGCGAAGCCGGCGCTCTGGATGTTGCGGAAGAGCTCGGCGCAGAAGCGGCATCCCGGATCGATCACCTCGACCGCCACCGGAAGGCCCTCCCGGTATCCCCCGGCGTAGCTCGCGGCCTCGGGGAGGTACTCCCGGGCGTCCCAGTCCTTCAGTCGACTGGGCAACGCGTCGAAGGTCTTGCCGAGGGAGCGGAACTCCGCGGCGAAGGCGCCGATGACGTCCCCCTTGCCGAGGGCCGAGCCGAAGTCGTCTGCGCCGGCGTCGATGCTGCACGCGCCCGCCGAGAGGCTGCAGGCCTGCGTGTCCTGCGGGTTGCAGGTGCCGTAGACGAAGAGGTTGAGCCCGCTCTTGCCGACGATGTACAGGCTCACGACGAGCGAGAGCACCATGATCCAGGCGGTGACCTCGATCGCGATGCTGGCCGGCTTCACGAGTCTGGGCGCGCGCACCGCAAGCGGGGCGAGCATGCTGTTCTTCACGTCCTCGCGGAACGAGGTGTCGCAGGGACGGAACGTCACGCGCCGGGTGACGCACCGCCAAGCGGTGCCGAGCAACCGGCGGTACTTCGCTGAGACGGCCGCGAGCACGAGCAGCACGAGGAACGCCGCGATGCAGAGCATTCAGAGCCCCCTCAGCATCCGGCCGAGCACGTCGAGACAGCGCGCGACGTCCTGTTCGGTGTTGTGCGCCCCCAGGCTGAAGCGCAGGAGCGGTTCGACCCGCTCGCGCTCGCGCAGCCAGTAGTGCGCGCAGAAATAGCCGCTGCGTGCCGAGATCCCGGCTTTCGAGAGGAAGACCGCCAGCCGGTTGCTGTCGACGCGGTGGGCGCGAAGCGGCACGAGCGCGCCGTCGGGATCGCCGAAGACCGTCAGGTTCGGCATCTCCCTGAGCCCCTCGCGCAGCGAACGGGTGAGCCGGCGCTCGCGCTGCTCCACCGACTCCCCCGCGGCATGCGCATATGCCTCCCGCCACCGGAGCGCCGCACCGAAGGCGAGGATCTCCCCCCACGCCTGCAGACCCGGCTCCAGACGGGTGTGCGGCTCGTCGAGCAGGACGAAGTCCTCCGCGGTGACCTCGGCCACCTGGCCGCCGCCGACGAATCCGATCTCGAGCGACATCAGCAGGGAGCGCAATGCGACGACGACACCCAGCGACGGGCCGTACGCCTTGTGGGCCGAGAAACAGATCGCATCGGCGGCCAGGCCTCGCAGGACTTCGGGCGCGTGCGCCATCGCCTGGGCGGCATCGACGATCACCGCCCCGCCGAGCCGGTGCGTGTCGGCGACGAGACCAGCGAGATCCGCGGTGACGGCGCCGTCCACGTTGTTCTGCGCCGACACGACGACGAGGGCACCCGTGAGGTCGGCGTCGCGGTACATGAGCGCTCCGAGGGCGTCGCGCTCCAGCACCACACGATCGATTCCGTGGGCGCGAGCGAAGGCGATCGTGCTGAGGAAGACGGCGTTGTGCTCGGTCACCGTCGTGACCACCCGGCGGAACCGCCCGGCCGGCATCTGCGTCAGAAGCAGGTTCAGACCGTAGGTCGTGTTCAGCGTGAACGACACCGCGTGCGTGCGGGAGGTCAACCCCAGCGCGCGCAGCACTGCGGCGCGCGTGTCGGCGACACCGGTATCCACCTGCCTGGCGCTCTCGTAGGAAGAGCGCCCGCCGCAGGCGTTCAGCGTGCGGAAGTACGCGTCGAGCGCCTCGATGACCGGAGCGGGACGCATCGACTGGCACGCCGCATCCAGGTACACGGTGTCGGCCGGCAGGTACGCGAAGCCAGGACGCTCCGAGGCGTCCTCCCCCGCCGGGGTGCGGCGCAGTCTCCTCACCTCTCCGATGATGCGCGGGCGCACGCGACCCCGCAGGCCGCGTAGCCGTGTCTATCCGCCCGGCGACGCCGACGGGGGCATGTGGCTCAGCGCGCGCGGGGGTGGGCCGCCGCGTAGACGTCACGGAGCGCGTCGACGCTCACGTGCGTGTAGATCTGGGTGGTCGCAACCGACGAGTGACCGAGCAGTTCCTGCACCACACGCACATCTGCCCCGCCCTGCAGCAGGTGCGTCGCGAACGAGTGACGCAGCGTGTGCGGGGAGACATGGGCCTCGAGCCCGGCACCCTCTGCCGCCTGTTGCAGAACGGCCCACGCGCTCTGCCGCGACAGCGCCGCCCCTCGCGCACCCAGGAAGAGGCGCGGGGTCCCCCGGCCGCGGCGGGCCAGCTCCGGCCGGGCGCGGGTGAGGTAGGCGTCGACCGCGGCGCGGGCGTAGGAGCCGACCGGCACGATGCGCTCCTTCGACCCCTTGCCACGCACCCGCAGCACTTCGCCATGGGTGAGGTCGTCCACGTCGAGTTGCACGATCTCCGACACGCGCGCACCCGTCGCATAGAGCAGCTCGACGAGCGCGCGGTCGCGAAGCTGCACGGATGTGGCTGTCTCGGCCTGCCCGGGCGCGGGACCGGATGCGTCCAGCAGGCGTTCGACCTGCTCGATCGTCAACGCCTTCGGAAGCCGCTGTGCGAGCTTGGGCGGGCGAAGATCCTGCGCGGGGTCGTCCTCGCGGATCCCCTCGCGCATGAGGAAGCGGTGCAGGCCGCGGACCGAGGACTGCAGGCGGGCGAGGCTGGATGCGGCCGGCCGCGGCTCGGCCGACGCCTTCTCCGCCGCGAACGCCGCGACCAGCGCCGCATCCACCTCGTCGACGTCGTCGATGCCTCGTTCGGCGAGCCATGCGGCATAGGTCGCCAGGTCCCGGCGGTAGGCGTCGACGGTGTGCGGTGCCAACCCGCGCTCGATCGTCACGTGACGCAGGTACACCTCGACCGCGCGGCCGATGCGCATCTCAGCCGACCGTGTCGTCCCGGCGGAGCCGTTCGGCCGCGGCGAGCACGCCCGAGATGAGGATGCCGTTGCGCACGCTCCCGGCCAGGATCGCATCGACGACCTCGCTCAGCGGCACCCACTGCGCGACGATGTCCGCCTCCTCGTCGGTGCGCTCGTGGACGCTCAGCTGCACGAGGTCGCGTGCGAGGAAGACGTGGACGATCTCGTCGCTGCCGCCGGGGCTCGTGAACAGGCTCACGAGCGGCTCGAGGCTGCCCGCGGCGAGGTCCACCTCCTCCGCGAGCTCGCGACGGGCGGTTTGGGCAGGGCTCTCCCCCGCCACGTCGAGCAGACCCGCCGGGATCTCCCAATCGCGGTGACGGATCGGATGCCGGTACTGCTGGATGAGCAGCACACGGTGCTCGTCGTCGACGGCCACGACAGCGGCGGCGCCGGTGTGGTCGACGTAGTCGCGCACGATCTCGCCGTCGCCGTAGCGCACCACATCCGAGCGCACGTCCCAGACGCGGCCGTGGAAGACCACGCTCGTGTCGACGACCTCGCCGTCGAACCGCTCGTCCTCGATCACGGCCGCGCCCCGCTCACGCGTTCTCGACGTCGAACAGCTCGCTCGCGCGGTGACGGTCCAGCGCCGCGCCGACCAGCCCGCGGAACAGCGGATGCGGAGCCGTCGGCCGCGAGCGAAGCTCGGGGTGAGCCTGGGTGGCGATGTAATACGGGTGCACGTCTCGCGGCAGCTCGACGTACTCGACGAGACCGAGGTCGGGGTTCAGCCCCGAGAAGACGAGACCGGCATCCGCGAGCTGCTCGCGGTACGCGTTGTTGACCTCATAGCGGTGGCGGTGGCGCTCGGAGGCGCGGTTCGATCCGTAGACCTCCGCGGCGATCGAGCCCTCGGCGAGGTCGGCGGGGTACAGCCCCAGTCGCATCGTGCCGCCCAGGTCGCCGTGGTCGAGGATGTCGACCTGCTCGGCCATCGTGGCGACGACGGGGTGCACGGTGTCGGGGTCGAACTCGCTCGAGGACGCACCCTCGAGGCCCGCCATCGTGCGGGCGTACTCGATGACCATGCACTGCAGGCCGAGGCAGATGCCGAGCGTGGGGATGCCCTGCTCGCGCGCGAAGCGCAGAGCACCGAGCTTGCCCTCGATGCCGCGGATGCCGAATCCGCCGGGCACGACGATGCCGTCGACGTCCGCGAGCGCGGCCGCAGCACCCTCCGGGGTCTCGCAGGTGTCGGAGGGGATCCACCGGATGTTGACGTGGGTCTCGTGCGCGAAGCCGCCGGCCTTCAACGCCTCGGTGACAGACAGGTAGGCGTCGGGAAGGTCGATGTACTTGCCGACGAGACCGATGGTGACGTCGTGCTTGGGGTTGTGCACGGCGTTGAGCACCTGCTGCCAGCGCGACCAGTCGACCTCCGCCGCCTTCTCGCTCAGCCCGAGCCGGCGCGCGATGTACGCGTCCAGGCCCTGCTCGTTGAGCGTGGAGGGGATGTCGTAGATGCTCGGCAGGTCGACGGTGTTGATGACGCCCTCGACGTCGACGTCGCACATCAGGGCGATCTTGCGCTTGTTGGCGTCCGTGACGGGACGGTCGCTGCGCAGCACCAGCGCGTCGGGCTGGATACCGATCGAGCGCAGAGCTGCGACCGAGTGCTGCGTCGGCTTGGTCTTCTGCTCACCCGACGCACCCATGAACGGCACGAGCGAGACGTGCACGAAGAACACGGTGTCGCGGCCGAGCTCGTGGCGCAGCTGACGTGCCGCCTCGAGGAACGGCTGGGACTCGATGTCGCCGACGGTGCCCCCGACCTCGGTGATGATCACGTCGGGTTTGGGCGACTCGCTGGCCTGCAGCCGCATCCGACGCTTGATCTCGTCGGTGATGTGCGGGATGACCTGCACCGTGTCGCCGAGGTACTCGCCGCGGCGCTCGCGGGCGATGACCTGCGAGTAGATCTGACCGGTCGTGACGTTGGCAGCCTGGCTCAGTTCGATGTCGAGGAAGCGCTCGTAGTGCCCGATGTCGAGGTCGGTCTCGGCGCCGTCGTCGGTGACGAAGACCTCGCCGTGCTGGAACGGGTTCATCGTTCCCGGGTCGACGTTCAGGTACGGGTCGAGCTTCTGCATCACGACGCGCAAGCCCCGAGCCGTGAGCAGATTGCCGAGACTGGCGGCGGTCAGGCCCTTGCCCAACGAGGAGACGACACCGCCCGTCACGAAGATGTGCTTGGTGGTGTCGTCGTTGTTCGTACCGTGGGAGAGGCCTGAGCCGGAAGAGTTCGTCACGGGCTTCTATCCTATCAGTGGGCGGGACCGGCGAGCGCGAGCAGCTCCCTCGCGTGGGTGAGTGCTGCGTCGGAGTCTGCCAAACCCGACAGCAGTCGCGCCATCTCCGCTTCACGTTCGGCCCCCGCGAGGCGTCTCACGCTCGACTGGGTGACGGAGCCGTCGTTCTGCTTCACGACGCTGAGGTGGTTCGTTGCGAACGCCGCGACCTGGGCGAGGTGGGTCACGACGATGACCTGCGATGTCTCGGCGAGGCGCGCCAGGCGCCGCCCCACTTCGATGGCGGCGGCGCCGCCGATTCCCGCATCCACCTCATCGAAGACGAACGTGGGCACCGGGTCGGTCGCGGCGATCACGACCTCGATCGCGAGCATGACGCGGCTGAGTTCTCCGCCCGACGCCCCCTTCGACACGGGCCGCGGAGCTGCGCCCGGATGCGGGGCGAGCAGGATCGCGATCTCGTCGCGTCCCGCGGCGGAGGCCGGGGCCTCGCTCACCTGGACGTCGACGCGGGCGTCGGGGAGGGCGAGGGCGTGAAGCTCCTCGGTGACGGCGGCTGCGAGCCGTCCCGCGGCCTCTCGGCGCGCCGCGGTGAGGGCGGCGGCCGCGGCGTCGAGACGCTCGACGACCTCCGCGCGTTCGGTGTTCAGCCGCTCGACGCGCGAATCGTCGTCATCGAGCTCGGCAAGACGGTCCGCTCCGTCGGCGGCGAGTGTCAGTGCGGCTTCCAGACTGCCGTGGGCGCGCACAAGCCCGGCGAGGATGCTGCGGCGCTCCTCGACCGCGGCGAGTTCCGCGGGCCCCGTCTCGTCGAGATCGGCCAGATACCCCGCGACGGTGCCGGCGAGATCCACGATCCGGTAGGAGATCTCGGCGGCCTGCTCGGCCATCGCCGCGACGGCGGGATCGGCGTCGGAGACGCGTTCCAGAGCGCGCCGCGCCTCGGCGACGAGCGTGGACGCGTCGGGCGCGTCCTGTTCGCTGGCGAGTGCCTCGTGCGCGAGGGCCGCGGCGGCGCGGAGCTCCTCCACGTTCGCGAGCAGCTCGGCGCGGGCTGCCAGCTGCACGTCCTCTCCCGGCTGCGGTGCTGCGGCGTCGATGTCGGCGAGATCCGCGCGCAACTGCTCCGCCTCGCGCGCGCGTTCGTCGCGGCGCTGCACCAGCTCGGCGAGCTCCGCATCCAGCGCCCTCACCCGCTCGTACGCGCCGCGGTACTCCTCGAGAGGCGCAGACACGCTCTGGCCCGCGTACCGGTCGAGGGCGTCGCGCTGGGCGGTGCCGGAGCGCAGGCGCAGTTGGTCGGACTGCCCGTGCACGGCCACGAGGAGATCGGCGAGATCGGTCAGAACGCCGACAGGCGCCGACCTGCCGCCGACCGTGGCACGGCTGCGCCCCTCGGCGCTGAGCGTGCGGCCGAGAAGGAGTTCGGCGCGGTCGTCGCCGATCGGGTCCAGGTCTCCGCCGGCCTCGCGCACGCGCTCGGCCGCCGGGCCTCCGGCATCCACCAGCCAGACGCCCTCGACGGCCGCGGCGGGTGCGCCCGAACGCACGACACCCGAGTCGGCACGCGCGCCCAGGAGCAGGCCGAGTCCGGTGACGACCATGGTCTTGCCCGCACCGGTCTCGCCGGTGATGGCGGTGAAGCCCGGCCCCATGGGCAGCGTCGCGTCGGCGATGACACCGAGCTCTCGCAGGCGCATCTCCTCGATCACGCGGTGACCTCTCCCGCCGGCCCCCGCCATCCGGTGACGGGCAGGTGGAATTTCTGCACCAGACGCTCGGTGAATGCCGGCGGATGCAGGCGCGCGAGACGCACCGGTTCCGTGGAGCGCCGGGCGACGACGCGCGCTCCCGGGGGCAGCTCGTGCGAGCGGCGGCCATCGCACCAGAGGATGCCGGTGCCGTGCGTCCGTGCCAGCACCTCGATCGCGACCGCAGCCTCTGGACCGACGACCAGCGGCTTCGCGAACAGCGCGTGAGCCGACAGCGGGACGACGGAGATGGCCTCGACCGTCGGCCAGATGATCGGGCCACCGGCGGAGAAGTTGTAGGCCGTCGATCCGGTGGGCGTCGCAATGACCACGCCGTCGCATCCGAAGCTCGACAGGGGGCGGCCGTCGATCTCCATGACGACCTCGAGCATCCGCTCGCGACTCGCCTTCTCGACCGTCGCCTCGTTCAAGGCCCAGGTGCTGTAGATGACCTGCCCTGAGGCGTCCTTGACCCGTACCGAGAGAGCGAGGCGTTCCTCGACCCGGTAGTCGCGGGCGATGACTCGCGCGACCGCCTCGTCCATGTCGTCGCGCTCGCTCTCGGCGAGAAAGCCCACGTGGCCCATATTGATCCCGAGCACCGGCGCGGTGCCGTTGCGCACCATCTCGGCCGCGCGCAGGATTGTTCCGTCGCCGCCCAGCACGATCGCGAGCTCGATCTCGTGCAGGGGCACATCGACGCCCAGCACGGCGAGATCGGCGCAGCGCGGCAGCACTTCGGCGAGCTCGTCGCGATCGTCTTCGGCCAGCACCGGAGTGGCGCCCGCGGCGCGCAGGGCCGAGATCACACGATCGGCCGCCTCGACGGTGTCTGCGCGGCGCGCGTGGGCCACCACGAGGATGTGGCGCGGATCGGTCATCGCACTCCCGTCAGCTCGGTCACAGTGCTCTCCCATTCTGACGGAATGCGCCCGCCGG
This sequence comes from Microbacterium sp. Clip185, assembly GCF_028743715.1. Lineage (NCBI taxonomy): Bacteria > Bacillati > Actinomycetota > Actinomycetes > Micrococcales > Microbacteriaceae > Microbacterium > Microbacterium sp. Clip185. The sequence goes on along the minus strand of NZ_CP117996.1, from coordinate 1,202,513 downwards.
TGCGGCCCAGGTGCACGAGATACTCCTGGTTGCCGTGGGTTCCCACCACGGGAGAAGCGATCAGTCCCGCCGTCTGCAGGCCCGCATCCCACGCCTGCCAGAGGACGGTCGAGATCGATTCGGCACGCTGCGCCGGATCCGTGACGAGTCCTCCGCGCACGGCGGTGCGGCCCACCTCGAATTGCGGCTTGATGAGCAGCACGATGTCGCTCGTGTCGGTGACGATCGAGCGCACGGGCTCGAGCACATGCGACAGCGAGATGAAGGACAGATCGCCCGTGACGACCTCGGGTGTGTAGGTCATCCCCGCGGCGGCGGCGAGGGTGGACGGGTCCATGAAGCGGACGTTGAATCCTTCGACGGCGATCACACCGGCGTCCTGGCGCACACTGTCGGCGAGCTGATCGTGCCCCACGTCGACCGCGAGCACAGGCTCGGCGCCGCGCTCGCGGAGCACCTGCGTGAATCCCCCGGTGCTGGCCCCCATGTCCAGCGCCGCGCGTCCGGCGACGTCGATCGAGAACGCGTCGAGGGCGGCGAGCAGCTTGTGGGCGGCCCGGCTCACGTAATGGTCGGAGGCGGCCACGGCGATCTCGGCGGATTCGGCGACCCGATGCGAGGGCTTGACCACGGCAGTGCCGTCGACCGAGACGAGCCCCTGGGCGATCAGGGTCGCGGCGTGGGTACGAGAGCGCGCGAGCCCGCGCGCGGCGACAGCGGCATCGAGGCGCTCGGTCATCCGGCGAGCGGCCCGGAGTCCAGGCGGCGAGCGATGTCGTCGAGCAGCACCGCGTAGGCGGCGGCACGATCGCCGAGGGGCTGCTGCTCGATCACCTCGAGTGCGGGCAGCAGATCATCGGCCGGCTCCGTGGGTTCTGCGTGCATCACCCCAGGATACGACTCACCCTGTGGGCGAGCGGTGCGTCACGGCCGATGGAACGGATCCGCGTACAGCTCCTCCGGCACGCGGAACCCGAAGATCGCTCGCCCCGTCGACCAGATCGCCGCAGCTCCCGCACGCACGAGGTCGATCGGACGCGAACCCGCGGACAGGATGCGCAGATCCGCGCCGTCCACCGCGACGCGCGCGTCGCCCACGATCGTCACGTCACCCTTGACCTTGGTCTGGGGGTACGGCTCGTGCAGCTCGCGGAGGTCACTGAGGATGAAGTCGGGACGCGAGGTCGACGGAGCCGCGAGGACGTGCTTGGGCCGATCGATGCCGGTGAGCACGAGCGCCGAGGGGATGCCGGCGGCCTGCGCACCCGCGATATCGGTGTCCAGGCGGTCGCCGATGAAGAGCGCGCGGCGCGCGTCGAACCGGGCGAGCGCCTCCTCGAAGATCGGCGTCTCGGGCTTGCCCGCGACGACAGCGAGCCTTCCGATGGCGGTGTGGACCGCGGAGACGAGCGTGCCGTTTCCCGGTGCGATGCCCCGTGCCTGCGGAATAGTCCAGTCGGTGTTGGTGGCGATCCACGGGATGCCGCCCTCGTCCTCGGGCGTCTTCAGCGCGAATGCGGCCTCGGCCAGGTCGGCCCATCCCACGTGCGGCGCGAAGCCCTGCACGACGGCTGCCGGGTTGTCCTCGGCAGAGCGGGTGACGACGAAGCCGGCCTTCTCGAGCTCGACGACGAGGCCTTCTCCCCCCACCACGAGGATCGTCGCGCCAGCGGGAACACGGGTGCGCAGCAGCCGCACGGCGGCCTGCGGGCTCGTGACCACATCCTCAGGCGTCACCGTCAGGCCGAGTTCGGTCAGGTGAGCGGCGACACTGGCGTCGGTGCGCGACGCGTTGTTGGTGATGAAGCCGAGACGCCGCGTCGCCGCGACCGAGTTCAGCGCATCGACGGCGTACGGCAGCGCACCCGCACCGGCGTACACGACACCATCGAGGTCGGCGAGAACGGTGTCCACACCCTCCAGCGGCGTGGGCGCGGAGCGAGAGAACAGTGCCATCAACGCTCCTCGTCCTCGTCGTCCTCCGCGGTCGACGCGGTCTGTGCGTCGGCGGCCGCATCCGCGGCAGCGAGAAGCTCCTCGACCTCCGCAGCGATCGAGTAGTCGTCCTCGTCGTCGTGGTCCGCGTCGTCCGCCTCGACGGCATCGTCCGTCTCGGCGACATCTGCTGCGATGGGCGCATCGGAGTCTTCGGCGAACTCCTCGTCGAAGATCTCCTCCACGAAGATCTCCTCATCCGAACCGTTGCCCGCGGCCTCGTCGAGCGCTTCGGCCGCGATGTCGGCGCGTCGCGCCCACTCGGCAGCTTCGTCGTCGCGTCCGAGCTCTTCGAGCACGGCGGCGCGGGCAGCGAAGAGCGCGGGGCTCCACTCGAAGGCGCGATCGGGGTCGAGCTCGGGGATGTCCAGTTCGGCGAGAGCCCGCTCGGTCTCTCCAAGGTCCAGGCGTGCACCGGAGAGCGCGATCGCGAGGGAAACGCGCACCGCGACCGGCAGCGTGTTTCGATCGACGGCACGACCGACCTCGATAGCACGGTCGGGTCGGCCGACGCCGCG